>NZ_JAFFPR010000037.1 GCF_016918735.1 Leptospira abararensis
GAAAAAACATCACCTTTCTTAATCAAACTATTAGCTATTATTGATTTTCTTGCTATAGGGATATTCTTAATTTCACTTGCGGTAGGTCTTTTGATTCCGTCACCCAATGCAAGTTCTATATTTCGAATTCCAGCAACTAACTGTTTCAATTCCGTTGGATCTAAACTTGCCTTGTGATCAGGACCGGGAAGATTTTTATCAAGAGTGAAATGTTTTTCAATAACTGTTGCTCCTAAGGCAACGGCAGCCAACGATATTTCAATCCCAGATGTATGATCCGAATACCCGACGGAAACCCCAAACGCATTCTTAATCGATTGTAGTGCTAACAAATTCACATCAGAAAACGGTGTCGGGTATTCCGTAGTGCAGTGAAGGACCGTTAAAAGGTCTCGTGGTAATCCACTACTCTCAAGAACGAGAATTGCCTCTTCGATCTCACCTAAATTAGCCATTCCCGTCGATAGAATTACAGGTTTGCCTAACTTACCGATTGCTTCCAAGTAAGGTAAATTTGTGATTTCTCCCGATGGAATTTTAAAACGTTTTAAATTCAAAGTAGTTAAAAAATCCAAACTTTCCAAATCAAACGCAGTCGACAAAAACTCGATATTTTTATCAAAACAATGGTCAATTAATTCTTTATGTGCTGAAGGAGATATCTCCAGTTTCTTAAGCATCGAATACTGTGATTCTTCTGGATCTGTGGATGCCGCTTGATATTCCGCTTTCTTTGCTGACTCTGTTACCAAAGCTTCCGCACGAAAGGTTTGAAATTTTACAATATCAACACCTGCCTCACAAGCTATGTCGATCAATTGGTGTGCTAATTTTAAATCGCCATTATGGTTTACACCTGCCTCAGCGATAATCAAAGTTTGATTGTTATGATTCGTTTTCATTTAAAAAATGTTGTATCGGGAATTGTTTTTAAGACTTTTGATGCCATTCCCACTATGACTTTTGAACCAATGGATACATTTTCTTTTACCGTAGTTCCACTTCCCAAAAAAGTACAATCGCCAACCGTGACTCCACCATTGAGAACACAAGATGTTGAGATATGGGAATGATCACCGACTATAACCTCATGCTCCAAAATAGAACCTGTATTGATAATACAATTATTTCCGATTTTTACATCACTGTTAACAATCACGTTATGTAAAACGATAGTCCCCTCTCCAATTTGAGCCGATCGAGCTATCCTTGCTTTTGGTGATACAATAGAAACCAGAGAAAAACCCAATTCCTTCAAATGCAAAAACATCTGATGTCTTGGCTCAAAATTTTTAATTTGACCAATACAAATGATTATATTATTAGAAATTGATTTAGCTTGTTGCAAATCTTTATCTGTTCCAATAATTTGATAACCTAAAATTTCCTTTCCTTTTTCCACTTCCGAACCAATAAGGCCAACAATTTGAAATCGACCTTCGGCTTCAATCACGTCAATACAAGATTTGGCATGTCCACCTGCTCCAAGTAATAATAATGGTTCTTTCATTACTTTTATTTAAGTTACCAGAGAGGGACTACTCGGAATATTAATCAGTCTTTGTTCTAAAGATTTCGCAACAGGCAAATCCATCTTTGGACAATTTTGGAATGGAGTGAGAGTATGTAACAATCTCCAGCAGGGTCTTGTCATGATTCCATTGTCATTTGTGATCTTAAGGATGGAGTCACGCGCGGCTTGGGACTCTTTAGATAATACTAAAGTTTGAAGCCAATAGTTACTTTTACAATTTTTTGGCTCCTCCATCAAAGAAAGGCCAGAAACAGATTTTAGTGCCTCTTGGTATTTACTGAATAACAATCGTTTCGATTCCAAAAAAGAAGGTAATTGTTCTAATTGAGCACAACCCAATGCAGCATTGATATTAGGCATTCGATAGTTAAAACCTATTTCATCATGAACATATTCCCATCGATGTGGAATTTTTGCAGTTGTGGTTATATGTTTAGCATGTTTTGCCAAACTCTCATCTTGAGTTAAAATGGCTCCACCGCCGCCTGTAGTTATTGTTTTGTTCCCATTAAAGCTCAATACACCAAATTGCCCGAAGGTTCCCGTATGTTTGCCAAAGTAATAACTCCCCAGTGATTCTGCTGCATCTTCGACAAAGGCTAAATGATAATCCTTTGCTAGAGCAACAAGTTCACTTAAAAGACCTGGATGGCCAAATGTATGCATGGGAACAATGGCTCTAATTACTCGATTCGTAGCACGATTAACCGTTTGTCCATTTCTGATTTCGGTAATCGATTTCAAATATTCTCGAAGAGCTAAAGGATCGATGCCTAATTGGGCTGATTCACTTTCAACAAAATGCGGAATAGCTCCACAATAACTTACAGCATTTGCAGTAGCGACAAAAGTAAGAGAAGGAATCAGTACTTCGTCTCCCGGAAGAACACCAGCCAGTTTCAGAGCAATATGTAAAGCAGAAGTTCCATTCACGACAGCCACAGCATATTTAGAACCTGTATAGGATGCTAATTCTCTTTCAAACCTATCAACGAATTTTCCTACGGAAGAAACAAATCCAGTATCCAAACATTCCTTTAAGTAGTTCCATTCATTACCAGAGAACTCCGGCTCATGTAAAATAACCGAAGAATCCCCTGTCACTTTTTTTAAAGCTGTAAGTGTGGAAATTGAAAACTCTTCAACGTTTAACATATATTAGATATTATAAATACCAGTTTTATACAACTGTAAGTTTTTTTCATCTCGAAACCAATCCACAGTCTCTTGTAAACCTTTCCGAAACCCATCTAGCCCACCAAACTCCGGGATCCATCCCAAAAGGTTCTTTGCCTTTTCATTGGAGGCCCATAACCGCTCTACTTCACTTTTTTCAGGCCTAAATCGAGCATCATCTGATTCAATCTCAATCATTACATCCATTAACTCAGCAATAGTTTTTACAGTATCGCCAACAGAAATTTCATAATTACTTCCGAGGTTAATTACTTGGCCAATCCCTTTATCTGAATTCAAAGCAGCCAAAAACCCAGAAACAGTATCCTTTACATAATTAAAGTCCCGTGTTGGATGAATGGCACCTAACTTGATCTTGCGAATACCTTTAGCAATCTGAGTGATAATTGTAGGAATGACTGCTCGAGCCGATTGCCTTGGCCCATATGTATTAAATGGACGAATTATGGATACCGGTGTATCGAAGGAACTATAGAACGACATCGCTATTTGATCTGCTCCTATCTTACTTGCAGAATAAGGAGACTGTCCCTGTAATGGGTGTTCTTCGGTTATCGGAACAAAGCGCGCAGTTCCATAAACTTCTGAAGTCGATGTGTGAATTACTTTCTTAACTCCCAAATCCTTCGCAGCTTGAACTATATTTAAAGTACCTTTGATGTTTGTATCCACATATGTATCTGGTGAATGATAAGAATAAGGTATGGCTATCAAAGCTGCCAAATGGAGAACAGCATCGCAACCTTTCATTGCAGCTCTTACTCCATTTGGATCTCGAACGTCACCAGAAAAAACTTCAAATTTTCCATTAACTTCTGGTGAACAGGAATCCAACCAACCCCAAGAATTAAACGAATTATAAAGAACAAAAGCCTTTGTATCATAGCCGGCACGCACTAACGCCTCTGTCAAATGCGAACCAATAAAACCATCTGCGCCAGTAATAAGAATTTTTTTCATTAATTTGTCCTACTTACCTTCCACGGTTGTGATAACAATACTCGACCAGACCATCCAGATAAATAGGATGAGCTCACGAGATTCATTCCCTCTTGATGGATTTGAAACTGTATTCCTTTCCCGGGGTTATATATTCCATGTGGATGGATTTGCGGAACATGCATTGTCACTTGAGCAATGTAATTTCCTACTGGCAAAAAAATTGCCGGAATCGTTACCTTGGCCTCATAAATACCTGGCTCATGCTGCTCGCGAAAACTTTCATTCTGATCACCAATACAAGTTAAAAGGATGGTCTCTCCATCTTTCAAAATTCTTAAGTCAACAACCAAATTGGAAATCCGTCCGTTGACTTTATATTTAATGTTAAAGTCAAATGCCTTATCAAAGGGTTGAAAGTTCTTTTTATCGGCGGTTACAATTCCAAAAGAAAGAATTTGATGGTTGATGTCCTTTTCAATTGGGAAGCTTAAACTTGCCTCTTGGCTAGAATTTTGCATCATATCTGATTTCAAAGCATCAAGATAAAGGGAGACGGCAGATGAAGTATCCCCATCAAATTTTACGCGGCCATCATCCAATAATATAGATCTTGAACAAAGCGTAGTAATTGCATCCATACTATGGCTAACAAAAATCACTAGCCTTCCCTGATCTTTACTCACGCTATCCAACTTCCCTAAACATTTTTTCTGAAAGACAGCATCCCCGACAGCTAATACCTCATCTACAACCATTATATCTGGCTCCAAATGTGCTGCTACAGCAAACGCCAATCGAACATACATACCGCTAGAATACCGTTTAACAGGCGTATCAATAAACTCCTCCACTCCGGAGAAATCAACTATTTCATCAAATTTGCGTAGAATCTCTTCCTTTCTCATCCCAAGAATGGCACCATTCAGAAAAACATTTTCACGACCTGTAAGCTCTGGATGAAAACCGGTTCCCACTTCCAATAAACTTGCGATTCGACCATTAATACGAATACGCCCTTCACTAGGGCTAGTAATGCGAGATAAAATCTTTAATAAAGTAGACTTCCCTGCTCCGTTACGCCCGATGATACCAACTCTTTCACCCTTCTGAAATTCTAAATTGATATCAGAAAGTGCCCTGAAGTTATTTCCGACCAAACGAGATTTTTTTTCTCCAACCTTCGCATTCGGATCTTCTTTCCCCCGCCACTTGGCCCAGGCCGATTGTAAATCCTGAAACAAAGTACCATGGTTTATGGATCCTAATTGGTAAGTTTTACTAAGTCCCTCGACTGATATTGCGAACTTATTCATATTGTATCCATAAAATTCTTTTCAACTTTATGAAATGAAATCATTCCTAAAAATAGAAACACTAAAGTGACTATCCAGCCGATACCCCAGTGATACCATTCGATAGTTAAAACTCCGAACAGGGAATACCGAAAGATTTCAATACTTGAACTGATTGGATTTAGCATATATATATCTAAATATTTTGCTGGCACCATGGAAACTGGATAAATCACTGGGGAGGCATACATCATTAAAGAAATTCCAAAACTAAGTGCAAAAACCAAATCTCTATATTTTGTTGTGTAGGAAGATAAAAAAATTCCAAAACCAAGGGCAAACAATCCAACTTGCAAAAAAACCAGAGGAATGAGTATCAGGATATGGAAAATAGAAATTAGACTCAAATGAGAATAACCATCAAAAGCAATATAAAAAATCCCGAGAAGAGCAACTTGCAGAAACAACTTAAGATAAGTGATTAATACTGTTGAAATCGGCACAATCATACGAGGGAAAAATACTTTTCCGAACAATCCGGAATTGTTTAAAAAAGTATTAGATGTTTTATTTAGAGCATCAGAAAAAAAACTCCATAAAGTGGAAGCAGACAAATAAAACAAAAAAGGATTGATTCCATCAGTTGAAATATTCGCAATATTGCTAAAAATCACAGTCATAGTCAGTGAGGTGAAAATTGGCTGAATGATATACCAAAGTGGTCCAAGAATGGTTTGTTTATAAAATGCAACAAAATCTCTTTTCACTAAAAGCCATAAAAGATCGCGATAATCATAAATTCCCGCAAAATCAATATTATACCACTTAGATTCGTTTGTAATTTCAATTTCTTTCATGAATTAATTTATACCACCTTGGATCTCAACGGCTCTCCATTAAAAAAACGAACAACCTCTTCCGCTGCTTCTCTCTCCATATCGGCGCGGCAATCATCTGAACAAGAACCCATATGTTGAGTTAAAATCACATTCTCCAATTCCTTCAAGTTACCTTGATAAGGTTCCTCATCAAAAACATCCAAGGCCGCACCAGCAAGTTGATTCGATTTTATTACGTTGTAAAGATCCGCTTCATTCACAATTCCACCGCGTGCTGTGTTGATTAGAAATGCAGAAGGTTGCATTTTCCTTAGTAAACTTGCATCAAATAAGTTTTTTGTACTATCTAATAAAGGCACATGGATTGTCAGTATATCTGAATTTTGTACTAATTCTGATAACTCAACTTGTCTGATTAAAACTGGACTCCAATTTTTACCGAGTTCCCGATTCATTTTATAGAGAACATTAGCAGATTCTTGTAATCTTCTGATCTCATCAGCTTTATCAAGCAGGTCACAAACAAGAATCTCTTTAGGAAGAAATCCAAGTAAATGGGAAGCGACCCGCGTTCCTATACGACCAAATCCAAGAATGCCTATTTTAGAACCACCAATCCGATTACCATAAGGACGAGTCCATCCACCCTTTCTAATTTCTCGATCAGCAAAGGACACCTGTCGCATCAAATCAACCATCAAACCCACTGCCAATTCGGAGACGGCAGGAGAAACAGCATCAGGTGTATAAGCAACCGAAACAGAATTTTTAATGCAGAGATCTAATGGAACACTATCAAGCCCTACTCCCACTCTTGAAATTAATTTTAACTGGGAACTACCTGCCACAAGCGGTGTTAAATCTTCTGTTCCGGCAATCAATGCGTCAAAATCCTTTGCATTTTCTAGAACTTCGATAGGTTTCATCTTTCTTCCCATCGGATTGATCTCAACTTGATGGCCATGGGCGAGCAAATGTTCGAATGCTTTTTTATCAGAGCGACAAAATGGAAATGTAGAAACGAAAACCTTTGCCAAAGTAGTTATCCTCTATGTTGCTTCACAAAATCTTCATAAGCTCGTTTGATACCTTCTTTGAGTTCGATCTCATGTTTCCAACCCATACTGTGCAATTTTGATACATCTAAAAGTTTTCTAGGTGTGCCGTCTGGCTTTGTTAAATCAAAGTTTAATTTACCAGTGTATCCAATCACTTCCTGAATGGTTTCCGCCAATTCCCGAATGCTAACTTCGATACCAGAACCAATATTAACATGTTCTCCACCTTTTGGGTCATTCGATACATCGTAACTTTCCATCAAAAATAGGCAGGCTCTTGCCATGTCCTCTGAATATAAAAACTCTCTAAGCGGTTTTCCCGTTCCCCAAATCACAACTTCAGCTGAATTTTGAACTTTCGCTTCGTGGATCCTTCGAATCAAAGCCGGTAATACATGAGAGTTTTCTGGGTGATAGTTATCCCCCGGCCCATATAAATTTGTAGGCATCACAGAAATAAAATTAGTTCCATACTGCCGGTTATAACTCTGACACATTACGATACCTGCTATTTTTGCAACAGAGTATGGTGCATTTGTCGGTTCTAGTTTGCCATCAAGTAACTGCCCCTCATCCATCGGCTGTTTTGCAAACTTTGGATATATACAGGAAGAACCAAGAAAACACATTTTTTTAGTTCCAAATCGATAAGCTGCATCAATAATATTATTCTGAATTTGTAAGTTTGAAAATATAAATTCAGCAGGATATGTATTGTTCGCATGGATTCCTCCAACCTTTGCGGCTGCCAAAAAAACATACTCGGGCCTTTCTTTTTCGAAGTATTCTATGACAGCTTCTTGATTGGTTAAGTCCATCTCCGAATGTGATTTTCCGATCACATTCGTAAAGCCAGCATCTTTTAATACTTTAACTAACGCAGAACCAACCAACCCTTTGTGGCCCGCAATGTAGATTTTTGCATCTTTATTCAAAGGAAACACTCCATATTCTTATTTATTCCTAAACAACTCAATAAAACCCGTTAGATATTTGCGAATCACCTAACTTTTCAATTTCCACTTTTAGAGCTTCATATTCCTTTTTTTTAATCTCATAAAAATGTAATGTCAATCGCGCCTTCTCTTCAATTCCGCTTGGCGTTAACAAATAAGTATATGCCATCTTATTTTTGTTATTTTTAAAATTATTCATTTTGATTAAACCTTTATCAAGAAATGCTTTTAAAATATAGTTCACCTTACCTAGACTAAGCCCTAGTACATCAGAAGCATCGCGCTGAGAAAGATGAGGATTCTCAGCTAACAATTGCAAAAGTTTTAAGTGGTAATCGCTATATTGTGATACTTCTTTCATTTGTTTAAGACATTCCCTGTGCGCACTTTTGGTTCTAGAGAATACTGAATCAAGGTAATGGGATAAGAGATCGGCTTAGCAGTTATCTTGGATCCAGGCGTAGCTCCGCCCCCTGAGTCCCAGCCATTTAACAAAAAGTGTTCACTATTTGAACGAAGTAAAGATATTTTTGTTCAAAATTTGAACAAAAATCTGCCCTGATTTTTGAAGGAATTTGGCACGAACCTGAATTTCGACTTGGATGGTTTGCAGAAATAAGAGATGGATTCAAACTCATTTGCTTTCCTATTGACTTAGAAACTAAGGAAAGGGATACCATTCGCAATGAAACCAAAAAAGCGCACCATTCCCTATGACTTACTCATCAAACTTGTCAGTGTCGCCAAAGGGATTGTTTTCCATTCCATCGAAGAAAACTTTTCAGACCATAATGAATTAGCATCTCCTTATCCTACAGCACTACTCTGCAACCATGTTTCGGAAGCTGATGTTGTTTCTCTCTCTATGGTTTATCCCAGACTCAATCCAAAAATCAAAATGATCATTCCTGCAAGAGAGGACATATTAAAACCTGGGTTCCTACAAAAAGAGTTTCGAGCCAAAGGAATCATCAAATGGATCTTTCAATTCATTGATGCTATAAAAATCATTCCTATTCTTTTGCGTTATATTGGTGCGGTTCCCATCAAACGACCATTTCGCGATAATGCTAGAGAACTCGTAAAATCTGGTGAGTTACGAGAGAAGGTAGATAGTGAATGGACAGAACTTGTTGCCAATATTAGAAGGGGCCGAAATTTGTTTATGTTTCCTGAAGGAACCTACAGCCATGATGGTTTTCTAAACCAAATCAAACGAGGGGCCTTCTATATTAAATCAAAAATAGATAGTCTTCATTTTAATAGTTTCACTCTGACTTACGATCACCTTTCTTACCAAAAAACAAAACTCTATATCAAATACGGTAAACCATTTCAAATTGATCCAGAACTGACAGCAGACCAAGTGACCCGACTTGTGGGTGAAAAACTGGGTAAAAACTATACGATCACCCTCGGAAATCTTACCTCTTATGTATTACTAAAATTTGGGAAAGAAACAAAAATCAAAAAACAACAATTAGTTGACCTTCTATTAAAACTGAAAAAACAAATTGAATCCACTTTTCCTGAAATCACCGTTGCTTCCGAACTGCGTAAGGAAAGTTTTCATATCCAACTCGAATCTATCTTTGAAAAACTAAAAAACTTCAAACTCATTGATTGGGAAGAGGAAACAATCCAAACAAAAGATATCCTTTATCATATCCCCAAGTCCCTTCATAATTTAAAAAAGTCAAATATCGTTATGTATCACAGAAACCAACTCACTGCTCACCTAAATCATTTAGAAGAAGTTTGGAATGGAATCTTTACAAACCAAGGAGTTTTTCATGAAACCACTTAAACCCATTCGTATTGTCCTTTTTTTAAGTTTATTTTTTCTGGGATGCGGAACCATCTCTCGTGGTTGTGCCAAATATTTTGGTTATGACGAAGTTTGTGTGGATGGGGTCAAATACATCCAGTTCACTTCAGGTGCCAGTGTAAAATACAATCCCGATGGAACGATTGCCACTTGTCGCTAAAGTACTAAAGTAAGTTTAAACTGATCTTTTTTTGTCCAGGTTCTTTGCCACTTCCCAAAGTAGAATAGAGCCTGCACAGGATACATTCAGCGAATTGACAACACCTAACATGGGGATGTTGACGATCGAATTACAAAGGGATTGTAAATGAACACTCATCCCTTTGGCTTCATTTCCAAGAATGATAAGAATTGGTGAATTTAAACTTTGGTCTCGTAAGGATTGGGAACCTTCTGAATCGGTTCCTATTACCTTTAACCCACACCTTTCCTTTTCATTTTTTAAGAAAAATTCCAATTGAGAAACTGATTCCAGAAAAATCAATTTTGTATGAAATACACTTCCGAGGCTTGCTCGAATCACTTTCGGATCATAAACATCAATGGAATGCCCCAAAACAAAAATGGCATCCACTTGGAAGGCATCGGCTGAGCGCAAAAGGGAACCAAAATTTCCCAAATCACTGGGCCGATCAAAAAGTACATAAAATGGCATCTGTTTTTTTAAAGAAATAAGTTCCGTCAAGGAATGAGTATGGATTTTTGCTGTGACAATCAACTCAGAAGGATTTTCCTTTTCTGAAAGTTCCGCATACAAATCAGGTGCCATCTCAAATTGTTTTGCTTTGCTAAATTTCTTTAAGACTGAAACCGCCCAGTGGGACAAGGGCACACCATCCCGATACAAGATGCGTGTGACCTCCCAACCTGCCTCTATCAATTGTTTGATGCCCTCTGTCCCCTCTACAAAAACTTCCTTTTCTTGGCTTCGTTTGGAACGGTTTGTTCGAAGAGCCAATAAAATCTGAAACTCTGCATTCTTAACACTGATTTTTAGAGGTCGTTTATATCCCATAACAAAGGCTAAATGGTAACCGCTAACCTCGTTCCTTGATCAATGGCTCTTTTGGCATCAAGTTCGGATGCTAAATCTGCCCCACCAATCAAATGGACTGGAATATTGGCTTTTTGCAAAGGTTCGAGTAGGGTCCGATTTGGATCTTGGCCTGCACAGACAACCACTGTATCACAGGGGATCTTTTTTGTTTCACCCTTCACTTCGATGACAATTCCATCCGCTTCGATGGCTTTGTAGGTGACACCAGAGATTTGAGTTACCTTACGATCTTCGAGTGTGGTTTTATGAATCCAACCTGTTGTTTTCCCAAGGGTAGCACCAAATTTGCTATTGGAACGTTTGAGCATTGTTACTTCTCTGTCTGAACGAGGGGTGTCTTTGGTTCCGAGCCCTCCATCCTTAGCGATCTCTTGGCTAATTCCCCACTCTTTTAGATAATTTTCTTTGGTAAAGGAATGGCCTGCATCGGTAAGAAGTAAACTCACATCATAACCGATTCCACCAGCACCCATGACAACGGCCCTTTTTCCCACAGGTTTTCCTTTTAGAACCACATCCACATAACTAAGAACATTCTCTCCATGAATTCCAGGAATCTCGGGAGTTCTTGGTGTAACACCAGTAGCCAATACCACTTCATCAAACCCTTGTTTGATGAGTTCCTCTGCAGAGACAAACGTATTTAATTTTAACTGGACTCCATGTTTTTTTACCATTTCACCAAAATAACGAATGGTCTCTTTGAATTCTTCTTTTCCGGGGATACGACGAGCAATGTTTAATTGTCCTCCGAGTTCCGCCCCAGCATCAAACAAAGTTACAGAATGTCCGCGTTCTGCAAGGGTGGTGGAACAAGACATCCCACCAGGACCTGCCCCAACAACGGCGACCTTTTTTGGTTTTGCCGTTTTTTCTATGATTAAATCGGTTTCATGGCAAGCTCTTGGATTCACCAAACAGCTGCATATCTTTCCTTGAAAGATATGATCAAGACACGCTTGGTTACAAGCAATACATGTATTGATCTCCTCTGCTTTTCCCGCGGCAGCCTTATTAACAAAAAAAGAATCCGCAAGGAAGGGCCTTGCCATAGAAACTAAATCCGCATCTCCACGACTAAGAACTGACTCTGCGATTTCGGGAGTGTTGATTCGATTCGAGGTCACAAGAGGAATGTTCACATGACCTTTGACTTTAGCAGTGACCCAAGTAAAGGAGGCCCTTGGAACCATCATCGCAATGGTTGGAATCCGAGCTTCATGCCAACCAATTCCTGTATTGATGATTGTGGCTCCTGCTTTTTCAATTTCCTTAGCTAAGACAAGGACTTCGTCGATATTTCCACCATCTTCTACAAGATCCAACATAGACAATCGATAGATGATGATAAAATCAGTCCCCACTCGTTTTCGAACGGCTTTAACGATTTCAATCGGAAACTTGATGCGGTTTTCAAAACTTCCACCCCAATCATCGGTTCGGTTATTAGTTCTTTTGGCAATGAATTGGTTGATGAGATATCCCTCACTGCCCATAATCTCAACTCCATCATAACCAGCTAACTTTGCTAACTCGGAACAGCGTGCAAAATCTTCAATAGTTTTCAAAATTTCTTCTTCAGTGAGAGGATGTGGTTTGAACATATTGATGGGTGCTCGTAGATTTGATGCCCCCACAATTTTATCGTGGTATCCATACCGGCCCGTATGGAGGATTTGTAGGGCAATTTTTCCACCTTCTTTGTGTACTGCCTCGGTCACCACACGATGGTGTATGGCTTCTTCTTCAGTATCCATCACACCCCCACCTCTAGAAACTCGGCCCGCTTCATTTGGAGCGATCCCACCTGTCACAATTAGAGCCACTCCGCCTCTGGCTCTTTCTCCATAAAAAGCAGCCATTCGTTCATACCCGTTAGGAGCTTCCTCTAAGCCGGTATGCATGGAGCCCATAATGGTTCGATTCTTAAGTGTAGTGAATCCGAGAGATAAAGGTGACAAAAGATTTGGATAAGAAGTCATATGCTACAAAAATAGAAAATGGAAGTTTTTGGCAAGATTTACTTGCAATTTAAGCGAAGAACAGGTATAACAATCCCCTGTGGAACTTGTGACAGAGAATCAAAAAACAAAAAATGCCATCCTTTTTGTAGATGATGAATCCATTATCTTGATGAGCATGAAGTCGCAAGTAAAACAACATTTCGGCGAAAAGTACAAATATCTTACCGCTGACAATGCAAAGGAAGCTTGGGATCTCTTGCAAGAATTAGAAGAAGAAGGTAACTCTGTTTCAATCATCATCTCTGATTGGTCAATGCCTGGGATGAATGGTGATGAGTTTCTAAGAAAGGTTCATAAGTCCTATCCTAATATTGAAAAAGTAATCATCACTGGATTTGCAGACCAAAAGTCAGTCGAAGATCTCAATTCAGAAATTGGCCCTATCTCTTGCTTAAAAAAACCTTGGGATGAAGAAGAACTGATCTCCACAATTTCCAATGCCATGCACAATTAACTGTGTTTGGGTAGGAAGATATAAAAAATAGTTTTACCAGGAACAGAACTCAGTTCGATCCGTCCACCATGACGTTTGACAATTTTACTCACTATGTCGAGACCAAGCCCACTCCCTTCCCCAGGAGCTTTGGTTGTAAAAAAAGGCTCAAAAATTTTAGATTGTATCTCTTCTGGAATTCCTGGACCGGAATCCTTTAAAGAAACTAAAACGTCCTCTCCCCGATCTTTTACTGCAATTTCCAAATTACCAACAAAAGACATGGCTTGTAAGGAATTATAAATTAAGTTAGTCCATACATGCAACAAATCATCCGGATAACATTCAATAGGTGCCACTTCATCAAAATCTTTTACTAAGTTTATTCCGCGTTTTAATTGGTTTTGATAAATGGTGAGAACTGTTTCGATTGTGTCTTGAATCGAAGCTTTGTTTTTTTTGCCAGTGGCATCAAAACGAGAAAAATTCTTCAATGCATACATGATTTTGGAAATTCGATCCACAGCCAGTTGGATGGATCTTGTGTTCCTTCTAAATTGGATTTCCAAAGCTAAATAGTCTAAAAATACCTTTATATAATGCGATTGGAATAGCGGTAAATAATTTGGATCTATCTCTCCAATCCCTAACTCTACCCAAGCTTCAGCAAAATCTTCAGCAGGACCAACTTCATAACCATGGGCCAAAAACACTTCTTTGTTTCTTTTCTTACGAAGTCGTTCTTCTTTTCCTGTATAAAATTCAATCGGTTGGTCTAAGTTTGCAAGGATTGTTTTTACAATCTTCTGCTCTGGGACTGAGACAGAGAGAATCGCCTCCCGAAACAATTGAGAGGCAAGTCCATAACGTTTTTGCCAATCTAACATATTTTGGTTGGAAGCCTTTACTGCTCCAATTGGATTATTAATTTCATGAGCGATCCCTGCTATTAACTGACCTAAGGCGGCAAGTTTTTCCGATTGAATCAACTGTTCTTGAGTTCGTTTTAAATTTTCGAAAGCAACTTCCAATTCCAACTTTTGTTTTTCGATGAGTTTGTTTTTATCTCGAATTTCTGAATTAATAAGACGTAACCTTTCCACTTCTTTTAATGGAGTTAAATCAAAGATGCTGTAACCTATGGAATGGGTATCTTTATATAAAAATCGTTTTACAGATACAAGGGCAGGAAACAAATCCCCATTTTTCTTTTTACAAACAATTTCTAAAGAGTCATTTGCATTCAAACGAATCGATTTACGGATTTTACGAAGGGTTTCTGCGGTTAATAGGTTACGAATTTTTAATTTCGGAACGTCCGCCAATTCGTATCCAAACAACCTTTGGAAGGCAAAATTGGAATCTTTTACTGTTAACCCATTTTCATCAAAAATAAGGAAAGCTTCTGTGGAAAATTGGTAGAATGCTTCAAAACGTTCATCGGATTTGCGGAGTGCCTCTTCACTTAACTTGATTTCGGTGATGTCCAAAACAGTACCCATAAGAACCAATGGTTTACCTTCCTTGGAACGAGTGAGTTTCCCCCGAGCTTCAACCCAATGTAATTTACCATCGGAATGATTGATACGATTCCGAATCCGATACTCCGAACGATTTAAATCACCCATTAAAAGATTTGTTTCATTTGATAACAATTCCCAGTCTTCTTTATATGTTAATTCGATGAATTTTTCTTCGGTAACTTCAAAATTCGCACCGGGAAATCCATAGATGTTATAGGTTTGAGGAGACCAATAGATGGTTCTTGATCCAATGTCCCAACTCCAAATCCCCATCTTGGCCGCATCCAGTGCCAAAACCAATCGCGATTCTGATTCCCGAAGTGCTAGGCTTGCTTCCATTTGTTTGGTTCTGTTGATCATGGCACCAAACATCCGATAGGCCTCTCCCTTATCGTCATACAAAAATATACCGTTATCTTCTATGTAAACGTAGTCATTCGATTTAGTTTTGTATCGATATTCTACAGAAAATTTTCTGCGATTTGCAAGTGCTTCATCAAACACTTGCAATGTAATTTCTCTATCATCAGGATGAATTGCATTCGACCATAGTTCGTATCCAAATTGTTGGTATTCACTCGGTGAATATCCAGTGATTTCTTGTATGGCCCCCCCCCAAAGATTTTCACCTGTTTTTATGTCCAAATCATAAACCATACTCAACGACAATTCTGTGATGGTTCGGTACTTGATTTCGTTATACTCAAGTGCTTTTTGTTTTAAAACATTTTCTGTTATGTCTGTGATAAGAAATACAAGGAAAGAAATTTCACCGCGTTGGTTGAAAACTGGAGAACCATTGATCGATAGATATTTTTTATTTCCTGCGGAATCTTCAATAGAATGCCGAATGTCCGTGACTGGTTTTTGCGTTTTTAAAATGATATTAAAGGGTTGGTCTTCTTCTCTCCAAGGTCCACCATCAACCGATGTATTTTTCCACTCGGGGGCATCATAGGTTCTTGTCAAAATGTCATTTAGTTTGATTCCAAGAACAGACTCGGATGCCGGGTTGGCATACAGAATCTGGCCCAATGGATTGAGCACCATCATGGCAGTGGAACTGACATTCATTATGGTTGTCAAAAGCTCAGCTTCGACAAACTTCTCATCTGCAGAAAGACGACGACCTTCCGGTTTTCCTTTATCCTTTGAATCGCCCTTTCCTAACGTAGAATCCACTCCCCAATAGACTTATTTTTTTAAAGAATCCAATTTAGTAGCTTCGATTTTTTGGTAAATTGGAAGGATGATAAACAAAAACCGATCCAAAACTTGGATGAAACGGAAAAGAAGCGACGGATAAACTTCTTTAGCATTTGACTCAATCCCACTCACTACTTTTTTCGCAACCGTCTCCGCGGATTGGCTCGGGAAGGGAACTGGAACCTTCTTCCCTGCTGCATCAAAGAACTGTGTTCTTGTAGCAATTGGATAAACAACCATCACTCGGTTTCCCGGTTTTAACTCAAACCGATAGGCATCGATAAAAGAACGAACGGCCGCTTTGGTCGAAGAATACTGGGCATAACCGGGGAGTGCCAAATGACTCATCGCGGATGCTGTTACGATAAACAAAAAAGGTTCTTTTCTTGTGAGATTTAATGTAGTTAGACAATACAAGGGTGAATATACATTCGTACGATAGATCCGATCAATGCGATCCCAATCGGGAGCACCAATGACTTCATAATAAGCAAACCCTGCATTTGCATAAAAAATGTCGATTCCGCCCAATTTTTTATCTGCATCTTTAAATAATTTATCCAAACTTTCTTTTTTGGATACGTCGCATTTGTAAGGGATAACGTTTGGGTGAACCAGAATGTTCTTTTCATTTAGATCGCAGGCAAGAACCTTCACACCTTCATGCTTTAACACTTGCAACATGGTCTCTTTTCCGATTCCGGAGCCTGCACCGGTAATCACGATTCGTTTATTTTTTAGTTCCATGGGTGAAACCTAAATAGGAGAGATTCGGAATAAAGTTCTTTTTAATAAGACATCTAACTTTTTTGGAATATTTCTATAAAAAATCTTTACTGAGTCTATTTTACCTTTAGTCTTTGTCTCCCCAGGGGAATCCATATGAGTAGCTTTTTTGATCTTATTTTCAAGTTCTTCTATAAATATATTTCCTATAGTTTTGCCATCGTCTTTTTCTCACTCCTAGGTGCATTTTTTGGGGCCTTTTACGCATACTTTTTCGGATCTGCTCTCATCCCTGAATTTACTGCAGAAAACCATCCTCAGGTGGTTTTGGTCTTCGTAATTACCACAGCTCTAGCCGCCATTGGCCATAGTGTTGAGTTTGGTATCCTAGCCCCTTTTGGTTTTCTTGGCTTTCGGTCGGATACAAAAAAACTCAATGCAAACTTAAAACCGAACGAAACCATCCGGCATAAGGATATTTTGGAATTAGAGAATCTACTCAATTCTATTATTGATTTTCCCAAAGAAAATATGTTTGCTGCAGTGCGTTATGCGTCCTTTGTTTTTATCTCCGTATTGATTACCCATGTGGCCAACAAACATCCGTTTTATGAATTGTCCCTAATTTTTATTGGATGGCTTGCGGCCGTTTTTGTTTACGGAGGATTTTCTTATATCATCTCCGATTATTTCACTGGAGCAAAACGAGTCGAAATCAAAAAAATTCTCTCTTACCGTGATGTCACCATTCACAAAAACCATGGAATCATGAGCCTAAAAGGTAAGTTTATTTTTCTTCTGATTCTCATATTACTTTCCTTAAGTGTCCTTGCAGTCTTTATTTCTCTTGGGAATGCTAGCCTTATCAAAATTTCCACATTCATTACCATGACTTTTTTTGAAGCAGTCATACTAATCTTTATGTTTTTCCAATCGATCAATTTAACTTTAGAACAAATCAACGAATCGGCAAATAGTTTGGCGAGTGGAGGAAGAGGATCACTCCCCATCCTCTCCATTGACAAAGAGTTTATTCAATTTGCAGAAAATTTCGAAAAGGCCACGAGAGAAGTAGGAAGGATAAGGGAAAACTTACAAGAATTAGTTGAAGCAAAAACCTCCGAGTTAAGAAACAGCTTAGAGACAGTAGAATTCTTAAAAAAACAACAAGATGGAGATTATTTTCTTACTTCCTTACTCATTAAACCCTTAAGCCTAAACAAAACACTCGGTGCAAATGTAAAAACAGATTTTTTTATTAAACAAAAGAAAACCTTTACCTTCCATGGAAGAGAAAATGAAATTGGAGGGGATATTTGTATTACGAGAACCGTCCCTTTGCGTGGGAAAGATTATACATTTTTTCTCAATGCTGATGCGATGGGAAAATCTTTACAAGGAGCCGGTGGAGTTTTGGTACTTGGTGCGGCCGTTCAATCCATATTAGAGAGGTCTTTGGCGGTCCAATCCGTCAAACTACTTTATGCGGAACGATGGATTAAAAATGCCTACCAAGAACTCCATCATATTTTTGAAAGTTTCGACTGTTCCATGTTAGTTTCTATGGTAATGGGCCTAATTGATGATGAAACAGGCCTTGTTTATTACCTAAATGCAGAACATCCCTGGTCCGTTTTATTTAGAAATGGCAAAGCGGAATTTATAAAAAACAATTCGGAACTTAGAAAACTGGGAACTCCCGTTAAAGACAATTCCTTGGAAATATCCACCTTACAATTGCAGCCGGGAGATGTTATGGTTTTGGGTTCGGATGGTCGTGATGACATTGAATTTGTGACAGAAACGGACTTTCGAAAAATCAACAATGATGAAGAATTATTTTTACAACATGTCGAAACTGGGAAAGGAGATCTAAAATCGATATACCAGTCCATTTTGGGAACAGGCGAACTAACAGATGATTTGAGTTTAATGCGAATTTCTTATAAAGAACACCAATCCCTTCCTCCAAGGTCCATCCGAAAAGAATCCTATGAACTAATGAGAAAGGCAAGATCCCATATAAAAGAAAATCTTTTAGAAAATGCAAAAGACAATTTATTAGAAGCAAACAAAATCAATCCAGAAAACCAAGAGATCTTAAGAGCACTTTTGCGCCTTCTTGTACGAATGAAAGACTATCAATTAGCTTCTGAAAAATTTAACACATATATAGAGGAATTTCCTGGGGATACAGATCTTATTTATTTGGCTTCTTTTACTTACAAACAAACCAAAGAATATGGAAAGGCCATCGATATGGCGGAGAGGATTCGATTACGTAATCCAGGCCATTTATCTAACCTTCTACATCTCGTACAACTGTATCTTTTAGTAGGCAATTTGCCTAAAGCAGAGAAAACTTTGGGGCTAACTTCTTTTCTGACCGCCGATTCTAAACGAGTGGATGCTTTACGGATGCAAATTGAAGATATAAGAAAGAAAGTAGTTGATTAAATTAAATCGAAGTTAGACGTTTTGTCATCTCTACCCTTTGCGATATTAATCAATGTTATTGAAAGAAAGAACTCTATGTTTTTTTTTGATTGTTTTTGTCTCATTTTCCTGTCGAAGATCAGACTTGAGTAACCTTTGCGATCCGAAAGCAGATGATTACCTAGAAAGCCTACTCATACGTTATATAAATTTTGACGAAACCGAACACTGTGGCGTAGTTTTAAAGGTGACCCCTCCTTCTTATTTGATCTGTCCTCCTCTTATCCCCCAAATAAACGGGACATTCTTTCTCGAAAATTTTGAAACCGATGGAAATAGGCTTAGTTTCTCTTCAAATCCACCTCTTCCTGCTGGTATTTCTTTTTCGCCATTTTCTGCTTCACTCCAAGGAAGTTATTTTGGATGGAAAGCCAACCGACAAGAATTTACCATCACCGCCAGTAACCCAAAAGGTTCTGCCAGTTGTACCTACAAACCTACTTGGATGGGCAAACCCCCCTTCAAAACGAATAGCACCATTTGTTACGATGGAGCAAATAACCCAGATCCAGGTTGTACAAATATTCCAGGGCAAGATGGGCAATTGCAGAAAGGATTAACCCAAAGTTTTAGCGGCCCCTCCTTTGTGGCGGGGGTAGAAATCACAACCGACTTAAATACGGGACTCATTTGGACTAGCTGCCAAATAGGAAAAGCTGGAACAGGGTGTCCAACCGTCGGGATGACTACGTTTGCCTTTGCCGATGCACGAACCGAATGTGCGAACCTAAATTCTGGATCTGGATTTGCTAACCGCACGGACTGGCGCGTTCCCGAAATGGAAGAATACGCAAGTACTTTTGATTATTCCCTAGCAAATCCTTCCATCAACCAAACTTATTTTCCGGCGACAGATAATTTCAATTTTAAAAGTAATACTTCCAATGCTGCTGCAACGGCAGCATTCTATCCCACTTTTATAGAGTCCTCGATTGGAACAGGTATTTATAGTGATATGCACCATCTACGTTGTGTCTCCAATGGCCCTCGCACTACCGCCAAACGATTGTATGATAATGGAAATGGTACGATTACAGACCTGGACACTTCTTTAGTTTGGCAAAGATGTACAGCCGGGCAAACAAACTTAACTACTTGCACAGGGGGAACGGATCTCATCACCACTTGGGCTAGTGCTATTAACTATTGCCAAGGTTTAAATCTAGCGGGGAAAATATGGAGATTGCCCAATGTCAGTGAACTTCGAAGTCTCTTAGATTATTACATCAGTTTTGGAAACCCCGGATTTGATCCTATCTACTTTCCTAATACTGTTTCCTCAAACTTTTGGACATCTACAACATCTCCTTTGGGTGCAGCCGCCAATGCTTACATAGTGCATTTCGGAAGTTCCAGCGGTGGACCTGATGTAAAGTCAAACAATACGACCAATAGAACTCGTTGTGTAACAGATTTTTAAGGTTTGGCGAAAAAAACTAAAATCAGAAAGTAGAATTCTCAAATAAATATGTTCAGAACTCTTCCCTACCTTCTTGTCCTCTTTCTTTTCCAATGCACAACCATTGGCTTTCATGAAACAAAGATTCGGGAAGGAATTTCCTTTGGACCAGAAGCAAATTTCCGTGTTTGTGTTCTAAGAGAACCGGACATCACAGCGGAAGAAGCGGAAGGCTTGTTTTTGGCATGGAATGAGGAACTTTCTTTCTATAAACTAAAAGCAAAACTAGTTCTACTAGATGTCATAGAAAGGCCAGGATTTTGGGGAACCGATATTCTCAGTTATTTAATGACAATTCCCTTACCGAATGATTGCGATCGAATACTTTACTTAAAGGGAAGGACCTGGGGTGACATTGGTTTTGAAGTTTTCACCCTGGGTATCTTTGTGGGTGTGGGTCTAAAACTCGAAGTCCAAGGAGCTGTCGAAGGCCAAACCAATACAAGAGGATATATTAAAGCAAAATACATTTCCACCATACAAATGTTATTTACTAGTCCAAAATCCACTCTTATCCATGAAGGATACCATCTACTCGGATGCGGACACCAACTCTTCATGAAAGATTGTTATGATAAAATTCGAGATGTAAAACTTCTCCTTACCGATCCAAACAGAGATCCAAACTTTTTTCCCATCATTACCACGACCGGAAAAAAATTCTTACATCCTCCTAACTTCCAAACATCTAACAAAGATTAAATTCTATTCATAAGGTTTTGAACACGTTTTTGATTTATAAAAACAATGGACTCTCTTTTTGTTCGCAAAAATAATTTGTCGGTCTCCACTTTTATACCAATTGATGATCCGAACACCATCTTTATCCCACTGCTCCTCATCCTCGCCAATAGTCCAGGTTTGCCCTCTGGATTGGATCTGATATGCACCTGATTTCCATAGAAAGATAGACTCCAACTGATTTTTGTCAGATAATCCAGAGAACCCACCTTCATACAATCCCGAAAGGTTACCAAATTCATAGATTTGGTTTCTCATCATACAAGGGATATGATGAAACTCTAAAATTTCATTTGGCTTTTGGGGAATCGTTACTGAATCTATATCACAATGTAGAGGAAGTTCTCTTATTTTTTTGGTTAGTTTGGGTTTTTCATTCAACCGCCAAACAAAAAATTGATTTTCTATACTCGACTGGTTCTTTTAAAAATAATCATACATATCTTCCGTTGCTTTTTCTAAGGAAATACCAAACTCAGCCAAAAAGGAAGTTTCTGTTGGTTTTCCAAAACAGGTTTCTTCATAAAATTTTCGAATTTTTTTGTTCCCATAGATTTGGGAAATGTATTCCAAAAACATTGTCCCCACCAAACGATAGTCGGGGAGTTTAGGATCATTTCCTTCTTTTAAGGAGGTCCGTTTACGGAGATATTTTTGAAAGAACCTTTCATACGTGTTCGCTTTGTGTTCTGAGTCAGTTTGAATCACACTCAGCTCAGCAATTCCTTCTAAAAACCAAGGTTCTGCAAGACCTCCCGACTGCAAACCTAGCTGTTCACATCGCTGGGATTGGATATAATGCAAAGTATCATGTTTCCACGCCCGAAGATCATAATTCTTTTTCAAAAAGGAATCAAGGATTTGATCTCCTTTGGTTTCCACAATGATCCCTGGAAGTGGGCATAGAGTAAAAAAACTTCCATTTGAAAATCCAGTGCAGTCTTCTTTGGTTTTTGGATCTTTGCCTGCATAAATCCAAAATCTTTCTTTTGATTCGTGTAAAACAACTTTAATGGTTTCGGACCGGAATCCAAATTGTTCTTCACTATAATTCAAAAACGCAGAGATTCGATCCGTTTCCTGCAAAGAATCAACAACCAAACTCCATTTAGGTGAATATGTAATATCAAAAACACCAACCCGCACTCTTTTTTCTCCCCAATAGATTGGGTGCACAATGTCATAATAAAGAAAAGTTCCTCTGTTTCTTTTTTTATAAGTATACTGGTTTATATTTGTTTTTGGGATTTTATGTTTTGTGATAGTTGATCCATCTGGAAACTGAATGAACCATAAAGATTCCCATAAGGCATGGGATCCTTTCGCCGAACGAATCATATGTGATTGATTTTTCCATTCCCAATACCCATCGTTGGATTCGCTCGCTTGTTGGGTTTGTCTCAGATCCGAATCCTGATCTGAGGGAACGATTATTCTTTCCAGTTCTTCAAAGTTAAGGGGAACACTATCAGGAAGGCTAAAATTACTTGGGAAAAGATTTTCTTGCTTTATGACAGCTATATCCTTTGCCCAAAGGCTGGAGGCAAAAATCAACACAAACGCAAAGTGAATATACAAATACATATCCAGGCCCCTTTTGAAGCCCTTATTGAAATCAAATTTCAGAATGGGTCAATTGATAAACAATAAAGACTTCCCGTTTTCATGAAAGACGCAAACCCTTTCCTCTTTACTAATCTTTCCGAGTTGCTTTCGCTAATAGGTCGGCAATAAAGTCCATATTCAAACATTTATGAATCGCCTCATTCTTTTCTCTCTCGCCATTTCCTGCTTGTTCGTTTGTTCCAAACCCAAGACGGACAACCTCTGCGATGCAGATGACTCTTTTTTTCTTCCAAATATCTTTTACCGACTGATTGTGGAAGACAAAAGCAGCCAATGCGGATACCGAGTTTTTCCCAAACTTCCTGCTTGCCAATTGGAATACGAACAAACCCATTTAGCCGAAAATTGGCCCGCGGTAAAAGCGGAGATGGAATCACAGTTTGCCCTTGGCTCCAGTGGTGGTGAAACCCTATTGCAATACAGACCAGAAACTGTAGCTTCTGTCACGGGAAACGGTTCGACTGCCTTTCAAGGGGCTCTCAATGCACCAAATGGAGATGTCTACTTTTTGCCCTATGACTCTCCGATGTTTTTATCGATTCACACAAGTTCAAAAACCTATACAGATGTTGGAGTTAGCCCTGGAGGTGTAGCTTTTATTGGGGGATCTCTCGGTCCATCGGGGAAAATTTATCTTGCGCCTCATACTTCGAATGACTTCCGGACATTGGATACAAATAACAACCAGCAGACGATTGTCGCGAACCAAACAATGGTAAGCGCCACTTATAATGGTGCGATGTATGCTCCCAATGGAAAGATTTACTTTGTGCCAAGTACAGAAACTCTCATTCGTTATTACGACACAAAAACGGGAATGGTTGGATCTGTGGCCACACCAACTTCGAGTGGATTTTCTGCAGCGGTGCTTAGCCCACAAGGGAAAATTTATTTCATTCCATTTACGGCAACCAGTATGTATATTTTAGATACTAACAATGATTCGGTTAGCATTCACCCATATGTTTTTCCAGGTTCTGGTGGATATATATCCGGAATTCTCACACCAAATGGTAGAATCTACATGATCCCTTATAATTCACATCCCCTCCTCTACCTAGACACAGCCACTAACGAGATTGTTACCGTTACCACAATACCTTCCCCCGGATCGAATATGTTTAATGGCGCAGTTCTTGCTCCCAATGGAAAGATTTACCCTGTTCCTGATCTATATTCCAACTTCATTTCTATCGACACCAAAGACCATACCATCACCACTCTCTTTGCCAAACCTGCCGGTTCTTACCGCGGAGGAGCACTCGGACCTAACGGGGAGATCTACTTGGCACCGCATTCGTCTAATCGCTTCGATGCCATCCTAACCAATTCTAATGGAAAGTTTTGTAATTCCCTCCGCTTATCCCCCTATTGGAATAAACTATGAGAAAATACAAGTCCCGTATATTTTAGATTCCCTTCGTCAGATGTTTAAGCGTAGGTGCAAAACCTGCGAACAGAACATTTGATGAAATCTTTTAACCAAAACCATGTTACATCATTGGCTCTGTTTGCGGACAATCTCCCTTGTGGAGTATTTATATTCGAATCGTTGGAAGCTGAGTTTTCTCTGGAAAGCCCATTGGTTTATGCAAATCCATTGGCAAAAACCTTTTTGGAGATGAAACCATCCCAAAAAAATCAGAAAACTTTAGAAGCATTGTTTCCTCACTTACAGAAAGCGGGATTACTCTCAGAAATCATTTCCAATTTATCAAAAAAAGATCCCTCGCCTATTTACTTAAATGCAGAGTTATTGATAGAAAAATCAACTAGTGAAAAGGTTTATTCGCTACTAGCCAAACCACTTGGTGAAAACCATTTTTTCTTTCTATTGGAAGATATCACAGAACTCTCGTTTGCCGAAAAATCCTTTCGCGAGAAAGAATCCCAATTGGATCGTGTTTTAAAAACAATGATCAACGGTGTGGTTGTCGTCAACCTACAAGGACAAATTATTTATGCAAATGATAGTGCTGCCAAAATCCTTTCGCTTAGTATCGATAAAATTGAAAACAAATACTTTGCTTCTAAGGACTGGAGGCAAATTTGTGAAGATGGAACACCTTACCCTCCTGAAGAACTTCCATTATCGATAGCTCTTGGCAAAGGGCAAACTGTATACAACTCAGAACATGGGATTGTTGCCGATGGGGAAAAAGTCAAATGGTTAAGTGTCAATGCCACTCCCCTCTATAATGCAGATGGTAAATTAGAAGGTGCGACGGCCAGTTTTCTTGATATTACAGAACTGAAAAACACTCAAGATACAATCGATTTAAAAAACAGAAAACTTAAAGCCATCCTCGATGCTATTGAAAGATCCGCCATTGTCAGTGTGGCCAATACAAAAGGTGTCATCCAAAGGGCGAATCAAAAGTTCATTAAAATATCAGGTTATACTGAAAAAGAACTGTTAGGTTCAGATCACAGAAAATTAAATTCCAAATTTCATCCGAAAGAGTTTTGGGAAAAAATGTGGACCGACATTCTATCGGGGAAACCTTGGGAAGGTATCATCCGCAACCAATCCAAACAAGGAAATTTTTTCTGGTTACAAACTTATATCCATCCCCTCTATGATTCTAATGAAAAAATAGAATCCTTTTTGTCCATTCGATTTGATATCACAGAAGAAATCGAAGCCTTAGAAAATACCAACAGGATGCTTCATTTTACAGGAATCCAAAACACACGTTTACAAAACTTTGCTTATATTGTTTCGCACAACATTCGCCAACACTCGTCTAATTTCACCTCCCTGATTGCCTTACTAGAAGAGAATCCTTCCGAAGAAGAAAGAAAGAATATTGTGAACATGTTACATGCCTCAGCCGACAAACTGAACGAAACGATAACCCACTTAAACGATATTATTTCCATCAATCAGATGTTAAACAAACCAATGGAAGTTTGTTCTATCGAAGAAGAAGCAGAGAAAACTTTAAACATACTCAAAGGTTCTATTGAATCGCGAAATATAGAAGTTTTTGTGGAAATAGAAGAAAATTTACAACTCAGAATCATTCCAGCCTATCTCGAAAGTATCCTCCTAAACTTGGTATCTAATGCGATTAAATATGTACGTTTGAAACAGGGAGCTTTCATTCGTGTTTCGGCTAAAAACATAGGTGGCCAAGTGCAGCTCGTAGTGGAAGACAACGGACTTGGAATCGATTTAGAAAAACATGGTAACAAAATTTTTGGCATGTTTAAGACTTTTCATAAAAACGAAGACGCCCGGGGGATTGGACTTTTTATCACAAAATCCCAAGTGGAGGTTCTCGGAGGGACAATCACAGTCCAGAGCAGTGAAGGAAAAGGTTCCGCGTTCACTGTGTTACTTCCTGAAAATCCAAATGAGACCATTCACATCTAATTTGTTTCTGCTGAATCTTTGTACGTTCGAGAATCGGTCCGCTCTCTGCTTTGTCAGAGTAGATCCTTCCAATCGGTCTTGACAATCTCCCCCAACCCTTGAGGCTTACCCTAGTGATCCGTCGGTTAATCCTGCGGACGTACCAATGACATAAGGAAATCCATGAAAGTCCACGAATACCAGGCCAAAGAAATCCTACGTAGACACAATGCCAACGTTCCCTTCGGAAAGGTCATCGACACAGTCGGTGATTTCGAAAAGGCATACAGCGAAGTTGTCCAAAAATCACCAGTAGTGGTGGTAAAAGCCCAAATCCACGCAGGTGGACGAGGAAAAGGTGGCGGGGTCAAAGTCGCAAAGACCAAAGATGACGCCAAAGCTGCTGCTGAGAAAATTCTCGGGATGCAACTCATCACCCCTCAGACCGGTCCAGAAGGAAAAAAAGTTCTGAAAGTCTATTTGGAACAAGGTCTTGAAATCGCAAAGGAATACTACCTCTCCATCTTACTCGATCGCGCCATCCGCAAAACCATCATCATGGCTTCTACCGAAGGTGGAATGGAAATCGAAGAAGTTGCAGAAACTCATCCAGAAAAAATCATTAAAATACAAATTGATCCAGGAATCGGAATCCAAGGTTCTCAAGTGCGTGAACTCGCATTTGCTTTAGGAATTCCAACTGAGGCGCAAAAATCTTTTACAGCTCTAGTAAACTCTGTTTATGCAGCTTACATTAAAGAAGATGCAGCACTCCTTGAGATCAACCCTCTCATCCTTACAAAACAAAACGAAATCATTGCAGGTGACTGCAAGATGGACTTGGATGAAAACGCTCTTTACCGCCACCCTGAAAACGAAGCTCTTCGTGATATCACTGAAGAAGATCCGTATGAAGTGAAAGCAAAAGAATACAATCTCAACTACGTGAAGTTAGATGGTAACATCGGTTGTATGGTGAACGGGGCTGGTCTTGCGATGGCAACTATGGACATCGTAAAACTTGCCGGTGCAGAACCTGCAAACTTCTTGGATGTCGGAGGTGGAGCAAACCCTACGACTGTAGAAAATGGCTTTCGTCTCATCCTTTCTGATCCAAACGTAAAAGGAATCTTTGTAAACGTATTTGGTGGTATCGTCCGTTGCGACCGAGTGGCTGTCGGAATTATCGAAGCGACTAAAAAAGTAAATGTATCGGTGCCAGTAGTAGTTCGTTTGAAAGGAACTAACGCGGAAGAAGGGAAAAAAATCCTGAACGAATCCGGAATGAATATTGTTGGAGTGGAAGGACTCCGTGACGCGGCAGACAAAATTGTCTCCCTAATCAAAAAATAGGAACTATAAAACATGGCTGTATTAGTTGATGAAAACACAAGAGTAGTCGTCCAAGGGATCACCGGTAAGGAAGGATCCTTTCATGCGACTCAAATGTTGGAATATGGTACAAAAGTAGTTGCCGGAGTCACTCCAGGCAAAGGTGGTCAAATCTGGACTTCCGAAACAGGAAAAACTGCTCCGGTTCGTAACACCATCAAAGATGCAATGATCCAAGACGGTGCCAACGCTGCTGTGATCTTTGTTCCCCCTCCATTCGCTGCTGACGCAATTTTGGAAGGAATCTTTGCTGAGATCCCACTCGTAGTTTGTATCACGGAAGGAATTCCTACTCACGATATGCTGAAAGTATACAGTGTGCTTCGTAATTCTAAAACGAAACTAGTAGGACCAAACTGTCCCGGCGTGATCAACCCTCGTTACAATGTGAAAATGGGGATTATGCCAGGCTTTATCCACACTCCGGGAAACATTGGTATTGTTTCTCGTTCTGGAACTTTGACTTATGAATCCGTTGCCTCCCTTACAGCTGCTGGCCTTGGCCAGTCCACTTGTATTGGAATCGGAGGAGACCCAGTTCCCGGGATGAACCACGTAGAAGCGGTTCGCCTCCTGAACGAAGACCCAGACACTGAGGGAATCGTAATGATTGGTGAGATCGGCGGAACTTCGGAAGAAGAAGCAGCGGCTTACATCAAAGCTCATGTGAAAAAACCAGTGGTCGGTTTTATCGCAGGCCAAACGGCGCCTCCTGGAAAACGTATGGGCCATGCCGGTGCGATCATTTCCGGGGGAATGGGAACTGCCACTTCTAAGATTGCTGCAATGCAAGATGCTGGAGTCAGCATCTGCGCGCACATTGGAGAAGTTGGCGAGAAAATGAAACAAGCCCTTAAAAAATAAGGGTTTGCTATAAAAAAAACAGCTATTCAAGGGAAATGAGGAGTCTGAATTAACAGTATGGAACAACGTTCATGGGTTTCAAGTACATTGATCCTCCTCGTTTCCGTGGGCCTATTGGCTGCGGAGTCTGGAGATAAGGCATTTACACTTAGCTTACAAGACGCAGTCAAGTATGCCATTGAAAACAACCGCGAGGTCATGCAGGCCCGCTTAGAGTTAGCCAAAGCCGACTCTTCTCTTATGAAATATGAGGGAAAGTATTCTTGGCGTGCTCTTTCCAAAGCGGAATTGGATCAAAAACAATTCCCTTTCAACCAAAACAATATCTTTACGGGAACCAAAACCCAAACCAATACCTACAGTGCTGGATTAGAAAAACTTTTCACAACGGGAACCTACTTCAAACTAGAAGCTAAGTCACAACGTTTTGACTCAAATGCCTTTGAGGATCCAAATAAAACCCCTGCGGGATTTACCTCTCTAGGCCTACCTCCATTATATACAGATACCCTTTCCGTTACCATCGCGCAAGATTTACTCAAAAACGCTTTTGGTGCCAATGAAAGGAATATGGAAAAAATCCTAGAGAACCAAACAGAGATTTTGCGAGAGCAAATGGAAGACCAAGTTGCAAGTAAAGTGGTAGCCACTCTAGTGGACTATTGGAACTACTCGGTCAAGGAATCTGGATACCAAACCTTCGAACAACTTTTAAAAAATACAAAGAATGTAAGAGACCTTACCATTCGCAAACAAGGTCTTGGACTTTCTGAAAGTTTTGAAGTAAACCAGTGGAACGCCCTTCTCTCCCAAGTCGAAGGACAAATGGCACAAGCCATTGCAGAAAGAGAAGAAGCTCGTCGTAAACTGATTCGTTCCCTTAATCTTCCCGAGGATACCATCTTCCAAAAGACAACTCCTCTTTCTGAAACTCTCCCTACCAAGTTAGACTATGCGGCCGATATTGACTATGCATACAAACACAGAGCAGACTTCCGTGCTATCTTACGTAAAAAAGAAAATGCCGACCTGTCTATGCGAACTGCGAAAAATGAAGCCCTTCCTTCTTTAAAGGCAGCGGGAACTTACGGATACCAGGCACAAAATACGATTAGTCCACAAAACAATTATTCTGACGGTCGTGCCGGAGTTTTTTCTTACCAATACCCTGTGATGCAAGGTTCCCTTGATTTATCTTATCCGATTATGGATAAGGGAGTGAAGGCAGGAATCCGTGATGCAGAAATCCAAAAACGCCAAGTTTCTTTGGAAGAAGCAGATTTAACAAAAGCAGTTTCCGATGATGTAAAAACTCGCATTGATATTCTAAAAGCGTCCTTCCAAGTGATGGAAAATGCAAAACGCACAGAAGAAGAATCTAAGAAGTATTATAATGGTGTGTTACGCTCCTTCCAGCAAGGAAGATTTAATGCGCTCGCAGTGAAAAATGCATTAGACACTCATGTCCAAGACCAGTTGTCACTCGTTCGAGCAAAAGTAGATTACAACATCAATTTACACAGATACTATGTTGCTAAAAATGCTTTATTTGAAGAATACGGAGTGGAAAGATCCAAACTCCTACCAGAAAATCTTTAAGACAAAAACGGGAGAATCCTTTTGATACGCTCCCGTGTATTTCTTGCCCTTAGCCTTCTTTTTCTTTTTATATCCTTTATCACTTATACCTTTGTAGACTTTCGCGAGAAAGAAGACAAAGCCTATGATTTTTACCAATCGGAATCCTATCTCAAAGTTCTTAGTCTCTATCAGGAAAAAGAAATTCCCGTTAGCGAATTAGAGCTTACCATTCTTTCCGAAACCGTTTCTCAATTAGAAAAAAAATTGAATGAGAAAGAAACGAGTAAGGAACTCCAATCGTTTTTTCAATCACGTCCCGGAACCAAACTTGTCGAATGGGAAACCACTCGTGGCACCTACTACCATATTGAGGATCCTTACCTTCCCAATTTAAAGAAACACGGTGAAGGTTACAAAAGAGCTCTCATCACAAAGATTACCACCCTTTCGAGACCAATTCCCAAACCAGAAGTCACAAACTTACTTCTGAAGCTCATCCTAGAAGATCCGCGCGGAATGGAAGATCGGTTTAGCCGAGCCCTGACAAACCTACTGAGTTTTCCTTTTGAACCCATTGGAGAAATTGAATCTGAATTTTTATTACAAAGTTTACATTTTTTAGTTAATACCGCAAATACCAACCTCTTTCACCAAGCAGCGATTGTACGAGGAAAAAATGTCAACCTTCGTAGTGGACCGGGTCGCGAGAATTCAGAACTGGGGAAAATCAGCGAACCGGAACAGGCAATCTGTTTAGAAGAAGATGTTGGTAAAGAAACCATTGCCGGTAGTTTGGGACATTGGAAACGTTGTTACTTTCCCAACTTACAAAAGTCTGCCTGGATCTTTTCTGGATTTTTAACCGAAGTTCCACCAAACCCCGCTCTTATCGCAGAATTCGAAAAACGGTTTAAATCTGTGGAAAATGAGATTCGCATCGACTTTGAAGGTTGGAATGGAAACCAAATCCCGCCTACTTTTTTCGGAAACTATATTCCAAGAGATTCTCTTCGTATCTCAGGAGAAACTGGTTTTCCCATTTATGGACTTTCCAAAGAATCAAAGACCCTCCAAAGAATTTGTAAAAAACTTTCTGGGGACAAAAACTATTTTGAATTTTCCTTCCAACCCACGGACTCCGATCTCCCCATCTCCTTTCTGGAACTCCATCTAAATTACGATAACCAGGAACACCTTGCCTACTCCTTGTCGCTGGATAAGGAATCCATTTGGGTAAATAAAAATCGATATGTCCTAGACGGCGAAAAAAGAAGAGAAAACCTGTCCTTACACATTGGATCTCGCGAAGGGGACAAATGGAACGCAAGTCTTTGGAGACGAAATACAGGACTCATTCAGTCCATTCGTTCCTTACCTATGGATGAATCTGCCCTCCAAGCAGGTCGATATTCCTGGGAAATTTGTCTCCCACTGGCGAAAGAACCAAACAGGGACAAAGTGATACTCTTTGAAATTAGAACGGGAATCCATTAGAGGGGGAAATTATGGCTACCTACGATTACCATTGTAATACATGCGGAAAAGACTTTGAACATGTCCAGTCGATGAAAGATGATGCACTCACAGAGTGCCTTTGTGGAAAAAATGGATCCGTCGAACGCCGAATTTCAGCAAGTGCAGGAATCATCTTCAAAGGATCTGGATTTTATGTAACCGATTATAAAAAAACCGGCTCTGACTCGACTCCTTCGTCTTCTACTGGCAGCAGTGATTCAGGAACTCCTTAAGGTCTCTCTTTGGCACCCAAAGGCCGATTAGCCATTATTGCTGGTGGTGGGGAGCTTCCCCACATTGGGATGAAAGAAGCACTTCTTGCGGGTGAGGATCCTTTATTTCTTGGACTGATTGAATCAGACTTCACTCCGAGAGAACACAGTGCACGCACGATTCCCGTCCATATCACTCAAGTTGGTAAAATTCTAAAAATCATCCAAAAAGAAAAAATCACCCGAATTTTGATGCTCGGAAAAGTGCGTAAAGACCTACTCTTCCAAAAACTAAAATTTGATCTCAAAGCTCTCGCCATCCTTGCTCGCACTATCAATCGAAATGATTACCCCATCTTTCTTGCCATCGCCGATGAGTTTGAAGCTATGGGTGTCAAAGTCATCTCTCAAAAGATCTACTTACAGTCTTTACTTCTTCCCGAAGGTCGTTACACTCCCAAAAAATTCAAACCCCAGGAGCTTAAAGATATCGACTTTGGGATGTTTTATGCCGAAAAAATGGCCGATTTAGACATCGGACAAATGGTTGTGGTTTGTGACGAGTCAGTCATTGCCGTGGAAGCGGTCGAAGGAACCGATGAAACCATTAGACGAGGTGGTGTGTACACCAAAAAGAAAGGTGACGCTGTTGTCTGTAAAAGCCCAAAAGCCAAACAAGACAACCGTTTTGACCTACCCACCATCGGAATCCACACTTTCCAGATGATGCTTGAGAGTGGTTGCAAAACACTTTGTATTCGAGAAGGAGAAACCTTAGTAGTGGATCCAAAAGCAGCGATTGAATTTGCAACCAAACATAAGTTAAACTTTTGTGTTATAGGAAAAAGCGGAAGTAAGGTTCTTAATGGTAACCAAAAAAAAATCCCATCTACATGAGTCAGACAAAAATATCCTAGTCATTGCCGGAGAACATTCCGGCGATTTACTCGGAGCCGACCTTTTACAGGAGCTCACAATTCTGGAACCAGAATATAAGTTCTATGGAATTGGTGGGGAAGGAATGATTGAACACGGACTTGATTCCATGGAAGAGTTGGAACAGCTCAGTGTGATTGGATTTTCGGAAGCCTTAAAAAAATACAGTTTTCTAAAAAAGATCTTCTATCGGGTTTTAGAAGAGACCACACATAGACCGACTAAACTTGCGATTTTAATTGATTACCCTGGATTTAACTTACGTTTGGCGAAAGAATTAAAATTAAGAGGCATCCCAACCGTTTTTTATGTATCACCACAAATCTGGGCTTGGAAATTCAACCGCATCTATTTTATCAAAGAACAGATTGCCCTAATGCTAACCCTCTTTCGATTCGAAGAAGAAATCTATACCGAATATGGTGTGAATGCAAAATTTGTGGGCCATCCCATCACTAAAAGAATTCCAGAAAAACTAAAAAAAGAACCTGTGATCGCAGAAAAACTTCCTGATTCCCACCATGGGTATACGGTAGGTCTGCTTCCTGGCTCAAGAAAAGGAGAGATACGTAGGCTCATTGACCCCATTCTTGGAACGGCGGCCCTTCTCCATGAGAAATGTAAATTAGAGAAAAAGAAAATTGTTTTCCTCCTTCCGAATATCAATGCAAAAGAAGAAAGTTTTTTGTTAGAAAAAATTGAAACGCTCAAACAAATCCATCCAGACATTCAAATCCATTACCACTGGAATGCATCGCTACGAGTGATGGAAACAAGTGACCTGCTTCTCATTGCATCGGGAACCGCCACTTTGGAAGGATTGTATTTTGAAACACCGATGGTGATTCTTTATAAGGTGAGTTTGTTTACTTATCTTTTGGGATCTTTACTGATGAGGTCTAAATTTATAGGTCTTGCCAATATCCTTTCGGGTGAGGAAGTCTGTCGTGAAATCACACAAAACGAATGCCAACCAAAGTATATTTTTCAAGAAGCATGGAAGATTCTATCCAATACAAAACTAAAAAACAAAATCAAAGGGATTCTCAGGGATGCCAAAGAAAGGGAACTGGGAACAATGAATGCATCCAAAAAGGCTGCTAAGGAAATCCAATCACTCCTTCGATCCCTTTCTAATTAAACGTACCACACGATTTTCCCAAGTTCCAATCCAGGACTTGGGTTTTAGATCTGAGTATAAAAAATAACCTTTTATGGTTTCTTCATCGTTCGGGCGTAAACGAATTCCCACAGAGTCCAATTCCAAACTGAGATCTCCAGCTCCATTCCAAATTACTTTATTTTCTTCTGGTTGTATATTGAGGGAATGAGTTTTGTTCTCCCATTCTAAAATCCACTCTCCACCAAAAGCAGGTAATTTGGAAATTTCTGGTGCTATATCTGCAGGATTTTTGGTTTCTTTGCAAAGGGAAAAAACAAAAAGTAAAACAAGGAAACTAACAGAAACTATTTGATGACGCATTTATTTTCCTCTTCAGTAAAACTAAAACTTCCTCTGGATTCCCCAACGAGCCCATAAGTCGTAAAGGCATAGTTCCCATTTTTGTTATTTCCATAACCCTTTAAGTCTAAAGACTCACTAGAAACTACTAAATTAGAAATATAATCCATATCTGAATAACGACTCAAATCAAATTCCAATTGAAAAGGTTTTCTTAATGGTCCCAAATCCATTTCTAATTTAGAAACCAGATCTGCCTCCTTAAAGTTCACTCCAAATAGTTTGAGTGAATACGATGTACGGGCATCTTTATGAAGGCTATAATAATCACTCCCAATGCTATTGAAACTATAATCCAAACTGACATGAGTAGGTTTTAAATCTGAGCCACAAAAATTCATCCAGGGATCTGACCAGGGATATTCATTTAAAATAAGGCTAAAACCAAAGTTAGGTGTTTTACTAGCAAAATAGGAAATCATTGAAATTTTGGAATTGGATGTTCCTAAATTCAAATTTAGATTCATCCGCCCCTCTTTGACTAAAAAGTTTCCCTTTGACTCCCCAAGAGATTTGGATCCACTAAAAGGGTAATAATTGGCAATTTGAATTCCGAAATCCAGATTCATAGATTCTAAAAAGTATTTATAAATTTTAGTTTGGTAAAAATATTCTTCTGGAATTAATTTCTCTTGGCGTTCCCGAATTTCTTCTAAAGTTTCCTTTTTCCAATCCTCATACAAAGGTTTCCAATCACTTCCATTTAAGTCTGGTGTTTGGAAATTGAGTTTGGTTTTGGAACTCATTGGATAATAATAAGAACCATCTGCTTTTTTCGACCGCCCCCAAACACTTGCCCCAGATCCTAAGATATGGGAAGGTTTTCCAAAAAGCATAGAGTCAATATTGAGACTCCATTCATTCCCTTCCAAAAGTTTTAAGGAAAGATTCCCCTTTTCCAATTGGATGAGGCTCGAATCCCATTGGATTTCTGTCCCGACAAGTTCACCGTGAAGTTGGAACCATTTGTTTCTATCGCCAGTTTCGGAAAGGGCAATATTCCCTTTTAACGAACCAGACAAAGGAAGATTAAAATTACCCGAGAGATCGGAAATCCGTTCTGCAATGTTCTCTAAGGATTCAATCTGAAATTCAAAATTTCTTTCCAGAAGAGGTTCTTTAATGGTTTCCGTTTTCACCAAAGTTTTGATTCGAAAGTCAGTTCCCAAAAATTCTCTTTCCTCCTTTTTCGGAGTAAAAAGAAATACTTCTCGGAACCTAAATCCATCTAGAATATAATTCTCAAAAAACGGGATAGGAATGAATGAATTTTCAAACTCAACATCACCACTCGCTGTAAATCCAGAGACCGAATCACGAACTACCTTCCCTTCTCCCGAAAGAACCGCAGAATGTACATTAGAACCGAATAGATAATTGGTAAGAATGATGGCTTCTTCCGATGGGTAGTTTTTCCATTTAAACTCAAACTGGAACTCTTCCAAATTCGTTTCGGAGAATTCTCCCTCACCTTTGATCCGGGTTGTATTGGGAATCCAATACCAACCGTTGTTATACGAGAGATATAATTTTTTACTTTTGCGTTTTAAAACAATATCCCAGCCCTCTTTCCAATCTACTAAAGTAGAATCGTTTTGTTTGACGGTGAGTCTTGCATCATGAAATCGAATGTCTTTTAATTTACTCTTTTGTGCATATTGAATGAGTTGGTCTCGTAAACTAACATTTTCGTTCAAAACCAAATGTGGACTATAAAAATCGATTTGTTCCACTGTTGGGGAATCTTTAAAATAACTGGAGAGTCGGAAGGTGACTTTTTTTACCTTCAACATATGGTCGTTAAAAGAGAAGTCCTCTTCATTGGAAACCACCAAGTCTTCAATGATAAGACCTTCTCGGAGCGAGAAGTCAAGGACACCGATGTCGACCGCTTTTCCGAGTTCCTTGTTGATTGTATAGGAGACCACTTTTCTAAGTTGTACTAAGGGGATACGGTAGTTCCGAAGATAGAATTCCAATCCATAATAACAAAGGAGAAAGCAGAAAAAGATGAGACTAAGGGCCAAAAAGGAAAATAGAATCCGCTTGTTTTCGCGGATTCTATCGAACATTTGAGAAAAAAATGACCTATAGGCAAATAGGCGCTTTAGAGAAAAGATCCGTTCCAAAAGAACTTAGAGTTTGCCCTCCGGCTGCAACACTTCCAAACACTCTTTCTGAATGGACTTCAGAGTTTCGTTATTGGGAAATTCTTCCAATCCTAAATTGGCAACTTGCAAACCTTTTTGGTAAAATCCTGTATTCTTATATTCAAAACCCATTTTTAAATAGGTCTTCGCTGCGGTTTCATAATAAAATTCGTCTTTCTTTTGGTTCCCTTTGGTATAAGTCTTAGTTAGGGTAGCAAGGGCAGGATAATATTCACGCTCTGCAACAAGGGACTGAACCACTAGTTTTTTTCGTTCCATCAGGTTAGTGTTTTTGTCCAATCTTTCTGATTGGTTTAGAAACTGAATGGCTTTAGAATATTCGTTTTTTCCCACATAGGCTTTTCCCATAGTGAGATTCCACTCAGAAAGTTGAACCGGGTTGGACTTAGCCTGATTCACTAGGTTGAGTGTAGAGATAGATTCATCGTATTTTCCAAGATCGAGTAAAAGTTTTCCTTTTCGGATGACTAGTTTGTCTCGGGATTCGTCAGATAGAGAAGAGGATTTGAGATCAGCATCGATAGATTCGATTTGGGCCAAATGAGACCCGGTATTTACTTTGGAAACTCCGGTACGAAGGGTTCCTTGATTTGATGCACAATTTTCAAATGCCACTACCAACGCCAAAATGAGGGTTAGTGGGAGAATCGATTTCATTAGCCTACCTTTAGTTTGTCTAATTCCTCTAAGAAATTCTTAGTTTCTGTGTCTCTATCCTTCGTTTCCATTGGGAAAAAAAGAACAGCGTCCTGAGACAGCTCATTTAAAAACCGAGAGGGGGCACTCTCGATTTGCTCCCCAAATTTGCGTCTTGTACGAGCCGAAGTCAAGTACAATTTTCGCCTTGGGCGAGTCATACCCACGTAGAGAAGGCGTCTTTCTTCATCGACCACTTCCCCTTCTTCTTCTATAACACGTGAGTTCGGTAAAATTCCCTCTTCTAGGCCCACTAAAAAAACTAAATCGTATTCGAGTCCCTTCGACTGGTGCATGGTGAGAAGTTGGACCCGCCGGTCTTCCTCATCCTCTTTCGGTTCGTCTTCCATCAGGAGGACAAGCCTTTGGAGGAAGTCAAAGATGGTGGCTTTGCCCTCTCGACCCTCTTCTTCTTCAAAAAAGGACAACATATTCACAAGTTCACTCAAATTGTAGATCCGAGCTTTGACCACCTTCTCCTCGGTTTCTTCCATGGAGATTTCTCTCTCGAATCCGATTTGGGTGATCATTTCCCGAAGCACTGGTGCCATCTTAGGTGACATAGAAAACTTCTTTTTAAAAGCATCCACAAGTTCTACGAACTGATAGATTTCTTGTCTGACCTTAGCTTTCACTTCGGACAAATAGTCAGGGCTCTCAATCATTTTATGAAAGATTTCGTATAAAGATAGTTTGTGGGTAAAGGCCTCTTCTTGGAGTTTCTGCATAGTGCCCGGGCCTATCCCTCGTTTGGGATAGTTGATAATGCGAAGGAGGGAATAATCATCCTTAGGATTGGCCACGTAACGTAAATAGGAGATACAATCCCGAATTTCTTTCCGATCAAAGAAATTATAACCACCTACCACTTTGTATGGGATACTTCGATTCCGAAGTTCTTCTTCAAAGGGACGAGATTGGAAGTTTGTCCGAAATAGGATGGCGATTTCTTTTCCCTTAAATTCATTTTTAATGAGTAAGGTTTGGATCCTTCCTGCGACAAAAATGGCTTCTTCTCTTTCATCGGCGGTTTCATAGTATTCTACTCGTTCGGCGGAAGGGATACGGCTATAGAGAGTTTTTTCCTTTCGGCCAATGTTGTGTTGGATGAGAGAGTTTGCCGCTTGGATGATAAGAGAAGTAGAACGATAGTTTTCGAGAAGCCTCACCACTTTCGCGTGAGGGAATTCTCTTTCGAAGTTGAGAATGAGTTGTACATTCGAACCGCGAAAAGCATAGATACTTTGGTCGTCGTCGCCTACCACACAAAGATTATCACTTTTTCCCCGAAATAAAGACAAAAACTCATATTGGAGTTGGTTTGTATCTTGGAATTCATCCACAAGGAAATATTCATGTTTTCTTTGGTAAAAAGCCGCGATTTCTGGAAACTCAGCGAGCAGGCGCTTGGGGAGTAAAATTAAATCATCAAAGTCAATGGCATTTTTTTCTTTTAGGCCCTCTTCATACATAGAAAAAACTTCTGCTGCCACTAAATCAAATTCACCTGTTTGGCCATTGTCTGCCGGATGGACTTGTGTGTTTTTTGCATAAGAGATACGCCTAAGGATTTCTTTGGGAGGAACTTTTTTTGGATCCAGCCGTTTGGATTTTAAAAGGTCGGAAACAAAGGCTTCCTGGTCGGTTCCATTAAAAAGTAAAAAGGTTTCGTTATATCCAAGTTTAGTAATATGTTCTTTTAGGATTTTTAAACCTAACGAATGAAAGGTGGAAAGAGTGATTCCTTTGAGTTTTTCTCTTGGAACCATCTTACGAAGCCTTTCGGCCATTTCTTTGGCGCTTTTGTTTGTGAAGGAAAGGGCCACAATTTTACTGGCAGGGATTTTAACCCCTTCGACCATATGGGCGATGCGGTTCGTGATGACCCGAGTTTTTCCCGATCCCGCACCTGCGAAAACAAGAAGGGGACCTTGGATGGTGGAAACTGCTTCCATTTGCGCCGCATTTAATTTCATAAGGAGACCGGTAAGGGACATAATCCAAAGAAATCCGATCTGGTCGAGTGAAAAACGGCTGTTCTTTATTGCTTAGGAGCAGTTTCCTTCCAGGATTTGTTTTGACCGTGGAAGTTTAAAAACCCAGCAAAAACCGGGTCCTCTTCCACAGGCAAAACCGATCGAAACCGAATCCAATCGAGAGTGGTAAATAAGGAAATTTCAGAAAGACCCACTTTTCCATCGGTAAAGAAAAAATAACCATTTAACTCGCGTTTGATATAATCCAAAATAGAGCTAATTCTTAGGGCATTTTTAGTTAAGTAAGGAGCCGCATCGGGTTTGATCCCTTCTTTGTTTAAGTAAAAGATGAGAATGGCATTGTCAAGAGCCTGGTCAATGGCCGTCTGTAAATTAGCTTCGCGGTAATGATGAGGACCTGCTTTGGGTCTAAAATTTCCGAACCCTTTGGTTTCAAAAAGATAGTCAATGATGGTATGGCTATCCCAAATTTTCACATCGTCTATCTCGGCATAAGGAACTTTCCAAAGTGGATTTTTGTCCCGAAGTTCCTTTTGACCGGCCTCGGTCATTGTATCCACCATGGTAAAGGGAATCCCCAATTCCAAACAGAGAAAACGAATTCTTCTTACAAATGGAGAAGTGATGCTACCATATAATTTCATATGTAGATAGTTTCATCCTGCTTCCATCCTTCAAGAGTAAGATTTTTATAATTCTAAAAAAGAGGGAAAATCTCTATACAATTCTCGGATTGGGAAATTCCTTTGAAGAAGGAAACCAAAGTGAAAGAACGAAAGAACTGGAAAGACCTCTACCCCACTCCGATTTATACCCTCGCGAGTTTTGATATCCAACTCCCCCGTTCCGTGGAGGAAAAAACATACTATGTTCTAAAATCCAAAAATTGGGTGAATGTAGTGCCAGTGACAAAGGCAGGCGAGATTCTACTCATCAAACAATACAGACATGGGATTGGGGAAGATAGTTTAGAAATTCCCGGAGGGATTGTGGATGAAGAAGGACCTGGATCCGAACTGGAATCTGCCATCAGAGAACTGCGGGAAGAAACAGGATATGCCACTGAACCTTCCCAATACAAATTACTCTCTAAATTTTCAGGTAATCCCGCCATGTTTACCAATTGGTCCTATTCTTATGTTGCCTACGATGTGGAACTTAAGCACGAAGTCGAATTTGATGAAGGGGAAGATATAGAGATTGTTTTAAAGAAACCAGAAGAAGTGAAACAGTTGTTAATTGATGGAACCATCCACCATCCTCATATGGCTGCAGCTCTTGGTATCTATTTTTTACAACCTAGATCACAACCAAAGTGATGTAGAGTTTTTTACTAGGATCACTTCGGATAAATACAGATTCGCTTTTCCGTAAATTCTAAAAATACAATACAGTAACTGTTTAGAAAAATCCCCAAGATTTTCGAAATCGCTGGAAATTTAAACATAAGTTTCGTAATGTATATATATGAGAAAGTCCATCTTGCAGTCAATCCTAGTACTTATCATCATATTCAGCCAATTTTCGCTCTATGCAGAAGGTGGCGAAGCATTAGAACCGATTACGATCACGGTCCAAAAGGGTGAAACACTCTCTCTGATCTCGGAAAGGCATTTATCTGATCCAAAACGTTGGCCAGAACTTCTAAAGCACAATAAAATTCCAAATCCCGATTTAATCAAACCAGGCCTTTCTCTGGTGGTTCCCGTTTTCCTTCGTAAAGCGGTGGTTGGTGTCACGGAGTTTGTGATGGGACAAGTGGAATGGAATGGAACTGGTGGCAAAGGGCCTTGGGTTCCTTTGAAATTAGGACAGGAACTCCATCCGAATGACCAAATCAAAACAACTGGAAAAGGCAAAACCGATGTTCATATCAATAACGTCGGTATGGTGCGAATCCTAACCAATAGCCACTTTGAAGTGAAGGGTGAAGACAAAAAAGGCGGACCTGTGACAGTTGCACTCTTCAAGGGAAGTTTGGATGCTAAAGTGACTAAATCCAATCCACCTACCACCGAACACAAGTTCAATATTGTAAGCCCCTCTTCCACAGCGGGAGTTCGAGGAACCGAGTTCCGAGTGGAGTTAGATGATAAACTCAGTTCCACTATTTCCTGTTTTGAAGGTGTGGTGGATGTTGCCGCCCAGGGGAAAACTGTCGAATTAAAACAAGGGATGGCAACTTTTGTAGAAAAAGGGAAGTCTCCCGTACAACCGTATAAAATTCCAGAAGCACCACGAATAAGAGAAGAATAATCGGATTATGAATCGAAAATTTATACTTAGCATTGGAATCTTTTTTCTAGTATTTAGTTCTCTGGTTTCAAAACCCAAAAGAGAACTCAGGGTTCTGATTGATGCAGAACCAGAAGCCAATTTCGAATTAGAACTTTGGCAAGAAAAACCAAATGAAAATGGAGATTCCATTGCTCCCAAACCTCCAGAGTCCATCCAGTTTAAAGGAAATCGGATTACAGTAACACCCAAAGATGATTTTGAATACTTTCGTGTTCGTAGGTTAGGTGAGTATGGAGCAAAAGGATTTTGGACTCAAGTTTTTTCCACGAATGTAGATCCGGGATCCCCACTTTCTGTACCCAAGCAGTTTGTTGCGAAAAAAGCCATTGTTCCATTAGCAGAACCAAAAAAACTATCTTCGGTCATCTCCACCGATAGTTTTATCATCGTAAAAGAGAAGGAAGAATCCATTCGTTATCTAACAAAAGACCAATTGACTTTAAATCCTTCTGACGATGCTTCCGGTGTTTTGGAAGTCCAATACACCATCAATGGGGGACATTGGAACTCTGCAAAATCCCCAGTTTCTGTCCCCATCCGAGAGGAAGGGAATTATAAATTATTATACTTTGCAGTGGATAAGGCCGGAAATAAAGAACCCATGCAAGTTTTGGATTTTATTAAGGATGTAACACCACCGGAAACAAAATTGGAATGGGTGGGACCAAATTCTGTAGGCAAAGCAAAGGCAAAATTTATTTCGCAAGAAACTAAGATCAAGCTGACTACAAAGGATCGTTTGAGCGGACCAAAAGAGATACTTGTCGCTTACACTTGCCAGTCAGGAACACAAACAGAATTCAAACCTTATAGTATGGAAATCTCCATTTACGATTTAAAGTCGGCCTGTAAAGGATCCTTTCAACTTTTCTATTATGCGCTAGACCAAGTGGGAAATGAAGAAGCAGTCAAAACTTTAAATTTCCAACTCGGTAGTGAATCGAATTGAAAGATAAATTCAGATTGTCGATTGCCCCAATTTTTCGACAATAAAGATTGGTTAAAGAGATGAAGAAAAATCTTTCTTTAGCCATTTTCAAACACCGTGACTTCCGCTTTTTTATCATCGCAAGGTTCTTTATGGTCCTTGCGATTAACATCCAAGCAACCATTGTTGGTTGGCAAGTTTATGAACTCACTGGAAGTGTTTTAGACTTAGGCCTTGTAGGTCTTTTTGAAGCTGTCCCCTCGATTGTGGTCTCACTTTATGCGGGCCACCTAGCAGACCTTAGAGACCGTCGCAATATCATAGTGATTTGTTTGTTCTTTTTACTCCTCTGTTCTCTTACTTTATTTGCCTTTACCGGCCCTCTTTCCTTTTTACTCGAAACATACAAAGCCTACCCTATTTTTTTAGTGATTTTGGTTTCAGGGATTGCTAGGGGTTTTATCTCTCCTGCGATCTTTAGTTTTGTGACGCAACTCGTCCCTAGAGAACATTACCCTCATTCTGCAGCTTGGATGGGAACTTCTTTCCAAGCTGGTGCAGTGATAGGACCTGCTCTTGGTGGGATTGTTTACGGAAGTTTCGGAATGCAAGTAGCTTATGGCCTTGACTCAATTTGTATTGGACTCCCCTTTTTACTTTTCTTTTGGATAAACAAACGCAGCCTCCCTGAACGAAAAGAAAAAGAAGCATTAAAGGATAGTCTTCTAAAGGGCCTTCGCTTTGTTCTGAAAAACGAAATTATGTTAGGTGCTATGGCTTTAGACATGTTTGCCGTTCTTTTTGGAGGAGCTGTAGCACTACTTCCTGTTTACGCAAAAGATATTCTCTTTGTCGGTTCCGAAGGATTAGGATACTTACGGGCCGCCCCATCGCTTGGGGCACTACTTATGGCCTATTACCTCACCTACAAACCACCACTGGAAAAATCAGGTCGAGTGCTCCTACTTTGTGTATTTGGATTCGGTGTTTGTATGCTTGTGTTTGGTCTTTCGAATTCCTTTCTCCTATCCCTATTCGCCTTATTTCTCTCTGGTGTTTTTGACAGTGTCTCGGTCGTTGTTCGTTCCACCATTATGCAAACCATGACTCCTGAAGAGATGCGAGGACGAGTGAGTGCGATCAACAAAGTGTTTATTGGTTCTTCGAATGAAATTGGCGCCTTTGAGTCAGGGGTTTCCGCTAAATTTTTAGGGCCCGTCGGCTCCGTTGTTTTTGGTGCCACCATGACGATACTCATTGTATTTTTTACCTTCCGTTTATCTCCTAAGTTGAAAGAACTAGAACTGAAAAACTGGGTTTAAAAGTGCTTGGAAAATCTCTTTTCTAGGGAATACTGGACAAGCCATGTCAGATTTGATCCATGATTCCAAACTTCCACAAGATAAAAAACATATCTTAGTGCTTCTTATACAAACGATGTTAAACGATGTGAACAAACAAATCACTCATTTAGGAATCAATAACTACATGAAACTCCAGGACGAAATAGCAAAGATTCTTGTTCCCGTCATTGAAGACAAAATGGAATGACTAGTCATAAGAGCAGATAGGAGAAACTTTTCCCCTAACCTCTAATCGATTTTTCAAAAACACCATCCATTCGGGTGGGTTCATTTTTTCTTTGGTATGACAAAAGGAGAGGATTCCTTTCTCAGTGCGCACCCAAAACCATAAGTTCTTTCCATTCCAAAAATTTGTCTGACCTAAAATCGTAGAATTCGCATCCAAAGAAAAAACCTCTTTCGGATGAGATCCGTCCCAAAAAGAAAGGGAGATCACCTTCTCCCCATTGGAAAGACTAACCTTTGTTCCTAAAAAGTAATTCTGAAGATTTAGTTGTAAATTTGATCCTTCGCTCTCCTCCCAAATCGGATCGGTTCTTTGGGCAGTGAACTCAAACCGTTCCCCTAGTTGTGATCGTGTTACGCCATTGAGTCCTAACGTTTGTTTGTAGGCACTGGAGAGAGCATTCGAATTGGAATCGAAACCTCCTTCACTATTGAATAAAATATTGGTTTGAAATAGGGAATTTTGAAACCGTTCTAGGGAATACACTCGAAGCTGGTTTTCTGTATTCACACTCGTTCCCCCCGAACCCAGAGCATTAGAGGGAACAAGTTGGGCTGTCCATAAATTGGATTTCCATTCCCTAAGAAATTCCTTGGTTATGTTTGGGTGCTCCAAACGAACAAAAACCTCTTTATTCTTATCTCTGGCTGATACGGAATAATTATAAGATCCCGTATAAACAATCTGATCATCCACTAACATTGTTTTGTGGTGTAATAATCCACCCAAATACCGATCCTTTTTATAAACAAAATCAACATTTCCATCTTCCCAAATCTGTGATGGGAACTCTAGGTTTTGGCTCAGATAAATTCCTTCTGGGTTGGAACTCATAGGTGCATTGTAAATTCCTTCAACGCGAACTCCCTTTCGACTGGCTTCTAACAATTTTAAGCTGAGTACAGGATCATAGTGAGAATAAATTAAATATTTAATGGAATGTTTAGCTGAATCCACAGCATCCAGTAACTGCTGTTGGATTTCCAAACCTGCTTCTGGAGAAGTCCAATACTGTAAGGCGCCAATCCGAAAATAACCTTTGGGATTTTTCCCCTCAAGAGTGGATATGATTCCCTCCACCTCTTTCGGTGATATGTTCTGAGTCCAGTAGACATTGTTGTCCGTATAGAGCCCGTGAGTGGTAAAGTTTCCGGTCCCTGTAAAAAAACGAATCCCATCAAAGATCCAAATCTTTGTATGATGGATTCCTGATCCAGACCACCGATGAATTTCTAGGCCGAGTGACTCAAGTTCTGGATACTCTTCCTCCTTATCACCAAACAATTGAATCTGAACTCCCATTCTTTTTTTTAAATAAAGTTCCGTAAGAATTTCATAATCATCGATCGAATACAAATAAGCTCGGATGGATATTTTTGCTTTTCGGATTTCTGTAAGTAGTGCCTCCTTTACTATTCTTTTTTTCTCTTCCGCAACGTCCCGACCGGGATAAGAAAAATAGATTTCTGAAATGGGAGAGGTGGGAAATAGAAGAGAAGTCAGATCCAGGTTTGTTTTTGGTCTTTGACAGAAGAGAGCAGTAAAGAAAAGAAAGAAAAAAATAGGGATACCCTTTTTCATATTTCTATCCTCCCAAATATATAGCCAAAGTTGGATTGAATCGCCAAAGTTTCTGGCAAGAAAAGTTTAGAGACTCCAATCCCAAGTTCCAAAGAGGAATCCTCTTTAAATGAAAGCTCTAAAACTCCCTCTCCGATAAAAAAACTTTCAAAATCTCTTTTTTGAAAACTGATCCTTCCGTCAGTGGGATGATTAAGCCGGTAAGGCAAAAAGTAAGATCCTACAGCTTTTGCAACGAACTGGTGATAGGTGAACTGTAGAACCAGTTCATTTAAATTGCCAAAACACCTACCCTCCCGCAAAGCAAAGTTTTTTTCATACCCAACGTCCGTTACTGCTGCCGAAGGAAAAATGCTGAAAATTTGCGAAAGATAAGGAGTTTGTCCTGGATGTGAACCAAATGAAACATAACCTTCCCTAATGATTTGATTCTTTTCATCTCTCTCCTCTCTGTCAGATAAGAAGTGAGAACTCCGAATCAAAAACCCACCTAAGCGTAGTTCGGCCCCTAGCTGAACCGCTTCGCCCGAAATAGGAAGGGAACCAGGTTTACTGGCCACTTTGGAATTCGTTCTGTCATTTCCTTTGGCCCATAAAAAGTCGAATTGGATTTCAAAAACTTCTGCATCAAAACCAAAGCCTAAATTCCCATTAAGTAAAGAATCTCCATCGGCACCGGAAACTTTCGTTTCCCTCGGACTGTCTTTTACATGGCGACCCCAAGAACCTAGCTCTATATACTGAACTCCCATACGAACTTTGAAGTAATCGCCATATAGAAGTCCAAAAGAATGCCTACGATGGTGACTTCGTTTGTTATCGTTTGGTTGCGATTCTCCTAGTAAACCCTCCGGAGTCTGATTGGTGGGAGTCTGAAGTAGGGAACGAAACCGGTCTTTCTCAAGCAAAAGAGCTCCTGAATAATGATCCCAAAGAAAAAACTGGAGAGTCCATTTTGGCTTGGGTAAAAATTCTACGAAAAGGCCCTCTCCGCAATCAAAACTCGTCTGAAAACTATTCGGACGAAACAAATGTTCACGACGACCGACACCAACCAGAAATTGGGAAGCCTCATACCCAATATAGTGGTTTTTTCCAAGATAAAAAGGTTTTAGACCCGTTTCCTTACCTGTTGTGAGTTTGATGTCTAAATCCCAAACAAATTTCTCTTTCTTATTTTTGTCTCTTAGACCAACAAACATTGATTCGCCGGAAATTCGATTTAGATAAGATACTTTTTGAAAGTCTTGCCCAGACTTGTTTATTTGTAAATCCCACCCAGGCGGAAATACAGTTTCATTGGAATTTGTTTCTTTTAAAAACAGTTCATATCCAAAAATCCCAACTTCGATTCCCAAAGCATAACTAGGAGCCGAACCAAGGAAGAATAGAAAGATAAGGAGAAGTTTTGAATGGAAGTTCAAAATTCCTCACGAAAGATTTCAAAGTCGGCACTCGCCATTCCCAAGGATCCTGACTTCAGCCAGAGGAACTCACCAGTCACCACAGGAATTTGAAAGGGAGAATGACTTTCTTTGTGGCCGAACGATGAGATAAGATGGGAATTCTCGCCTTGTTTTTTCCGAAGTTGGATGGACTCAGCCGAGGAAATTCCATTCCCTATGGTTTGGGTTGTCCTTACGGTAAGGAGTAAATCCGATTCTGATTGAAAAAGGGGAAAAAACCAATCCTTTCCATCGGGGTCAACAATCCAAGCGCAAGATCCTGGATTTAAAACCGTAGTATTGTATTGGAATCTTTGGCCGGCTTTCCCTAAAGGAGAAAGATTAGTAAAACGAGTTTGGTAAGCAACAAGTTCATCGGTACTTACTTCGTCTTCCACCAAATACAAACTTAAATCCTCTGCAGTTTCCGAGCGGTTGCAAAGATAAATCCATTCATTTTGTGAAAGCTGGGGATTCGGAAAGATAGCTTCGATTTGGATGGGGCCTTTACGTTCCAAAAAACTTTTTGGTTGGATAAGCGAGGGATCGGAAAAGTAGGAATAAAGTTGTTCTTCAAGGGGGAATGGCAATGGATTTCCAAATATCGCCAAATAGGTGTTTGCTTCCAAAATTTGTAAGTTTAAGAGAATACTGCTACGTCCATTTCCCAATCTTACCTCTGTCTCGTTTCCTAAAGGAAAATTTGTGCTATAAGTGAATGAGGGAGTTAATCTCTCAACCTCTAGACTGCGATGTTTGGTCCGTCCTGGACTTCGAAAATCCCCAAGGCAGTGTTCGGAAGGAAGAAGGGAACGAGAAAAATGAATGGGACTTGGTTCTGGATGGAGAGAACGAGTGCCTCCGAGGGTACTCTCTTTGATTCGTTTTGGATCAAAGAAAAGAGAAACCGGTTCCCCCGTTTCTCTCTTTAAGTAACGAAGAGAAAGAAATGGATCTGAAAAAAATCCGTCTGGCAACTGGTAAAAGTTTTCTCCATTACAAAGGGAAGGCGACGTTGCCAAGGTTTGGAATCGAACTTCCTTCGGTTTCCAGAACAAATAATGCTTTCCGGTTTCCCTTTCCAAAGAAACAAGTCCTTCTTCTGAATCAGTAAATCCAAAGTCCAAAAAAGGAGACTGGTTCGGATTGAATTCCAAAAGTTCCGTTGTAAGCGATTCCACCAAACTTGTGTTTACTAATCCAGGACTCATCTGGAATCCATATGACAATAATCCGGAAGAAGCACCCACGCGACCATGGGGATGTTCCCCTTCAGAACTTAGGATTACAGAAAATCGGTTTTGATCTTGGAAACGAAGTAAATGATAAATTGATGGATTCGATTGGAAGTGAGTTTTTGTTTTTCCTAACCTCTCTTCCCAAGTAAAATTTGGAATTTGGAAAACAACTTTAGGAATGGAAAATGGTTTCTCCTTTTCTAGTAGGTTCCAACCTAACCAGGCTTTTCTTGTGATAAGAAAAGTAGATCCCGATTCCAAAACCCATTCTACAGCTGACAGGGGATAAACGGCTTTCTCAAAAATCCAATGGAGGGCAGAACCATCACAAGTCTCCCCTATATTCTGAAATTCAAAGTAAGCAGGGAGAGGCATCCTAGAATCAAAGTGATTCCCTGGATAAAATTCTGTGATTTGGATTTGGTCGGATCGGCAGCCGGGAGGACTGTCTTCCTTTACCTTACCGACGGTCCGGTTGGGAAGGCCAGGGTTTCCACAAAACAAATCTTTGGTTTTCCAAAGATTGAATTGGTCCCGGCAAGAGACTGGGTTCGATTGGTTGGAAAAAAACTCATGCCCTTGGCGAAAGAAAAATTCAGAATCTTGATACTCAAAACTCCCCCACCGAACAACCGTTTCAGTTCCTAAATCGGAGAGAAATTCTTTAGGAATGGGAATTCCCTTGTACCCCGGGTGATCAGAGAAAAGGACAGTGGCACGAGGGAGAATCACTTTAGTTCGTTTTGAAAAAAGATCCGAATGGAAGGAGGTAATCCTACCCTCCTTTTCCCAATCCAAAATATGAGTGTTTGGACAAATCACAGAATCTTTTGGATTTTCCCATTCTAAAAACCTTAGGTAAGAAGATTCGGAATGCCGAAAGACCTCCGACACTATTGGATCTGCCGGTTCACATTGTCTTAGCCATTCCTCATTTTTTGTCTGGATTCTCTCTGCCATCTCTCCCAGATCAGGACAGGGAAATTCCAAAGAAATCAAAGGGTGTTTGTTTGAGGAACCATCGAGCCTTTGGCTAGGAAAAACAACTTCACAAACTTCTTTTGTTCTTTGTAAAAATAAAGGATGAGGGACAGCATACGTCTGATAGGTGACAAGGCCACTGGACCAAATTTGGGAATCCCATTCTAAAAGGGCTCCTACCCGGTCCGAATCCTTTTTCCATTTTCCATATTCGGTGAGTAAGGCAGCCCAAGCTTTTCCTTTTAAATTCCAAGAAGGGTATTCGCTTGTTTCGGAACCTAAAAGAGAAAAACCTTCTCTCCATTTTTCAGAAATGGATTCTTCTGTTTTCCAACAAATTCGAAATTTCCCACCTAACTCACGTCTATATAAGGAAATCGGAAGGGAATGGATACAAAAGATACCGGATTCAAAACTTGTAAAACTTGTATTTTCAATGGAGTCCCCATTATCTTCCAAACTTCCATATTGAAATTCGAGTTCTGGTGTTTCCGAAAAATTATCACCAAACAAAAGAAATGGGACATTTTCCTTATTTTGGCAAGAACCAAGGAGAAATAAAAGAAAGACAAGGGTTTGTTTTCGCATCTCCCACCTCAATGGCTTTGGGTGAAAGACAGGAATTTATGGTTCTATTTTTTTAAGTTTTTGGATGCCAGTGTAGATTTTTTCGGCAAGCACAGGCCCAATGCCTGGAACTTCCATTAACTCTTCTTTTGTAGCATCAGTTACCTTTTTTTTGGATTGGAAATAGGAAAGAATACTTTTGCGTCTACTGGCTCCAACGTCTTCCATCTCATCTAAGATAGATTTTAGAGCTTTTTTCTTCCTTTGGACACGTTGGAAGGTAACGCCAAAACGGTGAGCTTCATCTCGCAAATTCCGAAGAAGGCGCATCATAGGAGAATGGATATCAAAACTATAAGGGTGTTTTTCTCCAGGAAAATAAATTTCCTCTCTTTTTTTGGCAAGACCCACCATAGGAATGTGGCCAAGCTCCAATGCATTGGCAGCTTCTGCCGCTCGTGAAAGTTGTGTCAGGCCACCATCAATCACAATGAGATCTGGAAGTAGTTCTTCTTCATTTACTAAATGACTGAGTCTTCTTGCAATCACTTCATGGATCATCCCTGGATCGTTGATTCCCTCATACCCACGCATTTTATAATGCCTATAACCGGCCTTATACGGCTTTCCATCCACAAACATCACGCCGCTTGCCACAGGAGAGGAACCTTGGAAGTGAGAGATATCATAACACTCGATGGTTCTTGGCAACACAGGCAAATTCAATTTCTCTTGGAGTTCCTTCATTGCCACCGATTGGTCTCGAAGTTTTGTGGCTAGAATACGCTCTGTTAAACTTAAGTCTGCATTTTTTTCCGCTAAACGAAGGAGTGACTTCTTTGGTCCCATTTCTGGAAATTTTAACTTAACAGAAGTTCCAAATTTTTCTGTGATGGCTTCAACAAAGACATCATAATTGCCTTTGGCCGAAGGTGGTAAAAAAACGATACTCGGAAGGAGAGTGACATTCAAATAATAATCGCGAAGAAAGGAAGTGAATACTTCTTCATCATCCGAAAAAGAAAGCCCAGTGAGCGGGAAAGATTTTTTCCCTTCGAGTCGCCCTCCCCTTACTTCCAGGATGATCATTTGTCCCTCATCCTCACGTTTACTAATCCCGAGGATGTCTTCATCCCCACCATCCATACTAACGACAGTTTGTTTTTCCCTAACTTGGATGATTTTTTCAATTCTTGCTTTTAGAAATCCAGCCCTTTCATACTCCATTTTCTCGGAGGCCTGAACCATAGCGGACTTCAAACCAGAAACCAAACGTTCTTTTTTTCCCTCAAGAAAACTCAAAATCTCATCCACTAACTCGGCATAGGTTTCTTTTGTCACATTTCCCTGACAAGGACCAAGACAACGCCCCATATGAAAGTTAAGACAAGGCCTTTGTGGTTTTGCGAGTGGTAGTTTGAGTTTGGTTTTACGAATTGGAAAGATTCTATGAATCAATTCTAAAGTATCACGGGCCGCTTTGACATCGGTAAAGGGACCAAAATAACGGTCTCCATTGTCTTTGATCTTTCTTGTCAAAAATACCATGGGGTAGTCTTCACTTGTCGAGACACAAAGAAAGGGATATTTTTTGTCATCCTTTAGCCTAACGTTAAACTTTGGATTGTGTTTTTTGATGAGAGTAGCTTCAAGGAGTAAGGCTTCCTTTTCTGTACTTGTGGCAATCCAATCTAAGTCGAATAATTCCACGTAAAGTGCCCTTGTTTTTCTGTCCTTTTGGTTAGGATTTAAATAGGACCTGACTCGTGATTGTAACTTGAGTGCCTTACCCACATAGATCACCTGTCCCTCTTCGTTTTTCCAAAGATAACAACCAGGTAGGCTTCCTAAGTTTTTAATCTTTTCTTGGATGGTTTTTAGAACAAGTGAGTCTTTCATTACGGATTCTTATCGGAATTTTACGTTTACAATTCTTAGACGATCTGTATCCCTAGGGTATGGATATGCGTAAAATGATCAAATTTATAATTTTTGGTCTAGAAGGTTTTAATTACGGAATCGGCTTCCCCACTCTACTTGCTTATATTTACTTTTTTACAGAATGGTCGGGAGAAGAATTTCAAATTATTCTAATTTCAACATCCATTTCGGTCTTCTTTATCTTAATTTATGGGGTTTCTTTCTACTGGATGCGTTTTGCTTCCATAAGCAGAATCGGCAAACCGGAATGCACAAAACGAGACCAAGTCAAGGCTTACTTCTGGTTAGACCATTTGGCAAAGGTTGCCATGTTGGATGTCATCATTCGCTATGCGATTGGTTTTCTATTTGTCCTTGGGTCTTTGTTTTTTTACCTTCATTCCAAAAACTTTGTCCTGATGAGTGAAATGGCAATTGGTCTTTTTCTCACACTTGCTTTTACCGTCATCTTCCAATCCATTTTTATCGATTATGTAGAAAACAAATTCAATATCAAAGGAATCCTTCTCTCCATCCGCATCGATCATAACAAAAGAATCAATACTAGAAAACTTTCCAGAAATCTTGGGTTTCAAACAGTACTTTCTTTTTTTGCAGCAATTCTTGTTTTATTTATAGTAAACTACCGAATGAATTTCAAACAAGAGTTGGATCTGGTTCATTCCAGTATGGAACAAGCCGTAATGGATTCGGAAACTTTAATGCGTGTCACTCTCGTTGATTTCCGAGATAGACTCACCCTTTCTATTTTTGCAGAAAATAAATTAAAAGACCAAATCATCAAAAAAGACCTGCAAGGAATCCGTGCAGTGTTAAACGAAATCCAATTAAAGAGTACAAACCACGCAGTGGAAGCTCTCTTTTATTACAAACCAGAAGAAGGTATTTTTGTATCCACGAATGAATACGATCGTTCCCAAACAGGATCGATATTTTTCATAGAAGATGTAGGGCTTGCAAGACAAGGCCCCCTTAGACATACAAGCATTCGTTCTCGTATTTCAGGTGATATTGTTTCCCCTTATACACTCCCCGTATATCAGAATGATCAGTTTTTAGGTTATGTTGGTGGATTTTTAAATATAGGCAAACTTTCCAGTTTTATTCTAGGAAATATAAAAATTGGAACATCTGGACAGGTGGGTTTTTTTGATGGTGATGGAACTATAGTTTATTACACCAATAAAAAAGAAATTGGAAACAACGCCAAAACAAAGTTAGTTTTTGATATCCCTTTCCAAAAACAAGAAGCTCTAGGTTTTGCAGATTCTACTGAAGATGGAACTTTAAAAAGGATTTTTTATGTCAAAAATCCTGAGTTCAATTACATCATCTATTGTATTTTTGAAAATGCAGAGTTGTATGAAAAAACACTTACAAGTCTTTTTACTACTCTCGGAATTTCGATTATTGTTGTTTTACTCATTGGGATTGTCACAGTTCTTGTGATTGAATCCAAACTACAACCCTTAGAAAGAATCAAAGTTAGAATTTCAGAAATGGTCAAAGGCAATTTACAATCAGATTTTTATGATTCTAGTCGAGATGAAATTGGAAGTATGGCAAACGCCATGTTTGATTTCCAAACCAAGTTACGACAAATTGTAAACCAAACACAAACTGTATCCAATGAACTTACAAACACAAGTTCAGATATTTATGAGTCAATGTTATCCCTTTCGGACGCTGCTCAAAACCAAGCCGCAAGTAGTGAAGAAATATCTGCATCCGTCGAGGAGATTACAGCGGGAATTGAAAGTGTAGCCCAAAGAACAGAAACCCAATCCTTTACCCTGGTTTCCCTGATGAAAAAAATGACAGAACTCAACGGGGCTGTTTCTGAAATTGACAAAAAATTTCAAATTGCCGACGTGCGAGTGGAAGAGATCACAAACGATGCAAAGTTAGGTGAAAAGTCTCTGGGTGAGATGAAACTCTCCATGGATAAAATTTTCCAATCTTCTTCAGAGATGACCAATGTTGTTGAAATCATTCACAATATCTCCGAACAAATCAATTTACTGGCATTGAATGCCGCCATTGAAGCTGCAAGAGCTGGTGCCAGTGGAAGAGGATTTGCTGTGGTTGCTGACGAAATTTCCAAACTTGCAGATAAAACAGCGAAGTCGATTGATGAGATTGAAGAGCTCATTAAACAGAACGAAGGTGAGATCCAACAAGGCCAGGAGAAAATTGATCAGTCAATAGTGATTTTAAGTGAAACCATTTCTGGAGTCAATTCCATCAACCAAATGACAAAAGAGATTCGTTCTGTCGTGCGAAAACAAATTGAAACCAACGAAGAAGTCAATGAAGGTGTCACTCAAATTCGAGAACTCTCTGAGATGATCAAGGAAGCCACCGACGAACAGAAAATGGCAATGCTCGAAATTTCAAGATCTATGTCGGAAATCAATAACCACGCACAAACCACTGCTATGTCCAGTGAAGGAACCAAATCCAGTTCTCAAACCATGAATCAATTATCCGAAAGCCTACGAAGAGAGATTAACTATTTCCATGTCTAAATCGAAAAACAAAGTTCCATTCAAAACCAGGTTATACGCATTCCTCATTCCGCTTTTTGTCGGACTTGTCTCTGCTATTTTAGTTAAATACTATGTCATCACTCCCGTTCACATTCAAAACCAGTTTATGGAACCCACTTTAAAAAATGGATCCACAGCATACTTCAATCGTTTGTTTCGATCCAAACACCTAGGAATTGGTGATATTGTATTGGTTCGTTCCCCTCTCGATCCCGAATCCGTTTTGATTGCAAGAATTGTAGGCAAACCAGGGGACAGTATTTATGTACAGAAGCGAATGGTTTTTCGTAATGGTACTATTCTCGATCCGACAAGTTTTCCCGAATCCGCATCAAACGACATTCCCCTCATCCCACAAGGAAAAACAGAATCTGATGATATGCCAAAGCTGACAGTTCCCGAAAAATCTTTTTTCGTACTCGCTGACAATAGAGAATTGGGAGTGGATTCAAGAACCTTAGGTGTGATCCAAGAAAGTCATGTAATCGCTGCCTTATGGTAAAAAAGAGTGTAGAAGATTGGATTCATTTTTTTGAATCCAGTTTACTACTGATTGGAACTGCCCTCTTCCTTTCTGGAATTTTTTTCCTAGTTGCGTTTAACTGGAACCTTCTCGATCGAATTGTGAAGTTTGGTCTCGTTGGATTTCTAATCCTTCTCGCCTATTTTTTTACCATTTTCTTTCGGAAGAAATTCCTTTACTTCGAAATGGGCCTTGTCCTTATTTTTTTTCTAACAGGATCTGCACTTATAATCTTTGGTCAAATTTACCAAACAGGGGCAGATGTTTATGATCTTTTTTTGGGTTGGGCGGCACTCACCCTTCTCTTAATACCAATTTCCCGATCAGGAGTAGTGGCAGGTCTTTGGATGGTTCTTAGTTCCACCACAGTCTATTTATATTCCGCGCAGGTAGACGGAAACGAATCTCCTATTTTATTTAGCATCACCTCACTACTCTTTGGTGGAACGGTTCTCCTCTTTGATTGGATCCAAACCAATCTTTTTTCGGAAAAAACTAAATCATTTCTATCTGGTCTTGGACTTTTTTTGGCTTTAGGTTTTCTTCATCTAGTAAACTTAAATTTATTTAGGAATCATAAAGAAATAGAATCTGGCTATACTTATTTATTTTTTCAAATTTTATTACCAGTCGTTTTTGTTGGTGTTTTTTATTCCTTTTACCGATGGTTTCGATTTCGGTTGATGAACCTAAGTTTTATTTTACTCTTTGGGCTCGGTCAAGTGATACTAAAATCCGCCGACATCTTTCAAGTTTGGGCTTATAGTTCAGCCGTTAGTTTTCTGCAATTTGGTCTTTTCATCACAGGTTATACGATCTGGGCTGTTTCGCATCTACAAAACCTACGAAAGCTTAAATCCATCGAAGAAGGCAACGAGTGAAATATCCTTGGTACATTGAACTTTTAAGTTTTTTTGGATCCGTTCTTGCTGGAGCTTTTTTTCTACTTTGTTTGGTTGTCCTTGGTCTTTTGAACAACAAACAACTCGATCTTTTTTTGGGTTTATTTATAATGATGGCAGTTTCCCTGTTATCTTTTTTCTCAAGGGAGAGAAAAAAACAAAGTTATGGATCCGTCTTTTTTTCCTTTTTATACCAAGGATTCTTTTTATTTCTCTTTGGTTTGTATGATATTTTTAAACTCGAAGATACTTCTATCCTTTGGATCATTCTAATTTTCCAACTTACCTTCTTTTTCCTATTTTCCAATCCCATACAAAGGTTTTTATCACCCATTCTTTTTTTTGTAGTTTCAAGTGTTTTGCTTTATGAATACAAAATTCTATTCCTTATCCCTATTCTAACAGTGGTTTGTTTGTTTTTAGTATACCGTTACACGTTTCTTAAAAAATTACCAAAAAACTTCGCAAGCCTTCCCTATTCTCTTAGTATAGCGCTTTTATGTTTGGCCGGATTTTCCTTTTTACCAGAATTAAAAGAAAATCCAAAAATTGCAGAGTTCCAATCTTTAGTTTTCTTTTTTGCGGGAAGTGTTTTACTGTATAAAGAACTGAATACGAAAATTAAATCCCTGACTCTCGGTTTTGTGATTCTTTTTTTTGGACTTATTTTTTTTCCCACAGTCGAAACTCCTGGAATCATTGCTTCTTTTTTCCTACTTCTCATTGGATTTGCGAGCGGGGTTACTTTCCTTTCTTACCTGGCCTGGGTTTCTCTTGGTTTATTTTATTTTGCTTTTTATTACGACCTGGATACCTCCCTTTTAGAAAAATCAAAAATGATGTTAGGTTCCTCTCTCTTATTTTTCGGAGCTTATGTTTGTTTACGTTTCTCGCCAATGGGTAAAAAAAGATGAAAGAAAAAATATCGCTTCTCCTTATTTTCAACTTACTTTTATTATTTGGCATTTTTACACAGGCTATAATAAAAAAAGAAAGCATCCAAAAGGATGGGCGACTAGTATTTCTCCCTCTTCTTCCCAAAGATCCCAGGTCTCTATTCCAAGGGGATTATATGGTTCTTAATTATGACTGGAGTCTTTTAGAAGGGGAAGAAAATGCAGGGGCACCCAATCGCGGTTGTCTTGTTTTTCAGATCCAAGCGGATGTGTTTGTACCCATTCGATTGCAGTCTTCTTTTGGTAACCTCAAAGCTTCCGAGTTTTGTTTACAATATTATCGAAGTGATTATGATCTTAAAATCGGAGCAGAGTCCTATTTTTTCCAAGAAGGCGATGCGGAGCTTTATATGGAAGCAAAATATGCGGGGATTCGTTTTCTAGAAGGAAAAACTGACGGAGACAAATTACTTGTCGGTCTCTATGATAAAAACAAACATAGATTAGGTTCTAGTGATTAAAGGAAGATCAACAAAAAATTTTGTTTTTCCCGGTTTGGATTCAAAATGTATATTTCCTTTATGTCTTTCTACAATTTTTCTGCAAATATCAAGTCCTAACCCACTACCTTCCCCAGAAGATTTAGTTGTAAAAAATGGCTCAAATATCCTGTCTTTGACTTCTTCAGGAATCCCAGGCCCTGTGTCTTCTACTGTCACTCGAACCATTCCATTAAACGCTTCTGTACAAATCTTCATCTCTCCTTGGAAAACCATAGCCTGCAGTCCGTTATAGATTAGATTCGTCCACAGATGCAATAATTCTTCTGGATAACCTTCCAATATAGGAACATAGTCGTATTCCCTGATCAAGGTTACATTTTTTTTGAATTGGTTTTGGTAAAGAATAATGACCGTTTCAATATTTTCCAACAGATTAAATTTTACCGGTTCTGAAGATATTTCGAACCTAGCAAAATTCTTTAAAGCAAAGGTCATTTTACTTGCACGTTCAACAGCCAACTGCATGATGCTCAGTGATTGAAAAACAGTGATCTCTTCAGCTAACAAAGCAATAATGGCAAATACATCTGAATCTTGAAATAAAATCTCAAATTCTTCTAATATGTTTAAGTCGAAGCCAGAATCGATCAAATTAAAGGAAAAAGCTTCAGGAATCTTTTTTGACCTAAGCCAGGTTTCAATTTCCTTCCTTCGCCTCATCCTTTCTTTTCCAGATATCATTTCCACTCTAGATTTCAGAACTTCTAAACAGCTGAGGAATAATTTCTGTTTTTGAAATGAAGGAATGAGGTCTCGAAGTTCTTTTTGAAACAAAGATAAATCGGATTCGAAAAGTGTTTCTTTTAGAGTTTGTGTCGAGGCATGAATTGCCGCAATGGGATTGTTGATTTCATGCGCTATTCCAGCGACCAATTGTCCAAGGCTTGCCATCTTTTCAGACAAAATCAATTGATCCTGAGCTTTTTTTAAACTCGCGATTGTTAATTCCAATTCCGCATTAGAATTTTGTAATTTTTTTGTCCTTTCTTGCACCTGATTTTCCAAACTTTCGTTCAGTTCACGTAACTCTCTTTCACGCTCTTTTAATTCTTTATTGATTTCATTCTTTCTTAAGTTACTTACTGTAAGAGCGATTTGATCCCCTAGTTGACTAGAAAAGATGATTTCGTCCTCTGTCCAGATATGTTTTTTTCCAACATGTTCGAAACAGATAGCTCCAATCAATTCTTCTCCGATTCGAATCACACCATCTAACATGGATGTAATGTTGTTAGGTTTTAGATAAGATTCAATAAATCCTTTGGTCCTCGGATCCGCATAAGGGTCACTTGCATCCACATATTTTTCAGTGACTAAATATTGAAATTCTTCTCTAAATTCAATCTCCTTCAAAATAGCACCAAATCCATGGGTTTCTTTCGATAAATAATAAATATCTACATTATGGAGTTCGTCTTTTGCTTCGTTAAAAAGCCAGACACCAACCCGTTCTATCTCCAAAAGATGAGCTACAGACTTTGTGATGAGTGTCGAAAGCGAAAGAATATCTCCAGAACGAATCGCTGGATGAGAGGAGACCTGGGCCAAAATCTTTTGTTCGGTCCGCGCTCGGTTTAAATCGCCTTTTAAGTCTTTCCTAGTCATTGGAGACCTTTTATTGGACGGAACCAGAGTCAGGTTTCACGGAGACAGCCCCTCAGAAATTCCCAAATTCTTAAGGCTTCTACGCAAGTTTAGGGCTTAAAATGAGTGACAGAGACCCTGAACTCGAAATCCTGTAATTAAAAAATCGTTTCATCTCTAGATACGAGCCTTTTAGGAGAAACTCATGGTAAAAATCGCAATCAATGGTTTTGGTCGCATCGGACGGCTGGTGCTTCGTTCCGGAATCAAAGATCCCAATTTAGAATTCGTTGCAATCAACGATTTAGTTACACCCGACAACCTTTCTTATTTATTTAAATATGATTCTACTCACGGTCGTTTTGACGGTGAAGTATCTCACACAGACAACGAAATCATTATCGATGGCAAAAAAGTAAAAACCTTCTCCGAAAGAGACCCAGAAAAACTTCCGTGGAAAGAACTCGGAGTGGACTTTGTAATCGAATCTACTGGTCTTTTTACGGACCGAGTGGGTGCCGAAAAACACATCAAAGCCGGTGCGAAAAAAGTGGTCATCTCTGCTCCCGCAAAAGACAAAGACATCCCTACTTTTGTAATGGGTGTGAACCATGAAAAATATGATTCAGCAAAAGACAATGTAGTCTCCAATGCATCTTGTACAACGAACTGCCTGGCTCCGATCACAAAAGTGGTTCTTGACAACTTTGGAATCGTAGAAGGACTGATGACTACCATCCATGCGATGACAGCAACCCAACCGACCGTTGACGGACCTTCTAAAAAAGACTTCCGTGGTGGACGTGGTGCCGCTCAAAACATCATCCCAGCATCGACTGGTGCTGCCAAAGCAGTCGGACTTTGTATCCCTGAAGTGAACGGAAAACTCACTGGTATGAGTTTCCGAGTTCCCACTCCAGACGTATCCGTTGTGGACTTAACCGTTCGCACAGAAAAACCAACTAGCTTAGCTGAAATCAAAAAGAAAATGAAAGAAGCAAGCGAAGGTTCCATGAAAGGAATCCTTGGTTACACAGAAGATATGGTGGTTTCGAACGACTTCCTTGGAGACATTCGTTCTTCTATCTTTGATGCAGATGCTTGTATTGAACTTAGTTCTACTTTCTTCAAACTGGTTTCTTGGTATGACAATGAAATGGGATACTCGAACCGAGTTTTAGACCTCGTACGTTACATGGCAAAAAAAGGCTAAGATGAAATTACCTCTTCTAGAAGACCAAAATCTAAAAGGAAAACGAGTTTTTGTTCGTGTGGACTTCAATGTCCCTGTCGAAAACGGCAAGGCTACGGACAGAACTCGGATTGAAAAAACCCTTCCCACTTTGGAATTACTGATTTCCAAAGGAGCAAAACTTGTTCTCGGAAGCCATTTAGGTCGCCCCAAAGGCGGCCCTGAGGCCAAATATTCCATGAAACCGGTGTTTGATGTTCTCTCCGAACTTGTCAAAACCAAAGTCAGTTTCTCGGAATCTGTGATTGGCCCTGAAGTGGTAAAGATGACGAATGCCCTCGGAGAAGGAGAAATCCTCCTTTTAGAAAATCTTCGTTTCCATAAAGAAGAAGAGGAAAATGCTGCTGGTTTCTGCAAAGAACTTGCCAAACTAGCAGATGTCTATGTGAACGACGCCTTCGGAACTGCTCATCGTGCCCATGCCTCCACAGAAGGTGTGGCCCACTTACTTCCGGCTTTTGCGGGACTCCTCATGCGAAAAGAAATCGAAGTTTTGAGTAGCCTACTTGCCAAACCGGAACGTCCCTTTGTGGCCATCGTTGGTGGCTCCAAAGTCAGTTCTAAATTTGCTATTTTAAAAAATCTCCTCGAGAAGGTAGACCACCTCCTCATTGGCGGGGGAATGGCTTATACGTTCCTCAAATCCAGAGCGGTTCCCGTGGGAAAGTCGCTTGTGGAACCGGAATTTGAATCCCAAGCCTTCCAACTGATTGACCGTGCAGGAATCCAAGGGGTTGACCTCCAAATCCCCGTGGACCATATCATTGCCGATGCTTTTGATCCTAATGCCAAAACCAAATCCGTAGACAAAATGGGGATCATCGATGGTTGGATGGGAATGGACATTGGGCCTAAAACCATCGACAATTACGTAAAGGCGATCAAAGAAGCAAAGACCATTCTTTGGAACGGACCTATGGGTGTTTTTGAGATGGATAAATTCTCCAAAGGAACCATCGAAATTGCCAGAGCCATCAGTAAATCCAAAGCCAAAACGGTTGTGGGTGGCGGGGACTCGATTGCTGCTGTGAACAAAGCAGGTGTGGCCGACAAAATCACTCATATTTCCACGGGTGGTGGTGCTTCCTTAGAATTTTTAGAAGGACGGGCCCTTCCTGGCGTTCAATGTTTACTCCCTAAGGAAGAAAATTAAGATGAGAAAGAAGATCATTGCTGGAAACTGGAAGATGAACCTGACTTTGGCGGAAGCCATTACCATCACCAAAGGATTGGTAGCTACAAGCGAAACCTCAGCTCATGAAGTGATGATTTTTCCAAGTGCTCTCCACTTGGAATCTGTGGCTTCGATTGCCAAAGGATCCAAACTGATTGTTGGAGCACAAAATGCCTACCAATCGGGACTCACGGCAATGACCGGGGAAATTTCTCCCGTGCAACTTGCGGAACTTGGAATCGTTACCGTTCTTGTGGGTCACTCCGAAAGACGCCAATTCCTCGGGGAAACTTCCGAGTTTGATAACCAAAAGATTTCTCACTTTTTAAAAGCGGGACTTCGCGTGGTGTACTGCGTGGGAGAAACCTGGGCAGAACGAGAAAAAGGAAATACATTTACTGTCTTAGAAGACCAAATCAAAAAAGGACTCAAAGACATTACAAGTGACCTCTTCGTTAATCTTGTGATTGCTTATGAGCCTGTTTGGGCCATAGGAACAGGAAAGGTGGCAACACCTGTAGAAGCAGAAGAAGCACATGCCTTTATCCGAAAGGAAATTGGTAATTTATTTGTAGGTGCCAGTGCGATCGCTGAGAAAATTCAAATTCTCTATGGTGGTTCGGTAAAACCGGACAATATCAAAGATCTACTCACCAAACCAAACATAGACGGTGGCCTCGTGGGAGGAGCCAGTCAAAAATTAGATTCATTTTTAGGACTTTTGAAATAAGGAAACATTATGGGATTTTTTGCAGGAACCATCCTCACACTTTTTATTCTACTTTCACTCTTTCTCATCCTTCTTGTCATGATCCAAACTGGAAAAGGCGGAAGCGCAGGAATGTTAGGTGGATCAACCGCGAGTCAATCAGTATTTGGAGCATCCACTGCTGATGTGATGACAAAAACCACAAGAGTGGCAGCGATTCTTTTTATCGTTCTCTCTTTGGCACTTTCTTTTGTATTCGCTAAAAAAGACGAAGTTTTAGTTCCCGATCTAGAACCAAGTTTAGAAGCCCCGGTAGAAACTGATGGAACACCTTCCGAAGTACCGGCTCCTACTACTCCTTAATTTATTCTTCTTTAGTGTCGGTCTCCTCTCAGAGACTGGCATTTCCGAAAAAGAAAATAGATTAGATAAGGAAATCCTTAGCCTTTACCGAGAAATCGCTAAAGCTAGGGAGCTTCTTACCTACGAACACCTCACTTCTTTACCTGCCAACACAACCATAAGTTTTATTGGAACCTATCCCAACAGAACCGGGATTCGGATTCGTAAGTATAAAGTAGATCCAGACCCACAAAACAAAAATCGAATCAAACATTCGGAAGAAAAATCCATCCTTCTAGAATTTAATGGATCCGTTCTTTCTAAAGTGGAAGTATCGGTGATTACAGAAGATACAGAGATCGAACAAAAAACAAAAACCAAAATTTCAGATACATCCCCCTTGGACACATCACTCAATGATATGGTGATTAGTTTTTCTGGCATTGATGGATCAGATAGTTTTCCCCTCTCCTCCCTCCGTAATGATGAAATCAAAGGAGAACGTAATGATTTCAAAAAAGATTTTTATATTAAATTTCTTTTAGACTTTCATAGCCAACTTGCCTCTATCTCCGCCTTACAAAAAACTGGTGGTAATAAAAGCCAAAAATCCATGTTCAAACAATTGAACCAGTCTTTAGGGTATTGATTTTGCCTGAGAACTCTCAAAATAGCGACTCTGCATCCGTTGAGAAAGTTGCGGAAAAAGCACGCGAACTAGAAGCCATTTATGATGTGGTGCAGGACCCACTAGTTCTCATTGATTCGGATTTTAATATCCAAAGGGCCAATTTGGCTACCATCCTATTTGCCAAAAACAATAAATACGACGAACTTCTTGATCGTAAATGTTATGAAGTTTTGTACCAACGAAGTGACATCTGCCCCTATTGCCCGAAAATCAACGTCAAACCAAAAGATAAAAACCAAACCTATTCCACTCCCATCACTCGGGAGATTTTCTTTCGATCGGAAGATAAAAAACAAACTCTACTCCTTGAATTTTACCCCTACCCCAAACAAGAAGACCTATTTTGGATGGTGGAAAAAATCTCCGATGTTACCAAACAAAGGGACAAAGAAGAAGAGTCATTTCGGATGCGTAACCTTGCCTCTCTTGGAATTTTAATTTCCGGAATTGCCCATGAGCTAAATAATCCATTAACAGGAATTAGTCTAACATTACAAAATCTAAAGGCCAATTGGCAAAACCAACCACCGGAACAAATTGAAAAACGATTGGATATGATTAAAAATGATATTTCGAGAGCTGCGATCATCGTCTCCGATATCATCTCTTTTGCAAAAACAGATAAAGTAAAAGTAACTCTCGGAGATATTGTTGAAACGATCAACCGTGCCAAAGATACAGTAATCCGTCTTTATCCCCATTTGAGTAAAAACATTGTTTGGCGAATCTCCTGCGATTATGAATACCAATTTCCTTTTCACCCAGGGAAGATGGAACGTTTGTTTATGAATTTATTTCGTAACTCACTTCAAGCCTTTGACTATAGGCCGGGAGAGATTTCGATTGAACTTCGAAAAACAAAAAACTGGCTCCATATCATTGTGGAAGACAATGCGGGTGGGATTCCTGATGCAATCATACAAAAGATATTTGATCCCTTTTTTACGAGTAATAAATCGGGAACAGGAACAGGGCTTGGACTCTCGATCTGTCACTCCATTGTCAAAGAACATGATGGTAATATCTCAGTGAAATCGGTAGAACAAAAAACTCGTTTCACCATTTCCTTTCCTCTTACGAACGATATCACGGAGCAAAATCCATGAAAAAATCAATCCTTATTGTTGAAGATATCCACTCCATTCGCGAAGCGATTATGGATTTACTCAGCACAAAATTTAATGTATTTGGTGCTGAACATTTTGAAGAGGCCGTTTGGTATCTCACCAACGAAAAAATTGACTTAACCATTACAGACATTCGTCTTCCTGGCAAATCGGGAATTGATTTAGTCAAACTTATCCAAAAAGAATTTCCTAATGTATTGTATGCTCTGATGACTGCTTACAATATCAACGAATACATTAAATATGCGAAAGACCTTCATATTTGGAATATCATTCCCAAATATAGTTTTTTGGATATCCACCTAATCGAAGTAATGGTAGAAAAACTCCTCTCCAAAGATATCTTCGGGATTGAAAAATACTTCACCAATGATTTCAAAGTTCATAGCGAAAACATCAATAGTGAATTTGAAGAAGCCCCAACAAACGGCATCATTTACAAACAGATCAAATCAGACCAAGACCGCTCCATCCTATGTGGGAAGATTTCAAAAAATCTAATCCAGTTGGGAGCACCGAAAGCCATCCAACAAGTATTAGAAGAACTCACTTCGAATGCAATGATTCGAGCTCCTCGCACTCATGAAGGAGAATACAAATACCAATTCGAAATTCCAAGCCATGATATGGTAGTTCCCTTGGACAATATCCAACTAATGCCAGACGATTATTTTTTAATTGGATATGGGGTTACAGAAAGTACTATTTTTATTGTAGTGAGGGATCAATTTGGCTCTCTTCGAAAAGAGGAAATTTTACACAGATTAGACAGACATATTAGTATTGATGATTCTACAGGTTTTCCCAAAGGACTCGAAGATAGCCATGGTCGTGGATTATATATTTGTCGGGAAATTTCAGACCAACTCATCTTCAATATTGAACCGGGAGTTTGTACAGAAACCATAGCGATGATCAACAGAGAGGGACGGACTGGTTTCAAATCACTTTCCATTTACGAAGTGGATACAAAACCTAGACCTAATTGAATTAAATCCGATTCGGATTGAAAACTTTATTTGCTTACACCAGAATAAAATCAAAAAACTTGAAATTGCATCAAATCGGATTTAGACTGCATATAAAATGCTGAATTAGTTTTTCCTGGAAAAAATCGAACCGGTAATTCCGAAGGGGGAAGTTTTTTCGAACGAATCAAACTTCCTTTTGTATTAAAAAATTGAATTTCTGATTCTGTAATAGCCACATAAATCGAATCCGTATTAAAAATGGATTGGTATACCCCACCGACCTTGGATTTGCTTTTCTCCCAAACCAATTTTCCATCCTTGTAAAATGCCAAGGAGTCAGGGAGATTAAAAATCACAGATCCATCATTTCCAGTGACAAAATAAAGTTTGTGTGGATAGAACTTGGGCAAAGGAAACTCTTCTACCGTTTCACCTGTTTCATCTAGTACCTCAATAAAATCCTTATCTAACAAGGAATAATGAATCGATGAAAATTTTCCATCGGGAGATAGGGAAACGGATTTAAAAAAGCAATCCTTTTTATCTTTGGATAATTCCTTTTCAAAGAGAACATTTCCTTTTTCATCTAACCGGTACAATTCACCACCAGAAAATAGAACAATTACACCTTTATTTTGAGAATCAAATTGGTAATCGGTTAAAAATCGTCCATTTAACTCTGATTTACCGACTCGATTCCCGCTTTCATCCATGAGAAATACGGTGTTATTATCACCCGATAAATACAATACAGGAGAGGCAAAGTATCCACTCCTTGGATAAGAGTTGATTGGTTTTTTCCAGAATAGTTCTCCTCCATCAGAGAAAAAGTTTACTTCATCCCCTATCTTTTCATACAATAAATACCCATTAGAAAGTAAAGGGAAGTCGACTAAAAATTTGGGATCCGCATCCAAAAATTTCGAGGTTCGAAAAGAATAGTATCTGCTCCCGACTTTATATCCGTTGATAGTTTTCAGAGGATCTTCCCCAATTTTAGGAGAAGCGGTTCCAAACCTTCCTTCACTGTTCCATACCCAAGTTTCACGAATGTTGGGAACAAAATTTAAGTCCACATCCCAACTATAAAAGAATAATAGAAAAAAACCAAATGAATAGAAAATCGTCTGCCACATGTTAAACGTTCCTTTGTTTTAAAGACTGGTATAATAAAAATAAGGCAGTATTGCTCGCATTTTCTCGAATTCCTTCCCTGTTTCCAGGAAAAAGATAGGAGTGTGTTTGAATAGATCCATCCGGAATTTTTAATCCAATCCAAACGGTTCCTAATGGTTTTTCATTGGTCCCACCATCAGGCCCTGCAATCCCTGTGATAGAAATACAGTAATCCGCCTTTGTTCTTTCAAAAATTCCTTTCGCCATGGCCTCTGCAGTTTCTTTACTCACCGCACCGAACTGCAATAACAGTTCGTTAGGAACACCGATGAGTGATTTTTTCATCTCATTCGAATAAGTTAAAAATCCGCCTATAAAGTAGGAACTAGATCCCGGGAAGTCGGTTAGTTTTTTTCCAAGTAAACCACCAGTGCAACTTTCTCCCACAGCGATGGTTAATTTTTGAGATCGTAAATTTTCATGAACGAATTCGAAAACATCATCAGAAATAATCTTAGGATACTGCCCTTCTAACCTCTGGATGATTGTATCCAAGTTTTTAGAATCAGTAGATTGAAAGATACATTTGATATAACCTCGGTTTGCCGTAACTCCCCACTCCACATTTTCGAAAAGTTCATTCCGATGGGTTTCCACAAAATCTTTTTGGTACAACGATTCCCCAATATTCCAAAGCCATTTGGTTTTTTGGACTAAGTTTTCACGGGGGTAAATGCGTTTGAGTTCGGGGACTAACTTTCTCGTAAACATCTCCTTCATTTCGGAAGGAACCCCTGGCATACAAACCAAATAGGAATCTGTCCCAATCGGTTCCACAAACCCAACAGCAATCCCCACTGTATTGTCTAAAGTTTTGCAATCTTCAGGTACATGAGTTTGTCGAATCACAGACGGTAGAATATCGCTATATTGTTTTCCTCTTGATTCATAAATTCGTTGCAAACGAATCTTCGCCTTTTCTACTGCATAAGATTTCTTTCCATTCAGTTTCAAAACCGTTTCCAATGTATAATCGTCTTCTGTGGGGCCAAGGCCACCAGTCATTATGGCAAGTACAGGCCTTGACTCTGCTAGTTGTTTCAAGTTTTGTAATTCAGAAAGAATGAGACCTGGATCATCAGGTAAAGCGATGAACTTTTTTACCCTCCAACCAAGTTCAAAAAGTTGGTTTGCCATCCAACCAGAGTTTGTGTCCAAACTACGACCAGCGGTTATCTCTGAACCCGTTGCGATAATGACAATGTAGGGTGCTTCCATTGAACTTCTGTTAAATCTCTTCTTTGGACATCTTTTCGGGAGCAGAAATTCCAAGTAGTTTGAGTCCACTTTCTAATGCCAACTTGGTATACAATACCAGGGCAAGGAGTGTATCTCTTTCTTTCCCCATTTTGTCTTTGATTCGGTTGTCTTTTTGAGAATAGAACCTTGTGAACGACTTACTGAGTGATTGCAGATAGTTTGTAAGCCTATGCGGTTCGAAACTCGTCGCTGTATCAAATACTTCTTCTTGTAATCTTGCCACCCAAAAGAGAAGACGAGTCCTCTCTTCTTGTTTTAGAAATTCCACATTCACTTCTGGTTGGAGAGGTTTTAAATCCATCGGAACTTGTAATTCCCGAAAGATAGAACAGATTCTGGCATGTGCATATTGAATATAAAAAACAGGATTTTTATCGGATTCATCTTTGGCTAAATCCAAATCGAAATCAAGAGGAGCATCAGAGCTTCTCATCAGGAAAAAATACCTACCCACATCCCTACCTTGTTTACCCAAATAAGAAAGTAAGTCTCTCATAGTTTGAAAAATACCCAAACGTTTACTCATTTTAACTTTTTCTTTGTTCTCAATTAGATTGACTTGTTGGGCGATAAGAATTCGAAAACTATCATCCGTTTTTCCAAATGATAGCACTGCTCCTTTTAATCTGGCGATATATCCGTAATGATCGGGTCCCCAAATATCAATCAGAGTATCAAATCCTCGTGCGAACTTATTGTAATGGTAAGCAATGTCAGCCATCAGGTAAGTGGGACGACCATCTTCTCTACGAATCACACGATCTTTATCATCGCCATACAGAGTAGATAGGAAGTGGAGTTTTCCATCAATGGTAGTCACATCTTCTTTTTTTAAAAGAGAAGGTACCTTCTCCACATCACCCGCTTCATGGAGGCTACGTTCACTAAAGAACAAATCAAAATTCACCCCAAAAAGAGCTAAGTCTTCTTTTTGGCGACCTAAATTATATTCCACCGCATAACGAGAAAGAAAATCGATCACCTCGTCCCATTTTTCAGCTGCTACAGAATCAAATATATGTTTGGTTCTTGTTTGATCTTCCAAACATAGAAGGGCAATGTCTTTGATGTATTCGCCTCGGTAACTTTCCTTAGGCAAAATTCTTTTTTTGATGAGTTCAATCACCGGTTCTTCAGATTCTTCTTCCTGGAAACTGATTTGATCTCCCTTTGTTTCAAAAATGCGAAGTAAAACTGCAACACCAAGCAAATACACTTGGTTTCCATAATCATTCACATAAAACTCTCGTTTGACATTATGACCAAGACTTGTGAGTAAGTTTGCCAGTGCATCCCCATAAGCCGCAGACCTAGCGGAAACAATATTCATAGGTCCTGTTGGATTGGCAGAAACAAACTCAAGTAGGATTTTTTCTTTCTTAGAAGTCTCTGCAAATTGAACACCGCCTGACATTGTAGATGCTACATACTGGTTTAAATATTCCGGATGGATTCGAAAATTAATAAAACCGGGTGGTGAAAAAGTAACAAACTCAAACATAGAATTATTTTGAATTTCCAAAAGAACCGCTTCCGCAATTTCTTTCGGATTTTTACTTAGTATATTTTTATTTTCTAAAGCAAAGGGAGATGAATAGTCCCCAAACTTTTCATCCCTGGAGTATTCGATTCGGATCTTCAAGTTATCTTTAGCAGAATTGAGGTTATTTTTTTCTAGGTAGACATCGATTGCTTTCTCTAATTCAGAAAGCACTTGTTGTTTTAATAATTGATTTGCGTTCATTTCTAATATTTGATTTCCATCTTAAGTTTGTCTGAGTTTTGCCAAAGTTCAAAACTTCTTTGTTTGAACCTAGTTACAAAATGTGGGATACTTTCTTTTTCTTCTCTGAGTGTGGTTTGGAAAGTTTCGGATTTTTCCTTTCCCGTTATATTTTTTCTGTTCTTTCGTAAATCCTCTCCCTTTAAGAGAAGTTGGACCAAAGCAAAAAAAACAGAGAGAGTCATACAAAGTAAAATTGTTTTAGTGATAGAATTCATAAATAACCTATTGTTTTGTAAAACTCGAAGTATGATTTTAACTCTTTTCCAAATAAAGAACGCAAAAACTGATTCAAAATCAGATCCCCATCCCTATACTCCGTTTCCCGAGGGAAGATACTCACTACGTTTGAAAATTTCTTTGATAACATAGTATGAAATAGTTTCAAAACAGGCAAATGATCTTTGGGGATAGGATGGCAATCGGAACATAAAAATTCACGCTCATCCACAGAAAAATAAGCTGCCGGTTTCGAAAGGACCTCTTCCCCACATGTATGGCAATAGAATTCCGTTGGGAAATGACCCATATGCGAGAGAGCCCGCAATTTAAAAAAGGGGAGGATTTGTTTCTGAAAACCCTTTTCGTTCGATGTATCCAAACTCCCCGAAAGAAGTTGGAAAAGGAAGGGATGGCTTTCCCCTTCGGGGTAAATCATCGAAGTCAGTTCTGTCAAATATAGTACAAACAACGTTCCCAAGTAATCCGATTTTAATTCATCATACCGGTTCACTATATGAATCTCTTTAATGGACTTCCAATCTTTCTCTGCTTGGTCATAATAATCTAGTTCCACAAGGGAACCGATCTCAGTGGTGATGATGGCGCGACGTTTGGACTTACGAATTCCTTTACTTAAAAAATGCATCCTACCTTGCGTTTCACCAGCAAGACTAATGACTCTGTCGCTATCACCTATATCTCGACTTTGGATGACAATCCCTCTTTCTTTTCGAATGGCCATTTATCTTGCAAACACCAAATCCAAACACTCATCTTCTTTTTTACGCATAAGGATGGCGTCTTCTTCATTTGTTTCATGGTCATATCCAAACAAATGTAAAATTCCATGAACAAGCAGGCGATAAAATTCATCCACGAGACTATGTCCAATTTCTTTTGCTTGGAGAATGCAGGTATCCATAGAGATGATAACTTCACCTAAGATCTGAAAGGGGATGGGAGGTGATTCTGAATAAAGAGGGAAAGATAAAACATCGGTAGTTTTGTTTTGTCCCCTTCTTTCCAAATTGATCTCTTGCATCAGATGATCATCCACAACCAAAATGGAAAGTTCTAAAGATTGTAAAAACATGGGGCTTAAAAATTTAAGAATTCGTTCACAATTCTCCAATACTAATTCGGATCGAATTTCAGATTTCCCCCACTGATCATTCCAATGGGTTACAACCATCAGTGAAGAATTCATTTTTTATTTTTTTTTGAACCAGCAGCTTCCAATGCTTTGGTATCTTCTGGTTTCGGGTATTTCGGCCTTTGGTGTAAACTAGAAAGTAAAACTTCCTTAAAACTGGCTTTGATGATTTCTAAATCCCCAATGGTCAGACCACTTTCATCCAATTGGTTTTCCGCTAACTTCGAATTGATAATTTTACGAATGAGTTCATCTAAACTCTCGGGGGATACCTCATCAAGTGAACGTGAAGCGGCTTCCAAAGAATCGGCAATCATCACAATCCCTGTTTCTTTACTTTGTGGTTTGGGGCCTGGGTATTGAAAATCTTTTTTGTTAATGTTTTTTCTGGCAGAGGCAGAGATATCCTGCAACGCCTTGTGATAAAAAAACGCCATGGTGGAAGTTCCGTGGTGTTCGGGAATAAAACTGATGATCTCACGAGGAAGCCTTGCTTTTTTTGCCATTTCAATCCCATCTAACACGTGATCGATGACAGTTTTCGCGGCAAGGGCAGGATTATTTTTATCAATATGTTCAGGTTTAGGAATCAAATGTTGGTTTTCGACAAAAAAACCAGCATTGGGAATTTTTCCAATGTCATGGAAATACACACCCACTCGAACAAGAAGTCTATCTAAGTTTAAATTTTGGGCTGCACGTTCAGACAATGCTGCCACCATAAAGGTATGAGTATAAGTCGATGGGGCTTTAGTGAGAAGTTGTTGTAAAAGCGGATGACCTGTGTCAGCAAGTTCAATTAGTTTGAAACGAGTAGGAATATTGAAAACATATTCATACAATGGAAGTAAAAACTGAACCGCTGTAGCACTCGCAAATCCATTGATAAAACACATTACCGTGATTCGAAATAAATTGGAATTACTTAAGTCCCTATAAAAACCAGCACCAGTTGATACATAAAATTCTCTTCCATCAAATAAATAACCGGCAGTGGTTATGAGGATTTGGACAAATGTAAGTAAAAAACCAGCCTTTAAAAAATCGATTCGTTTGAGAAGTCGCCTTCCATAAATGGAACTCATTACTGCAACAGTGAAAGCCAACATAAAGGAGGTCGGATTGTAACGAGAAGCAAAGAATACAGCAAAGGAAAGAAAAAATCCAATCGCAATGGAAAGTTGTTCATCATAAACAAAACCAAGAAGTAAACAGAGCATCCCTACAGGAACAAACATTCCAAAATAATACACTGCAGATAAATCATTGTCAGTCGCATAAAAAACTTTTGAAAGTAGGTAAATGGAGGCGATCACAATCCAAAGTGTAAAAAAGATAATTAAGTTACTGGAAAGATCATTCAACCTGTTGGGCCTGTAACGAATGAGATAAAACCCCACGATCACAATCAGAACGCATTGTGTGAGAAATATAGATACAATCGATGCCAAGTTAGCCCTTGTTGCATAACGATTCATCATCTCTAACTTTAATTTCACTTCGGGAGTGATCACGTCTCCTGCACGAACTATCACTTCATTGGCTTGGATCCGACTTTTTTGAACGGGGACAGAGTTTGTCGCTCGCATACGAGCATTTTCTGTTTCCTCTGGGTTGTAATTACATGCAGGATAGGAGTACACATAGTACAATCCAATCCTAGAGACAGCTTTCAGAAGTGATTCAGAGACATTGGGTAATTTTTCCGAAGCTAACTTTGACAATACGGAAGCAACAGGTCCCTCTTTATAAATTTGAGATCTGGGGATGACTAAATTTCCGTCAATGATGGAGGTTTGGTCTTGGGTTCCAATGTTACGAATTTTAGCACCCGCTTTGTCCAAATCTTTGGCAAAACTTAGGTCTTCTTTTACAATACAGTACTTGGAAAAAATTAGGTTGGTATATTGTTGGATGAAGTTCTTTAACTTGTCTTTCTTTGGATAATCCAAGATGGCCTGGATTTCTTCATTGGTGCGGTTACGCCATCTAGGGATCCGATCCTTTACAATGGCAGGTGTTCCCTTTCCTTCTGTTAGGATGGTGCGGAGAAGTTCGATATCTTCCGAAAGATTGGTATCAATCCCAGCAACTAAAATTCCAAAATCTTTATCAAAAGCAAAAGGAACGCTGGCAGCAGCTTTTTGTTTTTCCGCGTTTGTTTTCTCTGTATCTTCGTAAGAAAATTCTTTTACCGATTGGATGGTTTCAGGAGCAATTTTTCCTTCAGAAAATAAGCCATCCGGATCGGTATTGACACTGGTTTGTCCAAAAAAAGGAATCGAAAGTACGTAAGTCACAAAAAGAAGGGTAAGCGAAACCAAAATGATTTGGATGTTTCGAACTACAGAAACTGGCCTAACTTTTGTTAGGAAGTCTGTCACTTGGGTCATGGAGGAATCTAAAATCTTTTTCATGGTTTTTTAGAGAAGAGACTTTCGTTTTCTTCAAATCGTCTGACAATCGATTCGACGATGGGGTGACGTGTAATATCCTCTCTTCCAAAGAAAATCGTTTCAATTCCGCTTAAATTACGAAGCGTATACACTGTTTTTTCTAGTCCGGAACGCCCGTGAGCCAAGTCAATTTGCGTGGCATCCCCGGAAATTGCCATTTTTGAATTTTTTCCAAACCTAGTGAGAAACATTTTTAATTGAGGTAAAGTACAGTTTTGGGCTTCATCTAAAATGATAAAGGAATGAGAGAGAGTACGCCCTCTCATAAAAGCAATGGGTGCAATTTCAATTTTACCCACTTGTAAATACTCAGTGGTTTTTTCAAAACCAATACATTCGTGTAACGCATCGTAGATGGGGCGTAAATAAGGATTTACTTTTTGTGTTAAATCCCCAGGCAAAAATCCTAAGTTCTCCCCGGCTTCTACAGCAGGACGAGTGAGAATCAACCGGTCCACCTCCCCCGTTTGCATCATCCGGCAGGCTGTCGCTATGGATAAAAAAGTTTTACCAGTTCCGGCAGGTCCCATCGCTATGGTAATGTAGTTTTTATGGAGGCTATCCACAAAACTTTCCTGGTTTTTGGTGCGAGGGAAGATGGGTTTTCCTTTGAAGGTGACAAAAATTTTGTCTCTCGGAGTCCAGGTCTCTCCTTCCTTTTGGAAGTCAGAGGAACCAGGAGTCGGCCAACCACCACTCGAGTCTTTTACCTTATTCACAAGGTAATCAATATCAAAAAAGGAATACTCCGCTTTGTCTGGTCTACGTTTGAAATTTTCTTCCACTTTCTGGAAGGTACCCAAGGCCACTTGGACTTGGTCCTCGCTCCCTTGGATGATAAGAGATTTTCCTCTCGGAATGAGTTTTACATTGAGTCGACTTTCCCATAACGGGAGTTTGCTGTCTCCAATCCCACAAACCGTTTGGTAGAGGGATTCTTCTTGAAATGTAAAACTTTCATCCATATTAGATAGTGACTACCCTGAGTTTTAGTTCTTCCAATTGTTTTGCATCGACAGGCCCCGGCGCTTCACTCATCATACAAGTTCCTTTTTGAGTTTTTGGAAAGGCAATGACATCCCGAATGGAAGTTCCACCCGTTAGCAACATCATAATCCGATCCACACCAAAAGCAATCCCCCCATGAGGTGGCGCACCGAAGGAAAGGGCGTCCAGTAAAAATCCAAATTTGGATTTTGCATCTTCTTCCCCAATTCCAATCGCTTCCAAAACTAGACTTTGGATTTCTGGATTGTGAATCCGAATCGATCCTCCGCCAATTTCTGTTCCATTCAAAACTAGATCATAAGCTTTAGCACCAATCGTAGAAAGGTCAACTGATTTCCCAGCTTTCCAATCTCTTAGTTTGTCAAAGTCTTCTTCTTTGGGAGATGTAAAAGGATGGTGGAGGAAGGTCCAAGTTTTAGTGGCTTCATCCAATTCAAACATAGGAAAATCCACGACCCAATGGAAACTATAAGGAACCTTAGGTGGATCATATTTTTCTGATAATTTCAATCGAAGGGCACCAAGAGAGGCATTGACTATCTTAGAGGTATCGGCTCCAAAGAAAACCATGTCCCCTTCTTTGGAACCAACGGCTTTCGCTATTGCTTCGAGGGCTTCCGGTGTGAATCGTTTGGTAATGGTCGACTCGAGTCCGTTTGCTCCGTGTTTCATATAGGCAAGGCCTTTCGCGCGGAAGTCTCTGGACAACCAAGCAGTTAGGTCTTCGATTTCTTTTCTGGAAATCACAGAACCACCAGGAACACAAATGGCCTTCACCACTCCACCACTGGAAACAGCAGCACTGAATACTTGGAAGTCCGCATCTTTTACAATCTCAGATACATTCACCAGTTTCATTCCAAAACGAATGTCTGGTTTGTCTGAGCCGTATTCTTCCATAGCCACATGATACGGCATGGTCATAAAGGGAGCGTTTACTTCTAAGTGGAATACTTTCTTTAAGGCATGCGCCCACATAGATTCAATCTCAGAACGGATGTCTTCTTCTGTGACAAAAGAAAACTCCATATCGAGTTGTGTGAACTCAGGCTGGCGGTCCGCTCGTAAGTCTTCATCTCGAAAACATTTTACGATTTGGAAGTATCGTTCCATTCCCCCAATCATCAGAATTTGTTTAAAAAGTTGGGGAGACTGCGGAAGAGCATAGAACTCTCCTGCATTCAAACGGGAAGGAACGAGGAAATCACGTGCCCCTTCTGGAGTGGATTTATTTAAAATAGGAGTTTCGATTTCTAAAAAGGATTTGCTGTCTAGATATTCCCGCAAAGCAAAGGTTAGTTTGTGACGTAAAACCAAACGATCACGCAGTTCTTCACGACGCATATCAAGATATCGATACTTCAAACGAATTTCTTCCCCAGACGGATCAAATTCATCTAAAGTAAAGGGAGGAGTTTTGGATGTATTTAAAATTTCTACAGATTCAGCAATTAACTCGTATTTGCCGGTTTCCATTTTCGGATTGATGGATTCTGCATCACGAAGCGAAAGTTTTCCTTTCACTGCAATTACAAACTCAGAACGAATTTTTTCTACTTTTACGAAGTCGTCTCCGAGGATTTCTTTACGTGCTACAATTTGTAAAATTCCGGAACGATCACGAAGGTCGATAAAGATTACTCCGCCTTGGTCGCGGTAACGAAATGCCCAACCGGAAAGGAATAAAGTTTTACCGACAGACGCATCCGATACACTCGTTGCACTCATTCTATTTTTATATTCGGAACTGACCCACTGATTCAATTGAAAACCTCTTTATAATGGAACGTTGTCGAAACGGCTGATCTTCGGATTGAACATCAATGGAAAATCGGCCGTAGCACCCGCTCTGTTTTTGGCGATGATGATCTCAGCCATTCCCCTTTTGTTCGGGTCAAGCTCTTCGGGAGGTTTCACCATTTCTTCCCGATATATAAAACATACAATATCCGCATCCTGCTCAATGGCACCTGACTCCCGTAAGTCGGAAAGTTGTGGCCTTTGGTCTTTGGATCGATTTTCAATGGAACGGTTCATCTGCGATAAAGCGATGATGGGGCAACCCACTTCCCGTGCCATTTGTTTCAGTCCCCTGGAAATATTGGCAACCTCTTGTTGCCTTCCCCCCATGGCTGCTTTTGGATCACTCATTAGCTGTAAATAGTCAACAATCACAAGCCCCACTTCTTCTGTGGTCCTGAGTTGGCGAAGCCTTGCCGAAAATTCTTGAATGGTCAAATACCCAGAATCATCAATGTACAAACTAGCCGATGTGATATTTCCAATACTATCTTTGAGTTGGGTCATCTGAGCCGAAGTCAGAGTTCCCGCCTTTAAAGCATAGGAATCAATCCTTGCATCCGCACTGATGAGTTTGAGAAGTAATTCGATCCGACTCATCTCGAGAGAAAAAATAACAACCGTCTTGCGCTCTTTCAAAGCAGCGTTGGCAGCAATATTCAGGGCAAAGGTTGTTTTCCCGTTTCCGGGACGAGCCGCAAGGATCATGAGTTCGTGTGACTTAAGTCCTGTGGTCGCCATATCAAGTCCGGTAAAATGCGTTTTTAATCCGTTAATTCCACCGGTTCCATTTTGGCTTGCCGCTACAACATTTTTGATATAATCAATAAGTGCATTGGCATCATCTTTTACTTTTCTTAAACCCTTGGATCTCTCTTGGCGAGAGATGTCCATTAGCGACTGTTCTACGAGACTAAATACAGAATCGTTTTCCCCAGGTTCAACTTTTACTTTATCTATGGCTTGGTTTAAGGCTTCGACGTACTTACGACGATCCGAAATACGTTTCACTCGCCGAACATAGTAGTCCAGTGGTTGGAAGGGAACAGTATCTTTGTAGAGGGAAGTGATGTATTCCAAGTCGCGGGATTCATCTTTAAAAAGACGTTTTTCCCGCATTTGGTTTGTGACCGTAACTAGGTCGATGGAAACCCCTTCACTGATGAGATCGGTGACAGCCTCGAAGATCCTTCTATGACTGTCCATATAGAAGTCATCCGGGCTTAGACCTAAGTCTTCCTGCCCGGCTACCCCTCTCATGAGTAGGTAACCGATTAAGTTCTTCTCAGACTCTATCTCCTGAAGAGGGTTAGAATTCATCGAAAAAGTGGAAGCGTTAAACTATGCTTGGCCGACGACTTTAACTATGATTTGGGGAACAACACCTTCAGCCAAACGAACTTTAATTTTATATTCGCCCACTGACTTTAGTGGCTCACCTAAATCTAGTTTGCGTTTGTCGAGTTCTACTCCAGTGTTTTTGATTGCTAGTGCAATGTCATTCGCTGTCACAGAACCGAAAAGTTTGTCGTTCTCACCCACTTTCACTTTTATCTCGTAAGTTTTACCTTCGATAGAAGAAGAAAGTTCTTTCATCACCTTCACACGTTTGTCGCGTTTCAGTTCAGCAAGTTTCTTTTGGTGGACTGCGGCTTTTGTGTTTCCATCATTTGCACGGACTGCAAATCTTCTAGGAATGAGGAAGTTACGCGCATAACCGTCCGCAACTTCTTTCACATCACCAGCATCACCAAGATTCAATACATCTTTTTGCAATACAACTTTCATCCGTTACTCCTACAGAACTTTAAACGGCAATAAGCCGATCGATCTGGATTTTCTGATTTCACGAGCGAGGGCTCTTTGGTGTTTACCACAAGTTCCAGTGATTCTTCTTGGAATGATTTTACCACGGTTGGTAACAAATCTTTCTAAGATGTCTACTCGTTTGTAATCAAGTCCTGCAAGTAAGGCTTTGTCAGCGCAGAACTTACATACTTTCTTTTTATATTTTGCGTTTTTACGACCGAATTTGCCTTCTCCGTCTTTACCACGGAAACCGCCTTTTTCGTCGTCTTCTAACCCGTCCATACTCTCGCGGGAATCTGTTCTTGTATCATCAATATTTGTCGTTTCGCTCATTGTCATAACCTATCAAAAAGGAATGTCGTCATCACCGGCTGGATAATCATCATAACCACTACTTACGCCGGAATCATAAGAATTGGAACTGTCAGAACGGTCACTACCTGATCCACCGCCGCCTTGCCCTTGACCGCCCAGTAATTGTGCGGATTCGACATAAACACGGATTTTAGAGGCTTTTTTGCCTTCAGGAGTTTCCCAGGACTGTTGTTGAAGTCTACCTTCGATCGCTACTTGTTTTCCCTTGCCAGCATATTGTTTTAATATGTCAGCGAGTCGGCCCCATGCAACACAGTCAAAATAATGAGTTTCCTCTTTCTTTTCGCCGTTAGTCACATAAACTCTGTTATTCGCAATTGAAAAATTGACAACAGAACTTCCGTTCACCGATTTAAATTCCGGATCACGGGTCATTCGACCGATTATAAGTATTTTGTTGAGATCGTTAGCCATTTGCCCTGATTACTAGGGTTTTTAAGATGTTTACATTGAGTTTAAACTCATGTTCGATCTTAGAGACTTCTGTCGGGGATCCGGAACACTTGATGAGTGTGAAGTGACCTTGTTCGTCTTGTCCAACGGGATGCCAGAGTCTTTTAGAACCCCAATCCTCTTCGCCTTGGATCGTGAAGTTGTATTTGGAGAGTAAGTCTTTTACTGCAGACTTCGTCTCTTCTACATTACCTTCACGAAGAATATTCGTGATTTCGTAGTTTCTCATATTTCTCCTATGGGTATACCTACATAGAAACACTTGTAGGTAGAAGAATTTGTTAGTTTCCACTAGGGTTTTGCCAATAGGGGTCAGGGTCAATGGAATTTCTTCTTGGAGTTCCCAAACCCTTCCATTTCCATGTAATTTCTAACATTTTTATGGGTGAAAAATCAAATTTTCCTGAAGTTTGGGGCCTCGGCCTTGGCTTATTTTTAGCACTCTATGCTGGTTTTTTAAACCACATCACCCCGAAAGAACCAGCTCTCGACAACCACTCCGGATTTGAATCCACCCTACTCGGTCTTGAGATGGCAGAAACACCCAAACAAGTCCAGGACTTGATTGGAATTCCCGATACCATCGACTTTTTCAATTTATCTTCCGAATACCGAAGGGTTCACTATTTCGATTTTGGATTTATCTTTTGTTATTTGGCATTTCTGACCTATACAGGCCATTATGCAGGTAGGAAAGTGCGGCCCATATTTTTAAAGATATTTATGGGGATGGTTTTACTTCTTGTGATCGCAGGATTTGCCGACTTAATCGAAAATATTTTAATCCTAAATGTCCTGGATGCTAAAACTGCAGAAGAGATGGCCCCTTCTCTCGAATACCTAAAACCTACATCGCAGCTCAAATGGTTTTGTTTGTTTGGGTACGCCGCGATTGTCTCCGTATACTTTTGGTTATATGAAAAAGGTTGGATTTTAAAAACAGCTTCTGTTTTATTTTTTACTGGATTTTTCTTGCAGTTGTTTTCGATTTATAAAACCAATTTACTCGAACTTAGTTTTCCTTTTTTTGCGGTGGGACTAGTTTGCAGTTGGTTCCACTACGGTTTTAGTTTGGCCTTTAGTTCCTTATCCAAAAAAACATAACCCCTGCCTCCAGAAATCACAAGTTCTGTTCCTAGTTGTTTACAAAGAATCGAATATTCTTTTAAAAAACTTTCTGCCTCTTTGGGACCCAGAGGAAAAAAGTAATGATCTCCCGGAAGAGATTGGTGTTTTCCAAATATAGGAATCACCTCAACAAACAAAAGTTTTTCTCCATCAAAATGTAAAACAATAGATATATTATGTTTTAAGTATTGATTTTTGGATCCAAAGAAAAAATTTCCCAGAGAATAAATCACAACACCCTTGGGAAATACTTCGATCCCTTGAGGAACATGGGGATGATGACCGATAATCACTTTATATCCTGCACCTACCAAGTATTTGGCGGCATTTCTTTCCGTATCCATGGGAAAAGGATTGTACTCCACCCCCCAATGAACTGATAAAATGTTTACTTGGTTTGGTTTTGTTTTTTTCACCAGACGTTCTGCGGTAGCCACTCGAAAGTATGCCGCGCCAGGAGACTTGGATCCCGAAAACAATCTAGTTTCCCCTGTATCCGAAAAAGAAAAGATGCGGTAGTCTGTATTTTGTTTGGTGACGGAGATAGGAACCAAAGCTTCGTCCGTATCCTTTCCGGCACCCGTATGGCGGATTGCGAACTCATCCAAAAGTCCCAAGGTGTCGAAGAGCCCATTTTCCCCAAAGTCCATGGTATGATTATTTCCAAGAAACACCCCGTCAATTCCCAGAAGTCGCAATACATTCAAGTCTCTTCTTTCTCCAAAGAATACATAGGATTTTCGTTGGTCGACTGCCGGTGTGTTACGCAGGATCGGTGTTTCTAAATTGAGGAAACGATAATCAAAAGTTTTCAGGAAACTTGTAAAACTGCGAAAAGGAAAGTATGGATCTTCGTTACGCATGGAATCCCGAACTCCCCAATTAAACATCACATCTCCACCAAACCAAAGTTTTGTGGATTTGGGGAATCGGATGGTTTCACCCGATTCGGTTCGAAAATGATAAAGATCCTGGATTGGTAATTCTAATTTGGCTTCCACCGATTCTGGAATATCCGCAGAAAAAACAAAGAACGGAAAAACAAGAATCAGAAAAAAATACAAACGAATCATGCACATTTAGAAACGAAATACGTTTGAAGGCACTTCCGTAATTTGTGATTTTTTCAGTTTGATCAGAATGAGGACATTTTCCTTTTCTGTATCCAAACTGATCACCTTGGTGGTGATTTCTTTGGGAGGATGGATTTGTTCTGGTTTGGTTTTCACAATCGCTACGGCCTTTAGCCCACGTTTGGTGCTAGCAAGTTCCAGCCGGTCCAGGTTTCCCTCTTTAAAAAAATATTCATATTCGCCGTCCGGTTTTGTTAGAGCAATCCGCGAATCCTTGGTATTGAATTTTGCTTTTGGATTTTGGATCTCACCAATATAGGCTCCTGTTAGGTATTCATAAATCACAGGGAAAGGGATCGCAAACTTTTTGCCCGTATTCGGGTCTTGGATGAGGATGTCTCCCATCGGAAAGGTTTGTACTTCTTTTGTGCTCGTTGGTTTGATTTGGATTTGGGTTGGATCGGCGATGAGTTCGGTAAAGACCATTCCAAAAAAACTATCCATCAGCTGAATTTTGATCTGCTTGGTTTCTTTGGAAAAGTAAAGTTTTCCATCCAAATAAACATTGTCTTTTTTGGGAACAAAGGTTTGGATCTGCATGGAAAAATCGGATTTAAAACTAGGAAAATCCGTTTGTTTTTCTAAAATTTCCTTTAGGAGGATTTTTGATTCTCCCTCTTTGGCTGATTGGTATTTTACTTTGTCAAGGCCAATAAAATTGGGATCTTCCACTTCTGCCGACTGACAAGAGATTACGAAAAATAAAATATTAAGAAGGAGTAAGGTCCTTTTCATTCGGAAATTTCCTTTTGTACTTTTTTGATTTTTGCGACTAAGTCTTTGTTTGATTCTGATTTTAACTTGGATTCGGAAAGTTTAAAAAACTGTAATGCATTTACAGGATCTTTTTTCGCCAAATAAACATCTCCTAGATGTTCATAAATGACTGGATCTTCAAATCCTCTCTCCAATGCTAATGATGCTGCAAAATTCAAATGGAGCAAGGCGCGATTATAATCTTTTTTTCGAAACATCACCCAACCCAAACTATCTTGGTAGGCAGGATTGTCTGGTTCTAAGGAAACTGCTTGGTTTAGAAGTTGGTTTGCTTCCTCAGGTTTGGTATCTCTTTCTGCATATAGATAACCCAAATAATTCATGGCATTGGAAGCATTGGGATTCAGAGATATTGTGGTTTTTAAATCTGCTTCAGTGTCGGCAAACTGTTTCAGCTTTTCAAAAGCAGTAGCACGATAAAAATAATAATTAGAGTTCTTTGGATCTAGTTTGATTGCTTCATTAAAGTCACTCACACTTTCTTTGTATTTTGCCAATTGGAAATAAGCAAGACCTCTAAGGTAATAGTGCGTGGGATTTGGATTTTCTTTTATGGTTTCGGACAAAACAGAAACAGAGAGTAATTCTTTTTTTAAGTTACCTTGGAGGTAAAGGTAAGCCAAACGAAACCGCAATCGAAACGATTTTTCTGTTTGTTTCGTGAGTCTGAGTGCTTCTTTTGTGGATAGGATCGAATGGTTCCACTGACCAAGCATCTCTTGGCAGGAGGAAATTTTTTCAAAAAACAAAGACCTTTCCTCATCCGCATTTTCTTTATTTGTGATTAAAAAAAGACCACGGCTTAGGATTTTTTCTGCAGTGAGGTATTGTCTGTACTCATAGGCATACTGAGCTGTATCCGCATTGAGGTTTTCGTAGTCAGGAAGTTTTTCCTTTTCGGCAAGTTCCAAAAGGGCAACCCGAGGAGAAAGCCTTCCTGGATTTTCTTGAATATAGGTTTTTAGTTTGGCTTCAAGTCCCGTTTTGGATCCTGAAATCAGTTTATCCAACAAAAATACAATTCCCTCTTTGGGAATTTTTTTCTCTTTTTTCAGAGTGGCAAAGTATGTAGGAGCAAGGTCTCTTGCATCCATAAAATATATTTCAGCAAGCATATGAGAGGCGTCCAAATCTCTCGGATTTTTTTCTCGAATCTGTTCTAGGTATTGACGGCAATGTTTAAAATCACCTAATACAAAGTAAATTTGAGCCAACCGAAACAAAACTTCCATATCATTTTTATATGCAGATGTGTATTCGTTGTATCGTTTGAGGGAGATCTTTGGATAATCCAGTTTATAATTAAGTTCACCGAGTGCTTTTGCTGTTAGGTATTTGTATTTGGAATGCGTGTCTCTTCTTTCGATTACAAAAGAAAGGGCAGTATAATACAAAATGGATCGGTTCCACAACTTCCTCTCAAAATGAATATTCCCTAATAGGTATAAAAAATCAGGATCATTCGGAAATTTATGTAAAGAGGCCTCCAAAACATCGGAAGCTTTGTTGAGTTCCCCTTGGCGGATGCGAATCCTCGTTTGTAAAAGGATTAGATCCTTGGAAACATCACTGCTTTTCGTCAGCGCGGTCTCAGACCATTCCCAAGCTTTTTCCAAACTTCCCAGTTCGAGATAATTCAAACTTTGTGTTTCTGCACTGAGAGCACTCGGCTCTTTTCCCACTTCTTTCAGACAAAGGTGGTAGGAATCCAAAAAGGAAACAGAGCGTTCAAAAGAAAGTTTGGAATCTTCGGGTTTACGACGTTGGGCTGCTTGAAATCCGTCCACTTGTTCCCGAAGGGCGCGAGAAAGGAAAAACTCTGCGGGAACCCCAGGTTCTAACAGGGAACATTCTTTGGTTCTTGTCCCCGGCTCGGTAGCAAACAGAGAAAGTGAAAGAAAACAAAAGAAAACAAAGAGGATGGGATGGTTTGGAGTTTTAATTGCTTGAAACATCAGTAGATTCCGGCAAAGATCGGGAACAGGGACAATCCTTGAACCAAATCTTCCGAGAAAATTTAAAATACATCCTGGCCGTTCTCATCGTGTGGGCAATCACTTTCCCGTGGATTCTGAGAAACAAGGACACGATCCTTGCCAAATTCACCCTCGCCTACAATTCGTTTTTTGGTTATCCCAATCCCCGGATTGCGCACCAACTCATCGCGAAGGGCGACGCTGTACTCGAAGGGCGTAAAGAAGGGGGAACGAACATCCTCCAAACCGTAAATCAGTTCTTTAGTGCTGAAGAAAATACCAAAGGAAGTATCCTTCCCTTGGATTTGGCTCTTATGGAAAAAGCCTGTTTGTACTTTCGTAGTAAAGAACATGTTGAGGATCATTTTTTAGAACTCACCTGGCGGGAAAAAGCTAAGGAATGGGGCTCTCCTCTTTTTCTTCGGATGGCCCCCCAAGGAGAACTCACCCTTGGACCCAATCCCAAAGACTACTGGAATTCTCATATCGACGCTGTACTATCTGCTCTCGATTACTACAAACGTGCGTTACGTTTTTCTGGCCCCGAACTCATTGCTCCTAAAAAAATTGAATCGGTAGCCTGGGCGAGTTGTAGGCCAAGCGAAATCTTACTTGGATACAAAACCCATATGTTGGAGACAGAAGGTTATGTTCTAAAAAAACTTACTGATTTAGAAAAGATTCCGAGTGGGCTCAGTGCGGTTCAAAAAAGAAGTGTGGTTTTATCTTCTATCAAACGGAGCGATTTTTCAGAAGTCTCGGCAAACGATTACTTAGAATCTTTGCTTCGCCAAATCCTACTTACGGGAATGAAAAACTTTTCCCCAAGAGAAATGGACGATATCTATGAAAGGATCCTCTATTTTGTAGGGGCGGATGAAAGAGAGTATTTAAAATTCAAATTCCGTCGGGCAGAACTTTTTTTCCAATTGGGAAAAGAAGAAGAAAACTATTACAAACGCGCTGCCACTGAATTTAAAGAAGCAGCTAACATTCAACTTGCGGCAGAAATCGAAGACATCAATGTGCCAGCCCTTCTTGTTCACGAATTTGAATCCAAAATGAAAGAAGCTGAGTCTTACCATAAACTCAAAGATAATGCAAAAAGTCTTACCATTTTAGATGCTCTCAAACCCAAACTACGTAACGTCGACGAACGAAGTATAGGTGGAAAAAAGGAAGACATTCTAAAGCCATATCATAATTTAACAAGATCCGTGCTTCGCAAACTGGGTCGATACGAAGAAGCCGATGAAATCCCATTTAACGAATGATCTAAAGTATTTTGATTACAATGCCACACACCCCCCTTTTCCCGAAATTCTGGAAACTTGTTTGGCAGACTATCTGGAAGGATTTTACAATCCTTCTGGAATCACTCGGTTTTCCTTAAAAAACCAAGGGAAAATAGAACAAACAAGAAAATACTTTGCTTCCATAACCAAGGGTAACGAAAAACAATTTGTTTTTTCTGCCACCGGTACTGAAGCAAATTATCTTCTCATTCAAAGTTTGCGTATTCTTTATCCCGAGTTAGATTCTGTTATTGTATCCCCATTGGAACATTCCAGCATGTATGCGGCTTTGGAATCCTATGGATTTTCCCCTGATTTACTTCAGACAAACAAAACGGGAATCATCGATCTACAAGTTCTAGAAACTAAACTAAAAGAAAATCCAAGGCCTGTGGTTTGCCTCTATGCAGGAAACGAAACAGGGGTCATTCAACCCGCAGAGGAAATTTCTAAACTTACGAAAGAATATGGGCAAGTTTTCTTTAGTGATCTGATGCAAGGTTTTTGCAAAGTGAATGTTCCCTACTCTTTATTCGATGGATTTACTTTTTCCGGCCATAAAATTGGTGCGGGAATGGGTGCTTCTGTGACCTACCTTCCCAAAGCAGATCCCCACTTTCAGGTGTTTGGTGGTGGAAACCAAGAAAATGAACATAGGGCCGGTACAGAAAATACCTTTGCCATTGAATGTTTCCGACAAGTGACAGAAATCCAACTAAACGACTTGGAAGAAAAAAACAAACGACTCGGTCGATTCCAATCTCTCATTGAAAATAAATTAGAGGCTTTGGGTTGTACGATCATTGCTAAATCTTCGCCAAGGCTTCCCAACACAACCTTCCTTGTCCTTCCCATTCAGTCCGTAGATTTTTTCCTACTCGGGATGGAAGAAAAAGGAATTCTAGTATCAACGGGGAGTTCTTGTAAGTCCCGAGCTAGAGAAGCATCCAAATCTTTACTGCATATGGGTTATACAGAAGAAGAAGCTCTGCGATGTATCCGTATTTCAACAGGTTATTTCACAACAGAAGAAGACGTAAATGCCTTACTTTCTACTATAGAAGATTTACTTCGAAAGTTCGAATAAAAATAGAATAGAATGAAACTGAGAATTATCGCCAAATACTCCCGAGACGAACTCACAGATGGGGAGTGTATTTGGGAAGAAAAACAGGACCAGTTGGGAACTGTGGAGAGGACCACCAAATTCTCGGGTAGATTGCTCAGTGAATTCCAAAAGGATTGGGCGCTTTTTGTAGAAAGAGTTCTCTCTCAAAACCCAGGCAAAGAAGAATTCCTAGAAAAACTGGGGAAAAAATCGGATAATTTAGAACAAATTGTATTCGGAAAAACTCTACCCTTTTGGAGGAAGTCTGGATTTCAAGGTTCCATCCAACTCCTTATCGACCCAGAATTTTCTCCCATTCCTTGGGAAATTTTAAGAACTCATCGAGGTTTTTTATTCCAAGATAAGGAATACCGAAGGGGAATTCGAATCGATACGATCCAAAAAGAAACTACAAAGAAAGTAGATTCCATCTTACTTGTATGTAACCCAGTAAAACCAAACTTAGTTGCTACAGTAAAAGAAGAATGTTCCATTTTATTTCCCATCTTTGAAAAAAAAATGCACCTCCGCATACTCAAAGAAAATCTCCTAACAAGAGTCAGATTAACCGAGGAAATGAGTTCAGTTAAGTACCTACACTATGCGGGACATACAGAAAAAAATGGAATCCCTCTGGGAGCAAACGACTTCTTATATTCAAAGGAAATTTCAGAACATTCTCTTTCCAACTTACACCTTGTTTTTTTCAATAGTTGCCATTCCTCCTTCGATTCCATTGAACATTCGGGACTTACTACAAGTTTTTTAAAAGCAGGTGCCAAAGAAGTCATTGGTTTTTTGTTTCCGGTAGAGACAAAAATGGCCAAAAGTATTGGAATCAAATTTTGGGAGTTATTTTTAAAAACAAAAAATTCACACAACACATTAGCCAAAATTAGAAAATCCTTATACAAGGGATCTTCCATTGAAATTATAACCGCAATTAATTTAGTCCATTTTTCAACACAAAAGCCCGCTCCAAAATTCAAGCAAATACTTGGCATAACCTTTGTTTTGTTATTTTTACTTTTTTGTATTGTTTTTTCAGGCGAAAAAAAAGAACCTAACAAGGAAGAGATTTTCCCTAGCTCGGAACAGAAGATAGTTACGGAAAAAAGAGGAAAATCCAATTTGGTGCAGGACCCTCTTTTGGATCAAATTTCTCGCTTAAAAAATTCAGAATTTCGCAAAATGGCAGTCAGTTTTTTAAAAACCAAACATGAGTTATTAGACGATTCCCAAAAACGAGAATTGTTAAATTCCATCCTTTCTAAGGAAAGTTCCGAAGAAAAGATGTTTTATGAATTCAAGACCAGGAGTGGATTTTGAAAAAACACAAAACCATTCGACTCCTCCTCTTTTTTCTTTCCCTTCCTCTCATTGCCCAATGGTTTCCCAAATCAAAATCTTTTGATGAAGTATGGATTTCTTATTATTCCAAACAAAATCTAATTAGCCAAGCCTACGGAATCCAAACTCGAGATATGATTCGGGCAGAAACGGAAGCAGAAGAAGAGGATTTTTTATACTATTGGAAAACCTGTGCCCATTCAGAGATAAAGGATCTTTCCCAAATTTTGCGATATATTTCTTTTTATGATTCTATGCTTACGGTCAGGCAATGTTCCGATACATCGAAGGATGCCTTAATCCAATTAGAAAAACAAACAAAGAAAAAGATCTTTGATTTAATTGTGTTACCAAAATTTGAAATTTTAGAATCTGAAATTCTAAGCGAAGAACTCATTCCCCTTGTTGCTGAACTGCGGAAGGAATGGGAAAAAACTATTTATGTATTTTCCAATTTATACAAATCTCATGAGGTTTTATTTTTAGGAAAAGAAAGAGAATATACACTCGCAATCAATCGTATTTTATATTCGGAAATGCCTGAAACCAGAAGGAAAACTTTAGTGTTACGACTTTTGCAGGATATGAAACAACATAACAAAAGTACGTATCAGTTATTTTATTATTCCAAACAAAATCCATGGTCGGCATCTAATTTAAGCGAAGAGAATTCTGAATCAAAAAAATTCTATCTCACCTTAATCAATGATTGGATCTTAGATCCCGAATTTGATTCAGACAAACTAACAACTTTAAAAGAAATTCAAAGTTGTTTGGAAGAAATTCCAAATACAAATAAAGGAATTCGAATATTAGGTTTTTTTGGTTTTTTTAGTGACTATGGTCGATTCACTACAAAAGACCAAATTTCTTTTTCGCAATCAAACCAATCGAGAATTCGGTATATCAGACAAACTCTTTTTCGTTCTCATCATTTTGAAAAAAGATTAGAAAATGTACTGACATCGTGCAAAAATTCCGTCCAATCCATAAAAGAACTATGAGTGATGAGATTCGCAAGTTAATCGACAATTGCCTTTTGGGAAAAAGTGCCGCCTGGCAAGAGTTGATTCGGAAATTCCATAGACTCATCATCGGAACTTGTGCTCACTATGTTCCAAGGGAAGAAGTCACTGACACCTCCCAACAAGTATATCTAAAACTAACAGAAAACGACTACCACCTGCTGCGGAAATTTAAAGGAGATAGCCTTCCTGCGTTTATTGTCTATTTAAGCGAAATTTCTAAAAATATAAGTATGTCTCAGACAAGATCCATTCGTCGGTATGAGTATCGCGAGGGAATTTCTTTGGATTTGAGTATCGATATTTTAGATGATAGACAGAACCAAGAAGATGTCTTTTTTGCATGGGAAGAAAAACGAGAGTTTTATGACCTCATCGAAGGATTGGATGAAGCACATAAAGAAATCCTCATTCTAAGGCTCAAAGGATACAAATTCAAAGAAATCGCGGAAATTCTCGATGTTCCCCTAGGAACAGTACTCGCAAGGGCCAACCGAGCGAAAGAAAAGATAAAAAAAATCCTTACAAAGGAAATAAAGCCTTAGCGGGGGGAAATAAATACTATGGAACCAAAAGATCCGAATGAATTTATGAACCGACTCAAATTAAAAGAAGCTCTATACCTGATGTCCCAAGGGGAAGATGCGGACTCACCCACGGTCGACCGGATCTTACAAACCGTCCTCCCAGGAGTAAGCCCCACCATTCAGATTTACTTGCAGTTTGTAAAAGACCAGTTAAAGCTTCTCACAAGCGATCTAGCGAATATAAGCCTGGTATCACCAGAACTTGCCTTTCGTGGGGCAGGAAATACAGGAGGGGCCTTTCGTGTCCACAGACAGATTGGAGGTAGAGATTTGGATTTTGTTTTCCAACCCAATGCCGAAAAAAATCAAGTTTTCCTTTCTGTTGAGGCTTCCCATTCGGACCTCCTCTCGGCCAAACTTTTTTTAGACGGAGCACCGGTAGAAACCCTACCCAAACTAGGTTCTAGGTCTATGTTCGACTCCCCCATTACCCTGGATTCGAGTCCTGAACTTGCTATTTTTGAATCCGGCAAGGAGATTGGCCGGTATCATTTTATGTTACAATCGTAATTTTTTTCAAACGCGATGCAATAAACGGAGAGTGTGAAGCCATTAATTAACTAAGAAACGTTCCTATTTTAAGGAACCTACTTTCTTTTCCAAACTAGTTCACACTTCAAAATCCCGGCGAAAGTCGGGATTTTTTTTATGCGTTCACTCGGAAGTAAATAACATCCCCATCTTGGACAATGTATTCTTTCCCTTCCACTCGGAGTTTTCCTTCGTCTTTGACTTTGGTCGCATCCCCTGTCCGGTCGATGTCTTCATAACGCATGACCTCAGCTCGAATGTATCCCTTTTCAAAATCGGAATGGATGACACTTGCTGCTACTGGCCCTGTGCTTCCTTGGTGGGTGGTCCAAGCTCTCACCTCTTCCACACCCGCTGTAAAGAAAGTAAGAAGTCCCAGGAGTTTATAAGAAGCACGGATCATTCGAGAAAGCCCAGATTCTTTTTCACCGATTTCTTCTAAAAAAGCGATTTGGTCTTCTTTTTCGAGTCCCGAGATTTCCTCTTCAAACCTACCACATAACACAACTACAGGTGCTCCCTCTTTGGAAGCAAAGTCGATGATGGTTTTTACGAGTGGGTTTTCTGCCGTTTTTACATCGGTGTCTAAAATATTAGCAACATATAACACTGGTTTAATAGTAATCAGATTGAATTTTTTGGCAATTTTTTGTTCTTCTTCGCCAAGTTCCACAGTAGATGCGCGATTTCCTTTTTTTAGGGCGTCTAGGATTTTGTCCATAACAGCTAAAATTTCGGTAGCTTCTTTGTTTCCGGTTTTGGCAGTTTTTGCTACGCGTTGTTGTTGTTTTTCTAAACTGTCTAAATCAGCAAGGATGAGTTCATAATTGATGACAGTGATGTCTTCAATAGGATCTACCTTACCGTGAACATGTGTTATGTTTTCATCTTGGAAGGCACGGACCACATGACAAATGGCATCCACTTCTCGAATATGAGATAAAAACTGGTTTCCAAGACCTTCGCCCTGGCTTGCCCCTTTCACAAGGCCTGCAATGTCTACAAACTCAATCATTGTGGGAACGGTTCGTTTTGGTTTGTAAACTTCAGCTAAACGGTTTAGCCTTTCATCTGGAACTTCCACCACACCAGTGTTGGGTTCTATTGTACAAAACGGATAATTGGCAGCTTGTGCTCCTGCCTTAGTGAGTGCATTAAAAATAGTCGACTTACCGACGTTCGGGAGACCTACAATACCACAATTCAAAGCCATACGGATAGATTTTTATCCAGAGACCGTAAGACAAGGAAAATTGCTTTCTTAGTTTTGAAATCCGGTCTCGAGATATACGGAGGTTAAATAGAAAATGGATGTAAGAATCACAACCAAATATCCAACAGAGTAAATTTTCCCAATTCGTTTCCAAGGATAACGATCATCTAAATGAAGACTCATACCAATAAACTCAGGTGTTGGATCTGGAGGTAGCACATCCTCACGGCCCGCCTTTCTCCAAATGAGTTGCCTTTCCCCCAAACCCAATTGAAAAAACTTCGCCGACTTTCCTTCAGTAAAAACAGCCAAAAGGAGAGAGGGAATTTCGAAGTATTTGAAGGTGATGATTCCTGAAAAACTGGTAAGGATGGCCAAATAGTTGATCACAACGATCAGAGGGCTTGCCGTATAACTCGAGCTAAACAACAAATACAAATAAACGATAAGAAAAATTATCGAAACGTATTTGGCAATACGAGACATGATTTTGTATAATTTTTGTTCTTTGATAAAACTCTGGAAAACTTCGTTTTTCATGCTGATTGGTTTGGGACGGAGAGTGGTTTCCCCACACGGTCAAAAAATTCCTTCGGGATTTCCGTCTCCACCCACTGTTTTTGCCCTTGAAAGTCGGTAAAGCACAATCGAAAGGAATGAAGATACATTCTATTTTCTTTGGTTTCGGTTTCAGAATGCGAATACACGGGATCTCCAAGAACAGAATGCCCGAGTTCTCGAAGCATAACGCGAATTTGGTGCCTTCTGCCGGTCAATATTTTTGCTAGTCCAAAAGAACAATTTTCACTCGGGTGATGAGAGAGGATGGAAAATTCTGTGATGGCTTTTTTTCCTCCACTCCTAACCATTTCTACTTCTTTGTTACCATCTTTTAAAAAACATTCGAAACGTTTCTCTTTCCAATCGGGAACACCGGAACATAAAAAAATATATTCTTTGTCCGCATCCTTTAGTAAGAAATCGATTTCTTTATTTTTATCAGGAGTTTTTCCAAGTAGAACAATTCCGCTCGTTCCCAAATCCAACCGGTTGGCGGTCCGTAAATCAGGGAGATTGAGATAACCTGCAAGAAGTCTTGTGAAATCTTTTCTGTTTGGGTCTTTGGTTTCATGGACAGGAAGACCGGCTGGTTTTTCTGCAATTAAAAAATCATCACATTCATACAGAATGTTTGTGGTAAACCCACCTTTCAGACGAATTTCTCTACGCGGAGACTTCAATCCAAAGACCACTGAGACTACGAATATTGATCACTCCCGACTGAAACAAAAGATATTGTCCTTTGATTCCCACAAGGGTATCGGTGATGGGAGTTTCTTTAGTCAGTTTGAGAGATTTGATTTTCCCAGGATAGGAGTCGATGGGGTATTGGATTTCCATTACCTCACCTAGATCCAACCTCTTCCAAACAAGTTTTGATTTGCTATCCGGGGGAGAAAGAAATTCATTTTTTTCCAAATGATTTAAAAACTTACCAGCTTCTCGCACCAAATCCATGTCAGGCGGCTCACCTGCCACCATCTTTTGCCAAGAAGTTTTATCCGGTAAAAACTGACTTAAATAATGCTCTAAAATTCCTGCATCTCTACGCGATTCCACTTCTAAAATCGGAATTCCAAATCTTGCCCCTTGGTCTACCCAACGATTGGATACAGGATTTTCTTTTGTAATTCCCACTTTGAGTCCACTGGAGTTGGCGAAGTAAACAGTATGTTTTTTAAAACAATTCTTTAGGCCCCAGTCTGGTTCCCGGCAAGTTCCTTTGTGGTGGTGGCAGGTTTCGGGGCGAAGGATACACAGATCGTTTTCAGCTAAGTTTGTAAAACAAGTAAAACAATAACCTTGGCTAAATGACTTCTTTGTTTTTTTCCCGCAATGCAGACAACGAATTTCATCATTGGTACTGAGGGTAATTTTTTTTCCAATCCAAGACTCCACTGGACTTTCGGAAGTGGAGTCTTTGGCCGTTAGATCTTTTTTGTCTACTTCAGAATAGGTCGCGGTCTCCCAAAAATAGGAAACAGGTTTTAAACCTTTGTGCGACATTTTTCTAACATAACCTTGAATGGTAGGCATAAATTTAGAAGGAATACTCTTTTACTTCTTCAGGAAAATAGTCTTTATTGATGTTCACAAATACTAAACCAACAAGGCTTGGAATAACACGGGACGAATCCCACTTAAAAATAACAAGAGTTTGGCGAAATAGGTAATGAGAAATCTGTCCTTTCGGTCCATAAAAAAGTTTCAATTGGTCTTCCCCTTCTCCAAGAAAAACTACCTTTCCGTTTAAGTTGGGGGATTTCTGTTTGATGAGTTTGATTGTGACCTTTCCACCGGGATAAACATCTTCTGGATCAGAACCCTCCGTTGCTTCCCCTTCGTTTACAGCAGAATTCGGAGCCACTTCCAGAGTGGTTCCTTCATAGTCCAAGTAGTTGCAAGGAAAGTCTCCCGGCATATTCGGAAAATTTTCAGAACAAGGAGTGTAAACCGATTCCTTTTCTTCTGCCCCTTGATAAGAAACGAGAAGTGTGGAACGAATGGTAGCAAAAGCGACCGATTTCAAAGCCTTGGCCGTTTTGCTTTTGGGAACGGTTTTTAATTCCTTCTCCGAAGCAAACACCGTAAGTGTACAAAGAAAAATAGAAAATATAAATAGAATCCGTTTCATCCTAACCTCAATACAACAAATAAGGCTCAATTTTTTTGCCTTCGTTTTCTTCTTCTGATAAATATGTTTTATGGAAGTCCGAAAAACTGATTCCCTCATTGATAGAAGTTCGGAAATGGTCATTCCCCCAAAGTTGGTCTACCCAATGGTTTGAGGCACCCTTACTCCACTTAAAATCATTGGGATAGGTTTCTTTCATAAGCCGTATCAAATCATAAGCCAGTTGGATGGGATCATAGTCCGGCCGAACCAAATTCATTCGTAGGCCCGAACAGATTTTACCTTTATGAGGACCAAAGGTGGGTTTAAAATAAACAGGAGAAAAATAATAGGATTTCGATCCAATACTTGCAAGTTTAACCGCAAGGTCCTCTGGGTTTGTCATCCAAGGAGCCCCAAAGTAGACAAAGGGAGCTTGGGTTCCCCGCCCCACAGAGACATTCACCCCCTCAAGTAAAACTAAGGAAAGGTAATTTCTTGCAGAGTCCACCATTGGTAAGTTTGGTGAGGGAGTGGTCCAAGGAATTCCAGTGTCTTCAAAATACATTCCCCGGCGGTATCCTTCTACCGGAATCACCATGACATCCACACTATTTTTTAAATATTCTTGATTATAAAACTTTGTGGCCTCACCAATCGTCATCCCCGTGATGAGTAAAGAAGGAAACTCTCCCGCAAAATTCAAATTACGAGGATTCATTTTTTCGCCCATAGGAGGAAGGTGCATGGCTACATGGATATGATCGAGAACAATGAGTTTTGTTTTGGTATGTTTCATGGCATCCATCAGGCGCTTTAGAACACTCAGGTAAGTATAACAACGCATCCCCACATCTTGGACATCAAAGACCACATAATCGACTTCCTTCACAAGTTCCCTTAATTCAGAATCTTTGATTCGGTAGATATGATACAATGGCCTATGGAAAGTAGCGTCCATAGTAACTGGCGTTTGGCTGAATTCTTCTTCCAATCCTAAAAACCCGTGTTCGAGACCAATCAAATGTTCGAGGGTGATCTTATGTTTTTCTAAGGAAGTGATGATTTTTTTGGGATTGGTTCCAATTCCCGAAGGATTGGTCGCAAGCATCAATTTTTTTCCCGCCATGGTCGGGAGGACTTTTTCATAAAAAATGTCCGAAGATACCCGCAACTTGGAATCATTCGGGTGGACACGAAATTGCGGAACTGTGTTTCCATGGCAAGCAAGGACTAGAAAGCAGAGAGAAAACCTAAAAAAGTAATTGGTCATGTAAGTATATGTTTCTATAATATAGCAAATCTTCAAGGAGAAATGTCCTTCATGTTCAACCGACTTCGATTGGCTCCCTTAACCGGAGTTCTCATCCTTACTATTTTGGCATGTGCCGGATCCAATTCAGCCCAGAAACAACCTACGCTGCCAGACAACGTGGTGACAGCGATGGGAGAGGCACCTATCTACCAAGGAGACTTGGCTCTTGCAAGGAACAAGGCTTTGAAGGACGCAAAACTCAATGCCATCCGCAAACTGGTAGGAGAACAAATTACGGAAAAATCGGGAGTCTCAGATGGCCAATCGCTCGGCTCTAAACTCTACGGCAAAACCGACAGTTTCGTAAAAAAATACGACATCATCAGTGAAGAACAATGGAAATTGGATACCCAAGATATGATCCGTTTGAATGTTCGCTGCGAAGTGGAAGCAACCAAACTTTCCACTGCCGTGGATGCCCTTCTGGATGACGTAGGGAACCCTAGGATTGCTGTACTTGTCCAAACCGTAGTGAATGGAAAGTCTTATCCTATTGGATCGGCAACGAACATTGCAGAAGCAGAACTCATTGAAAAACTCCGCACCAAAGGAAATAAAGTTGTGGATAGTTCCCAACTCACAGCCCTCTTAAAAAAGAATCCTAGTCTTGCAAAACTTGATCTCACTTCCGTGGAAGAAGGAAGCCCTCTTCTCACTCTGGCGCAAGATTCTGGAGCGGAAGTTTTGATTATCGCCAAGGTAACCACCACAGACCAAAAGCCAGTGGTATTGCCTGGCGGTAAAAAAACCGATTTTTTAAGTTCGGCCGCTACAGGGCCTTACCGCATCATCCAACTTTGGGGAGATGGTAAAATTTTTGGATCAGGAAGTTTGGAAGGACGAGGGGCAGACATCACCCAAGAAGTTTCGAGAGAACAAGCTGTCAAAGATTGGTCAAACCTGGTTTCAAACAAAGTGGGAAAACAAATCAAAGACGAGTGGTTCAAACTCACGGAGCAAAATACCGTCATCTTAAAGTTTAAAGGACTCGGACTGGAAGATGCCATTAACTTCAAAAACGATTTGATGGAATACACTTCTGTAAAACAAATCAATGATCGCAAAACAGAAATGAATGGATCGGAATGGGAACTTACCTATCCCGGAAAAGAATCTATGTTTGCCGAAGAGTTGATGTATAAAAAAGATTCGAGTTTTCGTTTTTTAAGTAGCAAAACACTTAGCATCAATAGCTCCAAAAGAGGAGTTGTCGAAGTCGAGTTTAGAAGTAAATAAAACTAAAGTAAAACTTAATTCCCATTTCCTGCAGAGAGAAATAAACGAATCTCTGTGGGATCAAAGGGTTTGGCAAAATAACGAGCCACTTTTTTTTCCCCAATCGCCTTCTCTATATCGGGAGTTAAATCATAACCTGTCAGTATACAATAAGTAATATTGGGACGAATCTCCTGGGCTTTGGTAATAAATTCCAATCCATTCATCTTAGGCATCCGCATATCACTGATGACAAATTGTACATCTTGATTTTCCGATAGTTCTTCCATGGCCTCTTGTCCCGATTGGGCCACAATCACTTCATACTCATTACGAAAGTATTCCCGAAACAAATACAAATTCAGGATTTCGTCATCCACGTAGAGTAACTTTTGTTTGGTTGTGGTTTGATTCATACTTGTAAGGGGAGTTTGATCCGAAAGGTAGTTCCCTTTCCCCATTCCGATTCCATTTCAATTGTACCTTCATGATCCTGGATGATTTTATAAGCGATGGGTAAACCAAGTCCCACGCCTTTTCCAGGTTCTTTGGTTGTAAAAAATGGATTTCGAATTTGGTTTTGGTGTTCCTTACGGATTCCCACTCCTGTGTCTGCGATGGCAACAATGGCAAACTGAGAATCGCGAGAGGACTTGAGTCCCAAAATTCCGGAGGTTCCTTCCATGGCCTGGATTGCATTGGTGAGTATATTTAAAAATACCTGGTGGATCTTTCCTGAATTTCCTTTTACCACCAAAGGATGCAAGTGGAGATCTTTCTCTACCGAAATCCTTTCCCTTAGCGAATGACCAAGCATCACAAGACAGTTTTCTAAAATATCATGTAAGTCAAATCGTTCCTCTACAGAATCACCCATACGAGTAAATTGATTTAATCCCTTCACAATTTTAGAAGTGCGCTCCACTCCTTCCTTGATTGCCTCTAAATACATTTTAGTTTTTTCCGATTCTAGAGGGGAACCTTCTAAAACCCCTCGGACGCCGAAATACCCACCGAGAATAAAATTCAAAGGATTGTTGATTTCGTGAGCAATGCCCGCAGAAAGTAAACCAAGGCTTGCCATTTTTTCTGATTCAATGAGTTGATTTTGTCTTTCCTTTAGCTCATCTAATGTTTGTTTGAGTTCCCTCGTTCTTTCTTCTACAAGAGATTCCAATTCATGATTGTTTTGTTCCAAACGACTTTCATATTCTGACCTTTCCAATTCGGCAGCAATCCTTCCTGAAAAAATTTGGAATAAGGTGAGGATTTGGTCTTTGTTATGAATTTCGGTTTCAAAAAGACCCACAATCAAACCTATGACTTCTTTTTTGGAATTGAGTAAAGGAGAACCAATGTATCCTTCAATATTCATTTCAATCAGAAGTTGGTCGAGTGGGAAAGATTTCTGAACTTCAGTGGGATAATAACAAACAGAATTATCAAACACCTGCGCACAAGGTGTATCCTTTAAGGAATAAGCCATGTTTTCAGCGATCACTCCGTTGGCCACAAGCGAGATCGTCTTTGATTCATATTTTTCCTTATCAAAGATAGCGATGAAGGTATAATCTGCTTGGATAGTAGATGCTAATTTAAGTGTAAGCCTGTCTAAAAACTCGTTTCCAAACGTATTGGAAACGGCTTCAATAATGTCCGAAAGAAGTTGGCCTTGGATCATGTGAATTTATTTCCAAAAGACTCGCAAAAGATCCATGGTCAATCGAATTCAAGGTGCCGGGGAATCTGTGACAAGGGGCAAAACCGTTTTTTTCACATCGAGGAGTGGTCCGAGTTCATAAATGGATTCATACCCATAAGCTTTGAGAGAGTTATAGGTGGAAAGATTCAGGGAAGCCGCAGGACTTTTTGCCGCAAAGGCTTCCTGGTTTCCTTCAAAATTATTATTACAATAAATTAGAATTTTGGATTTTTTTTCTGGAATAATTTCAGCTAACGATTCTTTGGTGAATTCAGTAAAAGGGAGATTCTTTGCTCCCATTATATGCATCAGGTGGAACCGATTTTCGCTCCGAGCATCAAGTAAAACAACTCCATCTTCGGACATCAGTTTTAAAAATTGATCTTCTGTTAGTCGGTGCGTTTCTCTTTCGCCTTCGGACCGGTTGACAATCCGTTTGAATTCACCGTAATCAATCAGTTTGTTCTCAATCGGAACAGGTTTTGATTTAACCCTTTTCTTTTTGGAAGATTCCGAAACTACGGGGATAGTAACAATTACGAATAAAACCATTAGAAACTGTTTCATGATAAAATCTCCTTCGAAATCAGACTTAGAGTGTATAAGGAAGGGCCTGGAACTCAAACCTTTTTTAGGCTTGCCAGGGGAATTAAAGGAATTGTGATACAGGAATGAGCGTACTTAGAGCAATTATCACAACAAACAAAGGCGAAATTCGCATCGATTTGTTTCCAGACAAAACACCAAACACTGTAGCAAACTTCGTAAACCTAGCACAAAGGAATTTTTACAATGGACTTAAATTCCACCGAGTCATCGCAGACTTTATGGTCCAAGGTGGATGCCCCCTAGGAACAGGAACTGGTGGACCAGGTTATAAATTCCGAGATGAGTTTGATTCTAGTTTAAAACACAACAAACCAGGAATTCTTTCTATGGCCAATGCAGGTCCAGGAACTAATGGAAGTCAATTTTTTATCACCCATGTCCCGACTCCTTGGCTTGATGGAAAACATTCTGTATTTGGTTCTGTTGTGGATGATTCCGACCAAGAAGTGGTCAATGCGATCCGACAAGGGGATGTTTTGGAATCGATTACCATCGAAGGAGATACAAGTTCAGTGCTCGCAGTGGCAAAACCATTTTTGGATGAGTGGAACCAAATCCTTGATTCTAAAAAATAAAGATTGATTCTCTCCTTTTGTTTTCGAAAGTCTAAAGATTATGAAGACAAAAGGAAAAGAAAAACAAGTCTCCCAAATCAAACTGGCTTCTAGAATGATTTTTTCTATGAAACCAACAAAAGTAAAACCCTCTAAAAAACTCTATTCTCGAAAGAAAAAAGAAGACCATTCGGGAATAGAGTTTCTACTTTCTCTTTTCTCTTAATTCCCAACTTACCTTTCCATCTCACTCCAGGGATCTCTTCCTAATTCTTCTTCTTGACCTAAGTCCACTAACATCAATCGTTCCAATTCCGCATTTCTTTGTTTGGCTAAACTCATGTACTGCACCCGGTCTTGCCTAAGTTCAAAAAGTTCATGGAAGGTCTCATCATCGTGTTTGAGAAATAGGTTCTTTGCCTTTTCTGCCGTGTAGGACCTTGTTCCCAGGAGTCTCAATACATCCCTTCCCATAAGGACAGCCGTTTCTCTCGTTTCCCGATAGATGTACTGAACCCCCATTTCCTTTAGATCATAGGCCCCTTCTCTGTCCCCAGCCCTTGCCACGATCTTAATATTGGGATAGTGTTGGCTCACGTTCCGAATGAGTTCTGCCTGTTTTTCTGGATTGTCCAAAGCAGCCACAAGGACCTTGGCATGTTCGAGGCCCGCAGCTTCTAATAACTCCAAACGAGTGGCATCGCCAAAATAAACTTTAAACCCGAACCGACCAAGCATCTCCACCCTGTCTGCATCAAAATCTAAAATGGTAATTCCAATGGCGTTCGATCTAAGGAATCGACCAAGCATGTTTCCGAACCGACCGAACCCACAAATGATGACAGGGTTTTCTTGCTTATGGATGTTTTGTTCCGTTTGTTTTTTGGGGATTTTGGATTCCAAAAATCCAAAAATGGTTTTTTCATATAACAAAAGTAAAATGGGAGTGAGTGCCATACTGACAGCCACACAGGCCACGAGAATAACGACAGTCTCTTCTTGGAAAAGTCCCAAACCTTCCGAGTATCCAAACAAAACAAAAGAAAATTCACCTACTTGAGAAAGTGCTAAGGAAAAATAAAGATTTTGATCTAAAGGAAGCCGAAACACAAGGCCTAGTAAAAAAAGAACTAGGGCTTTCGTAAAAATAATCCCAAACACAATTCCTAAAATTTGGGAAGGGCTTTGCATCACAACGGGAAGATCCATTGAGGCACCGACACTTAAAAAAAATAATCCTAAAAGTAAACCTTTGAAGGGTTCAATATTACTTTCTAACTCATGACGAAACTCACTACTAGCAAGTACCACACCGCCAAGAAAAGTCCCAAGGGCAGCGGACACTCCCACAGCTCCCATAAGAACTGAGATGGCAATGACAAGTAACAAACTGGCACCGGTAAAAATTTCCCGATTCCCTGATTTGGCAAGCAACCGAAAAAAAGGACTGAGTAAATACTTACCCACAAGAATGATTCCAATCACAACAGAAAGAACAACCAAGGTTTTCACATAACCAGGTAAATGTTCAATAAGAGAATGCCCATGAGAAGAAGTTGACACATCCGAATCGCTTAACATAGGAAAGATGGCAAGGATAGGAATCACAGCCATATCTTGAAATAAAAGTACAGAAAAAGCAGCTTGGCCTGAAACAGATTTCATGAGGCCCTTTTCTTTTAAAGTTTGTAAAACAATGGCTGTAGAAGATAAAGAAAGAATCAAACCAAGTGCAAGAGCCGGCTTCCATTGGAAACAGAAACCAAAAGAAAAGGCAGCAGTAATCGCTGTGGTGAGGACGATTTGTAATCCACCAAGGCCAAGTAACCAAAATTTGAGCCGCCAGAGAAGGTCCAATTCCAATTCTAAACCAATGGCAAAAAGCATCATCACCACACCAAATTCGGCAAAGTGTAACATATCTTTCCCTTCTGTTCCCACAAACCCAAAAACAAAAGGACCAATCACAATTCCGGCAATCAAATACCCAAGGACCGACCCAAGCCCGAGCCTGTTTGCGATGGGAACAATAATGATGGCACTTGTGAGATAAATCAGAGCTTGGATAAAAAAACTAAGTTCATTCATAAATGCCACCTAACAATTGATTGATAAATTTAGAGTAACGATTGGATTCTTTTTGTAAGTCCAGTTCATTCAACTGAAAAGTCCCTTGAACCAAAAAAGGTTTTAGAAAATCCATACCGCAGAGTTCTGCTGTTCTACGAAAAGGAAGAAGAAAGTCCTCGGTCTCGTATCCATGAAACCCAGTTTTTGAATAAGCATCCTTTGACCCACCCGTCGTAATGACTTGGATCCATTTTTTTCCTAACAATTGGTTGCCCCCAGGTCCATAAGCCCAACCATCCTCAAGCACCATATCAATCCATAATTTCATAAGTGGAGGGCAACTATACCAATACAAAGGGTGTTGGAATAAAATGATTTGGTGATCTGTCAATAATTTTTGTTCTGCCTTTACATTAATAGAAAAGTTGGGATATTCCTCATATAAATCATGTAAGGTGATATTTTCCGAATTTGGGATAGAATCCAAAAGCATTTGATTGGCTTTCGACTTCTCAAGTGCAGGGTGGACAAGCAGAATCAAAATTTTGGGCATACGGGACAAATTCACAAAATCCATAGATTGGTAAAACGTTAAAAAAAATTAGTTTTCCATTGACCTAGGTTATAAATTTCTTTCAGATTTCTTCTGTGACAGTACTTTCTATTTTTTTTTCCACCTTTCTATCCGAAGACCTAACTTGTATTGCCGCAGGACTCCTAGCCAAAGAAGGAAAACTATCCTTAGCCTTAGCCATTCTCAGTACAGGACTTGGCATTTTTGTGGGGGATTGCCTTTTATATCTATCTGGATGCCTTGTTAGGCGAGGAATCGTAAAATGGAATTTTCTGCTAAACCTTCAAAAAAAATGGGAATCCACGAAAGTCCTCACGAATTGGAAACTTCACTATAAAAAGTCGATTTTTCTTTCTCGATTTTTCCCTGGAACCAGGCTTCCCCTTTATTTCAGCAGTGGATTTTTTGGCCTTCCCTTCTTTCCTTTTTTCTATATCAGTTTCTTTGCCGTTACCGTTTGGACAATCACCTTTGTTTCTATAGTTTATCTCTATGGAAATTTAGTGAGTCTATATGGAAGGCCAGACCATTCGGTTCTTTTCAGTTTCTGTGTTGGTTTTAGTTTTTATCTCCTCTACAAAATCATACGCATTGCCGCAGATCCATCCGAGAGAGAAAACTTTTGGATCAGAATCAAAAAACTCAACCAATTGGAATTTTGGCCGACTTCCCTCTTTTACCTTCCCTTGGTTCCTTATCTATTCTATTTGGCTCTGCGCTACCGAGGCTTTCGTTTCCTCACGGCGGTAAATCCGGGGATATTAGCATCCGGGATTGCAGGGGAATCCAAATCAGAGATTTTAAATCTCATTCCGAAAGGTTCACAAGCAAGTTACCTATTCCTTTCTAAAGAAGAAAAAGACCCACAGTCTCGGATTCAGAATTGGATGATCCAAGAAAATTTAAAGTTTCCCATCATCGCCAAACCAGACAAAGGCGAACGTGGATTTTTGATCAAAAAACTGTACTCGCTTGAAGAAACTTCCACCCTCCTCCAGACCTATCCCATTGATTGGCTCTTCCAAGAGTATTTAGAAGGTCCTTATGAAGTGGGTGTGTTTTATTACCGTGATCCAAGGGAAACGAAGGGTAAAATATTTTCCATTACCGATAAAATTTTTCCAGAGGTCACTGGAGATGGTGTCTGTGACCTAAAAACACTGATCAAAAACCATCCCAGGTTTCGTTTCCAAAAGGAAGCTCATTACAAACACAACAAACACCAGTTAGATAAAATTTTACAAAAAGGGGAAACCATTTCTATCGGTTCCATAGGAAATCATATCCAAGGTTGCAAATTCCAAGACGGAAACCATTGGAAAACAAAAGAGATGGAAACTAAACTTATTTCCATTGGCGATTCAATTTCCGGTTTTTACTTTGGGAGGTTTGACATCCGATTTTCTGATCCAAGTGATTTTAAATTAGGGCTTGGTTTTCAAATCATTGAACTGAACGGGGCCACAAGTGAATCCACAAACCTATATGATCCAAAGTTTTCCATTTTTGAAAGTTATTCTATTTTATTTCGCCAATGGAAAATTCTATTTCAGATCGGATCTCTAAACTATAAGGCCGGTATTCCCTTATATCCTTACAAAAAACTCTACCAATTAGTAAAAAACCATAGGGAATACAAAGCCAACTTCTCTGAAGAAGACTAAAATTAGGTTTGAATCATTAAGAAAAAGCCAATCAAAACCTTTTAGTCATTCCAAACTATTCACAACTCAATCCAAATACTCTTTTAGATAAGGGATCTTCTTTCTTTCAACATACAAAAGATAGGTGGATAGAGAGAATACAACCAAAGCCAAAATAAAAAGAAGCCCGCTATCATTTTGAACAACAATCCCCAAAAAAACAAAATGAGATAAAACTGCACCTAACATAAGATTGAAACCAAGAAGAGCCCCAAACCAAACAAAACGTGGAACTAACAAAAACAGAACACAGAAGGTTTCCAATACAGCAAGTCCATACCTTCCCCAAGGTTCCATACCCAAAACTGAAAATATAAATTTAGATTCATCGGATCCTGAAAATTTGAAAAACAATGTTTGCCCTATGATAATGGCCGCAACAAACCTAGCCGCATGAAAAAAAAAGGATCCGATATTTGGTAATTTCATTTAGAACCTTCCGAAAGAATGATATTTTTAATTTCTAAAAAGCTAGTCCAGGGAATGAAATGGTTTTCGCCCTCTAGGATTTGTATCCTATGTTTTAAAGCTGGTTTCCCTTTCGTAAAGTAATAAACATTCTTTGGAGAAACCAGTTGGTCATTTTCGCCATGGATAGAAATTACCGCAAAATTAGGATTTCCCAATATCGTTGTTAGTTGTTCCAAATCCGATTTTAAGGTAAACATCTCTTCATTACTATGTATCCAGGAACTCGGAAGGAACCATTGAACAAATCCAATACTTGCCAACCTGTTGTACCAATACAACTCCTCCAAACTAGGATCGATGGGACTAGAAAGTAAAATACATTTCCAAATAATAGGATAAAACGGATCTGTTTCCATTGCAAAAACAAGGGAAACTGGCCCACCATAGGAATGACCTACGACATATCCGTTAATAAAAGTATAGGATTCCTTTTTTAAATAAGTAAGAAGAGCGGAGTGGAGAGTGCGTCCTTGGGTAAAGATATCGGGAACAGATACTTGATTCATAGAACGTCCGTAACCCAATCTGTCTGGAACTAAAATACAAAACTGATTTTGTAAGTCTTTGTCATTCAGATAGGATAGAAAATCAGAAGAAGAGCCGGGGGATCCATGAATGAAAACCAAAAGTTGCTTTTTGTTTTTACAATCATTAGATAAAAAATGAATTTCGGTTTGTTTTATTCGCAAGAAATGGCTTTTTACCTCTTCCCCACCTTCTAAAGACTGGTTCATACAAAATAGAAAAGGAAAAAAGAAAAGAGTCAAAAGACAAATAGAAATATATTGTCTCAGTTTCTGACTCATTCAATCTCATCACTACTTGCAAAAAGAGCACCTGATTCATAAAGACGTTTAAAAAGAAGATTGGGTTGTTTGGGATTTAGAATATCAGCATATTCAGGTAAAAAACCTTTGACTAAGTACATTTCAATATCGGCTTTGTTTTTGATAGAAACAAAGCCCCTCGGCTCACACTCGAAGTAGGACTTTACTTCAGCGTAGACTTGGGAAGAAATATTCACCTCGCCCGTTACCCCTGAACTTTCCAGACGACTGGCAGTGTTTACCGTATCTCCCCAAACATCATAAGCAAATTTATCCGTTCCCACCACACCCGCAACCAGTGGCCCCACATGAATGCCAAGACGAATCTCCCAAAATTCCCTTCCCCGTAGGGAATGAATTTCTTTTTGTTCTGCCATATAAGATTGGAACGCAAGACCACATAACACAGAATCAACAGGATTGGTATGATTTTCATCAGGGATTCCGCCCACAGCCATATAAGCATCTCCGATGGTTTTGATTTTTTCCAACCGGTAAGTTTTACACAAACGATCGAACTCACGAAAAATTGTATCTAATTCACCAACAAGTTCTTCTGCATTCATCTTCTCTGCAATTTTCGTAAATCCTGCCATATCACAAAAAAGAACGGAAGCTGATTCATATCTTTTGGGAATCACGCGAGCTTCCCTTTTTAACTCATCAGCTATAGATTCTGGCAAAATGTTTAAGAGTAATGTATCTGATTTTTTTCTCTCTACGTTTAAGTTTCTACTCAAAATAAATATCAGAATTCCTGTGAGGATTTGGACAAAAAGATAATTTCCCCCCGCATCCAAATACCGATCCAAATCTGTTTCATAAGTAGTTACCCAATCCCGATGATAAAATTCTAAAACATATAAGGAAGCAGATAAAAGAATATAAAGAGAATAAACAATAAACACATTATGATTTCGAATGAGGATCAAGGCAATGACAAGGGCCGGAATCAAGTAATAATGATTTCCACCAAGAGACCCCCCGTTAAAAAACCACATAGCGGAAAGGTAAAATAGAATGGTTAAATTGAAAGGCCAATACAAGGAAAAATAGATACTCTTCACTCGGCTTAAATAATACATCGCAAGCATAAGAAGGCCTGAGCCCACATTGAGTGCTGTAAGAATCAGATAGTTTTCTAAATAAAGAACTCCAAACACCCCAAGTAAATTGAGGAGTCCATTTACAAGAGAGACAGTATTAAACAGTCTATGTTCAAGCGAGTGTTTTTTCGGATCTCCGAGAAAGAGGTATATCCATTTCATTGTAATTGGTAAGTTTCTTCCTCTTGGTGAGGTAGATTCAAGACTTTTTCTGCCAGATGTTGGGAATGAAACTCCCATTCTGATGACGATTTAGAACAAAACCAAAATCTTCGACTAAAATCCAAAAATATTGACTGGTTCTCATTCACAAAAATCAGCTTAAAAAAAATAGCAGATCAAAACCCCAGAGCATTTACAGGTTCTAAATGACAGACATTGCCTTGTAAAATGGCCGTCGTATTTGCATCTGTTGAAGGGAAAAAAGTCAGCGCTTGATTACAATAAGTTACTTCAAAATAGTTGTTCGCTCTCGCATAGGCAGCATTCGCATCTAAGGCTGCCACTTCTACAATTCCTTTTTTGCATTGATTAAAGGATTTATTAGTATAGTATATATTCTCATCAATTTTTGCAATTTTCCTAAAAATCTCAGGAGCAGTGACCCAAACATTGACTGCGACCGCTTCAGGACTCGAAGTTACTCCATTCGTAAGCATATCCAAATTTTTCATCCGAATGTACGCTCGACCCGTACACATAATTGCTAAACATTCTCCAAATGGAACTATGACCTGTGCCTCATTGTTTAAAGGAGTTCCCGTTGCAATGGTATCTACACAAGCATTGGTACTTATAGTTAAGGAACAACTAGCCGTTGGATCTGTATTTGTTGTCCGGAGAAGTTTAAGATTATAATTTTTTATTTGAGTCGCGTTAGTTGAACGGAAAAAAAGTGTTCCGCCTGCACTTGCATTAAGATCTTCTGTAATCCCGTTTGGTAATAGAAAATTGGAAGGTGTATTTGCATCATTGGTTCCAGAAATTGCAGAGGAACTTACCTGGCATTTGTAACTAGCTCCCGAAAATAAAGCAAAGGATGGTAGCAACCCTAAACTATCCATCAGGTATTTGATTTCTTTTTTGGCCTTATCTCCTTTAATTCCAGAGGGAGAATAAATATTTGCGCAGCTAACAACGAAAAAAAAAGTAATGATTACCAAATAACTCAGTTGGAACATAAGGCAGAATCACATTTCAGTTTTTATCAGTCAAACATTTTAGGTTAGGTGTTAATTCAAAGGTAAAATACATAAATTATTTCCGAATTCCCGGTAGCTGCTACAGGCTAACTAAAATTTATTGGATTCTTTGAATTTCAACTGGCTAAAATAAAAAAGCCCCTCCCCGAAGTATCCTTCGAGAAGAGGCAACCGTCTTGAAGGCAACTCTTGCCTTACTACAACTTAAGTGTTATTCAAAAGTCGTAATACAGAATTTGGCCGAAGACTGGCTTGCGCTAACATTGCCGTACCGCTTTGCACGAGAATTTGTTTCGTCGTGAGCGCTACCATCTCTTCTGCCATATCTGCGTCCCTAATCCTTGATTCGGATGCTTGCATATTTTCGTATGCACCCATGAGGCCTTTAGCAGTACTTTCGAGCCTATTTTGATAAGCTCCCATATCTGCTCTCTGCTTCATGATCTTGTTCAAGGCGAAGTCCGCTTTAGCAATCGCTTCATCTGCTTTTCCAGGTGTAGAGAGAGCAATTTTCACTGCCCCTTCTGACATCTTTAAAGCTTTCGAAGTCATAGTTCCAATGTAGAAACGCTCTCTTTGCCTGGCGTTTGCTCCCATGTGAAACCACATCGATGCCTTAGTTGACTTTCGAGCGAAGTCTCCTTCAAACAGTTTCATTTTATTGAACTCTGCTTGAGAAGCGATTCGATCGATCTCATCCACCAGCGCAGATACTTCTACCTGCACGAGCTGCCTGTCCTCAGGTGTGTAGATTCCGTTCGATGTCTGGATCGCTAGGGTCCGGATTCGTTGGATGATTTCCGCCGACTGGTCGAGGAAACCCTCTGCAGTCTGGATGAAACTGAGTCCATCTTCCGTATTCCTTTCGGCCTGACGTAAACCACGAATTTGAGTTCGTAGTTTTTCCGAAACAGCAAGACCAGAAGCATCATCACCGGCAAGGTTGATCCTTTGCCCAGTGGAGAGGTTCCTCATGGTCTTATCTACATCCCATTGTGTAAACTTGAGAGCACGATGTGATTGAATCGCACTCATGTTGTGATTGATAATCATTGGCCTACACTCCTTTGTGTATAACCAAGAACGGTATATGTTTCGTTCTTAGCCGGACAATCCCTGTCCGGTGTCAAGGATGAGCTTTCATATTGCCACCTGGCAGGGGAAAGCCGGCTGATTATCTATTACAACTCTTCAGTTACACTAACCACTCACTTAGTTAACGGTTGTTAACGAAGGAGAGAAAGAACTCCTTGTGGACGAACATTCGCCTGAGCTAACATAGCAGTACCAGATTGAACTAAAATCTGATTCTTTGTGAAAGCCACAGTTTCTTCTGCCATATCCGCATCACGGATCCTAGACTCGGAGGCTTGGGTATTCTCATAAGCGTTCATGAGCCCTTTTGCAGCATGCTCAAGACGATTAAAGTAAGCACCTAAGTTTGCCCTTTGTTTGCTAATGCGAGTTAACGCAGCATCCAAAGTTCCGATCGCATCGTTTGACTTGTCAGCAGTTGACAAAGACAGGAGTTCTCCACTTTGACCTTTAAGATTTAGTGCACGTGCAGTCATTGTTGCAATGAACACTCTTTCTCTTTGGTGTTGGTTGGGTCCAATATGGAACCACATGGAGGTAGCTCTTGATCCACGTGCAAAATCACCTTGAAGCAAATTCATTTTATTGAATTCAGCTTGGGAAGCAATTCTATCCACTTCGTCGATAAGTTGTGAAACTTCGACTTGGATCATTTGTCTGTCTTCTTCAGTATAAATACCGTTAGACGACTGAATTGCAAGAGTTCGAATTCTTTGAATGATATCATTCGATTCTTGCAAAAACCCTTCCGTTGTTTGGATCAGGCTCATACCGTCTTCGGTATTTCTCTCTGCTTGTCTAAGACCATTCACCTGCGTTCTCATTTTTTCCGAAACGGCAAGGCCTGATGCATCATCACCTGCTCGGTTGATGCGCATACCAGAGGATAGTTTCTCCATATTTTTGGAGACTTCCTCGTTTTGGAACTTGAGGACGCGATGTGAGTTGATCGCGGCTAAATTGTGGTTTATGATCATGGGTTTCCTCCTTGAAACTTGATCTGGCAAACGAGAGAATCCCTTCTCTCGCTTTTTTTGTGTCTGGCTTTCAGGCCCCATTGGTGCCTAAAATCTCTATTTATTCCCTTAGTATGTCGGTGATTGGATAAAAGAAATTAATTCGAAGAAATAGGAGTGTTTTTGGAGTTTTTCGCAAGTTATTGCGATTTTTGGAGAGATTTTAGCGACTTTAGCACTTTATTTTTTTTTAAAAAAAGTTCTACTTTTCCCGTTACGAAGATCGGCAAATTCCCATTTTCCATAAGCGAATTTTGGAAAATGGGAGAAATTGTTCGGGTGAACCCTAGTTTGGGCGATTGGCGAGGACGGAGAGGGTTTCCCAGTGATAGGCAGTATTGGCTTCCCCAGAAAATTGATGTTCGATACTTTTTAGATCTTTGAAGTTTTCAAATAAACTTGCATTTAACGCGCGTATTGTGGATTCCATAGCCTGGATCCTACGTTTGTTTAAAACTTCTTCTGGTTCTTTAGGTCCTGTTTCTGTTCCGCCTGTATAATAAGTGATGGTGTCCACCGGAGTATTTGGGTTTTCTTCTTCGGTATCTGCATCCGCTTCATCGGATTTGGTTCTTGGAAGTCTGTATTTTTCCATCACGTCTTGTAAAATGGCCACATTCCAATCAATGACGAGTTTATTCCCTTTTTCCACAAACCAGGTTTGTTTGAGAGCAAAACGAATGTCCAAAAGTTTTTTTGGGGAAAACAACTTTCCATCTTTGGCCAAGGCTTCCACCGAATCAAAGTAAGGTGGGGAACCAACTTCACCCACCAGTTGGTAAATAAAGGCACTTGTTTCTTCCTGTTTCAAAACCTTTCTGTGGATGGGGATTTGTTCCCCTTCTCCATTCGAAATATAAATCACTACAGGTTCTCTATGGTCAAGGGATGGATAGGAATAGAGTTGGAAGGGAACAAGCAATCGAAAAGGATTTTGTTCGGCTAAAATAAAAAAACTAAAGAAGATTAAGAGCGAGAACCAAGAAGCAAACAAAAAGATAAAGTCGCGAGTGAGTTTGGTTTCTCCCGTTCCGATTTTATAGAATCGAATGATGAGAATTTTTACGGTTTCTTTAAGGGAACGAAGAGATTCTTTAATCTTTTGAAGATGCGTATTCATGAATTCCTTTGATGACACTGCGTGCAATTTTCTTTTGGTAGGTTTTATCCCGTAGTTTCCTACTTTCCTCAGGGTTTGTCAGATACCCCATTTCCACAAGTACCGCAGGCATAAGGCTTCCTCGCAAGACGGAAAAATCTGCCTTTTTCACACCTCGAGAGGGAATCTCGGGACTTAAACCCTTTTCATAGGCTTCGGCCACAGCGCTCGCTAATTTCCTAGACCGCCTTTGGGTGACACTGGACAACATCTGAGACTGGATTTGAGAGACAACTGGGTTCTTGTGTTTTCCGATATACCGATTCTCCAATAGGGCCGTTTCCCGAGCGGCCTCTGTACTCGGACTCTGGGAAAGGTAATAGACTTCGAACCCGGCAGCTTTGTCGGATAGCGATGCATTACAATGGAAACTGAGGAAAACGACATCCCTTGTATCGTTCAAAACTTGGTTGGCCAGTTTGGAACGGTCTTCCAATTCCACAAACTGATCATTTTTACGGATCATTTGGACACGGATCTCGGGATAGTATTTACGTAGATACAAATAGGTATAACGAGCCACACCGAGACTCACATCCTTTTCCAAGGTACCGGTAGGGTCAGAGGTGCCCGGATCCTTTCCTCCATGCCCGGCATCGATCACAATGGCCTTCACATTGATATTTCGTTTGGGGACAGGGTCTTTTGGAATTTGCACCCAAAGTTCACTCTCTTTAAACTGATAACGCACATCATAAGAAATGAGATTGAGTAAAATGGCTTCGACAAGGTCGAGAGGAAGATAAACATCCTCATCTTTTTTTAAAATGGCTTTGGGGATTTTGTAAATTTTACCATCGAGGGTATAAAAACTCGCACCGAGTCGGAATTGGAGATTCCCTTGGGGGGTAAATACCGAACCGACTCTAGTGTATTTTTTTAGTTTGGTGGAAAGTTCGGGCATAATTGATTTTAAATCCGAAAATGCCACGTAGTTCCCTTTCCCGTAGAGCGGAAGTTTGGCGACTTCCGCAATTAAGAGACTAGGAAAAAAACAAAAACAAAAGAGAACTAATCTTTTTTGAAGATAGAAATAATTCGCTGCCAAATCGATTGTTTCTTTTGTTTTGATTTTTTGACTTCGTTGATATCGAAAAGATTCCGTCTTGGATCATTGTTCTTTTGATTTCTATTTCCCGACTGATTCTTCTTATGCGGCTTGTTCCCTTTGCCATCTTTCGGATGGTGGCCATGTTTCATTTCATGGTGGGTCATTTTTGCCGGATGTTTATGGTCGTCTCCACTGCCCGAATGATTCGAAGGTCGCTCTGGATGAGCCATCTTGGCTGGAGGGTGGTGTTTGTCCCCTTTCCCCTTGCCACGACCCCTGTCACTACCGCCAGACCTTTCCCCTCGGTCTCCCCTGTGTTCGCCGCCCCGTGTTGGTTTTCCCCCACGACCACCGCGCTCTCCTCTGGACTCTCTGTCTTGGTATTTCTTTTCTCCAGGAATCGCTTCCTCAGGAAATACAGGAGTGAAATCCCCTTTAGGAAATTCTAAATACTCTTCGCGAATCTCAGAAGTAGGAATTTTGGAATTCAAATATTTCTCGATTCTTTCCAGCTCCGTATAATCGGTTTCGGAACAAAATCCTATGGACTGGCCTTTTCTACCGGCACGGGCTGTCCTTCCAATCCGGTGCACATAGTTTTCTGCATCTTGGGGAAGGTCATAATTATAAACTACATCAATGTTTTCAATGTCGATCCCGCGAGAAGCAACGTCTGTGGCAATGAGGTATTTATACTTTCCTGCTTTGAAATCTCTGAGAAGCCGGATCCGTTTTTTTTGGTCAAGCTCGGAAGAAAGGCCGGTGGCTGTGATTCCAAACCGGCGAAGGGCCGAAACAATTTTTGGAATGTTCATTTTGTAGTTAGTAAAAATGATTCCAAGGCCTTCAATCGGATAGTTTAACAGAGAGTTTACGAGGTAAGGAAGTTTTTCTTCTCTTCCCAAATGGAGTAAAGACTGGTCGATCCTTTCTGTAATGACTTTTTCTGGATTGATATGAACTTCGATCGGATCATTCAAATACTTACTCGCAAGTCTAACTACTTCGTAACTAAGAGTTGCACTAAATAACAAAGACTGTTTTCTGTTTTTGCATTTATGGAAGATGTATTTGAGATCTTGGACAAATCCCATATCGAACATTCTGTCCGCTTCATCCAAAATCACAACTTTGACATTCTCTAAGGAGAGGCCGTGATTTTTGACAAAGTCAATGAGCCTTCCCGGTGTTGCGACAATGATGCAAGCTTTGTTGCCGAGAGCCTGTTCTTGGGACTTGTAGTCGGTTCCACCAATGATGGTTGCCACACCGAAGTCTGTGAATTCCAAAAGTTTACGAGCTTCTTCTGCAATTTGTATGGTCAGTTCTCTAGTCGGTGCAAGGACAAGGGCATAGGGTAATGCTTCTTCTTCGGTTGCGGACAAAAGTCTGTGGAGTGTAGGAAGTAAGAAAGCCATAGTCTTTCCAGTTCCAGTTTGAGCAAGGCCTGTTAGGTCACTACCTTCTATAGCGAATGGAATGGACTTGGCTTGGATGGGTGTGAGCTCTGTGTAGCCGATTTTTTCTAGGGCTTTAGTGAGAGACTCATGAAAGGGTAATTCGTTAAATTTCATAATGGATTTCAGTGTTTTAATTTTTTGGCTATCAGTTCGATGGTATCACCATAGGCAAATGAGTTTGCATACAGTCGATACAGCCATTCGGGGAGTTTGCCACGAGGACTTAAGTCCCGGTAGGAGTGATACGACATTGGTCTAACATAGTTCACCTCGAAGCCGAGGATTGACAAGAGTTTTTTCAAAGAGTGGACGGAGTAGTCAAAAAAGTGGTCAGATGGATGGGTGGCAAACCACACACTTGGATTGGTTTGGAAACTAGGCCCAAAACTGGAAGGAAGGGCCAAATAGAGAAACCCGCCCGGTTTTAACCAAGAGGTGAGCCTCTCCCAAACCCCATCAATCTCCTCGATATGTTCGACCACAAAAAAAGCGGCCAATACATCGAAAGTTTCTTTCCATTCCTGTGTACCAATGGCGAGAACCGACTTCTGGTCTACATCCAGGGAAAGTTTGGATTTTGCATATTCCACTTCTTTGGGAGAGAGTTCGAGGCCACGAGTTAAGTATCCGGCCCTCTGCGCCTCGTCCAAAAAAAATCCAGCCGCAGAACCTATTTCTAAAAGAGAAGCTCCTTTGGGGTTCGCACCCACCCTCTCCAAAACAGAAAGCCTACGTTTTGCCATGGAACGAAGGTTTAGTTCGTCTTCGTAATAGGATTTTTTGTATTGGGCCTTGTACTCTTCCATAAAGTAACTGTCCCCATACTCTCTTACTTTGGCAGGAAGGTAACGAAGAACACCTGTATGGTGGCATTCTTCATAAAATTCGGGATATTTTTGATGCGGGCGAAATTGGAATAGACTCAAAAATAGGTTCTCTTTTTGGATTCGAGAGATTTTTCGTACTGCGCCCGAGCGGCCCTTTTGTTTTCATAGGCTTCCGATAAACTTGGGTTCAAATCAATGGCAGTTTGAAAACTAGAAAGGGCTTTTTTAAATTCCCCATTTTTGAAATAACAAACTCCCAAATAATTATGCGCTTTGGAAGAAACAGATGGTGTGACATCCGAACGAGTAATCACCGTTAGCTCTTCGATGGCCTTTTCCCGGTCCACAAGCGAACCCGAATCGATAAGAATTTTCGAAAGCACAAGTTTTGATTCCATATCTTCCGGATCCATATGGGTGGCACGAAATGCTTCTTCTTTCGCTCGTTTCGAAAGCCCAGAGTTTCCACTACTGGCGTAACTAAGAGCTAATTTTCTATGAGCCAATTTGATTTCTTTAGGATCTTTGGAATTTTCCAAAACATAAACTAACACCTTTTCTGCGGCCAGATAGTTTTTCGTTTGGATGTAGACATCAGCAAGTTTTAATCTTGCTTCATAGAGTTCTGGTTTCCAAGCAATGGCCTCTTCGAATTCAGAAATGGCCTCTGTATAAAAACGATTTTCCAAATAGTAATCTGCAATGGCAAGTCTTGACGCAGCATGGTTCGGATCCAGGGCCTGCGACTTACGTAAAGATTCAATCGCCATGGTTGGTTTCCCTGCATGCAAATAAGCTAGGCCTAAATTGTAATAAGCAGATTGGTTTTTGGGATTTAAGGAAAGTGCCCCTTCAAAAGCCGTAATACTTTCGGAATACCTTTCCATTTCATCTAAGATGATTCCGAGATTTACATAAGCCGTTTCTGAATAGGAATCTCCCGGTGTTAGGCGGATGATCCGACGAAACAAACTTTCGGCCTCCACCAGTTCCCCTTTTTTATAATAGAGTTCGGACAGCGCAAAGAGCGAGTCCACGTCCGAGGGTTTCAGTAACAAAGCTTTTTGTAATGCCGTGATGGCCATATTGGTTTGGCCCATCGAAAGGAAGGCATCGGCAATGTACCGGTACACTTCTGGTTCATTGGCATTGGAGTCGAGGGCCTTTTGGAAGTATTTGGCCGCTTCCTCAGGCACTTTTTTCTTTAAATACACCAAACCTAAGTTATAGTAGGACTTGGCATCGTTTGTTTTTAGGCGAATCACTTCCCGGAAGTAATACTCGGCTCGGTCATAGTCTTCTCTTTGGTAGAAGATGGTTCCGAGATGTCCGTAGGACAAAACAGCCGTTTGGGAATGGGGAGCGGTCTGCACTACCTTTTGGAACTCGGAGATGGCCTCAGCCAGATTTCCTTGTTTTAAATAACTGATGGCTAAGTTGTAAGTCAGGGTAACATCGGTTGGGGCAAGCGACTGCCCTTCTTTATAAGCTTCGATGGCACTTGCCGGATCTCCAATTTCTTGGAACAAATTCCCTTGCAAAAGAGAAACTCGGTAGTCATTCGGGGCAATTTCTTTGGCTCTCTGGGCGGCCCGCCTGGCTTCCTCAAACTTACCGGCATGTTTAAAGGCGAGTGATAAATTGTAATAAGCAAAATAGTTTTTGGAATCGTATTGGATGGCTTTTTCCAATCGTTCGATGGAGTTCACGTAACGACCGGCTTCATCATACATCACACCAAGCACAGTTAAGGCGATGGATTTGTCTTCATCGGAACCAGGTGAATTGAGGAATTCTTCGCAAACCGTTCCCACTCGGTTTACATACCGGTTGTGGTAGGCATTGAGGCAGGCGGCGAGCTTGGGATTGACGGAATCATCCGGAAGGTAGGGTTTATCAACAAGAAGGTCGAGAGCTTTTTTATCCCGAGGCAGGTTGTTTAGTGCTTTGGCGATTTCTTCTGGATTCTTTTTTTTCTCTAAATACCACCAGTAGGCGGCGGTTAAAAATCCAAGGACAAAGAAAACGAGAACACTCCAAAATAGAAAAGACAAAACCGGACGGCGAGCCGTGGTCTCGGATTCATAAGTTGTTTCTTTTTCTTTCCCCAGGTTCCGTAAGTATGGATCTTCCTGGTAATAACTTGGCTGTGAGGATTGTTCCTCAATGCGAAACCGGTTTTTTTGGATGGGATCCATTCTATCTCTTACTGGGGTTTGTTCGCTACGATCTCCTTCTTATAGAAGGCATCTAACAGTCCGTTGATAAACTGAGCTGATTCTTCCGTTTCAAATTCTTTAGTGAGCTCCACTGCCTCATTGATGACAACGGGGGCGGCAAGGAAAGGTTCCTTTTGCAAACTAAGAATCGATAAACGCAAAATACAGCGGTTGACAACGGAAATACGCGAAAGTTCCCAATTCTCCGAATACTTCTTGATTAGAGTATCGATGTTTTTTCGATTTTCGACCACTCCTTTCACAAGAAAGACAGCATAATCCTTTTCTTCTCTAGTGATTTTTTTATCGTACCAATCGAATTTCATAGCCCGGTCTGGATCGGTTCCGACTAGGTCAATTTGGTAGAGGCACATCAGGGCAAGACTTCGCCCGCGGTGTCTAGAACTCATCCGATCTCTTTGAAAAGATTGGCCATTTCGATGGCAGTGGTGGCGGCTTCGTATCCTTTGTTTCCAGCCTTGGTTCCGGCTCTTTCGATGGCTTGTTCAATCGATTCTGTGGTGATGACACCAAAAATCACAGGAACCGATCCATCAGCGACAGATCCTACTTTGGCCGCTTCCCCAGAAACCAAATCATAATGCGAAGTGGCTCCGCGAATCACAGCCCCTAGGCAAACAATCGCAGAGAATTGGTATTTTTTGGAAGCGAGGACTCGTTTTACGGTTTGCGGGAGTTCAAAAGCACCGGGAACATAGATCACGGTGACATCAGAATCTGCTATGCCATGTTGTCTGTAAGCATCTTTTGCCCCTTTGAGTAGGGACTCGGTGATAAATTCATTGAACTTAGAAACGATGACACAGTGTTTTTGTCCGTTTCCAATTCGTGTGCCTTCCAATTGAGCTGTCATGTATCCAAAATCCTAGGGGGGTGTTATTTCGCAAGACGAATGACAAGGGTAATCTTTCCGTCTGGATTTTCCACGACTTCAAATCCGTCTCGTTCCAAAGCTTTTTTCGCTCGGTAGATCGCCAGATTCACAACATTGGTTTTCTCATCCGCCGGTTTTTGTGGTTCCAATTTCATAGGACCCCCTCGTCCTTTAAAGTTCGGAGTGCACCCTATACAATCTTAAATGCCAATGGCTTTACAAGGTAGAATTGTTTTCCTCTTATGTCATATAGGAAGAAAATGAAGAAAAAGAAATCCGTAAAGAAGGTCAAAAAAAGAAAACCGGTAGTGTATACCGAGAGTGACTTTGTTGTGAAACCTTCCTCTGTTCCCAATATCGGAATGGGACTATTCACCAAACAAACATTATACAAGGGAGATACCGTTGGTTATTACATGGGTAAAATCATTACCGATGAACAAGCGGAATCAAACAAATACGTAGACTCCAAATACCTACTTTGGATTTGTAAAGACTGGTGGATTTACGGGGAAGGTCGCGAGTCCAATTACACCCGTTATATCAATCACTCCTCAAAACCCAATGCGGAACTTGTTACCTCTGTCAGATGGAAAACAGCTAGGTTCAAAGTATTAAAAACGATCCCTGAAGGCGGGGAAATTTTCTTTGATTATGGAAAGGACTACTGGGATAACGTCGACTTCAAACCGAAGTGATGATTAGATGATAAAGGCCAAAGGACTCTTTGGCTATTAGCAAAAAGTAAAACTACAGAAACGGTCTCTTAGAGGAGACCGTTGTTGCCAAAAGATGGTTTGGTGGAGGTTTTGTGGGCATCGGCTGCCTCAAGGGCTTCCATATAACGAATGACAGAATCATCCATACGAAAGACTCCTTCTGGTCTTTCTTTGTGCATCCACCCGCAAAACAAAAAGTTCGCAGCAAAGAAAAGAAGTGCTAAAACCAAGGGAAAACGATACGCATTCGACATAAAACCCTCCGATTAGGTTAAGCCTCTTACCGGAGTCTCTCCGAGCAAGAAATTTTTAGAACGATTCTATTGGAAATCTTCGATCCGGATATCCGGGAAGGCATTATTTTCCCTCTCGGCAGCCAAAAGGACTTCCTCATCCAAAGGCCCCGCAAGCATCTCCTCCAAAGCCAAAAAGAGATTGGTATGGACATTGGTCCGCCTGACCGCATAATCCACCATGGTTCCTGTTTTCATGATAAAGGCCCAGTCGCTACTTTGTAATAATAAGAGTTCCCGACCCATTTGTTTTAAAATTCGTTTTTGCACGTCTGTTCCCGATCCCAATTCATGGGCCCATTTGTGCATCCGAATGCTCATTCCGTGGATGAGTGGATAGATCCAATCATTCGTTGGATTCAGCCATACTTCCCCATACCCATTCTCGCCCCAACTGCTCATCTTCATCTCGACAGACTGGACTCTTGGGAGAGAACGTGCGGCCTCCATCGGATGAGAAAGTTGGATTGTGTTTTGGTTGAAGTGAATTTTTTTAAATAAAAATTCGATAAACTGCGGACCTTCGTACCACCAATGCCCATACAACTCGGCATCATAAGGCGAGACAATCACTGCCGGTTGTTTGTTTGCCTCATACAAACTTTCAGCTTGGCGGATTCGGTTTCGTAAAAAATCTTCGGCATGGTTTCCGGCAGCTTCCATAGCCCAGTCTGGATGGTAGTATCCCTTGTCCCCGGTTTTTCCTGTGATCCGAAAGTATTTGATACTGGTATTAATTCGTACCCCATTCGAATCTAAATAAGGAGAGATTTCTTCCCAAGGCAAATCGTGGCCGATATCGCGGTAATACTCTCTGTACCGAAAATCACCCGGATACCCATCGATCGAACTCCAAACCTGTTTGCTACTTTCTGGATCCCGACCAAAAGCAAAGACCCCATGCCCCACTTCTACCGGAGCATAGACTCCAAACTTAGGCCTTGGACTTCCATGTGTGATTCCGTGAGTGTCGACAAAGAAATACCGAAACCCCTCTCGGTCTAGTTCCTCTTCTAATTTTTGAGTGTAACCACATTCCGAAAGCCAAATCCCTTTGGGGTCACGCCCCCAAATCCTGCGAAAGGTCCTTCGGCCATTTTTTAGTTGGGAGCGAAAGATAGAGGGCTCGGAATCATAAAACGGAAGGAAGGCATGAGTGGCCGGGCTTGTCATCACTTCCAATTCCCCCGATTCTACAAAGGGCAAAAAAGCCTTGGTTAAGTCACCATTCGATTCTTCGAATATGGATTCCGTATCTAAAAAATGTTCTAAATACCGTTTGGATAAATAGTTTAAATGAGGATCGTATGTAGTGCGTTTGGTTTCCTGTTCTGCCAGACTGATGAGGTTTTTTAAATATTTACGAAATCCATTTTGCAAATAGGGGTCTGTCAACATCAAAGAAAGTGTAGGTGTAAAAGACATGGTGATCCGAAAGGACACCGATTCTTTTTTTAAATTCCGAAAAACTCGGACCAGGGGTATATAAGTTTCGAGGATGGCCTCGTTTAACCAATTTTCTTCGATAAAGGGTGTAGAATATCCTGGGTGTCTAACAAATGGTAGGTGGGCATGCAAAACAAAAACCAAATGCCCTTTCACAAAATGATTCATTACAAAAGTACCTGCCCTGACCCCGATCCATTCCCGAAAGAGGAAGACCTTTGGTTTGGTTCGGATGTTTTTTCACCCAAGTCTGTTTTACGTGGGTTCACATAGAACTCAGAAGGATCTCCATCTTTAAAATAATACTCTTCACTTCCCGCAGACCTTGCCACAAGTCCCATCTCAATCCACTGTGGATGGATCCACTCCTTATCCAATCGAAAGGATTCAGTTCCCCCGGGAAGATCCTTTCCACTAGAATGGAGGGCCGAAATTTCTTTTTTTTGGTAAGAAACAAAAATGGATGTTTGGATGTCTCTTACGGGAAACATAAATTTTAAATAATAAGATTCCGTAAAGGGAGCTAAATCGTAGAAGTCAGTGCGTTTGCTTCCAAATATATTTTCGTATTCCACCTTCAATCGAAAATGTAAACCATCTGTGGATGGAGATTCCAAATCGTTTAAAAGATTCTTTAAAGTATTCGGAGAAAATTTCCAAAAGACAAAAGCTTCCCTGGGAGTGCGAATAAGAACCCGCATAAGATCATCCTGTGGAAATTCAGGGTGTTTGGTAAATTTGGAATCGTTGTAAATGAATTTTGGCGAAGCGGTAAGAGTGATAGGATCCTTTTTTTTAGCGGCTTCCTGAACTGTTTTTTTGGCGGCTTTCTTTGCTGCAGTACTTACTGAACTCTCAGTAGAAGTGACAACTGAGGATTTCTTTTTTGGGGCAGATTTTTTCTTTGCGCCAACTTTCTTTTCTTCATTTGCCATGTTCCAAGCTTAAAGACGAGAAACACCCTCCTTCAATTCTTTTTTATTTGACGTTTGCTTTTTTTCCAAAATACAATCATTCCATACCAAATTGGGACAAACTATGAAAATCAATTATACCTGGAAACACTTAGACCGCTCCGAAGCCGCTGAAAAATATGCGGACGAAAAACTAGAACGAGTTACAAAATACGTTCAAAAAATCGTATCCTGTGAAGTATCATTTGAAGCCATTCATGGGGAAATCAGCTCTAACTTAAAGTTACACGCTGATGGAAATAATTTCAACGCACACAACCAAGACAAAGATGTTTATGTTTGTATTGATGGATTGGAAGACAAAATCCTAAGCCAAGTCAGCAAACACCACGATAAAAAAAGCCAACACTAATCTCTTATGATTCAGAAGTCGGAAGAAGCACTCACCTACCTTTCTAATGGTGAGTTTGAAACTGCAAAATCCCTTTATTCCGTACTTCTGGATCGAGATCCAGAGGATCTCGCCACTATCAGCGGTTATTATATATCCAGCTTTTGGGATCATAGACTTGATTTAATTCTAAAAACCAGAGAAGGGAAAGAAAGAGGAAAACTCCTCCTCGCACTTTTTTCCGTTTTTGAAACAGAGATCCGAAAACGTGGGTTTCAATCTACCGATAGTTTTTTTGTCACCCAAGACTGTATTTTAAAAGAAGCAAGAGACCACCTAAAACTTGCTTACCAATGGGAAGGAGCGAACGCACTCGACAAAGATCTGTTACGTGATCTTGCAGCAGGCCTTATCAAAATCAAAGACTATCCCATGGCCTTAGAAGTTTTACTCTATGGAGGAAACAAACAATCTCCAGTCTTGCTTTATTTTTTGGCCGAAACCCAAGTGATGACGGGAAACGAAAAAGATGGAATCGAAACCTATCGCACGGCTTTTTTAAATGATCCTCAACTGTTTCCCCATACCATGGTTCGTTGGCCCCCACTACTCACCCTCATCCAAAAAGCCAGTGAGATTACAGAAAAAGAAGAAGAGATGAAAGAACTTGTTCCCGTCCTTGCTTGGCGGGAAGGAGTCTTTCGCCCTTCGAGCAAAAAAGATGAGGCCACCATCCAAATTTGGTTTTCGGAACTGAAGCGCCTAACAGATAGTAAAGAAAGAAGTGGTGGGTCGTTTCGATTGGAAGCAAGGATTGAGCAGTTTGCCCTGGCCATCTTAAATTCTGCAGACGACATCCGTTCTCGGGATGCCGTTTTATTTGCGAAGGGTTTTGTTTAGGTTCTATCTTTCGACAGATTCAATGAGGAGACGAAGTTCGTCCGCTGCAGACTCCCTTCCTGTTTTTTCATAATACGATTCTAATTCACGAAGTCCATACACAGCTCCCGGAGCCGATCGTAAATGATCGAGTAACTCTCGTTTTTGGTAGGATTCCCCTAGGTCAATGCTTGTTGGTTCGTTTTGGTAGTTGTTTTGTTCAATGACAACTCCCGCAGTGTCGTTACCCGCAAGTGTTGGCTCTTGGGAGGTTCGACTCACAAGCACAAAAACTAAACTCAAAGCCATCACTGCCGAGAAGGAATATTGCACCGTTCGGTTTTCGATCAGGTCTCTAAATGTGAAGGAGATCTTTTGGTTGGGTTTGTCAAAACTGACGGATTCAAGGAGGTTAAGTAAGCGGGTGTCGAAGTCTTTAGACATCCTGGGAAGGATGGTGTCTTCCTTTTCCTTCACATGCTGGAAGAGAGAACAAATCTTATTTTCCAGAACCACGTTGTCTGTCTCTTCAGGGAAGAGACCTGGATATTGTGAACGAAACCAATCTTTTAAATTCATAATTTTATTTTTCAAAGAACCCTTCTCCTTTATCGTCTTTTTGGATGAGGTGCTTCAAAAACTCCTTGGCCTTGAAGAGACGACTCTTAACCGTACCTACATTACATTCCATGATTTCTGCAATTTCGTTATATGAAAGATTTTCGAAATAACGAAGTTCCAAAACCTGTTTGTAGGAATCTTCTAAGAGTGCGATCTTATCCATTAGATAACGAGACTCTTCAGAAAGTTCCAATTTTTTTTCATATCCGACACGAGAATCCACAAATTGGTTATCTCCCGAGTCATCCATGGGTTTTTCCCTACCCCGTTTCTTCTTGGCGAGCAAATCCTTGGACTTATTCACCACAATACGGTAGAGCCAGGTATAAACCCCGGCCTCAGCACGGAAGTTTTGGATGGATTTATAACCGGAAATAAGAGCGTCTTGGACAATGTCTTCCGCATCGTCTCCATCTTTTACCATGGAAACAGCCTTACGGAACAATCGTTCCCGAAATGGAGACACTAAAGTCATATAGGCAGTAGGATCCCCTGCTTTGATTTTTTGGAGGAGGATTTTTTCCTTCTCCCGCAGGGTCATATTTTTGCCTTCAAGGGGGCGTGGCATGAGGCCCAGAATTTCGAATCCTAGAATTCCATCAATGTTTTTCGGTGTTTGTTTTGGCTTAGATCCTGTGAAACATGGTTTCTAGGTCTTTTCTTGTGAGTTTGATGAGAGTCGGCCTTCCGTGGGGGCATAGGGAAGGATTTTCACAGTAAGAGAGTCTTTGTAAAAGTTCCCCAATGATGGGATCGGAAACCTGGTCTCCCTTTTTGATGGCCGAGCGGCAAGCCACACATTTGGCCATTTCATCGTAGAGTTCCCTTTCTTCTGGGTCTTTCTGTTTGAATCTTTCCCATAAGTCCAAAATGGTTTCTGTTTCTTTGCCGGGATCAATGTATGAAGGCACTTCTCGGATGAGAATGGTCCCACCAGAAAATGGTTCGAGGCCAATTCCCAGTTCCAGAAACTTAGCTTTTTCCTCTAACATCTCTTCCGCTTCTTCCCTTGTCAGTTCTAACCGAATGGGAGTGAGAAGGCTTTGGGATTTATAGGCTTTGGTTTTTAGATCCCGAAGGACTTCCTCGTATCGAATCCTTTCGTGGGCAGTATGTTGGTCTATGATATAGAGTCCATCTTCGGCTTCTGCGAGGATAAAGGTTTCAAATAACACACCATAGTGCTTTTTAGGAACAAAAAGATTGTGTTTGGTGAGATTTTCACCTAATAGATGCAAGTTGGCTCCGGCACCGATCCCATCAAGCGAAAATCCTTCCCTACCTTCAATGGAACTCGGGCCAATGAGAGATTCCCCATCGGTCTGCTGGCTTCCGAACTGACTCCCCTGCCCAAATCCAAAGCCTAGACCACCGAAGCGGTTCCCCATTCCTGAAGATTCCCCATCTCGGCCGTAAGGAATGGGCATAGAGAGCCTTCGGCGCATTTCCAAAAATTCCACAGGGGTAGAAGTTCGTAATACTTCTGTGATTCCTTGAAAAAGAATTCCCGTGATGGTCTCTTCGGATAAAAACCGAACTTCCTTTTTTTGGGGGTGGACATTCACATCCACAAACTCACGAGGAAGGTCAAAAAATAGATACGCATAAGGAAAAGCCCCACTTGGCAGGAGTTCCCCATAACAACGTTTTAAAATTTGTGCGGAGAATTTCAATTCCACCGAACGGTTGTTCACAAAGAAAAATTGTCCCGTACGAGAGGATTTATAAAAATCAGGATGAGAGATCCAACCACGAAGAGTCATTCCATTCCGACTGGAATGGATAGGCAAAAGATGGTTTCGTAAATTTTCACCGTAAACAGATAACACACGTTCGAATCCGTCTTCGGGAACTACGTTTAAAACTTCCTTTCCATTTTGCAAATACCGAAACCCAATATTTGGTTCCGACACAGCCATCGTTTGTACACGGGTCCTATTTTTTTTCTCTTCCCCAGTTTCTGTTTTTAGGAATTTCCGCCTAACGGGTGTATTATAAAATAAATCTTTGATTTCAATTTTGGTTCCTTCAAAAAAAGGAATTTCTATTTCTTCTACAACTTTTCCTTCTTCTACGGTCACACGATATGCGGTCCTGTTGCCTGCGGTTCCTGATTCCAAAACCATCCGAGAAACAGAGGCAATCGATGCAAGAGCTTCTCCCCGAAACCCAAAGGTAAATAGATGTTCTAAGTCATGGAAGTCTTGGATTTTAGAAGTGGCATACCGTTTGATGGCAAGAGGCAAATCCTCTTTTTGGATTCCGTGTCCGTTATCGGATACAAGGATACGGCCGAAGCCTGCGGAGTCGGTGGCGATTTCTATTTTTGTGGCACCGGCATCGATGGAGTTTTCGATGAGTTCCTTGAGAATGGAATGGGTAGATTCAATCACCTCTCCGGCGGCAATTTGGTTGATTAGATCCGCCGAAAGTGAATGAATGATGCCCATAGGACAAACATGGGATAGGGAACCTCCCTATCCAGAAAAAATTATAAAGAATGACAAGAAGAACAGGTTCCTGTCACGACAATGTCCACATGTTTGACTTGGAAACCGAGACCCTGCCAGTCTGTGTCAGCACTGAGTTTTAGGGGAGCCACATCCAAAACCTTTCCGCACTCTGTGCAGAGCAGATGGGAATGGTCATCCAAAAAGGCATCATAACGAACCGAGTCGGATTCGATATTCAGTTTGTTTACCATCTTGTGTTCGACCAAGTATTCCAAGGAATTGTAGACCGTGGCAAAACTGATTTTGTCCGCTTTTCCTCGAACCGATTCAAAGACCATCTTCGCTGTCGGGTGGTCTTTTCTTTCTCTTAGGTCATTAAAAATTAATTCTCTATGTTTGGTGAGTGCTTTCATACGATTCCCTTACCCCAACCTCATCTGCATTTTATCGCTCGGTCAAATGGAAATTGGATTTTAGAATCCTTCCAGAAATTGATATTTGTCAATACGGAGGTTTTATGTCCGCATCCATAGACAAGTTTAAATCCTCCCTCTCCCTTTGGGCGAGTGGAGTTTGTGTGATTACTTATGAGTCTTCTCAAAAAAAAGGAGGAGTCACTGTTTCTAGTTTTTCTTCTGTTTCCTTAGAACCGCCGTTAGTTTTATTCTGTTTGGCCAAAGACTCTAGTGCCAAAGAACCCATCCAAGATTCGGGAAACTTCGTTGTGAATATTCTTTCTTCCGAACAAAAACAAATTTCCGCTGATTTTGCTTCTGGTTCCCTGGACAAAGCGGTTGTTTTGGAAGGATTAAACCCGGAAACACTCTCCACCGGAGCCCCCGTTTTACGGAACTCTTTGGCTTCCCTCGATTGCAAAGTCGACCGGATCATTGAAGCGGGAGACCATTGGATCTTGATTGGTCTTGTGGAAGCAGTGGCTACGAAGGAAGGTTTCCCCCTCCTCTACTTCAATCGCAATTATAGGGAACTCGTTTAAGGAAACAGTATGGAAAAAGAGAAAGTGAATCTGGAAGACGCCAAAGAACACGGGCTTACAGAAACTGAATTTGTAGAGATCCAAAAAATCTTAGGAAGAATGCCTAACTCAACAGAACTTGGGGTCTTCTCCGCCATGTGGTCGGAACACTGCTCTTATAAAAATTCCATTTTAAAATTAAAAACCCTACCGACAAAATCGGACAAACTCCTCGCACAGGCCGGAGAAGAAAATGCCGGAGCTATGGACATCGGGGACGGCCTTGCTGTTGTTTTCAAAATTGAAAGCCATAACCACCCGACAGCCGTAGAACCTTACCAAGGGGCTGCGACGGGTGTTGGTGGAATCATGCGAGATATCTTTACTATGGGAGCTCGTCCCATCACCTCTCTCAACTCACTTCGGTTTGGTGACCCTAAAGAACCACGTAACAAATATTTGCTGACCCGGGCCGTCAAAGGGATCGGGGATTATGGAAATTCACTTGGAATTGCTGTAGGTGGAGGTGAGCTATTCATTCACCCTACATTCACAAAAAATCCACTTGTAAATGCCATGACTGTGGGAATTGCCCGCCACGACCAAATGGCCTCGGCGTCCACCAAGGGAATGGTAGGAAACAAAGTTTATATCGTGGGTGCCACCACAGGCCGAGACGGAATCCACGGAGCGAGTTTCGCCTCCAAAGATCTCACCAAAGAATCCGAAGAAAAAAGATCTGCCGTGCAAGTGGGAGATCCCTTTATGGAAAAACTTTTGATGGAAGCCTCACTCGAAGCCATCCAAAAAAACCTCCTTGTCGGAATCCAAGATATGGGAGCCGCGGGAATTTCTTGTGCCACGTCCGAGATGAGTGCCAAAGGAAAAACAGGAATGGATGTGGATCTAAACAAAGTTCCCCTTCGTGAAAGTGATATGAACGCTTATGAAATTATGTTATCTGAATCCCAAGAAAGAATGCTCGTCATTCCGGAAACAGGAAAGGAAGAGGAACTGGTTTCGATTTTCCATAAATGGGGACTGAATGCCGTAGAAATTGGAACGGTGACTGGGGACGGAATCCTTCGGATCAGAAAAGACGGAAAACTCAAAGCAGAAATTCCGGCAGATTCCCTCGTTCTTGGTGGTGGTGCTCCCCGGTACGTGAGAGAAGAAAAAAGACCGGCTTACCTAGATGAGGTGACAAAGTTTGATTCCTCCAAAATTCCTGACTTACAAGCAGATACAGTTTCCCAAACTTTAAATACCCTTCTCTCTTCCCTCAATATCACTTCACGTAGACCACTCTATGAACAGTATGATACAGAAGTGGGACTTGTAAAAGTGGTAGAACCTGGAGAAGACGGTGGCCTGGTTCGGATTCCTGGAACCAAAAAAGGAATCGCTGTGGCCACAGACTGTAACTCCCGTTATACTTACCTAAACCCTTACGAAGGGGCTCAAATCGCAGTTTGTGAATCGGCAAGAAACGTAGCTGCAACGGGTGCCGAACCTTACGGGGTTACAAACAACCTGAACTTTGGAAACCCCTACATTCCAGAAAACTACTACATCTTCAGTGAATGTGTGCGTGGTCTCGGCGATGCTTGTCGTTTCCTCGGACTCCCTGTCACCGGCGGGAACGTATCCTTTTACAATGAATCCCCCGAAGGACCAGTATTTCCAACACCTACCATTGGTATGGTGGGAGTGATTGATGATGTTGCCAAAGGCCTTCATACCTACCCTCGCACCAATGATGCAGTAACTTATGCCCTGGTCGGAGAATTCAAACCAACCATCTCAGCCTCAGAATACCTTTACCGTTTCCATGGTTTGGATACAGGTAAAATTCCAGACATTTCCCTCGCCAAAGAGAAAGCTACCATTGACACACTAATCGCGTGCCGCAAAGAAGGACTTCTCACTTCCGCCAAAGACCTGTCACTCGGTGGCCTCCTCGTGGCCCTTGCCAAGATTGTGATTTCCGGAAACAAAGGACTGGAAGCCGATCTAGAAGGATTACAAAAAAAGATCCCACGATTCGACGAACTTTGTTTTGGCGAAACAGGCGCCTCTTTTGTATTGAGTTTCCTCCCAGAAAATGAAGAGAAAGTAAAAGATAAATTCGAAAAAGTCGGACTTTCCTTTTATCCACTGGGTAAGTCCAGTTCCAAATCCTCCCTTTCGGTTAAAGGGAATGGATTCCAATGGGAATGGACAACCAAATCTTTAGAAACAGAATTTGAATCAGGCCTAAAAGGTTATTTCGAATAGACAAAACTAAAAATTTTTAGAGGATAGGCCGGATGCGCCTATCCTTCAATTTCCTCGTTTTAACTTTATTCTGTATCCAATGTACAAGTATCGCCAAACGACAGGAATACGAAGACTCCCTCCGAGCCTACAAAAAAGCCAATCTTGAAAAAGCGCTCGAATACCTCCCTACCGAAGAACGAAAAGGATTTATTGCAGTCCTCGAACGTGCTCATTTAGGATTTCTCAAAGGGGGAAGTGATTACAAACACCTAGAAAGGATTGCGGAGGAAAGTAAGGAACGCCTTCGTTTCAGTGCCAGCCGTTCTCTAAAGTCTTTTTTCTATATGGAAACCGAAGAAGGATACTATGCCTCCGAAGCAGAAATCATCTACCTACACATCCTTCTTGGCCTATACTATGTAAGAGCTGGTGATTATGAAAAGGGAAAAATCCAAGCGCGTTATGCGGGAAATCTCCTCAGCGGAGAATGGAGTGCCGAAGGACAGTTTGATGACCCCACCTTACGTCTATTACTTGCCTCACTTTGGTTATCTACAGGTTCTGTCGAAGAAGCTCGAGTAGACTTTCGAAAAGCAAGCCAACTAAAACCCCAATCTGCCGCCCTTAGAGCCATGGCCAATGAAAGGTATAATCCAGAAGGCGAATTCATTCTAATCTTTGGAGGCCCCGGTGCAGAACCAGAGATGGATCCTTCTGCCCACTTAAACTTTATCCGGGGCTTACGAAATCTAAAATTCCGCCAAACTGGAAAACAATCCCAACTAACATTAACAGATGAATCCGGAAAAACCCCTCTCATTTTAGAAAAAGACACCCTAGGTTGGTATGAACGCCACCTCATCCGTGACAATGAAATCTCGGAACTCATCCAAGACTCTAAATACTTCCAACTAGTCTCTGCCTCCGCCCTAAAAGAAGGAACCAAGGGGACAGTAAAAGTCACAGGGGCGATCCTTGCCAGTACTGCCATTGTGGCAGTGGGTGCTGGGATTGTTTACGGTGGAGCTGAAATTCAATCGAGTGAATTGTCAGGAATTGGAATCGCTATCATGATCGCCGGTTTCAAACTGGGCGCAGAATGGATTGAGACATCCTATGATGATGCAAGAAGGAATATCCGAAAAGACTTAGATATTTCTGACGAATACCGTTATGTTCGATTTTTTCCTGAATATGTTTGGTTGGGAAAATCCAAGTCGACACTCAGTAACCCCAAACTAACAATGAATCAAGAAACGCTACCCTATTCTTTAAGCCCAGCGATGGGGAGGATTAAAGTTCGTTTTGGGTTTTTCCCAGACAATCAAAGACCATAACCTTCCACCCGACTTGTTTTTAAAAAGTTTGTTTGTTCTGACCAAACAATTTGGTTTGTTTCCAAACTCACAAGAAAAAGTGTAACGGTGATGTATTGGATGCGTGACCCCGCTTCATAATTCACAACCTCATTGATCTCTCCTTTAATTTTATGAGAAGGAGACTTAAATTTCCCAACCGCCAAACGTGAATCAGCTGACACCATCCCTGTTTTTCCAAAGGCCATTTCCGTGGTCGCCTCTTCTCTGATGGATGTATCCACAAAAGGGACCTTATCTTTTGTGAGTTGGTTCAAAATTTCATTGGTGATGAGTTTGGTATCAATATGTTCTGAAGTAGAATTCTGCAGAGATTTCCATTCCAAATACCCGGTCTTCAAATCAGTTTTATAATATTTTGATAAAGAATGGCTCATGTTCCGAACCGTCTCTTTGACTTCTACCACCCCCCACTGTTTGGTGGCCTTGGCATTGTCTGTTTTTTGATAGGAAACGGTAGAGCAGCTAACAAAAAAATATGAGAGGAAGAGAGAAGTGAATAAAATGCGCATTAGGAAGAGTTTGGTGGGGGTTCGGGAGTTTGGCAAGAAAGAATGTGTGGGTAGTGTACTCCCCGCCCGATTCAGGGTGGGGAACTAGACCCGCCACCCAATGAGTCTCCTTTACCACGAACCCACAAAATTTGCCATCCCAATCCCAATCTTCAGATATTTTTTAGAAAAATGTTCATACTTTTGCTTTGTTTCCATTTCCTTTTTTAGCGCCTCCACTCCGTTAGTGGACAGAACTCTCATCTATACGGACCGGGCCACTGCGGGGTCCGCATTCGCTCCCGTCCTCCGACGGTTCCCGCCGAAGGACCAAGCCCTCCGGTCCCTGGCGCGAAGAATCCCATCGTAATTTCAAAATTTGACAGTCTCCGGTCAAAATATTGTCTTGAAACTTTCCCTTCTTCCTCCAAACTTCTGGATTAACTTATGGGTAAATTTTTAATTCGATTCAGCTTTTTTCTCATCCTCCTCGCCATTCTGTTTGCGGGTTACACTTGGCTTACACTCCAATGGAGTTACTCCGAAGGAGACCGTGCAGGATACATCCAAAAACTTTCCAAAAAGGGTTGGATCTGCAAAACTTGGGAAGGGGAAATGGCCCTTGTCACCATGCCAGGGACTATGACAGAAAAATTTTATTTCAGCATTCGGGATGAAGCCATTGCAGAACAATTGAATGGATCCATTGGCAAACGAGTGGTTTTAGAATACGAAGAACACGTGGGAGTACCTTTCAGTTGCTTTGCCGAAACTAGTTACTTTGTAACTGGTGTAAAAACCGTCCAAGAAGTGCCCCCTCTCTAAGTTTTTCTTCTATCGATTGATCTAGATGTTTCTTCGAAATGTCTAGATTGGCTGGTCTTTTACAATTCGAGTAGCAAGCTTCCAATCGTGCTTTCTTCGTTCTCCATTACCAAATTTCCTTTCTCTCTTCACTTCCTCCCAAAAATCCATCGTTTTCGAATTCACATAAACCCCGCCTGGCTTCCCTGTAAAATCCCCCTCCACTTAGTCCCAACGGTGACTTTCTATTTCCAGTCCCTTGAAAAGGATGGGTTGGACCGAATTTAACTTTACAAATTATTGCTATACGTATAACTAGTATCATGATGCTTGCGGAACAAACCCAGATTTCAACCAATGTCTACGAACCCATCCAAAATTGGAACCAGAGAGACCTTGGACTCCTCACGGGAGAAAGGGGGATGTACAGGCTCGCTCATTTTTGGCAATATGCCATGGTTTGTTCGGGATTTCAGGTTTTCAATTTGGACTGCGCCATTCGCTTCAACCCCTTCACCATCGCTGAAGAAACACGAAAACAAAATTTAGCACCAGAACCATTTTTAGAACAAATCCGAATCCAAAGAGCATTCACCCCCTATCAGATCTTAGATGCACTCAAAAACATCCTTACCTTAAAAGAAGAAAATACCATTTACTTTTTGTTAGCTCCTTGCAAACAATTTTTAGATGGTGATGTCAAAGATGATGAAGGTTTGTTTTTATTAAACTTGATGTTAGGTTTTATTGAAAAATTCCCCGGTCAAAATGTTCCCCTACTCATCATTGAATCTTGGACCTATTCACATAAAAACTTTCAAATCTTTTTTCCTAAACTACTACGTGCCACACAAAATCTATGGGAACTAAAGATGGACAAAGGTCTCTCTCGCATTCGTACAAGAAAAACTTCAATCACAGGAATTTAACATGGGAAGAACCATTGCGCCCTATTCTCGCCAGATGTTACAAATCGAAGAAAATCTATCAGACTTTCGAAGATCTCTTCGCAAATCCGACCAAGAGATCTATGATGATCTGATCCGAACTGCCAAGTTACAAGTACAAGCCGGTGTGATGGCATCCCTACCCTATCCCATTGATTCCATGATACTTTCCATGCTCATAGAAACAAAAAAAGAAATTAACGAATTAAAGAAAAGTCTGACAAAAATTCCAGACAAGTAAACCCAATCCTCCCAATGTTATGGAAACGTTCCAAGGTTACTTGTTTGATATCTACCACTCCGAACAAAAAATCTATCTCTGGATAAAGTCAGACTCTGGAGAACTCCGATTATTTTTTGATGAATTTTATCCCACAATTTATGTAAATGCCGAACCTAGTATTCTACAAAAAATAGTAAAACGGTTTTATGAACTAGATGCATTGGCAGAAATACCAACCTTCACAGAGAAATGCCTCTTCTATGAAAATAAAACCATCTCGGTCCTGAAGTTAATCATTTCCAAACCACAACTCCTACCAAAGATCACAAACAAACTCTTTCACTTATATGGTAAATATGATATCTACCATTCGGATATAGAAATTTCCACAGGTTATATGGTGGAAAAGGGTATTTATCCCCTTGCCTACATAGAAGTGAATTATGAAACAACAAAAAACAATCTCAATCGAATCAGGACCATTCGATCTTTTACAGATATCGAAGAGATGGACTACAAAATTCCAGACTTAAGCAAGGTATCACTCTATTTAGAAAAAAGCCATAGAATCCCCTTTTCAAACAATGCACTGATAGTAAAAACAAATTCCGATTTATATAGAATCCCAACTGGTGATTCTAGCCAACTCATCCATCAGCTAAATTCAATCTTCAGAAAATATGATCCAGATATAGTTCTCACCACTTACGGTGACCAAGTTCTATTTCCAAATATTTTTAAAGCTTCCCAGGAAAGCCACATACCAACAGAATTTGATCGGGACAAAACAAGCACAATACGACGTTCCATCCAAACAAAGGGCACTAGTTTCAATACATACGGAACGATAGTCTACCGAGCGCCCTCTTACCCACTCTTCGGAAGATGGCATATAGATTCCAGAAATGGTTTTGTTTATAAAGAAGCGGATCTTATGGGAATCATAGAACTCTCTCGTATTTCTCGTTTACCCATCCAAAAGATGGCAAGGGCTTCCACAGGAAAAGCACTTACCTACATCGAAGTAGATGTAGCTTTACGAATGAACTACTTAGTGCCTTGGCAAAAAAGTGCTTTAGAAGCGCCAAAGACCGCCTTAGATCTGCTAAATGCAGATAAAGGAGGACTCGTTTTTCAAGCAGATATTCAAAATGGATTTGCACTGGAAAACGTAGCCCAATTAGATTTTTCGCAAATGTATCCCAAAGTGATGGTCTTACACAATATATCTCCAGAAACAATCAACTGTCTCTGTTGCACAAACGATCCAACAACAGAAAAAGTGCCCTCACTCGGATACCGAATTTGTAACAAAAGAAAGGGAATAGTTTCCGTTGCACTTGCTCATATTGTAGATCGGAGGAATTATTACAAAAAACAATGTAAAGATAGCAATCGTCCCAACATATCAGAAATAGACCAAAAACAATCTAGCTTAAAATGGATGCTCGTTACCTCATTCGGTTATTTGGGTTACCGAAATGCAAAATTTGGAAAACTAGAAAGTCATGAATCAGTCACTGCCTTTGGAAGAGAAAAATTACTCATCGCCAAAGAAACAGCAGAAAACTATGGATACAACCTAATACACGCCATTACCGATTGTATTTTTATACAAAAAAAAGATAAGTCCCCTATCGATAAAAAACATCTCGAAGAAGTTTGCCAAACAATCAAACAGAAAACAAAAATAGGAATGGAAATCGAAGGCACCTTCTCTTGGTTATGTTTTCCCCCTTCTACCACAGATGAAAAAATGCCAGTTGCTAATCGTTATATGGGAAGATTTATAGAAGGAAGTTTCAAAGGACGAGGAATCATCCAAAGACGAAAAGACTTTCCTACATACATAAAAGCCGCACAAAACGAAATGATTGAGTGGATGTGTCAATTTGAAACAATAGAAGAAATGAAAATACGTGAAGGAGAGATTTTAAAAATATTCAAAAAACATGATATATTACTTTCTTCTGGAAATCTAAACTGGAGGGAACTGCTCATACAAAGGTCAACCTCTCAAGACCCAGAAGACTATAGCGTTGACGCACCCAGCGCAGTCGCAGTCAAAGATTTACTCGAAATGGGCGTTCGAGTCCAAGCAGGAGAAAAGGTCCGATACTTAGTCGTAAACAAAAAATCAGACCGAAAAGGAGAAAGATACAAAACAGAAGAAAGAATCGAAAATAAAGTTACTCCAAAAATCATAAGATATGACAAAAGCTATTACAGAAAACTGCTCCTTACATCATTAAAAGAAATCTGGGCGGCCTTTGCAAGCTTCAAAGATTTCGATGAATTAATAAGCGACGAACAACGATTACCCTTTCCAATTTAGAAATTAAATAAAACAGAAATCCAAATTTATTCATATATTCGATTTTTCTTTTATTGCATCGAAGCCAAAAAAAATGTCCAAAATTCGAATAAAAAATACATGTTATACGAGAATTTCTAAGACCTACTCAAAAAACGTTTGCCCAATCTTAGATACAAAAAAGACTCATATTCGTTTTTCCGCCAATGGGACTCAGGGGGCGAAGCTATGCCTACAACCATCTTAAACCCGTAAATCATCTTGATGCAGAAAAAAGGAAAGCCTCAATTATGTCTCATAAAAATCACAACACAACTAAAGGCAAAAAATCAACCAAATCTGAATGATAAACGAATAGCTTATAAGCACAAAGAAGAATAGGAAAACTGCTAAACGATTAAAAACCTGATACGGCCTAACTATACGAGCAACAAAAAACCTATCAAAAAAATCAAAAGAATCGTAATGCAATAAGTCTATCAAATAATAGCAATTACTCGCGCAACAGAAAGAGTTCGTTATGCGTAATCCAAGGAAACAATGACTGATACATATAGCTTTTTTAGATACTCATTGCCAGGAATTGTATTCATGATTGAAACAATTATTTGTCTATTAATTATAGATAAATCAAAGTTTATATGTCTATTTAATCATTCACTGATTTCAAATATAAACTCAACTGTCTTTCTTGCCATAATTACATTTTTCACAATAGGTATAGGATATATATTCACAATATTTTATAGAGTTTTCCCTTGGTTTAAGTTAAATTATTATGAATTTTTATGTTTAGTAAGAGACAAAGAAATATATAACTTCGACAATATATCACCGACTCTTTTAACCAAAGGTAAATTAGATTTCAAAGAAAACGGTTGGATCATAACTTCCGCACTTTGGTATGAGAGAGCCGAATCATCTAATGAAATTAAGGGAGCAAAAGAAAGGTCACAGAGTCTTGCAAATTTGTTACATTCTGCTGCTGCTTCTATGTTTGGATCTATCTTCACTTTATTAGTAGTAATTATTTTTACTGTTACCATTTGCAAATTTTCAATATCTCTATTTTGGGGAAATCTTTTGGCTATTATTCTAATCTTAATCCATTCAGTTATATTTTGTGGAGCGAGGAAAACGATGAGATTATTCACGGAATTTGTTCTTTGGAATGCTTTAAAAAATGATAAGAATACCCGCCCTTTCGAAAAATTGATCTAGCCACCTTGGACTACGCATAACAGCAACTAACCGCTTCGCTTCGGGACGAGCCCTCGCTCGGGCTGCGCCACATAGGCTTCTGGCACTCCTCTTGCTTACGCAAGCGTCGTTCCAGTCCCTAACGTCCCGTTTCCGGGACTCAGGGCCAGCCTACGTCGGTTAGTCTAGTTCGTTATGCGTAATCCCTATAAACTAATTTTTAGTCTATATCGACTATTTTTTAGTTGATATCTAGGAATATACTAGTATCCCTTACTCATGATACTTGATGGCATATTTGGAAATAAAACAGCATCCAGAGTTCTTCTACATTTATTCCATTACAATGAAATTCATTCCGCTGCAATAGCTAATGATTATCAACTCGCTCCTACACCAATCAGACTACAACTGGAACGTTTCGAAAAAGCAGGTATTCTAGTCGCAAAAAATGTTGGGAGAACTAGAGTCTTTTCATTTAATCAAAAATCTCCTTTTGTCAAACCTATAAAGGCTATCTTAGAGATTTTTTATAATTCATTAACAATAGAAGAAAAAGAAAATATATTTTCAGAAAGAAGAAGACCAAGACAAAAAGGGAAACCAGTATATGGAAGAACCTAATTGGTCTGACGTTAATGAGGAAGAACTGTGGAAATTCGTTGGATGGCATCTCGCAAATAAAGGAATAAATTCCGTTCTAGTCGGTGGCGCTGTCGTAGCTATTTATTCAAAAGGAGCATATCGTTCTGGAGATTTAGATTTAGTTGAACCTCTTCTATCAAAGGAAAGTGATATTAAATCTACTATGGAAAGTATTGGCTTTAGTAAGGTTAACCGTCATTATGTTCATCCTAAATGCCAGCATTTATACATTGAATTCGTTTCTGCACCAGTATCAATAGGAGATGATTATCGAATTATTCCTGACGAAAAAGAGTTTAAAGGAAAGATTCTTAAAATTCTTTCTCCCACTGACTGTATTAAAGATAGACTAGCTTCCTTCATACACTTCAAAGCAAGAGAATGTCTAGATCAGGCATTGCTAGTTGCAAAAAGTCAAAAGTTTGACTTAAAAAAAGTAGAAGAATGGTGTTTAAATGAGTCTAGTAGTGGAAAAGAAGCTTTCGATGAATTTTTTAGGTTATATAAGAAATAATTAAATATACGGGACTTCGCATAACAGCGTGGAAACGCTGCGCTTCGGCACAAGGCCTCGCTTGGGCTGCGCCACATTTCCCTTCTGTCACTCGTTT
>NZ_JAFFPR010000054.1 GCF_016918735.1 Leptospira abararensis
CCAAATACTTCCTAAACAATTTATGAAATTAATCGATAAAAAGGGTTTTGGAAAACATTTATTTCATGATTGGAGATATCTAGATTTAGAAGGAACGATTCCAAATCCAGAATTCATTTTGAACCAAGAAAGATTTAAGAACGCAAGTGTGCTCATCGCTGGAAAAAATTTCGGCTGTGGCTCGAGTAGAGAACATGCTCCTTGGGCCCTTTCTGATTTCGGAATCAGGGCGATTTTGGCTCCCTCATTCGCAGATATATTCTCGATTAATTCTGCGAAGAATGGAATCGCATTGGTTCGTTTGAAAGAAGAAGAAATCCAATATCTTAATGACTGGGTTTCTAAAAATTCGGGATCTCCAATCAGAATCAATTTAGAAAATTTGGAAGTACAAGCGGGAGACCAAAGCTTTCCATTTCATTTGGATTCTGCTTCTGTGAATCGAATCCGAAACGGTTGGGATGATATCGATATCACACTGAAACACACAAAAGAGATTTTGAAATTCGAACTGATTCAAAAAAACGAAAAACCATTTTTGGAAGTGCATTGGTAAACACCTCTATTAAAAATTTTCCGTAATGATTCACTGAAAAATGAAATGGAATAACCTTAAAATTTTACAGCTTTCGCATTTTATTGTTATACTTTTTCCGAAGAAATGAATTGAGTTTTTAAGGGATTTGTATAGGATTGTGAGATTCGGATATTCAAAATCATGTTATCCGCAAATGAAATGGAGATTTGATTTATGAGTGTTTTGAATGGTATATCCATATGGAAAAGTCCGATTAATTTTCTTTTGATTTTTACTTGTTTCAGTTTCATTTTTACCGCATGTTCGAAGCAAAAAGACGACCAATTGCCTCTACTCCTTTTAGGGCTTTATGCGACGCAAACCTGTGAAACCAATCCGGAACGCTGCGAGTTAAGTACTTTTACAAGTGCAGCTGCTTCTAGCTCAAACATTTGGGCAGCCGTTACCTTTGGAGGGAACCAATTTGTCTCAGTTGCTCAAGATACTGCCCTTACCAACACAGTGATGACATCACCGGATGCAAAAACTTGGACAGAGCGTATGGCTGGTGACTCGGAACAATGGCTTGGAGTTGCTTACGGAAATAACATCTTCGTTGCATTGGCAAATTCGGGAGTAACGAACCGCGCTATGACCTCCACAGATGGAATCAATTGGATTATGCGTTCCTTACCAGGTGGTGGTACAGTCAGTTGGTCCAATGTACTTTTTGGGAATGGGCGTTTTGTAGCGATTAGTGGGACGAGCATTGCCACCTCAACGAATGGTATCGATTGGACCAGTGCGGCTCCTCCTGCAGGCAGTTACGAAGGTATCGCTTATGGCAATGGAGTCTTTGTCATTGTAGCGTCCGGTGGTCAAGTAGCCACCTCAACAGATGCTGTCAATTGGACAACACGCACCGCTGCTCAAACCAATGATTGGCGGGCTGTAACCTTTGGAAAAAATACATTTGTAGCCGTTGCAAGGACGGGAACAAACCGAGTGATGACCTCTTCCGATGGCATCAATTGGACTGCAAGATCAGCTGCGGAAAATAACCAATGGTATGGTGTCCAGTATGGCAATGGTCTTTTTATGGCAGTATCTTTTACTGGTACCAGCCGCGCAATGACCTCCCTCGATGGGATTACCTGGACAGCAAGGACACCCCTTTCCACTGGCCAGTATCGTGGAGTGGCATATGGGAATGGTGCATTCGTATTGGTCTCAATCGCTGGATCAGCATCTGAACAAGTTCAATACGCAACATGGGCGATTCGATAGGCAGGAGAATCAATATCCCAAGAATTTGGTGAGGAAGTGGTTCGCGGTCAGCGCGAATATCCGCCTCACCAAGCCAATCAATAGGCATTCTCAACTCTGCGATTTTATTCTCAGTCTTGTCACTTTTTTAAAGTCCCCTGTCCATTTTACCAATCTTCATTGGATATAAGTGACAGGAGATTGGCATGTCCAAAAAACAAAAAATATACGAACCATTCATGGGAAATAAGAAACTTCGGAATCTCGGGTACACCTCCGTGATCCTTCTATTTATCTTCCTATTTGCATTTACATTCGGAATTTGGTCGGCGAGTAACCAAATTCTATTTCCAGTTTGGAAAGGGATCAGTAAGAACTTTAAGGAATGTAGTTCCGAAGGAGAAAAAGTTTGGGGGAAATTCTGTGGAAATATCCGCCTAACTAAGGAATTTGAATTTCAAGAAATTTCGGTTCCTTCCCTTAACGGATATAATCTTCCAGGTTGGTTTGTGTCAGCAAGTGATAATGGATCTCTCCATGAAAAGGGAGTGATCCTACTGATCCATGGAGGAGGTGCCGATCGAAGGGAGCTTACCCGATTCATCCCGTTATATCTAAGCCAAGGATTTAATGTATTGAGTTTTGACCTTTCTTGTCATGGAGAGGCACCATGTTTAGTTCCAGGACTTAGTTTCGGAAACCGTGAATCAAGAGATGTGATCTCGGCATATTTGTATGTATATAAAAAATATAAGAATATTCTAATGATGGGTTCTTCTGTGGGAGCTTCTTCTGTATTAATATCTCTTCCTTTTTTAGAAAAGGTGAAAGGACTGATTTTAGAAAATCCTATGCTTAGTTTTGATCGATTGATTTTGGATTCTCCAGAATCTGCTAACTTACCCAATTGGATGGTTTACACATTAATGGAACTTGTTACTAGCCGAGGAAAATTTGATTCATTGCTGAGTCCCGAAAATGCTTTACCATTCGCTAGTTCTGTACCTCTATTGTTAATTCATAGTAAGGCAGATTCAGTAGTTTCTTACGAACATTCGAAGTCATTGGCAAAACTTTATCCAGGACCGCGCGAAGTTTGGTTCCCTGCTTTAGGTTCTCACGCTTCTATTTGGGAAGCAAATCAAATTGAATATGAAGCAAGGGTTCGAGATTTTATCCGAAGAAATATCGATGAGAAAAAAGTGAGATAAACAATGGAAGAATATTTAATTTTAATGCGTTTAGACATTCTAACAAAGGAGGCTCAACCATCTCCCGAACAATTGCAAATCTATATGCAACAATATCAGGAATGGATAAACAGTATTGTTGCACAAAAGAAGTTTAAGTCAGGGACTGCATTGTCGACGGAAGGAAGAGTCATTCAATCGGACCATATCATAACCGATGGCCCCTATGTAGAAACAAAAGAATCTCTAGCTGGTTTTATTATCATTTTAGCAAATGACTTTGAAGAAGCTGCAAATATTGCCAAAAATTGTCCTATCCTTATGGGGGAAGGAAACAGTGTAGAGGTGAGAAAAATAGTCGGCATTCATAAGTAATAAGTAATTTAATAGAAACTATCTGAATATTAATGAATCAGTCCGACTTACTTCCCCATTTGTTTCGAACGGAATATGCAAAAATAATTTCTGTTCTCTGTAAACACTATGGATTTTATCAGATTGAGATTGCAGAAGATATTGCAAGCGAAACCTTTTTAACTGCATCGCAAACTTGGGGGTTAAATGGAATCCCTGGAAATCCTGTGGGTTGGTTGTATGCAGTTGCAAAAAATAAAGCAAAAAAATTCATTCATAGAGATTCTATTTTGCAAAGCAAGATCCTTCCTGTTTACCAAAGAGAAAAAATCGTAACAGAAATAGAACTGGATTTGTCTGATGAAAATATTCTAGACAGCCAACTTCGAATGATTTTTGCCATCGCACATCCTTCCATTCCGATAGAGTCCCAAATTGCTCTATCATTGCGAATCCTTTGTGGGTTTGGGATCGAGGAAATAGCTAGAGCTTTTTTATCGAATAAGGAGACAATTAACAAAAGACTACTTCGTGCAAAAAGTAAACTAAGAGAAAATAATATTTCATTAGCATTTCCAAGTCATCATGAGTTGGAAGAGAGATTGTCCTCTGTACTTAGAACCATTTATTTACTGTTTAACGAGGGGTATTCTTCTCAAATCCAAGACAGATTCTCGGGGAAAGAATTATGTTTGGACGCCATCCGCCTTTGTTCCATTCTATTAGAAAATAAAGAAACCAATACTTCTGAAGTGAATGCACTTCTTTCTCTCCTTTGTTTTCATATATCTAGATTTGAAGCAAGGTTGGATGGAGAAGGAGAGATCATCCTTTACGGAGATCAAAACAAATCATTATGGAATACCGAATTTATTAAAAAGGGAGAATATTTCTTTTCCCAGTCAAACAAAGAACCAAAATTTTCTAAATACCATTTAGAGGCAGCTATTGCTTATTGGCATACAAAGCAAGAGGATACAGAAAAAAAATGGGAGTCCATTTATGAACTTTATACTGGCTTGTTAGAGTTAGAACCTTCTCCGCAACTTTTGTTAAATCGTGCCTATGCTCTTTTTCAGGTAAAGGGTAGGGATGCTGCTCTAAAGGAACTTGAAGATCTGGATCTAAAAACAAACCCCTATTATTTTTTCCTATTGGGAGAGTTACACTCAGAATTAGAACGGGAAAATGCAAAGATATACTATAACAAAGCGCTGATCTTCGCAAAGACTGAATTGGATAGGTCGGCTATACGGAGGCGGATGATTTAATTTTATCTATTGTATTCTGAATTCTACTTTATGAATCTAAATAGAATAGGAGGATTTTATAAATGAATTAGGTATTTTTGATCACGTTCGCTTTTTTTATACGATCTATATTACTAAAAATTGTTTCTTCTGGTAAATCAAATGGTTCTTCATGGATTTCAAAAATCCCATTGTCGAAAGGTTTTGATGGAGCCTTTTCTTTTAACACCAGTCTTTCCCTTATATTCAGTTTTGCTAAAGATTTTGCACGGAAATGGCAAAAAGGATTATTGCCAGTTTTTCCGAGAATCGAATGAGCCGTAAAACTGCAACCACCTAAACATGATTTTGCGAAAGGACAAGTTCTACAAAATCCAGAAAGGGATTCAACAGTTCTAAATCTATTGATTTGGAGCTCTGGACTTTTTGTCCAAATCTCTTTTAAACTTTTGTTTCGAATATTGCCACCGATATATGCATTTGATTGTAATGACGGACATCCTTTGATTCCCCCATCAGATTCAATTCCCATAACAAACTTTCCCGCCTGGCAACCCAACCAATGGTCATTGCCTGATTCACTTAAAGAACGTATTGTTTTTTCTTCCGGACCGAAGTAACCCAAATTGTTTCCTGGCATAATGAGGATACCTTCTTGATAAGCAGATTTTTTTAATTCTGCAATTTTTGGCATAAGTTTCAAAAGATCCCAAGGTTGTAAAATTAGATTCGGGCGGTCAGCGGCTCTTCCTAATGGTGTCGTGATTTGGATCTGCCAAGACTGGATGTCCATTGATTTTAAAAACTGATATAACTCTTCCAATTCATCTTTATTAATCCGATTGATATTTGTATTGGCAGCAATGGATACTCCTAATTCCTGAAAAACTTTCAAGGCGTTAGTTGCCGCCTTAAAACTTCCTTTGTTTCTGCGAATCAGATCATGGGTTGCCTCTAACCCGTCGATGCTAACTGATACATTCTTTAGTCCAGAATCTACAGATTGTTTCGCTATTTCTGGAGTGATTCCCTTTCCCCCCGTTGTCATACTCACCAATATTTGATGCGAACTTAGTATCTTGATAATTTCCAAAAATCCCTTATGCAAATAGGCCTCTCCACCAATCAATACAACTTCCTTAGGTTTCATTTGTATCAATTCTTCGGCTAAGATAATTGCCTCATCGGTCGTCAATTCATTGTTTCTCGGTGATCTGGCTCGAGAACCACAATGGGAACAGGATTGGTCACATTTAAGTGTAAGTTCCCATACTACATATGCGGGGTGATAGTTTTGGTCCGAGGCTGAGATTCGCCTACTATTCATAATATCAATTGCTGTCTAATTCTGAACATTTTATGGTTTCGAGATTTCCAGAAATACCGTTCAGATTGTAACAAATGGTTGTGTCGCTAAAATCGACATTTGAGTCGGACTTTATGATAATCCCATCTTTACTATTTTTTGCAAAATTGAATTGTGTATCTTCGAAGATGACATTGTTTAAGGAGTCAGTGATTTTATAATGGTAGGTCTCAGAATATAAATTGAAGGCTTTCGATTTTTGACTAGCCTGCAGTATAAACTTTTTTTGTCCTAATTCAATCGTTAATGTTCCTCGATCACTTGGAGCAGTGATGATGGCTTGTACATGATTACTGCTGTTGGATAATGCCAAAACTGCGAGGAGGTCTTTTTCGTCATTCATTCTTGGTGGCAGTCCATAACAAGCCATTAAAGTCATACTAACACTTAGGGAAGCAATCCCAGACACAATTTTTTGAATGGAATGACCGTTCGAAGATAGGTTATTTGCCTTTGACCCACAATTAGGACAATTAGATATTTCTAATGGTATAAATCCATCGCAGTTTCCACAAACTCTCATTAATTGGATACACTAACAGGCCTCTTGCGAAACTCAATTCTATTTTTAGGTTATCATTAGATCCTTTTTCATCCCGCTCGGCTTATTCTTGATTTGGAACCAAACGATGGGGATCTTGGGCTCGATTCCAAGCTTAATTTGTAGAAAAATTCTATTTTATTTCGCTAATTTCGTTTGATAAAAATGTGATTCATTTATTTTTTTAGGAACTAAATTGAGGTAAGCTGGGACATTTGGTTGTATGAATGACAAATCCTATATTGAACTTTTAGAAATCGTAAAATCGGGAGATATGCGGGCATGGACAATTTTACAAAATCGGTTTTCTAATTTTGCCACCAAATTTGCTGCTAAAATTCTAAAAGATGAAGACCTTTCGCAAGACGTAGTCCAAGAATCTTTCTGGGATCTGTATCAAAATCTGGAAAAAATCAACACTCCCGCTGCTTTTCCCTCACTGCTAAAAAGAGCCGTAATCAAACATGTCGACCGTATCTTAAGAAAGAAAGAATCTCAGAATTTAATTTTCGTCGATCCAAACCAGATGGACCAAAATTCAGAAGAATTACATTCTTCTTTTTTAGAGAAAGAATGTTATGAAACTATTTTTGAGAATGTTCAAAAATTAGATCCAGCTGATCAAAAATTAATCGAACTACATTATTACCAAAATTATTCTTTAGTTGAAATTTCTAAATCTGAAGGAAAAACTTTATCGTTTATCAAAAAAAGACATACTAGAGTCAAAAGAATCCTTCGAACGGGAATAGGTGAAACTTTTCGCCCAGAAGCCAATTCAACATTTATGATGGCAGCATAGGAGATCTAATTGGAAGCAACTCAAGTTTATTCAAATGGACAAATTGAAAATGTATATCTGGAACAAAGAAAAGTTTTTCTTTGGGGTGAGGTGAACGACAATTCCGCGAGGTATTTAATCGATCGATTTTTATATCTCGAAGCCATAGATCCGACAAGACCCATTACACTTTACATTCATTCTCCTGGTGGGTCAACTTATGCAGGTTTGGCGATATTAGACGTAATGAATCACCTTCACAATCCAGTTTATACTACCTGTTTGGGGATGGCTATGTCCTTTGGTGCGGTATTACTTCTATCGGGTGCGAAGGGATATCGTTTCGCTTATCCTCATAGTAAAGTCCTCATTCACCAACCTCATGTGATGGGAGAGTTTAAGGGGCCTGCTGAAGATATCCGAATATTTGCGGAATCTGTTAGAAGAGAAAAAGATTTATTAAACGAAATCATGGCTAACGCCACAGGTCAACCTATAGAAAAGTTAAAGGAAGATACGGAACGTGATACTTGGTTTACTGCGAAAGAGGCTTTGGATTATGGTATCATTGATAAGATTATTGGAGGCACTTAAAGTGTTATCGTATGATTAAAACCGGTGTTTTATTTTCCTTTTGTATTTTGACCTTTTTTTGTCAGGTAACCTCACATAAAGTAACTCCTTATCTTTCTAATAGTTCTACTGAAACCGTTCCTCTCTTTCCTAAACCAAAAGTTTGGACCGAGTTCCAAGTGGTCAAAGTAGCGGATTGGGAAGCCTCTTTAGCTGGACTTTTGGATTTGGATGATCCCAAAGCGAAAGCTGCCGGTTTAAAAGATCGGTCAGAACCTATTTCGATTTACTTTTACCTCGTCAAACACCCGAAATACGGAAGTTTTATGATCGATTCTGGAATGGGGGAAAATTTCCCTAAGGGTGAGGAGGAAAGTCGTGTTAGTTCTATCGTGGAATCGCAGATGCATTTTCATAAACTAAAAGTTTATGAAACGACCAAATCCTATTTGTTCAAAAACAAAATAGATTTAAAGGGAGTGTTTTTTACTCATTTGCATTTAGATCATGCACTTGGTGCTTATGAAATAGATAGATCTGTCCCTTTTTATGTGGGACCAGGTGAGGTAACGGACAAATATTTCATTAATCTATTTGTGCAAGGTTCCACCAATCGTTTGTTAGGAGAAAATCCAAATTTAGTACAATTCGATTTTGGAAAAAATCCAAATGAAATTGCAGTGTTTGATTTTTTTGGAGATCAGAGTTTTTACGTCCTTTTTGTACCAGGACATACGCCGGGAAGTTTGGCATTTTTCATTCCTTCAAAAGAAGGTGGACATTTGGTGTTAGGGGATTCTTGTCACACCAGATGGGGCTGGAAAGAAGGAGTCACTCCAGGTGCTTTTACAACGGACCAAAACCTCAATCGGAAAAGTTTGGACTTTTTAAAAGGATTGGCAGAGAAACATAAACCTAAGTTTGTCTATCCGGGCCACCAAGAAAGAATTTCTAGTTCAGAAAATTAGCAAGAAACTACGTGATTCTTTGGTTTTTCATTGGAGTGTATCTCTTGAGAAACCTTGGCGCATTGTGTTTTCCGTATAGGTTCTTCCTTCGACAAAAAGGTGTAAATAGTCTGGTCCACCCGCTTTGGCCCCTGTTCCTGAAAGTTTTCCGCCACCAAATGGTTGTCTGTTGACAACGGCTCCCGTAATTCCACGGTTGATGTACAAATTTCCTGCTTCTATTTCTAATTTTGCCTGCAATATATGTTTTGGATTTCGAGAAATGACTCCACAGGTAAGTGCGTAGTCGGAGTCATTGGCATACTGGATTCCTTCCGCAAAACTAGAAATTTTTTGCATAGAAAGTAATGGCCCAAAGATTTCAGAAGTCCACATAGAAGAAAAAATGGGTGGTTCATATAAACTCGGCGGAATGTAAAATCCTCCATTGGGAACTAAGTTTGCTCTTCCGATTAAAAAACTCTCATTTTCCTTTTGCAATTTCAAAAGCCGTAAATAACTTTCCTCGTGGATCACAGGTCCAATTCGATTTTCGAAATCTAAGGGTGAACCAATTAGTAAACCATCCATGGCAGCAATTAATCTTTCTTTTAGTTTATCGTAACAATCGTTATGTACGAAAAGACGAGAGAGTGCACTACATTTTTGGCCTTGGAACCCAAAGGCAGAGGAAAGAATGGATTGGATGGCAACGTCTATGTCAGCATCTGCATCCACAATCATTGCATTTTTTCCACCTAACTCACAGACCAGTTTTTTGATGATTCTTTGTCCAGGAGAAACAATGGAAGCCTTCCTGAGTATGGAAAGACCAACATCCCTGGAACCAGTAAAATTAATTACGGAAACCTCTGGGTGAGTCACAATGGCTTCTCCCATTTCAGAACCAAGTCCAGGTAAAAAATGGAAGACTTCTTTTGGTACACCCACTTCCCAAAAACATTTTGTGATTTCATACGCTGTCGCAGAAGTTTCTTCTGCTGGTTTTGCTAGGACAATGTTACCTGTGACTAGAGGGCCTGCACACATTCCAGTGAATATGGCCATGGGAAAATTCCAAGGAGAGATACATCCGACGATTCCCTTGGGTTGGTAGTAATAGAAATTGTCTTCACCTAAGAGATTTATTTTTTTGGGGAGAAGATGATCGTTTGCAATTATCGCATAGTAACGACAAAAATCGACTGCTTCCGCAAATTCAATTTCTGCTTCTGTGATATGTTTCCCTGTTTCCCAAATACAGACAGAGATAATCAAATCTTTCTTTTGTACTAATCTTTCTGCGACTTTGAGGAGTAAGTGGGAACGATCTTCTTGTGACCACTGTTTCCATTGGTTTCCATATTTTTTGGAAATTTGAATCGCTTCTTCTAAGTCATTGGCAGTGGCAAGAGACACCTTTGAGACCACAAGTTCTGGTGACCATGGATTATTATGGACAAAACGATTTGCCGAAAATTTCTCCATACCACCGAATATAATGGGAATTTCGAAAGGGAGCAAATTCTCAATAGAATTTAATACAGAACGTAAGGTTGTTCTTTCTGTATCCAGTGAAAAATCCCGAATGGTTTCATTTTTAAATTCCATTGACTGTTTCCTTTTTTGGACTTATGATCAAAGAATCTAAGTTCTTTCCAAGACTCATTTGGTATAAAAAACCTTGGTTTGAGGTATTCTCTAATAATCTTCGAATCAAGTAAGCCATTCCCGGAAGTAAAGATCCAATGGGTGAGTATTCTCTGATTTTGATTCCCATAGATTCTAATCCAACTTTGTATTTTCCGGCCATTCCATATAACATTTGAATTTCAAAATCAAAAATAGAATAACGTTCCGCATGATATAAGATAAATGCCAGCGAACGAAGATTATGTGTTCCGAAGGCCGATCGAAGGTAAGGACTTGCTTCCAAAAGAAATAAAACATTCTCTTCGAACTTTATATCTGTTTCTCTTTTGGTATCAAAAACAGGGGAAACCCATGCACGTTCTTCTGCTTTGATTCTTTCATATTCTAAGTATGCGCCTTTCACAAGTCGAATGGTGATGGGAACTGCTCGGGTCTTAGCATACTCTCTCCAAACCAATAAATCTTCTCTGGAAGATTTTAAATAGGATTGAACAACAATACCAAAATGAGGGTAGGTTTTGAATTCCTCCTCTAAAAACAAATCCATTGCCGTTTGGGTAATGATTGATTTTAAATCATATTGTTCCATATCCAAATTGATTCCGATTCCTTTCTGCATCGCTAAACGTAAGATAGGGCGGAGCGCTTCTTTTAAGTAGTGAACACTTATCTCTTCGGATTCAGGATATAATCTAGTTTCGATCCCTGAACATTTAATAGAAATATTAGTTCTTAGTTTGGGATCTATCTCAGGGGCCACTTGGGGTAATATTTCCAAAAGTTCCGAATATTGCCTGAGGTATTCTTTGGCTTCTTTCGGAGAAAGAGCAATTTCACCTAATACGTCGTAAGTGCGAGGCCTCGCAGACGGTTTCATTTGTTTTAAGTTTTCGGGTGAATCAGTCAGGATAAAAAATTTTGCAAAAACTTTTACAATTTTTTCTATCAAAAAAGAGATTGGAAAGCTTAGGAACAAAATGCTGATAAAAAAGTGAATCGCTGATTTTAAAAAAGTAGGTATCTCTGTATCTTCATCAAAAATATAAATTTTAAAATAAGAGTAAATTTTTTTTGTTTCGAGAGAGGGAAGGACATCAATGAATTTAAAAATTTGTAATTTTAGTTTCGGGTAACGAAACCCAAAGTGAATTGTTTTCGAAGTAATGAAAAATATGAATCTTTGAAACAGGGACCCAGAATTTGTTTCAATTGTTTTTGCAATACCAAGAATTTTTGTATCATCATATTGCATTTGTTTTGTAAACATAATGTAACAACCAATTTGGACCCTAAAACTCTGGATTCTTTTAAAAAATGAGATTATGATATATGAAAGGAGTTGTAAACAATAACTTAAATGTTTTTATTTCCCAATGGGAAATTTAACGGATTTACTAATCGAAAAAGAATCTAAATTTGGAGCCTTCAATTATTCTCCGTTACCGGTTGTCTTAGTCAAAGGGGAAGGTATTTATCTATGGGATATAGAAGGGAAAAAGTATTTTGATTTTCTTTCTGCCTATAGTGCTGTCAATCAAGGCCATTGCCATCCAAAAGTTGTAGAGGTTTTCCAAAAACAAGCATCCATACTTACCCTTACCTCCCGAGCCTTCCATAACGACAAACTTCCGTTATTTACTGAATTTATGTGTTCTACCTTTGGATATGATCGAGTGTTACCAATGAATACTGGGGTAGAGGCAGGAGAAACAGCTGTTAAACTAGCTAGAAAATGGGGATACCAAAAGAAAAAAATCCCAAAAAACCAAGCAAAAATCATATTCTGTGAAGGAAATTTTTGGGGTAGAACGATCGCTGCTATCTCGTCATCGACAGATCCGAAAAGTAAAAATGATTTTGGTCCCTTTCTTTCTGGATACGAAATCATTCCTTACAATGACTTAGAAACTTTAGAAAAGGCAGCTTCTGATCCGAATGTTGCTGCTTTTATGGTGGAAGCAATTCAAGGCGAAGCTGGCGTCATTGTTCCTCATGAAAATTATCTGCGAGAAGCAAAAAGAATATGCGAAATTCATAATGTATTGTTGATTGTTGACGAAATACAAACTGGTTTGGGCAGAACGGGAAAACTTCTTTGTTCTGATCATTCTGCAATAAAACCAGACTTATTGCTTCTTGGTAAAGCTCTTTCAGGTGGAATGATGCCCATCTCCTGTGTGTTAGGTTCCGATGAAATTCTTTTGCTTTTGAAACCTGGGGAACATGGTTCTACTTTTGGTGGAAATCCACTGGCTTGCGAAGTGGCCATGACTGCTCTGAAAACAATTTTAGATGAAGGGATGTCTGAGAATTCCGAAAGTATGGGGATACTATTTCGAGAGACGATTGCCTCTTGGAATCATCCTTTAGTGCATTCTGTTCGGGGAAAGGGTCTTTTAAATGCAGTACAATTTACAGAAACCGTGGACGCCAAAAAATTATGCCTTGAACTAATGAATAGGGGAGTTTTGGTCAAAGAAACTCATAAAAACACAGTCAGGTTTGCACCACCGCTTGTGATTCGAGAACAAGAAATGAAAGAAGCTTTAAATTTGATCAAAGCTGCTGTTGATTCTTTTTTATAAACTAAGCCTTTCTGAAAAAAAATGAAAATGATGTGATGAGTTTAGGCACTTCGAATAATGTCTTTAAACTAAATCCAGTATCTCCATGGGAGATAAGATTTGTAATACAAAGTTTAGAATCTACCCCCCGAGCGATTAGTTTTTCGTGTAACATAGAAGACTCGTTTGCTGGCACTACGTCGTCCTTCAGTCCATGAATTAATAAAATAGGTAAATTAAGTGAATCAATGTAGTTTGTTACCGATAAGGCAGATAATAACTCACGATTTTTTCCTCCTTTTTTAAGGATGATTTCCCAATGTTTCATTCGGAAATTTTTATCATATTTCAATTTTTCAAAAAAAACGCGATCCGCTTTTTTCATCTTTGTATAATGAGGTTCTAGAAGATTGTCCTTGTATTTGTAATAATTGTCTAAAATAGCAAGTTTAATGGCCTTGAATAAACTTTTGTTTTCTCCAATGGATAAAGGAAGAAAGTTAAGTAGAAGGATCATTCTGCCATATTCATCTAAATTTTGATTAGCGAATAAATTCCCAATAATATCATCTACATTAGCAAAGGCACCGATTGCACAAATGGAATTAATTCGATTGGCAATTTGTTTGTCGCTTACTGCAATGAGACTTAAAGAACCTGAAAAAGAAGGCGCAAAAATGGATACTTTTCCTGATGGACTGATTTCTTTTTGGGCGGAGATAAAAAGAATCGAATCTTTAATGTCCTCAATGTTCCGAAGGGAGATTTTATAATCACAAATTTCATCGTAGAATGGGCTTATGACCGTATAACCAAGTTGATTCAGACTTCGATTTACAATGATAAACCTCGGATCACGGTTTCCCAATGGTGCTAGGCCATTGATCGTGATGATTGTACCTAATGATTTTGATTTTGGCGTATAATAATCGGCACGCAAAATACCGTTACGAATTGGAATCAAAATTTCCTTAACCTCAGGAAGCGTTTCATCCCTACTTTGTAATCCTATAAGGAAATGGATCGATTTTATCCAAGCTGTTAGTTTATTCATTGAATCATTTTACCGAAAGCTTTACTCTTTATCTGAAGGATTCTAAAAGTTAGCTTTGAAATCAATCCAAATCTCAATTAAGACCGCCAAACAAAAAACTTTTACTTTACAATCTAGTTAAATCCTAATAAATTTTGTCAGAAATGTTCCCACTCAGACTCAGTCTATTTCTACTATTGGTCAGCTCTTTTTCTCTATCTGCACTTCCCACTCCGTCGAGACTGACAACTTTTTTGAAAAAAGGAACAGGGGAATACCCAATCGGTTTCCATATGGAAATCCTTACTCTAACACCTGATAATAACCTAAGTTTTGAAGAAGTCAAAAAATCGAATTTCTTTGAAGAGAGTAAGTCACTTTCTCCTAATTTTGGTTTCACAAAGAATATTTATTGGGTTCGTTTTGCCCTACAAAATGACTCAAATGAACGTGATTGGTTCATTCATGTTTCTTATCCATTGTTAGATAAAATTGAATTTTATGAATGGAACGAAAAAACATGGAAACAAGTAATTACTGGTGATTCCTATGTTTTTTCCGAGAGGCCCTTAGAAGAAAAAAGCTTTATTTTTCCAGTTAAACTTAGTCCTCAAAAAAACAAGTCGTATTATTTTCGCTTTGAAAGTGAGGGTACTGTGCAGTTCCCAATTACTGTCTATTCTCACGAAAGATTTTTGAAATTGAAAGAAAAAGAGAATTTGTCCCTGGGGATTTATTATGGAATCGTTTTTGTATTAGTAATTTATAATTTAATATTATTGTTTATGTTGCGAGACTGGGGATATTTATACTATCTATTGTATATTAGTTTATATGGACTTTCTCAGTCGGTATTGAACGGATTGGCGTTTCAAATATTTTGGCCGAATTCTCCTCATTGGGCAAATATCAGTTTACCCTTTATTGGGGGTTGTTCCTTGTTTTGGGGACTTCAGTTTACTAGAAGTTTTTTAAATACGAAAAAAAATACACCCATGTGGGATAAGATCATCTTTGTACTTATGGGGTTAATGTTGTTTTTAATGTTATCTTCCTTTATTTTTTCTTATTATGTAAATATTTATTTATTAGCTTCTTTTGTTATCTTATTTGCCCTTTCTGTTTTTCTCGTGGCTGTTGTTTGTTGGGACAAGGGATACAAACCAGCACGTTATTTTTTAATCGCTTGGGTAGCACTTTTATTTGGTGTAGGTATTTATTCACTCAAAGGATTCGGAATTTTGCCTGCTAATATTTTTACTGAGTATGGACTGCAAGCAGGTTCAGCGATTGAGATGTGTTTACTTTCCCTAGGACTTGCTTATAAAATTAAACTGGCTAATTCAGAGAAAAATCGGGCCGAAAGACTAATGACTTCTTATAAAGTCAAACTTCAAGATGCCAAGTTAGTTTCTTCGAGACTAGAAGTTGAATTGTTAAAAAACAACATTCATCCTCATTTTTTATTAAATTCGATCAATGCAACCATCATCTGGCTAGATGAGGACCCAGAAACAGCCAAACAATTATTAACGGCTCTTTCTGATGAACTGCGAGCCATCCTAAAGTTGACCAATAAAAAAACGATTTCAATCAGCGAAGAGATCAATATTTGCAAACGATACTTGGAAATTATGAGCCTTCGAAAAGAATCAAAGTTTGAATTTAAAACAGAAGGTGTAAGTTCCAAAGATATGATCCCACCTATTGTCCTTTTGACCTTGGTTGAAAATGGAGTCACTCATGGTTACCAAGGAAAAAACTCAGGGGTTTTTACTTTAAAGAAAAAGAAAGATAAAAATAAGACAAAATACATCCTCTTCAATGACGGGCTTCCCACCACAAAATCAGATTCTTTGGGTACTGGCATGAAATATATAAAATCAAGATTACAGGAAGCCTTCCCCAATAAATGGGATTTCACATCCAAAATGGTGACAGGGGGTTGGGAAAATACAATCACGGTTATGGAGTGAAATTAGTGTAACTCACACCAGAAAAGTGCACTTCGCTCCATTTCTTTTGTAAGTTTTGGTAACATCTTTATCCTTCCCATAAGGATAAAAAGATGAATACAAAAAAACTAATGATAACCTTTCTTCTGTTATTTGCAAAAATTGGATTTGCAGAACCAGTAGTAAAAAAAGAGGAAAAGCCGATGGTCACTCAAACTCCGGAGGAAACTCAAAAAATGAATGCTGATCTGGATAAATATTATGCAAAACTAAAATACCCACCCGGTTTTTATGAAGGAGCATTTCTTATAAGTTTTATGGGAGGTGGAACGCTTGCACCTAGCGGATCTTTTATTAGTCACGAAAAAAACTATGATAGTGCCTTACAATATAAAATAGTCACAAAAGAGGTGAGCCAAGATTATTATCCACAAGGTTCGATTCGTAACCAAGATCCAGGTTTGTATTTTAAGCCAACGTATACTCCTGGAGTTGCTTCTCAGTTTGACTTTGAATATGGTTGGAAAGAAAAGATAGGACTTGGATTTACTGTAATGCAAAATTCTATGAAGGCAAAAAGGCAAGATGTAATCCCTGGTTTGTCCTACTATAAAGAATATGTGGATCCCGTCCCAAGGGAACGTACGATTTATCGAGGAAATTCAATGAGTTTTCTTGCCACATACCACCCGATTCCGAGAAACTTCTTCGATCCATATTTAGTTGCAAGGGCTGGTGTAGTTTCTTTCACAGGGGAAGCCCATTCCGGAATCACACATGACAGGTTTGCCTATAGCAACCAGATCTCTAGTGGAATTGGAAGTATTCTGGGTGTTGGTGCTGGTTTAAATATTTATTTAGGTCGCTACTTTGGGATCAAAGCAGAAGTAGATTATTATAGAGAATTTTTGAAAGCAGATCAGTTTTCCATGCGAACGTTAAATTCTTACCAAGCAATGATTGGCGTGTTTGTGAATTTATCCAACGTGCAATATCGACTCGAACAATAATCGGATAGGTCTAAGATTTGAGAATTTTAATCGTAGAAGATGAAATGGTGGCAGCAAGGGGACTTGAGCGAATGTTACGCGAGCTTCTTGGTGCTAAAATTACATCTCTACGTATTGAAAAAAGTCTAATTGGTTCTCAATGTTTCATTCAGGAAAATGAAATTGATTTATTGTTGTTGGATCTTAATTTGGATGGTGATATCGGATTTGATTTGTTAAAAGAAACTTCTGCCGCTTCTTTTTTAACAATTATTACATCTGGAAATACAACGGAAGCAATCAACGCTTTTGACTATGGAGTTTTGGATTTTGTTCCTAAACCAATCTCCAAAGAACGAATGACAAAAGCGCTTCAAAAGTTCCAAACAAACAGTACGCGGACAAAAACAAAATACATTGGCATTAAACAAGAGAATGGTGTCGATTTGATTGCAATAAAGGATATATTGTACATCCAATCTTTTGACAAACGCGTTAAGGTGCATAAAAAAAATGGGGAAATGTTCGTTCATAATAAAAGTTTAGATTCTATTGTGAAAGTGTTGCCAGATTCTTTTTTTAGAATCCATCGTTCTTTCCTTGTGAATCACAAACAAATTAAAAAATTAATTACTGCTGCTGGAGGTTCTTACCAAGTGGAGCTAACGACGGGGATTCAACTCAAAATGGGTAGAAATTATTATAAAGAATTAAAATCTAAATTAGTGATAGAACCAAGTCTCCGTTAGGGATCGGAAGGGCTTGGTCGCCGGCCATTGTTAAATGGTAGGCGACGGGAGCGGACGCGGACCCCTGGAGAGCCCGACCCATTTTTAAATAAACTGCCTAAACCAAGATCGAATTGGGAACGGCCTGGTCGTTCCTAAAAAAAGTTGATCTATTGGTTTTCCATCGTTCACCAAAGAGAAAATAAATTGATATTTTTCAAAGGAAACATGAATTTAAGTTTGTGATCTTTAGAAGAGAAAGAGATACCTGCTTAGTGAAAATGAAAAATTTAGGATTGTTACGTAATCAATGGATACACAACTTCAAAAGGTTTCTTTTGATTTGTTTTATGGTTATGTTTTTTTTTCAGTGCCAACGTTCTGAACTCAATTCTACTTGTGATCCCGAATCCTCTTCCTATTTGCAAACTTTTGTTGTCCTAATAGGTGCTAGTGAATACACTCATTTCTGCGGTGCCAGCATTAGAAACCCAAGGATCAAAATCCCTCGTTTTATCCTTGTTACGAATGTTGGTTTGTCCACAGCAACGAGTAGCATCAATGTGTATCGGGTTGATCCGAGCACTGGTGCCATTGCACAAGTGTTTGGGTCTCCATTTCAATTGACCAATCGTCCACGTTATTCGGTCACCAATGCCGCTGGAACCATTGTGTATGTAGCAAACATCGGTAATACTTCTATCTCTATACTGAATCTCAATCCAGAGACCGGAAATTTATCTTTAAAACATCCTGATTTGGTTCTTCCTTCCACTCCTTATTCTTTGGCATTAGATCCCAATGGAAAATTTTTATTTGCGAGTTCAGAAACGACTCAGCAAATTCACAGATTACTCATTGATACCTCCGGAAATATTTCTAGTTTAACTCCTGTTACTTCTACGGCAAATCCAACGGCTGGTGCCGTAGGGCGCATGGTATTTGATTCCACAGGTAGGCATCTGTATGCGGGGCTCACCAGTGCCGGGGGAAATACGGCAGGGATACAGGCGTTCTCTTTAGATTCTACGACTGGATTATTAACATCGATTAACGTCTACCAAACAGGTGAAAATAATCTTTCTTTAGCTATCACTTCTGATGGTAAGTTTGTTTATGGAGCAAATTATTTTTCACAAGATGTATTTCCGTTTCTGAGAGATAAAAACTCAGGCGCGCTTTCTATCCTAACAAATATCTCAGCAGGTATAGCTCCGGGTTTTACCGTTACAGACCCATGGAACCGGTTTGTCTATGTTGCCAATAGTGGCACGGCCCAAGGAACGATTTCCGCTTATTCCATACAACCAATTTCAGGAACTTTAATACCTGTCAGCGGGTCGCCTTTTTTGTCAGGCTTTAGTCCCATTGGTTTAAGTATCGATCCAAGTGGAAAATTTTTGTATTCTTCGAACACAGAGGGAGGAACTGTCTCTGGTTATTCAATCGGTGCCAATGGATCTCTTTCGCCTATGGAGGGATTCCCCGTAACTGCAGGTACAAATCCCTTTTCGATAGAAATTGTTTCTTATTAAATCAAATGATTTTTATTCTTTCTCTAAAGACAAAAGTGCATTAATCGAATTTAGTCTCCAGCTTCCACAAAGAAAATCATCATCCAGTTATTGTTCTTCTTGGAAAAACCGACTCGATGGTCCATGGGACTTCGTAAATATTGTTCGCAAATGTATCCGACTTGGCCATCGGAAATACATACTTTTTTCCAATTACAGGTTTCCTCGGCTGTTTGTTTAGAATTGGAGTCATCGTATTCATTTTTAACGAATCTTCAACTAAGCTGCGTTAGTAAGGCCACTTTTTTGGAAGGTTTGTTCCGCACATTTACTGTTCGGTAATTCTGTTCATCATTTTCTAAGAATCTCTGCGAAAACAACTAAATTTTGAAGCTTGGGGAAAGGACTGATGCAATTTTTGAAGAGCCATTTTCTCGTGTTTATATTTGTTTCTTCGGAAAGATTTTTACAAATTCTGTAACAACAGATAGTCTAAAGAAAGTTACAGATTAGGTAGGAATGTTTTGAGAAAAATCGCTTTTGTTTTACTATTATTTGTTGCAGTCATCCAATTTGATTGCAAGGCTTTTGGAAAGGATCCGCACGGAGCCCACCTTGAAAAAATAAAAAAATCCACCCACTTTGACAATACCAGAGAACAGTTTGTAAACCGCAGGCCCGACGTTTTAGAAAAAATGCGGGAAGGCCAGAATTTCTTTTCTTTGTTTTTTAAATTTTTCTTTGGTGGGGATAAAGACCAAAAGCCAAGTGTGAAATTACCAGAAGAAAAACCTGATTTTGTGGAGTTCTTAAAACCTGACGAGAGCATCAAATTCATTTGGTTTGGTCATTCCACCTTCCTTGTCAATATTGAAGGAAAAATTTTATTTTTTGATCCCGTATTTTCGGAGTCCGCCGCCCCTTTTGCTTTTATGGTGAAGAGGTTTCAAGATGCTGTTGTCAAATTAGAAGAATTACCTCCCATCGATTATATCATTATTTCCCATGATCATTATGATCATCTGGATATGCAGACCATTGAGTTTTTTAAAAACACAAGTACAAAATTTATCACTCCACTTGGAGTTACTTCTCATATGAAAGAATGGGGTGTTCCTGAAGGTCGCCTAACGGAACTTGACTGGTGGGAACCTATGGAAATTGGGAAAGTCAAAATTGTATGTACACCTGCCCAACATTTTTCAGGAAGGAGTGGGATGAATGGGAATAAAACATTATGGTCTTCTTGGACAGTGATCGGAGAAAAAGAAAGATTTTATTTTAGCGGTGATTCTGGTTATGATGTCCACTTTAAAGACATTGGGGATAAATATGGACCATTTGATCTAACCTTTATAGAAAACGGCCAATACAATCCTATGTGGGAAGCGGTGCATGTTCTACCGGAACAAACTGCAAAGGCCCATCTTGATTTAAAAGGGAAGAGGTTAGTTCCTGTTCACTGGGGAATGTTTAACCTATCACTCCATAGTTGGTATGAACCAGCCGAATCATTGGAGAAACAAGCAGAGGCATACAAAATAGATTTACTCACTCCCAAGTTTGGACAACTTGTTAAAATTAGAGAACCCAACCTAATGGAACGATGGTGGAAAAAGTTTATCCAGTCGGAATGAATCGGTTATCTTTGGAAGCGCGAAAAATAGGCATTGGACGACCCAATGCCAAAGGGAATTGGTGAGTCAGCGATAGCGCTACTCGAACTTCCGAAACTGCTAAAGGATCCATCACAATGTTTGATGACAGAAGCTTTATAGTTTTCTTTTCCGGAAATACGATAATCTTCTTTAAGAGAAATTGGATCCAATTCAGAGGCAAATCCAACCAGTTGGTTCACCGAACCGGTGATCAGTACTTTTCCATTTGGCAAAAAACTTCCTTCACTGATCATTACACTTTCTCCAGAGTTGTATACGAAAGAAGAATTTAATAATTGGTCAGAACCATCTAACCGATAGAAGATGGTTGAGTCAATGCCGGTTCCCGGATGGGGAAGGCCTAAACTTGGAACTGGATCCGAATAAAGAGTAGAAGTTAGGATGGTTTGGTCAGCATACACAATCAGTGAGGGAGGTATGTTATCACTTGCACCAACTGTTGTGTCACCTAAGTAACGGTGCCATTGGTAGTTCAGGTTGGCATCAAGTTTCATAACAAGGTTTCCCATGACTCCAGGATATGTATTTTTGCCGTTCAGAAACGAACCGTTCAAATCTGCTTCTACAAGTGCTACGATTATATATCCTTGGCCACCTGGAATTGCTTCTAATCGATAGGGCCTAAAATTACTGATCGCTGGCCCAAAGGGATAATATTTTGTCCAAAGGGCCACTCCGTCATAACTCAATTTTTGGATGAACCAATCGTTATTTGTCGGACTATTTATCAAAGTTCCCGGATTGATTGATGCGCCAGTGGCGATTCCCAATACGTAGAAACCTGATTGATCACTGCTATCTTTAATCTCAGAGATGATCCCAGAGTCAATATTCAATCCATCATTAAAGTATTTACTCCAAAGGATAGTACCATCAATGGAAAGTTTTACGATGGCTGAGTTTGCACCGACTCCTACGTGGGGGGTATTAGCAAAGGGGAGAATGCTTGTTGGAGTAGTTGCATAGGTATACACACCATCATTGTCTCGGAAGATAAGTCCGTTTGGCCGATCCGATCTTTGCCCTAGATACCGAATCCATTGGCGTTCCCCGGCTGCTGAAAATTTTGCAGCTAAAATGTTAAGAGTCGACCCGGGTGTTCCTTGGAAAGGAATCCCTCCTTGTTCAAAATCGTGGTTAGTAAAAGAAAGCCCGTATAGATTGTGAGTATAATCGGCTTTTACTTTGATTGCTCCGGTGAATGCTCCAGCTAACGTAGAAGTTCCCAAAAAACTACCCCAGGGCCCTTGTGCGGGTAAACAAGGGTTACATGGTCCGAGCCCTAGTGCACAACGTAAAACTGCGGTTTCAAAATAGTCTTGCGAATGGGAGTCAGAAGGATTGTTCAGTTGGGAAGGTTTACAAAAAATCAATAAAATAAGGGCAAAGAAAACTATGGGAAATAAAGTCAATGATTTGAAAACGTTTTTTAGCATAAGGAAAGCCTTAATCCCGACAGGGAGACCTCGGCTAACATTATTGGTATCAGCTTGAGATAACAAGAATTTATTGATAAGAATCGATCTACAAAGGTTTTTTTTCCTGAATGAATGGGTCCTAATGAAATGGAAACCATTATAAGAGGGACTCTCTGTCAACTATAGGGAAACCGACGGAGCTAAATTCTTGGAACCTTCGTAGCAAAAAACCATACAAAACAGAAGTTAGATTTAATGCAATCTAACTTATTCTACTATTTGAATATTTCCTAATATTCGTTAAGTGGAAAATGCGATTTGACAATCTACTTGATCCTTCAAATTATGATGGTTAAATTTTAGATGGATGTCCTAAATATGAGAAAAATCTTTCGTTCTGTTCTTTTATCCACTGTGCTTATTTTTTCAGCAATTAATTGCAATCCGGACAAGGAAAATAATGATTCGCTATCTTTATTATTGCTCGGTGCTCTTGCTTCGGCAAATAATTCTGGTGGCGAAGACTTGAGTTGTCAAAATAAAACCTTGAAGTGGACAATAAATACACCTCCGGTTTCGAAGGCATGGTTGTCTGTTGCGTATGGAAATGGACTATTTGCAGCTATTGGAACATCGGGGCCAGCAAACCAAGTGATTACATCACCTGACGGAATCACTTGGACGGGACGTGATATTCCCGAAGGAAATGCCTTTCAGTCGATCACTTTCGGTAACGGTCTTTTTGTAGCAGTATCAGGGACTGGAACCAATCGGGTGGTAACCTCTTCTGATGGGATCACTTGGACAGCACGTTCCGCGGCATTGGTAGCAGGTTGGCAGTCTGTCGCATTTGGGAATGGTATTTTTGTAGCCGTAGCCGCATCGGGAGCAGTGATGACTTCCCCCGATGGAGTCACTTGGACGGCACGGACTGCCGCAGAAGCAAACAATTGGCTGTCAGTGTTCTTTGGAAACGGACAATTTGTAGCTTTGGCAGCGAGCGGAACCAATCGGATCATGACATCCCCAGATGGAATCACTTGGACATCGCGTTCTGCTGTGGAAGCGAACACATGGTTTCCTGGCGCCTACGGTAATGGGATGTATGTAGGGTTAAGTTTGGACGGAACTACTAGAGCTATGTCTTCTCCTGATGGAATCACCTGGACTGCGCGTACGGCTGCAGAGGCTAATGATTGGAGGGGACTTACCTATGCCAAAGGTTTATTTGTAGCCTTGTCAATGACGAGCGGAACGAACCGAATCATGACTTCTCCTGATGGGATCACTTGGACGGGGCAGGCTGCTCCTGAGCAAATTGGATGGAAGGCTATCACCTTTGGAAATAACCGCTTTGTAGCTCTTTCGGCATTTACAGATTTTAAAGCGATGACTGCTAGTTGTGAGTAAACTTTAGCTTTAAGCGTTTAGTGATATTTACGCTAAATACTTTTTTTAAAAAAATATGATAAAATCAAAATTCAGATAAGACATTGGTCTCCTGGGTTTTGGTTTTAATTTAGAAAGAATTTTATCTGTTTATTTCCCTGTTGGTTTCGACCTTTATCTACCTATATTTTTTGGGAAAAACAGAGCTCTTTAATATCTGATTTTGATGATTCTAACGAACAAGAAATTTGTAGTTAAGTTTGAAGATTCAGACTTGGCTAGAGGTTGATATTCTCATTTTAATTGTTTATGATTCAGAACCCAAGGCACCTAACTTGATTAATAGACCATCTCAATGGTTAACAAAATAAGGTTCACAGTCTGACTTTCTCAAAAGTTATCTCATAAGATAAATTCTTTTAGGATCGCTTTTTTCTTAAACTTCGGAACCAAACCAATGTTTCTTTTACCTACTCAGAAAAATATAAGTTGGTAAATTATGTTAAAACATTTGGTTTGGTTATCCTTTTTCTCTTTCTTTTCCTTTGGCTGTTCGATAGACAAAGAAGAGGGCCTCTTCCCTGGCACAAGGATCACGGGAGATCCTTTGGCAGATGCCTTAGTCCTTTCTGTTCTTGCCACTCCTCCTTGTCAGTATTTAACGAATGAAAATGCAAATGTTCCCTTCATTTTGGGTGACGGCCCACTTTCCCTCTGCAGTGTTTCGGCAGTGAGTGGTTCGGTTTCTGTGCAATCCGGTGGAACTTATGAAGTAACGGCAACCACGGGGAGACAGACTCTCACTTCCTCCAGTTGTAACTCGAGCCGATTTGATTTTATTGTTTTTTTGAAGGAAGGAAATACCGACCTTTTTTCATCCTCTCTCAGTTCCAAACAGATTGTTTTGGAAGGAGGAAAGTTGTATTCCCTACAATCGACAGGACTTGTGAATCCATCCGATTACCAATGCCAAGGAAGACCTGTTTCTTCCGCAATCACTCCCTACCGAATCAATTTTCGAAAATTATAATCTGAGAGGTTTTGCCAAGGAATCTTTTGTCTTAGTTATTATCTGGAAAGATTCCTTGGCTCTAGGTAGTTTCCGCAATTGCGGATATCCACCATCGCATAGCTGTTAGTTTCTGGTTATAATGCAATCATGAAACTCTTAGTTGTGATTCTATTCCTTACGATTCATTGCACCAGTCTAGATAAAATGTTAATTTTGGGGATTAAGAATCCTCCCCCAAACGACCGGGGTTATCATCAATATCTTGTGATTAAGGAAACCGGGGAATCCTCGGAATGCCTTCTTCCTTCTAGTGCACAATACCCTTTCCCTCGCATAGGTTATTGTTATGTGGGAGGTCGGGAGCTTCGGTTAGGAAATGTTTCCAATGAATACTTACGGGAACCGTCCTCTTTTATAACGATCATTCCAGGTTATCTCCGTGTAGGTCATGCCAATTCTGAATTCTATAAAGATGTCACACTTGGCCGAGGGCCTTTCCATAACCGTTCCTTAAAAGAAAATATTCTGCGCCAATCCATGCAACAAAGTCTGCCGGGAAAAATTCCAACGATTCAATATTCAAGGTGAGGTAGATTGTGTATCCTAATTTTCACCAAGTTAATATTCTGCGGATTTTAATTCTAATTCTGATGTTTGGATCAATACTCAAATGCAGCACTTTAGATAAAAAAACAGCAATGAGGGGATTCTATGTGACTAACCATCTTCGGCCTCACCAACAATTGACCTATGCTGAAAAACATGGATACAATTCAGAGTGCCTGGTTCTTATGGAAGGGCCGGTTCCCAGTCGGATGGAACCTTGCGCCATCGGGGATAGGCGATCCGGTCGGGATATGTATCAGGAAACAGAAGTGGAAGTGGCAGGAGAATTTTTTCCTGTGGAATGGCCTATCGCTGGGTATATATATGAGTTACATGTAAACAGTGCTTATTACCACGATGTGATCTTATACAGTAGTTCTTTTCATCGAAGAGATTATCCTTGGTTTTTTCCGATGTATTCCTATCGCAATATATATAGCAGACAAGTAATGCGAAATAACATCGGATATTATAATTCAAGGTCACCTTATGGGTTATATATGAGAGGTCGTTAGAAGATTTCCGATTGACTAATAGGGAAAAATTCAAAATAATTTAGGAACATTTCTTAAATTTTGTGAATCCTCTATGAAACGATACTCTCCATTCTATTTCTTTTTTTTATCAGTCATGTTTGTGACTTTGTTTCAATTCCCGATTGAGGGAAAGGATACCGAAAGTTTACATATCGGTTTTGGATCTTGTTTGCATCAAGATAAAGAGAGTCCTATTTTGACCCAATGGGAAAAGGAATCTTTTGATCTCATCCTTTTGTTAGGTGATAATATTTACGCAGATAGTTTGGTTGCCACAGAAAAAATTCCAGCTTACAAAAAACAATTTGAAAGACCTGAATGGAAGTCCATTCGTTCCCAATCGCAAATCCTCGCCGTTTGGGATGACCATGATTATGGAATCAATGACAGTGGTGGTGAATATTTAGATAAAGAAAAGAGTCGCGAAATTTTTATTTCTCAAATGGGATCTTTAATGCCCCAGGGCCAAAGGTTTGGAACAAAGGAGGGAAAAGGGATCTTTCATTCCTACTTTCTCACATTCAAAGAGAAAAAAGTTCATATTGTGATTCCTGACACTCGGTTTTTTCGCTCTCCTTTAAAGAGAAAGTTTTGGTCTTATTTTACGGGTAAAAGTCAATACAGTCCAAATGAAGATGATGAGGCTACACTTCTCGGTGAAGAGCAGTGGACATGGCTGGAAGAAGAATTGAACAAACCCTCTGACCTTCTTGTTTTTGCATCCGGAATCCAGGTGATCCCTACAGAACAACCATTTGAAAAATGGGGAAATTTTCCCAAAGAGAGGGATCGTCTCTTTAGACTTTTAGATTCTGCCAAAACTTCCGATCTGGTCATTCTTTCGGGTGATCGGCATATCGCGGAAATATATGAATATCGCTTCTCAGACAAACGTAAATTCATAGAAATCACTTCAAGCTCTCTCAATCTCCCTTTACCATTTTTACCATTGGAATATGATTCTGAATATAAACTTGGATCTGCGTTTAAGTATGAAAACTATGGATCTTTACTGATTCAATTGAAAGAGGGAAAATTGGTTTGGCGTTCCGAGATCAAAGACAAAATTGGAAACGTAGTCCTTAAATACAATCACAATGATTCTAATTAAAAATATCTCTAAGAAACAATAGGAGGTAACTCATTTTGAAACCCAAACAGAAAATCTTAGAAAGTTCCTTTGCTTTGTTTCGTGAAAAAGGTTTCCAAGCGACAGGAATTGCGGAAATTTTAGATAAGGCCGGAGCCTATAAAAAAACTCTGTATGATCATTTTAAATCCAAAGATGATATTGGATTTGAATACCTAAATTATCTATCCGAACAGCAAAGAGTTGTTATGTTAAAGGTACTGGCAAAGGCAAATGATATGCCTGACTTCATTGAAAAATGGGTCAATTTTATTGTGAGAAACCAACGGAATACCTCTAGAAAGGATTGTCCGATTGCCCTGTTTTCAGGAGAAATCTCCCACTTGAGCCAATTTGATACCTATAGAAACAAAGCGGTTCACCATGTTTTGGAAACTGTGGAGACTTGTATTTTAAACTTCGCCCCAAATTTGCGACAAGACCTTGTAAAGTCTTTGAGTTATGAATTGTATATGAGTTATTTGGGTGGTCTTCGGTTGTATGCCCTAACCAAAGATAGAAAGGTCATTGAACGAATGAAATCACAGATGATTTCCTCTGCAGAGCGCTTAATTAAAAGTTAATTTCCGTTAAGCGCTCTAATTGCATAATTTGTTTGAGTTTTACTCAATCGGGGATTTCTGTTTTTTCTTTTGGAATTTCTTGGACAAACATCCATATAAGACCATCTTTTACTTTTCCTAGGCCAAGATAGAGGTAGTAAAAAGGATAACCTAACGGCCCTGGTTTGTATTCCTTTTGAATCACTGGTTCCCATTTTTGACGAACCTGCACTTGGACAGAAGAAAGTTGCACGGCATTTGCTAGGTATTTTAATCTTCCTTCCCATCTTTCAATAGATTCTGAAACTTTATTTAGTTCCGCTTCTACTTTGAGGATTTCTTCCACGGTTTTTGCCGTTTTTAGAATTTCTAAAAGGCGAACTCTCATTTTCAGCGCGTTCTCCATCCGAATTTCTGTATCAGTATAATCTTCTGTTACATCTTTAGCAGAAACATCTTCTGAATAGTTTTGCGATTGGTTTTTTAGAGTGAATAAAAACTGTTTTAATTTCTCGGCTGGGATCTTTAATTGTACGATTCCATTGGAGCTGTATTGTAGCGCATAACCTCCGTATGATTCTGCAAGTTTGATGATTTCTATGACTTTTGCTTCAATTTCTTTAGATTGTAAATTGACATTCACAGAATACACCATCATCCTTTTTTGGACTTTTGGTTCACTCTGTGTATTTTCTGTTTTAGGGGAGGGAGCAGCAACGGAAGGCGCATAATCCTCGGCTTCGCCGTAAGAGCGGCTCATGTTTTTTCGCTCCATTGATTGGGAGGAGGAACATTGGATTATAAAAAAAGAAAGGGCGATGAATACTAGGAGAGCGAGTCTGTTTTGGGAGAATGCCATGTTGGATACAGAGATTAAGTCCTTCTGTATCCAACCGCAAATCTTTTTTATGTGCCGATTGTGGATTCTAAAAAGCTACCATACCCTTTTTCTTTTCCAAGGGATGCGACGGGTTTTCCCTGATCCACGGCAAGTTTGCCATTGATATAGACTTTTTTGATTGTATCATCGTTACGTCTGACCCAACGTTTGAAGTCTTCCATAAAAGGCATAGGTGCTTCTACATCTTTAGCAAGGGAATCGTCGAGTTTGGTTGGATCAATGAGTACCAAATCGGCCCTTTTCCCTTCTTTGATGTAACCTGCATCAATTCCAAACCAATCTCCAATCTCTCCCGTTAGGCGATTTACTGCTCTCTCTAAAGTCATAAATGGTTTTTTTTCTAACTCTGCATCTCTTACCAATTTCAGCATACGAAGAGGAAAATTGTAATGAGCCATACCACGTAAATGAGCTCCTGCATCCGAAAATCCGATGAGGATATCTGGATAAGATACAATTTTTTGCAGAGGTTCTTTTCTATGGTTTGCCATCACTGTATACCAACGAACTTTGTTGCCGTGTTCGGCGACTAAATCTAGGAAGGCTGTAACAGAATGGATCCCTCTTTCTTTGGCAACGTCATCAATGGATTTTCCAATCAAAGATTTATCGGGTGCATCCACAATCTTTGTTTCACGGAAGTTTCTATGGAAAACACGAGGTAAAAACCAATTGGTCCATTGGCGTTTGAACCAAGACCGGTAAGTTGGATCCTTCATTAATTGTTTTCTTTCGAACTCATCTTCAATATGATTTGCCTTAGCACCAGCCGCAAATTCTTCAAAAACAACTACGTCCATTCCATCGGCATACAAATCAAATGGTTCGGGAAGTGCCTGGAACTTAAAGTCAGACTTGAAGATCGTGTTTGTGATGCGGCCAATGACTCCGAGTAATTTATACAAACCCGGATCAAACTTTACATCCATAAGAGAGATGATGGTGGTTTTTAATGGTTTACGAAAGAGTCCAAAGGCTTCCTTTAAGAACATAAGAACATTGATTTTTGTTGAAACGTTGGGAACACCTTGGAATATTTTTCCTCTTTTTCTCAATGTTTTGTTTAGGTATTGGTATTCACTCCAGTTCGCAAAAGTAGAAGGAAGTGGGCGAGATCTAAATCTAGAACCATCCATTTTGTCCCAAACAAGAGTATTGATCGAAAGACCCATAAAACCTGCGTCCAATGCTTCTTCCAAGTGTTTATTCATAGTTTCTAACTCTTGTTTTGTGGGAACTTCCCCTTTGGTGAGAGATCGTTCGAGTCCCATTACGTGAGCACGAATGGCTGAGTGACCAGCAAACGAAGTTACGTTGGGGCCAAGTGGCATATTGTTTAAATGTTTTTTGTATTCAGTAGCAGAGTTCCAATTTTTTTTACTCTCAAGGATGGATAAAACATTCTTTCTTGGAATGGCTTCCACTCGGCTAAACATATCTGCTAAATCCGTAGGGTCACCCACAGCTAAACTCAATGAACAACTACCTAGAGAAATGGTTGTTACACCATGACGAACTGATTCCGAAAGATCTGGTGCCATTTCGATCTCTGCATCGTAATGGGTATGAAAGTCAATGAACCCAGGGGTAAGCCAAAGGCCTTTGGCATCGACCACAGTTTCCCCAGAGTTTGGACTAAGTTCCGTTTTAGAGATAGTTTGAACCACCCCATCCCTAATTCTCACATCACCGACAAAAGATGGATTTGTGCTACCGTCAAAAATTCTCGCCTGTTTGATGAGAGTGTCTGCCATGAATACCTCCAGAAAAACCAAACGAAATTATGGCAGACTGACAAAGTTTTGTCAATGATTCGAGTGGAATCACACAAAAGATTCTCTGGACGAAAGGCCCCCTTGTTCAGGAGGCAATCATGTAGGGACTCGCCAAATCCACTAACTCTGCTTCGGTGATTTCTCTGTTGTTCTCTTTGGATGAAATTGCCTTAGCTTTTTCAAACAATCTGTGGATTTCTTCGCTTGGAACGACAATCCCTCGATTTTCCAATAAAAATTGAATGGCTCGATGTCCAGATTGGTTGGTAAAGGAGATAGTTTCGGAATCCTTTCTTCCCACAAATTCGGGAGAAAAAGTTCGGTAAGCACCTTTGATTTGTTTAATGGTCTTGGCAACCCCATCTTGGTGGATACCTGACCTATGGGAAAAGATATCCTCACCGATAATCGGTGTCTTTTCTCCAATAGGAATGCCTGTCATCTCTGCAATTCGTTTGGCAGTAGGATAAATTCTTTGGAAGTTGATTCCCAAAGTCTCACCATTTTGGTGTAAAGCGATAGCCGTTTCATACAAATTGGTATTACCTGCTCTTTCTCCCAAACCATTTAAAGCCACTTCGATTTGTTCAGCACCCACATACACACATTCTACGGAAGTGGCAGTTGCCATTCCTAAATCATTGTGAGTATGCACGGAAACTTTGGCTTTGTCCCCTATAAAGTCTTTCATATCCTTTACCATATTCACAAAAATCATGGGCCGGTAACGTTCCACTGTATTGGGTAAGTTGATGATATTAGCACCGGCTTCGATGGCTGCAAGAAAAGCTTCTTTGGTGAATTCAAAATTTTCAATGGCATCTCCGAAATGTTCCCCTGAGAATTGAATTTCTACATCTGGTCCTACGATGGATCTGGCAAAGGAAACAGAGTTTTGGATTTTTTGAATCACTTCGGTTTCAGAAATTTTCAAAACATGGCGAATGGAAAAATCACTGACGGGATAAACGATATGCATTCGTGGTTTGTTTGCATATTGGATGGCTTCCCAGGTTCTTGCAATTTCTGTTTCATTGGCACGTGACAATCCAGCAATAGGAACTCCGGCTGCGGCTCGTTTGGCGAGAGTCCTACTTGCTACAAATTCTGTTTCGTTGGAAGAAGGGAAACCCACTTCGATCCCATCGACATTCAATTCGATAAGTAAATCAAAGACTTCGATTTTTTCTTCTAAGGTCCAGGGTCTACGTAACGCTTGGTTTCCGTCCCGTAAGGTAACGTCTTGGATTTTAATTTGGTTTGGTTTCATAGTTCCTCTACATCCGAGCCACTACCGACCGGAAGGAGGACCAAAAATAAAAAAAGCCCACTTCCCGGTTGGGAGTGGGCTTTGTCACACAGCACGTTCTCCCTCGATCTATAAAAGTTCGAGGAGGAGGAGTAACTGAATGTTATCAGATGATTTCATTGTTAATTTTTAGACGAACTGATCCCTGTTTCCTGTCAATTTTTTTTAAATGCAATGCGGGAAATTTGTACAAGAAAGATTTGGATTCCAAAACCGATCGGGATGAGAAGGGTAAAGGCAATTTGAAAACCGAGTCCAATCGCCACCGTGAGAAGGATGCTCGTTAGAAAAAATGCCGAAAATACGGGGCCGGATACTGGCATTTCTCTTTTCCCTTTGGCTAAAAAGAAAACCGCAATGGATGGCCCGAGGGTATAGGAAAATATGGTGAGTCCCATTTCTAATAGTCCTTTTTCCCAAGTTTGGATGAGAAAATAGGGAACAAGGCTCGAAAGAAACAGAGTCATTCCAAAAAAAAGCGAAAGCATTCGGGGACTAAACCACCGGTCCATTCCCCAATCACGGGCCCAGGTGAGAGAGAGGGAATTGATGGTGGAACTGAGTGTGGACATGGCACTGGCAAGGATGGCTGCCACAAGGATTCCAAGAAGTGGTGAGGGCACTTCATTCACAATGAACTGGCTAAACACTTTGTCAGGAGCCATAGATTGGCCTGCATAAAAAAGATAAAGTAGAGATCCAATGAGGAGAAATAGAATAAATTGAAAGAGGACAACAATCCCACTTCCAATGAGAATTTTCTGACCAGATACTAAGTTTTTTGTGGCGATCACTCGCTGAACAAGCATTAGGTCTGTTCCATGAGATCCAATCGAAATAAAAGCACCACCAATCAAAGCAAATACGATAAAGTAACTATTGTCACCTGATGAAAGATAGTCGAAAATAAATAAATTCCATTTCCCAAGACTCTGAAGTTCTGTTACCCCCGAAATAATTGGAACATTCAATTTATAAATGAGGAGTCCCAGTGCAAAAAATCCACCAAAGATATAAATAAACCACTGAAGTACATCGGTAAATACAATCGCACGAAATCCGCCGACAACGGAGTAGATGATGGTGACGATGCTGAGTGTTGTAAGTGCAATCATTCCTAAAATATCAGAAGAAAGATTAAGGCCCATCCTCTCCAAAAGAAAGGCGATAGGTAAAGAACTAACATACAACCGAATTCCATCTCCGAGAAGTCTAGAAATGGTAAATACAAAAGAGATTGTTTTTTGAGGAGATTTACCAAAACGATTTCCTACATACTCATAGACGGAAATGGTATTTCCAGAAAAATACGATGGCAATAGATAAAGAGCCACAATGGTTCTACCGATCACATATCCAAATGCAATTTCCAAAAACCGGTAGTCCCCTTTGAAAGATAAGGAGGGAATACTTAAAAAAGTTAAACTAGAAGTTTCTGTTGCGACAAGGGATATTAAAAGAAAAATCCAATGGATCTCTTTTTTAGCGAGATAAAAGTCTTCTTCTTTCTCGTTGTTCTTAGCAAAATAAAAACCAAAATAAAAAACGATGAGAAAATAAAAGATAAGAACTAGTAAATCCCAGACCATACAACCCCTTAAGCGATGATATTCAAATTTGGATACTTCAGTAACAAACGAAGTAAATCCGACCTTGTGATCATACCAATAGGTTGATTATCGTCATTTACCACAGGAATACATCCAATTCTTTCTTCTAAAAGGACTTGTGTGACCCCTCGAATTTCCGATCCCGGAGAGCCAACTAATACGCGTTTGATCATAATGTCGGAAACTGGCCAGTCCCTTTCATAAGATTTACTTTTTTCGAGGATATCGCGATCAGAAATAAAACCCACAAGGGTTCCCGTTTCATCGGTAATCGGGAGATGGCGAATCCCTTTTTCCAACATAAAGTCCAAACAGTTGGCTATTGTTTCTGTGGACTTTTGGGTGATGGCAGGAGTCGACATGATCTCGTGCAGGAAATAGACCGTTCTTTCCGTTTGGCCGGCGGATTCTTGGTAAACATCCCCAGGGGAGCGGTGTAAAAAAGAACCAGTAAAAGCATTGGTTGATTCCTCTCCCTCACCAGATATGGATGCAGATTTTCCGCCAGGATGGATTTTGTGGACCCGATCTGCATAAGTGGCCGGCGGATTTGGCAAAATACGCCCATCATGTATCCAAAAGAACATAGTTATGCCCTACCTTTCCGAAAAGTTTGTCAAAAAAAAGAAAAAACTTGCAAAAAACGAACAGTGGTTTTTTATCCATCCTACATTTCTGTAAAGAATCCATACGAAAAGGCAAAACCCCATGATCCAAAACTACGAAAACCTCTACCAAGCATTGGCCCAAGTTGCAGAAACCCTTCCAAACAAAGTTTCCTTTCGGAAGAGAAAATCGGCTACTGAATTCCCTGGGATCAGTTTTGGAGATTTGAAACAGTTTGTCGACCACTTGACTTTGGGTTTTATCGATCTTGGTATCGAGGTGGGCGACCGAATTGGTTTTTTTTGCGATGCCACTGTCAATTGGCTTCGCACCGATATGGCCATCCTCACTTCTGGAGCAGTTGTGGTTCCCAGGGGAACAGACATTGTTCGGGAAGAGATTCTTTATATCCTAAACCATTCGGAAGCCAAATACCTTGTGGTCCAAAAACCAAAGGATAAAAAACGCATCGATGACCTGTTAGGTGATCTTCCCCATTTAAAACAAATTTTTATTCTAGAAACAGACCAAGGGGAATTGTATGAAGGTGAAAATTCTATCCTTTCCATCGTAAAAAAAGGAAAAGATAGATGGAACCGTGACGACAAACAAACGTTAGAAGCTAGGATCAAACAAACTGATCCGGATGCCCTTGCCACTTTGATTTATACTTCAGGAACTACGGGTAATCCAAAAGGTGTGATGTTGTCTCAAAAAGGTTGGATCACCGCCATCCAGAATACAATTTCCCGTTTGGATATGAATTCGAACGACAATGCCGTAAGTTTACTTCCCCCCTGGCATGCATTTGAAAGAGCCATTGAATACGCTGGAATTTTTCTTGGGATCGATTTTTTAGTTTCGAATATGTCATCCTTAAAAGATGACCTAAGGGACTTCCGTCCGACCATTTTCCCTTCCGTTCCTCGGATTTGGGAATCGGTTTATAATGGAATCATTGCCAAAGTTGCTAAAGAAGGTGGATTTAAAGAAAAATTATTCCATTTCTTTTTGAAAGTAGGATCTACCTGGGCCCATTACTATGCCATGTGTTTTGGATTTGAATTCGAAATCAAAAAACCAAATATCTTCGTTTCTCTCGTCAAAAGAACCTATGCGTTTGTCATTTTGACTTTACTTTCTCCTTTGAAACTAATAAGCATCAAAATCTTTTCTGCCATACATAAGGCGTTAGGCGGTAAGATCCGTATTTGTATATCGGCAGGATCGGCCCTCCCCAGTGTAGTGGATGGTTTTTTATCTGCGATTGGACTTAAAGTTTTAGAAGGGTATGGGATGACAGAAACGTCTGCCGTTGTTTCCATTCGTTCCAACACCAAACCAACCAAAGGTACTGTGGGAATTCCTATCGATGGTTATCAAATTCGTTTGAAGGATGATGCAGGTAAGGTGGTGACATCTGTCGGTGCGAAGGGAACTCTTTGGATCAAATCCAAACAAATCCTTAAAGGTTATTACAAACGTCCGGAATTAAACCAAGTAGTTTTTGATGCAGAAGGATTTTTTGATACGGGAGATCTTATGATGATCTCTCATAGAAATGAATTGGTATTTGCGGGTCGTTCCAAAGATACCATTGCTCTGATCGGTGGAGAAAACGTAGAACCCATCCCCATAGAAGACAAACTTCTTACTTCCGCCTTCATTGATCAAGTGATGGTGGTCGGACATGATAAAAAAACTCTTGGAGCACTGATAGTTCCTAACTTCGAAGCAGTGGAAGCTAAAATTCCAGGGATTTCCAAGGAAAAAGCAGGGGAATGGAATTCCCATCCCAAGGTTCGGGAATTATACCGAGCCGAGATTTCACGCATTATATCTCGAGAAAACGGATTCAAAGGTTTTGAGATGGTACCAGCTAACAATTTCTATGTGGTATCTCGTCCCTTTGATCCCGATACTGAAATGACAAGAACTTTAAAAATGAAGCGAAATGTCATTTCGGATGTATTCTCAAAACAAATAGAAGGAATTTACCAATGATACACCCGAAACTGAACCCTTATCTAAATGAGGAGGAAAGAAGTTTTTACAATACAGTCTTCCAATTTTCGGAAGGCAAAGTGTTTCCCTCTGCAGAAGAAAGGGATGAAAAAGAAATTTGGTCAGACGAATTATGGAAAGAATTCAGTAAAGCCGGCCTCACTGGACTTACCATCCCATCGGAATACGGTGGTGAGGAAGCTAGTTGTTTGCAATGTTCGATTGCAACGGATGCTTTTGCATCAGGATGTTTGGATGGGGGGATGGGACTTTCGTGGGTTGCGCATTTGGTGATAGGCACTATGCCCATAATCTTCCAAGGAACCAAAGAACAAAAATCCAAATACCTTCCTAAACTTTCTACGGGAGAATGGATTGCTGGATTTGCATTAACAGAACCTGCTTCTGGATCTGATGCTGCCTCTCTATTAACGAAAGCTGAAGAAGTTGCCGGCGGATGGAAATTAAACGGAACCAAAATGTACATCACCAATGGTCCCGTAGGTCAGGTGTTTATTGTTATGGCGAGAACTTCCGAAAAAGGAAGAGGGCCAATGGGGATCTCTGCTTTCATTGTAGAAAGTAATACACCTGGCTTTAAAGTAAGTAAGGTTTTAAAGAAATTGGGTCACCATACTTCAATGACCGCCGAACTTGTGTTTGAAGATATGATGATTCCAAAAGAAAATCTTCTTGGTCCTTTGAATACTGGTTTTATGCGAATTGGTAAAGAAACTTTGGAATGGGAAAGAACTGTATTTGTCGCCGGCCTTGCTGGTGCTATGGAGTTTTGTTTTCGTAAAGGCCTTCGGTATGCCAATGAACGAGTTCAATTCGGAAAACCTATTTCTAGTTTTTATGGAATGCGTGATATTCTCGTTCGTAACTGGGTATACATACAAGCAGCCAGAAGATTAATTTATTGGGTAGCTGAAAGAAAAGACCGAGGAGTCCCTTCTCCATTAGAAAGTAGTTTGGGGAAACTTATCACATCGGAAATTGCCGAGGACGTTGCTAAGGATTCCGTACAGTTGTTTGGTGGGTATGGATATATGAAGGAATACGCTGTGGAACGATTTTACCGCGATGTGAAATTAGGAACGATCGGCGGTGGGACAAGTGAAATTCAAAGGTCGATCATTTCTTCCTTATATTCAGGAAAAGAGAAGTTTCAAAAAGAATTCGCAAAATTAGAAGAAGAGTCAACACTCACCGACAAAATTCAAAATGTACTCTTTGCTATCATCCTTGCCATGGATGCTGAACCTAACCGTAAAAAGTTACAATCGGTAGAATTTGCTTTTGCAGACGTTTTGTCCATTTTTGTGATTCTTTCTTTGTCAGAAATTGATTTACATAAATCTACAGAATACTATTCTTTCGATGAAAAATTGATGGATCGAAAGTTACTTTCGTATTATCTTGTGGGGAAGTATCTTATGTCATTTACTAGACTTTCCAACTATGTTCCTTCTGAACTGACTCGATTGTGGGAGCATTATTCTCAATTGGGCAATTCCATTGAAGAAACTGTTCAAACTCGTTTCCAGTCGCTTCAGGAACTTTTGTAACCAATGAAAGCTGCAGGCCGAATAGCATTTTTATATTTGTTATTCGGCTATATCTGGATTTATTTTTCAGATTATGCGATTTCACTAATATTCGAATCTCCAGATGACATTCGGGAAATCCAAAGCCTAAAAGGATGGGGATTTGTTACTGTATCCGCAGCGATTATCTTTGTTCTTTTGGTTCGGGAGTTACAAAGACAAAAACGAGTGTTATTTGCAAAGTTCGAGTCTGACCAACTTTTCCAAGTCATTTTGGAGCGGATCGAAGATGCTGTCATCGTATTCAATTTAGATACTTGGAAAATTGATTTTTTAAGCGAACAAGTCTCCCGACTTTTCGATATTCCCACCAAAGAAATCCTCATTCATCCTGAACTTCTTATCGAACGGGTCCACGAAGCAGATAGGGACAGAATGACCAATATTTGGATGAATCAATTACGGGAAAATCATACGGGTCTATTGTATCGAGTCCGTATGTTGGACGGGAAAATCAAATGGGCTTTGGAACATCGACTTTTTATTCCCACCAAAGAGGGAAGTGCGAACAAGGCAGTTGCGGTCATTACGGATATGACCAGTTATATGGAAAACCAGTCCAAACTGGAACGATCTTTAAGGGAAAACGAAACCTTACTCACTGAAGTCCATCACCGAGTAAAAAATAATTTAGCAGTTGTTATTTCTTTTTTGCAACTCCAGGTTTATTCTTCTCCACCAGAAACGGCAGATATTTTGGAACAAAGTATTGTTCGCATCAAGGCGATTGCACTAGTTCATGAAAAACTATATAGTAGTAAAAATTTATCAGGTCTTAGTTCTGTAGATTATATCACAAGTCTTGTGGAAAATATAAAACTAATGTATATGAGGACTGATATCCTTATTGAATTGGATGTGCAACAATTAGAATTTAACATTGTGGATGCGATCCCTATGGGGCTTATGATCACAGAAATGTTAACCAATAGTTTTCGACATGCATTTGCTAAGGGAAAACCGGATGCTTTGATAAAAATTGATTTTATTGTTACTGATAAACTCAATTACGAATTAAAATACAGAGACAACGGAATTGGTTTCCCGCCCGGACTAAACTATAAAAAGGCTGAGTCAATCGGTTTGTCCGTTATATTTTCCTTATGCAGCCAAATGAACGGTCGTGAGGTGGAATGTTCTTCTGCACCAAACGAAGGTGTGTTTTATCATTTTGCCTTTTCACCCAAAAAAGTAATTCCTAAGGACGATTCGAATGTATCAAAAGGGTAAAAGTTTTTTAGAAATTCAAATTGGGGATTCCGCATCTTTTACCAAAACAATCACCGAAACCGATGTGTATTTGTTTGCTGGTATTAGTGGAGATTTTAATCCTCTACATGTAGATGAAGAGTATGCAAAAACCACAAGTTTCGGAACAAGGATTGCTCACGGGGGACTTGCTGCATCACTTCTTGCACCAGTCCTTGGAATGAAATTACCTGGCCTTGGAACTGTTGCTTTGGAAACCACAACCAAATTCAGAAAACCAGTTTATTTTGGAGATACAATCACATGTTTGGTGGAGGTTGTCGAAAAAGTGGAGCGGCTTAAAGCTGTAAGAATGAAAATTGTTTGGACCAATCAAAAATCGGAAGTGGTAAGTAAAGGGGAAACTCTTGTCATTCCTCCCGGTTAAGAAATTGCCCCAAAAGTCCGATTTCGTCTTCTACATATTCGCGAATTTCCTCTAATTCGTCCTCATCTAAGATTTCTTCTAGAATTTCTTCCCCTGACTCATCTTGTCCAATTCGCATCACAATGTATCCAGGTACATCCGAATCTGGATCATCCATCTCCACATTTACAAATTGGAACTCTTGTTCTGTTGCCGGAAGAAAAACGAGATAGTCATTTCCCATTTGTGAAAAGGAATAAAACACTTCCCATTGGTAACTGTTGCCTTTCTCATCTACGAGATCGATTTCTTCAGCGGCACGACTAGGAAGGAAATCATCTCCTTGGAATCCTAAATCCTTCATGTCCATTAGGAGAAGAACTCCTTCTCAAAAGGAAGGCTATGTTTTTTCTTAAAATTACACTCTTTACAAGCGGGAACTAAATTAGCTTTTACTGATTTCCCTCCTCGAATAAGAGGGATTAGGTGGTCCATTGTAATCTCGTCCACTTTGAACTTTTTTCCGCAGTAATGGCAAATGCCGGAAGAACGTTTGTTTTTCCACCAGGCACTGTTTTTTAGTTCTTTAGCTTTCCTTCTTTCCCGAGCAATTTCTTCATCGCTGACATCGGAAAAAAATGAATCGGAGGGAGTTCCCGTCATAATTTAAAAAAATCTGTTTTTTTCCTTTCGTCAAGAAAAAGATGGAGGAATGGGAAGACTGGTTTACCTAGACAATTTAAGATCTTTTGCACTTTTACTCGGAATTGTATTCCATGCGGCGATTGTATATGCCACAGACATTAAATATGCGATTCAAGACGAGGACCGCAGTGAGGCCCTTTCTTATTTTTGTTATTGGATTCATAGTTATCGTATGCCCATGTTTTATATGATTTCCGGTTTTTTTTCTGCGATGGTCTGGGAAAAAAAGGGAAGAAGTTTTTATTTGGAAGCAAGGTTTAAACGAGTTCTCATACCAACCATTTTTGGACTTATTTTTTTGGCTCCCATTCAATATTACCTTACAGAACGGATCAAAACTCCGCAGTTAGAACTTTTGTCTTTTTTGGAATATTTTTTTACCAAGGATCATTTCCAACACTCTCATATATGGTTTCTTATTGATTTGTTTTGTTTTAGTATCTTGTATAGTTTGATCCCAAAATCTTTTTTTACTACTAAACTTTGGAATCAAATACCTAAAGGGGTTTTTAAATATATAACACTTATTAGTTTTTGTTTTATTTTTGTTTTTCTATGTCATACGCAAGTTTCTAAAGGAGAATCCTATTACGGGATATATAAACTTACTTTTATATTTCAGTTTTCCTTTTTTCTTTCGGGAGTTTTATGTTTTCATTGGAGGAGTATTCTTACACCCATAGACCATTCCAGGAATAAAACATTAGCTGTATTTGTTTGGGCGGTATTTATTTCTTTAGTTTTTAAGGAATTGGAAATTGAAGATCCACTTTGGATTTACTTTCAGTATGTGAATGGTTGGGTAAGAGCCTTACATATTTTTTTATGGGTTCTATCTCCCTTTTTGTGGACGAGTTTCCTTGTGTCGATTTTTCAAGTCTTGGGGAACAAAGGTGGAAAGGTCGGATCCTATTTGATTGAAGCAAGCCTTCCTATTTATTTAGTCCACCATCCCATCTCTTTGTTTTATGCTTATTGGGTGAGAGAAATGGAATGGGGGATATGGGTGAAATTTATTTCCCATATCCTTGTAGTTTTAGGGTTTAGCTTTCTTTTGTATGAATTTTTAATCCGGAAGATAAAACCTTTTCGGTTTCTCTTCGGATTAAAAAGTACATAGACTTAAGTTTTACTAACAGCTTGGATTGCAGAGGCAACGGCAGAATCCATACTACCTGTATGGAATGCTAAATGTTCTCCTGCGAAAAATACTCTTTCGAAAGGTTCTGTCCAAACATCTTTAATACCGAAACTTCCCGGTGGAAATAGAGAAACAAATCCGGCTCGTCCCGTGGTTTTTTGGAAACTATGGAAAACAAAGGGGGACTCGAGTATCAAGTCCAAATCACCAACTTCTTCCAAGGAGGATATCATAAGATTTTTTTTCTGACGATCACTTCCTTTTTCAAATAAAGAAGCTCTATCCCCTGTGGAAATTGATGTAACGGCAGTTACGTTCGTTCCAATGGCAGATTCGGAAACATATAAGGTTTCTGCGGCTGTGTTTGTTGAAAGAAAGAATTTTGATAAAGACTCTTTGGTTTTTACCAAACTTAAGTTTTTAGAAATTTTTCCTGTTTGCATCCGTAAAGCGGAGTAAATCAAATCTTTCGGTAGGCCTGGTGTCCATTTGATATCAAGGACTGCGGCGGCCGGAAGGGAACAAATCACCAAACTTCCTTTCACTGACCTTCCAGAGGATAAGTCGATAGTGACTTGGTTTTTTTGTTGAGAAACTTTGGTTACAGTTTCTCCTAATAGAATTTCTTGGTTGCGAAGAGAATTTGCTAGTTCTTTAATGATTCGTTCTGCTCCTCCTCGCACTTGGAATTTGGGTTTGAGGGCCGATTGTAAAGCAGAAAGATCATCTAATACGGATTCGCTTGAAATTTGGTTGAGGTCGGCACCAAGGATCACTCGGTAAAGATCGTTCATAGAACGAATTTCTTCTTCAGTTAAACCTTGATAACGGGCGTAAGACGAAAAGTTAATTTTGTCTAAACCTTGTTTTTGGGTAGTACCTAAAGATTTATGGAGTTCAATGACTTTGTCTAAGGTCTCAATGGATGCAGGAGAAATTTTTAATAGATCGCTATTTGATTTTTGAAGCGAAAATCGATCAGCAACATTAGAAGATACCAAGTCCAAGTTTAATTGTTTCACTAAACTTTTGATATCTGATTGGCCTTCACCGATCCATTCACCACCTAAATCTTGTAAGATTCCAAGTTCTGGATTTTCGTAAGTCGCAATTCGACCACCAAGTTTGTCCCCACGTTCGATGACGGTGACATCATATCCGGTTTGTTTTAAGAGATATGCCGAGTAAAGACCCGAAAGCCCACCGCCAAGGACAATCGCCTTTTTTCCACCACTAGACTTTGGTTTGGTTTCGGCACTCGTAATTGTTGTGGATTGTCCGAATGATTTTTTAGGAAATACGAACCCTGCCCCTAAGGTAACAGTGCTCATCTTTTGTAGGAAACTTTTTCGATTCATAGAACTTTCCCCTATTTTAGCATTGGAAACAAAAAAGGCTAGAAAAATTAGAAAAATACAATCTAGTATCTTTGTCTTTTTAAGCGAATTGGGAGATCACAGCTTTGTTTTTCCGCCATGTAAAATATTTCTTTCTTATCTTACTCTTGGTTTTGCCTGGAGTTTTGTTCTCGGAATCTGCCATCCCTCTCAGTTCCGAAATCTTGGGAAAACCTATCTGGCAGGAGGTTCTTGTTTTAGAAGACAAAGACCAAACTTTTTCAGAAACAAATATCATTAGTGGATCTTTGGATTCACAATTTCAAAAAATATCCTCTCCGAATTTAGGTTTTTCAAAATCTCGGTTTTGGATTCGTGTCCAAATCAAAAATCCTACCGAAAATTTGATACGGTGGAATTTGGTTTTTGATTTTCCTCTTCTGGATGAGATCCAGATTTACGGAAATTCTCTTCCAAAAGCCTTAATCTGTACATTAGGCGACAACCATCCCTTTTCAGAAAGAAATTTGGATTACAGAAATCCTGTGTTTCCTTTAGAAACTCCAGCAGGTGTTTCTGCAACTTACTATTTACGAATTCAGTCGGAATCCACAATCCCTTTAACTCTTGCTATATGGACCGAACGTAAATTTTATGATCAGTTAAACAGAGAACAAATAATTTTCGGTATATTTTACGGAATTTTATTTGTAATGATTGCGTATAACTTTTTTATTTATATCTTTACTTACGAAAAAAGTTATCTATTTTATTTGTTTTTTATTAGTTCCATTTTTTTCTTTCATCTAATTAATAACGGTTTTGCTTTTCAGTATCTTTGGCCCAATTGGACTTTTTGGGGAAACTATTCGCTTCCGTTCTTTATTTGTGTCTCTTGTATAACGGGAATCTCTTTTACCAACAACTATCTCAGTTTAAAAAAACATTTACCAAAGATTTCCAAATTGATGTGGATTTGGGTAGGATTTTTGTTTTTGTTTTCTGGGGTTACGTTTTTTTTAAGTTACCGTACAGCTATGGTAATCAGTATTTTACTGACGGTTCCTACAGCTCTTATCATGGTGTTTAGCGGAGCCTCCACTTACCTTACCAATGTACGACCTGCCCGTTATTATTTAATCTCTTGGTCTTTTTTTCTTTTAGGTGTTCTTTTGTATTCTTTAAAGAGTTTGGGTTTTTTACCAGACAACCAAGTCACTCGTTGGACTATCCAAATTGGAACTGCCTTACAAACCATTTTGTTATCACTGGGGCTTGCTGATCGAATCAACTTTCTCACGAGGAGCCTTAGGGATCATATCAGAGAACTTTCTCATGCTAAATTAAAAATCGAAGAATCGGAAAAACGGTTTAGAGAAATTTTCCAAGGTTCGGATGAAGTGATTTTGATGATGAACGAAAATTTCGAAGTGATCAATGCAAACAGAGCTTTATCAAAACATATGGGTTTTCGATTGGATGATCTTCGGGGCAAAAAAATCACGGATTTTCTATACACTGGTCGCGATCAAAGTTCGGACTATAATGTCATGTATGTAAATGACAAACTAACGGATTTAAAAATGACGGGTTCCATTATTAATTTCAAGACTGAGTTTGAACAGAAATATGTAAAGGAACCAAAAGAGATGTATTGTAGATTACAATACATTGACTTCGATGAAACTAGGGAAGTTCTTGCGACTATGTCTTCACAATATGAAGACACAATCATCCAACTCATTGAATCCGAAAAGATTGAACTTTCAATGAATAACTATCTGCGCAATGCGGAACTTGTATCGCAAAAAATCACCTCCCAACTTTCCAAATATCTTTCTAATATAGAACAAACGGAAGTTAGATCTTCTGTTCGAGAGATTATTATCAATGCAGTCGAACATGGAAATTTAAATATCAGTTTTGGTGAAAAATCCAAGGCTCTTATGGAAGGGAATTATTTAGAGTTTTTGCAAAAAAGGCAAGAAGACCCGCGGTATAGCCAAAAGAGAGTAAAAATTGAATATTCATTTACAAGAGAATTTGTGGCTTATCGTATCACAGATGAGGGGCGAGGTTTTGACCATAAAAAACATATGGAGAAATCGATCGATGAAATGAATGATGCTCATCAACAGCATGGTCGTGGGATTCTTATGACAAAATCTGTATTCGATCGGATTGAATACAACGATCGAGGGAATCAGGTCAGTTTGATTAAATATCTAAATAAGGACTAATTGCGTAACCAGTCCAAAACCCACCACTCGTTCCATTCTTTGGAGTAGAGGAGTTTTCCTGGCAAATGACTTTGCAATAAACCGAGGAACTGGTCTTTTTTGTCAGTAATGATTCCCGAAAAAATAATTCTTGGTGCTTCAATTTTTGCCAGATGACGAATGTTTTGTGATAATACCGCAAAAGTGATATTCGCAATCGCTAAATCATACTTTGTGTTGGATAACTTGGGATTATCAATTCCTGATTCTTCTACACTGAATTGAAATCCCTTAGGGTATTCGTTTTCAGTCCAATTGGACCAAGCGGCCTTCACTGCATTGGGATCAATGTCCAAAGCAAAAATTTTGGAGACACCAAATTTTGCAAGACCGATGGAAAGAATTCCTGAACCAGTTCCTACATCACAAGCAGATAAAAATGGAAACTCTCCTCTATCATATAAATCATCCAAATGTTCTAATATCAATTTGGTGGTCTCGTGGTGGCCTGTTCCAAAGGCAACGCCAGGATTGATAAACAAAGGAATTCCACCATTTGGTTTCCAAAGGTTTATGGTTTCTTGTTCGTTTTTTTCCCAAGTGGGAATCACCCAAAGTTTTTTTCCAATGGGAAATGGTTTGTAGTATTCTTTATAAGCTTCTTCGTAATCACGAGTTTCTATATTACGTGATTCTGTATTGGAATTATCGGGTGCGTGGATTTTTAAAAATATAAGGATCTTAAGTTCTTTATCGATCTCATCTGTTTGTAAATAAATACGAATGTTGGTATTGTCACGGATTAGGCCTTGGTCTTTTTCTTTGGGAGCTTCCCCATCAAATAGAATTTCATAGTAACCGGCACATTGGAGTGTATCCAACAGTTCGTAAAAACTGTCAGATAGTTCTTTGGGTAGATTGACTTTGAGTTCTCTGTATTCCAATCTTAACCTATTTCATCCGTATAGTCCATAACCAGATACATTAGTGTTTCTTGGTCAGTGGGATTGGAATACTCATGCGAAACATCAGCTTTAAAAAATACAGAATCTTTTGGTTCTAGTTCCACAACCTTTTCACCAACGCGTAACCGTAGTTTGCCGGAGACAACAACCAAATTTTCTGTGGTTCCTGTTTTGTGTGGTTCGGCAACTTCATGTCCACCAGGTTTTAAGATGAGCTCATAGAACTCTGTTTTGCGGTTCCCGAGAAAAGGAAAAAGTGCACGGCTTGCAAAGACTTTGGAATTGGAGTAGAGGACTTTGGAGTTTTCTACTTTGAGGATATGAATTCCATCTTGGTTTTTTTCTTTGAGGAGTTCGGAAAAGGGAACGTTGAGTCCGTTTGCAATCTTCCATAAAACAGAAATTGTGGGAACCGATTTCCCTTGTTCGATTTGCGATAACATCGCTCGGCTCACACCACAGCGGTTTGCGAGTTTGTCCAAAGAAAAACCTTTCGTATGACGGATGAGTTTCAGATTCTCTTTGACGACATCTGTTATATAATCGCCAGATTCTGAAATCAATTGTTCAATTCCGTCAGTCGGTTGCTCTACTTTACTTACCATTGTCCAAGCGTCCAATATAACAGAGGTACTGTCAACAAACTAACGTTTCGGCCTTTCTTTTTTATCTTCAATCACAAAGACCGGTGGGAGTTTGAGGCCAGGGGGAAACTTTTTATGGATCTCTTTTGCCGAACCTCGAAAGCTTGTTTCGTTTGCCATGGAGATTCCGAGGGCAAGGAAAATCTGGCGGTCACCAGGAAGGATTTTTGCCAAGGTTTCCAGACAGTGTTTGGTCCGGTAAGCTGTTTCATAAAAGGCGATGGTGACACCAAGTCCAATGTATTGTTTGAGAGTTCTCTCTCTTTCCTTTTCCTCTCTCGGCAAAAAACCCAAAAAAAGAAAGGGGGAGGTGGCAAACCCGGAACTCGTGAGGGCGGCAATGAGGGCCGTGGGGCCTGGGGCAGAACGAACTTCTACACCCATCTCCCAAGCGAGAGGAACAAGCCATTTGCCTGGATCTTCGAGACCAGGGCTTCCTGAATCAGAAATGAGACAGGTTCGTTTGGTGGTCGCAAGCTTCATTGCGATTTCATCCATATCCTTACGCGACGAGTGTTCGTTCAAAAGGTCAAAGGGTTTTGCGATTCCTAACTTCTTTAAAAAAGTAGAAGTGGTTCTCTGTTCTTCTCCCAGGATCCAGTCGGCTTCCTCTAACAAGGTTTTGGTGCGAGGAGGAATGTCGGCATCATTTCCAATGGAATTGGATACTAAATAAAGTCGGTTCATCTGGCTACGGGTTGGTAAACAAAGTAAGGTTGGATATAAATTCCTTTTGCAGAACAGGCAGAGGCAAACTCTGGATTGTCCCGGTTGATGGCAACAGCCATTTGTTTGGCTCGGCAAAGCATAGGAAAATCATTAAAGGAATCTCCAAAGGCCAGGTCGGGATATACTCCCACTCTTTCTTCGATGGCTTTTACTTTTCCTTCCCCATAAGTATAAGGTTCAATCAGTTGGTGTGTGAACTTCCCATTTTCACCTAACACTTGTCTCATTCCAATGACTTTGGATTCCTCCACTGGAAAAAGGTGGGCAATGGCGGCAATTCCTGGTTCCGGAGATGCGGTCACAATGTACACAGTCCAATCATGATGGTATAAATAAGCGATTAAGTCTTTCATTTCCACTTGGGGAAACACACCGGAATCTCTATCGGGAATGTTCACTCTTTCCCAAGCCCGGCGAGACACTTCGTAGTATTCTTCTTGGTTCATGCCTTGGAAGATAAAACTTGTCCAACGGTATCCTCTTTCGATTCCGTATTCTTTTAACTGGTAGGAATACTCTTCCCAAATCAAACGTTCTTTTTCGGCTGTATTGATCGCTGTATGATCTTTCCAAATTTCTTTATCACGAAAAAAATCAGATAAGTCTTTGGGAACATAGATAAGTCCATCATGGAGGAGTTCTTCCATGATCTTTTCACCAAAATCGTTGCGAATGAGAGTGTTATCAAAATCAAAACAGGCGATGCCTGGTTTTTTCGGTATGATGGTTGTCAGACGGTCGTAAATTTCGTCCGTCCAACTGTTCTTTGTCAGGTTAGTCACTAATACTTAGTCTGCAAATCCGACTATGCTTGTGGCAACTCCTTCTTCGTAGGGAGTGAGAAAGTTTTCAGGATTTAAATACACATTATGAAATCGGACTTCGAAATGGACATGGGGCCCCGTGGACTTTCCTGTGTTTCCAGAAAAGGCAATGATTTGCCCTTTTCTTACCACATCTCCTGGTTTTACGAGTAACTCTTGGTTGTGTCCGTAAACAGTATGGAAGTGGTTCATGTCATGGTGGTAAATTTTGACCGCAAGCCCATAGTCACCACCTCGGCCCGCTTCTTCGACCACACCGTCGGCGGCAGCAAGGACGATGGATTTTTTCGGAATGGCGATGTCGAGACCCGTGTGCCAGGTGTTCCAACGCCTTCCAATTCGAGAAGAAATTCTAGATTTGTTATTAGGAAGGACGGGCCAGATGAATTGGTCGATGGGAGATTCCACGGTTTCGCGGAAGAGTTCTTTTTCTTGGAGGCCCCGCATGTATTCTGCGGAATAAGGAAAGAAAATGGAGCGTTTCAAACGTCCCAGATCTGCTTCTTTCAGTTGGTTGATTTCCATCACCTCTTGGGCGAGGATTCCAAACTCGGATGCTTTCTCGAGAAGGCTTTTTTTCTCGGCATTTAGGTCTACCCAAAGGCCCCATTGTTCATTGTAACGCTGGAAGACATGGTTGTCCAAAAATACGGGACCATTTTTTTGCTTTTGGTAGGCCGCATAGGCTGAGTAGGTCACTACGAATAGGATTAAGACTAGAATGATATAGTAACTACGGTTTCGCTTCATCTCATTTTGCCTCATAAACTATGGTGCAATGCCAAATTCTCACGGCCACTCATCTGGTCAAGGCGAACGGTCGGGAAATCCGCCCCAAACATGGCATTTATGTGACATAACACTGAGACTGGTTTTCAGGTCACTCGTTTTTCTAAACATAAAATGATTAGGGAACAGTGTTTAGTAGGAGATGAACGGAAATTTATCGACCAGAATGACGCCGGGAAGGGGAAAAACCTTCTTACCGGAAGGGATTCTGGTAAGAAGGAAGTGAATCATTTGTTTTCTTTGTGAAAACTTAGTTCAGGCAGCCTGAGCTTTTCGGCCATTGGTTCGGTAGAGGTAAATTCCTGCCACAAGAAGGCAAACAATACCGATCGCGTAGTAGGCCCAACCCACATCAAAGTAGGCAATTACGAGAAAACCAAAAAGAAGACGTCCGATCTCCATCGCACCTGCCCAAGATTTCCCTTCAATCAGGGCATTGATTGCCACAAGAGAGAAGGTCACCCAAAGAGTCACGAGCACTTGCGAGATGAGAGAGAACTTTGCCACAAAAAGGAGAAAGGAAAAGGACAAAAGAAGAACCAAAACAAACCAAGTGGTGGTGTACGTTCTCACTTCGGAGGGAGGTTTTGGATCGTACTTATGAAAACTCTGTGGGCTGACTTCGGGGATCGGTAAAAACCCGGATGGTTTGTTTCCTTCTCTCGGATACCAACCCGGTGGTTTGAAAAAGACTCGAATTTTATCTAAGAAATAGGGGGCACTTGCCGCTTGTTTCAAAAGCTCCCAATAGTAATGGATATTGGCATAGACCGGATTGAAACTTTTGAGTGGTTTGACTGTTCCATAAACACAAGGCTCTGTTTCTTCTCGGAATGTGCCAAACATCCGATCAAAAAGGATAAAGATTCCGCCATGGTTTTTATCAATATAGATCGGATTGATTGCATGATGGACCCGGTGGTGGGAAGGGGTGGATAAAATGTATTCTCCAATCTTTCCAATTTTACCCACAGCTTTGGTATGCACCCAAAATTGGTAGATAAGGTTCAATTGTCCACTGGCCAGATACATCCAAGGGTGGAATCCAATGAGAGCCAAAGGAACATAGAAAATCCAGGTCACAATTCCACCGAGTCCGGTTTGTCTCAGAGCCACAACCAAATTGTATTCTTCGCTGTGGTGGTGGATGACATGTCCTGCCCAGAGAATGTTCACTTCGTGAGCTAAACGGTGGGACCAGTAATAACAGAAGTCTTGACCCACAATGCAAAGGATCCAAGCCCAAGGGTTTGTCATGGCAAATTCAAAAAATCGAAAGTGTTCGTAAATATAGAAATAAGCAAAGAGTCCAATTCCCTTTTGGAAAAGTCCCCAGATCTGGGAAATGATTCCTGTGCTTAGGTCGGCAATGGAATCGTTTAACCGGTAGAGGGCTTTGTTTTTACGATAACCAATGTAGACTTCGATTCCAATCAGGAGGAAGAATACGGGGATGGCATAGGTGACAATGGGCGGAGGTGTAAAATTCTCGAACATAGCGGAGTAAATTTGACATCATTTTGACAAATAGTCAAGTAAATGTTGACCCAAAGTCAGAAATTGTTCACGGTTCAATTCTTCAGGCCTTGCCGTAGGCGGAACCCCCGCTGATTGGATGGCTTTTCCCAATGCCTCCCGAAAATCCGGATCCTCAGAAAAGGGAGATTCGCGAAGGCTCACTTGGATTTGTTTTCGTTTCCCCCAAAAAAGCGTACGAAGCATTCGCGACCAAAGTTCTACCTCGCGGTCGGTCGTGAGTTTCCATTGGTTCTGTTTGGTTTCTTTTTTGGGACTAAGTAGGATGAGGGCGGAATGGATTTTGGGGATGGGGAAAAAACAGTTTTTATGAACGGTTTTCAAATACTTCACTTCACAAAACGCAGAAAGGAAAACAGATAAGGAAGAGGTTTCTTTCACAAGGCGTTCGGCGAATTCCTTTTGCACCATAAAAATCCCACCTTGGAAATTGCGACAATGGATGACCAAGGTATTGATGATTTCTGTGGTTAGGTGGTAAGGCAAATTTCCAAATACAAATACTTTTTCATTATAGATATGGAAGAGGTTGTCTAATGCATCCCCTTCATAAAGAATTGCTCTTGGAAACTTTGGTAAAATTTCTTCTTTAGTCAATTGGATGTAAGCGTTGTCGATTTCGAATAGATAAGTTTTTTTATCGAGGCCTAGGACGGGATAGGTTAAAGTCCCGAGTCCTATTCCAATTTCTGCAAGCACAGTTGATTCTTCATGTAGCAAAGGTTCGGTGGAATTGACTATGAAATTCACTATGTTTTGGTCGATGAGGAAGTTTTGGCCAAATTTCTTCTGCGCTCGGATTCCTTTGGATTCAAAGAAGGTTTGTATATTGGAGATGGTCGCGTAAGGGGATTTCAAAAGTTTCCTCAACGAGTATCATTTTCCAGGCAGTAGAAATCCCAAGTAGTTTTTGGTATTGGATCCATTCTTTCGCTTCCTTTTTTTTCCAAGGAGGGAAGTCCAAAAGAAGAATTCCCTTCCAATTTGGGTTGGTTCTCGACTTATCTGCCTGTTTGGTTTGTTTTAAAAACCGATCCACCTCCTTCGGATTCCCATCAAACCGGATAATGGAAAAAAGTGGATTCATTTCCGCGCCAAGGATCTCTCTTTCTTTGGGTTTTATGGGAAGTTGGAATTTAGAAATCCAATCTAGGGACTTCTCTGTTCCATGCCAATAAACATCCGTTATATTGTATTTTTTCATGGAAGATAAAATTCTTCGGAGACAAGATTCCGATTCAAAGGAAATGAATTTTGGAGGTGGATGGCCTGGAGTCAGCTCTGTGAGTCCTTTCGAATAACAAGTTCCAAAAATATAGAGATGTTCGCCGTATCGAATTGATAAATTTCCTTTTCGGAGTTTTGTTTGGAGTGTCGGGAGATTTGTTGTCGGAAGAAAATAGGAAACAATCAAAAACAAAGTCGGAAGAAAGTAGAGAGCAGTTTTAACTAAGGGATGTTTTATAAAATGAAGTTTCGGATAAAATGTATAAACAAAGCTAAGGAAGATTGAAATAAAAAATAGGGTTTCGGGAGTCGTTGCCCAAGTTTTATACCCTCTACCCAAATCACACAAAACCTGGAAAATTTTTAAGAAAATGGATAACTCAAACGTTGCGGGAACCCAAATCCAAGGAGAGAGTATATCCACTAAAAATTCTGGGACGAGGGACTGGAGAAAAATACTCAAATAAAGTGTGGGAAGAAGGATTCCTGCCATAGGAACCAAAAGGAAATTGATCCAAATCCCTCCATAGGAAAAGGACCGAAAGTAATAAACTAAAACGGGAAAACTACAAATGGAACAAGCGAGTGTTAGATGAAAGTTTTCTTTAAAAAAAGATTTGGATTTGGGAAAAAGTATCTGATCAAAAATCGGTTTTAGAAAAAAAATTCCAAACACAGCACCAAAAGATAATAAAAATCCTATGCTTAGAAAATCATAAAAGAGAAAAAATGCAATACAACCCGAAGAGATCGTTAGTAAGTCTGATGGCCCAATTTTTCTATAAAATAGTGATGCTATGAGAGATAAAAATACAAAGAGATAAGCTCGTAAAAAAGAAACAGGAAAGTCGAGAGCCGCCAAATAGAGAAAACCAACACCTAACGAAAGTATAAGTGAGATCCATTTTCTTTTTCGAAAACAAAGGTTACCCAAAAATTGTAAGGAACCAATGAAAATTCCCAAATGAAGACCGGAGGCCGCAAACAAATGAAGGATCCCTGATTCTTTTGCAATATCTTTGAAACTTCCAGGAATTTCCTTTGTGGATCCTGTGACAAAACCCATAACAATTCTTGATTCAAACTTAGAGAGGGGAGATTTTTTGAATTGGGTTTCTAAGTAAGAGCGAAAGAGGGGATGGATGGTTTTTACGCTAGGTCCTGAGTGGACGTTGGCAAATACTAAAAATAGAATCGAAGCTAAAAGAAAAAGATAAACCTTTTTATCAATGTTATGCGAGAGGAGTGGCGGGAGGAAGGTATATGAAACGAGGAACAGGAGAGAGGTAAAAAGTAGGAGTGAATGAAAGCCCGGTACGTTAAGTCCCAGTTTTAGAAGAAAGGCCGTCCCACAAATCCCCAAACAGAACCAACTGAAATCGGCCCTAGGAAGAAGATAGATCTCCTGTTTCATACAGGATTAGGTGAAAAATGGGGAACTTTGGTTCTTTAGAAATTAAAAAGGATAAATGCCTAAGGTCTTTCTAACATCTTCCAATTTTTTTTCTGCCACCTTTTTGGCTTTTTCTTTTCCTTCTTTTAGGACTTGGTGCACATAATCTAAATTTCGTGTAAGTTCTTCTCGTTTGACACGGTAGGGTGCAAAATGACCTAGAATGGAATCCAAAAGATCTTTTTTTAGATCTCCGTAACCCGCTCCCCCTTGTTTGTATTTTTCCATTTGTACCGATTTTTCTGCGGATGTTAGGAAGAGTGAATGGATTTGGAAGATAACAGATGTTTCTGGGTCTTTCGGCTCTTCGACTGCTTTCGAATCGCTCACAATGGACATTACTTGCTTTTTGATCTCTTTTTCAGTTCCAAAGAAGTCGATTGTGTTTTTGTAAGATTTGGACATCTTCGCACCATCCACACCAGGGACAGTGGCCGTATTTTCATCGATATCTGGTTCTGGAATGGTAAGCACGGGTCCAAACTGTGCATTGAATCTTTCGGCAATATCCCGAGAAAATTCTAAATGTTGTTTTTGGTCTTTTCCCACGGGGACTTTTTCTGCGGAAAAAAGTAAGATGTCACTTGCCATAAGGATGGGATAGGTAAAAAGTCCTGCACCCGGAACAAAACCTTTCGCTACTTTGTCCTTAAAGGAATGAGCCAATTGTAATTGAGAAACAGTAATGGACTGCGATAAATACCAAGTAAGTTCTGTGACTTCGGGTACGTCACTTTGAACCCAAAATACAGATTTTTGAGGATCGACGCCTAGCGCGAGTAAGTCGATCGCACATTCCATTGTAAAACTCTTTAATTCTTCTTTGGATCGGAATGTTGTGAGTGCGTGTAGGTTTGCTATAAAAAGAAATAAGTCTTCTGTGGATTGGTAGTCCAAGATTTTTTTGATCGCAGAAAAATAGTTACCTAAGTGGAGTTTTCCTGAGGGTTGAAGACCGGTGAGGACTCTCATGATTCTCCGTCCGCATCGGAAAGATCCAATGGATCCGAGTTTTCTTTGTTTTCGGAAGATTCGGAATTTCCTTCTTCTTTGTGAAAACTGGAGTAGGTGAGTCTTTCGTATTCTTTATTTAATTTGATCAGCTCTTGCTCAATTTTGCGATGTGCGGTGAGTTTGGATGTGGTTGCTGGATCCTTGAAGATTACAGCATAATTGTATAAATACCTTGTAAATTGGATAAAAACATCCTCTACCTTCATTCCGTTGATTCTTTCTTTAGCAACTACGGATTTATCAAAATGAGGAATGAATCTTTGGGCGATTTTTACTTCTTCAATGACTTTGTCTTTTGTGGATGCGATTTTATCATTTGTTTTGCCTTTGGATTCAGTGACTTTTGCCATCAAATGGTTTTCTACAATGATATTGAGTTTGCCTGCAAAACTTCCAAAAAATTCGGAAGCCTCTTGTAATGCCTGAACTATGGTTCCTGCAATTTGGTCATTGGCCGCATTACCTGTGCTATAGTCCATTCCATACTGTTGGAAACTATATTGGAAACTCGGGAATTTTTTATTAAAATTATCAATGGTCCGAACAAGAGAATTGAGTTGGTCAATTTCATTTCGAAAAAGTCCAGGTTGGATTAGAAGTAGTTCTTGGTTTTGGTTTTTGTCGCCAAGACGCATGTAACCTTCGATCAAGTTGATGTAAACGTTTTGTAAATCACGAAGTAATAAATATACAAGTCGATGTGGTTGGGATTTGTAGCTATTTTTTACTGTTTGGCTTTTTGCTGATTCTGGCATATGGTGGGCCATAAAGTCATCAACAACCACATTCAAAAAATCAAAACTAATCTTTCCTTTGTCATCAATGGCAAAATACCGAGATCTAAGATTTTGCAATTCTTCTTTTTTGAAGGATCTGGTGTTGATATCGTCGGAAAGTTTTGCAACAGTGATCTCTACTTCTTTTTGAATTTCCCTAGCAGCTTGGAATTTATGCTCTTGGATGGCAGGAACTCTTAAGTCCGCAACAATCTCTGGCCAAGTGAACATTTTTTTCTTTGCTACAATATAAAATGCAGTGATTGCTTCGGATAACTTGGGTTTTGTGTTCTCCAGATTTAATGCGTAACCAACTCCCTCCATAATTTTGCTGAGTTTGGGAGTGAGTTTTTCATCCATTTTAACAATATCTGGGAGGTTGGAAAGGATGATGTCACTGGCATCATTTCTTTGTAGAAAACGCACATAAAACATCTGCATTTTTAAGGAACGTTCCAAAAAGATATCCGCAGAAATTTTGTCCAAAATGAGTGCATCTAAAGAGGCAAAGGCATTATAGAACTTATTAAAGTTATTGATGATATTGTAAACAAGGGGAGTCCAAATCCTCCAACCTTGTTGTTCGGAAACACGAAGGGCTTGAATGGTAGGAATAAGAACATCTTCTTTCATTCCTCGGAAAAGTTTTTCCACATTATTGGAAATGGTAGGGTTACGGCCAAAAAGACCAATATCTATGGTTCCCGTATCTCTTCCAAATTTGCTGATAGAGTTGTTTACGCTCCCCGCACCCCCACCAAAAAGACCAGCTAGAAGTCCACCACCTTGCCTTGGTTCGATGACTCTTTTTTTTGCGGGGTTTTGTTTCTGTTTAGCACTATCAATTGTAACAAGATCACTAGAACGCTTTGGTTTTTGATCTGGAGTAGATGTTACGTAGGGCTTTGGATTTTCCCTTCTTTGTTGTTCCCTTTCTGGAAGACCACGATCCCGGCCATCGTCTTTTTTCGGTTTGTTTTTGGCTTCATAGTCCTCATCTACTTTGCGGATGAGATCAATGCGTATAAAAACATCGTTTGATTTTAAAATGGCTTCATCGATGAGCTGTTGGTGTTCCGGTGTACGTGCTTTACGATACAAATCGGCAAATACGCGGTGTGCTTCTGTACGAGAGACCGGAGTCACAATTACTCCTTTTGGTTGAGAGGGTTCTCAACAATCTGTGAGCTTGTGGGTGGTTGGAAATTAAATAGTCCCGTTCCGAGACCAATATTAGTAGCAATTCCAGAGAAAGCCACTTCAGTTATTTCTTCATCGGAACGTTTCATTTTGAGTACACGGGGGAGATCATTATCGGAAACTACCAAGATAATTTCATTATAACGTTTGGTATTAGAAGTAAGACGAAAAGTTCTGCCACTAACCGACACATTTTCATACCCAGAAAGTAGGCCCCCGAGTCCCCCGGAAACACCTTTTAGGTCTTGTTTGCCGGCAATGGATGAGTCTGGGTTATAGAACCATAAAATTCTACCATTGGAAGAGATAATCCTTCCGTCACTGAACCGGACATGGAGTTGGTTGGGGCTTTTGAAAGAAACGACTCCAGTGAGTCCACCATTGATGGTGACAGAGGCTCGAAAACTTTCTAATGAATACATTTTGCCGATGACGGCGTTCAGACGATCTCTTCCTTCCTCTGCCCAAAGGTAACCCGTTTGGACAAAGAAAAGAACAACGATCGAAATTTTGGGAAGGAAATTCCTCAAAGGACGAAAGTTCGTATTGGGAACTAACCCAATACTTTTTTGAACTCAGAAGTGAGTGCAGGCACTACTTCAAAAAGGTCTGCAACCACACCGTAAGTCGCTACTTTGAAAATAGGAGCGTCTCCATCTTTGTTGATGGCAACGATGTATTTGGAAGATCCCATACCCGCTAAGTGTTGGATGGCTCCAGAGATACCGCAAGCAATGTAACAGTTAGGGGAGACAGTTTTACCTGTTTGTCCTACTTGGTGGGAGTGAGAAATCCATCCTGCATCCACAGTCGCACGGGAAGCACCAAGTGCTGCACCGAGTGTATCTGCTAGGTCTTGGATGATCGGCCAGTTTTCTGGTCCTTTGATTCCGCGTCCGCCAGATACAATGATAGAAGCATCTGCAAGTTGCACTTTGTTTCCACCAGAAAGATCTTTAGAGAGAGACTTAGTTCTTACTTCACCAGCTCCTGCACCAGATTTTTCTACAGCACCCGCTCCGTCTTTTGGAGTTACTTCTTGGGAGTTGGCACGCACTGTAAAGATTTGGATGTCAGAAGTTACTTTGAAATTTGCATATGCTTTTCCAGAGTAAATCGGTTTCTTTGCTACTACTTTGCCACCGTCAACAGAAAGACCCACTGCATCAGCAACGATACCAGCATTTGCTTTGATCGCTACTCGTGCTGAGTATTCTTTTCCTTGTGCAGAGTGTGGAATTAGAACCACTGCTGGTTTTTTCTCTTGGATGATTGCAAAAATTCCATTTGCATAACCTTCAGGAGAAAATTCACCAAGGTTTGCACCGATGACAGTATCTGCACCAACCGCTTTCAAATCACCGGCAAACGTATCTACGTTGTCAGTAATGATTACTGTATGAACTTTACCACCAATGGAGTCCGCAATTTTGCGAGCTGCAGAAGTGAGTTCTTTTGAGATTTTTTTAAGTTCGCCGTTTTTTAATTCACCAACTACTAAAACATCAGCCATGTTCGTCTCCTTAGATGACCTTCGCTTCTTCGCGAAGAGCTTTTACAAGTTGAGATGCAAAACCTTGTGCATCTGCCGCTTCCAGTTTTCGACCAGCGATACGTGGAGGAGGTGGTTCAAGAGATACTACTTCGAGTTTAGATCCTGTTGCTCCGAGTTCTTCCGGTTTTTTAACATCTACCGGTTTTTTCTTTGCAGACATGATACCTTTTAAACTTGGGTATCTTGGTTCATTTAAACCTTTTTGTGCAGTTACTGCTAGAGGAGCTGTAGTTTCTACAACTTCAGTTCCACCTTCGATTTCGCGAGTGGCAGTTACTTTGTTTCCGTCAAACTCAAGTTTGAGGGCCATAGCTACGTGAGGAACATTCAGTCTCTCTGCAATTTGCACCACAACTTGTGAGCTGTCAGTGTCGATTGATTGACGACCACCGATGACCACATCTGCGTTTTCTGCTTTAATGAGATTTGCAAGAAGTTCGGAAGTGTATGTAGAATCAAAAGTTACATAGTCATCCACTTTTACATGAACGGCTCTGTCTACACCCATAGCATAGGCAGTACGAAGTGCCTCTACTGCACGGTCTGGACCGAGGGACACTGCGATGACTTCTCCACCGCTTTTTTCACGAATTCTGATTCCCTCTTCGATTGCAAATTCATCATAAGGAGAGATGATCCATTTTACGCCAGCTTCGTTGATCGATTTGTCACCGACCTTGATATTGGTTTCCGTATCCGGAACCTGCTTTACTAGAACAACAATTTTCATTCCTTAACCCCGTTATCGTGGATTACCTAAGACCAGAAAACGGGAGCGAAGTGATAAGGGAAGTAAATTATTCTCTCCAGAACGTGTATTTACTCCAATTGTAGGCCCAAATGATCCAAACGATGACGACAACGACATTGGCATCCGTTCGGAGGAAAAAGGAAAATCCCAAGGTGAGTGGGAGGAGGAGAAAGAGGGCAAAACCAATGAGGAGAACCAGGTAGGGAGTGGATTTCCAGTCTTTAGAGGCAGCTTGGATTTGTAAGAGGATATTTTGTTCGGGATTTGGCACTAATTTTCGAAATCGGAAGGAGTAAAGTAAGGCAAAGAGAAGAAGTGCGAGCAAATGTACTATGAGTAACCACATAAACCCACCCTAATTAGGAAGGAAGTAGGGAGAAGAAAAAAAAGATCTGGGGCAAAAACATTGGCAGGTAGGAAAGTTCACAGAGGGACTTAAATCCAAAGCCCTCCCCCTTTTGGAAACTACAAAGACCGAGCCAAAGATAGGTGAAACTCATTCCTACCAGAAATACTAGAGAGTGATTTTGAAAAATCCAAACCCAAAGGAGGAAACAAATCCCAATTCCTAAAAGGAAATAGGCTCCCATTTTTACCGTTTTTGGTTTCCCATATTGGATCAGGGTAAAGGTTTTTTGCGCTTGGTCAAACTCGCGGTCTATATTGTAGGTGAGAAGGACATTGGCGAATATGTGGAGAAAAAAAATCCAAACCATTGGGTCCGAACCGCCAAACAAAGAAAAGGGGAGAAGCACTCCCAAAGTGTAAAATCCTGATACCAAAATTTCTTTGGGGAGGGGGGAAAGTTTCATCACTGTTAAAACCAAAAATAAAACAAAGGAAACTAAAACGAAAAGATGATCTCCTAGGAAAACGAATTCAAAGTAGAAACCAATGATTAAAGAAACAATTACAGTGATGATAACCAAACTAACAATGAAATAGCGGAATTGTAAATAGAAGGTAGTCCGCTCCGAGAGTGGTTCTTTTTCTCGAAATGCATCCCATAAATGGTCCGCCAGATAAAGGGCCCAAACAGAGCTTAGATAAAACAAAAACAACGTGGGCCGGATTCTTTCATTCCGATAGAGGGAAAAAAAAGAAAGGTTTGCAGAAAGGGAGAAAAGTACATCCAGAGCCAGAAAGGAACTTAGTTTTCCTAATTGCATCAAATATCCTTTTTGGCACATCATTCATAGGAACATAAAGTTTCTAGCTTGGCAAAAAGAAAATTCCCTTGCCAGTAAAACTTTCTATGGTGGAATGTTGGCCTATGTTCCAGTCTATGATTAGTGCCATTCGATCTGTATATTGTATTCGGGATCAGTTCCCTCGTTATATGTCGGAGCTCTTATTCCAAGAAGAACAAATGGGAGCCTCATTTGTCGTTCGATTTCGATACGTGATTGGTCTAGCTTTAGCTGCCAGTGCCGTCGCCAATTTGAGTAATACAGATTCTTTGTCGGGTTTTTTAATCAATTTTGTGGCCCTTGGGTTTTACTTTCTCAATACCTTCCTTCATGCTCAAATTCTAAAAAAAAGCAAAGGCCATTGGAAAACGAAATATGACTATATTAGTTTATTCGTAGATAATCTTCTTATCTCTATCACAATTATCAATTGGTATCTTTTGAAAGGGGAAGGAAATCCTAACTTCCTTGTCAAATCTCCATTGGTTGTATTTTATCTCCTTCCTTTGTCTCTTAGTTTGTTCCAATACCGATTTTCTCTTGTGAACTTTTCTTTTGTTTGTTTTTTGATTAGTTATTACGGGTTCATTGTTTACGCATTAGTAGCGGATTCTCAGGCTGTTGCTTCCTTGGATTGGTATCGTTATGTTTTGGGAGACCAAATTATTTTGGCTGACGCCTTGGTTACAAAACCTGCCATTTACCTTGTTTTAGTCTTTGCTATTTCTTATGCCATCTTTCGAAGTTTACGGATGTTACTCAAGTTTGCAGCTGCGGAATCTCAAAAAAACACCTTATCAAGATATTTTTCCCCTGATTTAGTTTCTGAAATTGTTTCTGAACCAGAAGTCATTGCCAAAGGCAAACGCCAAAAAGTAACCGTTCTCTTTAGTGATATTCGAGGTTTTACTCAGTTTTCTGAACCTATGGATCCGGAAGAACTTTCCATTTTCTTAACAGAGTTTCGACGTCGTATGGTGCGTGCGATTTTTCAATACAAAGGAAGTTTAGACAAATTCATTGGAGATGCAGTGATGGCAACTTTTGGAACACCTTCTGCATCGGAAATGGTGGGAGAAGATTCCCGTAATGCAGTTCTTGCCGCAAAGGCTATGTTAAGTGAACTTATGCAATGGAACAAAGAACGAAAGGCGGAAGGTTTAGGTGAAATTGAAATTGGAATCGGAATTCATGCAGGGGAAGTGTTCTGCGGAAGTATTGGTTCGGAAGAAAGAATGGAATACACTGTCATTGGTGATACAGTCAATACTGCTTCAAGAATTGAGTCAGCTTGTAAGGACCTAGGAGTCTCTTTTTTAATCTCAGAAGCAGTTTGGTTAGAAATTGGTTCCCCATCAGGTTGGGATAAAAAAGAATCTGTGGCTTTATCGGGAAGAGAACAAAAAATTCATCTTTATTCATCAAACATGGTTTAGGAGGCCATATTAATTTTGTAAACTGCTTCGTGTAGAGCCGGATTTAATTCTGGATCTATAATATAAATGACTCGAGTGGTTCCCGCTTGTAAGGCTAAGTCCATAATGGCTTTTCTTCGATCAATTTTGATGCTATGTAAATCAAAGTCGGCAATTTTGAATTTGTTTCCTTTTTGGAAAACAGGATTGATGCTACATATCCTTTGGAGTTTTGGGCGTGTTTGGTATCGACCGACATCCAAAACAATACAAACATCGAAATGAGCACGTTTTTCTGAATCCACCGAAGCTGTAATGACAAAGTCACCAAAGTTCACAATGTTTTCGTTATTCGTGAGAGAACTTCCAACATAATCTAAAAGATGTCTGATGTTTTTATTGCTATAAGAGAAAAAAGAATCATTCAAAATCATTTTTAATGCAGTGGCAGATTTGAATGCAGGCCTCCATGGTTGGTTAGAAGTAAGGGATGCATATTCACTGGCAAGCGAGAGTATAGCAATATCCTCTTCGAAACTTGAAGAGGTCACATTGTTTTCTTGTAAGTGGAGTTGGAGTTCGATGTCTTGAGTGATTCTTTCCTTTCCCACTTCTTTATTGTATTTATCACGAACTGACATGAGTTTTGTAAACAGGGATCTTGGATCTGGGAAGTTGTTATTCACTCCGTTGCCGCGGTAAGGTCTGTGGTGGTTTAAAATGAGTGTGCGTACATGGGAGTCAATTTCTGGAGCAGGTAAGGTCATCAGATAACTGATGATAGGGTGTTGTTGGACAACGGCATACTCTTCCTTTGTGAGTTTTGGATTGTTTTTGATTTCGAGCCTGGAATACCCAACATCTGCCAAATAACTTGCCATCATAAGACTGAGATGATCTTTTTTATTGGATTCTTCTTTACCTTCGTTGACAATTTTTTTTGTTCGAACTTTCATTCCCATGGCAACTACGGTTCGTTTGGTCATAAGCTCTGATTCTACAGATACTCCGGCCACACCAAGGATTTCTAAAATATTAAAGATACCAAGTTCGAAATCGGGGTTACTTGTGAAATCGGTGAGAAGTTCGTTCACTGAGTTCTGAACAAAAACAGCTTGGTCTGAAGAGAAGGATGATTTGCGTAAATCTTCGATGAGAGACTGAGATTGTTTTGCGAAACGAGCTGTTTTCTCTTGGTCAAATAATTTCGTGGTTCGGCCAGGTTCGAGAAAAGAATTACCATTTCCATTCGGTTTTGTTTTTTTTAATTCGGAGATTAGGAAGTATACCCCTTGCATTTCGAATTTAAGGAGTTTCCCAAAATCTGCTTCGGTAGGATTTCTTTTTTTATGAATGAGAATTTGCCCATCCTTATTGTAAAGGTCGAGAGGGATGTTTTTGTTTTTGCGGAAACTGTTTAGAGATTCTTCGGTTAACTCGAATTTGGCGAGCTTATCCGTTGGTACTGTGTTTGTATCGTTAGTGCTCATTGTAATTTCTGTTTATAGACGAAAGATATTCCTGATGTTATGGTGATGATTATATAGAATCAATAAATTGTAAATCGATTCCTTTATTTCATTATTACTTTTTACTACATAGGAATTTCCTCTTAGGATAATCACTAGTTATAAGTAGTTATTCTGTTAGTGATTGTGGATTTTGCTTTATCTTATTATACTTTGTGTCAATGGAATCGGGACAAATTAACTCTCGTTAATGTATATTATGAAATTTGATCTAATGTCTGTTTCCCATCTATGAAAAACTGTTCGTTTTTGTAGCGATTTCAATCTTTGAGTCGCAATCTGCCTTTGTTTTTTCGTTTACAGGCTAAGGAAAAGTACGAAAAAATTATCTATATGAGTACGCTTTCGACAAAAAAATCATCATTGGATCTATTTAATCCTACAGAAGATCATCTCGCACTAAGAGAGTCTGTAGCATCTTTTGCAGAACGGGAGATGGATGAACAAGCCAAGGAAAATGATGAAAAAGAAACATTTAATACTATGCTTTTCAAACGACTTGGTTCCGAACTTGGAATTTTTGGGATTACGGTTCCTGAAGCTGATGGCGGTCATGGCCTAGATCCACTTGCCTCAGTTATCATCCACGAAGAGATGTCTCGGTTTGATCCAGGGTTTACTCTTTCTTATTTAGCCCACGAAGTACTTTTTGTGAATAATTTTTTCTATAGCTCCAACCCTTCGCAGAGAGCTCGTTATTTGAGTAAGGTCATCACCGGTGAATGGATAGGTGGGATGGGAATGACCGAACCTGGTGCGGGAACCGACGTTCTTGGGATGACAACTCACGCCTTAAAGAAGGGCGATCGTTATATCATCAATGGAGTCAAACAATACATCACTAACGGATCCATTGGTCAAGTTTTTGTTCTTTATACGAAGCTTGAAAAAAATGGAAAAAAGATGACCTCTTTTGTAATTGAATCGTCTTACAAAGGTTTTTCGGTGGGAAAAAAAGAAGAAAAGATGGGAATGCGCTCCTCTCCTACCACCCAACTTGTTTTTGAAGATATGGAAGTTCCCGAAGAGAATTTACTTGGTGTGGAAAACGGTGCTGTCACTCATATGATGCGCAATTTAGAAATTGAACGTGTGACTCTTGCGGCCCAGTCTTTGGGAATTGCGAGACGTTGTATCGATATCATGTGTGATTATACAATTCGTCATAGAGAAGCTTTTGGGAAAAAACTGATGGAGTTTGGTCAAATCCAAAGAATGGTTGCAGAGTCATATGCTGATTACCAAGCAGCACGAGCTCTTGTCTACCATGTAGCTAGTGAGCTTGGACCAGATGTGCGTAATTCACTTGGTGCAGCATCAGCAAAACTTGTTGCCACGCAAATGGCGGAACGTGTTTCAAGGAATGCCATTCAGGTTTTAGGTGGGTATGGGTATTGCAGGGAATATCCGGTAGAACGTTTGCACCGAGATGCTATCTTACTTAGTATTGGTGGTGGTACAAACGAAGCGATGCAAAAGAACATTGCCAGTGATTTGAAAAAACTTTGGTCGGAGTGAAGGGGCTTTTTTAATTTTTCTCCATCCTCGATCCTTTGCCGGTCTACAAGAGGATGGATACGTTTTGGGATGTTGTTGTTTTAGGATCTGGACTCGGGGGCCTCAGTGCCGCTTTGTCTTTTTCAGAAAAAGGCAAACGAGTTTTGATTCTAGAGAAGGGCACCTCTCCTGGTGGTTGTGCCTCTAGCTTTCAAAAGAATGGGTACTTATTTGAATCGGGAGCCACCACTCTTGTAGGTTTTGAACCGGGCCTTCCTCTCCATAAACTTTCCACCGAATTCCAAATTCAATTTCCTCTCTATCCTTTGGAACGCTCCATGATAGTACATTTGAATGGCAAAACTATCGAAAGACATCGTGATCCTTTGGAGTGGATCGTTGAGGCAAAACGGATGTTTGGTGGTGGTTGGCGGATGCACATGTTTTGGAAACTTTGTTATTTTGTTTCGGATTCTCTTTGGAGTTTGTCTGCAAGATACAAATTTTTCCCTTTCCGAAATTTTTCTGATGTGGGCAAAACCATTTTTCAATTCCAACTTCGCGATTTGATTCCTTTAGTTTTCTCATTTGTATCCGTACGTTTTGTTCTCAGATGTTTAGGACTTTGGCACAACAAGGAATGGATTCAATTTTTAGATGAACAACTTTTAATTACCAACCAAACTACTACAAACAAAGCCCCCTTCGCTATGGCGGCTGTAGGACTGACCTACCCGCAATTACAAAATTATGCAGTGAAAGGGGGAATGGTATCTCTTGCGGAAACCATTCTAGGCAAAATAGAATCCAACAAAGGAAAAATTCTTTATAAACAAGAAGTGACAGGTCTCTCTAAGTTTGCTTCTTCCAAGGGGTCTCTGAAAACCTTTTGGGAGATCCAAACGAAACATAGAGAACACTTTCGTTTTTTTGGTCGAGTGGTAGTCTCGAATCTTCCCATTTGGAATCTCACAGAAATCACTGAAGACCTACCCAAATTAAAATCTAAGGTTAAAAAGTTCGAAAAAGGAATCTGGGGTGCCTTTACTATGGGTCTCGCCATCCAAACAGATCCCTTAGATCTATCGATTGCATCCGAATGCCTTCACCACCAAATCCATCTCAGGAAACCTTTACCCTATGGTGGCGGAAACTCTATTTTCCTTTCCCTATCTCATTTAGATGATCCCATTCGTTCGCCAAACGGAATTCGTATCCTTTCAGTTTCCACCCATATTGGAAATCCAGAGTTCTGGGTTCGAGATGCATTGTATCAGGAAAAAAAGAAAAAATTAGAAACCATCATCTTACAAACTTTGCAAGCTGAGTTTCCCTGGTTTCAAAAAGAAAAGATTCTATTTCTGCATTCTGCAACACCTGTTACATGGCAGACTTGGACTGGTCGAAAATTTGGGAGAGTGGGAGGGATTCCAAGTTCTTATTTTTTTAATCCTTTTCGAATGATCAGGAACTGTTCCGAAGATCCGAACCTACTTCTTACCGGAGATACCGTCTATCCAGGTCAAGGAATTCCTGCTGTTGTAATGGGAGGGCTCAATGCGGTAGAGCAATACTTCGATCGAAAGAGAGGTTGATTTTGGAAACAGGTCTTAGAGCCTGGGCGAAACGATGATTCGCCTTCCAAAGATTCTCATCCAAGTGCCGGGAACCTCTGCCAACTTGGGCCCCGGTTTTGACCTTATGGGCCTTGCTCTAGATCTTCGTAATGAATTTGAATTTAGTTTTTCAAAAGAAATTACCGAATCCAAAACAGAATTAAAAAACGGCCAACAGTTACCGTTTTCTGCTAAAGAAGATTTGGTGTATCAATCCTATCTTTCCTACTTCGAAAAATTTTTACCAGGCAGATCGGCACCGCCTTACCATTGTAAAATGACTTTGTCTCTGCCTTTAAAAGGGGGCCTTGGTTCCAGCGCTTCCGCCATTGTCGCGGGCCTCTCTTTAGCAAGGGAAGTGCATAAAAGATTGGATCCGACAACGCTGCCAACAGAACCAAACTTCACTCAGTATCTGGCAGAATTTGAAGGCCATCCTGATAACACTCTGCCGGCTTATCTAGGTGGATTTGTTTTCGCCTATTCTACGTTTGGTGAAAAACTGCGATATTTCCGGAAAAAATTTCCCTCATCCGTGGCTATTTTTGTTCTAACACCAGAGTTTCATGTTTCCACAGAAGAGTCAAGGAAGGCACTTCCGAAAACCTACGCCACCGCTGATGTCATTTTTAATTTATCAAGAATTGGTGCTTGGATGCATTTTTTAGACAAACGCAAGTTCGGTGATCTTCTTGTTGGTTTGGAAGATAAAATGCATACGCCTTACCGAATTCCAAAGTCTTCTCCTTTGTATCCTTTGGCAGAAACCTTCACAAAAGCTGGGATAGGATACTGTTTGTCTGGATCTGGGCCAAGCCTACTTGTGTTTTTAGAACGAAAGGCAGTAAAAAGGAATCAATTAGAATTAGAGGAAAAGATATCTCAAGTGATGGGAGCCGCAAACATTGCGTATACATTTAAACGTGTGAAACCCGATGGACTTGGGGTTCGTATCCAAACCAAGTAGTTTAGTCTTCGTCCGCTCCTTCTTCTTTACCGAATCCGTAAACATCACCACGAAACCTGCTCTTTCTGTTAATCCCAGGTTGGATCTTTCCGACTTCAAATGTAAATTTCATTCGTTCCTTTCCTGATCTGTTGAAGTAAAAAGAAGAGGTGAGAGAAACTTCAATGTAGTTTACCATTCTCTCTTTGGCAATTTTATCGGAGATTCGAAATTCTGCAGGGTGGCCAATGATTTCATACGATTCAAAACTTTCTTTGGATTCCATCTTTCCGTAATGTTCCATTCGTGGAGGTTTGTAGAAAGTGGGTCCGTTCTTTAAAACAGTAATCGTATAGTCTTCACTATCGCGACTTTTTTTGAACTGAAAGATGAGATGATCTTCCGAGATCGCATTACACCGAGTAGCTAGTTGTCCTGTTTTACATCCAATTTGGAAGGTGGCAAATCGGCTAAGTTCATCAACAACCAGATCGTATTTGTCACCAGTTTGGACGGGAATGAAGCGGTCTGACTCTTTTCTGGAGATGACGGGATGGATGAATTGGTTGTACACAACAAGTCCTAGCCCCAAAACGGAAATGGTCAAAACTCCGCTAAGAACTAGGATAAAACTATCAAGAATGGCAATGCTAAGGAACAAACTTACCTTTTGGTATCTACCTTATGGCTTTTTGGCTCCGGTAGAGGAGTTCTTGTGACTAGAGAAAGTAAGTCTTTCACTTCTTCCGGTGAAATGATTTGGTTTAGTTTTTCTTCCAGAGAAGCAGGAGTTGGTTTTAATACCAAATCTTCTGGCTTTAGCTTCGCTTCTCTTTCCGCTTCCACCTTTTTTGTCGGTCGTAGGTTTTGCGACTTTTCGGGAAGGGATTCCTTACCTTCCTCCGATTGTTTCCCAGTTTGGGTAGGAATCGTGGGGGGGACCGAAACGTGCGAGTTTCCTTGAATATTAATTGTGTTCATTTTTCCCAAACCTCCGTGTTCAGGATCAGCTCTCTTGAGAAAAAATATCCTTTTCCCTCCCTCAGATCTTCGGATATTTCTAGGCAGGCTTTAGCGAAAAACGATTATTTTTTTCAGTTTTTTCCGTTTGATTGCCCGCTTTATGGCCGGGAACCTGGCAGGGATGGAAAATATTTTTAAAAAGTGGATGGAAAACCCCATCTCCAAAATCGTCCTTGCGACTAACCTCGTTTTCGCTCTTCTCTTTATTGTCAGTGTTCCTTCCTTTGTTCGGGAATACATTACCCAAGATGCAGTCAGTATCGGCGGAAAAAAATATGACCTTAGCGATGTGAAAGAAACTTCTCCGATTGCTTATTCAAAATTTCAATCGGAATACAAAGGACTTATCAAAAACACTCTCGGCGAATTTGCTCAGGACAAACTATTTGAACTAGTTGCGAAAGACAAAAATATCAAACCTTCGGAAGTATTAACCCAAGGTTTCGCTCCTAGAGACCCATCAGAAGAAGAAATTATCAATGTATATATGTCCAATAAAGCCCAGTTAGGTGGAAAATCCCTGAATGAGACAAAAGATAAAATTATTGGATTCTTAAAAAACCAACAAGAACAAGAACATAGCCGCACTGTTTATCGAGACATTGTGACCAAATACCCTGTTGAGTTTTTGATTAAAGAACCAGAAGCAGTAAGAGTGACTGTGGAAGAAAAAAATAACCCTTCCATTGGGCCGAAAGACGCAAAAATTACCATTGTGGAATTTTCTGATTTTGAATGTCCATTTTGCAAAAGAAGCCAAGATGTGAATCAAAAACTTCGCGAGAAATACAAAGGCCAAATTCGTTGGGTTTTCCGCGATTTTCCACTTCCTTTTCACCAAGATGCTATGTACGCCCATATGGCTGCGAATTGTTCCATTGCAGAAGGTAAGTATTGGGATGTGTTTAATCTGTTTTTTGAAAACAGTGGAAACTTAGGTAAATCGAATGTAGATACTCTCATTGTAAAAGCTGGGATGCCAAAAGATAAGTACCAAGCTTGTATGAAAAATGCAGTGAATCTTAAAGCAGAAATTGATGCGGACATTCAAGACGGACAAAAAGTCGGTGTGAGCGGCACGCCTGCATTCTTTATCAATGGGATCTTTGTTTCGGGAGCATTACCTTTCGAAAACTTTGATGAGATCATCCAAAAAGAATTAAAACAATAATAGATTATAAATCAAAAAGGAAAATCATATGAGCAAAAAAGTAAAAGTTGCTGTTACTGGTGCCGCCGGACAAATCGGATATGCACTACTATTTCGTATCGCTTCAGGACAAATGTTTGGACCTGACACTGCAGTGGAACTCCAATTATTGGAATTAGAACAAGCCCTTCCTGCTGCCAAAGGTGTCATTATGGAACTAGATGACTGTGCATTTCCTCTTTTGGAAAAAGTATCTGTCTCTTCTAACATTGATGAGGCGTTTCGTGACATCAACTGGGCACTTCTTGTTGGTTCTGTTCCTAGAAAAGCAGGAATGGAAAGAGGGGATCTACTCAAGATCAATGGTGGAATCTTTACAACACAAGGAAAAGCAATCGAAAAGAATGCTGCAAGTGACGTAAGAGTTCTCGTTGTTGGTAACCCTTGTAATACAAATGCCCTCATTGCAATGAACAATGCAAAAGGGGTTCCGTCTGACAGATGGTTTGCGATGACTGGCCTCGATGAAAACCGTGCAAAAACACAATTGGCTGGGAAAGCAGGAGTTCTTGTAAAAGATGTTTCCAATGTTGCTATTTGGGGAAACCACTCGGCTACTCAATACCCAGACTTTTACAATGCAAAAATCAAAGGAAAAGTAGCAACAGATGTGATCTCTGATCATGACTGGCTAAAAGGTGATTTTATCTCTACCGTTCAAAAACGGGGAGCCGCCATCATCGCAGCACGCGGTGCTTCTTCTGCAGCATCAGCTGCAAACGCAGTAGTTGATACAGTGCATAACATTGTCACTCCTACGAAAGCCGGCGACTGGTTCAGTGCTGCTTGCCATTCCAATGGAGAGTATGGTGTGGACAAAGGCCTTATCTTTGGATACCCACTCAAGTCTGATGGCAAAAAAGTAGAGATCGTAACTGGCCTTGAGATCAATGCTTTTGGTAAGGAAAAATTTGATATCACTCACAATGAATTGAAAGAAGAAAGAAACGAAGTGAAAGACATGCTTGGTTAATTTTCATCATTCAACTACTTGTTGAAAGAACCCGCTTACCGAAAGGTGGCGGGTTTTTTTATACACTTTAATGTTTTAGTTTTTTCGATATTGGGGCATTATGCGGGTATTTGGAGTATTTGCAAAATGGAGCTATCAGAAATAATAGGTTGACCTATCAAAAATGATAGGTTGACCTGTTAAAAATGAAATCAGTGATTAGTTTGCCATTCCTTGTGCAGTTGGATAAAAATCTAAAAAGCTTCAATGATCTGATTCAAGTGGTCATTGGCCCAAGACAAGTTGGCAAAACGACCACTCTCCTAAAGTATCTGGAAGAAAGTCATTCGGGGAAGTATCACTATGTTTCCGCCGACACTGTTTTTCATTCCACCGAGAAGTGGATCGTGGAGCAGTGGAATTTTGCCAGGGCAAATCATAAAATCCTAGCCATCGACGAAATCCAAAAGTGTGAAAATTGGTCCGAAGTGATCAAAATGCTCTGGGATGAATCAAAAGCCAAAAAAAATCCTGTGACTTGTATACTACTCGGTTCAAGTTCTTTACACTTACAAAAAGGACTCTCCGAAAGCCTAACAGGCAGGTTCCAACTAATTCCGGTTTATCATTGGAATTATGCAGAATCCAAAAAGGGATACAAATTGCGTTTTGAGGATTATTTAAAATTTGGTGGTTATCCAGGTTCTTATTTTTTGAAGGGTAGTCATGAGTGGAAAACCTATCTCAATCAATCGATCCTTACAACTGTTATCGAAAAAGACATTCTTCAATTTCATACGGTCAAATCACCTGCTTTGTTTCGGCAGACTTTTGAAATTTTGATTTCCTATCCTGCTCAGGAAATCAGCTATACAAAAATTCTGGGACAAATCCAAGACAAGGGAAATGTGGAACTTGTAAAACATTACATCGCTCTATTTGAAGGTGCTTTTCTGATTAAAACTCTCTCCAAATATTCGGAAAAGAGAGTGATCACAAAAACTTCTTCTCCAAAAATCCTTCCCATGGCACCTTGTCTGTATTATTCGACCGTACTTGATGAGTATACTGCTGAGGAAAAAGGTCGGGTTTTTGAATTGGTAGTCGGAGCACAACTCCAGCGCCTACAAGGTGAATTGTATTACTGGAGAGAGGGAAATGATGAAGTCGACTTTATTTACAAATATGGCAGAAGACTCTATGCCATTGAAGTAAAGAGTGGTCGCAAAAAATCAAACAAGGGACTTTTGAAATTCAAATCTAAATTTCCAAATGCCAAGTTAGTTTTTATTACTGAGAAAGACTACCTGGAGTTTGAAGCGGATCCAGATGGATTTTTGATTAAGAATGGTGGGTGAGGGGATTTTTGATTCTCATATTGTAAAAAATGAGGATTTTATAAAAATCATTTTAACCGATTCGCTTTTTCAGTTTTCTCACCGCATCCAAATTTGCATTTGGGATAAAAACTTTTCAGGTCTTTCTAAAAAAGGCAAATGACTACATTCTTCCAAAACTGTCATTTTGATTTTCGGAAAACAACTTAAGATCGGTTCCCAAGTGTAATAAGGTGCTACCTGAAAGTCCTCTTTTCCCATACAAATCCAAACGGGTACAGAAATTTCTTTTAAATATTCTGATACATCAATGTCTCGAAACACTTCTCCAAAAAGAGAATCAAACGCTAGTTTGTTTGTATGGATCCCTTTCCAAAACTCTCTCGAAGGAAAAGGAACTTGGTAAAAACCTTTAGCTTCTTGGCTTACACAGAAATGGATAAAAAAATCTTCAGGGGATGTTTCTATATTTTTTTGGAATTGAATATGGTTTTCTGCATGCGCTGCCTTTCGCAGATCAGAGGCTTCTTTTTGAAAATAAACTTCTGCTTCTGAAAGGTGACTTCCGTGACTTGGGCCGGTGGAAATCATCAGCAAGTGGGAGACTTTGGTTGGAAATTTAGCCGCATAAGCAAGAGCCATATATCCATGACCTGAATGGCCGATCACAGGACAGGTTGGAATCTCTAGCTTGTTTTGGATGAAAACAAAATCTTCTAGAAGTTTCTCTAGGGTGTAATCTTCTCTCGATTCCTCTAGTGGACTGGTCCGTTTGGCAAAACCTCTGTGGTCTACGACTGTGATTTGGTATATCTCTGCTATCTCCTCCGGAATCACTCGTGGATAGTATAATGCACTACCGATCCAAAATAGTGCTGGGCCATTCGTTTTGTTCCTAGCCACTTGGAGAGCAAATCCCTCTCTTTCGATTGTTTGGTATTTCCAATCCACCATTCATACCTCCTAGAATTCTAAAAAAAGATAAAATTCCATATAGTTGTAATTAGCAACTATATGGTTGCATATTGCAACTAAAAAAAGCTTGAAGAGTTCAAATAAAAAAATGAAAGTGGAATTGTGAAAGGGCTCTCTATTTATTTGGGAATTTATATGAGCGAAACCTTGCTTCTGATGAGGCGGTTTTTAGCGAACGAATTTACAAAAAGAGAAATTGGGATGCGGTTTGAAGAATGGATCCAGCTCCTTCCTTTAGTGGAATCCGAAACGGTAAGCCAGAAAGATCTGAGTGATCGTTTGGTAAAAGACAAAACAACAGTATCAAGGCTTGTGGATGGCTGGGTCAAAAAAGCTTGGGTGAAACGAGAAGTTTCCGCAACTGACAAACGGTTTTACATTTTGCGCTTTACCAAAAAAGGAAAAGAGATTTGGGAGAAAGGACTACCCATTATAACTTCTGCCGATGAGGTGTTTCGAAAGGATCTAAGTGATTCTGAAGAAAGAGATCTGTATCTCCTTCTTTTTAAAATCCAATCTTCCGTTCAATTGGAATCAAAGGAAAATAAAACTTAAGGTAGAGCAGGGGCTTCGGCAAAAAAGAAACGTTCCTTCTTAGAACTGTCTAAAATTCTTTTTGGGGATACAAAACCTAGTTCTGTGGCCAATAATTCTAAAACATCCATATACAAGGGATGAGTTTCCATCATCAGCTTTCCTCCTGGGTTTAGTCTGGTTTTTGCGGCAGATAACAATCGTTTGTGGAATGCTTTAAAATCGGAAACAAAAAGAGCCATATGCGGCTCATAATCTAATACATCCGGCATAATTTCCGATTTTTCTGATTCTGGAATGTAAGGGGGATTCGAGACAATCAAATCAAATTGTAACTCTTTAGGGAGCGCCAAGTCCAAATCAGAAACATAAAATGATGTTTTCTCTGTTAGATTGTATTTTTCCGCATTACGTCTGCTCACTTCAATTGCTTTTTCAGAAAGGTCGGAAAGAATCACAATACTGGATTCTAAAAGTTGGGCAAGACTAAGGCCAATACAACCACTCCCTGAACATAAATCCAAAATTTGGATTTCGCCAGCTGTATTTCTTTTTAGGTTTTCCTTCCCTTTCCAAAGGTAGTCCACAAGTTCTTCTGTTTCCGGTCTTGGAATGAGAACATCTTCTGTTACCAAGTATTCAAATTTATGAAATCCTTTTTTACCTGTGATATAGGCTACTGGTTTTCGTTTGCTTCGTTCGAGGATTCGTTCTCTGTAGAGGTCAATTTCTTTTTGGCCAAGAGGCATTTCAAACTGTGAGTAGAGTTTAATTCGGGGAAGGTTTAATAAGTCAGAGAGGATCCATTCGGCATCCACACGTGGGTTCGGAATTTCCTTTTTTTCCAGAAATTCTGTAGACCGTTTTAAATAATAAAGTAGGGTTCCTGGTAGTTCCGCCATATCTTTTGCCCCCAACAGGATTCGAACCTGTGTCCCCAGTTTAGGAAACTAGTGCTCTATCCACCTGAGCTATGGGAGCTTTTTTACGTAGGTTTACGTTTCTGATTCACTATCCTTTGGAAATCGGAGATATTGTGAATAACAATTTTATCCGGATAGAGATCTAGTTTGCCTGTTTTTACATACTGCATCAGCACCTTTTGCACTTCTCCCACAGGTTGGGCGCACCAATTGGCAATGTCATCTACAGTCGCTGAAAGGATAATTTCATTATAAACATCGTTGTTATACTGTTTTTCGTATAACATCACAAAGACGTCACAAACCTTTCCAATAATATCATCCATAAGGAGAATCATGAGGCGGCGTTTTTGGTCATAAATGCGAAAGGAAAAAATATGAAGGAGTTTCATCGCAAGTGCCGGGTTTTTGGTCATCAGCATTTCGAAGTTGGCACGATTGAAATTCAGTGCCTTCACTTCCGTCACAGCAATGGCTGTAGCGGAACGAGGTTGTTCCTCTAAAATTGCCATCTCTCCTAAAATATCTCCTGACTCCAAAACATCTAAGGTTTTGATGCTCGTTCCAATTGTTTTTGTGATTTTGACCTTCCCTTCTTTAATGAGGTAAAAGTCGTTTCCTGGTTCATATTCACAAAATAATACTTCGTTTGGTTGGAACACCTTCCCAAATTTCCCGAACATAGCTTCCAACATTTGGTCGTTCACTACTTTCCTCCTTTGAGTTTGGATTTAGCATCTTCAGAGATACTATCATCCAAAGGAGGCATTTGAGTTACCTTTTGGAATAACTGTTTGGATTTTTCTTTATCACCGGATGCCTCTGTAGCAAGTGCTAGGTGGTAAAGGTTCTCTTTGAGTAGAAGGCCTTTTGGGTATTTTTTAATATAACTTGAAAAGTGTGCGATGGCACTCGGATAGTCTTTTGCTTTGAAGCTAGACTTACCCATATAAAACATTGAATTTTCAACAAACTGTTCCTCTTCCTGAGTCACAGAGTCTGTCCTTTCTGAAACCAGTTTAAAAAGATCAATTGAATCTGCATACTTTCCCGCGTTCATAAAAGTAGAGGCTTTGTCGTATTGGGAAAGGATGGAGTTTGGATCTACACTAGAGGTGGAGTTCTGGGTGGGAACTGCCATAGTTTTTAGCATCTCTTGCAGTTTCCCTGATTGGGCGCCTGGTTCGGGTTTATAAACTAATTCTTGTATGGTGAGAGGGAAAGGCGTCTTTTTACGAGCAAGATCCATAAGCTGCCTTGCTCGGTCTACGTACATTCCGTCCGGATAGTGTTGTAAATACTTTTCAAATGCATAGGCTGCGTGTTCAAAGTTGCCATTTTTATAAAAAACTTCGGCCACGTTCATGAGTTCAAAGGCTGGGTTCTTGGCTTCGCCTTGCCCGAGGATTTCCCTAACCTGCCTGTGGACTTGCCGGAGTTGGCTTGAGAACACCTTTAGCATTTTGATGATTAAATGAGTTTTGTCTGAGACAAATTTTTCAAATTCGGGGACTTTAAAAACAAGAACTGTAGCGGCTCCAATGACTTGGGCTGTTTCTTCCCTTGGGTAACGACCGATGGCACTCTTAACTCCGAAAAACTCACCGAGTTTTACATCCTCTTTCAGCTCCACACCGTTGATATTCGTGTAAGTTAGTACAACACGACCTTTTTGTAGTACAAAGATATCCTCCGCCTTGTCTTTCTCGAAGTAGACGATGGAACCTCCTTTGTAATTACGAACTATGGGACCTGACAACTCATGCCTCGCTTGCGCTTCATTTTCAAAAATTAGGTAAAAAAGCCAAACTCTTTTTATAACCGACACTGTCAGAAACTTGTTTCAAGAGTTTTTTTGGTGAACCAGCAACCAACTTGGTTTTACCATCAATGGAAAATTCTTCTGTTTCTAAACCGAAATGAAGAAAGAGTGACTTGTATTCTGAAGACCCATAAATGGGATACCCATCGATCACAACTAAATCAATGTGTTTCCATGAAAGGTCGGATACATTGATCTCCTTTGCATTTTTATCATCGTTGATTATGAGTAAATCCGCCGAAAGACCAGGCATAAGTGCATTAGGATTTCCTAATCGAAAAGCCTTTCTGGGATTTTCTGTGACCATCTTCAAAAGAGTGGACTCTTCTAATTCTTCCCCATACAATCCAAAATAAATAGACTTCGCTGTTTTTAATTCTTCGAGTAGATGAACCGATCCGCTCGGAGAATAATCTGTCCCCAAACATACATTAACTCCCATATCTAAAAAGAGTTTGATATTAGTTGTTTTTCCAAAGATATGAAGATTGGAAGTTGGGCACCAGACTACAGAAGCACCTTTCTCCAAAATTTTTTCAACCTCTCTTTGTCCAAAGGGCAAACAATGAACGAGTACAGAATGTTCGCCAAGAGCATCCATTTTTTCAAGTAGGCGAAGTGAATGTTTCGAATCATCATCAACTCCTTCTGCTAGATGAGTCACAAAAGGAAGTCCCGCATGTTCTGCCATTCTATACTCTAAGGCTGGTCCTTCCCCCCAACCCAAACTATAATTTCCTACGGAGTGGGCTAGGGCATAATCGGAAATCAGTTTGACTGGTAAAATGCCTCTAAATGGATTTTGTACATGATGAGGAATATGATCAAAGACAGTTGTGGCACCCGCAAAGAGATTTTTATAAGCACCAAGGTAGTATAATAGTTCTGGATCCACTTGTTGGCGTTCCGCAAAAACTCCTGAACTTTTATAGAGATTATCATAAGACAACCAAGACTGGTGTTTTTCTGTCCCACCAACTTTCGGAAGGTAACTGGCAAGTAAGTGGTCATGGGAATTAATAAATCCAGGATAGATTTTTTTCCCTTTAAGGGAGACTGTCACCGCTTTTTCGTTTTGTGGTAAGTCTGTGTCAATCGCAGAAATTTTTTCTCCATCCACGAGAAGGTCGTTTGTTTCTAATTTTCCATTCCGATACACTGAACCTGATTGGAAGAGGATGGAATTCGCCATTAGATACCCCTTTCCAAAATTCTTTCGGGATTTATGCTGAGTTTTTGTTTGTTCACTTGGAAGTAGAGGCCTTTGTCTTTTGTCAGAATTCCTAACCTATCTTTTGACTTAACCTGTTGGCCTTCCGTCACTTGGATTCTTTCTAAGTTTCCGTAGACAGAATATAGTCCGTTTTGGTGCTCTAAAATCACAAAGTTTTCATACCCATCCATATAATCCACGTGAACCACTTTGCCGGGAAGGCTTGCCCGTACTAAAGAAGATGTACCTCGTTGGAATTGGATTCCTTTGTGGGGGTCATAGGTGAGTTCTGAAAATTTCTTTACCACCTTTTCTCTTTGCACCAAGGGATAAGTTGGTTTTTCTAAAAGAAGGGATTCGGGAGCTATAGAAACTTTTTCCTCCCCTTTGGGAATTCGAAGTAATTCTTTTTCGTATAAATTCTCTTTAGTGTTACGGCCATTTAACTTGGCTAAGGTTTCAGCTGAAACTTTGAATTTTCTAGCAATTCCATACCAGGAATCGCCTTTGGTCACTCGGTAAGAGGATGGGATTTCTGTTTTTACGTTTTGTTTGGAACTAAGGGGGAAGAAAAGAAAGAAACCCAAAATAATTAGAATGTATGGCAGTCTTCGCATCCGGTATCCCTTCTAAATGTATCGACATGTGTGAAGTGGAGGGGCAATAAAAAAGGCGGGAGAACCCGCCTTTTCCAAAATCGAAAGTCTGACGAAGAAGGATTTATTCTTCTTCTGACTTGTTGACTTTGTATTTTTTCATGAGCTCATCCGCTACGTTTCTAGGCACTGGAGCATACTTGGAAAATTCCATTGCAAACTCTGCTTTTCCTTGTGTGGAGGAACGAAGCACTGTGGAGTAACCGAACATGTCTGCAAGAGGAACTTCGGCTTCGATCTTTGCATAACCGTTTTCTTCAGTTGTATTTAAGATCATACCACGTCTTTGGTTCACAGAGGCAAGGATGGCTCCTTGGAATTCTGTAGGACCTTCGACTTCCACTCTCATGATCGGTTCGAGAATGATCGGAGCTGCTTTACTGAATCCTTGGCGGAAACCGTAACGAGCACCAATTTGGAAAGCCATATCCGATGAATCCACATCATGGTAAGCACCGTCATTGATCACACAACGAACTCCAATGATAGGAAATCCAATCAGTGATCCTCTTTCTAAACAAGAACGAAAACCTTTGTCACAAGATCCGATGTATTCGCGAGGGATGGAACCACCCACGATTTTATCTACGAATTCGTAATTTTTTCCTTCTTCTTGTGGAATTGGTTCAATAAAACCAGCCACTCGAGAGAACTGACCTTGACCACCCGTTTGTTTTTTGTGGGTATAATCAAATTCTGCAGACTTAGTGATGGTTTCACGATACGCAACTTGTGGAGCGCCAGTGACAAGATCCACACCGTATTCCCGTTTCATACGTTCGATGTATACTTCTAAGTGAAGTTCTCCCATCCCTTTGATGATGGTTTGTCCAGACTCTTTATCAATTTCTGTTTGGAAGGTTGGATCTTCTTTGGTGAAACGGTTAAGAGCCTTCGCAAGGTTTGGAAGTTGTTTTGATTCTTTACATTCAATCGTAAGGGAGATCACCGGGTTTGGAACAAACATGGACTCCATAGTCACTTTTGCTTTTCCATCAGTGAAAGTATCTCCGGAAGCACAATCGATACCGAATAGAGCTACAATATCTCCTGCCTCTGCTTTCGCAATATCTTCCATATCGTTTGAGTGCATACGAACGAGACGTCCAATGTTATGGCGTTTGTTGTTAGAAGAGTTGTAGATCGTCATCCCTTTTTCGAGTCTACCTTGGTAAACTCGAACATAAGTTAGCTGACCATAGCGACCGTCTTCTAGTTTGAATGCGAGACAAACTAATGGTTTTTCTGGATCTGATTCTAAACTGAATTCGTTTTCTTCGTTTCCGATTTCTTTTGCTTTGTTATCAACATCATAAGGAGATGCAAGGTAATCCGCAACTCCATCAAGAAGTCTTTGGACCCCTTTGTTTTTGAAGGCAGAACCCATAAATACAGGTACAAATTTAAGAGCAAGAACACCACGTCGGATTGCTTCTTTGACTCGCGCTTCAGAAGGAGTTCCTTCTAACAACTCTTCGGTGAGTTCATCACTGAAAAGAGAAACTGCATCAAGAAGTGCTTCGCGTTTTTCGTTTGCTTGGTCTTTTAATTCATCAGGAATATCAGTAATTTTGATATCTTGGCCGTTAGGACCTTCGAAGTAATAAGCTTTCATTTCGACAAGGTCAACAATCCCTTTCAGATCATTTTCCAAACCGATGGGAAGTTGTACTGCATGTGCATTCAAATGGAGTTTTTCACGAAGTTGATCGATCACTCTCCAAGGGTTAGCACCTGTACGGTCTAGTTTATTGATAAAAGCAACACGTGGAACGTTGTAACGTTTCATCTGGCGGTCAACAGTGATGGATTGGGACTGTACACCGGCAACCCCACAAAGAACCATAATCGCAGAGTCAAGAACACGCAAAGAACGTTCTACTTCGATGGTGAAGTCTACGTGGCCCGGAGTATCAATGATGTTGATGGAGATATCTTTCCAAGTAGCATAAGTTGCCGCTGATTGGATTGTGATCCCTCTTTCTCTTTCGAGATCCATACTATCCATAGTAGCACCCACACCGTCTTTACCACGAACTTCGTGGATAGCATGGATTTTGTTCGTATAAAATAAAATACGTTCGGTAAGAGTTGTCTTTCCAGAGTCAATGTGAGCAGAGATTCCGATGTTACGGATTCTGTCCAATTTAGGGTCGCGTTTTGTTTCTGTCGCAGAGGTCATATTTTCCTCAAAATAATGGTTAAAGTTGAATTGATTCTACCAAAATCTGAAATGGACTGCGTTTGTAAAGTACTTGGGATTTTTGGTCAAAGGGAAAATCCTGGAGAAAGTAGAGATTAGGGGAATATGCCACTAGCGCGCTTGAAGCGATTTTTTCGAACTTTGTCCTTTGCAAGGCTAGTCTGTCTGGGATTCTTTGCTGCCATCCTTCTCGGATCAATCGCCCTCTATATTTCGGAAGAAGGGGAACTTTCTTATGTGGATAGTTTTTATCTTTCTGCTTCCTCGATTTGTGTGACCGGGCTCTCTCCGGTTCCTCTTTCTGGCTTCAATCCATCTACCCAATGGATTATGCTCTTTCTCATCCAACTGGGGGGGCTTGGGATCATTAGTTTTACCGTAATTGTTGGATTTCTCATCACCCAAGGAATTTCTAGGAATGCTCGTTTTAATGCTTTCGTGGGGGCTGCCATCGATACCCAAGCTGAAACCGAGTCGCTTGCGACTAACGAGGTGAATCGGATGTTACTCTCTATTATCAATATTTCCTTTTCGATTGAAATCTTAGGTGCCATTGGACTCTACCTCCACATGCCGGACGGGGCAGAAGGGGGAAATACCCGATGGTTCTTTTCCCTTTTTACAGCAATTTCCTCTTTTAATAACGCTGGTTTTTCGATCACAGATGATTTGAGTGCCTTACGTTTGGATCCCTTTTCTTTATACATTGTGTCAGGACTTGTGATTTTTGGAGGGATTGGATTCCCTGTGATCATTCTTTTGGAAAAGTTTTTACTTACGGTTTTTGTTCGGATTGTATACCGCATAGAAGTGATGGCAGAAACTCTTATGATGGAAAAAGCTCTAAAAACAGGAAATGTTCCAAGACTTTTATTACTTCCCGCACAGTTTTCTGCGTTTTTAGAAAATCGCATCGGTGACTATAACAAACATTTGCGGGGGGAAACCACAAGGATCCAGTCCAAAGTTTTAGTTTATGGATCTTCCGCCTTGCTTTTGTTTGGTTTTCTTGGGATTTATTTTTTAGAACGGTCCAATCCACATACTTTTCATGGAATGGCTCTCGTTGATAAAATTTCCAATGCTTTTTTTATGTCTGTCTGTTCTCGTACAGCAGGGTTTTCCACTATGGATCTCGGTCATTTAAACGATGCCACGGTTATCATCATTACCGTTCTTATGTTTATTGGTGGGGGACCGCAAGGAACTGCTGGCGGTATTAAAATTACCACCTTTGTTTTGTTACTTGCTTATTTGAAAAACGTGATCCAACCCTCAAAACCGGTAATGTTATTTGGAGAAACTGTATCTAAAAATTCGGTCGCTGTTGCCATTCGAGTCTACTTCCTTGCGACCATTGCTTTGGCATTTATCTTTATATTCCTTGGAATTTTGGACCAAAACCAACATTCTTTACATGTTATCTTTTTTGAACTGATCTCTTCTTTTTCGACCGTTGGTTTTAGTTTGAACCTCACTTCCCAGTTGGGAGACATCGAAAAGTTATTTTATGCGGCGGTGATGTATGTAGGCCGAGTGGGAATCTTTACCGTTCTCATTGCTGCCACGGGCCACTCTGGGGTTCCTAAGATGGGAACTGTGGATGATGGTGTGAAAATCCAAGTCGGTTAAAATGGAGATAAAAATCAGTTTTAGTATTTTGAGGATGGTTCAGACTTGGTATTTGTGAAATTACGCATTCGAGATCTATTGTTTTCTTCATGGAAGACTCCTGTTTTGGAACCTGGAGAGTTGGAATTCGAGAAACAAAAAGAATCTCAAAAAAGAGTTTTGGCCCAAATTCAATCCCGATTGGAATCTATTGAACTCCTTTTGTCAAACGAGAAGTTAGAAGACGCAAAACTACTATTTCGATCCGTAACTTTTGACCTGGTAAACTTTCAATTACAAAGAACCAACAAAAAAGAAATTTTTACTGAGGAAGACCTGAAGGGTTTTCTAATTCCAGAATCAGATAGAAAACAAAAACCATTTCAGTTTTTGAATTCTTGGGATAGGATCTCTCCACTGGATGCCAAAAAAATGGACCAAATTTTGTCCGAGGCCATCGATACTTACGAATTTCTTTTATATGAATCAAAAAAAGAGTTTAAAACGCGTTATCTGACTCTTATGGACCAGTTTCAATTGATTCGACAAATTCGATTTTTTTTCCTGAGTGCCATCTTTCTTTTAAGTGCGACTGGATACATTTATAACCAATACAAGTTCCCGGTGATGAGAGACCAATCGATCAAATTGTATAGCTTTCTTAGCAAAGAGAAACCGGAAACTTCTGATTCGATGATGGTCTCCAAACCTGTATTTAAAAAAGATATTGGCAATTGGGTAGAATATGAATGGGAACTCCCTGAGTCTATGTCCACATTTGGTGGGCTTAGGATTGATCCTTTGGAGCAAAGAGGAATCCGATTTGTTTTGGATCAAATTAGTATTTTAGATTCCAAAGGAAAAGAAATCTATTCCAAAAAAATGGTAGTGAGTGCAAACTTACTACCAGAAGACTATCAAGATTTTTTTAAGATATTGGATGTCAAAACTGCCGGCAAACAAAGCCCAGGTGAACTAGTCGAAATGATCACCACTGGCAGTGATCCACAAATCCAATTAGTATTCCCCCTACTCATGGATGCAAAAACCATTAAATTGAAAATGAAATACATTGAAGCCCATAAAGTGAAGAAAAAATGATCTACCTATACCTCAAATTGATGCGAGTCCCTCAGTGGGTGAAAAATATTATCCTATTTGCCGGACTGATTTTTTCTAAAAAAATCTTTGAACTTCCTTCGTTAACGAAAGTTTGTTTAGCTTTTCTTTGTTTTTCTCTAGTTGCGAGTTGCCAATATGTATTTAACGATTTTTTAGACCAAAAAGAAGACGCAAAACATCCCGAAAAAAAACATAGACCGCTTGCTAGTGGGGAACTCGATTCCGGAATTGCTTTAGCCATCACTGGTGTGATTTTACCCATTGCTTTGATTGGTGCGTACAAACTGTCCCCGATTTTCTTTTATCTTACGATCTTTTATCTTCTTTTCAATATGTTGTATAGCAAAGTCCTGAAACATATTGTGATTTTGGATGTTATGAGTATTTCCATTGGATTTGTGTTACGCGCCATTGCGGGTGCAGTTGTCATTGGAGTGGAGTTTTCGCATTGGTTATTGCTTTGTACTTTTATGTTGGCCCTATTTTGGGGATTTTCCAAACGTAGGGGTGAGATCAATATCCTAAAAACTGATGCTGGCAAACATAGAAAAATTTTAGAAGAGTATTCCATTGAGTTTTTGGATTTGATGATGGCCGTTGTTGCTACACTCACTCTTGTGAGTTATGTAATGTATACGGTAAGTCCAGAAACGGCGAAAAGTTTAGGAACTCCTTATATGGTGTATACGGTTCCCATTGTGGTTTATGCGATCTTTCGGTCTCTTTACATCATTTATATCAAGAACATGGGTCATAACCCCACAAAAGCCATCCTCACTGACGTAAGTGTTCTGATTTCTGGGTTTATCTGGTTACTCCTCATCTTATTTTTGATGTTTGGGAACATATCCGGCCAACTACCAGTCTTACAATAAAGACTATGAAAATTTGGAAGCAGTTACCGTACGGATGGAAGGTGGTCTCCGCCTTTGTTTTCTTTTTTTCGACCACCCTTTGTTTTGCTTATTTTAAGGGAAGGGACACAAGGCCCGGAGTTCCTATTGAAATCCTTGCGACCACACCCACAGAAGCTAATTCCTGGAAAGGCCACCCTAAGGTGGTATACTTTTGGGCCACTTGGTGCACGATCTGTAAAGCTTATGCACCCATTCTAGAGGCAAATTTAAGGTTTTTACCAAAGTCCACCATATTCCTTTCTGTCCTCGAAGCCGAAGATTCGGAGGAGACTAAAGAAATTTTGGCAGAACTCACACCAGAAGCCAAACATCCCGTTTACGCCGCAGACTACAGAATGTTAAAGGAATGGCGAATTTCTGCATACCCCACAACGGTTTTTTTGAATGAAGAAGGAAGGGTTGTGTTTTCTGACACGGGGATTTTAAGTCCGATTGGATTTTGGCTTCGTACTTTTCTTTTGCGCTTTTTCTAATCTGTCGATGATATAACATGGATTCTTCCTTCAAACCCAAACCGCTTTTGAATAAGTCGGAACTCCGACAAATCAAACGCAGTAAAACTCGGGTCGAAGGAAAAAAGGTCATCACTGATGATGTAAAAAAACTCAAATCCCTCAAAGTCACTCCAGAACTTAGTTTCCAAGAATCCGTTGATTACTACAAAGAACCCATTTGGATTGAGTATTACATTCCTAAAGAATCACGATTTGCTTTTGAAACCAAATATCTTTTTATCCTGCTAGTGGATCCAAAAATCACGGAGGATCCCTGCGATGCAGAAAGAAAACGGGCAGCGGCCAATCGTGAAATCGTGGATGTGTTTGCTTATATGGAATCGCACCCGGAATCCATTCGTCTCATTGAAGACTCGTATCACTCCACAATCTCCATGCATGAAACAGTACACCATATCTTCAAAGCTTATAAAGAAACAGGTGCCACTGAAGATCTAAAAACTGCCTGTTATTTGACAGAAGCACTCTTAAAATATGAACCGACGATTGCAGGTCTTACTTACTTTCGAGACTACGTAATTTATAATTTAAATTTTTTCATTCGCACTTTGAATCGTTTGAAGATAGAATTTGCTTTGGAAGATGCCACGGTATCACTTCTTATCAAACGCAGAAATGAACTTTGGGAATTAGAAAATCGAGAAGAAGATGAAGACTTTGATTTGTTAGCAGCCCTCTTTTTTGAGCAAGCCTTCCCAAATCGCGGAGCAGGCGAACTTTCGAGCGATGATATGTTACTCTTTGAGTAACCTTATAGTTTTTATAAAAACCAGTGAAAGAGATCTAATAGATTTTGAATTTGCGGGTGGGCTAGTTTTTTCTTAAAGACGGTGTTTTCCGTCAATTGCATCGTTATGGGAATTTGTTTTTCTTGGAAGGTAAAACTAAGTTTTGAAACCGACCTAGAAGTTTCTTTCCAAGTTTCCTGTTCTTTTGATTCCTCGGACATGGGGAAACTATGAAGTAAAACATTCCAAAAATCTGACTGGGAAACAAGGACTTCCGAGATGGTCGTGATTCCTGTTTTTAAATCTCTATAGAGATGTTCTTTCATAAAGTCCTTGATTCCAATGGATAAAAACTGCTTTTCCCTTTTGAGTTTGGAGAGGTCTGGGATTACCGTTTTTGGATCCAGTACATCCCAATCTAAAATGAGAAAATGGCAAGGTCCTGTTTGGATTCGTTTGAGAAGAAAATCCAGACTTCCTTCTGTAAAAACTGTTTGACCCATGGATTTTAAAAATACTGACAGGTGTTTGTCTAGGATTTGGTTTTTTGTATATACCACCCAAGTCAATTTTGACATAGGTAAGGTTTTATATGGCAAAGTGTGAATTTCTGAATATGATTTTTCCCATAATAGGGAAGCGCCCAAGTTTTTATAAATTTCTTTTTCTTCGTTTGTGAAACTACCACATAATATCGGTTCGATGCTCCAATCTAATAACTCTTGTACTATTTCAGATGTTGGTTTGGAAAATAGTCGAATGGAATTTGGATGGTCTTTCCAAGTTTTCTGCGTACATTCTTTTACGACGAGCCCTTGTACTTGTAACCATGTTACAATCAGGTTTTTTTCTGCGTCGGGAAGTTGTGTCAAAACAGCACCGAATAGAGAGTCCATTACGATTGTATTTTAGTTGACCCCCTAGGCTTGAAAGTCATTTTAAAAAGCATCTCCGATGAAGCTCCTTAAGCGATACGCAAACCGCAGACTCTATGATCCAGAAACTAGTTCCACCATCACATTGGAAGATGTGGCCAAGATGATCATCGGGGGAGAAGAAATCAAAGTCCAAGACAATATGACAGGAGAAGACATCACTCCTAAAATTTTGGGTCAAACCTTTCTCAAAGTCAGCTTAGGACAACGAAACGAAGATTTTTCAAATTTTATGTTAACTTCTCTGATTAGAGAAACGGGCCGGGATGTTTCTGGACTATTCGAACGATTGATCCTGGGAGGCATCGGTGCCAACTATCTAACCTCAGAACGGTTAGAAAAAATTGTGACATCCATGGTAGAACTGGGGGAATTGAAGGAAGCAGATTTTAGTCACTACCGAGAAGACTTACTCAGAAAAATGGCTTCCCGGGCCAGTGAAAAAAAGGAACAAATCCAAAGGGATTTGGAAAAATTCAGTCAGTCCATTTTGGAAGAAGATAAGGCTACCCTGGGTGATCTTTCCGAAAAATTAAAAGAAGTCGCAGAAAAATTAAAAGAAAATTAAAAGAAATCGGTTAGAATGACCGTCCCAAAACAGAGGTGGTTTAGAATGATTCGAAAGTTTGTTTGGTTTTTATATATTCTCATTGTACCTGTAGCAATTTTTGCTGAGAGTGAGGAACGGTTTTTTGAGATCCAACGCACAAGACTGTCCTCATCTAATATCTCAGAAATTCGTGATGCTATCGACAAACTAACCTTCGTTAAATCAAATCAGGGAATCCGTGACATCATCTCCGCTATGGAAGGATCTCCCCATTTTCCGACAAGTCCCGGAAATGCACCGGCTGTGAAATTTTATGCAGCACAGGCTTTGGGAATCAAGGGAGACAAACTTGCCGTTCCTTATTTAATCAAAACCTACCAAAAAGAATCTGTAAAAATTTCCGAACACAATCCACCAAAACCAAGGACTTTGAAAGACGGAGTTGCCGATAGTACTTCGCTTTCTAGTCCTTACTTTTACGAAGAGGGTGAGATCCCCATCGCTTTAGCTTGTGGTGAAATCTTACGGACTTTAGGTTCTCTACCGAAAACAGCGGAATCGGAGTCCACCATCAAGTCGGCTCTTGTTAGTCCCAATTTTTATCTTCGCAGTTCTGCTGCCGATGCACTTTACCTTTCCGGAAAAAAAGAGGTCCTCGCTAGTTTATCTGATTCACTCAGTAAAGAAACAGTTCCTTATGCAAAAATTTCCATTCTATCGGCTCTTGCGGGATTGGAACGATTGCCAAACCAAAATTACAAAGCCATTTTAGAATCATTAACAGATAAAGATCCGCAAGTTCGGGCAAAAGCTTCGGAGGCACTGCGAAGATTGGACTTCCGAATCTCGGCACCTTACTTAGAAAAGGTGATCGAATCTGAAAATGACTCTAAAGTCCTGAAACAAATGAAATCCGATTACCAGTTCTTAATTTCCATTCATACGCCTTAAGTTTTCCTAATTTTCATTGTGGACAAATCCGCTTTTTCTCTTAAAATGTGACAGAGCGGAGAAATTATGAAAATAAACAGCATTCTAGAAGCCATCGGAAATACACCTCACGTTAGATTGTCGCGACTTTTTGGAACCGACCATGAAGTCTATATGAAACTCGAAAGACAAAATCCTGGTGGATCTATCAAAGATCGGATTGCTCTTGCAATGATTGAAGAAGCAGAGAAGTCAGGAAAATTAAAAAAAGATTCTTTTATCGTAGAACCTACTTCTGGCAATACGGGAATTGGCCTGGCTATGGTAGCAGCTGTTAAAGGGTATGCCATCACTCTTGTTATGCCAGAACATATGTCTGTGGAACGAAGAAGAATTATGGCAGCTTATGGTGCTAAGTTTGAACTTACTCCCAGAGAAAAAGGAATGCCTGGAGCCATTGCTAAAGCGCAAGAGATTGTTGCCGCAAATCCCAATGCATGGATGCCTCAACAGTTTGAAAACGAAGCGAACATTGCTGTCCATAGAGAAAAAACGGCAGAAGAAATTGCAAAAGATTTCCCTGATGGTTTAGACTATATCATCACCGGAGTGGGTACGGGTGGTCATATCACTGGATGTGCAGAAAACCTGAAAAAAAGATTTCCTAAACTCAAAGTATTTGCTGTAGAACCAGAAGGTTCTCCTGTTCTTAGCGGTGGAAAGCCGGGACCCCATCCTCTCCAAGGAATTGGTGCAGGTTTCATTCCTAAAAACTGTAAAACAGAACTTTTAGATGGAATCATTACTGTCGGTAAAGACGAAGCCTTCACTATGGCCGTCCTTGCTGCGAAAAAAGAGGGAATCTTTATTGGAACTTCTTCTGGTGCAAGTCTTGCTGCCGTTTCCAAAAAACTAAAAGAAATTCCAGCAGGTTCTAAGGTTCTTACCTTCTGTTATGACACAGGAGAGAGATACCTTTCTGTGGAAGGTTTGTTCGTTTAGTAGGATTTTAAAATCACCAAACTCCTAATAGTCGAATCACCGACAAAAGCAACAACAATCGCATCCTATTTAGATAAGGACTGGGTTGTTGTTGCGACCAAAGGTCATATCAAAGACCTACCACCCAAATCTTATGGGGTAGATTTTAAAAATCAATTCGAACCTGAATACGAATGGCTAAAAGGAAAAAAAACAGTTTTTTCTGCCATCAAAACCAAAGCCAAATTAGCCTCCATCATTTACATTGCCAGTGACCCCGATCGTGAAGGGGAAATCATCGCCAAACATTGTTATGATGAATTGCTAAGATTAAAAAAACCAATCTTTCGGCTTCGTTTGAAAGAAATTTCTAAAGAGGAAGTAAACCGCCAGATCCAATTAAAGTCTGGACTAGATTTAGCAGAAATTGAATCACAAATTGCAAGACGAGTAGTGGATCGTATTTTTGGTTTTGAAGTTTCTCCTGATTTGTGGAAACAATTAAAGATTTCTTCTTTATCTGCGGGTCGAGTGCAATCTACCGTCTTACATTGGATTTGTGAAAGGGAAATCGAAATTCAAAATTTCTCAAAAGAAATCTATTACCAATTAAAATTGAAGGGCTTTGTATACAACGAACCCGTAGTTTTAGACCACCAAACTAAAGATAGGTTGGATTCTAAATCTATACAAAATCTCCTTTCGGAAATAGAAATCCTACCCCAACCAACCAGGTTAAAAGAAATAACCTTATCCCAAATTAAAAAGAAAAATATCAAAAGAAATCCGTCGCCAGCCTTTTCTACTGCAAGTTTGCAAGAAACAAGCTTTCGTGTTTTGGGTTTTGATTCCAAAAAAACAATGAAATTGGCGCAAATGCTCTTTGAAGGGAAGCGGATTGGTTCTGGCGAGAGGATTGGGCTCATTACCTATATGCGAACCGACAGTACCCGTGTATCGGAGTCAAAACGTAAGTTAGGTGAAAAATATTTAAATCAACATTTCCCTGGTTTAGTTTCTGCAGGTAGTTTTATCCCCAAAAAACAAAAAAAATATTCTCAAGATGCGCACGAAGCTGTCATTCCCACAAATCCCAATTTTAGTCCTGATTCGATCGCCTCTTATTTGTCACCTGATGAAAGAAAACTCTATCAGCTCATTTGGGAGCGTTTTTTAGTTTCTTTGATGAAGCCGGAGTTAGGGGAAGAAACGGTTTTTGAATTTCAAAAAGACAAACATGTTTTTGTTTATAAGAATGAATTCATTACAGACCCAGGTTTTAAAGCTTTTACAGACAAAGAAAAGAAAAAGCCGCAAAAACGCTTGGATTGGAAATTGGGAGATCGTTTTATTTATGAGTCCTATTCGGTAGAAGAAAAACAAACAGAACCTCCTGTTCGTTACACACAAGGAAAACTTGTCCAGAAAATGGAAGATACGGGAGTGGGTAGGCCTTCTACTTATGGAAGTATCATCGAAACTTTAAAAACTCGGAAGTACATCGTCGAATATCATAAGTCCCTTGGGCCATCGGCTCTGGGAATGAAAGTGAATGAATATCTTTTTCTTAACTTTCACGATATGATTGGTGAGTCCTTTACGAAAGATTTGGAAGAAAAGTTAGACCAAGTCACAGACAAAAAAGAATCACGCGTCACTCTCATCCAAAATTTTTATGAAGGGTTGATGCGGATCTTAAAAAGTCCTAGAAAAAAATTACACCAGGCTTCCTACAACTCTCATTCAAAAGAAATTGAAAAAGTCCCTGAAGAATCTTCTCTAAAGAAAAGTATTTCTAATAAAAAAGAAAAAGAACCTTTTGTTTCATCCCCTCTTAGTCTAAAAGGTTCAAACCTTTGTCCTGTGTGTAAAGTGGGTGTAGTTAAAACCAAACTAGGAAAAAAAGGAAAAACCATTTATTTTTGTTCCCGTTACCCGCACTGTGACTACATTACCTATGAACCATAAACAAAAGAAAACTCTCATCCTTGTCAATTTAGGTGGGCCAAGAACCACAGAGGAAATTGAAGTTTTTTTAACGGATTTGTTTACTGACCCTTTTGTTTTTGATTTGCCTCTACCTGAATTTTTGCGTCTCCCTCTTGCCCGTTTTATCGCTAAGAAAAGAACTCCCAAGGTAAAAAAAGTCTATGAGTCTATGGGATTTGGTGGTGGTTCTCCTCTAGTTTCGGAAACAGAAAAACAAGCCAAAACACTAGAAAAGTTATTAAATCAAAAAACAGATATCGATTGGACAGTGAAAGTGGCGATGACCTGTGGTTTCCCTCATATCAGAGATCCAGAATTTGAAAAACCAAATGCAAACACCATCTATCTACCGTTATACCCTCAGTATTCTAGGTCTACAGTACTTTCCACACTGAATCATTTAGAAAAAAAGTTCAAGGAATGCCCTGTGGGAAGTGGTGGATATGTCCCTAGTTTTGCCTCCGATCCTAAGTTTCACCAAATCACCGCTAGGTTTATTTCTGAATTCTTTGGTGGATTTTTGAAGCCAAAAGATTTTTTACATTTTCCCGAAAGAAAATTTGATGGGGATTGGAAGAATTTGGATTTGGTATTTTCGGCACATGGTGTTCCGATGCGCCTCATCCACAAGGGTGATCAGTATATGCAAGAAATTGAATCTTCTGTAAAAGGAATTACGGAGCAACTTCGTTTGATTGGATTTCGCGGAAAAACACATATATCTTACCAGAGTAAAGTGGGTCCGGCAAAGTGGACAGAGCCAAGTTCTTTGCAGATGATCGAGTCCCTTGCCAAAGAGGGAAAACAAATCGCTGTTTATCCCATTAGTTTTGTGAGTGATCATTTAGAAACATTAGAAGAAATCGGAGAGCAGTTTAAGGATCTTGCGTTAGAATCTGGTGCAAAATCATTTACTCGAATTCCCGCCTTTGGCACTTATCTGCCGTTTCTTGATTATTTGGTAGAGAGAGTTCTTAATGCAGATACAGCCATCCGCCATTGTACCTGTAAGGAAATGGGTGGTGAGTCACTCCCTACTTGTCGATTCAAATAGAGACCGAAGTCCGATTCCTTTTCGGTAGTTTCCCAAAAATCGAATGTCAATGCCTTCGGCCATCCACTTCGATTCCAAAACATCCAACCGTTTGTTGAATAAAAATAATTTCCGATCGTAAGCCGGAAAAGCTCCCTTCCAGGAAGTTACATACACTGCCTTCGGAGTATCTGTTTTTTTTGTAATTAGTTTTCTATCTTTTTCGAGAATGGATTCCCAAGAAATTGTTTCATCCGTTTTTGCCAGATTTGGATAGATCCAAGTTTCAGAATGGAGACCTTTGTTGGCTCGGTCTGGAAAAATATCCGAATTGGATAAAACACCAAGAGCATGGATTCCTTCGTTTTTCCCAAAAAGAATTCCAAAACATGGTTTCTTTGTTAGGTGGTTATTTCCGAATCTTGTGATTGTTGTGATGGAAAGTAAATTAGGGAATTCTTCTTTTTCGATTCGATTGCCGAGGAGTGGGATTAGATTTTTTAAGGACAAAGAAAGTCTGATTTTCCCTTTCCATTGTAAGATGTCTTCCAAACTTTCCAATGGAAATTGGGTTTTGATTTGTATTTTTGGTTTTAAATACGCAACCAAATGAGTTACTAAATCCTCCATTCCGTTTGGAAAAGAAACAGTCCCGTATGTTTTTGCTTTGTTCTTTTTCACTTCCTTTAGGATCGTACTTTTTCCCGAACCGTCCCATTTAGAAAAAATAGATTCTGCTTGGAGTGAGTCGAGTCTAGTTCCATACACTCCACCTATGGCTGGTTCTATAATATTTTTTGTGACGGAGATTCCAAACATTTGGTTTGCCCAAGTTTCGAAGTTTTGTTCTTCATAAAATTTTAACTTTTTAAAACAAACCGTGTAGAGTAGTCTTAACCCAGTAAAAATAGAAATGGGCAGTCTTGAAAGTTTTCTGTTGATCCAAAAATACCTTCTTTTGGAAGCTTGGTTAGGATAAAGTGGGGTAAGCCCGATATCATCTAACATAGATTTCATTGCATCTGTGAGTAAAACTCCATTGGCTGCAAGTTCCACTAAGCCTTCTTCTACAACCTTTGTTCCAATCAATCCACCTAATCGATCGGAGCTTTCATAAAGTGTTACCTTGTCTCCTCGTTTTGTGTGGTGATAGGCGAGAAATAATCCAGTAATTCCTCCTCCTATGATATGAACCTCTTCCCTCATATAGCTTTTGAAAAAACAGGTTTTGTTGGTTGGCTCAGTTGTAATTTTTCATCAAAGGCCATGGCTACGATTCTTAAGAATGGTTTTCCACGCTCAGATACAGTGAGTGTATCTCCTTTCCACTGGACCAGATTGTCCGATTCCATTTCTTGTAAGAAGTTAAATACATGAGGCTTCATGTCAGAGGGAACATAAACTTTCCAAGAAGTCATCAAATCTAAAATCAATTGTTTACGAATCTGATCAGACTTTGTGAGTTTGTGTCCACGGAGGATGGGAATGATTCCGTCGAGTATGGACTTACGATATTTCATTTCTAATTTTTGGTTTTGGAAAAAAAGATCGGGTGTTTCTGAAATGGAAGAAGAACCAAGCCCCAACATAACATCTGTTTTGGATTCACTATAACCCATAAAATTTCTATGAAGTTTGTTTGTATCGAAGGCCTTCCATAGTTTGTCATGCGGAAGGGCAAAATGATCCATTCCAATTTCCCTATAACCTTCTTTTTCCAATAAAGATCTGCCTAATTCGTATAAGTCTCGTTTTACAGTCGCTTCTGGAAGATCTTTTTCGGTGAATAATCTTTGGGATGCTTTGATCCAAGGTACATGGGCATAAGAATAAAAAGCAATTCGATCTGGTTTTAGTTCCAACGTTCTTTCGATTGTAAATTTCATGGAGTCCAAAGTTTGTTTGGGAAGTCCATAAATCAGATCAAAATTGATGGAATCAAATCCCAAGGCCCTTGCTTCTAAGGTAATGTTTTCTGTGAGTTCAAAGGGTTGGATGCGGTTGACGAGTCTTTGTACTTCTGGATCAAAATCTTGAACTCCAAGACTAATCCTTCGAAATCCCAGTTTTTGTAAGAGTTTTAGTTGAGAGATTCTAGTCCTTCTTGGATCAACTTCAATGGAATACTGCGGGTCTTCTGCGGGGTTTAGTTTGTTTAGAATAAACTCAATGGTTGACTGAAGGTGATAATCTGATAAATAAGTGGGACTTCCTCCACCTAAATGAAGTTCGTTTAGCTTTTTCCCATTGAAGCTCGTTACTTTCTCTGAATATAATTGTAATTCTTTTTTGATAGCTGCCACATAGGGTTCTTCCACTGTATGGTTTTTTGTGATAGAAGTATTACATCCACAAAAAGTACAAAGTGTTTCACAAAAAGGTATATGTAGGTACAGTGCGAGCTTGGATTCTTTCGGTGTTAGGTGTGTTTCCAGTGATTGGATACATTCTTCCAGTGTAGGAGAATCGGTCCAATAAGGAACAGTAGGGTAACTTGTATACCTAGGTGCGGGTGTATCATATTTTTCAAGTAGGTGTTTCATTTCCCAAATACCTTTCTTGTTTCATCAATGAGTAGGTGGATGGAACTTTCTGGTGTGAATTGAAGAACACCATGTCCAAGGCCAGCCACCCATCCTTTTCTTTCTTCTGGACCCATATCTTTAATTGGTAAAAGATATTCTCTTATTTTTTCTTTGAGAATGGATGTTTCCGCAAATAAGAGTTCTTGGTCAAAGTTTCCTTGGATAAAACCTTTTCCACCAAAGTCTTTTAGTGTCTGTTGAATCGAAAATCGATGATCCACACCGAATCCGGCTAAATTTGGAATGTCCTGGATTTGTCTGACTTGTTCTTCTGTTGAATTTTTAGCATAATAACCAATTTGTTTTGGATAAAGTTGGGCAAATTCTGTAATTGGGTCTGTCACATAACGTTGGAAGTTGTATGGGTCTAACATTCCAGCGGCAGTGTCAAAAATCATGACCACTTCTGCACCACCTTGCAATTGTAATTCGATATTTTCTTTAAGGAGAGGGACAAGTAGTGAATAAAATTGATCTACAAAGTTTTGGTTGGTTTTGATAAAAGATAAGTTACCGTCGTGTTTCCCTATACTTGCATAAGTCATTAGGGTAAAGGGGCCACCCACAAATCCGATTAAGGAAACATCTTTTGGTAAAACTTCTCTTGTTCGCAAGACTGCATCTTTTTGAAACTTAAGTCCTTCGATGGCTTCCTCAGGCGATTTTAATTTTAACAAATCATTTTCTGAAGTAAGAGAAAAGGAAAGTTTTGGACCTGGATCATAGGTTAAACCCATACCCAAAGCTTCCAAAGGAAATAAAAGGTCGGAGAATAAGATACTCACATCAAAACCAAATTCCCGGACAGGTCCAAGAGCCACCTCTGCCGCAAGTTCTGGTTGTTTGCACAACTCCATAAAACTATGAGTTTCTTTTAGTTTACGGTAATGAGAGTGATACCGTCCAGCTTGGCGCATAAACCAAATAGGAGGAAGGTCTTGCGGAACTAAATTTAAGGCATTGGCAAATCTTTCGTTTCTAAATTGTGTTGTGATCATTTTACTTCCTGTAACGCCTTCTTGGTCTTATCTAATGTGGCTTCTATAATTTCGTCGCTATGGGCCGTGGATAAAAATCCAACCTCATACCCGCTAGGTGCTAAATACACTCCGTGATTTAGAAGTTTATGGAAGAATGTAGCAAATCTTGTTTTATGATCATGGGGAATGTTTGCGATAGTTCGAATGGGATCTTTTGTTTTTCCTTTGAGCCAAAAGAGGCTTCCGTAAGTGACGGCTTCCCAATTGGAATCACCGAATTCGGCTAAAAGTTTTAAAATGCCAGCAGTGAGTTTTTTTGTTTTAGATTCCAGCTCTGGATATGGATTTTCGTTCCATGCTTTGGTTAAAGTTTTTAGGCCGGCGCGCATACCGATAGGATTTGCGGACAGGGTTCCTGCTTGGTAAACCGGGCCACTGGGTGCTACTAAATCCATAAGTTCTTTTTTGCCGGCATAAGCACCGACAGGAAAACCACCGCCGATGATTTTTCCGTAACACACTAAGTCAGGAACAATTCCTGTAAGACCTGCCATTCCTTGGAAGGAAACTCTAAAACCGGAAATCACTTCGTCAAACAAAAGTAATACGCCGAATTTTGTTGTGAGTTCTCTGCATTTTTTTAGAAATTCGATTCTTTGAGGTAGGAGTCCGTAATTTGCTGGAATTGGTTCGATGATAAGGCAAGCAATTTCCTTTCCTTGTGTTTGAAATAATTCCTCTAAAGCCGTTTCATCGTCTAACGGTAATACAAGGGTATGTTGTATTATTTCTGGACCAATCCCTTTACTATCACTTGAGCTAAGACCTGCAAGACCAGAACCTGCTTTAACGAGCAGTTGGTCCAAGTGGCCATGGTAACAACCATCAAACTTTAAAATTTTACTCCTGCCAGTCGCCGCTCTTGCTACACGAAGAGCGCTCATTACTGCTTCTGTTCCTGAGTTGACAAACCGGATTTTTTCTGCCCAAGGAATGCGGCTTGTGATAAACTCGGCAAGCTCTAAGGAATACGGCTCACAAGCTCCAAAGGACCAGGCCTTTTTTACTGTATCTTCGACTACTTCCTGGATTTCTGGATGTCTATGACCAAAGAGGAGAGGTCCGAAACTTAAACAATAATCGATATAATCTTTTCCTTCGATTGACTTTAAGTAGGCGCCGTTCGCCTCACTAAAGAAAACGGGAGTTCCACCTACCGATGCAAAGGAACGAACAGGACTGTGCACCCCACCAGGAACCACTTGTTTAGAACGAAGAAATAGTTCTTCTGAATTCATGAATACAACCTTTGTGCTATCCTTGCACCATAAGTAATTAAATAGGAAGAACCAGCCCTTCTGAATACATCCCAGGTTTCTTTTAATCCTTCCTCAAAATTCAAAAAACCTTCCTTGGCTAAATACACAAGACTTGCATACTCGCCACTCACCTGGTAAGCACCGGTAGGAAGTCCTGTTTTTTCTTTGATGGGACCAATGAGATCAATGGCAGTCATTCCTGGTTTAACCATAAGTAAGTCAGCACCTTCCTCTTTATCACGAATGGAAGTGTGAATGGCGGTATCACGATCTCTTACATCCAGTTGGTATCCACTTCTATCTCCAAATTGTGGGGAAGAATCTGCGGCACCACGGAATGGTCCATAAAAATTACTTTTGAACTTTGTCGAATAACTCATGATAGGAACCATCGAATGATTGTTCGCATCCAAAATTTTTCTATGAGACCCGACGCGGCCATCCATCATATCACTTGGTGCAATTCCGTCAGCACCTGCATCTGCATAAATGAGGGCAAGGTCAGACAGACGTTTGAGCGTTAGTTCTAGATCAATGGTTCCTGATTTGTGGAAGTGACAACAGTGACCTGTCGTTGTCACAGAACAGATACAAGTATCAAGCCATAGAAACATGTTTGGGAATTCTTTTTTGATCGCACTGATATTGGTGTGGTAAAAGTTTTTTGGAAAACCTGTATCCGATTTGTCTTTCGGAACCATAAACAATAAAAACTGAGAAACACCGGCTTTTAAGTCAGATTCAATTTGTTGGAAAATGGATTGATTAGTATCACGGAAAACTCCAGGTAAACCTTTGATTGGTTCCTTTTCGTCGATACCTTCTGCTAGGAAAAGTGGTTGGATCATCTTGTTTACGTTAAGCGATCCTGTTTCTCCTAAGTTTCTTAAATATTGATTGGAACGAAGTCGAAGTGTTTGTTTTTTCATGGTTTTATATACCTTTCTACCCAAGAATCAAAAGATAATGATACAAAAACTCTTTTCCCTGTGGCCTTTTCACCTATCGTCTGTTTAATTTTTTTAAATGTGGATCCTGGGCCAACAAAATGGATGACATCTAACAATTCTGGAAATCGTTTGGTGACAATGTCAAATTCAGAACCACTACGCCAGTAAGCAGCCTTGATTTTGGAGGTATCAAAAGGAACTGGAATTTCCGGTGCAGATACAAAGTAGGTTGGAACTACTGGATAAATACTATTATGTTTGTCAGAATCTACATGAGTGAGTTTTATGAAATTTGGTTTTCTTCCCAGAAGTAAGTCAATCATGGGAGGTTCACTTTCGCCTAATCCATCACAAGTTCCATTCACCCAAAATCCCCTAAGGGCTAAATCTTTCCATGTTGAAAGTCCGGCTGACCAAAGGATTTGATTGGTTGGGTTTACGGACAAATCTAGGGGAAAAGCATAACCCCGAGATACAAATACATCTACATCTTTGGGAATGGAGTAAGTAAGTCTCTCTCTTTGTCTTGCGGCCATTTTTGCATTGGGTGGCCAAACTTCTTTGCGATCAAAAGTTAGGTTTGGAGTATCAGATAATTCTTTTGTAAATAAGGTTTTTCCATCTTCGGTTTCCCCTCTAACAAAAGTTATTTTTCCATAATCTCTAGTTAATACTGAAACTCCAATTTTTTGATGGCAACCACCACCATACTTGGATAATATTTTTCTTTCCTCATTTGCAGTCAGTTCTGCATTTACATCAGAGATTTCTCTTAGTAGCGATTCTAGATGTTTGTCTTCTTTTCTAATTTCTGCACAGAGTGCACCTTGGGCCGGTGCACTGGGAAAGATGGAGGAAGGCATTACCATAAACAAAGAAAGGTTTATAGTTTCTCTGATCAGTTGTTTCACTTCCCTTAATTCAGGGATCAGGTTTTCTTCGTCTTCAAAACTTAAAATTCGATCTAATGCAGCTTTTGCTACTAAGATTCCACCATTTTCATGTTCCAAATATTTCTTGAGTCTAGTTTGGATATTCCCTCTGACTGACTCAATTTTTACCTGGAAGGAATTGATGGGAGTTGGGAAGTAGGATTTTACAAAATCACGAATGTGATGTTCTCTTCTTGGAGAGGAAGTAAGGATTGTAATTTCGGTTGGTGCCGAAATCCATTTATTTCTTTTAAATAATAAAACATCACGAACATCTTCTCTTGGTAAGATAGGAACAAGGATTGTCTCTTTACGATCTCTGAGATCCATATCCTTCCAAGAATGGATGACAATATCTATTTTATGATTGAGTAGGTCTTCTTGCAGATCTTTGGTAAAAATTCCTTGGCCAGCAAACTGCCAAAGCGGAGTTTTCAGATCTTTGTCACCCGCAGATTCTCGAAATACCGTTTGGAATTCTTTGGTTTGGTTTTTTTGTTGGAGGGCTTTGATAACAGAAAAAATTTGAATTCGAGAAAGAAGAGAGGATCTTCCTCCGACTTTGATGATATCAGACAAGTAAATCTTCCCATCCATTCATTATATGTATTTGTTCCTCCTCTCGTTCCCGAGTGAGTTCCGTAAGAAAGAATTGTAAGTCCATTTTTACTGATTGGATTTGTTCATCTGTATCTTGTAGATCACTTAGAATTTTTGAAAGGGGAATATAGTTTTTATAATTGGATTCATTCAATGCAGTTTCACGGAAATCTAAAATTAATGATGAATTTTTGATCATCAAATCCCAGTTAAACGGTAGAAAACTAGAGGCAATTACGATGGCTTCCACACCTGGTTTGTAGTCTTCCCAATGGTGAGTCGTGATAGAATATTCTTTCTGTAATTCGGCCATTTTTGTTTGGTTTCGACCGATGAGGCGAACTTCCTTTTCTTTGGAAACAAGATAAGGAAGGATGGAATTGGCAAGTTTGCCTGTTCCAAGTAGAGTTACTGACTTATGTTTTTGTAGATAAGAATCAGCCACGCTGCCATAAGTTTGTCTACCAATTCCAGTTAAGTATTTGGAGCGAATTTGTTTTGTATGTTCTAAAATTTGATCGCGTAGTCGTAATAGAGAGAGTGCAAATGTAGATTCAGTTGCTCTTTCTTCTCGGAATCGATCTCGAAACTGAGCTTGGATTTCTGATTCTCCAAAGAGTTTGGATCTAAGTCCTGAAACCACTTCTAAGAGAAAGCGGTATGCCTCAAATCCGTGAAAAACTTCATAACCTTTGTAAAAACGTTCGGATTCCGTAATCGGAAACAATCGTCGGTCCCCAAATGCTATGGATCTTTGGCATGTTTGCCAAACCTCTAGACCTGCTTCGTCTAAAGAGTTATTAGTGGGATCATTTGAATGTAATAGAATCAGGTTTGACCACATAAATTTATTCTATCAAATACAGAGTTCCAACTGTCACAAGATTGTCAGTCTCTAAAAAAATAAAATATGATATTGAAACTAAGTCTCAATTAATGAGGAATGGATGATTATGAGCGAAGAAAAATGGAAAGAAAAACTCACTCCCTTACAATACCAAGTAACACGTGAAAAGGGCACCGAACGACCGTTTAGTGGTGAATACTACGAACATAAAGAGAAAGGAACCTACCTTTGTGTTTGTTGTGGAGAAGCATTATTTTCTTCTCATGCTAAGTATGACTCAGGAAGCGGTTGGCCGAGTTATTACGAACCGGTTCGAAAAGAAGCTGTGGCAACAGATACTGACCAGAGCCATGGGATGGTAAGGACGGAAATCCACTGCCAGAATTGTGGGGCACATCTCGGCCACGTATTTCCTGACGGGCCTAAACCAACGGGGTTACGGTATTGTGTGAATTCAGCTTCTCTTAAGTTTCAGAGAGAAGTTTAAAAAAAGATCCGGAATCGGGTTTTGCCGGTTCCATCTGATCTGGTCTGAGGGAAAAAGGTTCGGGTTACTCTTTTAGCCAGGATACCTCGATACAACCCTCTGGCTTTCGGCTATCGGGAACTACGGCACCCAAATTGACTCCGATGCGAAGGGCAATCCGTTTGGCAAGGTGGGAATACTGATTTGCCTCACACCGGTTTCCCAGCCGAGATTCTAATTTAGAAATTTGTAAAAGAAGGCCCGCATTCCCCTCGGATTCTTTCATTCCGATGGCATGTTTGAGTTGGATGGCTTTTTTTAAATCTTCTCTGGCGGAAATCAGTTCGTTGGTTTCCATTTTCTGGATGGCTCTTTCTTCGAGGCTCGCAATCACAGTAGGAATGCGAGACAATCGAGTGGTTTTCAGGATGTCTTCGGCAGATTCATCCAGGACGGGATTTGCATGCAAACCAAAGGATATGATGAAAAGTATAGCAGTTTGGTATTTGATCATACAATCGGAGCCTCACTGACTCCCTAGGGATACTGAATGCATATTTTGTGCCAATTAGAAGAAATACTCATAGACGATATTGTATCTAACTTTCCAATGAAACTGACTCTGGCCGAGCGATCGCCTTTTTCTCTCCTTCTGGAGAGAAAGGGGAGGAAAGTCCGGACACTAGGGGACAATCGGACCGAGTAACACTTGGGCTTTCGGATTCCAGAAATGGGGCCTGAGGGACGGAAAGTGCAACAGAAAGGATACCGCCTACTTCGGTAGGTAAGGGTGAAATGGTGGGGTAAGAGCCCACCGCTCTATTTGTAAAAATAGAGGCTTGGTAAACCCTCCGATGTGCAATCTCAAGTAAACAACCGTTATGAGCTTGTCCCGCCAGGTTGTGGGTAGAGAGCATTAGATAAATGATCGCATAGAACAGAATCCGGCTTATGGGCCAGAGTCACCTTTTTTTAAAATGGTTTGGATCACTTCTTCTTCGTTAGGTGGATAGAATACACAAACCAAACTTCTGATTTTTAGAATTGTTTCCGCTAAAAGAGTTCTGGTTTCCATTTTGTCCCAGCTCTCAAATCCAATAAGGACACCACAGGTTTCTTCCATACCAACAAATTCTTGGCATGAATAATTTCTCATAGAGTTTTCATCTAAAAATTGTTTTAATCCAGTTTTTGCTATTGATTCATCTGATGGATAGATAACCACAATTTCATCGTTTTCCACTTCCAAAACTTTTTTTGCATATCCAAAACACCATCGAATTTGATCCGTTAGGTCTTCATCTGCTTTTATGAATTGGATGTCGGAAAGGTTACTCTGTATAGGGGATTCTGAAAAATCATTGAGTAGAGTATTGGCAAAATTAACTATTTCGGGAGAGTTTCTTATATTGCGGTTAATATCCCAAACATGAATGGGAAGTGAATTCCAATAGTTTAACATTGGTGACTCTAGGTATTTGAATCGCCTAGAAATAAAGAGGATCCAATTTTTATTTTCCCAAAAGTATTTAGATAGATATAGAAAAATTTCTTTTTCAGGAGTTTGATCTAAAACTTCTTCAATCCCGTCTGAAATGAGAAGATCAAAATTGTTATGATTGATTTCTGTAATTTTGTTAATGAGTTCAATGTTTTCTTTTTCTGGAATGTTTATTAGCTCCTCTTTCCAAATTTCGTAAAGTGCTTTGGCTCCTTGCCACAACAATACTTTTTTACCAATACGAGCATTTCTTAATGCTAACTCTCCAGCAAGGATCGATTTTCCTGAGCCTGTACTTCCAAACACAAGATTGTGTGCGTAGTTGTTGATTCCGTCCACCAATTCAAATTGTTCTTTTGTAAAAAATAACAAATTCTCTTCTTCTTTTTCTTTTTGTGAACGAAAGGTCTGGAAAAAGTTGAGATTTTTTTTGATAATCTCATGGGCTTTGACAAGTACTGACTCTGGCAGAGGTTCTCTGTTGTAACGAAAGAGAATCGATTCCAGAATTGAATTTAAATCGATACCATCTTCTACTTCTTTCCCACCAAACACATACAAATGTCTGTCATTTGGTAAGTGAAATTCTTTTCTTTCATTTTTTAAAAAGAAGATAGCACTATCATAATAATCGATAGGAAACAAATCCACTAGTTGGTTGTGGTTTTTAAAAAACTCCCGGACTAGATCCCTTTGGGTGACCACCTGTTCGATGGGACTTGTGTAAGCCTTACCTTGGACAGATTTCCAATCTCTCTCTCGCACATTATAAAATTCCCATTCCCCTTTTTTTTGCCTCCACTTCCCATTTTTTAATTCGATGGTGATGACCCCGTATAGTGAGACCACAAGGAAGTCGATTTCTCGCATAGGGACATCTGGAGTGATGAGGGTGATTGAATAATAGATATTACAAGGAATGCGGATTTCCTTGGAAAAACGGCTGTAAAAATGGGACTCGAGCGAAACATCTTTCGCTTTTCCGTGAAACTGTTTTGGATAGATCATTTTTTAGTTCTGCAAACTGACCACCGGTGTTTCCATTGGTGATATGAAACTGATACCACCAACCTTAATTTTCTGCCTATTGTTTTGTGCCTGTGCCGGTGGGAATATTAAAATAAAGATTCGGCCTGACCTCTCTGGTGATCTCGTTTTATATCAGAAAAAAATTACAAAAAAAACTTCAGGGGTTTTCTTCGGTTCCGGCCTAAAACCTGTCGGCGAACTGGAGATCAGTATCAAAGAGAGGGCTTATCAATTTTCCAATTATACCCATATACTACCTCCCGGATTTCGGTTCATTGAATTTACAGAAGACCAAACAAAAGAAATCCAATTGGTTGTGGATACAAGTAAGTCCTCTCCACTTTTGAAAGCTTTGGAAATCAACCGAGAGGAAATTGATTCTATTTTAAAAGAGGCGAAACTTAGAGATGATTTACTTCGCTTTAATACTCTTGTGGAATTCATTCAGTTTGAAGTCCAGTTTCCCTTTCCCATTAAAAAAGTAAAATTTGCAGACCCAAGGACTCCGGGTGAGTGGACGGCAAGGTTAGACAGTAACGAAAAGATGATTGTGAATATTCCCTTACATTCCGTTTGGGCTAGTGAACACCAACTAACAACAATTCAGATATATCCAGATTCGAATTAAGGTTTGTGAAAGTATTTAGAATTTAAATTTTGAACTATTTCTTTTAAAACCTTTCTTCTTTCCGCATTTTCGGGAAGGATTTCTTTTAAGTTCCTTCGCATAAGAAAAAGTGTTTCCATAAGTTCGTGGTCTTCTTCGGGAAGAATTTCTTCAAAGAGTTTACGTAAAGTAGAAGACACTCCTGCAAATTTCCCATCGGTTGAAATTGCAAATTGAACAGGACCAATGGATACCGATGAGGAGGAGTAAAAATCGCAATTTTTGGGATCGTCCACGGAGTTTACCCAAATCCCTTTTTCTTTGGCAGTTTTTCGAAAATTTCGATTGGTATCGGGATCACTTGTTGCTAAAAAAATAATATCACGATGGTTTAAATCTTCTTCTAGAACCGCACGTTGTTCTACTGTGATGTTTTGGTATTTGTTTAAAAAGGATTTTACTTCTTCGCTGAAATCAATCGAGATCACATGGAGTTTGGCTCCAGTAAATTCAAGACCGACCAATTTTTCTAAACAAGCATTCCCACCACCAACGATCAAAATATTTTTGTTTTCTAAGTTTAAAAAAATGGGATATTTTTTGAAATTCATTCTGCAAATAAACTTGTGATTGTAGATTTTTGAATTTTAACTTTTTTATCAAGCAAGGGACGAATTGCTTCTCCCACGTACAGGATTCCAGGTCCGGATGATTGTTTTTGAATACCATCTAACAGAGTATCTGCGAGAGTGGATGCGGAATAAGTTGGATTTAAACTTCCTACATTTTCCGCAAGCACAATGGGAGTGGTTCCTTTGATTCCTTTTTGGATTAGTCGTTCTGCAAGTTCCCTTGTTTTTTTACTACCCATAAGAATGACAATGGTTCCTAAAAAATTTTCCATTCCGATCCAACTCCGTTCATCTTCCAAGATGGTATGTCCATCGAGGATAATGATTTGTCTGGAGATCCCACGAACGGTGAGAGAGAGGCCTAAGTCAGCGACACCCGTGGTTACAGAACTCACACCGGGTATGACTTCGAAAGAAATCCCTGCTTCTTCCAGGCTTTGGGTTTCTTCGGCAAGCCTCCCAAAAATGGAAGCATCTCCCCCTTTTAAGCGCACCACGCGTTTTCCTTGGGAGGCAAATTCGACTAATAAAGAATTAATCTCTTTTTGGGTGCGGGAGTGTTCGTCTGCCCTTTTTCCCACATAAAGGATCTGGGCATACTCTGGAAATAGGTCTAAAAATTCGGGGTCAAGCAGGGCATCGTAGAGAATGACATCGGCGGATTCGATTCGATTTCGGCCACGGAGGGTCAAAAGGTCGATAGGGCCTGGGCCACCACTCACAAAACTGACAAATCCATGTTCTGTCTTATTGGAGGACATATCTGTTATACCTTGCGATATTGTTATAAATAGTCAAGTGAATGGCTAATTATTTCTACAAAATCTCCATTTTTTTGGTTTACTCGGGGTGTATCTCTGGGGAAAGATTCAATTTATCAGACTTTTTGGATGTTTTACTGGAATCCAAATCAAAAATAGGTTTTTATGCTATCCGATGAGAAACGCAATCGATTTTTACAATTACTGAAGGAATCCACAAAAGACGAATGGGTATGGATGTCTGGATACTTGGCTGCCATTACCCAAGCAAGCATTGCGGGGAGCAGTGTCGATGTTTCTTTAACCCCTCCAGTAAGCATTGATTCGGGAACGGAAGGAAATTTAAAAACCCAACCCATCCAATGCAGCGTTGTGTATGGAACAGAAACCGGAAATTCCAAAAAACTCGGAACAGAGCTTGTTAAAAAATTAAAAGAACTAGGTGTATCGGCAAAACTCAAAAGTACAGATACATACAAAGCCAAGGACCTAAAAGAAGAAGAGTATTTATTCGTCATTGTATCCACTCATGGAGACGGGGAACCACCGCAGGCAGCCAAACCATTCATCCAAATTTTGGTAGACTCAAAAGAATCCTTATCAAAAGTTAAATTCGCCGTACTAGGATTAGGTGATACGAGTTATCCATTATTTTGCCAAACCGGTGAAGATGTAGATTCGATGCTTTCCAAATTAGGTGCAGAAAGAATCCAACCTCTTGGAAAATGTGACGTTGATTTTGATCTTGTTGCTAAACCTTGGATGAGTGAACTTATTTCCAAACTAAATACTCACTCAAAAACTGCCACTTCACAAACTTCTAAACCAACACAAGCTCCTGCTGCGAAACCTGCGTCTGGAGGAAAGGTGGTTTATGAAGGTTCCGTGGTTACCAATATTGTTTTAAATGATGTAGGGGCTAGTAAATCCACAAGACATATCGAAATCAAAACAACTGTTCCCATCGATTACCAACCAGGAGACAGTGCAGGTTTTCTTGCTTACAATCGTGATGAAGAAGTGAATCGTATTCTATCTTTATTAAAAACTGATCGTGAGACTCGTGTTACCTATAAAGGGGAAACATGGATGGCTTATGATTTGTTCCGAAAAAAAGTATCAGTTCGTTTTTTACCTGATCGAGTCATTCAGAAATATGCAGGACTTGTGGGAAAAGAAATCCCTTCTGGAAAAACAGACTTAGATGTACTTCTCACCCTACATACTTCGGAAAATAAACTAGAACTACAATCATTAGTAGATATTTTAGAACCGATTGTACCTCGATATTATTCTATCGCTTCCAGTCCATCTGCCCATGGTGAAGATGAAGTCCACCTAACAGTTGCTGAAGTAGAAATCGAAACCTTTACTGGCCTTAAATCTGGTTTTTGTTCTGGATTTTTAGCGGAATTAAAGGAAGGGGATGTGGTTCCTTTCTTTATCCAAAGAAACAATTCCTTCCGATTGCCAAGTCCCGATACAGATATCATTATGATTGGACCAGGAACAGGAATTGCTCCTTTTCGAAGTTTTTTATTTGAAAGAGAACAAAATTCTGGGAATGGAAGGAACTGGTTATTTTTTGGAGAACGAAACTTTGTCTCCGATTTTTATTACCAAACAGAACTTTTGGAATTAATGGATACGGGCGTATTGCATAAGTTAAATGCCGCCTTCTCTAGAGATACAAAACAAAAAGTGTATGTGCAAGATCGTATGGGTGAAAATGCAGCAGAACTTTTGAAGTGGATCGAAAACGGAGCAGTGATTTATCTTTGCGGCTCCAAAGATCCTATGAGTAAAGACGTCGACCGCAAACTCATTGAAATTTTAACAGAGAGAACGTTTGATACAGAAAAAGATGCTTCCGATTATCTAAAAGAATTGGAAGAAATGGGTCGCTACATTAAGGACGTTTACTGAGGTAATCATGGCAGAACAAAAAAAAGAAACATTAGCAGAAAAAGTAAAACGCCTCAGTCGAGGTCTTAGAGGATCACTTGTTGACAGTTTGAAAGACGAACATACTGGATCTTTACGTTCTGATGACCAACTATTACTGAAGTTTCATGGGATGTACCAACAAGATGATAGGGATCGCAGAGAGGAACGTGCCGCCAAAAAATTAGAACGTTTGTATTCCTTTATGATCCGTTTACGAATTCCTGGGGGAATGATTGGTCCGGTTCATTGGGAAGCCTTACACAATGTTGCAGGTGAAAATTCAACTGGCACTATCAAAATCACAACACGGCAAACTGTCCAACTCCATGGGATTTTAAAATCGAAAATCAAACCTACCATCAAAGCCTTTGATTCCGTATTTTTAGATTCGATTGCGGCTTGTGGGGATGTGAATCGTAACGTAACTTGTACTTCCAATCCTGCCACAAGTCCCTTACACAAAGAAGTTTTTGGATACGCAGGAGAAATCAGTCGTTCTCTTTTACCAAAAACCAGAGCCTATTATGAGATATGGCTGGATGAAAATCTTTTAGCAGAAAAAGAAGAACCGGAAGACCCTTTGTATAAGGATGTATACCTTCCTCGTAAGTTTAAAATCGCAATTGCCATCCCACCTTACAATGATGTGGATCTTTTTACCAATGATATTGGGCTTATTGCCATCATTGAAAATGGACAACTGCTTGGATTCAATGTAGCAGTTGGTGGGGGTCTTGGAACCACTCATGGAAATGCGGATACCTACCCAAGAGTCGGAACTGTATTTGGTTATATTCCTAAAAAAGACATCTTAAAAGTTGTCTATGAAATTGTAACAGTCCAAAGAGATTTTGGAAATCGCGAAGACAGAAAACTTTCTCGTTTAAAATACACCTTGGATCGGTTAGGTGTTGAGTTTTACAAACGAGAAGTGGAAAAACGTGTTGGGATTAGTTTTGAACCAGCAAAAGAATATCAATTCACACAAAGATCGGATGATTTTGGTTGGAAACAAGATGTGGCAGGAAACTGGCATTATACATTGTTTGTGGAGAATGGTCGTGTATGTGACGAACATGGATATAACCTAAAAACGGCACTACTCGAAGTTTCTAAAACAAGAAGGGCTACATTCCGTTTTACTTGTAACCAAAACCTAATTCTCTCTGATATTTTTCCAAAAGATAAGGATCTCATAGAGTCCATTCTTGTGAAGTTTGGGGTTCATCGCAAAACTCAGGAAATTTCACCCATTCGCAAAAATTCCATTGCTTGTGTGGCACTTAGCACTTGTTCCTTGGCACTTGCCGAAGGACAAAGATACCTTCCTAGCCTTATCGATAAAATTGAACCCATCCTTGGAAAACATGGACTATCTGAGGAACCAGTATCGATTCGAATGACCGGTTGTCCGAATGGATGTGCAAGGCCTTATATCTCAGAGATTGGTCTTGTGGGAACGTCTTACGGTAAATATAACCTACACTTAGGTGCAGATGCCGAAGGATACCGACTCAATAAAAAGTATAAAGATGATTTGGATGAGTCGGCAATCTTACTTGAGTTAGATGGACTCTTTGGCAGGTTTTCGAAAGAAAGAAATTCCAAAGAATCCTTTGGAGACTATATCAATCGAATTGGAATCTTAAATTAAGATTCCAACTCCTTCGGAGAAGTTTTGTTCCAATAACTAGCAATCGCGGCACCGGCAATCAGGTGCCAAATTCCCCACCAAGCACATATCATTGCCATTCCTCCCAAACCATCAAAAAAATTAAAAACAATGGCAAGTCCAAGACTTGAGTTTTGAATTCCTGTTTCTATCGCCACAGTCTTTCTATCTCCGAGAGGCAATCGGAAAAGTTTCGCAAAGTAATACCCGAGAGAAAGCCCCGCTAAGTTCATAAGGAATACAAGTCCAAAGAGAAGGTGGATGTATTCTTTAAAGAATTTCCAGTTGGTGGCAAGAGCTCCCACGATAAAGAAAGCGAGTAGTAAAATGGAAATCCTTTGCACCCCACGTTTAACTGTGTGGGTAATTTTGGGGAATAGTTTTTGAAATAGAATTCCCAGTATCAATGGAATGAGTAACAGTAAAGTGACAGAAACCAAAATCTCATATGGGCTAACGGAGATCGACTTTAGATATTCCCGAGTGACTGGCAGTAAATTCCCCCAAAAGAAAAATCCAAGTGGTGTTAGGATAAATGCAAATGCAGAAGAGAATGTAGTAAGACTCACCGATAGCGCTAAATTTCCTTTTGCCAAATGGGTGAAAAAATTGGACATATTCCCACCAGGACAAGAGGCTACAAGCACCATCCCCAGGGCAAGGCCTGGATGGGGATTGATTACCCAAATGATGAGGAGAGTGGCAACTGGTAACAAGATGTATTGGCTAAACAGACCAACAAACGCTGGTTTGGGATAACGCAAAAGGTGACGGAAATCCTGCAACTTTAGTTCCAAGGCAATTCCAAACATAATAAAACCAATAAGAGCATTGATTAAATAGACTGAGTCTTTGTTAAAGTTAAGGCGAACTGCATTGATATCCATTTATTCAGACCAACCTACAAGGATTCTGCGGGGTCCAGTGAAGGGCAACCTTCCATGAGAAACCGAAAAATTATCAATGATAAGAACATCTCCTGTTTGCCATGGAATCGCGACTAGATGTTTCCAAAATAAGTTTGAAATTGATTTCATTTCCTTTGTTGTGATCTCCTCTCCATTTCCATAGGTGACATGAACGTCATGTGATTCTTGACCTGAAATTCGTTTGATGAGAGTGAGCAGTGTGAGTAACAATGCAACACCAAGAGAACGAAATGTTTTTTGTCGTTTGAAAATTTTCCAAACTTCACTCACTGCTGCTTGGTAATGAAAGGTTTGGGAATGGTTGTGCCAGGCGATCGTTTTTGCTTCTGGATGGATACGAAACCCTGATTGTTCGTTAGTGATGGTTAAGGAATCCACTCCAGACCAATCCAATTGAAATCTATTTTCTTCAGAGATTTTATTTACTTCCGTAAGATTGGTCGTACCAAACATTTCATCCCAACGTTTGGTTTTCCATAACGAGAAACGCGCCGTTGTGGACGGGCCATCGTATCTCCTTCTGTAACGAATCCCAAGTTTTTGAATTTTATCTTTGATCTTTGGATCGATCTCTTTATAAATTTCACGAAGATCGGTGAGGGGTGTTTCGCCTCCAAATTCCGAAGCCTTTTCTGCATAAAAGAATAAAAGTTTCGGGGGATTGTCGAGAAAACTCATCTCGGCATGTTGCATGATTGGATAGTGGGGAGGGAGTTCACTTGCAGTAAACACGTGTTTCACGACCTGATCTCGGGGAGAGGTTCCTAAATAAAATTCTCCCAGTTTTTCATCAGTTGCAAAGAGGATGGATTGGAAGTCCGTTGCCTCGTGGACAGGAAAACCACGTAGTAGTATGGCGCCGTAAGTCCTTAGGTCCTCTCTCCATTCCTTCTGGTTTTTTTTGACCCAGTTGGTGAGATCGAGTAATTCTTTTTCCTCTGTGGGCTCATAAACAAGGGGAAGTTTGGTCTCCCCGAGGAAAGATTTTCTGATCCATTTTGTGGCAGTCGAGGTCGTTTGGCTCATATAATTGCCAGTTTAACGAACCGGGTAGATTTAAATCAAGATAAATTCTGTTATATTGAACAAAATTTCTACAATAACATTCCTGCTGCTACGGTTTGGTTGGTCCCTTCGTCGACCAAGATGAAACTTCCTGTCCCACGAATTTTGGAATAGGGGTCGTAAGCTACAGGTTTTGCTGTTCGGATCGTAACCTTTCCAATTTCATTGAGACCTAAGTTTGCCTGTTCTATTTTTTCGTGAGTGCTTGTTTCCACTCGGTATTCCAAAGAACGAATGGATGCTTTTACGGAATTGGTTGTTTGACGCAGTAGATATTTAGATCCAGGAGTCATTACTTTCTGGTCCATCCAACATATATGAGCTTCCAAATCTTGAGAGGTTGTTGGCTCCTGACCACTGACAACGATCATATCTCCGCGGCTCACATCGATTTCATCTTCCAATCGAATGGTCACAGACATAGGGGCGAAGGCTTTTGGAACAGAACCCGCATAGGTATCAATGGCTTTGATTTTGGATTTGAGTCCACTCGGTAAAACTGTGATGGAATCCCCTACAGTAAAGTGGCCACTGCGGATTTGTCCCGCATAACCCCTGTAATCATGGAATTCCGTTGTTTGTGGTCGAATTATATTTTGTACGGGAAATCTTGGAGCCGGAGACTCTTCTTCTGTATGTAGTTCGATGTCTTCTAAAAACCCAAGAAGTGATTTTTCTTTCCACCAAGGCATGGACGCTGATAGATCTACCACATTATCTCCGTTGAGTGCCGAGATGGGTAGGAAGTGGATAGATTTTAAATCTAAGTCTTTGGCAAATTCCAAATATTGTTTTTTGATATTTAAAAATACTTCTTCTGAAAAATCTACCAAATCCATTTTGTTGATACATACAACGACATATGGAATTCGAAGGAGTGATACTATGTAGGAGTGGCGATAGGTTTGTTCGATTACCCCTTTTCTAGCATCAATTAAAATGATCGCCAGATCCGAGTTAGATGCCCCTGTTACCATGTTTCTTGTGTATTGGACATGGCCCGGTGCGTCGGCAATGATAAACTTTCTTTTCGGTGTTGAAAAGTATTTATAAGCAACATCGATGGTGATTCCTTGTTCTCTTTCGGCTTTTAGTCCATCAGTGAGAAGGGCTAAGTTAATTTGTCCATTCACTTGTCCGGCTTTTTCAATGGCTTCTAGTTGGTCTTGAAAAATAGATTTACTATCGTATAACAATCGACCGATGAGAGTTGATTTCCCATCATCCACACTACCTGCAGTAATAAAACGTAAAATATCCATTAAAAATACCCACCTTTTTTTCTATCTTCCATTGCTGCTTCGGAACGTTTGTCATCCAAACGAGATCCTCTTTCTGTGGTTCTTGAAACTTGAATTTCGCGAATGATATCATCAATAGTATTGGCTTCTGATTCCACTGCCGCAGTGCAAGTCATATCACCTACAGTTCGGAACCGAACCGTTCTTGTTTCTACTTTATCGGAATTGTCCAAACTAATGAATTTTGATACCGGAAACACTAGGTCTTCTCGCCATACAATTTCTCTTTGGTGAGAAAAGTATAAAGAAGGAAGTTCGATGTTTTCTTTACGGATGTATTCCCAAACATCAAGTTCGGTCCAGTTACTGATGGGAAAAACTCGCACATTTTCCCCTACATGAATTTTTCCGTTATAAATATTCCAGAGTTCAGGGCGTTGGAGTTTTGGATCCCAAGATCCAAATTCATCTCTTACCGAAAAAATTCTTTCTTTCGCACGAGCTTTTTCTTCATCCCGTCGAGCTCCCCCAATACAAGCATCAAATTTGAATTCCGCAATGGTATCGAGAAGTGTCACTGCTTGGATTCCGTTTCGACTGGGAAACTTTCCTTTTTCTTCCACGGCTTTTCCCTGGTCGATGGAATCTTGCACATAACGAACCACTAGTTTTTCACCCGTTTTTTCTGCCAAATCATCTCTAAATTTGAGCGCCTCATCAAAGTTATGCCCTGTATCAATATGGACTAAGGGAAAAGGAAATTTTCCTGGACGAAATGCTTTGAGAGCAAGATGTACGAGACATATCGAATCTTTACCGCCAGAAAAAAGTAATGCTGGTCTTTCAAATTGGGCAGCCACTTCTCGTAAGATATAAATGGCTTCTGATTCGAGTTGGTCTAAATGAGAAAGTCGATGTAAGTCGGTCATGTTACGTATTATCCTTTTTTCGGTGTGAGTTTGCCGTCTACCCAGTGCAAACCGCACTCTTTTTTTGATTCTTGTTCCCACCACCAACGCCCTGCACGAAAGTCTTCTCCCGGTTCAATGGCACGTGTACACGGAGCACATCCGATACTAGGGAAACCTTTGTCGTGTAATAGATTGTAAGGTACATTGTGTTCGCGAATGTACTTCCAAGTGTCTTCAAAGGACCATAAAAGTAATGGTTGGTATTTGATTAAATTTCTTTGTGAATCGGTTTCGAAAATAGACATTTCCGTTCGAAAGCCCGATTGGTCTTTTCTTAAACCAGTGACCCAAACTTCTGTGTCTTTTAAAATGAGATCAAGCGGAACGAGTTTGCGAATCCGACAACATTCTTTTCTTAATTCTAAAGAATCATAAAAAGCATTGGGACCATTTTGTTCTACAAAGACCTTAATTTCTTTTTCGCTTGGATAAAAGGCTTCGATTTTTGCCCCATAACGCATATTTGTTTTTTGCCAAACATCATAGGTTTCTTGAAAGAGGCGTCCTGTATCGAGTGTAGCAATGCGGATATCGATGTTGTTTTCGAGGATAGCGTGCGTGATGGCCTGGTCTTCCAATCCGAAACTTGTCGTAAAAACGACTTTTTTTGGATAGTCCAAACTCAATTGTCGTAAACCCTGTTCGAGCGAGAGGGAGGTATAGGTTTCTGTCAAAACTTCCAAATTTCCCATTTTTTTCCAATCCTACCGTCCAATGTTTTGTATATTGGACGATTTGTAAACTATATTAGCGGAAAATACTAGATAGAGAAGTCTTCTACGTAAACTTTTGCTTTTTTAATCCTTAAATAGACCGTTTCCCCTGGCAAAAGGTTTAAAATCCGGTAAATTTCCTGTTCCAAAACCGACTCGATGAGAGTGCCTGTATCGATTCGTTTCAGCTCCACTCGCACATTCCTTCCCGTGGAATGGATGTATTGGATTTCGGCAGCAATGCCTTGGTCCGCTTCCCTGACAATTTCAACGTCGTAAGGGCGAACATAAGCAACAGCTACGGATTCTTTTACATCCTGGTGTTCCGAACTCTCAAGTGCAAAGTTTCCAATTTTGGTTTTCCCTTCTTCGATCCGGCCATGGAAGAGATTTACATCTCCGAGGAAATGGAAAACAAAAGGGGACTTGGGTTTGTTGTACACTTCGTCCGGGCTTCCTACTTGTTCTAGTTGGCCTTGGTTTAAGATGACGATGCGGTCACTCACTTCGAGTGCCTCTTCTTGGTCATGGGTGACAAATACACTCGTGATATGGATTTCATCATGGAGGCGGCGGAGCCAGTTTCTGAGTTCCTTTCTTACCTTGGCATCAAGAGCACCGAAGGGTTCATCCAGTAATAAAAATTTTGGTTCGATCGCAAGGGCTCGGGCAAGGGCCACACGTTGGCGTTGCCCACCTGACAATTCATGTGGGTAACGGTTATGGAATTTTTCGAGTTGGATGAGGGTGAGTAATTTCGAAACTTTTTCCCGAATTTCTTTTTTGGAAGGTCGGAGGACTTTGGGTCTTACTTCCAAACCAAAACCAATGTTCTCCGCAATGGTCATGTGGCGAAACAGAGCATAGTGTTGGAAAACAAACCCGACTTCCCCATTTTGAATTCTGGACTTGGATAAATTTTCACCAACGAACTCCACCTTGCCTGAAGTTGGTTCTTCTAGGCCTGCAATGATTCGTAGTAAGGTGGTTTTTCCAGATCCCGAAGGACCAAGTAAGGCCACAAGTTCTCCATCAGGGATAGTGAGGTTGACACTTTTTAAAGCAGTGAACGACCCAAAGGTTTTATTAACGTTATTAATTTCAATCGGCATTTTTTTGACTCGCGGTTCGTTTTTCCAAAATCAATTTAAAGATGAGTGTGAGTAGAGAGAGAAACACAAGTAAGGTGGCACAGGCAAAAGCACCTACCGAATCAAACTCATTGTATAACATTTCTATATGAAGAGGAAGTGTAGTGGTTTTTCCTCGGATATGTCCACTGAGTACGGAAACCGCGCCAAACTCTCCCATGGCCCTAGCATTACAAAGAATGATCCCGTATAACAGACCCCATTTAATGTTCGGAAGTATGACACGTTTCAAAAGTTGGAAAAAACTGGCACCTAATAAAAGACCAGCTTCCTCTTCTTCTCTTCCTTGGCTTTGCATAAGGGGAATGAGTTCTCGTGCAACAAAGGGAAAGGTAATAAATACAGTCGCAAGGATAAGGCCTGGTGTATTAAATACAATTTTGATTCCATGTGTGGAAAGAAAGTCTCCAAAGATACCTTGCCTACCGAATAACAATAAAAAGATGAGCCCGGACACAACGGGAGAAACAGCAAAGGGTGAATCAATGATCGTAACTAAAATATTTTTACCAGGGAATTGGAACCTGGTGATGGTAAAAGCTGCCGTCACACCAAAAACTGTATTTAAAATGACTGAAACTACGGATACTTTTACAGTAAGTCCAATCGCATAGAGGGCATATTCTCCTGTGATGGATTCAATGTATTTAGGGATCCCTTCGGAAAAGGCTTCCGAAAAAACAGTATAGATGGGTAAAAGTAGAATGATCCCCGCAAGGATATAAGCTAAAAATACCAGGAAAATCGGCAAAATTTTAATTTTCATGTTAATTTTTTAGATGCCCGGTCTTGGAGTAAATTAATCAAAAACATAAATAGAAAAGAAGTAAGTAACATCACAAGAGCAATTGAAGTTGCTTTTTCATATTCGTATTGTTCTAGTTTGGTGACAATGAGTAGAGGCAGGATTTCTGTTTTGCCAGGGATGTTTCCTGAAATAAAAACAACAGATCCATATTCACCAATACTTCTGGCAAAGGCCATTCCCGTACCAGCTAAGATAGAAGGCCAAAGTTCTGGAAGTAATACTTTGTAAAATGTTTGGAACGGAGTGGCTCCAAGACAACGTGCACTTTCTTCTAATTCTTTCGGTAACTCTTCGATTACAGGTTGCACAGTTCGCACCACAAAAGGAAATCCTATAAAGACAAGTGCGATGACAATGCCAATGGGAGTGTATGCAATTTTGATTCCCCATAAATCAAAAAAAGATCCAATGATTCCTTTTTGCGAATAGATGGTGGTCAGGGCAATTCCGGCAACTGCTGTCGGCAGAGTGAAAGGTAAATCGATTAAGGTATCGAGGAGTTTTTTAAAAGGAAAGTTATAACGGACAAGAACCCAGGCAAATAAAAATCCTATGAAGAGGTTGAGAATGGCTGAAATGATTCCCACACTGAAACTTAAAAAAAGGGCAGAGCGAATTCTTTCATCCGAAAACACTTCTAGGATTCCTGAAACTCCAATCCCGAGAGAATGAAAGAAGAGTCCTAGAAGGGGGATGATGACAACCGCGGACGAGTAAAAAACTGTCAGTCCTAAACTGATTCCAAAATGTAATTTTTTATACGGCCGCGTCTCTATCATATTTTACTTAGTTTTGTAGATGGCATCAAAGACACCTGCATCTGCAAAATGTTTTTTCTGTGCAGAATCCCAAGTTTCTCCTAAATCGGATAGGGTAAATAGTTTGATGTTAGGAAATTCTTTGGCAGAAGTTTTTGCAGTCGCAGGGTCAGTAGGTCTAAAAAAATGTTTGGAAATGATAGTTTGTCCTTCTTTTGAATACAAGAACTCTAAGTAAGCGGTCGCTTTTTCCAAATTGCCTTTTTCTATAGCAGTTTTAGTCACAACAGCAACCGGTGTTTCTGCTTTGATTGACTCTGATGGATACACAACTTCTAAAGTGTTTTTTCCTGATCTTTTTTCTTCATCTAGGGAAAGTTTTGCTTCATTTTCCCAAGTGATAAGCACATCACCAATTCCTCTTTGGACAAAAGTAGTTGTGGACCCGCGAGCCCCTGTGTCAAGAACCGATGTATTTTTGAAAAGTGCTTTGATAAACTCTGTTGCCTTTTCGTCTGACTTGTATTTGCGTTTTGCAAATCCGTATGCTGCCAAATAATTCCAACGAGCACCACCACTGGTCTTTGGATTGGGAGTGATGATAGAAACTCCTGGTTTTACTATGTCATCCCAATCTTTAATTTTTTTAGGATTGGATTTGCGAACCAAAAATACGATGGTAGAGAAGTAAGGAACACTATTATTAGGGAGTTTTTTTTGCCAGTTCTGTTCAATTAACCCTGATTTGGCGGAGATGTTATCAATGTCATAGGAAAGGGCCAGACTCACTACATCTGCATCGAGCCCATCAATCACAGCACGAGCTTGTTTTCCTGATCCCCCATGGGATTGTTGGATGGCAAACTCAGTTCCTTTCTTTTCCTTCCAAACTTTTAGGAAGGATTTGTTAATTTCCTCATACAATTCCCTTGTTGGATCAAAAGAGACATGGAGGAACGTGGAATCCGCGGTCAGGGAAGAAAGGGTTCCGAGACCGATAAAAATGCACAATATTGCAGAAATTATTGGTTTTTGACTAAGAATTCGGGTAAGTTTTTTCATTTTTGCGCCCTTTTGATTAATAAATCAAACTCATCCTCCAATTTAGTGAATATTTGTCAATGGAAAATGTTTCCAAAAATGAACTCTCTTGGCTCTTTCCGGACATAAGCCGAAAAAGGAAGAAGATAATTCTCTCAAGGAAATCTGGGGAAGTTCGATCCTTAAGGGAGAAGGCACCAAATGAACGTAAAAGTGGAAAACCAAAACTTAATTCAATTCCCACAAGTGGATTGGAAGTCCTCCAAACGGAGTGATACTGAAAATCACGCTCTTGCTGTTCGTGAAAGTTTTGGCGAAATTTTGGAACGCGAATTTCAAGTGCATTCTGAAAAACCGAAAAGCCCTTCCGAATATAAAACTCCTGGCGGGGAGAATGGAAACACAAATTCTCAAAATGAAATTTCTAAATCGGATGATGCCACAAAACAAACATTAAATGCTTCTTCGGAAACAAAAAAAGATGAATCTATAACCAATGACAGAACTGCAGAGGATGGAAAAGACGAGACCACCGAAGAAGAAGATTTAGACCGGGAAGCTTTGGAATATAGCCTGGGGATTGTAACTTCCGCAGCGAACTTTGATCGGTCCATGGTTTCAGCAAACCAATTGAACGAAATGACTGTGAAGGAAAAAACAGTTTTATTATCCTTACAAAAATCCGCTGAAAAATCGACTGCCTATTCTCCGAAAGAGGGGAATGCCTTTATTGATGAGGCTAAAAAATTAGCGATGAGTTTTTTCCTCTCCGAACAAACAAAAAAAACACCAACAGAGTCCGGTGTAACAAAATCACAAACTCCCTTGGTCAAAGATTCGAATTTGGTTCCTTTCCCCAAAAATGAAAAAAAGTCTTTGGAAGATAAAAAGACAAGTGGGAAACCAGTTTCCTTTGGAACCAAGGTAGAAGTCAGCCATTCTGGTTCGCAAGTTTCTGATTTGGTTTTTGCAAAAGGAAAAGAAGTCAAGGTTGAAGGAAAAGATTTTCAAAACGAACACTCTGTCCGTAAAACAGAGGGAAAACCAAAGTCTTCCAAACAAACGAAAAACGGATCAGAAAACTCAGAAATTTCTTCTGACCAAGAGAAATCCAATCAAACACAAAACGCTGACAAAATGATACGATCTCTCGGAGTGAAAGATAAAGAATTCCAAAAACAAGATTCTAAACTTCCTCAAAGTTTGGAAAAACAAAAATCCACAGAATCTATGTTAGTTCCAAACATTCAAACAGGATCTCATTCTAAATCAGGAGAAGAGGGTGGTCGTCCTTCTGAGGAACGTAGTTCCAAACAAGGGTTCCAATTTTCTTCTTTAGAAAATAAGATGACATCCAGAACCGAAGAGATTCGTTCCCAAGAAAAAACACAGAAACCGAAAGAGACCAATCTCAAACAAAACATAGATGAACTCATCAAACAAGCTCGTTTTGATATTGTTCAAAATGGAAAGTCCAGTGCAGAGATTGTAATGAATCCAAAGGAATACGGAAGGCTTACTTTAAAAGTCACTGTGGACGGGGACAAAGTAGAAGGTCGTATTCTTGTAGAATCAGAAGAATTACAAAAATCCCTTCAAAACGAAATCCAAACTATTAAAGAAAACTTAAAAGAATCGGGCCTCGACTTACAAGCGCTCATCATTGATTTATGGGATGATGGAAGTGGACTTACTGATCGTAACGAACAAAATGAACTTTACCAAAGCATGGTGGAAGCAGCCCGGTTTCGTAATGAGAACTCTGGGTTAGGATTAGAAGAAACTACAGAAATACTTGGCACACCTTCCTTCGAAGAATCCAAGGCATTGGAATTTTTCGCCTAAAATACTAGTAAAAATAGAAAAAATAGAGGATCCTATGCCAGACGGAATCAAAGACTTATCAACACAAAATTCAGCAAGAACCAAATACTTTGAAGGGGATAGAACCTTCAATATTCGTAAACATTTGGAGCAGTTGGATAAAGAAGAAACCAGTGGTCTGAAGGGAATTGAGATTCGGGAAAAACAAAAAGAGTTAGGAAAGGATGATTTTTTAAAACTCCTTCTCACCCAACTTTCTCACCAGGATCCCACAAATCCTGTGCAAGATAAAGACTTCATCGCACAAATGGCGCAGTTCTCTTCCCTCGAACAGATGAAAAACATCTCTTCTGGAATTGCTCGTATGGAATCTAAACAAAGTTATTCGGTCGTAGGTAAAATTGTATCAGGACCAGATTTAGTCACTGGAGAAGATGTCACAGGACTTGCTGGTGCCATTCTTTTTGATAACGAAGGAAAAACATATGTTCGTGTGAATGGAAGAATGCTCGATGTTGCCAAAATCAATTTGATTTCTGACCCATCACTTCTCAAAGCGGAACCAGAATTCCAACCTCCGTTAAACACACAGACGATTCCGAATAATACATTAAAAAAACAAGAAGCTTATCAGGATTAATTCAAAAAGGTCGATAAAGAAAAAGAGGATATAACGTTATGATGAGATCACTTTACTCCGGTGTTTCCGGATTGAAAAACCACCAAGTAAGAATGGATGTTATTGGTAACAACATTTCCAACGTAAACACACACGGTTTTAAAACCGAACGAGTTACCTTCCAAGATATGATATCACAAGAGTTACAAGGTGCATCTGAACCAAACGAAAGAATCGGGGGAACAAACCCGAAACAAGTGGGTCTTGGTTCTCTCATCGCTGCTATCGATAAAATTATGACGCAAGGTGCATTACAAACCACAGGAAAAAATACCGACGTTGCCGTTTCCGGGGAAGGATTCTTTGTTGTGAAAGACGGCGACAAACAATTTTATACTCGTGCTGGTGCTTTTAACATAGATAAAAACGGATTTTATGTAAACCCTGCCAATGGATTAAAAGTACAAGGTTGGAACTCTCGTTTGGATGATGGTGGAAACAAATACATCAACTCTGCCGGGTCTTTGGAAGACATCGTCATTCCTCTTTATTCTAAAGAACCTGCTCGTGCCACTCAGAACGTAGACTTTCAATCCAACCTCAATTCTAGTGTTGCTGCTGTTCCATCCGATGCTACAGAAGAAGACATCCAACGTTATATCAATGATCCAGATCCTCGCCAAAGAAGAGGCCATGTAACATCCATTAATGTTTATGACGAACTCGGTAACACTCGCCAAATGGGTGTTGAGTTTTACAAAATGAGAGAAAACGTATGGAAAATGCGTTTTAAATTGGAAGATTCAAGCCAAGTCTCTGTAGACGTAAGTGGAACCGGCGGGGAAAACACAAAAGTTTCTGGTAACCAGGAACTCGAAGTATCCTTCACTCCTGATGGAAAAATCATCTCTGTATCTGATGGAGTCGATTCCCAAACCACAGGTAAACTGAAAGCCGATATTTCCTTTCGCATTCCAGGAAATCCTACCGCACAAAAATTCAGTTTGAATTTGGGCGAAGCGGGTCTTGTCGGGGGAATCACACAATTTTCTTCTGACTTCACAACGAAAGCCGTAAAACAAGATGGATACCCAATGGGATATATGGAATCCTTCTCCATTGACAACACAGGAACTGTGACAGGTGTTTTTTCGAATGGGGTACGCCAACCACTCGCAAGGATTGCCCTCGCTAACTTTACAAACCCAGCGGGTCTCAATAAAGAAGGGGATACTATGTATAGTTACTCTTTGAACTCTGGGGATGCAAACATTGGTGAGGCAGGAAGCCAGGGCCGTGGAAAGATCAATGCGGGCCTTCTTGAGATGTCAAACGTGGACTTATCCGACCAGTTTACGGATATGATTGTGACCCAAAGGGGATTTCAAGCCAACTCCCGAACCATTGTAACGTCCGACCAAATGATCCAGGAAGTTCTCGGTCTCAAACGATAAGATTCAATTCCTAACGGGGGAAACCCCGTTTTTTCCTTGAGTTCTGCAAAATTCTAAGAAAACTAGGTCAAACTAAACTTTTTAGAATTTGCCTAACTTGTCCCGCTTTCAAAAAAATACCCTTCTTACCTTTTCGCTTCTGGCCTTTGTCGCCTATGCTCCGTTATACTATTCGATTCGTACTGCGATCAAAAAAGAAACCCGCACCCTAACTTATGAATCACCAGACTCCGTTTCCTTTTTTAGTTTAGGAGACTTTGAAATCGAAGGAAAAGAATCGGATCCGAAAACGCTTCTCCTTCTTTCCGATCTGATTGATTTTGAATTCAAAAAAATAACGGGTGCTGTGTATTTAGGAAGGGAGGCTTCTCTTTCTCTCCCAAAAAAGAACCGGTCCCAATTTGTTTTTTATGGAAGTTTCGAATGGAAAGAGAAAGGACTCTCCTTCACTCCCAAACTCGATTCCAGAGAACAAAAGGCCACGTTTTCCGGTAAGTCCGTTTTTGTCCCTTACGAAGAACGAGGAAAGTTAGTATCCTCCATTTACCAATCACTTTCTCATCTTTTGGATGAAACCATTCGTTTGCATCGTTTGTTAAAACGCAGTCCCGAATGGAAAATTCCTTCAGAGGAGGAATTTCTATCCGAGTCAGAATTCGTTAGATTGAGTGAATACAATCCTTCGTTACTTCCTGAGGAAAGGGCAGCCATTCTCAAGTCACTTGAATTCCCCTCGGAATATTTGTTGTTTCTTAAGTTCCAATCAAGTTTAGGAAAACGAACAGAGGAATCTTTAAAGGAAGTTTGGCGGGTGGCAGGTAGCTCTGCGAATCTTTCTCCTTATACAAAGTTCTCTATTGCAAAATACATTGCTGAGTATTATTTTTCTAAAAAAGAATTTGGTAAGGTGATTGAATATGCTAGTGCCGCCAGAAGAGAAAGAGAAATTTCGCAATCTGTATTCCATAGCGATTATGCCGATACCATTTCCCTTCTCGGAAAGGCATTGGTTTTAGATGGGAAAAAAGAAGAGGCAGTATATTACTTAACTTCTGCCAGAAAACTTTATGAAACTCTGGGACTCCTGAAAGATCCGTCTTCCATCGAAAATTCTTATTTTTACGGACTTTTGTTATACGATTTATCCCAAACGGAACTGGCTTCCTATGAATTGTCTTCGATTCGTGGACAACTGACTGATTCATTGGAACAAATCTACTTGGACTACAACCTAGCTAAAGTATATTATGATTTAGGTCGTTATGATGCCGCATTGGCTTTGTTACAAGACCAAAGGAAATTGATTTTAGGTGAAAGTTTTCCCAATCACGACATCGCTTTGTATTCTTATAATTTATACGGTGCCTCTTTGTACAAAGCTGGTAAATGGAGTATTGCGAAATCCATTTGGGAATCTCTCGTGAATGCAAAATCCATCTACGGAATAGAAGATAAACCTTATCATCGTTATGCTCTATTTAATTTGGCTGTACTCTCGAAGCTAAAAAATAATCCAGAACAAGCTGAAAACTTTTACAAACAATATGTTCGGTTGTCTCCTTATGGACAAATTGTTGACCTACCAACAAACGAAAGTTTTGAAATAGGAAAACCCATTTACCCATATACTTGGGAGCAAGAGAGCCTAAATTCCTTTGTGGAATTAGAAGAAAGAACCATTCGTTCCTATACAGGTCGTTATTTGTTTAATGGGCAAGAGGAAGAAATTCGGGCGAGGACTTATGAAAATAGATTGGAAGACACCAATCTATTTTTAGATGACTTACTCAATAAAAATGCCTTTCTTTCTAAACCCATGTCAATCCTTCGTAAAACTTTGTTTGGTGACTTGAAACGATTTGAAAAAGGAAATCAAATTGTTTTTTTTGACATTGGGCCTGCGCTAAACCATCCGGAATATCCGGGTGTTACTTCCCTTGCTGTGGCCAAACATTTTTCGGGTATGGAAGTGGTATTATGGGAGTTACCCGGCGAAGTGGATTTGTTTTTAAAAAAAGTAAAACCAGAATTAAAAGACCGTTTATACTCTTTTTCTAATATTAGGATACTCTCTGCTGATGGAGTGGGGGAGTTCCAAACTTTATATTATGACCCAAACAATTGGATCCTTCGCAATCGACCGATTCCGAACTTAAAAGGAAAAACCATCATCATTCGTGCCGCCAATTCCATTGATATCTATGAACCATATACAAAAATCCTTCCGCATTTCCAAAACATGGGAAAGGAATTAAAGGCCAATCCGGTTCTCTATTTTTTCAATCGCAGTATTCTCTTGAAACCTGCAGGAAAAGAAAAGTTTATTCTCATTGGCAATCAATCCATCAGAGGCTTTCATCATAACTTTCAAAGTTTGGATAGGAATGGAGAACCACCTTACTCCATCCTTCCTTTTACTGTCAGCGAGGAAATACAGCCATGAATTTAGTTGAAACAGAATTCCTCTTTTGTATTCTTTCTAGTTTCTTTTTATTTCACTCTCTCGCAAAAAACACCGAGGAATGGAAACGGAAAGATTTGCTCTTTCAATGGACTGCCATTACTTCACTCGGATTCATCATCACAGAATCGCTGAAGAAATGGGGAATTCACTCCGAACTTTGGAATACAGATTCACTTTTTGCTTATATCACGAAAAGTAATCTATTGCTTTTCCTTTCTTATTCTTCCTTAGAAGGAAGGATATTCACTTTAAAATCTGTCCGTCGTATCTTTATTTCGATCTTCTTATATTCTTTTTGGGTTAGCGTTTTGTTTGGGATTCAATTCTTTCAAACGACCATTCTTGTCCAAGACAATACCTTGATTTTACCTTTTGCCATTTCTCTCGGAGCATTTGTTTGGGCGCGAGAGATGTTTTGGAATTTCGAAGAAAACAAAGAATCTATATTAGGCGATGATTCTTTTCGTTTTATCTACTTATGTTTTTTGCCAGTCACCTTTTTGGTTCTTTCTCCCTGGAAGGTCGAATGGAGTTTTTACAAACAAGTGGCTACTTTACTCCTCTATGGGATCTCCTCCCACGTTGGATTTCAATTGGTTTCTAAATTCAAAAAAGAAACGGTCCCAGCCGAATCCGAGATAGGAATCTGGATTGGTTCGCTTGCATTCTCTACCTGTCTTGGAACAGAGGTTCTCGTGGTTCTTCCATTAAGTATTCTAGCAGGAATTTTTGGAAGGTTACTCTATTCTTACCTCTCGACTCTCTCTTGGTCCGAGTCTGGAATTCGGGGTGTGATCTCTTTTCTTTATCCTTCTATTTTGGGAATTTTCCTTCCCTTTTTCCTTATAGAACGAGGCCAGTGGGTGCATGCACCCTATGTATTGTTAGGGGTCCAAATTCTCTATTTTTTGAGTTTTTATTTGGTCGCCTGTCTCAGTTTTGGGATCATCCTCTTAAACAAACAAAAGTAAGATTAATTTTGTAAAAAACAATCGACAGTCGATTTTTTCATGTCGATAGTATGTCTGTGACCAAATCTTCGGATTCGAAATTCATCATCACTGATGATCCTTTTTTTGAAGGCAAAATTGCCGATTATTCCAAAAAAATCAAAGCTAAGGTTTTGACCCTTGCTGACTTGGATCAAATTGAATCCAATTCGAATGGCCATATCGCCAAAGTGTTGTTCTACATCTCTCGGTATGAATTGGAATCCAAACACAAAGAAATCCACCAATTCTTAAAAAACCATCCAACCATTATGTCGAACTTCATTATTCGGGCCCCCATTGATTATACTGGTTACATTGCGCTTAATATTGAAGAAGATCTATTTTTTACCAATGTTCCCGATGATGCCCCTCTCGTTTTTTTGGTAAAGGCTCTTGCCAATGCTTTTACTAGCCTCCAGATGGTTGTGGATAAATTCGAACTCCAAAAACGGATCAATGTGTCCACTAACGAAATTTCCAAACTTACAAAGATTGGAATCAGTCTTGCCAACGAAAAAGATTTTACGAAACTCCTTCGTGATATTTTGAACTCAGCCCGTGAAATTTCCAATTCCGATTCGGGCTCTTTGTATTTGGTGGAAAAAGATGAAAGAGGAAATCCTAGAAATTTAAGATTTAAAATCTCTGCTCTCGATTTAAGCTCCGATGAATTTATCCTTCCCATTAACAAAAAGAGTATCGCAGGTTATGTGGCGTTTACTGGAAAACAGCTCAATATTCCGAATGTGTACGAATTGTCCGGTGGTGAGGAATATAAGTTCAACAGCGATTTTGATAAAATGAGTAATTATTATTCAAAATCAATGTTAGTGGTTCCTATGAAAGACCACCATGATGAAGTTGTGGGTGTCATTCAACTTATCAACCGAAAGAAAAACTTTCAGACGAAACTTACTTTAGAAGAAATGAAAACCAATTCGATTCTAGAATATGATAAATATTCAGAAGAGTTGGTGATGGCTGTAGCAGGCCAAGCAGCTGTCGCCATCCAAAACAATAATTTGGTTCATGACATTGAAACCTTGTTTGAAGGATTTGTGACAGCCAGTGTTTCGGCCATTGAATCTCGGGATCCCACAACATCGGGACATTCTTTCCGTGTGGCACAATACACTGTAGGACTTGCGGAATCTGTCAATGCCATCCAAACAGGACGGTTTAAAGATATTTATTTTAACGAATCTCAAGTGAAGGAAATTCGCTACGCTTCTCTTCTTCATGATTTTGGAAAGGTTGGGGTTCGGGAAAAAGTTCTGGTTAAAGCTAAAAAACTGGAAGACTACGAGTTGGATTTAATTCGATGGCGTTTTCAATTTATTTTGAAGGATGTGGAAGCAAAACTCGCCCAAAAGAAAATTGAATATCTTAAAAAACATGGTAACAATGGTTATCCGGAGTTTGAAAGATCCATTCATCTGGAATATTCTTTAGAAAAAGAAAAATTAGAAGAAATGGTTCGGGTCATTTCGGAATCCAACGAACCTTCCATTTTAGAAGAAGGCAATTCTAACTTTTTAGAAGAGATTTCTAAAATGAGTTATCATACCACCGACGGGAACCAACTCAATTTGCTCATGCCAAAAGAATTTGGTTTTTTATCAATCCGTCGCGGATCTTTGGATTTTGAAGAAAGGCGAGAGATTGAGTCCCATGTAGAACATACTTTTCAATTTCTCTCAAAAATCCCTTGGACAAGAGAACTCAAAATGGTTCCCGCCATTGCCCATGGTCATCATGAAAAATTAAATGGGTCGGGTTATCCGAGAGGCCTATCGGCTGTAGAGATTCCTGTACAAGCTAAGATGATGGCCATTGCCGATATCTTTGATGCTCTCACAGACCAGGATCGCCCCTACAAAAAAGCCGTCCCCTTGGATCGTGCATTTGACATTCTAAAGATGGAAGTGCGAGACCAACATATCGATGGGGATTTGTTAGATATTTTTATTGGTAGCAACGCTTACGAAAGAATTTTGCATAAACGATAAATAAAACACGAAAAAAAGTTCGCATTTTTTCGCTCAGTGGAATCCCTCTTTTGTCTAATCGGTGAGGGTCAAAATGAATATTAATCTAGAAGGTCGAACTGTAGTCATCACCGGAATTACAGATTCGTCATCACTTGCATTAGTGATCGCAAAAGAATGTAAACAAATGGGTGCAAAACTCATCTGTACTGGGCTTGGGAAAACCGAATTTCATCAAAATCTTTCAGAAGCTGGACTCGCGTTTTTGGAACGCACATACTCCGATTTTATGCAAACCGTGAATCGTGAGTTAGGTGAAGATGTGATTACCTATCCATTAGATGTCACTATACAAGCTAACATTGATTCCTTTGCCGAATTTCTATTAAATCAAGGGTTAGAGGTCCATTCTGTTTTACATTCGATCGCTATGGATAAAACCATTCGCCAAGGAAAGGTAAAACCCATAATGACTGTATCGCGTGAAGAGTTTATGGATGCCATGAATGTATCTGCGTTTTCCTTACTTGCGCTCATACAAAGTTTTTATCAGCGCAACATACTGGTGCAAGGTGGATCTATCGTCGCATTGAGTTACTTAGGAGCAGAAAAAGTGGTATCCCACCCTTACAAAAATATTGGCGTAGCAAAGTCTGCATTGGAACGGCTTGTAAAAGAAATGGCAATGGAATTAGGAAAAGAGAAACAAATACAAGTGAATGCAGTTCGATTTTCTCCCTATAGGGCCAGTAAAGCTGGTTCGGCGATTGAAGGATTAGAAGAAGCAGAAAAAAGTTGTGACAGTCTTTCTCCATTAGGAAATGCAACGGCAAAAGATTTAGCTGAGGAAGTGGCCTATTTGTTTCGTCCAGGAAACCGGATCACTGGTGAAATTCGTCATGTAGATGGTGGTTATCATATTCGCGGATGAAAATAAGAATTAAGAAAACTCTTCTTTGATCAAACTTTCAAAGTGGTTTCCTCGTTCTTCAAAATTTTTATACAAATCGAAACTTGCCCCTGCCGGTGAAAAAATCACAGACAGGGGAAGAATCTTTCTACCCTTATTTGTATCTAATTTAAAATCTATTTTGTTTTTTAGATCTTGGACAACCGAAGGGAGGTCGGGAAAGTAACTCACTGGAAGACCTGTGGTATCAAATTCATTTTTCCATACTTCGATCGCTTTTCCATAAACCCAAAGAGGACATTCCAATTCCTTCCATCGTTTTAAAAATAAATCGATAGGTTCAAGTTTCGGAATTCCACCGAGAATCAAAAATAGCCCTTCCCCTTTTTTAAATCCGGAAATTCCCGAAAGCATGGAATGGATGTTCGTGGATTTTGAATCATTGATAAATTGGATCTCTTGGTATTTATTTTGGAATCCCGAGTTATCCATGCGATTGAATCTATGTGGGAGTCCTTGGAAGGATTCAAACTGATTTTGAATTTCTTCTTTGTCCATCCCCATAGTTTCCGCAAGGGCAATAGAAAAACATAAATTCATGAGGTTGTGTTTCCCTTTTAGAGGAAACCTAGAAACATCATAAATATGATTTGGGGTATGTACCTGGTTTGGATCTAAGCTAACATAGTATTTTTGATTTTCACCTATAAGATGTAAGTTGGTATTTTCTGACATTTCTTTCGGAAGGAAATGAAAAAAAATTGGATTTACAAATGCTGTATGGTCAGGGTTTTTCAAATTTTGGATTTTCCATTTGGCTTTGGCATAGGACTCCATTGTTTTGTGTCTTTCTAAGTGGTCGGATGCCAAATTCAAAATGGCAGACGCCGTTAATTCCAGGTTAGGTGAATCGTCTAGTTGATAACTAGAGAGTTCTAAAACCACTAAATCAAGTGGTTCCAAACAAAAGGAAGTAAAGGCAACACCAATATTCCCCCCCATCCGAGAATTCGGAAATTTAGATTTTAGAATGTGGTAGGTGAGAGCTGTGGTGGTTGACTTTCCATCAGTACCTGTGATTCCAATGATAGGACCTTTATAAAAAATTCTTCCCAAACAGATTTCACTTAAAATCGGAAGCCTTCTTTCTTTGGCTTCTTCTAGAATGGGATGGTTCGGTAGGATTCCTGGGCTTTTGATGATACAATCAATCCCTTCTAATATTTTCTGTGGGTGATTGTCTGACAAAACTTCTGCGTATAAGATTCTGTTCGCTTTCTCTGGGAACTTGTCAGCCAGTATACAGATTTTTCCTTGTGAGCTTAATAATTTGGCAGAGGAGTCCCCTGAGGATCCCCCACCTAAAATTAGGAATTTTTGGAATTTGGCGAGGTCAGAAGCCGCTGGAATAGATAAAGAAAACATTGATTGACACTCCGCTAAAATACGATGATTTTGTAAAATCATATCAGGTTGGGTAAATCGGTGCTGAAACACGAAGTGAAAGACGGAAAACTAGTCGTTTATTTGGAAGGTCGATTGGACGTTTCTGTGGCAAATGAAGTGGAAGAGGGCCTTATGGAACTCATCGATAATGCTGGGCATAGAAAGGTTCTTTTGAATATGAAAGACGTTGAATACATGTCCTCCTCTGGATTCAGAGCTTGTATTTCCACTCTCCGCAAACTCAATTCCAAAGAGGGTGCCCTTAAAATCTCGAACATCAAACCGGCAGTCAAACGAATCTTTGATGTCATTGAACTCACTTCTCTTTTTGATATTTATGATTCGGAAGATGCAGCGCTAAAAGCGTTCTAAGTTGTTTTTTGAATCCTGTCTTACATAAGATAGTAGAAACCAAACACGAGGAAATTCGTATGGGGAGGGGGAAGTCCCTTCCTTCTCGAAAAATTCCCATCAGACCTTGGGAATCGTATCTTAAAACCAATTCCATTTCCGTCATTGCGGAATGTAAAAAAGGAAGTCCTAGTTCCGGTGTGCTTCGGCCAGAATACCATCCTGTAGAAATTGCCTCCCTTTATGAATCTTCCGGGGCTGGTGCCATCTCTGTCCTTACAGACTCCCAATATTTTTTTGGATCGTTATCTGATTTGACAGCCGTGGCTGAAGCAGTCAAAATCCCTGTCATTCGTAAAGACTTTATCATTGACCCTCTCCAGATTGACGAAGCTTACGCCTTTGGTGCTTCTGCAATTTTACTAATCGTTAGGATCCTCTCACCGAAAGAGCTTACTTCCTTGCATAAATATGCTAAAAGTCTGGGCCTTTCAGTCCTTGTGGAAACGCACAACAAAGAAGAAGTCAAAACAGCACTCGATTCTGGAGCCACAACCATTGGCATCAATACTCGAGATTTAGATACATTCGAAATTCATAAAAATCTAATTGAGGAAATTGCACCTGAGTTGGACAGTTCCATCATTCGCGTGGCTGAATCTGGGATTGAAAGTTTTCAGGATTGGCAAAAATACAAAGGAATCGTAGATTCTATGTTAGTTGGTACATACTTTATGAAAAGTAAAGATATTGCAAAGGATTTCCGGTCACTATTATTCGGGAATTAAGTCCCTTTTTCTATTACATTCTTAGTTTAAACTTTGGACTTTCTATTGAATTTGGGGTATCCCTTACTTTGGGGAAGAAATTTCAAAGATAATTTCGCTTTTCTCCTATTGTCCATCCACTAATCTATCCCCCATGAACTGGAAGCAATCCTTCAAGGGATTCGTTTTATTTCTGCTCTATATAGGAACAGCCAAACTGGGAATGGAATTTTTTTCCTTCCAACCAGTGAACTTGGCAGTTCTTTGGATTCCTTCCGGTATTGGGCTCATAGGTTGTTTGTTCTTTGGATATCGCTATTTACCAGTGATTTGGCTTGCGAGTTTTCTTGCCAATAAAGACGGCCTGATCAGTAGCCAACATGGTTTGGATAGTTTTGGTTTGTACCTAAGTATTTGCCTGACTGCAGGAATCGATACACTCCAATCCACATTAGCCTATACATTCTGGTTAAGAAAAATTCGAAAAAGTCTAAGTTCCGCAAAAGATAATTTTTACTTTGTGGTTTATGTCTGTTTTCTTTCGAGTTTGATTTCTATAATATGTCTTGGTGGAATTCTTTATTCCTTTGGATATTTTTATAAATTAGATTCTGCTGAAATCTTTCGCACCTTGATTGTGATTATCTTTGGTGATACGATTGGAATTTTTATTGTTGTTCCGTTCTTTATGGCTTGGAGGAAGTTTCGATTTGAGAATCTGTCGATTCGGCTCATCCTTTGGACAATTGCTTTTGTATTAGTTCAGGCAATCATAGTTTATCATTTCCCTTACCTTTTCTTTTTATCTTTTTTGATTCTTATTTATTTAGGTTATCGGTTTCAAATCCGAGGTGCTACCTTAGGAGTTTTTCTATTATATCTTTCTAGCATACTGATGACTAGAATGGGAGTTGGTCCTTTCGTTTATCCAGGTGTGTTTGATTCGTATATTTACTTAATATCGTTTTTAATACCTTTTTCGATATTATCAGAGTTTATCACGTTACAATACCAACGACTCATTGCCTATCGATTCGAATTAGAAAAAAAAGTATTTGATCGAACCAAATTACTTAGAAAACAAGTTTTTGAAAAGAATAAAGCCATCGAAGCTCTACACACCTCAGAAAAACTTCTGAGTGAATCGAATCGAACTAAGGATATATTTTTTTCCATCATAGCTCATGATTTAAGAAATCCATTGGGGGCTTTCAAACAACTGACAGAGCTAATGTATACTGATTTTGATACGCATACGGATACGGAAAAAAAAGAAACCATATATGAAATTCAAAACTCTGCATCTATGTTGTATGGACTTTTGGAACAACTTTTGGATTGGGCAAGAACCCAAACAGGAAATATGCCTTTCCGTCCCAAACAAATCAACCTGGTTGGTCTAGTCGCAAAGATAGTAGAACAAGTGGAACCTTCAATTAAGAAAAAATCCATCCGCATCTTAACGGAGATTCCCTTTGAATTGGCTTATGTCTATGCCGATTCAGAAATGATCCAAACAGTTCTTAGAAACCTCATTACAAACTCGATTAAGTTTACAAACGAAAATGGTGAAATTAAAATCGTCGCAAAGCAAGACGAAGATGGAATTCGTGTAGAATGTCATGATAATGGTATCGGAATGGATAGTTCCGATTTAGAAAAATTATTTCGTGTGGATGCGCAGGTCACTAGTATTGGATTGGAAGGTGAAAAGGGAACGGGGCTCGGTCTCATTCTTTGTAGTGAATTTATTAAATTACATGGTGGAGAAATTTGGGCGACAAGCGAAAAAGGAAAAGGTACTACTGTGAGTTTTCGTCTACCTGATAGACGTTAAGTTCTATTGATAAACCTCACTCTTTGGAATTCATTCAGATACGCCGGGAAGGTAGATGGTAAATACCGTTTTTCCAGGTTTTGTTTCCAACTCTATCATCCCGTTGTGTTTTTCGACTACTTGTTTTGTGATATAAAGTCCGAGTCCAGTTCCTTCTCCGATAGGTTTAGTGGTAAAAAATGGATCAAAAATTTTGGTTTCCAAGTCTTTGGGAATCCCTGCGCCGGAGTCTTCTATGGAAACAAAAACATAGCGTTTACTTTTTATTTCTTTTTCTCCAATTTTAATTTTTAACTTTCCTTTTCCGTTCATGGACTGGATGGCATTTTGGATCATATTGGTCCAAACTTGATTTAATTCATCTGGATAACACTCGATAGGTGGAATTTCTTCAAAATTTGTTGTGAGTTCGATTCCTTGCCTCAAGGAACTTTCGAAAATAGTGAGAACCATATCAATAGAATCCACAAGGTCGATTGTTTGTTTTTCTGCTTTGGGATCAAAATGTGTGAATTTCTTTAGTGATTGTGCAATTTTCACTGCGCGATGGGCAGCAATCCGAATGGTCTTTGTTCCTTGAAGGATAGAAACAACTCGTTCTGCTACCACAAAAAATGTGCCCCCATCTTTACCACATAGAATAGGAACCCAATCCTTTGGAATTTCGCGTAGACCAAGTGATACAAAAAGATCAGCTTTATTTTCTGCCTCGCTCATTCCCAAACTCTCTATTTGTTTTGCCAATTCCTGTTTGATCTGCCTTGTTTCTTTTGTTGGAAAAAGATCGTTTTGATTTAATGCCAAATCAATTAATGATAAAAATACTGGAAATGCATCGCTTGGGATTGGATTGGTTTTTGAGAGAAGGCGAAAGTGTTCGGTAATTCTTTCTTCTATTGCAGCTCCAGAAGCGATAACTGCACTTAGTGGTGAATTGATTTCGTGTGCAACACTTGCCACCATCACCCCAAGCGATGACATTTTTTCTGACTGAATCAATTGGTATTTAGCTGCTTTCAAATTTAATTCGGCAGTGATGATTTCGTTGGATATATGTTTAGATAAAAAGATAGATTGGAAAAAAACAAATAATAAAAGTCCGTAGGAAAGTAACATGGGTTCAGTTATGTGTAATAATGATAATATAATATCGTTACCCGCAGAACCTATTAGTAGTATCGAAGATAGTCCAAGATAGATATACCCGTATCTTTTGTCTTTTATATAGCGAATGATTAAGTAAATGGCAATCGCTAAAAGAAAGGTCAGGGCAGTGAGAACATAGAGATGTAGATAGCTGATTGTATAAATGGGGCCGAATATAGTGATGAATACTGGGATGAGAATGATGCCACTCATTCCATGAATGATATAACTTGGTAGATACTCACGGGTAAGACTGTAAAAATAATAAAGTCCCGATACGGCCCCTGCATATTGGCTAAAAAAATTGACTCTAAAGATGAGTTCACTAGAATGTTCACCCATAATGAGAAATAAGGACCGCGTTCCCGTCGCAAGGATTTGTAATGCCATAATCTGACAAAAGAGAAAAAAATAGAGAGATCCAAGGATTCTACCACGAGTAAAGTAGACTCCTAACTGGTAGAGTCCCAAAAAGAAAAGTCCCCCAACAATCAATGATTCGTCGAATATCTCTCTGTCTCTTGTTGTTGCTAAAGACTCACTCTTCCCGAGGAGTGGAAGGAACCGAATCCCCCCTGCTTGATAGAAACGGTTTCGAAGTAGAATTGTTAGGTGAACTTGATTATCATTTGTTGGCAAAAGAAGAATTTGAATGGGTCGACGATCAAAACCAGCATTCTCCCCATAGATGTCTCCAATGGATCCAATTAAGATTCCATTTTGGTATATTTTACAGTCAGAGAATACAATATTAAAATCTAGGCTTAAGGGAATCGGTTCTTTAGGGGGGATGATCGTAATTAAGTAACTTCCGATCCCGAATCCGGTAGCTAATCCATTTTGATTTGGATTATACGAATTCCAGTGAGGGTTATCTGGAATGGTAACTAGGATTGTATCCTTTCCTTCCGCTAAATCAAACCTACCAGGAGTAAACTTCCATTCGCCAATCAGAGGAACGATTGGTTTAGATTGAAAATTATGTTTTGATATGTCAAGAACACCTCGGATTAATTTAGGAGAATCGGTTTCTATGTTGATACAGGAGGAGATGGGAATACAAATGAAACAGAGAATTGATAAAGTGAATATAACTTTCATTGTCTCTTTTGTTCCTAAGATAGTTTGCGTTAAATTCTGAAATGGATGCGTGATAAACAGAATCTATTTTCGAGAAGGGTCAAGTGTATTTTTTTGTAACAGAATGTTCTTGAAATATATTTACTGAATAATCAAAACAATTTCCTGATTTGATGAAACAGATGTTTGGTTACTGGAGGGGAGTGCCGGAAATTGGTCAGAAACAAAGTTCTTTATTCTTCTAAACCGAAGAGATGGAAACTAAAAAAGAGATCTGGAACTGGATCACCTTCTTGTTTAATTAGAAAATAGAAATGCAAATTGTCTCATAAATCGGGATAATTTTTATAAAAGTTGATTGACGGTGAGTGTACATTCCGAATGATGGTGAAACG
>NZ_JAFFPR010000006.1 GCF_016918735.1 Leptospira abararensis
AAATGTAGGTATGGGCCCAGGAGAATATAGAAATCGTTTTTATGGTTCTGAATAAGACTTTTCCATTATTTGCAAACTTTTTATAAATATAAATTTTCATGACGAATTAAGGCCTCGTTTTTTTCATTCGTTAGTCTAATTCCTTCAAATTTTCCAGCGCCCAAATTTTCTTAGCATAAAAAATCATTCTTTCAAAGTTCTCATTCCCCTCATGTATTTTATCTTTTGGTTCTTTGGTTTTTATTAGAACGGATAAATCGTTTTTAAATTTTTTTTGGCATTGGTTTTGACCAATGTTTTGTGTAGTTTCGAATCCACTTGTTCTTTGGAAACAATCGAACTTCTGTTTGCAAATGGAATCCAACCCATAGGAATCGATGGGGCAAGATTCATAGATGGAGAAGTCTGGATTCTTTCGGCAATAACATCCAAAATAGATTTTGTCATATGTGGTTTGGATTTTTTCTAGGAGCCGGTTGGAAAAAAGTATCGGGTTTGGATTCTTTTTTAGGTTTGGAGTGGTTCTCGATCTAATTTCTTTAATGTAAATTGGATCATTTACGCATTCATAAGGGAATTCTAAACAATAATCAATCAAATTGTCATTGGATAAATAGACAAGTTCGGATTTTGTTTTTGTATTCCAAACTTTGGGTTTATAATTATGATAAATGGTCTCGTTGTAACCTAGATTCTTTTTTTTCTCTCTGGATTCTTTAATTTTTTGGGATAGAATTGTATCATCGATTAAGTTGTATTCTCGAAATGCCATGATGGGAAGATCTGGCCCAGAAGTTTTTAACTGATCATTTGCCAGTTTGGAATATAATTTTTCTTTTGACTGGGGATCTAAATAGAGTAGATATCCAGTTAGGTGGTATTGGTCGCAAGTATAACCAGAAAATAATGGAATCAAAGATAAATACCATATATAATCATGGGATTGGTAAATCCGTAAATCTTCAATAAGATCAAATGGTTCATTTGATAAGGAAGCAATTCGAAACTCTCCATTCTCCCAAATACGGGCGATGAGATATCTTTCTAGTAAATTATTGGAAAGTACTGCCTTTCTGTCGCAAGTGTTTATGAGGAAGGGGAGACGTTTTGTGATTTGGTATTCTTTCTTGGGAATGACCACCTGTTGGAAGGTTTGGTGGCTAAGGCAACGAAAGAAGGTACAAAAAAGAAATACTAGTAATACTCGATACATAAATAACTGGAAGTTTCGTAAATAGAGACGATGGTTCTTTCATCTAAAAAATCAATTTTTTTGATTAATTCCGTTTCGTTTCTTTCGCAGATCCGTTTTTTCTTTCGATTTGAATCTATGGTTTTTGTCTCACCTAGCACTACATCTCCAAGTTTGATTACGTTCCCGCGAAAATTAGGTATGGTTACAAATTTTCCTGTTGTTTCATCATAGTAGACTCGATTGTGATCCCTTGCTGATTCCAAATTTTCCAATCCATGAAAACTGGGTCCAATCAGGCAATTTTGGAAGCAAAACAGAAATAAGGTGGCGGTCCATTTCATTCGGTGCTTACCGTATGTGAAATGCTTCCAAAATCATTTTACTTATGTGCAAATTTATCGGCATATAAATCTAAAACTTTCTTGATCATCGATTGATAGGGAACGCCCGACTTTTTTGATTGAGCTTTGAAAAAACTAATACTTTTTTTACTCAGCAATATGGTGACTTTTGAATTATCTTCTTTGGTGATTAATTGATCTGGTGGAGGTAAAAAATCATGAATCACTATAGAAGAATTGATAGCTTTCGCAACATCATTAGGAGTTTTAGTGTAAGTTGTTTTCTTTTTCATACTTCTTTTTTCCTTCTCTCCAGAATCCGGCTCCATAGATTCTGATATGTTTTCCTCTAATTGTAAATCTGACGGTAATGATTCCCTGAGAGACTAAGCCGAAACAAAAGAACCTTTCTTCTGAATCTGTAGAATGCAAAATGTCTTTCGAAATTATTCTATTCTGATCAAGGAAGGCAAGTTGTGCAGTTTAAAAATTTACGCCATGTTTCTCTAAGTTATCTTGATTTTTATTAGAATCCCATTCAAATTTCACACATAAATTTTATGTTTTTTGGTATGTATGTCAATACATATATTTGACTGTATTAGTAAGTTCTTTGCGATTTTTTTGGCATTTAAGAAAGTTTGATTTCCATCCCATCTCCCGCGCCAGGGCTCCGGAGGGCGTAAGGTCCGAAGGACGGGAGCGAACGCGCACCCCGAAGGAGCCCGGTCCTTTTTCGATTCGATTTAGGGTTTTAGTGGGATGGGAGGCGCCCCAACCCTGCCTTTTCAAATCTTAAGAATTCCTTTCCCCTTGACAATCTGCCTAAATTCCAAATTCTGACAGGGAAGCTTGACAAAGGTGCTTTTGGATGAACAAAACCCAAATCGGGAACCTACTTTTGGTGCTTTTTTTGGGACTGATGGCGGGAGCTGTGGCGGGAGTGGTCATTGACCGACTTCTTGGCACAAACTATCTCTCTCGGTATTTGTTTGAATCCCCAGTATCTCTTGAGCTTTACATAATTAAAGTCGAGTTCCAGCTAACCCCTGCAAGTATCGTTGGTCTTGTAGCGTCTGGATATCTCGCACTAAAAAAGGGGTAACTATGTCAGTAATTTCCATGAAAAGTCTGCTAGAAGCAGGCGTACATTTCGGTCACCAAACACGTCGTTGGAATCCAAAAATGAGTCCGTATGTTTATACAGCTCGTAACGGGATCCACATCATTGACCTTCAAAAAACAGTTCAAAAAACTAAAGAAGCTTACGATGCATTAAAAAAACTTACCGGTCAAGGTAAGAAAGTTCTTTTTGTAGGAACTAAAAAACAAGCTCGTGGTGCCATTGAAAGAGCAGCACAAGCGTGCAGTATGTACTATGTATCTAACCGTTGGTTAGGTGGACTTCTTACTAACTGGAATACAGTGAAGAAGTCGATTGCTCGTTTGAAAAGACTCGAACAAATGGAAGAGAACAACTCTTTCGAACAAGAAGCTCGTACTAAAAAAGAAGCACTATCACTCAAACGTGAATTAGAAAAACTCCGCCAAACATTGGGTGGAATTAAAGATATGGCTGTAGTGCCTGAAATTCTTTTTGTCATCGATCCTAAAAAAGAAGAAATTGCTGTGAGTGAAGCAAAAAAACTTGGTTTGAAAGTGTTTGCAGTGATTGATACTAACTGTGATCCAGAACCAATCGATTACCCAATTCCAGGTAACGATGATGCCATTCGTGCGATTTCTTTATTCCTTGATACTATGGCAAATGCTGTACTCGAAGGAACAGGTGGAGAAGTCATTCAAACTAATTTTGCTGAAGATATGGACGCAGAACAACTGGCACTTGAATACCAAGGTGAGTATGATGAGTCCGGAAAATTCATTATGGACGATGAACTTCCTCCAGTAGCAAAAGACATTCCATTGGATCCAGAAGCAGCTAAAAAAGCAGCAGAAGAGGCAGCGGCCGCAGGGATTATTACTCCAGTAGCAGATGCTCCCGCAGCTGCAGAAGAAGTAAAACCAGCAACAGAGGTGAAAGAGTAATGGCAGTTAGCTCCGAACAAATTAAAGATCTCCGCGAACGTACAGGCGCGGGGATGATGGATTGCAAAAAAGCCCTCGAAGAAAACGGTGGCGATATTGATAAATCAGTCACTTATTTGAGAGAGAAAGGTTTGGCAAAAGCGGCGAAACGTGCTGGTCGTGAGACTGGGGAAGGAAAAGTAATCGCTTACATCCACGGAACAGGAAAAACAGGAGTTCTTGTGGAACTGAACTGTGAAACTGACTTCGTTGCCAACAATGAAGCGTTCGAAGCTCTGGGAAAAGAGATTGCTCTTCAAATCACTGCGATGAACCCAATTTACGTAAATGAAGATTCGATCCCTAAGTCAGAAATTGACAGTGAGATGAGTGTTCAAAAAGCTCTTCTTGAACAAGAAGGCAAAAAACCAGAACAAATCGAAAAAATCCTTCCTGGTAAAATGAAAAAATACTTTGAAGAGATTTGTCTCATCCACCAAAAATCGATTCGTGACAACTCCAAAACCATCAATGACCTTCTCCAAGAAGCCATTGCGAAATTTGGAGAGAACATTACTGTTGGTAGGTTCTCGAGGTTCCAAGTAGGTGGGAACTAGTCCGCGTTTCAAAAGAATTTTAATCAAACTCTCCGGCGAGGCTCTTGCCGGTGAGGGTGAACTTGGTATTGATACCAACAAAACATTTTCCGTTGCCGGTCAAATTAAGGAAGTTCATGACTTAGGTCTTGAAGTTGCCGTAGTGGTTGGTGGTGGAAATATGATCCGTGGCGAAACTTTAGCCAAGTCCGGAATGGACCGAGCGACAGCAGACTACATGGGAATGCTCGGCACCATTATGAATGGTCTCGCCTTACAAGATGCATGCGAAAAACAGGGAATGTTTACCCGAGTTCTTTCTGCCATCGAAATGAAATCTGTTGCTGAACCTTATATTCGTAGACGTGCGGTTCGCCATTTAGAAAAAAATCGTGTTATTATATTTGCCGGCGGGACAGGAAACCCGTATTTTACAACGGATACAACTGCCTCGCTACGTGCTGTGGAAGTAGGGTGTGAAGTCATCCTCAAAGCCACAAAAGTGGACGGTGTGTACACTGCGGATCCAAAAAAAGATCCAAGTGCAAAACGTTACTTAGAAGTTTCTTTTATGGAGTCCATTAAACACCGTCTAAAGGTGATGGATTCCACTGCCTTAAGTCTCTGTATGGACAATAATATGCCCATCATCGTTTTTGATATTTTTAAGGCAGGAAATTTAAGGAAACTGATCGATGGGGAACCTATCGGTACATTAATCTCCAATTCAGAGGAAGTGATTCTAGATGGTAGATGAAATTATAAAATCCATGCAGTCCAAAATGGACAAAACCGTTGAAGCTTTAAAAAAAGACTTCGGTACGATTCGTACGGGAAAAGCAAATCCTATGATGGTGGAAGATGTAAGAGTGGACTATTACGGATCACTCACTCCCTTAAACCAACTTGGAAAAATTGCCTGCCCAGAACCTCGAGTCATTCTCATCACTCCTTTTGAAAAAGGAATGTTGAAAGATATTGAAAAAGCAATTTTTGCGGCAAGCCTTGGCCTCACACCCAATAACGACGGTTCTAGCATTCGTATTAATATCCCTGAACTAACAGGGGAAAGACGAAAAGAACTCGCAAAAGTTGTCAAACAAAAAGGCGAAGAAAAAAAAGTTGCCATTCGTAATATTCGCCGTGATGCCAACGATGAACTAAAAAAACACCAGGCAGAAATGTCCCAAGATGAAGTGAAAGGCCATCAAGATAAGATTCAAAAAATTACGGATTCTTATATTGCCAAATTGGGAGAATTGGAAAAGGAAAAAGAAAAAGAGATCACTACTCTTTAATTTCCTATGAAGTTCAAAACCATCCCCGCGCACATTGCTGTCATCATGGACGGAAATGGAAGGTGGGCCGAAAGCCAAGGGAAAAAAAGAACCGAAGGCCATAGAGAAGGGGCGAATGCAATCGATCGCCTTTTGGATGTGGCTTTGGAATATAAAATCCCAAACATTTCTCTTTATGCATTTTCCACAGAAAATTGGAAACGGCCCATCACAGAAATCCAAGCCATCTTTGGTTTGTTAGTTGAGTTTATTGATACAAGGCTAAGTACCATCCACGAGAAAGGGATTCGCATCCACCACAGTGGTGCGAGAAACAAACTTTCCAAAACAGTCTTAACTAAGATTGACCATGCGATGGCGGTCACAAAAAAGAACAAAAAACTCACTGCCAACTTTTGTTTGAACTACGGGGGGCACGAAGAAATCTTGAGTAACTTTTCTCGGATTATGGCTGCTCGAAAATTCAAAAAAGAATCTTTAGACAAAGCGATTAGCCTTAAAGAATTTGAAAAATATTTGTATACATTCCCTTTACCACCCGTAGATTTATTGATCAGAACTGCGGGAGAACAAAGGATTTCCAATTTCCTTTTATGGCAGAGTGCGTATGCTGAAATGTATTTTACAAATACACTTTGGCCGGACTTTGGAAGAACCTCTTTAGAGGAAGCCCTTCTATTTTTTGATTCCCGAAAACGTAAATTTGGTGGTTTGTTATGAGTGAGACAACACTCCGTATCCTTTCTGCAATTGTATTAACATTTGTATATGTGTTTATGATCTTCCATAGTTCTTGGTATTACCTTGAATTCTTTTTGTTCGGTTGTACTCTGATTTATTTGGGTTTGAAAGAACTCTACGGATTTTGTAAAAGAGAAGATTCCAAACCATTTTTTGGAACCGGCCTTCTTTTTTCCCTTTTGATTTTTACTGTATACTACATCCAGTTTTTAGGAATGCAGTTTGCAGTCACACCTCCTGCTTTTGTTTTGGAGTTGTCGAAAATTCTAAGAGAAGGATTCCATCCGGTTCCTTTTTTACTCATCGCATTGTCTTTGACTGTATGGATTTTCCAGATCCTCAGACGACCGTTAGACGGGGCTCTCTTCTCTGCTGGTGCAACGATGTTAGGCCCCATTTATTTGGCCATTCCCATTGGGCATTTTTTACTCCTCCTTGCCTTTCCTTTTGGAGCCTATTATATCTTTTTAGTTTCTGTTATTACTTTTATGAGTGATGCCGGAGCCTACTTTGGTGGTCGTTGGTTTGGAAAACACCCAGCCGGTTTAAAGATCTCTCCTAAAAAAACTTGGGAAGGGTATGTGACGGGAAATATCACGGCGGTTCTCGGAGTTCAAATCCTCAATGCCACTTGGGAACACTTTAGTGGTCTGAAATTACCGATTGGTGTTTGGGAATCTGTGATCCTTGCCTTTGTCATTTCTGTGATCTCGGTGATGGGTGACTTGGCGGAGTCTGCGATGAAACGAGATGCCAAAATCAAAGACTCTGGAAATTTAATTCCTGGCCATGGTGGGGTGCTTGATTTAGCGGATGCCCTTCTTTTTACGGTTCCTGTGATCTACTATTACTTTCTCTTTAAGGGAATCCTCGGATACTCGGTCTGATTCTCTTTCCCGAGATCGGTCTAACAGTTACATGGTAGGAGTCTCCGTATTAGGAATTTCTGGTTCTGTTGGCTCTTCCACAGTGAAGGTTCTACGCCAATTTAGAGATCCCTTTTCTTTACGGAGTTTTTCAGTCCATTCCAACCTGGAACTTGCCAAAACCCTGATTGAGGAATTTTCCCCAGAAGTAGTGTCAATCACCGATCCCCAGTTAGAGGGGAAGTTCGGATCCAAATATAAATCCACAACCATTCTTTATGGGGAAGAAACTCTCTCTGATTTAGTGAGGCTTGGCACTGTGGATGTGGTTGTCACAGCTGTTGTGGGGGCACGCGGGGTAAAACCTACGATTGCGGCCATCGAAGCGGGCAAAAAAATTGCCATTGCCAATAAAGAGACTCTTGTGACCTTTGGGCCACTGATCAACCGTTTGGTGGCAAAACATAAGACTCTTATGGTTCCTGTGGATTCCGAACACAATGCACTTTTTCAATTGATTGAAAGAGAAAAAAGATCCAATATCCGTGCCATCACGCTCACTGCTTCCGGTGGTAGTTTTCGCACACTTCCCATCGAAGAATTAGAACATGTATCCGTAAAACAGGCATTAAACCATCCAACATGGTCTATGGGTCCGAAGATCACAGTCGATTCGGCAGGTCTTATCAACAAAGGTCTCGAAGTCATCGAAGCTCATTTTTTATTTGGATTTTCTTATGATGAAATTGAAGTGGTGATCCACCCGCAGTCTCTGACTCATGGGATCATTGAAATAATGGACGGGGCTTGTTTGCAATACACAAGCCATCCTGATATGATTTATCCCATTGCTCATTCTTTATTTTATCCGACTCCCACACCCAAGATGCTTATCGAACGAAAACCATCCACTTGGAAAACCTTGGAATTTTTTCCACCAGATCTAAGTCGGTATCCAGGTCTCAAACTTGCTTACCAAGCAGGAAGAGCAGGTGGTGTGGCACCTTCCGTATTCAATGCGGCCAATGAAGAAGCTGTGGCATTATTTTTAGAGGAACGGATTTCGTTTACCGCCATACCTAAGTTCATCGAATCCGCATTAAACAAAATTTCCAATTCCTTCCCTGAGGATTTGGAAGGGTATTTAGAAAAAGATAGGGAAACTCGTAGTTATATTCAAAAAGATTTTGTGAAGGGGGGAGTGACTCTATGATCGTAATGATACTCGGCGCCGTATTTATGTTAGCGGTTTCTATTTTTATCCATGAATTGGGGCACCTCTTATGTGGGAAATTGGTCGGAGTGGAAGCTCGGATTTTTTCGTTAGGTTATGGAAAAGGGATTTGGAAAAAAAGGATTGGGAAAACCATCTACCAAATCACCGCTATCCCCATCGGGGGCTATGTTCTTTTCCGTGGAGATGACTATAGCAAAAACAAAAAACCAAGGCAAGGGGATTTACTTTCCACTCCACCACTTCGCAGAATGATTCCTGTCCTTGGAGGTCCGTTCGCCAATTTAGTGTTAGGTTTTGTTTTATTGTTTATTTTGGAACTATCGGGAGACAGTCCTTCTTCCAATCGTATTTTTATCGAAGATGCCAGTAAAGTATCCAGTCCAGCTTATTCTGCGGGCCTTCGGACAGGGGACCAAATAATCTCTGTTAATGGCAAAAATACAGAAAGTTTCGAGGATATATTCACCAACGTGAGTTTGACTTCTGGGGATCCTTTGGAAGTCACTTTCAAAAGAAAAGAAGAAACAAAAACCGTACAAATTGTACCCAATCTGTATTCTGCTGGCGGTCATCCCACAATTGGTGTGATGCCTTACGGCGAAAGGCGAGTGGTGGCAACCTTTACCTACGGGGAACAGATTAGCCATTTTATGGCGAACTTACTCGATCGTGATGATAAATCTTCTCTTTACTTCCAAGAAAAAATCGAAGAAAGAAAGGATGAAATTCCAGAAGAAATCTTAAAACATAGAGAGATCCAAGAAAGAGAAAAATCTCTTCGTAGGCGTGCCCTCTCTTTTTTGAAAGATGGGGATATGATTTTACAAGTGGCTGGTGTGGATGTTCATACCGTCCCTGAATTACAAACGGAACTAGGCAAACACCAAGGAAAAACAATTCCAGTCATTGTGGAAAGAAAAACCTATCCACTCCTCACACCTTGGGCCACAGAAACTGTGACCATCCAAATACCTGTGTTAGGTGCGAACGTATTTGAGTTTTGGGATATCAAACATCCAAAATTTTCAGAATTAGGAATTTCTTACTTTCGATTGGATAGTTACGATGCCGAAATTGAGAATCGACTTTCGAATCTAAAAATCCAAGACAAAATTTTTGATAAGGCGGACTCTTTTTCTGAATATTTGAAAAACAATTCAGGAAGAAAAGATATCTGGATTGGAAATATGAAGTATTCGGCAGATGTCAATCTGAAACCTATTGGACTTTTGGGTTTCAGAGCTTCGATGAAATTTGAAGCCGAGAAGTTACAGAAAGAATCAACCATATACTCTTCGTTTATTGGTGCTTCCAATAAAGTGTATGAAAATGTATCCACTACCTTAAAAGGAATAGGGATGTTGTTTTCTGGACTTCTTTCTCCCAAAGAAAATTTATCTGGCCCGATTGGGATTGTACAAATAGCGGGAATCAGTTTGGAATATGGTTGGGTGACCTACCTTGACTTTGTTGCCAAAATTTCCCTAGCGCTTATGGTAATGAATTTGTTACCCATCCCTATGGCTGACGGCGGACATATTGTACTTTATGCTTATGAAGCCATTACGGGAAGACCACTCCCGAGAAAGGCAATTGAAGCCATCTTCCGAGTGGGATTTTTCTTTCTCATTGGTCTTGGACTTTATGTTTCCTTCAATGATGTGATGCGTATTTTTTAATTTTTGTTTTTACAATTGATCTATAAATTTAAGAGAAATATCGATGAAAGCTAGTTCCTATTTAATTCCAACTGCAAAAGAAGATCCGCAAGATGCCGTGGTGGCATCGCATAAGTTGATGATGAGGGCGGGTCTCGTTCGTAAATCTGCTGCAGGTCTCTATTCCTATTTGCCATTAGGGCTTCGTATCTTAAAAAAAATTGAAGGGATCGTTCGTTCTGAAATGGACAAAGCAGGGGCCTTGGAATTCCAACTTCCGATTTTAACGCCGAGCGAAATTTGGAAAGAGTCGGGCCGATGGGATAAAATGGGAAAAGAGATGTTTCGTTTGAAAGATCGTCATGACAATGAAAGTTGCCTTGGTCCCACTCATGAAGAATCCTTTTGTGTTCTCGTGAAACCCATGGTTCGCTCTTATAAAGACCTTCCCATTAATGTCTATCAAATCCATACAAAGTTTCGAGATGAAATTCGTCCGCGTTTTGGAGTGATTCGTTCCCGTGAATTTACGATGAAGGATGCTTACTCCTTCCATTTGGATGATGAATCCTTGGATAAAACCTACCAGACTATGCGGAGAACTTATAGAAGAATTTTTGCTGGGATGGGACTTACTACAATTCCTGTGCAAGCGGATTCTGGAAATATGGGTGGATCTGCTTCTGAAGAATTTATGGTCGTCTCACCTATTGGAGAAGAGACACTCACCATTTGTCCTTCTTGTCAGTATTCTGGAAATATTGAAAAAACTCCTGTGATTTTAAGCCCAAAGACCAGCAAACAACCGTTTGCCGGTTCGGAAAAAATCCATACACCTTCCAAAAAAACTATCACAGAAGTGGCGGAGTTTCTAAAGACAAAAGAAGAAAATTTACTGAAAGCTGTTGCTCTATGGGCTGACGGAACTTATGTTCTTGTCTTTTTGGAAGGGGACCGGGAACTCAACGAAAACAAACTAAAGAATCATTTGGGTTGTAATGAACTAAGACCAATGGGTCCAAAAGAGATGGAGACTTTAGGTCTTGTTCCCGGATTCATTGGCCCAGGATTTCCTAAATCAGAAAAACTAAAAGTGGTCATTGATTCACTGATCGATTGGAATTTTGGTTATATATCGGGAGCCAATGAAATAGACCACCATACTTCTGGAACCCAAATTTCTAAGTTTTTTAAAGAAGAAGAAGTCACAAAAATCGATGTGTCGCAAGCCCAAGTGGGAGATCCTTGCCCGAGTTGCGGAACTGGCCTCACTGCGGAAAAAGGAATTGAAGTTGGTCATATCTTTAAGTTAGGTCAAAAGTACTCTAAAGCTTTTGATATTACTGTTTTGAATGATAAGGGTAAGGCCACCACAACGACTATGGGTTGTTATGGGATCGGTGTGAACCGTTGTATGGCCACTGTCATCGAACAATGTAATGACGAGAAAGGAATTTATTGGCCTGTCTCTATAGCTCCATTTACTGTCTGTTTGGTGAGTATTGCTAAAAACCCAGAGGACATTGCAAAAATTGAATCTATCTACAAAGCTTTAGTGGCTTCCGGGATCGAAGTCCTTTGGGATGATCGTGACCTGGGCCCAGGTTTTAAGTTCAAAGATTCGGAGCTTATTGGTTTTCCCATCCGTCTCACACTGGGAAAAGGATTTTTAGAGAAGGGTGAGATCACTATCCTTGATCGTAAATCCATGGCAGAAGAAACAGTAACCTTCACTACCAATGAAGATTTGGTGGGGAAACTCACGAAACAAATCCACGGACTTCGAGAAACATTACAAAAGGCAGTGGAACAAGCGGGAACATGAACTTCTTTGGATTTTTTCTTTAGAACCAGGAGAAAGGATGGTCGGAATGGTGGCTTTGTGATAGAAGGAAGCCATTGGGTGGCGGGTCTAGTTCCCCACCCTCTGATCAGGGCGGGGAGAGTATACCCAAAAACCCCCACCCCCCACCCAAGAAGCAGTTTTCATATTCGCCTATTCCCGTATCTTGGGATATATGGGCAAAAACCTACCTGGATATTTTGGTGAATTCGGCGGCCGTTACTCTCCTGAAATTTTAACGGAAGCACTAGAAGAACTTGAATCCACCTATCAAAAGTTAAAGAAAAGTAAGAAGTTCAAAAAAGAACTTGAATACTATTTGCGGAACTATGTCGGAAGACCTAGTCCACTTACCTATGCAGAACGTCTCACCAAACATTGGGGAGGTGCTCGTATCTGGCTCAAACGCGAAGATCTAAATCATACAGGTGCTCATAAAATTAATAATGCCATAGGACAGGCGCTCATTGCTCGTTTTATGGGTAAAAAAAGAATCATTGCCGAAACTGGCGCGGGCCAACATGGCCTTGCTACCGCCACTGTAGGTGCTATGTTTGGAATGGAAACAGTTGTCTATATGGGGGCAGTGGATGTCCAAAGACAAAACCTCAATGCCAAAAAAATTGAGATGTTAGGTGCCAAAATCCTTCCGGTCACAGCAGGTGAGGCTACACTCAAAGAAGCCACTAGCGAAGCGATGCGAGACTGGGCACTCAATGTTTCAACCACACATTATATCGTTGGTTCGGCCATTGGCCCACATCCATTCCCTACGATCGTTCGTGATTTACAAGCGGTCATTGGAAAGGAAGCAAAGGCGCAATTTAAAAAGGAAAATAAAAAACTTCCAAGTGCGATTGTTGCCTGTGTCGGGGGAGGATCAAATGCGATCGGAATGTTTCATGCTTTTCTAAAAGATAAACATGTTGCCATTTACGGAGCGGAAGCGGGCGGCCTTGGTCCAAAACCGGGAGAACACTCCGCTACTTTGACCTATGGCAAAATAGGATTTTTACACGGTACAAAAACCTTAATCATCCAAGATGAATTCGGTCAAATTGTACCAGCACATTCTGTTTCTGCTGGCCTTGATTATCCGGGAGTGGGACCAGAACATGCCTTTCTTTCCCAAACAGGAAGAGTCGACTACCGAATGGTGACAGACGAACAAGCATTAGACTGCTTTTTGGAAGTCACTCGGATCGAAGGAATTATCCCTGCGTTAGAAACAGCTCATGCCTTTCATGTGGCTCGGGATGTGGCAAAGGACCTGGGAAAGAAAAAGGATTTAATCATTTGTCTTTCTGGTCGAGGTGATAAGGACGTTACAGAAGTGTTGCGATTGTTAGGTGAAAGAAGTAAATGAGTAAAATTAAATCACTATTCGAGAGTGGGAAATTTAAATCCGCTTTTATTCCTTACTTTACTCTAGGGGATCCAAACTATAATGACTCTATCGAATTTGGAAAAACCATTTTAGATAACGGGGCCGATATTTTGGAACTCGGAATTCCTTTTTCTGATCCGGTTGCCGATGGCCCAGTCATCCAAAGGGCTGTGGCGCGCTCCTTAAAGAATTCCTTTTCCTTTGAGGAACTCTTTCGAGTGACAAAAGCCATTCATGACCACAAACCCGAAACTCCTCTTGTCTATCTAACTTATTTCAATCCTATCTATCATTGTGGGATTACCAGGTTTTTAGATCGTGCAAAAGAGTCTGGGATCATTGGACTTGTGATTCCCGATTTGCCATTTGACACTGCGGAAAGCGAAACTTTATTTCGAGAGCTAAAGGTTCGAGATATGGATTTGATCCATTTGGTGACTCCTGCTTCCGAAAAAAAGAGAATCCAGGCTCTAACCAAAACATCCTCAGGTTTCATTTATTATGTTACCTCTTTTGGTGTTACGGGGGAGAGGCGTGAGTTCTCCGTGGATTTGCAGGAAAGAATCCGGTTTTTGAAAGAAACCATCCAATTGCCCATTTGTGCTGGGTTTGGAATCTCTACCCCAGACCAAGCCAACCAAATTTCGCAGTATGCAGATGGGATTATCATAGGTTCTGCCATCCAAAGGATCATTGAAGAAAACGGATCGGATCGTTCGAAGGCTATTTCTGCATTGGCAGATTACATTTCGAAGATCAGAACATCGATTTCCTAAATTTTTTTCCTCTATCTATCAAAAACATTTGAGTCTCTTTAAAAAATTCGGGAAAATGGTCGGAAATTCCCAAACGAATAAAGAGGCTCTATGTCCGACAAAGAATCAAAATCGCTTTCGATTTTGGACTATCTCAGTGTTACCGTTGCCGCACTAGGAACACTTGGTGTGATCATTTCTGTCGTAATGACAGGGTGGGAATACGAATTTTCCTTCCTTATTGGCGGTTTACTCACCCTTCTTACTTCTTCTTACTTTGTATATAAAACCATTGAAAAGGTTTCTAAAGACAAACAGAAGTCAGGTGCTATTTGGTTATCTTATGTGATCGCCATTTTTATGTATACATTGGTCAATACCTTCCAACCTCTAAAAGATTTGGAAGAAAATTCTGTATCCACTAGGTTCCAGTTTTTACGTGGATCTAATACCAAAACCGAAAGTGAAGGGGACACGGGAAGAATTGAGTACATCCAATTCCAACCTCCAGCAAAAGCACGTAAGGATATCAATATCATTGGTATCACAACTGAATCTCTAGAAAAACTACAAGGAACTTGGCCCTTACCTTGGAGTTATTATGCCGACATCATTGATACTTTCAAAGAATCGAATAACATTCTGATGTTCGATATTTTCTTCGTAGATTACAAACCCGGTCAATCGGAAGAGATGGCCTCTGCTCTTCAAAAGAACCGGAATGTCCTCTTTGACTACCCTATGGAAGTCAGCGCGGAGTCCAAAGAAGCCGTTCTTAATTTAGAGAAACGAATCGACATCCTTCGAAAATTCCAACTCAAGAACGTGATCGATGAAAATGACGGAGGAATTTCCTGGGTTAAGTTCCCACAACCACCAATTGAGCCAATTGCTGAATTGTCAGCTGGTCTTGGTTTTGCGAACGTAAAAAAAGACGAGTCTGGTTTGAATCGTAAGATGCCTCTTGTTGTGAAGGTTTATAACTCGGGTAGAGACAGAGAAACAGAATATTTTCCATCCATCGACTTACTCATTGTTTGTAAATACTACGGGATTGATGTACAAAGGGATGTAGAAGTCAATATGGGACATTATATCAAATTGTCCAATATCCCCAAAAAAATCATTCGAGAGTTTAACATTAAAGAACGTAAGTTTGAAGAAAGAGATGTGATGCAAATTCCTAATGAGAAGAGGGAAGTTGTGATTCCTATTGACTGGGAAGGACAAATGGAAATCAATTTTGTAGGAGGAAGGTATTCTTTCAAACAAAATGAAATTTTCGAAGTCACCAATGATTGGGATGCAGAATTACTAGAAGCAAATCAAATTAACAATAAAATCTTCCTTGTTGCCATGTATTATGCAACAGGTCGCGGGGCATCAAAAGACTCCCATTTATCTCCGTTTGGTGATATGTCGGGAATTGAACACCACGCACATGCAGTAAACACAATCTTAAACCAAGACTTTTTGGCCACAGTACCAAATTGGGGAATTTTTCTCATTTATGTGGGACTTGGTGTGATGATTGGATTTTTGCAACCACGGATGAAAACACATATTGGATTTGCGATTATGTTGACCCAATTGTTTCTCTATGTTGTCGCTACACTTTATATTTTTCAAACCTTCAACCTTATCACCGTTCTTCCATCGGTTATGATAGAGCAAATCGTGGTCTTTGTTGCCATCATTGGGTTTAGAATTTTAACGGAAGAGGAAAACGTTAAGTACATTCGCCAAACTTTTTCTAAATTCGTATCTAAAGACGTTGTGGATGAACTTCTCAAACACCCTGACAATTTGGCTCTGGGTGGATCCAAACGAGAAATTACCATTTTCTTTTCCGACGTTCGAGGTTTTACGACGATCTCCGAACAGTTGGGTCCAGAAGATTTGGTGAAGTTACTAAACGAATACCTTTCTGCAATGACGGACATCATCATTGAATACAAAGGAACCATCGATAAGTATATGGGAGATGCGATCATGGCTTTTTGGGGAGCACCAGTTCCCTTGGAAGACCATGCCTACTATGCTTGCGTAGCGGCACTTGCACAACTAGACTATTTGAAAGTTCTCCAACAGAAATGGGCGGAACGAAATGTTCCCGTGATCGATATTGGGTGTGGACTCAACTCAGGTCCAGCCGTTGTTGGAAACATGGGATCCTCTCACAGGATGGAATATACCTGTATGGGTGACACAATCAACTTAGGATCCCGATTAGAAGGGTCCAATAAAATGTACACCACAAATGTGATTATCTCGGAGTATACTTACGAAAAAGTGAAAGACCGAGTAGTCACTCGGGAACTTGATTTAGTGCGAGTAAAAGGAAAAACCCAGCCTGTTCGGATTTACGAATTGCTTGGAATCACAAACCCAGAAGATATGGAGAAAATGAAGCGGCCTCTCCAAAAGGCGGCAACATGAAGTTTACATGCCATCGTATCCTTATCTCGACAAAATCCAATTTCCGGAAGACCTTAGAAAGATAACAGAAGCAGAGCTCCCCGAGGTCTGCCATGACCTTCGGGAATATATCATAGATACCCTCTCCGATGTGGGAGGGCATTTCGCCAGTAACCTTGGTGTTGTGGAACTGACGGTTGCCCTTCACTATGTGTTCCAAACACCTACTGACAAAATCATTTGGGATGTGGGCCACCAAACTTATCCTCATAAAATTCTCACAGGCCGTAAAAAAGAACTCCCGACTGTTCGTAAGTGGCAGGGCCTTTCCGGTTTTCCCAAACGCGAAGAATCCGAATACGATTTGTACAACACAGGCCATGCAGGGACTTCCATTTCCCAAGCTTTGGGTGAGGCTTGTGCCCGTGACCTCCTCGGCAAAGACTATAAAGTCGCAGCTGTGATTGGAGATGCTTCCATCGCCACAGGAATGGCACTCGAAGCCATGAACCATGGAGGCCATATCAAACCGAATATGTTAGTCATTTTGAATGATAATTATATGTCGATTTCCAAAAATGTTGGTTCCATTTCCAATTATCTCAATCGAATCATCTCCTCTCAAATCTATAACAAAGGTAAGACGGCATTTTATAGTTTTTTGAAATGGATTCCCCTGATTGGTCCCGCTTTACAGGCACTTGCTCATAATATGGAAACTTCCTTTAAACATTTTATGATGCGCCCAGGTGGGCTTTTTGAAGATTTAGGATTCACTTATTTTGGACCCATTGATGGCCACGATGTAAACCGTGTGGTTCAAATGCTTCAAAATCTTTCAAAAATCCAAGGTCCTATCTTATTACATGTTTTGACCCAAAAAGGGAAAGGATACAAACCAGCAGAAGCCGATCCTATCAAATACCATGGTGTGACACCGTTTAACAAAGAATCAGGGAAAATGGCTTCTTCCGATTCCAATAAAATCGGCCTTTCTAAAATTGTTGGAAAAACTCTGACTGATTTAACAGACAAAGACAAACGAATTGCTGTCATTACTCCTGCGATGATTGAAGGTTCGGGACTTCGCGAATACCAAGAGATCTATCCCTCACATACCTTTGATGTGGGGATTGCCGAACAACATTCCGTAGCCTTTGCCGGTGCGATGACCAGTGGCGGTGCCATTCCTTATATGTGTATTTATTCCACATTTCTAACAAGAGCTATGGACCAACTTGTGGAAGATGTTTCGCTTATGAATTTACCGGTTCGATTTGTGATTGATAGAGCCGGGATTGTGGGACCAGACGGCGAAACCCACCAAGGCCTTTCTGATCTAGGGTATTTGGCTGGCCTTCCGAATATGGACATTCTTGTTCCGAGTTCTGCCCAAGATATCATCGATAGCCTTCATTTTATGAAGGATTATACAGACCATCCCATCGCCATTCGGTTCCCAAAAGATAGTGGCGACTTACGCGAGTTAAAGTTTGAATCACCATTTTCTGTAACCAAAGGAAAGGGACGACTTGTGAGTGAAGGAGAAGACCTACTGATTCTTTCTCTTGGATTTATGTTACCAATTGCCAATTCGGTTGCGGAGATTCTAAAGACTAAAGGTGTTACAGTTTCTGTTGTGGATCTATTTTGGTTACGTCCTTATGATACAGACCTGGTTCATGGGCAAATTCAAAAGAACAAACGATTTGTGATTTTGGATGAAAGTTACATCCATGCAGGTGCTTCTGGCTTTCTTCTGAATGAAATTCCGTCGCCTCTTTTGGGTAAGTTCTTAAAAACCTTTGCCTTACCACCAGAACCCATCCACCATGGGGAAAGGAATCAAATTTTGGACCATTACAAACTGACCGCTTCGCAAATCGCAGAAGAATTGATTTTGTCTTTGAAAAAATAAAAATAGTTTTACGGAGATTTTTTAAGTCATCCGAAAATGAAAGAAAACAGGCGAGGATCTCATTGTCTTCTAGTTCTTTCCAACTTTCCTTAGATTTAGCAAAAGACCATTTTAAAATTGGTGATTTAGACCGAGCAGAATTCCATCTCCGTTCCAGTTTAGAATTGGAAGAATCCGAAGAAGCCTATTTTTATTTAGGTTTGGTGCAAAACGCACTTGGTCAATGGGGTGACGCCCTGACTTCATATTATAAAGCAGTCAGTTTAAATCATGAATATGGCAACCCATGTAATGAAATTGGTGTGTTATTGTTGCGTATGGGGAATGATAAGGAAGCCGTCTATTGGCTAAAAAAATCTATTCGTTGCGAAAGAAATGATGCCCCACATATTTCTTATTTTAACTTAGCAACACTTTACAAGTTGTGGAATCGTCCAGAAAGATCGTTACAATACCTTCATAAAGCCTTAACTCTAAAAAAAGATTTTTTAGAGGCCAATGACCTTTGGAGAGAATTGAAGTCGGATGAAGAGGCTCCTTCGAATTAATTATAGTCTTTGGGGAGAGGAACCAAAATCTCTCCCGTATACTTCGGAACTTCCATTTTCACTCCACTCCATTCCAAATAGGTGACACCACCTTCTTCCTCTAAATGATCTGAAAGTTCTCTTGCCGCATTCCACGTGAATCGGTATTTGATTTTTTCTTCTGTAGATCTAAGTCCAAGTAGACCACCATCTTCAGTTTCATAAATTTCAAATTCACCAAAAGGATAATTCCTTCCATCATCGGTAAAAAACACCATAGTGTTGTCTGTTAGTTCCACATGGAGGACATGGCATGGGAATCCATCAATACGAATGTATCCATGTTCACTTAAATCACCAAATTTATTTTCGATATAAACACCTTTATCGTTACCGTGCAGATTGTTACGAAAATACTGCAGGATTTCTTCTTTATCGATTTTGTTTTCTCGGAAGATCCACTCGTCCGTTGGGGAAATATAAATTTCAGAGTCAAAGATTCTTGGCATACAATTTTTATTTGTACCTATAAGCATAACCCTTCCAATAAGGAAGGTTTGATTTTTGTAAATAAGAGTTTGTGGAACGACCTTTTTGGTCCATTGTTTCCACTGTAACTGAATCGACTGTATTTTGGTTTTTTTCTGTCATCCAAACTCCGTCAATCTTTCGTCGAAACATATCCCTTTTGACACGAGGTTCATAGTCATCCCAAGTAAGATCTTCTGTATTGCGTACAATCACTTCACCTACGATTTTGAAGAGCCGTTTAGGACGTTCACGAAGGATTTCGACTTCTTCCCAGGTTTTCACCTTATAACGGGAATCATTTGGCCTGTAGTCAGGTTCTGGGATAAAATCTACCGTAGAACAACCAATTACGAGTAAGAGTAGGGGAAATAGGGAAAAATTAAACCTCATTCTATTCCTTAGACAAAAATATGCTATACATTGGTAGAATTGCCATAGGATAAGCAATACAAAGATTTAGGCACCAAGCTTTCATGGAAGAAACAGACATAGGGAAACGCAAACGGGAAAATGTACTTAAGATTGGTTACTCAACCTTGGATGAAATCGAGGAAAAAGTAAAGGCCTTTCGAGTCATGAACCAAAATGCCGTAAAAAAACGGTACCTCATCACGCGAGACCCCATCCTAGACCCTCAAGGGAAGGTTCTCCTCGCCAAAGCCCAAGAAATCGATGTATCGGCCGCAAAACTCCTCCGTCGTCACTTTAAGGGTGTCGATATGTTTAAGGTCTTTCAACCGGACGAGGGGCTTGTGATCATTTCTGATATGTCAACCATGGAAGGAGTTTCCTTTTCCATGGATATCGTCACCCAAATCATGAACTTGGGGGGTGGTGCTTACGAAGGGTTTATTGACCGTGTCGATAGTTTTGAAGACTTTATCGGACTCTTGAAAAAAAACCTATTTCCCCGAATGATCATTGTGGGTTATTTACCAAAAGAAAAGATCCAAAACGAAATCATCAATTTTGTAAAAGTAAAACGATTGGATAACTACCTTAGGGCTTTGGAGCTTACTCATACTGTTTTCAAACCCACTGCTTATTTCCCAAAAATCAAACAAGTAAACATCTCCCAAGAAGACCCCAAATCCTGGGGCCGTTTTGTGGTTGAAATTGTCAGAGAATACACAAGACCATACTTCGTAGAAGAAGTTTAGTTAAGACAGAATCATTGACCGGTTGAGCATCGCTCCGGCAATGTTTCCGGAGTGGACTGCATGCGCCACAGACCGAAACATTGATGCCATGTCCCCAACAGCACAAACTCCCGGTACACTCGTTTCATAAAAGTTAGTTACTTCGATATGTCCGCTGGGAAGAAGTTTACAACCCAGTTGTTCTGGTAGGTTTGAGCTTTGGACGATTGGCAATCTTGTATATAGTGCTTGGATCGGGATTTCTTTTCCAGAAACCAATTGGATAGCAGAGATTTGTCCTTCCTTGTGAATCAGCGCTTTTACAACTTCTGAAACAATTGTGATTCCTTCTTTTTCAAGTTTGGATTTTTCTTCTTTGGAAAATTGGATAGGTCCGTTTGTATAAACTGTTAATTCTTTCGACCAGTATTTTAGAAACTTAGAATGTTCGAATACGCCATCTTCATTCATCCAAAGTCCCGTTGTATTCCCTATGTTTTCATAACCATGGCAGTAGGGGCAATGAATGACAGACTTTCCCCATGAGGGAAGAAATCCTGGAATATCGGGTAAAATATCTTTAAGGCCAGTGGCAAAAATAATTTTATCAGATTGAACTTCTTTGAATCCATTTCCTCGGAGTAAAAATCCATTCTCTATTTTTTCTATAGATAAAACTTCGCCAATCTTTAGTTGAAAATTAGAATAATGATATAGATCATTGAGTGCCAAGGTCCGAATTTCGCCTGGCGCCTTTCCATCATGAGTGATGAAGTTATGCGAGGCGGGAGTGTTGGCATTGCAGGGTTTTTCGAAATCGATGACTAGGACGTTTCGTAAGGAACGAACGAGAGAAAGTGCTGCGGAGAGTCCGGAAAAACTTCCCCCAACGATGGCAATATCGACTTTTTGAATGGATTCCATAGATGCAATTATGTTGCATCTATGGAAGTTGGCAAGGATTAAACTTCGTAAAAAGTCAAATTCTCATAAAGTTCTTTGGGTAGGTTCCCACTTGCATCCATATACTTTTTGTATTTGTTTTCGAATTCCTTGTGTTGGCGTGTGCGAACATTTTTGAATCGGTTGTGAAGTTCTGCATAGGCTGGTTGTGAACTTACCTTTTCTCGGATGTTTTTATGGAATGGAATGTGGCGGTAGAAGATGGAACGAACCACACGGTTGACCCTTTGTACCCCTTCTGCTTCATATCGAATCCACATGGAATAATCATAGGCAAACTTGTCGCGGTCTGTACGGAACCGTTTGAATTCTGAGGAAATCTTCTCTTTGAGTTCAGGAGAAAGGTCTTTACTCTTTTTGAAGAACTGCACATAATCCGTGTAATCTGCTGTGATGGATGGGATTCCGACGTTATTCCAATCGGGACCAAGGATATTTTTACAAAGTTCCCAACGGAAAGCGGCAATCGCTTCCAACATAAAGGTTTTTAAATCACCCGTCACAAAGTGTGGAATACAAATCCTACCTCTAGATTCTTTGGATCCCGCACCACGGAAAATGGAAAGGTCTTGCCACATCATGATTTTTGGTCCGATGGATGGCACAAGAATGAAGTCTGGAATAATGGATCTTTGGACAAATTCGTTTTTGATCCCAATATCTTCATTACGGTAAATCACTTCTCGGTTGAAAGCAGTGTAGTCTACACTTAAGATATATTGCAGGGCTTTCTCCACATCATCTTTCGATACAAAACATTTTTCCAATGGGATGGTGATATGGTATTTTGTTAAAATAGGGAAATGGCTTGCAATGTTACCAGATGTCAAACGAACGTTTGGTTCATACATAGAAGAAATTTCTGATCCAAGTCTCGCATCGCCGGTATCATAATCTGGTGGGATGTCTTTTTCTGACTTAATGCCTGAATCTTTAAGATCCATTTTGAGTTTTTCAAAAAAGGTTTGCCCCAATTCGTCTACGGATGTGGGAACTTCGCGAGAGTAGATTTTTTCAAGCCAATCTGTTCCGTAATGGATGGGTGCAGTTGGGTTTCCTCCCCCTTGGTACAATCGGCTAACGAGTTCTACAATATGGCCTTCATCAAGAAGGCTTTCGTCGAAGTAACCATAACGTAACATAAGTTCAACGGCCTTGGGGGCCTGTTTACCTGACTGTAACCACTTTGAGAAAGATTTTTTATACACTTCCCAATACGTTTTTGAAATGGTTCGTCTGATTTTACGGTTATCTGGCTCTGGATCCAATGGGTTTTTAAAGGATTTGAGTTTAACCATAAGAGTAGAAAACTCTTTAACGGATTCTGGATCGGCTTGCGAATAGTTTAGAATTTGACTTGCCGAGTTTAATAGTTCCACTTTGAGAGCTTGGGTATCAATCCCTGCGCGGATGGCTTCACTTCCTTGTGAGGCCATATCATCTTTATTCTTTTGTGCCGAAAGTTCATGACCATATTTGGCAGTGAGTTCTGTTTGTTTTGTTTCTAGTTTGTCTAAACTATTGCCAACAGCTCCATAAGGAGAACCAAATATCTGTTTGTATTCATCTAACAAAGATTTAGATTTTTTTAATGCCCATTCCGTTACCGGTAACAAAACAGTAGATGGAATTGTTGAATAACCTGTATTGAATAAATCTAACGTTAGGTTAAATTTTTCAATCAGAGCGTTTTCACCAACAAACATCGTATTCATCATTTCTGAAAGGTCAGATGTTTCTTTACTTAATAATTCGAATAACTCGCGATAGGTTTTTACATAACTTTCTGCAGCACTTTGCAAAAGAGTGGGATCTGCTTCAAACAGGGCCTGTGAAATTTTTGGATTCACCGAAAGAATTTTTCTGATAAAATGAAATTCTGCATCGCTCCATTCTACTGCTTCGTTATAGTTACTTTCAAAAAACTCACCATGGTCTTCTTCTAGAAAATTCACAGTGGGTTTGTCGGGTAACATCCCTCCATGTTCTTGGAACCCGGCCAAATTGTTTCGGATGAGTTTCATCACTGGATCAATGATATTTTCATCACGAGTGATGAGTCCACCAGGAGTGACATCAGAAAATATGGAGGGGTTTAAGATATAATACACAGCACCCAGGTTGTCCATGGTCTGTTCGAATTTGGAAGCAAGACCTTTGATGGAAAGAACTCGTTTGTAGAGTTCTCCAATTTCTTTTAGGAGAGTTCGCACGGCCATGACACCCACAGAAACTTTGGATGTGAGTGTTTTTTTTGCATTGGCTTGGTTCATCACATAAGTAGAAACAACACAAGATGTTTTGGCACGGATGGTGTAAGGGTAAGGGGTTCCTTCCAGAAGAGCAAAGATACCTGGCGTTAGGTTTGCTCCTTCTAAACTATAGAGAACAATGCTTGTGTCTCCGAGAGTGGTTTCTACTCGAACCGATCCTTCGTGTAGGATGTTCATAGAAGTCGAGGCTTTGCCCCCGATGAAAAGGACTTCACCTGGATTGACTGGGATCTTTTGGTTATTTTTACTGGTATCTAGAGGCATTTGGTTGTTCGTTTGCGAAACCGTGGTTTCCGTCAAAACCTACTAAAGAAGCACCAAATTGCAAAATACTTTTTAGAAAAATACAACATGTTGAAGCCCCAAATCAAATTAAGTGCCAAAAAAGAAATTTATGTCCCTGGAGATAAGTCTATCTCGCACCGGTCGGTTCTCTTTAGCGCACTCTCCCAAGGAAAATCAGAAATTCATGGATTTTTGGAAGGAGAAGATCCTCTTCATACCTTACATTGTTTTGCAAGTTTAGGGCTTTCGGTCGAACCCATCGGAAAAGGAAGTTATTCCGTACAAAGCCCAGGAAAAAATAACTTAAAATCTCCAGCGGCTGTTTTGGATTTTGGAAACGCAGGGACTGGAATCCGTCTTTCTGCAGGGCTTATCGCAGGCCTTCCTCAAATTTCGGCCACTCTTACAGGAGATGCCTCCCTTTGCAAACGGCCGATGGCAAGGATCATGAACCCACTTCGGGAAATGGGTGCTGATATAATTTCTGTAGAAGGAAATGATAGAGCTCCCCTTCGAGTTACTGGAAAACAACTAAAGGATTATTTTTATTCCAGTCCTATCGCTTCGGCCCAAATCAAAAGTGCACTTGTCCTTGCGGCATTGGCTTCCGAGATTTCCATCGAATACAAAGAATCGGAAGTTTCTCGTGACCATACGGAAAATATGATTCGGTTTTTGGGTGGGAATATTGAGCATCAGTCCCCAGTCCATTTTTCTGTTAAACCGCCGTATCATTTTACAGGTGCTAAGTTTGTCATCCCTGGTGATATTTCTAGCGCTGCTTTTTATATTGTCTTTGGTCTTTGTGCGGGGGGAAGTGAACCTCTTCTCATTCATAATGTTGGTCTCAACCCTTCTCGTGTGGGAATTTTAACTGTATTAAAAAATATGGGTGGAAGAATTGAAGTTACCGCCAAACGCCAGGAATGTGGTGAAGAAATTGGGGACTTACTAGTTTATCCTTCGAAACTAAAGAGGTCTGTCATTACAGAAGATCTCATTCCCTCGATCATCGATGAAATTCCAATCCTTACGATTGCTGGTCTTTTTTCAGAAGGTGGGTTCGAGATTAAACACGCAGAAGAACTGCGAGCAAAAGAATCGGATCGAATCCAGTCCATGGTTTCCAACTTGGAAAGACTTGGTGTGGTTGTAAATGAATCGAAAGATGGATATGAGTTTGGAGAAGTAGGGGAAATCAAAACCTGTGCCATAGAAACTTTTATGGACCATCGGATCGCTATGAGTTTTGCCATTCTTTCTAAACTCTCAAACGTAGAACTAACGTTTGACGATACAAGCTGGGTGGATACAAGTTTCCCTGGATTTTTTGAAATCCTTAAATCGTTTTAAAAAAACGAATCGTAATTGGTAGCCATAATCATAAAAAACTTTTAATTTTTTGAAAAGATTCCTAGTTCGTTTCGATCGAATCGGACAAATTGTGTTTAAATGATTTCGACCTATGTTTATTTGTTTTGTTATTTTATTTCCTTTCCTAAGGAAAATGAATGTAGCCATCCTAGAATCGAAATCAACTTTGAGTCTAAAGGTAACAAATAAAGCCATCTTCTTTGATGGAAACTGGTGTAACGATGTCTTTCTTCTTGCAACATTACAATGAATCCTTAAACTTCTTCCTTTTGTTTTCATTTCTGCTCGGATTTTTATATGCGATCGGAGAATTTTTTAGTTACCATAAAAATAGAAAACAAATCTTACTTGGGATTATTTTTCTCGGAACTAGTTACTTATTGTTTAACTTTTACTTAATTTCTTCAGAGAACATCAGACATTTGTATTATTTGTATCTGACTGATTTACCAGTAGTTGCTTGTTTGGGAGTGTTACTAGATGAATACTTTCTTACTGTTTTAGAAGGAAAATTTCGTTCTTTTCGTAGGCTTTCTTACCGGCTTGTTCCTTTGGTTGTTTTACTTGTGTTGATTCTAATTTGGAATTTAGGAAACAAAAGTTATTATCTAGAAAATCAAAATACTGATTTGCATCCCTTTCACAATCGACCATTGTTTTTAGTTTTGCCTACCATTCTGATTTATATATGGTGTATGCTTCGCATTTTTAGAAGAATATCCAAACAAATTCGTTGGAGTACATTTCGTAAAAATTATACATTAAAAATAGGGCTTACTATTGTCATTTTTTGTTTGGCTTTATCACTAAACGGATTAAAAACCTTGGCCTTTGGTGGTCAAATCGCCCATCAGTTGTCCGGAATTGCCATTGGACTTTTTTTATGTTTTTTATATGTACTTAGGCAGACTTATCCCGATTTCTTTTTGGAAGTTCGTAAAATTGTAGAGGATGAAAAAAAAGAAAGGATCTCGCAAATTTCCAAACTTGATCATAGTTTGGTTCGGAAAAAATTGCAAGACCTGTTCGAAACAGAAAAAATATACCGAGAGGAAAAACTAAGTCTCCGCGAACTTTCCGAAAGAATGAGTTTGAGTTCCCACCAACTCTCTGAATTTCTAAATATGGAAATCAAACTCAGCTTCTATCAATATACAAATTTCTACCGAGTGAAAGAGGCGAAGGAAAAAATTGAAAAAGAGCCGGAACGGTCTCTACTTGCTATTGCTTATGATGTGGGTTTTGGTTCTAAATCTACCTTCAATGAAGCCTTTAAAAAGGAAACCGGAACCACACCTAGAGAATATAGAGAAAAAATCCTGAAAAAACATCCAACTCGATAAATCCGGACGTAGTTTTATTTCCAATCCGATCGAATCAGACGATTCGGATTCTTTTTCGTAGTAGGATGGATTCAAAGTTTCTAGCGCAATGTTTTGAAACATTTCACTTCAAACAAATTTGATTCAAAGGATAATCTTATGAAAAAGAAAATCAGTTTAGTATTGGCTATCGTGTTTGCAGCTCAGGCAACATTTGCAACTCCCACAAACCAAATGAGTGTTAGAGAAGCAGCAAACGTTTTAGTAAAAAACGGAATGACAACTAAGGATGCAAACGAATATCTCAAAGCACACATCAGTCCGCAAGAATTTGTTAGAATCAGTAGAGAAATTAAAAATGCAGAATTTGCAGGTACTCTTGAAGAAGATTTGGAAAAGATCGTTTCTTCGATTCAGTTAAAAAAATCTACAGGAAACTACCTTCATGGAACCAACTTCAAAGTTTTTGAGAACGTACTCGCTTCAGTGACTGTAGTTGCCGTTGTTGGCATCCTCATTCATACAGGTGGATTCGGAAACGTGGTCTCTGGTGGAATGTATGATTCTGTAGGACTTGGATTCTAGGTCTTATTGGATCTCCAACAAAAAAACTTAAAGAATCTTGTTTCTAGCCATTCCTAATGAAAACTAGAAACAGGATTTCTCTATCAAAAATAGATTCAATCGAGTGATAAATAATGAAGAATATACCATTTCGTAAAGATAGTTGGAAACCTAGGTCTTATCTCTTATTTTCTATTTGCGCATTCTTCTTTGGGTTTCATCTCAATGCTGAAGTAAAAAAAGAAAATCAAATTTTAGATTGGGATGGAGAACGTAAGCAGTTCGTACATAAAAACATAACTTTAGAAGAGCTAGGTCTTAAATCCCAAACACATTATATTTTAGAAAATTTTGTCATCCATTCCGGTGTAAACCAAACCCCAATCCCACTAGAACTAGTGGAAGGGAATTTGAAGTATTTGACTTTAGGTTACCAACTGCATAAAATCGAATCCAAATTTAAGGTCATTGCCCTTAGGTCTGGGTCCAAAGAAAAAATCACTGAATTTAACCCCAAGGTGAAAATTCGAGTAGATGCACCTTACGCCTATTCGCCGACAGAATATTTTGATTCCAAAGTGTCGCTGAAAAATACTGCCCTAACCATTCCCCCTTCGGAAATCAAAGGAAGTTGGAATAGTGAGTTGTGGTTTGCTCCTAAATGGGACTTCCCCATTTTTGGAAGATTTGCTTTTGACCGAATCATAGACACGGCCTCTTGTCCGGATGCCATCTATCATGAGTATACCCATTTGATTACCGGAAAATATTTGGGAAACAATTCCATCGGTCGTTCGCTTGCAGAAGGAATTTCGGATTATTATGCAGCTTCGTTGTTAGACCACCCAGAATTGTATACCCACAAAACATGTGAAGCGGTGAAACGCCAACTCTTAGTTTCTTCTTTTCGTTTGGATAAGGAAATCGGGTTTTATGACGTATCCATTGAATCGGATTTCAAAAAAGATTTTGCCTACATACCATCTTTGTTATGGCAATATAGAAAACTGGTGGGCACTGAGTTAGCGGATCTTACTATCTTTCAAGCCATAACAAAAACTAATGCGGGAGACCGTTTTTTCCCAGAGTTTATCGACACACTCTCTACCTCTCTTCACAAAGAGATGAAAAAAAGAAACGGAGAACAAGCGGCGACTGAGTTAGTTTTAAAATTAGAGAATACGATCTGGATTCCTCATGGAGTGTATTCCCACTACAGTCATATACAAACTGTATTTTCTATTTTTCCAAAAGCCATAATTCGCATTCCGAACTCCGATGAGAAGACAGCTGAGTTTTGTGGTGATAAGAATGAACTGGAATTTTTTTGGAAAGAAGTAAACTTAGAAGAACCTACGCTGAGATTTTATTGGAATTGTAATCAAGTAAAACTTCCCCTTGTGATCCAGATGGACCAAACAAATCCTGCTAATTTTTTGATACAGTCTAATTTACATTTTCTAAATGGAAAACTCAGGTTTGCAAGCCAAAGTGCAGAAAAACCAAATCAAAAACTATCGGAAGAAAACAAAGTTTTATATCTTAGTATGTACAATTACATCAAGGATAATTATTTCTATAGGAAAACTATGGAGAAAGAGGTGCGGTTGTATTTAGATAGTAGTAATGATTTTGGTCATATAGAAAACATTCGTATGGAATTTGCCTATTTTGGGAATTCCAAAAAAAGGTTTAGATATACTTTTCCTGTTTCTAAGGATGGGTGGTTCGAATAGGAAAAACAATATGAAATTCGGCTCCGGCATCTCCATTAAATGTGAATTTGCCGGCAAGTTGTTTTGCTAACATCATTACCAAAGTCAATCCAAACCCTAGTTTTTCTGGATGGGAATCGAGTGATTCAAAGCCCTTCCCATTGTCCTTAACCATTAGATGAATTTCGCCGTTTTCTTCCCAAGCTTTGATTTGTATTTCTAAATCTTTGGAAACACCTCCGGCATATTTTAAGCTGTTGGTGAGTAACTCGTTCGTGATAATTCCTATCGCTTGCAGTTGTTCGGCAGTTAGGTGAAAATTTCCAATATCTGTAGTTGCCTTGACTGTGTAGGGGAAGAGGGAAATAATCTCGTTCGTTAGAGGGATTAAATATGCATCTAACGGAAGTTCATGGAATGCCATTTGTAAGTAAAGTTTGTCATACAAAAGAGCCATAGTTTTGATCCGACTTGTGGCATCTTTTAATGAATTTCGTATCGCTTGGTTTTCCTGCAAGCCCGCTTGAAGATCCAAAAGATTATAAAGAATCGTCATGTTGTTTTTGATTCTGTGGTGAACTTCTTTTAGAATCATTTCCTTTTCGGAGAGAAGGGTTTTTACTTTTTCCTCCGCCGTTTTTCTTTCGGTTACATCGTGGACAATGGAAAATAGTAGGTGGCGGTTACTCGTTTCAATGGGTGTAGAATATACTTCTACTTGTTTGATGATTCCATTTGCCAGTTTGTGTGGAAAAGAAAAATAACTTCTTTCTTCAGAGAGTGCACGCATCCTTTCTTGCTTTACTTGTTCTGGTGGAAGTATATTGATTTCATCGATTTTCATTTTTGTAAGAATTTCATGAGGGTAACCATAAAACTGAACGGCTGTTTGGTTAGCGTTGATGATATCTCCAGTATTGGGTTCGATGATTAACATCACAGAAGAATTCTTTTCAAAAAAATCTCGGAATCTTCTTTCGCTTTCAGTGAGTTTTGTAGATACAATGGATTTTTCGATTGCGATGCTGACAAGATCTGCAGTCTCTGCAATGATAAAAATATCAAATTCATTGGGGCTTGCGATCTCATTGTGATAAATGGCAAAGGTGCCAATGGTTTCGTTTGTATGGGAACGTATTGGTTCCGACCAACAAGAAAGTAATCCTGCGTCTAGAGCTATCTTTTTGTAGTTTTTCCAGAGGGGGCTTGTGCTTATGTCTTCGACAATGACTCGTCTGCCAGTGTAAGCTGCGGTTCCGCAAGAACCAGCTTCGGGTCCAATGGTCACACCTTCAATGGCATCGTTATAAATTTTGGGGAGAGAAGGGGCAGCCCCCATTTTGATTTTGGAATTTTCGATGAGCACTACAGTGCAAATCATGGTTGGGTTTAGAGTTTCTATTCCTCGAACAATTTCGTTTAGTATGTCTGTCAGTAGTGCATTTTTGACAATGAGCTCTAGGATACCACTTCGGAAACATTCGAAGTCGGCAATTCGTTCTGGATCCAGATTGCGATTTCTTAGTTTCACTAACATCCTACCGAGTGGCACTGATCCTATGCGGAAAAAAAAACATGTCAAGGTAAAATCGTTTACCACGAGTTAGTCTTCCCTTAAACATAAGAATTCCTCTGGACGAAATTAAATCCCGTTCTAGTCTTAGGATATAATCTCATGAGTATCTTGAATATAGAAAATGTAATCGCCATTGATGGGCCCGCCGGTTCTGGAAAAAGTACGCTCGCACGAATGATTGCCCATAAAATCGGGTATCTTTATTTAGATTCAGGAGCCTTTTACCGAGCACTAACGCTTGCTATATGGGAGAAGTTTTTGGAAACCAAAGAGGATGAGTCTAAGTTTCCTTTTTATACAGAAAAATTGGCCGATGCCACTCTTTTGGATAGAGACGAAAAAGAATTTGGATTTTCCGTCGCCAAAATCCCTGTACATTGTGAACTTTCCTCTACGGGAGAAAATTTGATGTTCCTAGGGGAAAGAGACATAAGTCACGAAATCCGCGATCCTGAGATCACAAAAAAAATCCGTTACATTGCACCGAGGCGAGCCTTTCGAGAAATTCTAAATCACCATATCCGCGAATTCGCAAAAACCCATAAATTGGTCATGGACGGTCGCGATATCGGCACGGAAGTCTTTCCCAAATCAAAATTTAAATTTTTTCTGACCGCCTCTGTGGAAGTGCGGGCCAAACGCCGATACGATGAATTAGTTGCAAAAGGCTTTAAAGCCGACCTAAAACACATCCAGGACGAGATTGTGGCCCGGGATGAAAGTGACACCAGCCGTACTGTGGCTCCCCTGAAACAGGCTTCGGACGCAATCCTGATTGACACGAGCACCCTCGACACGGAAACTGTCCTAAATACTATCCTGTCCAAGGTTTCATCCTCTGGGCAAATCTAAGTTTTGTATCCCGGTAACCATTGAATTCAACCAACCCATCCTCCCCCAAAAATGAGACCACTTCTTCCTTCGGCGAATTATTAGAGAAGTGGGAATCGCAGTCACAAGCACAAGAACAAGAAAACTCCGCAGGAAAAGGTACCCTCATTGAAGGGACTGTAGTCGATGTCATTGGTGACACTGTTTTCCTCGATATCGGAGAGAAATTGGAAGCTCGTGTTTCTCGTGAAGACTTCTCAGAAACGCCAAAACGCGGTGAGAAAGTCAGTGCGATCATTAAAAAGCGGGTCGACGGATACTGTGTCCTCTCCAAAAAAGAAGCGGACCAAAGAGTTGGTTGGGAAACCATCAAAGACGCAAGTCAAAATGGATACCCACTTTCTGGTAAAATTGTCGGTGAAGTCAAAAACAAAGGATACCTCGTGGAAAGCGAAGGAATCCAACTTTTCCTTCCTGCCTCCCACGTAGGGGTAAGATTCAAAGAATCTACAGAAGGTGGAAAAGAATTTTCCTTCAAAATCATTGAATTAAATGAAAAAACGAGGACCGGTGTGGTCTCTCGCAAAACTCTCCTCGACGAAATCAACGGCGAGAAGTGGGAAGAACTCCTTGGGAAAGTCAAAGTCGGAGATAAAGTAAACGGAAAAGTGGTAAAGATTGCTAACTTTGGCGTTTTCCTCTCTGTTTACGATGTAGTCGGTCTTCTTCGTCAAAACGATATTTCTTATAAAAAATTCGCTCCGTTCAAACAATACTTCAACATCGGTGCCGAAGTCGAAGTGATTGTTTTGGAAGTAGATAAAGAGAATAACAAACTATCCCTCGGGATCAAACAACTCTATGAAGATCCATGGATTTGGGCGAAAAAAGAACTCGAAAAAGGTATGGTGGTGCGAGGAATCGTGACTTCCCTTACTAACTTCGGTGCTTTCGTAGAACTCAAAGAAGGATTGGAAGGACTCATCCATACGACAGAACTTTCTTGGGCCAAAAAACCACCACATCCAAAAGATGTTTTGAAAAAAGGCCAAGAAGTAGATTCTGAAATTTTGGATATTGATTTCGAAGCAAGACGTTTGTCTCTCGGACTCAAACAACTTCTTCCTAACCCATGGGAAGCTCTTTCTGCTAACGTTCGTGCCGGAAACGTACTCGAAGGTAAAATTACTGGAATCACTAAATACGGTGCTTTCGTAGAAGTAGAAAGTGGAATCGAAGGACTCATTCACATCTCCGACATCACTTGGGATGAAAAAGAAAAAAACCCTTTAAACCTTTTGAAAAAAGGCCAATCAGTTCAGTACAAAATCCTTGATGTGAACTTGGATGCACAACGCATTAGCTGTGGTTTAAAACAACTTTCAGAACATCCTTACGAAGCTCTTCGCAAAAAATACCCGCCGGGTACTCTTGTAGAAGGTCGCGTAAAATCCATTGTTAGCTTTGGAGTGTTTGTGGAAGTAGAACCAGGTTACGAAGGTCTTGTTCACATATCTGAAATTCCAGATGGTCGCAACATCAAGTTAGAAGATCTTTACAAAGTAGGCGAGTCTGTTCGCACAGTCGTTGTCAAAATCGAACCTAACAATAAGAAGATTTCTCTCTCTATCAAAGACTTTGATAAAGCAGTAGAACGTGAAGAGATGGCAAAATACATGAAAGAAGACAACCAACCTTCTCGTGAATCCATCGGTTCTTTTATGAATTTAAACCAAAACCGATAGGTCCATGGATAAGTTTCATAAAAAAAACCCACTCGAACAAAAAAAACAAGCAGAACTCATCCAAAAGGATGAGTTCGCTGATTTTGAAGGTTCTAAAGCAGAACTCGTTTTTTTAAAGTTTACACATTTTTTATCGCGGAATCGTAAGTCTGTATTTATCAGCCTTGCCTCCGCCATTGTTGTGTTAGCTGTCATCATCGGATTTTTCGAATACCGTGCTTACCTTTTTGAAAAAGAAACGGTAACGCTGGAGGATTTGAAACTCACCCATCAAAAATCAAAAGTGGGACTTGATGTTCAAATCCAAAGTTTAGAATCTTTTTTACAAAACCAAAGTACCGGTAAAATGGAGCTTCGTGTTTGGAAAGATCTTTCTAAACTTTATGCAGAAAAAGGGGAATTCGGAAAAGCTGCCGGATACCTGGAAGATGCGGCCAAAAAAATTGATACTCCCAAAGAAATCAAAGCACTATATTTTTACATTGCTGGCAATTACCGAGAACGTGAAAAAAATAACGCGAAGTCTTTAGAAAACTACAAGATTGCCGCAACCGTGATCGAACCTGCACGAGAACTGAATGGATTTAAGGCTTGGTCTTACTACCAGGCGGGACGATTGTCTTACCTTAACGGGGATAAGGCGGGTGCCAAGCAGTATCTAGAAAAAGCAGTCAAACTAGACGTTGCTGAATCTGGAGAAGATGTGAAACTTCTTTCTAGTTATTTGCTCCTCAAACTCGGGAAAAACTAACCTATGTTGACTTTGGCTCTTCCGAAAGGTAGGCTTGCCGAAGAAACTGCAGTTCTTTTGTTATCCAAAGGATGGTTAAGTTCTTTGCCATCCGAGGGTTCGAAAGAACTCACCTTTGTCTCCGAAGACAAACGCCTCCGTCTTTTATTTGTCCGTTCTCAAGATGTTTGCACCTATGTGGAAGAAGCTTCCGCTGACGCCGGAATTGTAGGTTGGGACATCCTCCGGGAAGGGGGATTTGATCTCATTGCTCCCGTAGATTTGAAACTGGGGGAGTGTCGCCTCTCCCTTGCCTCCTTTCCTGACTTTGATCTTTTTGCCAAACGTTCCAAAGTGCGTGTGGCCACTAAATACCCAAACCTCACCCGGGAATATTTTTTCCAGAAAGGGATTTCTTGCGAGATTATCAAACTCTATGGTTCGATTGAGCTTGCTCCCATCGTGGGTCTTTCGGACTGCATCGTGGACTTAGTTTCCACTGGTGGGACCTTAAAAGCCAATGGACTGAAGGAATTTGAGTCCATTTTGTTCAGTACAGCCCGTTTGGTATGCAATCGCTCCGCTTTTTATCACAAACACAGCGAATTACGGTCTCTTATCGAGAGCCTAGAAAATTAAAATATTGTTTTCACATTCGTTTTCCAAAACATAGTAAAAACCAGTTATAATTCCATAGAGGATAGCCATGGCAGTCCCAAAGAGACGTAAATCAAAATCGAAAGTTAGAACGAAAAGAGCCCATCACGCGATAGGCAAACCTAACTTAAACCCGTGTTCCAATTGTGGTTCATTTGTTCTGTCCCACCGTGTTTGCCCTTATTGCGGTTTTTATAAGGGAAAACTCGTAGTCGCTCAAAAAGTTAAAAAAACGACCGAAGATAACTAACCATTATGTGGGTCGCCGTGGACGCGATGAGCGGAGATTACGGCCCTGAAGGTATAGTCGAGGGCGCAGTGATGGCAGTACGAGAATTCGGACTGTCGGTTTCGCTCGTCGGCGACGAACAAGAGTTACTTGATATCCTGTTAAAATTTGATTATGACACTGAGAAAATCCGTGTCATTCATTCTACTGAGATCATCGGTATGAATGATTCTCCTTCGATAGCAGTCCGCGCTATGGAGGATTCTTCCATAGTCAAAGCAGTTCGTTTAGTGGCAGATAAAGAATGTATCGGTGTGTTTTCTCCGGGAAACACAGGTGCTACTATGGCCGCTGCATTACTACATCTAGGTCGCCTACCGGGCGTTCTGCGACCTCCTATTGCTGCTCATATTCCCAGGGAAGAAGGACCACCCGTGCTTCTGTTAGATGCAGGTGCCAATGTCGATTGTAAACCTGAATATCTTGCACAATTTGCGGTAATGGGTGAAATTTATGCCCGTGAACTTTTTGGAATCCAAAATCCAAAAGTAGGAATTCTCTCGAATGGGGAAGAAGACAAAAAGGGAAATACCGTTTCTGTCAAAACCTTTGATCTTTTAAAAAAAATACCTTTTAACTTTGTGGGAAATGTAGAAGGCCGTGATCTTTATGGTGGTGGCCGTGAAGTAGACGTTGTGGTCTGCGATGGTTTTATTGGGAACATTGTTCTTAAAGCAACAGAAGGACTTGCCAAATCCATTTTCAACGTATTGAAAAATTCCATTAGACAATCAAGCCTTGCCCAAACAGGCGCACTGCTTTTAAAATCAACTTTTACAGCTGTAAAAAAACGTTTAGACTATGCGGAATATGGTGGTGCTCTTCTTTTAGGTGTAGAAGGGATTTGTATGATAGGTCATGGTTCTTCTAACGCACTAGCCGTAAAAAATGCAGTCCGTGTCATCTCAGAGTGCGCCAAACACGGAATCAACGACAGGATTCGAGAAAGGCTTGGTGAATACAAAACTCTTTTAAACGATTCGGTTTAAACATTAAAAGGATTCATTTAGATTCATTTCATTTAGAAAATATTTTAGGAATTAGAAAGGAAGAGGAAAAACCAAATGATTAGTTTAACAGGAAAAACAGCCATCGTAACGGGTGGGGCAAGAGGAATTGGAAAAGCAACTTGTTTGAAACTTGCTTCTCTTGGAGCCAACATCGTTGTAGCGGATATGAACCCAGAAGCAACGAATGCCACTGCGGAAGAATTAAAATCCAAAGGATACAAAGCAATCGCTGTTGTTGCTAACGTATCAATAGAAGAAGATGCTCAAAAACTAATTGATGCGGCAAAAAAAGAATTTGGAACTGTAGACATCCTCGTAAACAATGCAGGGATCACTCGTGACACTCTCCTTATGAGAATGAAAAAAGAGCAGTGGGATTCTGTGATCGCAGTAAACCTGACTGGAACTTATCTCTGCACACAAGCAGCCATCAAAGTCATGATGAAACAAGAAAATGGTGGATCGATCATCAATCTTTCTTCTATCTCTGGTGAAAACGGAAACATTGGACAAACAAACTATTCTGCATCCAAAGCAGGTGTGATTGGTTTTACAAAGGCAGTGGCTCTCGAAATGGCTTCTAGAAAGGTTCGTTGTAACGCGATTGCCCCAGGTTTTATTGCAACAGAAATGACAGAAGCAATTCCTGAAAACATCAGACATGGTATGGTGCAAGCAATCCCACTCAAACGTGCGGGCCTTCCAGAAGACATCGCTAACGGCATTGCCTTCCTTGCTTCTGATGCATCTTCCTTTATCACAGGACATATTTTAGATATCAATGGTGGTGGATTTTTACCGGGTGGCGGTCACTAAGATTTAAGTAATCCTTACTTACTAAAAAAAGTAAAGATTCTCCTCTATTAATGTTGGTAACGCTTTCATCGTTATTGGCTTAGTCCCCTCTGATCGGATAGCCGCTCTTGAGGGGATTTTTATTTTTTCTTGGTCAGCTTCGACTGGTAAGAGAAGGCTTTGGGTATTTCCATCGTGTAAACAATTCCTTCTGATTCTTCACCAAAAAAACCAATTTCATCTAATACAGAGAGAACTTCGGGAAGATTTTTTTTAGGAATGAGAAGGTTTGCTACCTCTCTTGCGGGAGTGAATGCATTCTTATCCATTTGAGAATGGATGAGTTTGTTCAGGGAAATAGTGGAACTAGAAACCCCCACTTTTCGTAGACTAACCAGTGCCGATTCGATAGATTCCTCCTTACAATTGAGAACAACATTTACTCCTTCGAAATAATTTCTATGACGAGTGGATTGACGGAATTGGTTGGATTTTTTCCTCCAATCCATGTTTCCATATAACTGATCTAATGCGGAAATGATTTGGTCCATACTGGCAGCTTGTTTTGGGCCTTCCAAACTAACTTTAGTATTGAGTAAACCCCGCCCCACTGGGAATTCGAAAATAAATCCTCTCCCTGGAAGATCAAGTCTACCCACTTCAATGATAAAATCCATCGCATGTTCTGCGTCAGACGAGTGGACTATTAGTTTTAAAATTTCTTTTTCTTTTGGAATGGTGATTCTTAGTAGTCCCAATTTATCACGCAAACCAGTTCCCGTTCCATAACTAATGGTAGGAACAGCCACTCCATTTTGCAAAACCAAACGGGCTATGGGTTCTGCCGATCCGCGAGGAAGGATACAAAAAAGTCCAGTAAGCCCAGAAAAACCAAGAGCTTTGTTTTTTTCTTCCGTAGTGAATATATAATCAGCAGGAACAGGACTGTGTAAGTCAATCGTTTCCGAGTATACAGTTCCATGTCCTGGAATATTTAATTCCGCTGCATCCCGAAAGAGTGTCAGTAAAAAGTTTTCAGCGATTGGTTCGCATAGGACTTCAAAAATAGTCACTGGTGTATCGATGATGGAATGGTTTTGGTAAAAGTCGAATAACAACCAACCTCGTTTGGCAAGGACGGGATACCTTCCCGCCTCCATGTGGAAATAGTGGATTCTATTTCTTTTAAGAGCGGAGACAACGAGGTCGGTTAAGTCCCTATGAACAATAGCAGTGATTCTTATGGCTTTTAGTTTCGAATTCATTTATTTCTCTTTTCGTTCAGAATCACTTAACGAGAGTTTGCGGGATTTTTCGACAACCATTCCCATAAGTAAAACTGATAAAATGGGGAAGGCGGAGGCAGCTGCAAGGATTCCAAATCCATCTACAGTTCCCATTTGGTTTCCGATCCCTAGTCCCATGGCAATGATCAAAGGAACCGTAATCGGACCCGTCGTAACACCGGCACTATCCCAAGCAATATCGATAAACTCTGATTTGCTGAAGGTGTTCAACACAAGAAGGGATAGATAAACCGGAACAAGGATCCAAACAAGTGGTATTTCGAGTAGAATCTTTAGCATTCCAAGTAAGGTTCCTAGCCCAACACCTACTGCGACTGATTGGATAAGAAGAGATTTTCTAAATGTTCCTACAGTGGTTTCTTCGACTGTATTTCCTAGGGCAGATAATGCTGGTTCTGCGAGGGTGGCGCTATATCCTAAAAAGAAAGCAAATACTAAAACAACTAAGTATCCAAGTAAATTGTCTTCCTTTCCAAATATGGGGCCGTGGATGGGAACATATTCGTAAACTTTATTGATTCGGTTCCAGTTTTCTTCATGGTAAGGAATTCCTGTATAGGACTTTCTTTCTTTGAGATAAAAGAATTTTTCTTCTTTCCCTTCTTCATTGACTGCTTTTAATACCGACTTGGGGTTGAAGTTGGGGATGAATTTTGTGGAGTCTACAAGTTCAATAGAACGAAATGTGGAGGGAAGTTTTCCTCCTACTTGGTCTCCTAATTTGTTCAGTCCAAAGATGATCCCAAAATTAAAGATCGTAAGACCGATGATAGAAAAACCTATTCCTAAAAAAACTTCTTCGGGGTAGGGGATTTTTTCTCTCAGGATCAATGCTAAAAATAAAAACAGAAAAATCGATAAGGGAAGAATCGCTCGTATAGCCAATTGGAAGGCACCGAAGATATTTTCTTTGGCCTTTTGATATAATTCAGGTGGAGTAATCGAATTTGGTTTGGATAGTTTTTTCACAGGTGCTGTCCAGTGAGTGTCGCCAAGTAGGAGTTTTGCTTGCTCTAATGTAATCCCTTGTTTGAAAAAAGTTTCTTCTGGCATGGGTTTAGGTAATTTTTCCGAGAAATACATCCCAACAAGAAATACAGAAAGAACGGGAAAAAGAGAGGCAAGAGTCACAACTCCATAAGCACTACTCTGTTCATTTTTTTCTGCTACTTTGGAAATCCCAATTCCTAAAGCTACAACAAGGGGAACGGTTACAGGACCTGTTGTCACTGCTCCTGAATCCCAAGCAAGGCCGGAAATGAGTTGTAAGTTTTCATCGAAGTAGGCATACACACTTACACCTAACAGTATAAATATTGTTGGTACAAGAATCCGCATCAAAGAAAATCCAAATAAAAATCGTAACATTCCGAACACCACAGAGATCCCAACACCGATGGCTACGGATAAATAGAGATAGAGAGAACCCTCGTTGAGTAAAAAATAAAGTAGAGGTGCATCCCAAGGAGCCACTTTACTGCCACAGGCTCGTAAGATGGAGATGGCAGGTTCTGCGAGGGTTGCCCCAACTCCCATAAGAACAGAAAAGACCATGATGCTAAAGATGCCTAATTTTTGTGGCAATCGAAGTCCCAAGGCCTCGCCTAAGGGCATTAGGCCAAGAAACAATCCTTCTAAAAAAAAGGTGAGACCAAGGACAACGGCTGAGATTCCTAAGGCAATGAGACCTGCTTCTTTTATGGGAATTCGTAAAATAAATAACTGAAAGAGAGCAAGGTATAAGACAATCCAGATCACTGCTTTGATCTGGCCCCAAAGTTTTTTCTGAAAATAAGGTACTATTAGCGTAATGGTTTCTCTAAATCCAATTTGAATGGATTCTTCTTTTTCGTTCCTTGCCATAAAGACAAACTGATTGGGAAAAACATTCTTGCAAAGGGAATTTCAAAAAGAATGTCTCCTGGCAGATGCCAGGAGACTAAGTGTAAACTGGGAAAGAGATTAAAACTTGTAAGCCTTATCTTCTTGGATGAATTTTTTTGTGGTTGTTGCCGTGAGATTGACTGTGGGGCGAATTACGTGAGTTGGTTCATTGTACCAAAGGAATGTTGATACATCCCCAATATCGGTTCTCCATTTAAAGTCAGCTGGTACTTGATTGATAGCACCTGTTCCATGTCCTGCGACAAGAGCAGTCCATTCCACAAGGGATCCATCATAATAAACCGTTGGGTATCCCAGGATATTCAAAGAGGCAAATCCATTCACCTGCGCTTCAAAGTTAGTGCGGCATTGACTGACAATTGTGGTTCCTGGTGTGTAAACAGCACGAGTTGTATCGAAAAGAGTTTTGATTGCTGCTTTGTCTAAGAACTCATATCCATCAGCATTGTCTCTGAGTAAGTCGGCCCAAGGGAATGTTTTGGAGGATTTGATACTTCCTTCAAAAGGAACAAAGGTTTGGTTACCCGCTGAGGCGGACGGTGCACCAGAAGACTGAAAGGAAGTTGTGATATAAGCCTGCCCAGCAGGATTTGTAACAAGTGCGTTTCGTGCCACATTCAAACCTTGTGCTGTCCCATCATACTGCGCCGCTGGTCTTGCATCAATGATCTGTTGTTTGGCGGTAAGCCCTGCGATATTTGCTGCCCCACCTGTTTTTGCGATCTCATAAATATCTTCTAAACCTAAAGTAAGGACAGTGTTATCAACACGGAGCTGTTTTACTGAAAATCCCGCATTTCGTTCTAAGTTAATTCCTGATCGACTTGTCGATAAAGTGATTCCTGCACCCGTTGCTTTTTTGTTCAGGTTTCCATTGAGAATTGCCAGGTTTTTGATATCAGCTCCCCAATAACGTAACCAATACACTCCGCGTGTTACATCTTGTACGGCACCGGCACCCACTGCTTTAGCTGGATAAGCACCAGCAGTGATTCCGTTGCCTGTCCCCACGGCAAAGACCACTAAGTCTTTGGATAGGTTGATTCCAAAAGTTTTTAGCCAATCATCTACAAAAGCTCCATTGGCTTGGTAACGAACGGAGTTGGAGAATAGACCCGTATCTCTTGTTTGGTTGAAACGAAATCCACCACTTGGCAAATCTACTGGTCTGTAATCATCCAAAAGGTAAACATAAACTCCTTGGCTTGGATTTTCTGCTACATAAGGAGATGCGGCACCACCTGCCACGCGGTCTGCCGCATCGGTTTGTAGGATGATGAGATTTCCTGTAATGTGGCTTGGTTTGTTTGTTTGCCAGTTACTTTGAAATCGTGCCAAAGTTTGCGGAGTGATAAGCCCCCAGTTGTTTTGGTTGTAATCAGCTGCCGATTCGTTCACCAAATCAGTAGCGGTGCTCACCTTGATTTGGTTTGCGGCAAAAAGAAGAAGGCCAGCCAGTAAGGTATTGTTGTTTTCTTTCTTTTCCGCACAGGATACCGAGAAGGAAAGCAGGAGGAAAGTTGTGAATGTTCGGGTCCATTTTTGAATCATGGAGTTCTCCTTAAAAAATATTCTTGGAATGGTTTTCCATGGAGAGCGACCGACGGGAAGCCATTTCCGTTATAGCGGAAGTTAAATCTGTTAAAATAGAGCAAAGGATTGGAAATCAGACTAGGATTTTGGAAATTGCTCGGATGCAGGAGGCTTCTGTTCTCTTTTCTGAACAAATCGGACGATTTCAAACCAGATTAATTTATGTTAGGTGATGTTAGAATGATGTCAAAGGTTTCAAGAGGAAAATAATCTATTTAGACTTGCCAAAAATTCCGACAATTTCATTTTAAAAAAACGCTAGGCGTACATATATACCTAGCGGAAAACGATTTAACACTTGCCCCACTGATTAACAGTGGCCTGGAGGATATAAAATGGCAGATTTCGAAAAAATTAAGTCAATCATCGTAGAACAACTTGGTGTTGATGAATCAGAAGTTACACCTGAAGCTCACTTCATCAATGATCTTGGTGCTGACTCTCTTGATACAGTTGAACTAGTTATGGCTCTTGAAGAAGAGTTTGGTGTGGAGATTTCTGATGAAGACGCAGAAAAAATCCAAACCGTAGGCGATGTAATTAAATTCATCGATAAACTTAAGGGGTAATTCCCAATCCAAAAACCGGGTTCCTTTTATAGAGGAACCCGGATCTTTTACCTTGTCCGACTTCATTCGTATTAAACTTCCTCCCGAAAGAATTTCCTCTCTCAAAGAACTTCAATCCCTTACCAAAACTCAGTTTAAGGATATTTCCCTTCTTCACCTAGCGTTTGTTCATAGGTCATTCGCAAACGAAGACTCCGATCGTTATCTTTCTGATAATGAACGATTGGAATTTTTAGGAGACTCGGTTTTAGGAATCTTAGCTGCCGAATTTTTATACCAGTCACTCCCCAAAGGGAAAGAAGGAAAACTGGCTAAACTAAAAAGTAAAATGGTTTCCGCTCCTGCCATTGCGAAACTTGCCCGGGCCTACAGATTCCCTGAATTTTTGCTTCTAGGCAGAGGAGAGAGAGAAAAGGGGGAATCCAATACCAATCTCCAGGCAGACTGCTTTGAGGCCTTCCTAGGGGCCTTGTATCTCGACCAGGGCCTTGAGAGTTGTCGTAAATTTCTCAATCCCCACTTTCAAGTAATGGAAAAGGGTGCGGATGAAGCCGAAGAGACAAAAGATTATAAAACCATTTTGCAGGAATTTTGCCAAAAGAAATGGAAAAAATTACCAGAGTATTCCGTTATGAAAGAAGAGGGTCCTGACCACGAAAAAGAGTTTCTTGTTTCTGTTCTTTGCGAAAAACACTTCCAAACCACTGGGGAAGGAAAGAACAAACGTCGGGCAGAACAGATGGCAGCCAAGGCAGCACTCCGTTTTTTAAAAATACTATGATCGACTTTTTATTAAAATCCAAATCAATGCGGGTTCGCGTGGCCGCACTCATCCAAGATCCTAAGGGTAAAATTTTGCTTGTACAACAGCAAAAAAAACAATCGGGGTATTGGTTACTTCCTGGCGGTGGAATCGAATTTGGTGAGTCGGGAGAAGAAGCACTCAAACGAGAACTGAGCGAAGAGTTGTCTCTAGAAGTAAGCCAAATGGAATTTTTATTTTTAAATGAATCAATTGATCCCAATAAAAAACGCCATCTCATCCAAATTGTTTTTTTGACCAAGGTAAAGGATTTGTTACCTACCCTAAATCCAAAAGAAAAAGCGATTTCAGGATTTGGATACTTTACTACCAAAGAAATTTTAGCAATGGACATTCGTCCGGACATAAAACATTACTTCCGGGCCAAAAGCACAAATAAACCTAGATATATTTCCAGCCCATGGGTGAATGAACCATGAAGTTATCGGAACGTGAAATTGTCGGAGTTGGTTTTCGTTACCCGATCGAATTACATGAAGACTTCCTGGGTTTAGCTGAGAAACTAAATTCTCTTCCCAAAGTTTCGAAAGTTTATGTCCTGACGAGTCGCGAAATTGCAGGTATATACGAAAAATACATTACAAAAGAACTAAGATCGCTGAACGTTCCTTTTTCTTTTATTTACCTAAAACCTGGTGAAAAGAACAAACATATCGATCGGGTAAAGAAAGTTTATAACCAACTCATTGAAACCGATGCAGACCGAAGGGCTGTGGTCATTGCTTTTGGTGGGGGAGTTGTTGGCGACTTCGCTGGATTCATTGCTGCCACTTACCAAAGGGGGGTGCGGTTTGTCCAGGTTCCTACAACACTTCTTGCTTGTGTGGATTCTTCTGTGGGAGGAAAGGTCGCAGTCAATGTAGATTCGGGAAAAAACATGGTAGGTGCTTTTTACCAACCAGAGTTTGTATTTGCACCTCTGTTTACCCTTTCCACTTTACCAGAAAAAGAATGGAGTTGTGGTCTTGCTGAAATTGCAAAACATGCATTTCTTGATGGTGGAGATTTTTTAGATAAAATATCCAAATCAAAACGTTCCGATTATTCCGCAAATTCACCAACTCTTCGTTATGCGATCGAGGAATCTGTCCGAGTTAAATCAGGGATTGTTTCACAAGATGAAAAAGAATCTGGTCTTCGAGCAGTTTTGAATTTAGGGCATACTACGGGACATGCAATCGAATCTTTAACCCAATATAAAAAATACTCTCATGGAGAAGCAGTTGCCGTTGGTCTTGTGACTGCCTTACTTTTGTCTCGTGAACTTGTCGGTTTTTCAGAATCAAATTTTCAAAAAGCAATTTCACTTATGAAACAACTAGACTTACCAACACGATTAGAGGAAAAACCAGAAGAGATTCTAAAACATATGGAACATGATAAAAAAAAGGAAGGGACTTCCTTAAAATTTGTTCTGTTAGAAGATTTTGGAAAACCAAAATTTGGTGTTTCTGTCGAACGAAAGAACATCCTTGAAATTTTAAAACGCCAGAAAGGAAAGTTATAAAATGGGCGGAGGAAGCCTTAAAGAATTCTATTTGGATTTGAATCCATTAACTTTGTTACGAACCCCGGGACGTGACTTTGCAGAAACTATGATTCTATTTGGATATATGGTGGTTTTTGCCGTTTTTTCTTATAAAATCACCATGATTCTTGTGGAAAGAATCAAACCCGCTCCCGATGCCACCCATGAATATAACCGCCGCAAGGTGGCTCGTATGGGATTTCTTTTGGTATTTGGAATTGCCTACCTTCCTGTAATTTTTTCTAGTTTGTCACTCCTACCTACTGTCCTTGGTCTCGCCGGTGCGGGGATTGTCATTTCACTCAAAGAAGTGTGGCTGAATATGGTGGGATGGTTTATGATCATGGGTGGGAATGGATTTAAGGTCGGAGACCGCATTGAGATCGACAATGTCAAAGGGGATGTTGTCAATATTGGTTTTTTTAAATTCACTCTATTGGAAATTGCAGCCGATCCAAGATTTGAACAATCCACAAACAGACTCATTCATTTTCCTAATTATAACGTTGTATTACATCGATTTTTTATCGTTTCTGAAACTATGGATTTTGTTTGGGATGAGTTTCGTGTGTATTTGGAGTTGAATTCCAATTGGGAAAAAGCAGAAAAAATTTGTGCACAAATTCTCCAGGAAGAATTGGTCTTAGCACCCGAATTAGTAGAATCCAAGATTAGAGAGATGTCAAAAAACTATTTAGTAAGGCTTGGCAAAACTACGCCAATTGTATATACTTCTTTAGAACCAGAAGGAACTGTTTTAATGTGTTTGCGTTATTTAACTCCCATCAGGTCAAAACGTCTCAATCGAATCCTAATCTCGAAAGAAATTCTTACAAAGTTCAAAAATGAAAATGACATCCACATCCACACCCATTAAAGACAATTCGATTTGGATATTTTTATCCTTAATACTATTTATCGTTGTTTCTGGTTTTTTGTTTGGGCCTTGTAAAGGAACTGACACACGACCAGGCTCTGTTCCTAAAGAAGCAAACTTTGACAAAAAAACAAACAATTACCTATGGATTGGCGATGGTTTCTATCGGGAATGGTATGATAACGGAAACTTGATCGCAGAGATTCCTGTGAATGTTGTGGGTCAACCTAACGGGTATGGAAGAAAATTAAATTACCTAACAGGAATTACGATCATGGAAGGGAGCATGGTCAATGGGGAACGGGATGGACTTTGGAAGTTCTACTTCTCTGATGGAAAACTTTATATCGAGCAGAATTATAAAGCTGGGAATCGGAAAAAACAGTTATGGATTCAAACAGCAGAAATGGGAAATGAAACCGGCTACTATCATAGGTACTTTCGTAGCGGTCGATTGAATGAAAAGGGTTTCTTTGACGGTGGGCTTCGTACAGGAGATTGGGTTCGTTACTACCCGGATACAAAAGTAGAAGAAAAGGGAAGTTATGAAAATGATAAGAAGGTGGGTGAGTGGTTCTATTACTATCCAACGGGAACCAAAGAAGCTTCAGAACTTTATTCCAACGACGGCGAGATGATTGCCAGGTCTACTTACTATCCCAATGGAAACCTATGGTGTTTGGTGCGTAAAGGAAAGGAACCGGAGTGTCATTAGGCACTCCTTTTTTAATCTAGGGTTTAGAATTCAGTCGCTTTACCAAAAAGGCCCAGGTGGTTTTGGATTAAATCAATATTAAAGAGTAAAAGGCTAAACAGAAACGTTACAAACAAAACAATCAAAATGGTGCTAAACACCGCAAAGAAACCATTTCTTAAAAATCGGAATTGTAAATAAGCAAAACTAACGGCTAAATTCTTCCAATTACTATTGTTCTCTTCTCCACCTACTTTTTTGTAATTGAATATATAAAATAGAGATAAGAGTCCTAGTAAAAAGAATATAAAGTAACTAAATTCAGTTACATAGTGTTTTTGTAAGAGAAAAAGCGGAATGTATATAAAGTTCCCGATTAAAATTCCAATGAGAATAATAAATACTACATGGAATACCGGACCTAGGATAGATCCAGTTTTTGTATTACTGGGAGATCTGCCTTCTTCTTCAAGAGAAGAAGAAAACTGTAGAGACTGAAATCCTTCCGCTAATTCTTTGTTTTTTAAAATCAAACGATAAGCAATCACGCTCATTCCATAAGTGATCACCAAAAAAACAAAATAGAAGTAAGCTGAAATTTCTTTTTGCGAGATTAGATTGAGTTGGTAAAAAACTTTGGGTGCTAAAACGACAAAAGATACAGGGTAAAAAACATTCGCTAAAGACTTATGAAACCAGGCTCTAAAAGCATAAGAAACAGCAGTAGAAAAGGCTAAAAGTAAATAAAATAAGGAAAGGCCCAGAAGTAACTTTTGGCCTACTAATACTCGTTTGATATTGTCTTTTGTTTCTTCCTGCTCTGTATCAACGGGGAGTTCTCTTGATTCTAACTGTACCAAAAAAGATTCCAAATAGGAGATTCGGTTCAAAACCCCATTTTCTAAGATTATCTTTGGTTTCATGGATTCCGCTGTCTGTTCTGAAGATTCTGCGGTTATATAATCTGGGAACTGGACTGTGTAATCAACGAAGAGCGAGTGGAGGATTACAAAAGCAATGAATAGGGAAGCAATGATAGGGAGTTGTTTTTTCAATTTATACATAAAGATTATAAGATCACAAAAATAGTCATCATTCCAATGGCGAGAACAACTAACATAATAATGTAGGGCCATAAATGGAAACTTTCATCTGCAGATAGTGTCGGTTTTTGTTTGGCTTTTGAGACCGCAACAGTCGGTGAGGCAACTGAATTCATGATGTTGGCAGCACCTTGTTGGCTGTCGGTTGTTTTGATTTTTACAGAGTTTTCTTCTTCAATGATTTTGCCGTATACTTGTTCATTGATTTTGATGACAACTTCCGAAAAATTCTTGTTATTCGAGATGTTTACAATTTTAGCCGGGATTTGTTTGATTGCACCAGATTCTTCTTTCAACTCTAAGGTATTGATGATGGAATCTGTCACTCCATCTCCTGGAACCAAGCGGATGTACACATTGTCACCTGCTTTGAGTTCTACGAGAGGAACTCCATTCACAGGAGAGAGTTGGAATTTGAATTGAACAATTTGTTTGTCTGCTGGAATTAAAAATCCAGAGGCTTGGGGAACCGGAGTTACTGGAGGAGCTTCTTTTTTTGCAATTTCCTCCTCATCCACGGTGGTTTTGGAAATTTCATTTGGATCGATCAGTTCAAAATGGATTTCTACCTTAGGTTCGGAGTTTCCAGAGGTTCTTTTGTGAATTTCGCTAAAAACAAAATCCAAACGGTCCGTTAGGTTGTGGTCCATATAATGGAGGATTTCTTCTAAAAAACTTTCCGAACCAAATTTAGTTTTGATAAGCTCCTGGAGAGACTTGGTAATGTTTTTTTGTTGTTCCCCTTTGTAGATGACCCTTTGCATCCGGTTGTAAAAGTCCTGAAATGTGGACCGAACGGGCAAAAGGGAAAGTGGGCTTGTACACGAAACTCCCTCAAACTTCACCGATTTGGTTTCAACCGGGTCTATGACGGCGGCAATCATGGTATAGACCATGTTGGCTTCGTCTCGAAGGTTTACTTTGACAGAATAATAGTTTGGTGTCTCAGGCATAAGGTTCTTTTTTGACAGTATCCATCTTTAGAAGAAAGCTGTCAAAAAGATTAGGTCATCATGGGAATCGTCTCTTTAATCACAATCCGTTACATCCGAGGGTCCAGAGTACTGGGATTCCTCTCTATCAAATCCAGGCTGTCGTTCATTGTTATGGCGGTCGGAGTCGGACTCCTAGTAGTAGTCCTCTCCATTTTCAACGGATTCCAAAAACAAGTAAAAGAATCACTTTGGCAAGGGGGGCCTCATATCACGATAGAGAACTCCTATGGCTCTGGTGCCATATATGAATACGAAAAGGTCATTGAATACCTCAAGTCTGACCCGAAGTTAGCAGAGTCCTTTGTTTCCGTGGAAGGAAACATCACAAGCCACGGTCTCATCCAAAGCAATAATAACTTTAACCCGATAATGATACGCGCAGTCCCCGTTGACTCCGTAGAAAAATTGGTGGAAAATGGTCTACCCAACTTCCCTCGGATCTTACAATATGATCGAAATGAAATCCAAGCCATCAATACGAAGAAACTCGTAGTCGTGGGAAAAGAGATGAGTGCCATTTATGGATACGGTCTCGGCCGAGAAATTACCATGGCAGTTCCTGGAGGAAGGTTTACTGTCGAACGAGGGGTGCAGGTGAATGTACAAACCTTTCGTCTGACAGGACTTTTCAAAACGGGATATTATAACTATGATTCCAAGTTTGTGTTTTTGTCTCTCCCACAAGCCCAAGAGTTTTTTAAAATGAAAGGTGCTGTAAACCAAGTAGCAATTAAGGTTCGTTCCCTAGATGATTTAAAACTCACTAAACATAGAATCTTATCTCGGTTAAACGAAGACAATTGGAATCCAAAAATCCAAGAGGAAACTTCCTTTTCAGTGCGAACCATCGCGGAAGAACAAGAAAACTTTTTGGCCGCTCTTAGGCTTGAAAAAACAATCATCTCCATTATTGTTTTTCTTTTCATCGTTCTTGCTGCCCTCGGGATGGTGGCTACTGTCCACTCTCTCATCCGTGCAAAACGTCGCTCAATTGGAACTTTGAAAGCACTGGGTCTTGCTTCAAACGATATTCTACTCATCTTTACATTGAATGCAATGATTGTGGGAATTTTATCATCTCTCGTTGGTGGGATGACGGGAATCTTCATTGCGACAAAATTAGAAGTCATCATCAATGTAATCTCCGAGATTATTAATGGTGTTGGTGGTTTACTCAATCCTGGGGATTGGGATCCAGTAGAACTTGTTCCAAAAGATATTTATTATTTTGATCATATCCCTGTGGATATTGATATATCCTTTATCTTTATGGTGACAACAGCAGCAACCATTCTCTCTGGCCTTGCTGGATATTTCCCGGCACGTATGGCCGCTAATCTAAACCCTGTGGATACAATAAGAAATGACTGATATCAATGTAAAACCAACTGTCTCTGTTCGCAAATTAGAAAAATATTACCAGGTTGTAGACAAAAAGTATCATATCATTTCTGGTCTTGATTTTGAAGTGATGCCTGGAGAGATTGTTTCTGTGGAAGGGGCATCGGGAGTGGGAAAATCCACACTTCTCAATATCCTTGGTGCCATGGATTCGTTTGACGACGGTGAGGTGGAAGTTTGCGGAGTGAGTCTTAAAAACCTAAATGAAAAACAAAGAGAAAGTTTTCGTGCAGAAAAAATTTCTTTTATTTTCCAACAACATCTTTTGTTGCCAGACTTTACTGCTTTGGAAAATGTGATGATGCCACTTCTTATTGCTAGGATGAATCCTTCCTTAGCGAAACAGCAAGCCACAGAGATTTTAAAAAAAGTAGGACTTGGGGAAAGAACAGAAAGTTTTCCTTCCCAACTTTCGGGAGGAGAGAGTGCTCGCGTTGGAGTAGCGCGTGCCCTTGTGGGTAGACGGCAACTCATATTGGCAGATGAGCCGACTGGAAACTTGGACAGAGACAACTCAAGGCATTTGATGGATCTCATCAAGGAACTCCAAAACGAATTTAAGTTTTCTTTGATTCTCGTGACTCATGACTTGGAATTAGCTTCCATGGCTCATAAACGGAATCGAATTGTGTCAGGGCAACTAACTCCAGTTATCTGACATGCTGTTTTGTCGTTTTTGCGGAACCAAAGAAATTCAGTTTCGTAAAAGCGGCAAGTTCGGTTGTGTCCATTGTGCTCAAATTTTTAACTACCCCAAGCCAAATCCCAAAACAAAAATCCCTGAAAGCCTGATCCAAACTTTAGAATCATTTGTAAAAATCAACGCAAAGTCTTTAAGGCTTTTGTCATTACGAACCCGGATCACAAGAAATCTAAGATCGAATTTGTTCCCTTTTTATGATCCACTCATTGAAAAATCCAAACAATTGTTAGTTGAAAATGGGCTCGGCTCCTTATTGTATGGGGAGGAGAATTTTCTTCCCGTTGATTCTACCGAAAACCACCAACGCCGGACAGGTTTTTATTTAGGTTCGGAAGACCATATCCGTTGGGAAACCTGCTCTCCCAAGTGGGAGCGAGACCATCGGAAAACGCTGGGAATTCCAAAGGAGAAAGTTTCCCTTTTTCGGTTTTTGTTCCAAAAGGATCACTGGGCCGTCCTACCTGAGCTTGGTTTCGTTTCCTCCTGTCCTACCAATTTGGTTCGGGGAAGGCGAGATTCGATCCTAGTCGGACTTGATCCCGAGCTCGTTTCTGAGTTTTTTTCAATTTTACAAACATTACCTGAATTTGGTATAGAATTTGCTCCATCCACCGATCATAGAATGAGGAACTTCGGAAAAGACCGTGTTCTTGTCGTAAAAATCTCGTGGAAGAACGTTTTGGCAGTTCAAAAACGTCAGTTTTACAAAATTCTTGGTTTACTCGGCTCCTATTAAACCGGTACGGTCATGATGGGAACAAGGACGTTCGTCTAATTAATAAAGGCAGGGTGCGGCATGTTGGAATTCACAAAAAGAGCAAAAAGAGTCATCAACGAAATCGCCCAAGATGAGGCGAAACGTTTGGGTTCCGATTTTATCGGTCCTGAACACATTCTACTTGGGCTTCTCCGGGAGGAGGACTCTGTCGCGATTAAGATTCTTACGAATCTAAACATCAATTTGAACGAACTCCGTAAAGAAGTCGAAAAGAGAACTCGTGAGGGTTCGGGTGCCTTGTTACTTGATGTAAGTCAAGGACAAGACAAATACCAAAAAATGATCGAAGTTTCTAAAGAGGAAGCAAAACGCCTCAAACATAACTATGTGGGAACCGAACACATTCTTTTGGCACTACTTCGCGATAATAATAATATCGCCGGTGGATCGTTATCCTCTTTCAGCGTAAATTATAACGTCATTAAATCAGAGATTTTACGACTTTTAGGAGCACCACCATCAGGTGCAGTGGGTGGCGGAACTACGGGAACACAATCGGGTCCACAAGGCCAAACGCAAACGGCAGCTCCAAGACAAGAAAAGAGTAAAACTCCTATTTTGGATGAGTTTGCAAGGGATTTAACGCAACTGGCTCGTGAGAAAAAATTGGATCCAGTGATTGGTCGTTCGAAAGAAATCGAAAGAGTGATTCAAATCCTTTCTCGTAAAACAAAAAATAACCCAGTGCTCGTGGGAGAATCAGGTGTGGGTAAAACTGCCATTGTGGAAGGCCTTGCCCAAGCTGTGATTGAAAAGTTGGTTCCTGACCTTCTTTTCGATAAACGAGTGTTATCTCTTGATTTAGCAAGCCTAATTGCTGGTACTAAATATCGTGGTGAGTTTGAAGAACGATTGAAAAAAATCATGAAAGAAATCGTCACCTCCCAAAACATCATCATCTTTATTGATGAGTTGCACACTCTCATTGGAGCGGGTGCGGCAGAGGGAGCGGTGGATGCAGCAAACATTCTCAAACCAGCTCTCGCACGAGGTGAGTTGCAATGTATTGGTGCGACAACCAATAACGAATACCGCAAGTACATCGAAAAAGATTCTGCTTTGGAGAGAAGATTCCAAATGGTGAAGGTTCTTGAACCTTCTGTGGATGATGCAGTTCTGATCTTAGATGGTTTGAAAAAAGCGTATGAAGCTCACCATAAGGTGCGTTATACGGAAAAAGCGATCGAACAAGCGGTAAAATTATCTCACCGTTATATCAACGATCGTTTTTTACCGGACAAAGCCATTGATATCATTGATGAGGCCGGAGCGAAAGCACGTCTTGCCAATTGCCAACGTCCGAACGAAATCAAAGAGATCGAAGAAGAAATCAAAGGTCTTTCTGTTAAAAAAGAAGATTTGGTTCGTAGCCAAGAGTATGAAAAAGCGGCTGCCGTTCGTGATGAAGTGAATCGTAAAAAAGGCCTTTTGGATGAAAAAACCAAACAGTGGCAAGAACGAATGGAAGGGTATGCTGTTTCGATTGAAGAAGAAGACATCCTATCCGTTGTTAGCCTCTGGACTGGAATTCCTTTGAAAAAAATGGAAGAGTCCGAAAATACAAAACTTCTCAATTTGGAAGAAGACATCAAAACTCGCATTGTGGGTCAAACTGACGCTATCGAAAAAGTGGCTCGTGCTGTTCGCCGTTCACGCACTGGACTTAAAAGTGAAAAACGACCTACGGGATCGTTTATTTTTCTTGGCCCAACAGGTGTCGGAAAAACGGAACTTGCAAAAGCACTCGCAGAACAACTCTTTGGTTCTGAAGACAATATGTTACGTATTGATATGTCAGAATACATGGAACCTCATGCGGTTTCAAGGCTCATCGGAGCTCCTCCAGGTTACGTCGGATATGATGATGGTGGCCAACTCACAGAATTCGTAAGAAGAAAACCATACAGTTTGGTTCTTCTTGATGAAATCGAAAAGGCTCACCATGATCTTTTTAATATCCTACTCCAAATCATGGAAGAAGGGAATTTAACCGATACGAAAGGGCGTAAGGTAAACTTTCGCGATACCATCATCATCATGACATCGAACATTGCTGCGAAAGAAATTTCGAAAGGTGGTCGATTGGGTTTTGAAGATTTTGCAGACGAAAGAGAAACTTACAAAGCGGAACAGGCTAGGGAACAATTGAAAAAACATTTCAATCCTGAGTTCCTAAACCGTGTCGATGAAGTGGTTTACTTTGCTCCTCTCAAAAAAGAAGAGATCGTAAACATTGTGGATATTATGTTAAAAGACTTTAACAAACGCCTGACTGAAAAGAAAGTGCTTGTGGATCTTTCATTTGCCGCAAAGGAACATTTCGCTACCATTGGATACGACCAAAACTATGGAGCTCGTCCACTGCGACGTGTGTTCCAAAGAGAATTGGAAGACTATATGGCTGTGCAGTCTTTGAAAGGTGTCTATGACAATCCAACTAAGATCCTTGTGGATTTAGTAGAAGGAAAACTTGTGTATTCAGAAACACCTTGGACTGAATATACAGAGCCTCCTAAAAAAGATGACGGCCCTTCCCCAAGTGCCGAGGAAAAAGATTTGGCTCTCGTTTAGAGAGCCTTTCGGAAAGGCGAACGGAAATGGCTATCCTCATTCCCCTCGTCTTTCTGTTTTCCTATTTTTTCATTCGCAAAGTTTGGTTCCAACTCCGGAAAATCCGCACGGTGGGAACCATTGAACGAATTGAATTGGGTTACATTCGGCCCAATCTCATTCTCCCCGAAGTCAAAGTTTATTATAAATATTACTTCCAATCGGGACTCTATTTTGGTTCTGGTTATCTCAATTTATCAGATTTTCTCCTGAATCAGGAATTTCATGTCCATATGGGCCTAGGTGAAAATCCGATTCTTTATACGGCCGACACCGAAATCATCACCGAGGAACATATCGAACATTACTTGCTTTCCAAAGGGGGCAGCGTTTTCCTATACCTGGACCCTATCGAACCCTATCATTCTAGGATTGATTCGGTCAATTTGAACTCCATTACAGTTCCATCGGACCTTTTATGAAACATTTTATCCACATTGCCGCTGTTACTTGTCTTCTCGTAACATCTCTTTATGCTCAAGAAAAAGAACAGGTAGGTTCTGCTTACTTTCAAGCTGTTGATGAATATAAGGTGAAAAACTACAGCAAGTCGATTGAACTTGTAAAAAGCCTTATGACTGATGGTAAATCCTCTTATGAATTCTTTGCATTACTTGCATTTAACTATGATAAACTGAATGATTTCGAAAATTCTTATAAAAACATTTTAGAAGCAAGAAAACGTAAACCCGATGATGAGGATCTTTTGCAAACAAGCCTTGCCATTTTAACCCGCCATAAAAAATGGAAACCAGCCATTGAACTGGCCGAAAAAACCATTCCGCTATACCCACAAAATCCAGAAGTGAGGTATTTTTATGCTTTGGCACTTTCAGAAAAAGGGGCGTCCAAAACAGCTCTTTCTCAAATTGAAAAAGCAAAAGCAGGTAGCCCCAGTGACTTTCGGATGTTGGAGTTAGAAGGTAAAATTTATTATAACTTAAAAAATTATGACAAAGCAGATGTTAGTTTACGCTGGGCATCTTCCTTGAATCAAAACTCTGCAGAAATTTGGAACAACTTAGCTCTTGTCCAAGAGTCTTTGTACAAATCGAACAAAAAATTGGGTAAAAAATCCCAAGCAAATACTTATTTATCAGAAGCGAAAGAATGTATCCAAAAAGCGTCTGATTTAAATGGGGAAAGTAATACGATTAAAGAAAATTCGAAACGGATTGCTGCCTTCACATCCCTGTGAAAATTAAGTTCCATACACTTGGTTGCCGGTTGAATTTTTTTGAGACCGATGGTATGTACTCAGTACTAAAAGAAAAAGGTTTTTCTCTTGCACAGGCAGAAGAAGAAGCTCAATACATAGTTGTCAATACTTGTACTGTTACCAATAAAGCTGACGTAAAGAATCGTAATATCATTCGAAATGCCATTCGAACGAACCCCGGTGCCAAAGTTTATGTAACAGGTTGTTATGCGGAAACGGATAAGGAAATTTTACAAAATATCCCGGGAGTTTTTGGTGTATTTGGCAATACAGATAAAAGTGCTCTTCCCTATAAAATTTTAGAAGATTGGGAAGGAAAAGAATCCTATCCCCATAAGGCACTCGATCGTTTTTCTTATTCCGATGTACTTCCCGAAGGCCATACACGTGCCTATTTAAAAATCCAAGATGGATGTAATCGGAAATGTTCCTATTGTAAAATTCCGGCGGCAAGGGGACTTGGGGTCAGCAGAAATTATAATGATGTTTTAGACCAAGTCAAATACCTCCAGGACAATGGCGTTGGTGAAATTCAATTAACGGGCGTTAACCTCGGTTGGTACAGGCTAGAAAATGGGGAAAAGGGTTTTTTGAATCTTTTGGAAGACATTCTAAAGGTTTTAGAATATACTCGCATTCGCCTTTCCTCCATTGAACCACCTGACGTGGGTTCCGGTTTACTGGACCTTATGAAACATCCAAGGTTTTGCAAATTTTTGCACATTCCGATTCAAAGCGGAAGCCGTAAGGTTTTAAAAGACATGCGAAGGACTTATCATCCAGATGCATTCCGCACAAGGATCGAACTAGCAAAAGAAAAACTTCCCAACTTATTTCTCGGAACCGATGTGATTGTTGGATTTCCTTCCGAAACAGAAGTAGAATTTCAAGAAACCAAGGATTTGTTAGTGGAACTAGGTTTTGCTAAGTTACATGTTTTCCCATATTCGGTTCGTAAGGGAACAACGGCCGAAAGTTTTGGGGATCCGATTCCTGGTGATGAAAAAAAACGCAGAGTGCTTGATTTGATGTCACTGAGTTCTACGCTTCATACTAAATATGCAGAATCTGTGATGGGAAAAACTTATGAAGCCATTCTCGAAAGTGATGGAAGACTTGTGACGGACAATTACCTAAAAGGTCGTTTGGCGGATTCTTTCCGATTTGATACCTTACAAACTGGTCAGTTTGTTGATGTTAGGTGTCTTGAATACAGACCCGCCAAAGATAGAGAAGGTGAGTTTGTTTTTGGATTGTCTCTTTAGTTTTCCTTAGAAAAAGAATTCCCAAAAACTCTCGATCCGATATGATAAGGTCAACATGGATCGTAAAAAGTTATATATCGTTGGTTCCGTTCTTGTAATCGTTCTAATTGTTACGTCTTACTTTTTCATTCGAAATTCTCAATCAAATCGCCTCGGTATCGAAAGAGGTTCCTTAGTAGAGGCAGTCTATGCTTTAGGAACTGTGAAACCAGTCGATAGTTTTAGTCTAAAGTTTGGGATTGCGGCCTCGGTTCGAGAGATTTTTGTAGAAGAGGGGCAAACCGTAACCAAAGGCCAAGCTCTCCTTGTTAATGATTCAGGAATTACCTTTCGGTCCCCATTTAATGGCACCTTGACAAAGTTAAACGTGGCAAAAAATGAAATAGCAATGCCTGGAATTCCTATTTTGGAAATCCAAAATTTAAAAGAAGTTTATATATCCGTTTCTCTAGACCAAGAATCCGCCTTACGTGTAAAACCAGAACAAGTAGTCCAACTTAGTTTTGAGTCCATTCGAGGGAATGTGTATAAGGGAAAGGTGGAAAGGATATATCCATCGGATGGACAGTTTTTGGTAAGAATTGAGCCACAGGAACTGCCACAAGGGATTTTGCCAGACATGACAACCGATGTTGCCATCGAAGTTTCTTCTAAGGAAAATGTCATCTTAGTCCCGTTAGTTGCTGTTGATAGAGGAAAACTCACTCGATTTCGCAATGGAAAACGTGATAAAATTGAAATTCGGATTGGAGCGATCAACTCTGAATATGGGGAACTTATCCAAGGAGATTTGAAAGAAGGCGACGAAGTATTGGTCAAAAACTAATATGTTGTTTCTTGCCATCAGACAAATCCTTTCTAGACCCCAACAGTCGATCCTCACACTCATCGGAATTATTCTAGGAACGGCTGGATACATTGTATTTTCAGGAATTATGCTTGGGTTTCAAGCTGTGATCACAGATCAACTTGTGAATTCGGACGGACAAATTAAGATTTCTCCTAAAGACGAATTGGTTACGGAACGAACCTTTGAAGATGTTTTTTTTCAAGGCAAAACAGTTCGTTGGTTGTCTCCTCCATCCGGAAGGACTGATAATTCTCGATTAACAAATGTTCTTGGATGGATGGATAAACTTTCGAATGACCATAGAGTTGTTTCCTTTGCACCTCAACTAACAAAAGAAGTTATTTTTGTAAATGGTAAGTCAACGGCACCTGCAAGGTTTGTCGGTGTTGATCCTAATATCCAACCTAAAGTTACAAACTTAAGTGATTATATTGTGGAAGGAAAACTTTCAGATTTGTCTCGCGGAACCTCCCTTGCCATTATGGGAGAAGGTGTACTTAATAAATTAGGGGCAAAAATTGGCGATACCATTTCTGTATACATTCCTGGAACCGATTTAATTCCGGTGAAAGTGGTAGGTATTTTGAGTACGGGAAATCGTTTGGTTGATGAAGTTACCGTTTACTCTTCCTTATCTACTGTTCAAAGTATCACAAAATCCAGTGGGGAAATTTCACAAATCATTGTGAAAATTAAAGACATTCGAGCCGCTGCGCAAATTGCGGAGGATTGGCGGTACTTTAGCAAAGACAAGGTGGAGAGTTGGGACGAAGTAAATGCAAGTATTCTTCAGGTTTTTAGAACACAGGATATTGTTCGTAACTCAACAACGTTTACAATTATTCTCGTCGTTGCTTTCGGTATTTATAATATTCTGAATATGGTTGTAAACCAAAAGAAAAAGGAAGTGGCCATCCTTCGGTCGATTGGTTTTGATGAAAAGGATACCATCCAATTATTTATATTCCAAGGATTGTTTTTGGGAACCTTAGGTGCTGTGATTGGAATTTTTGTAGGGCTTCTTGGTTGTTATTATATAGATGGTATTCCCATTGGAGATCCAAAACACAATTCAAAAGCGCTAATGAAAACTATGATGATTTCCTGGGACTTAATGATATATATAAAAGGTTTTTTCATTGCCGTTCTTAGTGCATCTATCGCAAGTTATATTCCTGCGCGTATGGCAAGTCGTCTTTCTCCTGTGGATATCATTCGAGGAGCTACATAAATGTTTGGAATTGAGGCAAAAAATATTTTTAAATCCTTTGGAGAACCTCCCCAAGAAGTATTAAAGAATGTTTCTTTGGAGATAGCGGTTGGAGATTTCGTTGCTCTCACAGGAAAATCTGGATCTGGTAAATCAACCTTATTATACATTGTGAGTGGACTTGACAATCCGACTAGTGGTGACGTTCAATTGAATGGAAGTTCACTTGTTGGAATGGGAAGTGCAGAGATCCATAGATTGAGAAATTTATCCATTGGCTTTGTTTTCCAGTTTCATTATTTACTTCCTGAACTTACAGGGCTTGAAAATATCACCATGCCTGCCAGAAAAACCGGCCAACATAAGGCGATTGAGGAGTATGCCCTCCATCTTATGGAAAGTTTTTCAGTTTTACATTGTAAGGATAAGTTTCCAAGTCAAATGTCAGGTGGGGAAGGCCAAAGGGTTGCGATTGCTAGAGCCCTAGTACAGAAACCAAAGTTCCTCTTTGCTGATGAACCGACTGGTAACCTAGATACAGCAAACGGCGATAAGGTGATGGAGATATTTAAACGAATCAATCAAGTAGATGGCACTACCATTCTCTTTGTTACGCATGATCCTGATTATGCGGGACTTGCGAGTCGCCGTGTCCATATGATTGATGGTAAAATCGCAGAAATTTCTTAAAAAATCTGTTATATTGGTTTAAATTCGATTCTATAGCAGATATTTTCCAAAAAAAATGATGAATTCGAACGTTCCTCACCGACCTTGGTAGAAGATATGTTTGAACACTTTGAAACTGACGCCATCCGCATCCAAACCAAACGAACCGGGGAAAAAGAACATTCCACCCCGCTATTTTTAACTTCTAGTTTTGTTTTTGATGATGCGGAACATGCAAGGGCACTCTTTGCGGAGGAAGTTACCGGAAATCAATACACAAGGTTTTCCAATCCCAATACGACAGAACTCATAGATAAACTTTGTTCTTTGGAACATACTGAAGATGGAATCGCTACAGCATCAGGGATGTCCGCTGTGTTTACATCTGTGTTTGGACTTATCAAATCAGGTGATCATATCGTATCAGCAAGGGCCATTTTTGGGTCAACTCATCAGATTTTTGCAAACATTCTCCCTCGTTTTGGTGTAACTACCACTTATGTTGATATCAACAAACCTGAGTTATGGGAAGCTGCTTTCCAAGAAAATACAAAAATCGTTTATATTGAAACTCCTTCCAATCCCGGTCTTGATATTGTAGACTTAGCATGGGTATCAGCGCTCTGTAAAAAGAAAAATGCCATCCTCATTGTAGACAATTGTTTTTGTTCCCCTTATATCCAAAGGCCCGCTGACTTCGGGGCAGATGTTGTAATTCATTCGGCTACCAAATATCTAGATGGCCAAGGGCGGGTCATTGCTGGGGTCATTTTAGGAAAAAAAGAATTCATCCAACCAATTCGATATATGGCTCGTAATACAGGACCATCTCTTTCTCCAATGAATGCATGGATTATATCCAAAAGTTTGGAAACACTTGCTGTAAGGATGGATAGACATTCTGAGAATGCAATGAAGTTAGCTGAGTTTTTGGAGCAATCGCCAGATGTGGAATTGGTTCGGTATCCTTTTTTACCGAAGGATCCAGGTTATGCGATCGCTAAAAAACAAATGAAAGCTGGTGGTGGTATTGTTTCCTTTGTGATCAAAGGGGGCATCGATCGAGCAAGGAAATTTTTAGACTCATTAAAGTGGTTTTCACTTACTGCGAATTTAGGGGATACAAGAACCACTGTAACTCATCCTACTTCGACAACACATTCCAAATTATCGGAAGCTGAAAGACTTGTAGTAGGAATCCTTCCTGGACTCATCCGTGTTTCTGTAGGTCTAGAACATATCGATGATATCATTGAGGAAGTGAAACAGGCACTTTCAAACTCAAAGTAAATAACATATAACGAGAGTTCTTTTTTTCAGAAAGGGACTCTTGTAATAACTCTTTAGATTGTTTAGAGAGTTGATTTTCTTTTTCACGTAACTCTTCTTCAAAACTCCGGACATACTGTTCGTCTGGATCTACCTCAATTTCCCATAAAAATTCTTGAATCGTTTTTTGTTTTGGTTCGTATTCAAAACGCACCACATGGGATCCTAGTGGTTTGATTCTGGTATCAAAGTATTCTTCGGTTAATCTCGTATTGACAAATCTACCAATGACAGATTCTTCAAGGAGGATTCGTGAAGCTTTTTTTTGGATAGCATAAAAACGTAAGTAGATTTTGGGAACGATGTAAGTGGGGAAATCATGACCAACACTCAAGGATTTCAGTTCCGCTTGGATTTGGAAAATTCCATTTTTTTCTGTCACACTCCAGGTAGGCCGAACTGAATTTTGGACAAAGGTTTTATCATGGATTCCCTTCCAGGAGTGCTCCCGATCTGGCATATGGCAATTCTGACACTGGATTCCCTCTTTTGCAAAAGGACTATTTTCCCATTCAGAATAAACTTCCATCAACTTTTTCCCGCCCAGTTTGATCCCTGTTTCTTTGCTCGTATGACATGACTTACAAAATTCAGAAGATTCAAATTCCTTTTTCGCAATGTATCCGTTATGTGGTAAATTTTTTACAGGATATTCTTTTGTCTGGTTAATTCTTTTTGGCGGGCCGAACCGAACTTGATTTCGAATATGGCAAGAGGCACAGAGAATTGATGGATTAGAAATTCCATCTGGAAAGTTATGAGATTTAGAATTTAGAATTCCAGGAGTTTGGTATTCAATCGAAAGTTCTGATTTTGTTTCTGCCAATGGTGAATGGCATTGAAAACAAGATTGGTATTCCTTAGAAGATAAAACTTCCTTCTGCCATAAAAAACCTTTGCTGATCGATTTAGCATGATGGCTTTTTTCCCAATTTTGAAACTGATCTTTATGACATGACCCACATGCATTTGGATCCAAGTTTTTTTCAAGCGCAGAGAAGTGTAATGGGGGTTGCCCCTGTTCCGAAATCGAATGATTCCAATGAGACTCAATAAAGTTTTCGTCCAAACAACTTACAAACATTGTCATTAAGAGAAAAATGTTTGTAAGTTGGAATCTTTCGAATGGCATGTCGTAGATTTTATCTAAGGGATTATCCGCCGCAAGCATTTCCTCCACCGCCACTAGGCGAGCCACCGCCACCCGAAGATCCTGAAGAGGAGGTCCCTCTTAAGAAACCTTTGTCTTCGGTTCTCAGTTTATTCGCTGTTTTAGAATACTGTCTGGATACATCTAACTGGTAATTGGGAACATTCGCATCCGCATTGGAGGAATTACTTTCCGAGAGGGTGGCGATATCAGTTCTCCAATAAGAAGCAGGTTGTGTGATTGCGCTCGGACTTGATCCAGAAGAAGGAGAGCGAAGACCAAGAGCACCGTATTGTTTCCAACCACCTTCATACAACCGCGTGGGTTTTCCTAGAATTTGGTGTAATACAAACCAAACAAGAGATCCTTTTGTTGCATCTTCGCCGTAAACATAAATTTGTTTGTTTGTCGGGTATCCAGTATTATTCAAATAGGTTTGTAACTGACTAAGGGATTTAAACTGAAAAGTGGTTCCATCATAAAGATCAGTTGGTACTAAATTTGTAGAAGACTTGATTCTTCCTTCATAAGTGGTAAGACAAGTATTCGATACAAATGTCGAATTTGTTTTGCTTGTACAATTGGCATATTTTGAACCAGATGCAGTTGAGTTGACTGTTCCCGTATACGATGCATTAGGTCTGCCATCGATAAGAAAAAAACCTTCTGAAGGGATTGGATCCACTTCTTCCAGGTTAGTATTTCCATTTTTAATGGCATGTATCAAATCTCCAATTGTGAGCTGCAAAATAGTTTGATCGCGGTAAAGATTTTTTATATTCCCTGCTCGATTACTATTGGTATAAGTGTAGGACGGAGTTGTAAAAAGACTATTCGCTGCTGTTAAATCTGCAATCGAGCCATTTAAAAGCGCTAATCTTTCTTTTGGAAATCCCCAATACAATAAGGAGTAATAAGCAAATGTTGCAGAGGATAGGTTTGCAAGGGAAGAGGTATCTTGGGCAAATACGATATAATCGATTACCGGATCGATTCCATAGATAGCAAAAAAATCTGAGATTTTTTTACCTTTGGGCACTACTCCATCAATTGATAATACACCATCATCTCTCGTATCGGCTAACAAATCTGATAAATTTGGAATTGGGTACGCAAATGTTTGTTTTCCATCAAAAAATACATAACGTCCGCTAGATCCAGAAGTCTGAATTTGAAAAACAACTAAATTCCCAACAACGCCAGAAGGACGATTGTTTGTCCAATTTGATAGGTAACGAGAAAGTTTTGATGAAGTAATCAATCCGCTTTCGTTCGCGTTAAAATCTGAATTGGATAGGGTGGCCAATTCCGCAGGAGAATAAATTCGGAATAAAAATGGAGTTAGATCTAGTTTCAAACTTTGTGGAAGAAACAGATATTCCGGTTGGCCTTTGCAACTTATTATCTGGATAAATAGTAGACTGAGTATTGTTAAGTAATTAAATTTCATGGTTAGACCTCAAAGATTGTATGGGAGAGTTACGGCAAATCCCACGGTTTTTAACCTTGCGGTGTTGTATCCTGCGATTGTTTCTGAATAGAAAAGCGTATAAAAGTTTCCGAAACTATCTGAATAACTTAAACCCACTTCAGCATTATGGAAACTTTCTTTTCTACCCCATGCTGGTCGTTCATTTTGTACATAATAATCATAAGGATTGATTCCATACACTGAAGGTTGTGGGTAACGAACCATATTGAGCGGTGGTTGTTGCCTTGGGTCAGCGTAGGCATAACCACCTTGTCCCACTTGTCCGCGAAGACCTACCGTTAAGAACACTGACTCAAAGAACCGTTTGTAAATTGCAGAATAATAGAAAATGTCATCAGGAACAGGATTTTCTCTTTTCCTATAAGAGAATTCTCCTAAGGAACCGAGACCCCAAATTCCAAAATCTTTCGCCAAGTAAAGATTCACCTCACCTCCGTTAGCACCGTCACCGAGGGATTGAGGGTTGCGATCATAATCTCCACGTTTGATTCCTCCCACACGAAGGGATATGGTTGGCATCCATCGGTATTTAGAGTCAAACTCATCTAAAATTTTATAACGAAGTCCAAACCGAGTGTCCATAAATCCATATTTATCGGGAACATCAGGTGTTTGTTGTAAACCCAAATAACGATTGAATATTCTATGGCGGCCTAACTTACCAAATCCAATAGTTAAATCAGCCGTAAGTCTATCTGTGATACCATATTCTAATGCTAAGTTTGCGACCGATAAACGAACGTTATCGTCATACTTTGCTTTTTGGCCAGCTAAAAATGCGCTATCATATTCAGAGTGAATGAAAACTGGGCGCACCCAAAGTTGTCTTTCATAGGGAGCCCATGCTTGTTGGGCATAAACACTTGGCGCAAAAAAAATGGATAAAAATGATATTTTTTTTATAAAGTTATAGAAAGATTTCATCGTTTATTCCTTCTTTTTTTCTGGAAGTTTTACGTTGAATCTAACTTGAACAAAATACTCGAGTGCTTGTAGTTGTTCTTCGGTAAGTTTTCCTGCAAAATCAGGGAGATTGACTCTTCTTTTTTCTGTATTTGGTAAACTTCCTTGTAAGTATTCCAATCGTTCTTCTTGTTCAACTAACTTTACATTGGTTTGTTTTTCCAGGCTTAAGTCTTGGTTGTAGACTGCCTTTCCTAAGTGGTATTTCTCTCTATCTTGGCCTTGAGGAATGTTGGCAATGCCACCGCCTCCAATTCCGCCCGATGCCTGTAATCCTGTGAAGAAAAGTAGGCCAGTGATTAAAAATTTGATTAAGTTCTTCATATAACTTTCCCTGTTCATTCGATTTATTTATTTTGAAGAGAGGGATGTTGGATCATTCCTCTCTTGTTTTCAATTGGTTTTATCGTTTGTAAGCTTTGTCTTCTTCCACAATCTTTCTTGAAGTTGTTGCGAAAGTGTTTAGATTTGTAGGCAAAGTTGCATCCACATCGCCAGCTACGTTATAAGTAATGACTTCCGATAGTTCCGGTAGATCTGTGCGAAATGGAGAATCAGACGGTAATTTTGGAGCTGGTCCACCTCCTGTTAGGCTACCCCATTCAATCCAACTTCCGTCGTAATAAGTAGAAGGGTATCCAAGGATTGCGATATAGGAAAATCCAGTCACCTGTGATCTGTTATTGGTTCGGCAAAGTTGGATCGCAGTTTGACCAATTTGGTAACCTTTTCCATCATAATATGTTTTTAGATCTGCTTTGGATTTGAATCTAAATTCTGTGTCCAATAGGTCTGTCCATCGAACTTCTTTCGCACCTTTAATACGACCTTCGAATCCAACATATTTTCCTGAAACTTCAGATGTTGTACTTCGAACTACGCCATTGTATTCATTGCTGCTTCCTGAAGATGACCTCGCATCTGAAATAAATACACTAGAGGTAAGACCGGCAATTGATACGTTATTAGGATCCTTTACTGCTTTAATAACATCTTCAACTGGCAACATTAGGATAGTATTGTCGACTCGAAGAGATTTCACCGAATAACGGTTCGTATAACTTGGAGGGGCGTTAGTGGTTGAACTGAAAGGAACAAAGTTTCCATCACTCACTGTGAGTCTAGGTAACGTTCCGTTTAAAAACGCAAGATTTTTGTGATCAAAACCCCAGTATCGAAAAGTATAAAATCCACGTAAAGTTCCCTGTACATGACTGCTTGCATTGGCAGATGAAACAAATACAACGAGGTCATTGTTTGGATCAATTCCGTAGCGATTGAGGATGGCATCAACTTTTGTTCCATTTGCGATGATGGAAACAGTGTCACTAAGTCCGCTGCTTCGTTTTTGACTGAATCCATCACCTCCATCAAGAGCACTTGCTCCATCAGCAAAGGTAAAGGAATACACAAAAACATCAATGCCATTACCACCAATGTATTCTTTTCCAACTGTAGCACTGGCACCGTTTTGTAAGATAACAAGTTTACCATTGATGCCTGCAGGTTTAGTGCCCGCCCAATTGTTTACCCACTTACCCAAAGTGGAAGGAGTGATGAGGCCGTATTCGTTAAGATTATAATCATCATTCGATTCTTTAGCTAATTCAGCAGCAGTGTTGACCTTAATTCCTGAAGAGAGGGCAAGGGCTGCTAAGAGTAAACTCTCGGTATCATTGTTTCTGTTGGCTCCCCCGCAGGCTCCGATGAACCCCGCGGTAATAAGAGCAATCAGCTTGTAAAGTAGATTGGTTTTCATTTGTTAATCCTTAGATTTTATTCCTGTTTCCCTTCTGTAGGGGTTGCACCAGAAGAGAGAAACAAGGTAAGGTCAGTCTTTTGATGGAATAGGAAATGAAAAACAGAATATCTTATATATTGGATATAAAATCTCATATAACGTGCAATATATTATCACGATGTACAGTCTCTTGCCCGGTTTCTCTTCTTGGCTCCTCCTAATCCTGGATTGATTTTGTTTTTTAACGGGCTTTTTTGGAAGCAATCCAAAGGAATTTGGATTCTTCGATGAAATCATTTTCTATAGATTCTAATTCTGCTATGGGAAAAAAAGCACTGTCGGAAGGTTCCAAAACTAATTCTTTGGTTTTGAGTTTAATCCGAGATCGCCCTTGGACTTGATAAATTTTGATATCGAATGCGGTTGGCAAATGGCTAAATTGTGAAACTTTACCAACTGTTAGTTTCCACTCCACGATACTCAAACGGTCTCTTTCTTCTTGGTAAAAAACGCGCGATTCTGCTATATTTTTCGCAGAAATCCAACGTTTCCCTTCATTTGCACCGATGAAACGCGGGGATTGAGCAAACAAATCAGGAATCATTTCACCGATGGGAATACGAAGTGATTTGGATAGTTTCCATAAAATTCCGATACTCGGAGTTGTTTTTCCAGATTCAATGAGTCCTAACATTCCTCGACTAACGGTTGAAAGTTGTGATAGTTTTTCCATTGATAAACCCAGCTCCAACCTTCGCCTTTTTAAGGTTTCTCCAAGAACAACCGTCAGGACTTCATCGACATTTCTTTCGTTCTCAGTTGCGGCCGAAAAACTTTCCGTTTCTGTTTCCATACCCAATACTTCCCTTAGAGGCAATGTTTGATATATTGGATATGTTGTAAAGTAAAATGAATATTTGCTTGAAATGCCATAGGAGACAGATGAAGGAAAGGAAGGCTTCTAGAAGTAGAATGAAGTCTGGAATTTCATAAAAATAGGTAAATTCCATCCCTAACCTTGCGCGAGTTAGGTAGGATAACTGGGGAATAGCGATTAAAATCCAAGGAGTTATGCTATTTGATTTTCCGGTAACCAAAAGAGGAAGCAGGATGAGAAAATACCAAGGATTATAAACTGGGAGGAGGGTAAGTAAAAGATAACTAAATAAAAAGTAGAAATCAAACCTTTCCAAAATTGATTGAAACTTACTCAGGCGGTTCTTTGTCTTTAGGGAGATAAATACGTAAATGGTAATCGTTATGAAATGTAGCAAAAAAGGAAAAGTTTTTAGATCTACGGTTCCTAGTATTCTCCAAAATGGTTCGTAAAATTGGTTAAATTTAAAACTAACGCCAAATCTAAATAAGTTGGTAACCCCAAAATCGATTGTATCGGGGAAAAAGACATAGTAAATCAGGTAGAAAATAAAAAATCCAAAGGAAAAAGATATAATGGCTTTGGTCCATTGAATCCAATCAATTTTCCATTGTTCGTATTTCACCCTCCTCATGGTGTAGAGGGAATATATCATAGAAAAAACTTTAATATGAACTAAAAGACCTAAAACAAAACTAGAAAGGATGATCCTTTTATTTTTTAGAAAACTTAAGTAGATCCAAGCAAGTGATAGAATCAAAATTTCAAAGTGAAAATTAATATAAATTTCTTTAATAAGGACCGGAAATAACCAATACAATAGATGAGCTTTACTAAACTTTCCTTTCGAAAAAAATAAAATACTCGAAGTTTCTAAGAATAGATAAGATAGTTTTAAAAAAATTCCCGAAAAACCTACAGAAAATAAGGCAAAAAAGAATAAAACAAAAGGGCTGTAGATCGTTGTCCAATCGGGATGATTGATTTGGGATAGAACTTGTGTTTCTGTTTCGCTCAGATCAGTTCTTTGAAAGTATTGTAAGGGAGGCATTTCGTAAGGAGATTCTCCATTTCGAATTAAATTTCCTTCCCATAAATATCTCGACCAATCATCTTCCCATAAGGGAGGAAGAAAAATACATAAGACTCGGATTCCAAATCCTATGATCAGAATTTGACTTCTGTATTTTTTAAAAAAGTTTTTGGAGAAGGTTACCATCCAAAGAAAGAGAATGGTAACCAAAAAGAAAAGTGAGAATAAAACCCATTGTAACAATGTCGTATAACAAATTATTTATTGAAGTTTAGGTTATTACATCGTTCACAAATTTCCTCTGGAATGATTCCCAATTTCATAAGCAAACCAAAAGCAAAACAACCGGCACACCAACCCAAAAAAGATTCTAAAGAGGCAAAGAAAACTAAGGTCGCAAGGGTAATTTTGTACGCCAACGAATAACCAATGTTAAAGAATACAATCGCACTAAGGCTAAATAAAAAACCAATGAGTTGTGCAAATCGTTTGGGAGGTCCCGCAGTTCCTACAAAGGAAATTCCAAGCCAGGGAACAAGGTAACGGGAAGTAAAAAAGGCAAAGGGCTCAAACTTGGGGCCGTAACTAAGCCTTGCGGTGAATCCAAAAAGAAGTAATCCTAACACATAAGGATTGGGGAATAAGATAGCAATGACACCAAGGAATACGACTGTGGATGCAACAATCCTTGTGACATTTTCATTGACCACATCCGGATAATAACCAATTTTCATATTGCCCTCCATTTGCTTCCAAAATACGGAGAGGGTCATTCTAGGCAAGAAAAATTCGTTTTCTTGGATGAAATGTTTATTTTATTGACGGAAATTCGTCTTAGAAGATAAAGATTTTAGGAATCGGGAGGGTATCGCCATGAAAGTACTACGTGGATATGGGATTTATTTATTTTTTCTCTCTCTACTTTGGGCATTTTGGCTCCAACTCAGCGCAGGCCCAACAAAGGCTGTCTCCAAACCAAAAAAAGAGACAGCATGGTTTTTATCTGCTAGTGCCGCTCTCCAATTTTCCAAGTACACGATTCTTGACACTCGCACTACGGTGCAACGTTGGAAAAACAAAATTCCTGGTTCCAAAGTTCTCTCCTGGGAGGATCTGTCTCGTACGGATGCTCCTTATAAAGGAGAACTATTGGATTTGAAACTTGTTCGTAAAAAAATAAATGAACTAGGAATCAAACAAAATGAAATTATACTCGTGTTAGGTGATTCTTCTGCTGGTTGGGGAGAAGAGGGACGCCTTGTTTGGAGTCTGCGAGAATCGGGATTTCCTCAGTCTTATTGGTTGGATGGTGGATACACCGCCTATGAAAGAGAAATCCAAAAGAAACAAAAAGGAACGGATAACGTCTCGATTAGTCCAACCATTTTTGAAAACCAAACCAGCCAATCCTCCTCCATTTCAAAAGACGAAATTTTAAAAGGATTACCATCAAAACAGTACCAACTTTTAGATACAAGAGAGCCCAGAGAATTTTCTGGTGATACACCTTACGGCGAAACCAGGGGAGGTCATATCCCCGGTGCTAAATCAGCGTTTTATCAAAATTTATTTGATGCTAATGGATATATTAAATCCAAAGCTGAAGTGGACTTATATTTAAAACAATTGGGCATCCAGAAAGAGAAACCAATTGTTGCCTATTGTACAGGCGGTGTTCGATCCGCTTTTGTCGTTGGAATTCTCCGCACCTATGGATATAATGCTTATAACTATGCCGGATCCATGTGGGAATGGTCTCACGATCCGAAACTTCCGTTGGAAACTGGAAATTGAAACGAAACATTTACATTTCATTTTTTATATTCCTAGTTTTCGGAATTAGTATTTATCTCTACCGGAATCAGAGAGAAATTGCCATCGAACAGGTGTTCCTTGGCAAAATTTGGGCCAAACCAATCGAAAACCTCCCAAACTTAAAAGGTGTTGGGGCTCCCACTGCAAAAAACTGTGGAAGTTGTCATACAGAAATTTATGAAGAATGGAGTCGTTCCACTCATGCCAATGCACTCTCTGATATCCAATTCCAATCAGAGTTAGCAAAGCCGAGTTCTCCTAAATGGATTTGTTTGAACTGTCATATTCCTATACAAAATCAAAGAGAAACAATCATAACAGGACTTAAAAATGGAGATTATTTTCGACCAGTCGAAATTCCTAATCCAAATTTTAATCCAGAAATGAAAGCCGAAGGAGTCACTTGCGCTACCTGTCATGTTCGTGTTGATTCTGAATCTAAGGAAAGTTATGTAATTGGGGCTTTAGGTGGGACATCTCCCCCCCATCCAATCAAAATTGATCGTAAACAATTGCTGAATCGTTGTAACGATTGCCACAATGAAACATATACATTAAATGAATCGCTGGTTTGTTCCTTTCAAACAGGAACTGAATTAAGTGCAACAAATTCAAATCAATCTTGTTCTTCCTGTCACCAAAAGGAAGTTCGGCGATCCTTAGTGAAAGCATCCTTGCACAAACCAATACGACGATCTCATAAGCATGGATTTATTGGTGGAGGTGTTCCTAAAACTTTTGATTTATATCCAGATCAAATTCGATTGGGTTATCAACCGGGGATTGTTCTTTCCGAAATAAAAATAGAAAACAATAGAATTGAAGTTCATCTCACCAATTCCAATGCAGATCATCATGTGACTACGGGGGATCCTGAACGTTTTTATCGATTGATTCTTGTCGGGTTAGACAAAAAAGGAAAAGAGATTTTCAAAGCAGAGACTAAAATCGGACAAGAATGGTCCTGGTCTCCTGTGGCAAAAAAAGTGAGCGATCAACGAATTCCGTCTGGAAAAAGTTTTATTTGGAAACTAGATCAAGAACCATCTGATTTACCTATCGTATCCTATCGATTCCAAGCGGTTCATGTTCGTTTAAAAGACAGCACATCAGACTATATGATCCAATCGTCGGGATATCTTTCTTCTCCTAATAAAGAAAAGGTGGAAAAAATGAAGGATTTGTATCCACATAGTTCCTTGGTTTTAGAGTCATTGTATCAGAAAAAAACAAAATCTAGAATAGACACTTCTCTTGAAGAATTATTTAAAAGGAATGCTCTCAGAAAAGGTGAATGATGTTTTTTGCATCATTCCGGCACGAGACGAGGAAGCGGGTATAAAACGTGCGTTAACTGGACTTCTTTCGGGTTCTGGATTATCTCAATCTCAATTCATTGTGGTAAACAATGCATCTAAAGACCAAACTGCAAAGATTGTAAAACAAATGGGATTTTTATCGTTGGATTGCCCAGCAATTGGGTATGGAAATGCTTGTTTGGTGGCATTGGATTGGATCAAACAAGAAAAGTTAAAGCCTAAATTTATTTTGTTTTGTGATGCCGATGGTTCTGACGATCCTTCGGACATCCAAAAATTGGTCCAGGTGATTGAGGATACAGGTGCAGATTTAGTGATTGGGTCAAGAACCATTGGAGTTGTAGAAAAAGGTGCTCTTTCTCCTATTCAAATATTTGGGAATGCACTGACTTGTTTTTTAATACTCATTTTTTTTCGACGTAGGTTTACTGATATGGGACCACTTCGGATTATCAAGTATTCCTCAATTTTGCAATTGCAGATGGAGGACCCAACTTGGGGTTGGAATATTGAGATGCATGTAAAGGCTTTACAACTTGGATTTAATATTCGAGAAATTTCAGTCAACTATCGGAAGCGGTTTGCCGGTGTCTCGAAAATATCAGGAACCATTTCTATGTCGATACGCGTTGGGATCAAAATTTTATATACTTTTTTTCGGTTGTTAGTTTTTCGTGTCTACCATTAATCCACTTCCAAAATTTCTACTCTTTTTTCTTTATCCAATCTTATTATTGGTTTCAGCTCATTTTGGTAATAGAAATGACATTAGCATCATCCTAGTTGTTTCGATTGTTTTACCGTTATATTTTTATTTTTTATCTGATTTAGTTTTTTTGTTTGGTAAAAGATTTTATCTCTTCTTCCTTTATTGCTTTTTTTTACGAGTGGTTGTCGTTGGTTCTCAAGCGGTATGGAGCGATGATATCTATCGATATTTATTCGATGCAAAGTTATTTTTAAATGGGATTTCTCCCTACCATTTAACTCCAGCAGAGTTAGTGGGACTTGTGAAATCCCAAATCATTGGTTTGGAATTTTTAGTTTCGAAGATGAATAGTCCAGGTTACTATTCCGTCTATCCTTTGTTACTGCAGTGTTTTTTTTCTTTAGGAACTTTGTTTGGTTTAGTTTTGGGAAATATTTTTCTTGGTGTTCAAGTTTTACTCCTAATATTAGAGGTTTTAAATTTGTTTTTAATTCGAAAACTATACCCTAATAGTAAAAATTCCTCCTATTGGTTGTATTTTGGTAATCCCATTGTCATTCTGGAAGGAGTTTCTCAAATGCATCCAGAGGTTTTGTTAGTTACAGGATTTTTGTGTTTATTTCTTGCTCGGTCAACTAACTCTCGTTTTTTTTCTTTTTTTCTTCTAACCCAACTAAAATTCAATACATTTCTTTTTGCGCTTGGATTGCGATGGAATCAAGGTAGATGGCGCCTGTTGTTTCCAATCATAATCGTTTCCTTGATAATATGGAAACTCACGGTCTTTTCCGATTTTCTTTCACAAAGCAGTGCAGGCATCGGGCTCTTTTTTCATTCGTTCCGTTTTGCAGGTATTTTAGAGCCTATTTTTTATTCTATTTTGTATGCATTTGAAGGAGAGTATTTATCGGGGTTCGTATCATTTTTATCATTAGGCCTTCTCCTTTTACTAAATAAAAGATTTCATTTCTTTTTTTCATTAACACTCTCGAATCAATTTTTTATCCTTTATTCTTTGTTTCTTTTGTTTTCTCCTGTGGTTCATCCCTGGTATTGGATCCCTTGGTTTCTATTTATGATTGAAAAAAGAAATGAGGAAGTTCTTGTTTCATTTGTCTCTTTCATAGCTTTTTTATCTTATAGTTTGTATGTGGATCTTAATTTTATGTACATCCATTGGATGATTTCGATTTTAGTTTTAGGTTATTATGGAAACAAACAAATTAATTATCTTCGCAAAACAACCTGAATTAGGAAAAGTCAAAACACGACTTTCTGTTAGTATTGGCGAATATGAAACTTTAAAGATATACCGAGAATTATTGGAGATCACAAAGTCTGTGACTTCTAATATCGATGTGGACAAAGTTGTTTATTGGAACCATCTAACAAATATTTTGTTTAATGGGTTTGTGACTGGGTACCGGGCCGAAGTTCAGGAAGAGGGAGATCTTGGCTGGAAAATGGAAAGGGCCTTTCAAAAAGAATTCCAATCCAAACCAAATAAAATCCTGATCATTGGAACGGATTGCCCATTTTTAACAAAAGAGATCATCCTTAATGCATACCAAAGTTTAGAGCAATCGGATTTTGTAATTGGACCGGCCCGTGATGGAGGTTATTATTTACTAGGGATGAAAGAGTTTTCTCCTTATCTCTTCCATTCGATTCCTTGGAGCACAAAAGATGTCTTATCGCTTACAATGAATGTGATTCAAAACCATAACAAAACGGTTACTCTTCTGGAAGAATTGTATGATATTGATGCTATCGATGATTTGAAGTATTGGAAAGGTCAAAATTAGGGGATTTGTTGAATTTTAATTTCTACTCTTCTATTGAGTGTTTGGTGCTCTTTTGTTTTGTTTGCTAATTTGGAGTTCCCATAGAAAAGTCTCCTAATTTGGTTCTCTTCAACAAAATGAATTAAAAAAAAACGTTCCACTTCTAAAGACCTTTTTTCGCTGATAACCAGATCTTCTTTTGATGTTTTTCCTTCATTCGCATGTGCATGAATGTAAACTTCATAATTTCTGTTCTGGTTTAAAAAATCTGCTGCGGTTTGTAAACGAGCTAAATCCGATTTAGAGATTTTAAAAGATAACTTTGTAAAGTATACAGAAAAGTTCTTATCATCATTAGCTATTTCTGTCTTTTTATAGGGATTTTCGAAGACATAACCTTCCTGTGCTACCAACCTTTCCTGGAATATACAGTATTGAACGGTGTAAGTTAACAAAAGCAAACGAAGGCCCTTGTTCAGGAGTGGTTGGAGCATACTCTAATCATCGGAATGTTTTAAAAAATTCCATATGATAGATTTTAAAAATATGATTGAAATATGTCCCTTCCAATTATTTTTCAAAAGTAAGGTATGTAAATGAAACTAAAAGATTTGGCTGAACAATTAGGTGCAAGTTTCACTGGCTCAGGTGATTTAGAGATCAATGGAATCAAAGACTTGGAGCACCATACTCCCGTAGATCCAAATAGCATATATTATGTGGCTTCGAAAAAATACTTAGCTAAACACAAAAAAGCTTCTGATGTAAAAATTGCCCTCACTATTGACTCGTTAGCTTCACAGTTCCCAAACGCAATTATTATTCCCGAAGAGGGCTCTAAAGTAAAATTTATTCAAGTAGTATCCCTTTTTGAAAGAAAGCCAAAATATACAGCTTCCATCTCTGCAAAGGCAAGTATCCATCCCTCAGCCAAACTTGGTAAAGATGTAACTATTATGGATTTTGCAGTGATTCAGGAAAATGTAATCATTGGGGACAGGGCCGTGGTCTATCCAAATGTTGTTTTGGAATCAGGTGTGGAAATTGGAGAAGAAACGGTTTTAAAATCGGGAGTGATAGTCTATTATAATTGCAAATTAGGGAAACGAAATTTGATCCATTCTAATACCGTTATTGGGGCCGATGGTTTTGGCTTTTATGATTATGCTGGAGTTCGTTATAAAGTTCCTCAGATTGGAAACGTAATCATCGGTGACGAAGTAGAAATGGGAGCGCATTGTACGGTGGATCGTGCTGCCCTTGAGTCGACTACCATTGGAAGTTTTACAAAATTTGATGATCATGTGCATGTGGGTCATAACTGCCGTGTTGGCAATTATGTTTATATAGCTGGAGCTACCGTGCTTGCAGGTTCCGTGACCATTGAAGATGGATGTTTTCTTGCAGGCCAATCCGCTGTCGCAGAACACCTAACAATGAAAAAAGGATCTATTCTTATGGGTCTTTCTGGTCTTACCGAAGATTCAAAAGAAAAGACAGCTTACTTTGGGATTCCGGCTAGGCCTGCTTTGGAAATGCATAGAATCCACAGTTCCCTTCCGATGTTACCTGAAATATCTAAAGATTATTCGAAACGAAAGAAAGCGGAGTCTTAAAGTTTTAAGATTCCAAAATTTTCTTTAGAGAGTTTAAATTTGCAGTCATTTGTGATTTTAAATTCATTTTTACAAGGCCTTCGCTTAATTTAAAAAGGCCTTGTAATTCCATTTTGTCTGTTATTGTTAAATGACAATTCCCGTCGGAATTTTTGAATTCATAACGATCGGTGAATTTCATAGAATTCGAATGACAACTGGCAAGAATCAATTGGTTTTCGACAATTTCTTCTAGTTTATAGATTTCGGTCAGATTAAAAATCCCTAAATCAATTTGTATTTTATATTCATTTGATTTACCTGCCACTGCTTCGGAAGAAGATATACTCGAGTTATAAGCAGTTTGGTTTTGCATATTACAGACATAGGCAAATACTTCAGAGACTGGTTTTTTAATAACCGTTGATACGGTAGTTTCAATCATTTATTTTTTGGATTCTGAAATCCATTGTTTCCAAACATCGGGAACAAATCCGATGGTGGCACGTTTGCCGTCTCGAACAATCGGTGTTTTGAATAGAAGTGGATTTGTGAGTAGGGCCTCTTCTTTGTCGTATAACATGTATTTTAGATTTTTATCTTCGTAAACTTTGGATTCGGTATCTATCAAGTCATCCAAACGGACACTTCCTAAAATGGACCTAAGTTCCCCTTTGCTCATTTCTTTTTCTTGGAGATTGATAAACTGGAAAGCCACACGACGTTCTTGGAAGAACAACTGGGCCTTCTTAGAGTCTTTGCATTTTTTTGTTCCGAAAATTTGGAGGTTCATCCAAAAATAGACTTTTTGAAATCCTCTAAAAGAGGTTCTGTTCCAGACAACATCAATTCAATTTGATCTTTGTCTAAATCATACATCACATGGGCTTGCAGGTATAAAGTAAATTCTTCTGCAGAAACTTTTTTTGCATCGAAGTTTTCTTTTAGAAAGTTGTACCAAGCAGCAAGGATGACTTTTTGGTGAGCCAGTTCTTTGATACCAATGGTAATGATTTTAGAAGGTTTCATGTAATTTTCTTAAAGAATGATACTCTACCCAAGAGATCGTCAATCCAAAAACCGTTGAAACACTGAAAAATAAAGAACCCATGATCCGGAATTCATATCTAATCTTCGAAATGATTGTGCAGTGCTCACTGTGGCATCAATAATTCTTGTGTCATCAATAACTCCCACCTTTCCATCGGCGCGAATATAGAAACTTGAAGTTTCCCCATTATAGTTACCGCTAAATTTGTCTATGGCTACATGGTGGTATCCAAGTCCAATTTGAAGAAAGGTGTCTTCGTATAACCGACGATTGATGGCTGTTTCTAGTCGGTATGCGAGTCCACTCCCTCTGAGTCGCCCTCTTTGGTTAAAATACTGTGTATCTGGAGGTAGTTCTCCAATAGAATACCCACGGATATTCCAGTCTGCAGATGTAAAACCTAACCCGAGCCCATTTTCCCATTCCCAGTTCCTATAGATTGGCATGGTAAAGTAATACATTCCTAATACATGATAGGAATAAATTTCTGAACGCAGTTTTGTGTAGTATAAGTCACTTGTAACTTCTGTTAGATGTAGCATTTGCCAGTCATTTCGACCCACAATAAAACCTACTCGAGATCTGGAGTCCAAAAGGAACCGAACAAATCCTTCGTATAAATTCGAAGATTTCCCACCGCTTAAATTAACATCAGAAAAAACAAGTGGGTTAAAGGTAGATGAAAACTGTTTTAAATCTCCATCAAACCGGCCGGGAACTCTTTGTCCGGCACCGTAGCGCATTCCCACTTCGATTCCCGAGGGCTCCGCGCTTAAAGTACCGAAGGTTAGAGAAGAAATCATAAAAACCAGAAACGAAAGGATCACAATACATCTTGACATAACAATTTCATCCAATTTCGTGAGGAAGAACCAATATGGAAACACTCTTTCAAAACGGATCTAAGTTTAATCTGATTTTAGGATCGGACATCCTGAGCCCTTATTTCTATCTCATCCTCGTCGCCTCAGTTTATTTGAGCATTCGATTGGGATTCCCACAAATTCGTTTTCTCTTTCTTTCTCTTAAGATCCTTACAGGCAATATGGACTTCAAAGGTTCTAAGGGCCAGTTGGTTCATTCGCAAGCCTTCTTTGCAGGGATTGGGTCCTCCCTTCTTGCGGGTTCTGTCATTGGAACAGCCCTGGCCATCGCTTATGGTGGAATAGGCGTTCTTTTTTGGATTTGGGTGATGAGTTTGTTCGTGATGCCCATCCGTTTTGTTTCTTCGACTTTGGCTGTGAAGTTTCGGAACCAATTGCCGAGTGGACGTTACCTTTCCGGTCCTATGTACTTTATCGAAAAAGCCTTAAGGGCCAAGTGGCTTGCTGTGGCATTTTCCCTTGCGAGTATGGTGACCGTCCTCTTGTTTGGTGGGATTTTCCCTTTTGTCGGACTCACATACATCACAAAAGAAGGTTTGAATTTATCTGGACTTTCGGGCCCTATTTCCATTTCTGTCATTTTACTTTTTATCGTTATTGGCGGTGTTAGGCGAGTGGGGCGTGCTGCCTCTATCCTTGCTCCCATAGGAATCATCCTTTTTATCTTTGGTTACGTATCTCTTTTTTCTAATGGAATGATTTCCTTTTTTGGGTTTTTGTCTGATGTCACAAAAGAAGCTTTCTCCATCAAAGCATTGCAAGGTGGCGGGGCTTTTGGAATTTTACGTGCCCTTTCTGTTTCTTTGAGTACTTTCTTTTTGTCTACGGAAACTGCCGTCGGTAAGTCTTCTGGAATTGCAGGTGTAGTTCGGACTGATTATGCCGCAAAACAAGGGTTGGTGAGCATGCTTGCTTCCTTTTTTGAAGGTTTTGTTATGGCCACTCTTGTGGGTTTTGTTTTGTATTCTTACGGTGCGGTGAATTTAGATACCATCCTCTCTTTTCCAGATCGAATTTTGGAACAAAAAGAATCCTTATCTGCCATTTTATTTTTTGTATCCTTTCTTTGTTTTGGAATCTTAAGCCTTGCTGGTTGGTTCTATAGCGGGGAACAAAATGCATTCTATGTATTTGGAGAGAAGTTTTCCAATTTTTTCAGAATGTTGTTTATTGGTTCTACACTTGGGTTTTCCTACCTCTATGTAAAATACGGAATTGATGTACTTGTTGTTGTGATGCATTGGGGTTATATTGCTGCTGTCATTACAAGTGTACCACTCCTCGTTTCTTTGATGTTACTTGGAAAGTCTGCCAATTTGGAACTTAAAAAATACCTTTCCGAGTCGGGAGCACGGTATGAAATTTTCAAAGACATTTACCTTCTCTTTTTGACCTTACTTCCCAAAAACCTAATCTCAAAAATTTTCGGATACTTCTCCACTTTAAAGTTACCACGTTTTATGATGATTCCCATCTTAAAAGCCTTTGCTAAGGCTTATAAAATCAACTTAAGTGAAGCCGAATTGGAGATCAAAGAATACGCATCTTTAAATCAATTCTTTACTCGTGCACTTCGCGCGGAAGCAAGGATCATTGATTCGGCTGCCAATGCAGTTGTTTCTCCTACAGATTCCAAAATCACAAGTTTCGGTAATATTAACCAGTCCACCATCATCCAGGCCAAAGGGATTGATTACTCCGTAAAAGAGCTGTTAGGTTCTGAGAAATATTACCCGCACTTCACAAACGGAAAATACATTACCTTCTATTTATCACCACAGGATTACCATCGCATCCATAGCCCTTTTGCTGGCCAAATTTTAGGTTATTATTATGAACCAGGGAAATTATTTCCTGTGAATGATTTGGCGGTTCTCAATATTCGCGGACTTTTTCCAAAAAATGAAAGGCTTATCACCTTCTTGCAGACAGAATACGGAAAAATCGCTGTGATCAAAGTAGGGGCCTCCAACGTAGGAAAGATTCGTGTGACTTATGACAATAAAATTGTCACAAACAATTGGATTCGTTTTGCGAAGGAACACCATTATAAAGATGTTTCGATTATGATTGACAAAGGCTCAGAGCTCGGTCGTTTCGAAATGGGTTCAACGGTCATTCTTGTTTTCGAAAACGATACCATTGATTTGACAAACATAGCCCTCGGTGACAAAATTCAGTATGGAACCACCGTTGGAAATTTTCGCTCCAAAACGACAAAATTACCGGTGAAAGCATAAAATGCCAAATTCCCAACTTGCCACCTTTCCGAAAGAAATCTCTTTTGATGATGATTCCCTCTATATCGAGTGGAAGGATGGCCACGGTTCCAAGTATTCTCTCCTCGACCTTCGTAAAAAATGCCCTTGTGCCACTTGTCGTGGGGGACATGGGGGGAGTGTGGGGCAGGCAACGGGTCACATCGAGTCTATCAAACTCCTTTCTTGGACCAAAGTGGGTCGTTATGCGATTTCGATCGTTTGGAGTGACTACCACAATACGGGAATTTACTCTTATGACAATCTTCGCGCCTATTCGGATGGACTTTCTAGTGCTTTTGACTAGTCCGCTTACTTTTTGTCAATTGAGAAAAAAACTGAGTGACAAAAAGATTCATATTATGTCTCATTATCCTAAGTTTTTCCGGAGATAAAAGGGTATGGGTGAAGGTTCACTCTCACAAGACGAGATAGACGCATTACTACAAGGTGCGGATGATACATTCGACCTCTCTTCCTTAAGTGGCGCCGCAAGTTCGTCATCGGACAACCTATCCCCTATTGACCGCGATATTATATCCGATGTGATCGGCTCTGCATTCCAGGTGGCGGGGAACACACTTGGCACGATCTTAGCAAAAAACACTCGTTTTATGAACCCTGCCACCGAATCGAGCTCCTCTACCGATGTCCAAAAGGAACTCGGAACCAAATCCGTTAGTTTGTTTTCAACGATTAGCGGTAGTTTGGCGGGTCGAGCTTGCCTTATTATGGCTCAAGAGAACGCCGCAAAAATTGCTGGTGTGATGATGGGAGGGATGACTCCTCCTGGACAATTAGATAACGCTCAGCTCCAAACTCTAAAAGATTCCTTGGCTCCGATCCTCGGAACGGTTACCGCTCAAATTGGAATGAAACTTGGTGGCACCATGTCAGGTAGCCCACCTGAGATTGCTCTAGTTAATTCTGGTCGTGATTTACAACTGCCAGATGATAGTAGTTTGGTGAAGACAGCTCTCAGTTTGAATATTGATGGGGTCGGTTCTTTTAAAGTATACTATGTAATTTCTCTCTCTATGGCGAATTCCATATTGGATATTCAAAAGGGGGGAGGCCAAAAACAACAACAACAGTCCGGCGGAATGAACGTCAACATGCAACCCAATATGGGAATGGGCGGTCAAGGTTCTGTTGGGATCAAAGGCGTTAATTTTCCTTCTCTTGCGACTGCCGGCGGTGGGCCTGGACAAACCAATCTCAACTTGCTGATGGACGTACAAATGGCACTGACGGTGGAACTTGGTCGAACCAAAATGTACATTAAGGATATTTTGGGACTTGGAGAAGGTTCCATCATCGAGTTAGACAAGTTAGCTGGGGAACCAGTAGATTTACTGGTCAACGGCAAACTCATTGCCAAAGGTGAGGTTGTGGTCATCGATGAAAACTTCGGTGTTCGTGTTACCGATATCGTAAGTCCTACAGACCGACTCAAAGGCGAAAAATGATCCATTTAGGTAAGAGAGTTCAAAAACAAAAGGGGCAAGTTATGTACTTTTGCTTAGCCCTAGTATTTTTTGTATCCCCTCTTTTTTCCCAAAATGTGGAAACGAAAGAACTCGATCAAATCCTTCGCCAAGAGTTAGGGGAATCCAAAACCAAGCCGGCAGATGCCAATAATTCCAGTACAGTACCGAAATTTGAAGGATCCTCTAATACTAACAAAACGAATGCGGACGAAGCTGACAAAGTTTCCCAAGAGCCAAATCTCATCCAGGAAAGATATGCAGAAAATCCGGATGATTCTCCTTCTGCCACTTGGATTTTACTAAAGATTTTATTTATTTTGGCCATCCTTGTGGGTGCCGGTTATTACCTCATCTTACAAATGCAAAAATCAAAATCGGCAAAGTATCCTGTGAAAGGATTTATGAAGGTTTTGTCTAGCCTCTCCCTTTCGGCAACCCAATCGGTACAAATTGTAGAAGTGGGTGGGCGTACTCTTGTGTTAGGTGTTGCTGATGGATCTGTGAGTTTACTGACAGAAGTGACTGCGCCTGATGAAAAATCGCAGATCCAAAAGATGAAAGAGGAAGCAGACCCTTATGTTCCGAACTTCTTAGAAACAGTGCTTGAAAGTTTACAATCCAAAGCACAAAGAAAAATTCGAATCAACCCATCCAAAATGGAAAGTTTGGAATTTGATGGTGCTGCGGAAATCCAAAGAAAGGCCAAAGAAGGCCTTGCTCGACTTCGCAAACACAGAGAATTGTTAGAGGGAGGGGAATCGTGAAATTGCGTTTTTTTTCCTTCCTTAAGAGACATAAATCTATTATTTTTCTCATAAGTATTTTATTTCTCATCACGGCTGGTGGGTTTACGGGTCTTATGGCTCAGGATAAAGGAACAAGAATCCCTATTCCCAACTTGTCGTTTAACGTAAATGAGGCGAAGGGACCAAAAGACACAAGTCTTTCTCTGATGATCCTTTTTCTTGTGACCATTCTTTCTTTGGCTCCGGCCATTGTCATGAGTGTCACATCCTTCACAAAAGTTGTGATTGTATTTGATTTTGTGAGAAGGGCACTCTCACTCCAAAACTTACCACCAAACCAGGTGATGATGGGTCTTGCTCTTTTTGTCACTTTTTTCATTATGGCACCTACTATTGGTAAGGTGAATGATGAAGCATTACAACCCTACTTAAATGGGAAAATTGACCAAACTTCTTTTATGGAAGGGTCAATGAAACACTTACGTCAGTTTATGATTCGTCAACTCGGTCGGGATGGAACCAAAGACGTAGCATTGTTTTTAAAAATTGGCAAGGTGCAGAATGTGAAGTCCTTTGAGGACGTTCCTTCTTATGTTTTGGTTCCTGCTTTTATGTTAAGCGAAATCAAAAAAGCCTTTATCATCGGGATTTATATCTTCATTCCTTTTATTGTCATTGATTTGATCGTGGCTTCCGCACTCCTTGCTATGGGTTTTATGATGTTACCTCCGGTAATGATCTCCCTTCCTCTTAAACTCATTCTATTTATCTTAATTGATGGATGGAACTTACTCGTCCTTGAGCTTGTAAGGAGTTATAAATGACAGAAGTCGATGTAGTTAATTTACTTAGAGAAGCATTTATCGTGACTCTCAAAATTTCGAGTCCCATTTTAATTACGGCCCTAGTAGTAGGACTGATTGTTGGTATTTTACAAACCACCACTTCCATCCAAGAACCAACCATTGCTTTTGTTCCGAAACTGGTTTCTATTTTTGCCGTGATTGTTTTCTTTTCGGCTTGGATGGTGCGAGTGATGACAGACTACACTCGCGAAATTTTTTTTATGATAGAAAAGATATGATATGGAATCATTTGTTTTACACTTTCAATCTTTTCTTTTGGTTTTAGTTCGCTTACTCGGACTCTTCCTTGTGGCGCCTTTTTATTCTTCGGAATCGATCAATTTTTCACTTCGGATGATTTTTTCCTTTATGGTTTCTCTGATTGTTTACCCGGTAGTAGCGACTTATATGCCAAAAGTTCCTGGCCATATGATTAATTATGGAATACTCATTATTTCTGAGATGTTGATTGGAGTGTTTATTGGATTTCTCGTCTCACTGGTGTTTGCTGCCTTCCAGATGGCTGGGGAATTTTTTAACAACCAAATTGGTTTTGGGTATACGGAAATTTTAGATCCTGTCACTCAAAACTCACTTCCGGCCATTGGTACGATGAAAAACTTAATGGCAACAGCACTCTTTCTCGTGATTGGGGCACATAGGTTTCTCATTGAAACCATCGCTTATTCTTTTGAAAAGATTCGGATCATTTCTTTTACAGGGCAAGTGAATGCAGGATTGTACCGACTTATGGAAGAAGCGATCGGTGCCATGTTTGTTGTCGCTTTCAAAATTGCGCTTCCTGTGATGGGGATTTTGTTTTTGGTTTCTCTGGCAGAGGGCCTTATGGGAAAGGCCGCGCAACAAATGAATGTGATGTCTATGTCTTTTCCACTCAAAGTATTTATTGGAACACTCACTCTCATCGCAACCCTCACTTTTATTGCCACTCAAATGGTACAAGGAATCCAAATTTCTATGGATAAGGCAAGTTTACTCATCCGGGAGTGGCCAAGCCTATGAAAAAAAATGGATTCATTCAATTAAACTTGATTAAAATATTCCTACTCAGGTGGTTTGAACACCTGTTTGGTGGTAAAGCGGAATCGAATTTCAACTGGTTTAAATATTATTTTTTTGGTTTGGATTCTTTAGAGCCGAGGATGGTTTCCGAAACTTTTTTTGAGTTTTCTTCTGGTTACTATGAAATAGAACTCCAACTCTTTGCGGCAGCAGATGAAGGGAGAACTGAACCTCCGAGTGAACGTCGCAGGCGAGAAGAAAAAGAGAAGGGAAATGTTCCGAAATCCAATGAGGTGGCATCTACATTGGTTTTGTTAGGTGGCACGGGTGTCCTCTTTGTATTGGGTGATACTTTCATTCAGAACACTGCAATTTTTATTAAAAAATACCTTCCCATGGGGATGAAGATGGATCGGTTCGGAGCCGAAGAGTTCCGCGTGATTCTATCGGGTGTATCCCGTGATTTTTTTAATCTCCTTTGGCCTGTCCTTGCGATCACACTTGTTTTTGCTGTTGTGGGGAATGTGGTTCAGGTGGGATTTATGTTTTCCCCAAGGGCCTTATCGTTTCGGTTTGATCGAATTTCCCCCAATTTCAAACGAGTATTGCCCAACCGCCAAACATTGTTTAACTTAGTGAAGTCATTGGCAAAAGTGGTTTTAATCGGAGTAATTAGTTATATCTTAATCTCCGGAGATTTTTTGAAAGTGCTTCTTACAGGAAATATGGGAATGATGCAAGCCATCAAACTCATCACCTATTCTGGATTTAAAATTATGATGGCCGCTGGGCTTTTGTTACTTGGAATTGCTGTGGCTGACTTTTTTTTCCAAAAGTCAGAATTTGAAGAATCATTAAAACAAACTCCTTCCGAAGCCAAACGAGAGATGAGGGAAGATTCTGGGGACCCGGTGATGAAAAACCGCAGGATGCAACTCGCACGGGACATGATGCAAGGAAATATGCTTCGTGAAGTTCCGAAAGCAGATGTGGTCATTACAAACCCCACACATTATTCTGTGGCCTTGTCTTATGAAATGGGAAGGGATTCCGCACCTCGAGTGATTGCTAAGGGAGAAAACCGTCTAGCGCTCGAAATACGAAGGATCGCTCGGGAAAATGATGTTCCGATCGTCGAAAGTCCAAAACAAGCACGCCTTTTATATGCACAAGTGGAAGTGGGTAAAGAAATCCCGCAAGAGTTCTTCCATGCAGTGGTTCAAATCCTAATCACTCTTGAGAAGTTTAAAAAAAAAGTAGGAATGGCATAAATATATGAACTTTAGAGACATACTTAAACAATCCGATGTGATTTTAGGGGTAGGGACACTACTCATTTTGGGAATGCTCATTGTCCCTTTACCTGGTTTTCTTTTAGACATTCTTATTGTGATCAGTATTGGACTTGGCCTCTTGATCCTTATGACAGCGCTCTCTGTGACCGAACCCAGTGAGTTTTCGATTTTCCCGAGTTTATTACTAATTACCACCTTGTTTCGGTTAGCTTTGAACGTTTCCACTACACGACAAATTTTGTCTAAGGGTCCGGCTATGAATTCGAGTGTGATCGAAGCGTTTGGAACCTTTGTGGTGGGTGGAGAGTCGGGTCTCGGGAAGTATGTGGTTGGCCTCATTATCTTTATCATCTTAACGATTGTTCAGGTTCTTGTTATTACTAAAGGTGCAACTCGGATCTCGGAAGTGGCAGCAAGATTTACTTTGGATGGATTGCCACAGAAACAAATGTCCATCGATATGGAGCTCAACAGTGGTGCGATTACTGAGGCCGAAGCCAAGGTAAAACGTAAAAAAGTCCAACGCGAAGTGGATTTTTACGGGGCCATGGATGGAGCATCCAAATTTGTCCAAGGGGATGTGAGAGCGGGCCTTATCATTACCGCCATCAACTTGTTAGGTGGAATTTTGATTGGATCGACCATACGCGGTGAATCTTTCCTTGCATCTATTGAAACTTACGGAAAGTTTACGATTGGGGATGGACTCGTTTCCCAAATTCCAGGACTACTTTCTACAACAGCAACTGGTATCATTGTCACTCGTTCTAGTTCCGAAAAGAAACTGACCGTGGAGATCAAAGACCAACTTTTTGGGAATGCCAAAACTTTGTATGTCGTATCAGGTGCTCTCGGTCTTTCTAGTTTGATTCCAGGCCTTCCTTTCTTTTCCCTTTTGTTTTTGGCAGGGGCTATTGGGTATCTGGGTTATTCCATTGAAAAAGTAGCCAAAGAAGAAATTAAAAAAATCGAAACTGTGGCACAGGAAAAAGTCCAAGAGAAAAAACCAGAAAACTATATCAAAGAAATTTCTGTCGAAGCCATTCAGGTGGAACTGGGTCGCGACTTACTTCCGTTAGTGGATTCATCTTCTGGTGGGCATTTACTCGAACAAATTGCCAACACTCGTAAAAAGTTCGCGATCGATTTTGGTCTTGTGATTCCTGCAATCCGAATCATAGACAATTTAGAAATTCCGCATGATAACTATAGTATCCGTATCAATGGAGTGGTTGTGGGTCAGTCGGCAGTGAGAGCCGATCGTTTGATGGCCATGAATAACACTGCTAGAAATTTAGATGCCATCATCGGCGAACCATTCACTGAACCTGCCTTTGGTTTGAAAGCCACCTGGATTGATCCGAATGATAAAATTGAAGTAGAGAACAAAGGTTATTCGGTGGTCGATCCTTCCACTGTCATCATCACACACTTAAAAGAACTGATTTCCAATTATGCATCACAACTTCTCGGACGAGAAGAAGTGAAAGCCCTTCTAGAACATTTAAGACAAACGCACCCAACCCTTGTGGGAGAATTGGATTACGACAAACAAGGAAGGCTTGGGATCATCCAACAAACCTTACAAAATCTTTTGGCAGAAGGTCTTTCGATTAAAAACCTTCCGAAAATTATGGATGCGATTGCAAACCATCTTCCCAGAACAAACAATCCGTTTGATTTGGCTGAACATGTAAGACAGTCTCTTTCTCGCCAAATCATCAATGATTTTCTTTCTCCCGATGGGAAGTTACATGTGGTTACGATTGATCCAAGGATCATAGATCGGATGAATAAAAGTATCACACTCGATGAAACCGATGGAAGTAAAATCATCATCCTTCCTCATGATGTGCGTGTGAGAATTTTGGAATCGGTGTACAATGAACTCCAGAAAGCTCTCGATGAGAACCGTTTCCTGATCTTTGTGGTTTCTCGTTACCTCAGACAAGCGTTTGCATTCTTTTTGACAAAGGAACTCCCCCCAAGGAACTTTGCAGTAATTGCTTCGGAAGAGATCCATCGAGGGGTTCCGACAGAAATCGCTTCTGTTCTGAGTCTTCCTTCTCGTGAGGAGCACCCACAAGAAGCATAGGAGAAAGTTTTTGCAGCCACAGGTCCCCATCAGTCGAATTTCCGTCGCTCCGATGATGGACTGGACTGACAGGCACTTTCGTTTCTTTATGCGGCTGATTACAAGGCACGCACTTTTATATACGGAGATGGTGACCACAGGTGCCATCCTCCGAGGGAAAGACAACCATCGGTATCTAGATTTTTCCAAAGAAGAACATCCCATAGCACTCCAGTTAGGTGGAGATTCGCCGGCAGCTCTTGCCGAGTGCGCTAAAATTGGGGAAGATTATGGGTATGATGAAATCAATCTCAATGTAGGTTGTCCTTCCGACAGAGTCCAAAGTGGAAGTTTTGGGGCTTGCCTAATGAAAGAACCCGACCTTGTGGCAGAGATGGTTGCTTTTTGTAAATCCCGAGTCAAAATACCTGTGACCGTAAAACACCGGATTGGTGTGAACGGAAAAGAAAGTTACGAAGACCTATATCATTTTGTTTCCAAAATTAAGGAAGCGGGTGTGGACCAAATCATCGTTCATGCCAGGATCGCCATTTTAGAAGGGCTTTCGCCCAAAGAAAATCGAACCATCCCACCACTTCGGTATGAAGATGTCTATCGGCTCAAAAAAGAGTTTCCCGATTTGTCCATTGTCATCAACGGGGGAATTAAATCCCATGAAGAAATCGAAAACCACCTAACGAAAGTAGATGGAGTGATGATTGGGCGAGCCGCTTATGACAATCCTTTTCTCTTTAGTGAGGTTGATTCACTTTATTATCAGTCAACAGACCCGACTAGGACTCGATCAGAGGTTCTTTCGGAACTGGTTCCCTATGTTCATTCTGTATTGAAAAAAGAAGGAAAGATACATTATATCCTCCGTCATATTTTGGGGCTTTATCATGGGGAAAAAGGGGCAAGAGAATACAGAAAATTTCTGACCGACAGAATGCATGCAAATGATGCCAGTGAATCCATTTTAAAAGACTATATTTTGCGTTAAGGATACGAAGGGCGAAGGTCGCCTGCCATCGTTAGATGGCGGGGGACGGAAGCGTTAGCGCACCCCGAAGTAGCCTGACCCTTGGAAACAAAAAGTTTGGTTTTAGGAAAGATTGGGGAACGCCCATAAAAAAAGGGAAAAGTCAATTCAAATATTTGAATCTTTTTGGTATAGGATAACTTATATTAGACGGTATGGCATAGCAATTCGTTCGAAAAATTCTCCATTTGCCTGAAAAAGGGGGCGAAATGGCATCCAAAATCTATTAAAATCAAATGGGTTGACAGGGCGGTTTCTCTTCTCAGCCTGGTTAAATTGAGAGGGAACTACCATGACCAAGCCACTTACCGTACAAAGTGACAAAACGATGCTTCTAGAGGTGGATAACCCAGAATTTGAAGCCTGTCGGGACCTCATTGCCAAGTTTGCCGAGCTCGAAAAAAGCCCGGAATATATGCATACCTATCGCATTTCTCCACTATCCTTGTGGAACGCAGCATCCATCAAAATGAGTGCCGAAGAGATCATTGAAGGTTTAACTAAGTTTGCTCGTTACTCTGTTCCTAAGAACGTAATGAATGAAGTGAGAGAACAAATCTCTCGTTATGGAAAAGTAAAATTGGTGAAGGAAGAATCTGGGGAATTGTACATCATTTCCAATGAAAAAGGTTTCATCACTGAGATTGCCAACAACCGTGCCGTTCAACCCTTTGTGGATGGAATGGAAGGTGATAAAATTCGTATTAAAAAAGAATACCGTGGTCACATCAAACAAGCGTTAATCAAAATTGGTTTTCCTGTGGAAGACCTTGCGGGTTACGATGAAGGAAACAAATATCCATTTAACTTACGTCCTACGACAAAAGGTGGAATTAAGTTTGGAATGCGTGATTACCAAAGAGCTTCGGTGGAAGCGTTTCATGCTGGTGGTCGTAACGAAGGTGGTTCTGGAGTTGTCGTTCTTCCTTGCGGTGCGGGGAAAACCATCGTGGGTATGGGGGTGATGCAAATTGTTGGGGCAGAAACTCTCATCCTTGTAACGAACACTTTGTCCATTCGTCAGTGGAGGAATGAAATTTTAGACAAAACGGATATTCCGGAATCGGACATTGGTGAGTATTCGGGTGAGATGAAAGAAATTAAACCGATCACCATTGCGACATACAATATATTAACTCATAGAAAGAAAAAAGGTGGGGACTTTACCCACTTCCATATCTTCAGTGCCAACAATTGGGGACTCATTGTTTATGATGAGGTTCACTTATTACCAGCACCAGTATTTCGTATGACATCGGAACTCCAAGCCAAACGTAGGTTAGGTCTTACGGCAACTCTCGTTCGGGAAGATGGACTCGAAGAAGATGTGTTCTCACTTATCGGACCTAAAAAATATGATGTACCTTGGAAAGAACTCGAAGCCAAATCTTGGATTGCGGAAGCCAATTGTGTGGAAATTCGTGTTCCTATGGAAGATGACCTTCGTATGAAGTATTCTGTGGCGGATGACCGTGAAAAATTTCGTTTGGCATCAGAAAACCCAGAGAAACTTCGTGCGATCAGTTACATATTGAAGAAACATTCGACTAACAACATTTTGATCATTGGACAATACATCAATCAGTTGGAAGAAATTTCCCAAACTTTCAAAATCCCTTTGATTACAGGAAAAACTCCTCTTCCGGAAAGACAGGAACTTTACCAAGCGTTTCGTTCTGGCCAAATCAAACAACTTGTGGTATCGAAGGTGGCAAACTTTTCTATCGATTTACCCGATGCGAACATTGCCATCCAGGTTTCGGGAACTTTTGGTTCCAGACAAGAAGAGGCGCAAAGGCTTGGACGGATCCTTCGTCCGAAGTCCCAAGACAATACGGCCATTTTTTACTCACTGATTTCGCGTGATACCAACGAAGAAAGGTTTGGACAAAACAGACAGCTCTTCCTCACCGAACAAGGGTATGAATATGAAATTTATACTTTGGATCAGTTTAAAGAAACTGTATCGGAAGAATTACTCACTAAATAGAGGATAGAATGAAACTTGTAGCTAGACGACTGGATGTCGTAGAACCTTCTCCCACACTCGCGATCACTGCGAAAGCAAACCAATTGAAAGCGAGTGGACTTGACGTTGTTGGATTTGGTGCAGGGGAACCTGACTTTGATACGCCAGTGCATATCAAAGATGCTGCCAAAAAAGCAATGGACCAGGGGAAAACCAAATACACTCCCGTGAGTGGAACTGTTTCTTTGAAAGAGGCAATCCTTCGTAAATTCGAAACCGAAAACGGTCTTAAATACGAAAAGAACCAAATCATTGTGGGAACAGGGGGAAAGCAGGTTCTCTACAATTTTTTTATGGCAACTTTAAATCCAGGCGACGAGGTCATCATTCCTGCACCGTATTGGGTGAGTTATGCGGACATCGTTCGGCTTGCCGAAGGAACTCCCGTGATTGTTGCCACAGACATTTCTAGCGGATTCAAAATCACTGCCGAACAATTGGAAAAGGCCATCACGCCTAAAACAAAAGTATTTATTTTTAACTCACCTTCGAACCCAACTGGCGCCGCATACACTCGTTCCGATGTAGAAGCACTGGTAAAGGTTTTGGAACCCAAAGACATCATCACTGTTTCCGATGACATTTATGAAAAAATCATTTATGATGGATTGGAGTTTGTAAATCCAGCCATGATCTCTCCAAAAATGAAGGAAAAAACCTTTGTGGTGAATGGAGTGTCCAAAGCCTATTCTATGACTGGATGGAGGATTGGATACGGAGCAGGGAATGCTGAGATTGTGAAAAACATGGATACCATGCAAGGCCAATCCACAAGCAATGCTTCGTCCATTTCGCAAGCCGCAGCGGAAGCGGCTCTCACTGGGGACCAAACACCTGTGGCAGAAATGCTAAAGGCCTTTGACAAACGTAGAAAGCTCATCGTAGGGCTGTTACGCGAGATTCCAGGGTTTGAATGCCGAATGCCAGAAGGTGCTTTTTATGCTTTCCCGTATATTTCTGGTGTTTATGAAATGCCTGGGTTTAAAAAATTAGTGGCAGAGAAAAAAGAAAGTTCTTATTCCAAACTTTTTTGTGATATCCTACTTGATAAATACAATGTGGCTGCAGTTCCAGGAATTGCTTTCGGGGATGACAAAGCCATTCGGTTGTCTTATGCGTTAGGTGAGAAGGACATTGAAAAAGGTGTCTCTCGCATCAAACAAATGGTTCTGGATTTACAAAAGTAAAATGAATTTCCGCCCTTTACTAAAAATTTTTTGTAGAGGGCAGGCTTTTTCTCGATTTGGATATCCTAACGGATTGATTTTTGGAATTTCTTTTTTTTCTCTATCTCGATTGTTTTTTACATATCTACCAGTTCTCTTCATTTCTTTGTTTGTGGGTTCGCTTATCGCGGCCCCAACCATTCAAGAAAAACCCAAACAAACAAAACCCTCGGATCTTCGCAAACGTGATTCCAATTCATTGATTGTAATCCCGGTGATTGGCCTTAACTTACACTTGTTTGCTGACCAGAAAAGTGATGTTTTGCGTAAACTTAAATTTGGCGAACCCGTTTCTTTTGATAAGGACTCCCTAGAAAGTCCCAAAGAAGATTGGATTCCTGTTAAGTTGGAAGACGGACTTTCCGGGTTTATCAAAAGGTCTGTAGTTCGTTCTGTCCCCCCGAAACAATATTTATCTACTTTGTTATTCGAAGCAGAAAGAATGATTCTTTCGAAAAACATTGATTTTGCGGCCAAACAAGAAATCACCGATACGATCTTTCAGATTTCAGGAACTGGCAAATTTACGGGTGATGATTTTATTTTTCTACGGGCCAAGGCCGGATTTTTTTTAAAAAAAACTGTGGATATGATGAACGAAAAAGAGATCAAACCAGATAATGATCCCTCCACTCTCGAATTTTTAAAACGCCAGCAAACCAAGTTATTATATGATTATACTTCCGGGAAATACTATGTAGATTCCAATTACTTTTGGAAGTTACTTGAGTCCTATCCAAAAACAAAACACTCAGATTACGCAGGTTATCTGGCAACGGAGAGTATGCCGACAGTAGACTGCGGTGTTGATTTAAAATGCCGATTAGAAGAGATGCGGAAAGGAAAACTTCGTTATATTTATCTTTTTCCTAGAGGAAATTATGTAAATTTGTACACAAAAGATTTAGTATCTAATTTACAGTCCATGACTAAAGATCCTGATTCCATTCCTTGTTTTTCGCCGGTAGGGGAAGGAATTAAGTCCGAAATTAGCCAAATGATTCGGTATGCATCAGAAGTGGGTCCGAGAGAAAAAAAACAAATCCTTCCTCATTTACAAATTTTAAAGAAAGAATGTTTTCGATGATGAGTTTTTGAAAAGAAGGTTTTTCTTTGAAATTAAGTTTTAAATATTACCCATTTTTGAAAGGCTCAGAAAATCAAAAATCGGTAGGCGATATCATCATCTTACATGGGTTATTTGGTTCCTCAAAAAACTGGGTTACGGTTGCCAAGTTTCTATCTGCCTATGGATCTGTTTATACCCTAGACCAAAGAAATCATGGAGACTCTCCTCATTCCGAGGATCATTCCATAAAACTAATGTCTGAGGATTTAGAAGAATTCCTTTTGGACCATCAAATTCAAAATCCAATTCTACTCGGACATTCGATGGGTGGACTTGTGGCGATGTATTTTGATTTTACTCATCCCGGTGTTCTGAAAGAACTCATCATCCAAGATATCGCACCCAGATCTTATCCATTTGTGTATGAGAATGAAATTGCATCTATGTCTTTTCCCCTAGTTGGATTTTCCTCCCGAACGGACATAGATTTAGAAATGGCAAAATATTTACCTGATACTTTTATCCGTCAATTTTTGCAAATGAGTTTGGAGAGGTTGGATACTGGTGAGTATCGTTGGAAGCTGAATGTTGCAGGCCTCAATGCGGCTAGGCGAGTGTTTGATCATCCATATCCAAATCAGATTTCCTCAGATACAAAGACATTATTTATCATCGGTGGCTCTTCCGAATACATTACAGATGCGGATCAATCATTGATTCGGGAAACATTTTCTCATCTAACGATGGTAAACATTCCTGGAGGTGGGCATTATATTCATTTTACGCACCAGAAAGAGTATTTGGAAATTTTGAGTAAAGAACTCTCGTTAATTTCCTGAAGTGTTTTTTTCGCATAACGCATGAGTGATGATAGGATTTCTGGTTGAATGGTTTTATTGGGTTAACAGACAGTAGTCTGGATTTTACTACTGTCTAATATTCAAAAAAATCAATCTTCGAGTAGGGATCGTAACATCCAGGCTGTTTTTTCATGAATGTCGAGTCGTTGTGTGAGCAGGTCCAAGGTGGCTTGGTCATTCCCTTTTTCAGCAGGTTCGTAAGCAGCACGTGCTGTGCGGATGACAGCTTCATTTCCTTCGACCAAATGTTTAATCATTTCTTTGGCTTTCGGAACTTCTTTGTCTTCTGCGATGCTTGAATATTTTGCAAATTCCCACCCACCCATAGGAGCATAGTATCCTAGGGACCTGATTCTTTCTGCAATGGGGTCGATCGCATTCCAAAGTTCTGTATACTGAGTCATAAATAAAATATGTAAAGTTTGGAACATCGGGCCTGTGACGTTCCAATGGTAGCTATGTGTTTTTTGATACAGAGTGTACGTATCAGCTAAGAGTTTTTTTAAAGACTCTGAAATGGCACTTCTTTCTTCTTCTGGAATTCCAATATTAATTTTCATGATCTATCCTTGTTGTTTTAGATTGTTTATTTACTGAGTGTTGAAACGATTTTTTCGACTAAACTCTCTGCTACGAAATCGTATTGACTTGTCGCTATGAGAATATCATCCCGGCTCCAAATGAGTCCTAACCCGAGGGTATATTGGAGTAATTTCCCCATTGTCCAATCGGCACCTGGTTTTTTCCGAGCATTGATAATGACATGTCCTGATTCGATGTGAACAACTTTCAAAGACACTGTATCCACTAAATTAGGGATAAGTTTTCCTTTTTCATCATATTTTTTTAGTGCAGAACCTCTTCCAAAAACTAAGGCATCAACACCCAGAACTTTTCCTAGGCGAACGGCTGTTTGTGTGTCAATGATTCCCGTTTTAGAGAAACTTTGTTCATTAACCACTTTGGAGAGTTGTTCTCTCTCGATAACTTTTATAGGTAGAAGTTTGGCAATTTGTAAAGAAACTGCATCAGTGAATTCGTCTCCCCATTTTGCCTCTTCAATGTCAAAAAGTAATACCGCCACTTTGGAAATTCCCAAATCCGTTTTCCCTGATTCCGGATACTGGACGGCGACATCCATGGTGCGACAATTTGTTAAAGGAAGGGCCAGGAGGAGGGATAGACACGATAAATATATTTTCATAGATTTCCTTAAGAAATGATGGAAGGATCGCAAACCGGCAATTCTTTTTCGGTTCAAAAACTGGCATTTTGGAAAATTCGCTTTTCCTATTGTGGTCTTTCCTAGATTTTTCCAACTAGGTCCTTTAATGAAAAAGATTCTCAGTACATTTATAATCATTCTCACCTTTTTTCTGCTAGGTGCAGGTTATTTTTTTTCATCTTCCATAGTCTCCTTTCCCATCACTACCTTAGAAGAAGATAGGACGAAATTAAGCATCAATTCCGTTGCCGATTTTGGACTGCCCGAGCCGGAATCCATCCGTTTTCAAAATGGAAGTTTACGGCTTCGCGGTTGGTATTTTAAAAATCTGAAGAAAAAAAAATGCGGTGTTGTTTTGCTACACGGGCATAAAAGGACCCGTTATGGAGTTTTAAAATATGCGCCTTTGTTTTGGAAACGAGGATGCAGTTTGTTTATGTATGACGCTCGCCATCATGGGGAAAGTGCAGGGGAATACGGAACGTACGGATTTTATGAGAAAAGTGATTTGGAGAGAGCCATAGAATTTTTTTCTGAAATTAGCACAGTTCCAGAGGAGCAGATTGGTATTTTCGGAGCTTCTTTTGGAGCGGCTACCGCTTTGCAATACGCGGAAAGTCGTAATGACTTTGCTTTTGTGATTGCTGACTCCCCCTTTATGGACATGCGTTCCATTGTTGAAAAGCGGGCTGTGGATTTGTATTCTCCTCTGGTATTATTTCTTTCTCCCATAGCACTTTCCATTGCGGAAGTTCGAGCTGACTTTCTGGTTGATGAAGTATCTCCCCAAAAAGCAGCGAAGTACATTTCCCAACCAGTTCTTCTTATTCATTCAAAGTCTGATGAAATCACACCTGTTTCTCATTCGGAAGAGATTTTTCAGAATTTAAAATCAAACCGCAAACAGTTGTTTGTTACAGATTGGGGAGCTAGCCACTGTAAGTCGATCGATGTTCGTTACGGCGAATATGAATCCATTGTAAATTCTTTTTTGAAAGAGAATACAACCTTTCCGAAGTGACTAGCGGATTTTAATTAATCTAGGTAGAGCTTCCCAGGTTCCATCGTCTTGTGTGAAACGGGTAAGATAGACGGGAAAGAATCCAACACCAGTGCCTGCTGATATAGAGTAGCTATAGTTTATTTTTCCATTGGCAGATTGAAGTTGTTCACCTTTATTAATGGGGGAGTGGTAGTTGCCTGGAAAGGCAGGGACAAGTGTTGCCGTTGCAAAAGAATCAGTACTTCGATAAATTTCTACTGTTGGCGAAGCAAAAGTTGGGTCTGTCGAAATGATTAAATAGTCCGAGTTTCCCGAGCTTTTAATATCTCGTAGGAGCGAATAAGTAGGTGTTTGTGAAGTTGATAGTCCTGAGATTGCAGTCCCATTTCTTGTGATAGTCGGAAAAGGCGATCCGTAGTTCGCTGTCGGGAAAGTGTAACCTAAGTAAGGATTTGATCCAAGTAAAGAAACAAATTTACCGTGAGCAAAGAATACTGGAGATTGGAAGTTGATCCCACTTCCATCAAAGTTAACTGGATTATTGTTTAAAACATAAGTATCTAAACTACGCACTGGAGCCGTTGTTGAAAGTGTTGCACTTGGGCATTGTAAATAATCAATCCCTGCGATCGTTGCTACCTGATAGGCAATTGAATCATTAGCAAAATTTGACATTTGGCAACTAAAACCGCTGATTAAATCTGCAGTAGGCTCAAAATTTGCATTTAGAAGAGTTGGTCTTATTTCAATAGCTGGAAAATATGTTGGACTAACCACATACCTGCCATTACCAAAATAGATTGTTGGATACATCCAAGACGGGTTGATTGAATCTGTGAAAAGAAAAGCATTGGTCGCGATCGGTAGAATTGTTGCGAGACTGGAGTTTGGTGGAAATAAATTCGGAATTTTAATCACTAAATTTCTTGTCGAAAGGTAAGTGAGTGCAGGATAATTCCTCCTTTCTTCAGAAAGGAAAAATACATATTCGCCACCATTGAAAACTGGTTTTGAAATTTTTAAAATCAATTCATAAGAGACATTTTTCTCTATCGTAACTCCATCAATTTTTGTGACTTGGTCATAATATTCACCGTCTGCGCTAGAGGCAATGTAACCTATCGCAGTATTCTTATCAATCGCCATAAAAGATGTTTGAACTTCTAAATAGATAAACTGTCTTCCGTTTGCCGACCCGAGAGGAGTAAATGAAAGATTCGAGGCCAATTGATTCCGATAATTGGCAATGTCTTCTAAAAGGAACTGAACAATTCCTCCTTGTGTAAGTAAAGAGAACATTTGTTTGGTGATCCCATTGTAAATACGAAAACTTGCCGCGCCCACAAGGGTTCCTCCCGAATTCTTAACGGTAAGTGAGGCGATTCCCCTTTCGTTAAAGGTCAAAAATCCTCTTCCGTTGGCGTCAAGAGTTACTGTATAGTCTTGTACGTTTCCGCTTTCTCCATAGGGCGAGACGGGAATACCGCTTTCATCCGCTTCATTAAAGACTGAATAGGTTACCGTTCCGTTTATATATGGATTCCCACCAGGATCGGTAAACTTCATAAATAAGACAGTTTGACTATAAGTATTAAATGCATCGGCTAAACTTAATAACCGAAGTAAGGATTGCAAAGAACCTAGGTCTTCTCCGGGATCAAGACTCGAGGGTTTAAAAATTCGGCATTGAAAGCTAAATAAAAGAAGTATAAGTATTGTGAGTAAGTGATTCATTTGAGGTCTCCCTAGAATAGAATGGAATAACGAACTTCAGCATAAACTGAATTGTTATGAGGTCGGAGGCCTGTGATGGAATAAGGTCTATCCCAACCTGTTTCCCAGTCCAAACCATCTTTGAATTGTTTTCCACTCGTACTGACAGTGGGGCGGTCTGGATAACGATCTCGTCCGATCATGTAGGCATGAACTACATTGGTTATGTAGATGATGCCCGCAGTTCCAAGCCCTGCTAAGTATTTGGTGTTGGCTTCTTTGGCGTCATTTTTGTTTTTTGCGATTAGATCTTCCACAATTGAGGTCTCAACAAATCCGCCAATAAATTCAGAAGCTAAACTAATGTTTTGGGCATTGAACCTGGTTCCTGGCCCACCGATTTGGTTCAGTAAAACCATGGTATCGTAATGGGACTTTGCATTTTGTTCTTCAGCGCGAAGAGGGCCAAGGGAATATAATAGAGTCCCAAAAAATAATGTGCCAAAGGTTCCTGCTGATACCGTGTATCCACCACAATATTGGCCCCAACCGGGAAGGATTGCGGATCGCCAAATAATTGCTAATCGACCACCGCATTGAGTTGCTGCGGGTGATGGGCCAAGTTTTCTTGTTGCCAACCATTCTGCCTCAGCTCTCGCCTCTCTTTCCGCTTTCGTTTCTTTGTTTTTTTCTTCCAAGAGTCTTGTTTGTTCAGCAAGTTTTACTTCTTCTTCCAAACGTTTTTGTTCTTTTGCTTCAGCGAGCAATCGTTCTTTTTCCAGTTTTGCTTTTTCTTTCTCTTCTTTCTCTCTTAATTTTTTTTCTTCCGCGATCCGGATTTTTTCGGCTTCTTGGTCGCTTACATCTTTATAAATCACTTTTAAAATTTGGGATTTGGAAATGGTTTGTGATCCTTCTGCTGTTTGTACTGTCAGGCCACGTTCATTTTGGTCTGTAACCTTCCCTTTCAGAGTCTTTCCATTTTTAAGAATGACTGTGTTGATTGCAAATAATGGGAAGTTGAGGAAAATAATGAGAGATAAAAATAGTAATTTTTTCATAGATAGGAATCCATTCCAGGTTCCTGAAATTTTTGCATTCATTCAAGAAATTGCAAGAGAATTTTGGGAGGATTATTTGGGTGGATTGTTTGTTAAATTTAGGATTTTTATTGAATACGATTGAATTTTTTGCTCATCGCAAGGTCCAGATTCTGTGCTTCTCGTTTGAACACAAAATCTGGGCGAATTTAAAAGGAAGAGTATTTGTTATTCCTACTCAAGAAGAGTTCTGATTTCTTGATCATTTTCTTTTGAAGCCAAATCGATTGCCTTTTGGCCAAACCGATTCGTTATATCTTTATTAGCACCGTTTTTAAGTAGGAATTTGATCATTGGAATATTTTTTTTGGCAACAGCCCAATGCAAACAAGTTTCGTTCTGGTCAGTTACGTCATTTATATTCCATTTTTTTGATGAGTAAATATATTGAAATAATTCGAAGTCGTTTCTCATGCTTGCAAATAATAATGCTGTCCAACCCGCATTGTCCTTCCAATCTAAGCTTACTTTTTTTGAAATTAAATACTTCAACATTTCATTATTAGAATTTAGGTAAAAAGCCTGCATGAGTAAATTGGAATTAGTCGTAATAGCGCCGTTTTGATTCGTTACTTGAAAATCTTTGTTTATTGCGCCTGAGTCGAATATTTCCTTCGCTTTTGCTAAATCATTTTTTGTTAGTGAACTTAAAATCAGTATTTCGGGAGCCGAATCTCCTTTGAACGTAATATCTCTAATTTCGAAATGAGGTTGTCGGTTGTTTATTGTATATGCTATGGAATAGATATAATAATTATCTCTAATGAAATCTTTTGAAAATGTTTGAACAAGCGTTTTTGAATTGATTTTAACTGATGTGGCACTATTTGATTTATCAACAATCGCAACCGAGTTTGAGTTTGAACTTGCTGATCCATCCGTACCTATTTTTACATTGATACTCCCTTTAATCCTGGAGAACACAAAGGAGAGAACAGACTCATTAGAATCAAGCTTCTCAAAACATCCCTGGAAATATACTCCGAATCTCTCCACAGAAAAATCAGGGTTAATGACATTGCCATCTTTTACTTTGCAGTTTTGGTTTACTTTGGCTTGGTCGATGACCAACGTTTTGCTCGTGTTTGCGCAGTTAAGGATAAAAATTAGAATGAGTGTGAATCTAAACATAAGTAAAAGATCGGGGAGTGCAGTCATATCTACAATGTTTTTTTTGGAGTGGAATGGGGATTAAATATGATTTTGTTTAACGGTGATTATTTTATTCTGCTCACTGTTGGTTATATGCAGTTTAACGTGCGTTATTGACAGTATAGTCTCCCCGCCCTGATCAGAGGGTGGGGAACTAGACCCGCCACCCAATGGCTACCTTCTATCATAGATCTGTCAATCCATCAAATACAAACCGATTCCTTGAAAATTTTCTCTGCACAAGTTCATCTTTTCGTCCGAGACCTTGGTTTTTAGTTTAACAATGGGTAATCCTGGTGCAGGTTACCTTTGTACACCGGCGATCGCTTGTTATTCGCCACACCTGGCTTCTTTGCGGGTCGACTAATTCTTGTTATTTATTCGCCAGACTTAGGTTATGCGGCAACTCCTCACTACCCATCCCGTCACTGAATTATGTCTCATTGCCGCTACTAACCAACACCAAATCATATAAAAAAAATCTTATCTTTCTTCATGAACTGCGAACTTTTTTATAAAACCGTGTTGACTGCTTAGGTTTTGAAATTACTTTGGTTTTTACCGCATGGATCTTTTCGATTCATGAAACCGGTAGCTTGC
>NZ_JAFFPR010000029.1 GCF_016918735.1 Leptospira abararensis
CTTGCAAATCCAATACCAAGGTGTAAATTATAATAAAATGATTCCGCCAACCACCAAATTTCGTACATCTCCGCAAGAGGTAATGGTGTTTGATACGGGTGCGGATCGCAAACAAGTGGCTGTGAAAAGCTTAATGCAGGTTATGCGAGAAAAAAAAGGTCTTCGAGTCTTTAAACTATTTCTAATAGACAACTCGAGTAAACCTCCAAAATCTTATGATTCAAAATTATCTCCTTTAGAATATTCAGTTGCAAAAGAAGCGACAGAGATTTTAGCACAAATCCAACAGCCAGGAAGTAAGATGGCCATTCCTTTAGGAATCCCAGAGGGAACTAATGGAGGAAGGATTTTGGATCGGGCAATCCTACCTGGCGTATCGGAAATGCAAATTTCTTATTTTATACCCAATAACAATGATTCTTTCAGCGAACGAATGTTAATTGAGTCTGAGAATGGAAAATTTCCCATCTTTGTAAAACCACAAGATATGGAAATTACAACCGGAGAAAAAACTCCAGTTACCAAACTAGATAAAGACGTTCCGGCTGGCCTTAGTGCTTATGTTCTTAGTTCATTAGCATTTGGAACTACGGTTGAATTTACATTCTCTGGTGGAAAACCACTTCCCACTATTTCCAACAATCCGAATCCAGAAATTTGGAATGGCTCCATACTTACGAGTTGGGACCTTTCCCTTTTTGCTGTTGTGGGATTTCTTGGATTTTTATTTACGCTCTCATTTATTTTTGTCTATCGAAAACAAATAGAAAGGAAAAACAATCCATGAACCAAAAACAATCAGTACGAGATAAATCCTATTTGCGATTCTTTGGCCTCGCCGAACTCGCAGACCATGGAGCCAGAGGGATTCTAGCATTTTGGGTCATTTTAGGAATGGCCTTCTTTTTGTTCGGCGATCAAAACCTAATTGCACCCAATATGAAAAACATTGGTGCCTCTTTAGGAATTACAGATCCAAACGAGGTTGACTGGAAGTTAGGTGGGATCATTCCTGTATTGTTTTTTATTTTGGGTGGAGTGGTTTCCTTATCCATGGGATATCTATCACAAACCTTTTCACGAAAAAACTTACTACTCGCAACAGTACTGCTCGGTGAAATTCCTTGTTTTTTAACTGCTTATGTAGAAACGTATGATCAGTTTTTGGTTTTGCGTACACTTTGTGGGTTTGGTCTTGGTGGAATTTTTCCATTACTCTTTAGTTTGATTGGAGATTATTTTTCTAGTCAATCAAGAGCGATTGCTACTGGATATGTGTCCTTAGCGATGGGACTTGGTGTGGGAGTAGGCCAACTCCTCGGTGGAATTTTGGGTGGAGCTGACCCGATCAACGGATGGCGCGCCTCTTTTATTTATATGTCAGCTCCTTCTTTTATATTCGCAGCAATTTATTTGTTCTTTTGTAAAGAACCCAAACGCGGTGGGGCCGAAGGTGTTGTCAGTGATGAGTTATCTCACAAAATCAGTTTAAAAGATTTTAAATTACTCTTCGAAAACAAAACCAACTTAGGAGCCTTTTTACAAGGCCTTCCGGGATGTATTCCTTGGGGAGTATTCTTTGTTTATTTGGCTGATTATTACGAACACACTTACCATCTTTCCAAAGAAATCTCTGCTGGGATGATTACCTTTGCAGCAATCGGAATTTTTATTGGAACTTTTTTTGGTGGGGTTCTTGGTCAAATTTTATATAATATTAAAAAAACATACCAACCACTTCTATGTATGGGAACCACATTTTTTGGTGTATTCCCGGCAATTTTGCTTTTGTATTCCTTTGACATTGTTCCTTTTATGGGACTTTTCATTGCCCTGAATATTTTTACTGGGATTATGATCTCTGTTACTGGACCGAACGTACGTGCTGTTTTATTAAATGTAAATGAACCAAAATCAAGAAGTGCCATATTTTCCATTTACAACCTAACAGATGATTTAGGAAAAGGTCTTGGGCCCGTGATGTCAGCCGTGATTTTAGGTTTGACTCCTGACCGAGGACTTGCCTTATCCATATCGATTCTTTTCTGGATTCCTTGTGCATTGGCATGGTTACTTATATTGTTTAATTATGAAAAAGATGAAGAAAGAATGCATCTGCTTATGAAAGAAAATGCATCCGTTGCATAAATTCTTTAGCCTTGGGACTGAATGAATATTAAACACAACTTACTCGACATTGAAGGGACAACGGCACCAATCGCCTTTGTCCATCAGGTTCTCTTTCCTTATGCAAAAAACCACATTACTCGTTTCCTAAGAACCTATCAGTTTTCGGAAGATCGACTCAAAGAAATCCAATTAGAATTTGAGAAAGATCTGACATTACGTGAAAAAGATTTTTTGAATCTTTTTACAAAAGGGAACGGAAAACAGCAGTCAAATCCCCTCGGTTTTTCAACGGAATTCATTCCCTCCTACTTTGAATATTTGATCGAGAAAGATCGTAAGTTTGGCCCTCTGAAAGAGATCCAAGGCAAAATCTGGAAAGAAGGTTATGAATCAGGGGAAATCAAAAGTATTGTGTATGAGGATGTTCCCGGATTTTTAAAAAAAACAATGGATCTAGGAATTCAAAATCATGTGTATTCCTCTGGTTCTGTCGAAGCACAAATTTTAATCTATCAGTATTCAGAGTTAGGTGATCTTAGGAACTATTTCACTTCTTATTTTGATACAGCAGTCGGTGGGAAAAGAGAAAAAGAAAGTTATGAAAATATCGCAAACAAACTAGAGTCTCCACCAAATCAAATTCGTTTTTTTACAGATATCGTAGAGGAAGCAGAAGCTGCCAATGCTGTGGGGATGGATGTGGTAATACTTAACAGGCCAGGGAACCTATCGCAAAAACCACATACCTTTCCCGTATGGAATCATTTCTAAGTAAGAATCCAAATACTGAATGAATAGATCCCGATAAGTATGGGAAAGGTTACTTTCCAAAAAGGATGGGCTTCTTTCAGGTTCATAAATACATAACAAATCAATAGAAACTTGATGGCACTCATAAGAATGAGATTCCAATTTCCAGGAATTGTCTGGCCCATTCCAAAAAAGGAAAAGTAAACGATAAACATAAGAGTTATATAAGTAATGATAATTAATTTCATTTTCTAGTACCTACTGAATCAAATAAAGTGCGGGATAAAGTAACAACCAAATCAAATCGCACATATGCCAAAATACAGCACCAGCCTCTAGGTTTTCAAAAGTTATGGTTTTACGACTAAAGTAGATGATAAAAAGAATTAGAATACCCACAACTACATGGAGATAATGAAATCCAGTGAGTAACCAATAGTAACTAAAAAAATTACTGGTTTCTAAAGTATAACCTAGCAGCCATTTTTCTCTAAATTCATAGGATTTAAGTATCAGGAATGCGAATCCAAATAGGATCGATGCAGTGAGACAGACTTTAAAAACATCTATATTGTTTTTGCTTTTATAAAGTACAGCGACTGCAATACAAAACCCACTCGTTAGTAAAAACACTGTATTCCAAAATGCAAAAGTTTTGTTTAAGTGCGACTGCATAAAAGAAAAATTTGTAAGATCATTCGATTTTTCATACACGAGCGAGCCAATTCCCATACAAAACGTAAGCACTTCTACAAGAACAATCATCCAAATCAGGATTCCTCCCGGAGGATACCATAAAGATTGATTTGTTTGTATATTGTTTTGATTCATTCCATTCTCCAGAACCTATACTTATTTCTAAATAAACGAATATTCAATTAATATAATTCAATTGGAAAATCTATTTTGTTGACTAACACTTAGGGATTCCATTTAAATAAGGACAATCTGTACAAAGAAATACTTTGTGAACATAGTTCTTAGGCAATTAGATTGATTCTAAATAGCAGTTAACATTCGTTCATCGCCTGAAAATCAATCATATTAGAAAAATTCAAATTCGTACTTGATATAAATCAATGCCAAGACTAGAATCTGCTCCTACAATTCTAAAAATTGAAAATAGGAGGCAAGGATGCTATCAAAATCGCAAGCTAGGGCGTTCTTTTTGGGAGGCACTTTCTTGTTTAGTGCTGTCTTTGTGTTTCTCACTGTGGATACCTTGCGACAAACTGATTCCCGAACCAATGCACAAAACATCACCGAAGATGTTTTAAAGGGTAAAGAAATTTGGGAAAAAAACAATTGTATGGGTTGTCATACACTGTTAGGTGAAGGGGCATATTATGCACCGGATCTGACTAAGGTTGTCGAAAGGCGAGGAGCCACTTGGATCGATGTTTTTTTAGACGATCCACAGGCGATGTTTCCTGGAGAAAGAAAAATGGTGAAGTACAACTTTACTAAAGAAGAAAAAGGACAGGTCATTGCCTTTTTGGATTGGGTAGGTAAAATTGATGCCAACGGTTGGCCTCCAAAACCAAATATTCCCATCGATTCGATTGCAACTTCTCCTGCCCCTCAGGTCAAATCCAATGCAGTTGTTTTGTCTCAACCAGAAAAGTTTTCTCAACTTTGTGTCGCCTGTCATGCGGTAGGTGGAAAAGGAGGAAATGTTGGGCCAGCGCTTGATCACGTAGGTAGTAAATTTGATTCTGATTACCTCAATCGTTGGTTATCAGATCCTCAGGCCATCAAACCGGGAACAAATATGCCTAAGTTGCCGTTAACTGATCCAGAAAGAAAAGATATCGTAACTTATCTTTCTGCATTGAAATAAGGAGAAACAATGAGATTCCAATCACAAAAGGTCGCATATTGGTTCTTTGCAACTTGTATGTTACTCTTATCTTTACAAATCATATATGGTTTCATTATGGGATTTGCTCGTATCGGCTTGGATGGACTACATGATTATATTCCTTTCAATACCGCACGTGCTACTCATACAAACTTACTCGTAGTATGGTTGTTAACTGGTTTTATGGGTGCTGCTTATTATATCATTCCTGAAGAATCAGACAGGGAGTTGTATAGTGTCAAACTTGCCTACATCCAACTCATTTCTTGGGTGGTCGTTGGTGTAATCGCTATCATCGGATTTCACTTCAATTGGTGGGAAGGACGTAAGTTCTTAGAAATCCCAAGGCCACTTGACTATTTGGTAGTTGTGAATGTTTTAACATTTTTGTTTAACATTGCTATGACCATTTGGGATGCCAAAAAAAGAAGTACAACACAACTTGTTCTCTTCTTTGGTTTGTTATGTGCCGCCTTACTCTATTTACCTGGTATGATTTACTTCGACAACCAAACGATAGATTCTTACTTTCGCTGGTGGGTAGTACATCTTTGGGTAGAAGGAGTATGGGAACTCATTATGGGTGGTATCCTTTCTTTTTTACTCATCAAACTCACGGGAGTGGACAGAGAAGTAATCGAAAAATGGCTCTATGTAGTTGTGGGTTTGACTTTCCTTTCCGGAATTTTGGGAACGGGTCACCACTACTATTGGATTGGAACTCCTAAGTATTGGCTTATGGTCGGTGGTATTTTCTCTGCCTTAGAACCACTTGCTTTCCTTGGTATGGCCATCTGGGCACTCAATATGTATCGCAAAAAAGGAAAAAACCATCCGAATAAAATTGCACTCTATTGGACACTGGGAAGTGCGATGATGTCTTTTATTGGAGCAGGTTTCCTCGGTTTTGCTCATACTTGGCCTGCGGTCAACCAATGGACCCATGGAACACTTATTACTGCGATGCATGGACACCTTGCTTTCTGGGGAGCCTACGCAATGTTAGTGTTAGCTGTAATTTCTTATGCTATGCCTAACCTTACGGGAAGAAAACTATTTACAGGAATGTCTGGTTATTTAGCATTTTGGGCATCCAATATTGGAATGTTGGGAATGACGGGAGCACTCGCTGTTGCCGGAATCACACAAGTGTATTTAGAACGTAAATTGGGTATGGACTTTTTGGTGGTTCAAAAAGAAATCATTTTCCATTTTTACGGAATGTTACTTGCGGCAACCCTCTTCACTGTTGGAATCACATACTTTATCGTCGATTTCATTCGCCATGGTCTTCCATCGAATGAAGCTCTGGGTAAAAATGTTGGTGACCTCGATTAATTTATGTTAACGAAGAAAGCACCCTATTACGAACCAATCGGTAAGGAAATAGAAATCTTTCAAATGGCGGCAGAGAATTCTCTGCCGCTTCTGTTGAAAGGCCCTACTGGATCTGGTAAATCTCGGTTTTTGGAATATATGGCTCACTTAATGGGACGTAGACTCATCACAATTTTGTGTAATGATGAAACTTCTTCCGTTGATTTAGTCGGAAGATTTTTGGTGAAAGGGGCTGATACCATTTGGATGGATGGACCACTCACAACGGGAGTCAAAGAAGGAGCTATTGTGTATTTGGATGAAATTGCAGAAGCAAGACCAGACACACTGGTAACGATCCATTCATTAACAGACCACCGTCGCACTTTATTTCTCGAAAGAAAAAATGAAGAAATCATAGCACATCCAGATTTTTTACTCGTAGCATCCTATAACCCTGGATACCAAAGAGGGTTTAAAGAACTAAAACCTTCCACCAAACAACGATTTCTCGGAATGGACTTTCCTTATCCCAAACCTTCTGTTGAGGAAAAAATCATTGTGGGAGAAACGGGGATTGGCGAACCAATCGCTAAAAAATTAGTTCAGTTTGCGGGTCTTGTCAGAAATAAATCCGAGTTGGGGTTAGCCGAAACCGTATCGACAAGATTACTCGTGTCCTGTGCAAAATTGATAACAAAAGGGCTTCCCTCGCGCCTTGCCGGAAGAACTGCCATCATCCTTCCTTTGTCCGATGATATAGATACAGTTGCTGCCTTACAAGATAGCTTCGACCTGATCTTTTAGGATAAAACATTGGAATGGGACCAGTTCATATTCTACCAAGGCCATACACTTTGGAAAAAAATTCGTAAAAAACTTAAAACTCCGAGTCCCTATTATGGATATGATTTAAAATCCGAAGAAGTTCGAATCATTAGGTATTTACAAACTCTAAAAAAAGAACCAGTCATTTTGATTCTTGGAGGTGATTCCATTTCCTTAGGTCAAAACTTTTTGAAATTTCCAGAAGTGGTACATTGGTTTGTATCTGAAACCATTTCAAAAAAATTTGTTCGGATTCTCCTAGCTTATCTTTCTTTTCTTTTTGATAGAAAGCAAGATTTACTAACTAATACCGCAATTGCTTCTGGTTCTTTCGAAAATTTCTTTCATCAGTTTCGAATGTTTTTTAAAAAATATCCGGGTATCGTAGCGGATTGGAAAGATATTCGTAAGGAAAGGTTGGAGATTCGCAAAAAAGACCAAACACAATATAAAAAAATAAATTTCATCTTACTTACAGCCCAAACATATATCACCGATACAAAACAAATTTTCCCAGCCGGAAAAGACTTTGTATCCCAATCGAATAAACAAAAAATTCAATCGAAAGAATCAAAACAAAAGTTGGATCCAAACGAAGCTGAACTTTTAGAAGTCGATGAGAAAAAAATCGAAGAGTACACCTTGGGTCACAATTTTGAAAAAATTGAAACCGTTGAAGAGTTTGATGGGCAATGGCGTGATATTGATGGGGAAGAGGATATGGAAGAGGAGGAGGCTTTGCAAGAGCTAAATCTAAAACATATCATTCGAACAGAAGATCCCGTCCATACAACACGAACTAGTGAATCAGGATCGGGAACTTTACTGGAAATCGCGGATGTAAATGATGAGGGAAAAAGTTTTACTTATTCTGAGTGGGATTACAAACTAAAAAAATATAAACCAAACTATTGTTCTGTGGTAGAAGAGTTTCCAAAACAAACTGATGTTGCTTATACGAAACATGTTTTGGAAAAACAACATTCGCATTTAATTCAATTAAAAAAGAAAATGATGGCTCTCCTAAATCAAACTCGGATCAAAAAACGTTTGGTGGCTGGAGCTGATATTGACTTGGATGCCCTCGTGGATCGGTATGCAGATCTCAAAGCCAAAATTAGCCCTTCCGAATCGATTTATATGAATCCTATTCGGGATGTATCAGATATGGTTTTATATTTTCTTGTGGACTTAAGTTTATCTACAGATTCCTGGATTCAAGAAAAAAGGGTTTTGGATGTCGAAAGAGAAAGTCTACTTTTGTTTTCAGAATGTTTGGAAGACCTAAAAATTCCATTTGGAATTGCCGGTTTTTATTCACGGACTCGTAACTACAATCAATTCGTTCATGTAAAGAAACTATCAGAAGCTTGGACGGTGGTACGAAATCGTTTAGGTCCACTTTCCCCAATTGGATACACGCGCGTGGGTCCATCTTTACGTCATACAAGTTCGATACTAAAAGAAACCTCTTACAAACAAAAATGGATTATTTTAATCACTGATGCTCGTCCCAATGATTATGATCAGTATGAAGGAAAGTATGGAATTGAGGATGTAAATAAAGCGGTCGGAGAATGTTTGTTAAATGGAATTCAGGTTTATACCTTGGCAATAGGTACAGAAGAAAAACCAACAATTCCCGCTATGATGAGAAACGCCAGTTATCAAATGTTGTTCCATCCGGAAAGGCTCCTCGATTCTCTCCAAGAATTTTTTCGAAGAGCCATAAGAGTGTAATCCTTTATGATGGTTTTCCGTCAGGTCTTGGGCTAAATAAAACTTTCGTGTATTGTAATAGAAATATCAAAAATGTTAGAATCCAAATCACACCGGATAAATGGTATGCATACTTGTATTCGCCAACCAAAGGAAAGAAAAGCCGAACGAACACAGCAAAATTAAAAATAACATAGGCAAATACAGTGAGTTGGGAGGCCACAATACTTCTTCCCGTATGTCCTAAACTCACTCTTGTGATCATCCCATAGATAAAAACTCCGATTCCTCCAACTGTTAGACAGTGGATTGCTGAAGAGATAGGGAAGTATCCGAGTTCCGCCAAACTATAGAACAAAAATCCTAAACAAACCCAGAAGTAACCCATATACAAAATCCATAATATAGGTTTTTTGTACGACTTCCAAGGTTTCCAAGAAAGAAATCGTATACTATTGGTAACAAATAATGATAAACTAATCAAAAAAGAAGTGATGAGTGTCAATGTAACTAAATTAAATTTTGTTAAGTCAATATTTGTTGAAGCACTTGGTTCTAAGAATCCTTGGGTGAGTTTAAAAAGATAAAAGGCAAACGGCAAATAAAGGATGGCCGATTCTAGTTTAGGGATTCGTTTGAAGGAATACCCTGCGATAACAACTCCAGAAAAGAAGGGAACAACACGTCCCCCAATGATCAAAATCAAAAACAAGATTACGAAAATGCTTAAATGAATAAATAATAAAGTTTGTTCTGGCTCTAAAACCGAACGAGCAGAAAGACCACTTAACAAATGGAATATGGTGAAGAGTGCGTAGTGAAATACAATGGGTCTATTATGTTTTTGTGTAGGTACCATAAGTTTAGGTAATAATAAGTAGATGACCATTAGATCAGAGCTAATGTCCAAACCGAAAGATAAATAGGAAGGAAGGCCCAGAGGGTACATGGAAAATCTACCTAAGACCCAAAAAAGAAGAAGAAAGAATAGATTTTTTCCTTTTAAGATGCTAGAGTTCGTCCAATTTTGAACTGCAGTGAAAAGGAAGCCGAGTACAATTGCTTTGGAAAAACCAAAGACCATTTCGTAGGAATGCCAATGGATGGAATTAATTTTGATTGGGTTACTTACTGTATTCGAAAGTACTAATAACCAAAATCCAATGACAAAAATCCCATAAGTCGAACCGAACCAAAAAAAAGGTCGGAATGCGGTATTCCACAAACTTTGCTGAAAAAATGAATTCTTCATATTGTGATCCTAATAGAAATTAGAATCATTTCATTGATTCAAATCAAGAACTAAGCTAAAATTTTCAGTAAACCCTCTTTGTCCAAAATGGAGATCTCTCCCTTTTGGGTATCAACTAGGCCTTGGTCTTTTAATTGTTTTAGGATTCTGGAAAATGTTTCTGGTCTTAAATAGAGTAAAGATGCCATTTGTGTTTGTTTCAAAGTTAGCGAATCCGGTGTCCCATAAAATAAAAAATGAGCTACCCTTTGCATTGCGTCCATTGTTAGACCACGATTGATTGCCAAATTTAAGGTTTCAATTTTGTTCATCAGTGAATGCATTAAAATGTGATTGAGTTCTATATTTTTATGAATGCGGCTTTGTACTTCAGTTAATGGCATTCTTAATATTGTACTATTTTTAGTGAATCTGCCAGAAGCAGGATAAGGAATTCCCTGGATGACCGCCCACTCTGCTATGATACTCACTGGTCGAAAGAAAGTTAAGGTCACTTCATTCATGTTCCCATCGTATTTGAAAACCTGTAAGTCTCCTGTAACAAGTAAATCCATATAGGAAACTTTGTCGCCGCCATGGAATAAAAATTCATCTTTTGAAAAAGTTAATTCCTGGCATCCTTCAAATGCTTTCATTAATGATTCAGAATTAAGCTGTGTAAGATACTTTATAATCATAAAATCATAGGAAATTATTTTTTCTTTTTAAAATTGGGAATTTTAATTTCAGTTTCTTTTAGAAATTTCCAAATACGCTTTAAAGTTACTTTCCAGTCTTCTTTCTGTGGTTTGGTCGATATAGTTTTGCCGTTGACCTGTGATTCTTTAACTGGTTGAAGTTCGGAAACGGGTACAATCGCCGCAATGCCTAAGTCGATTTTGAGATATTTCTTTTTAATGATTTTGAAATCTATCTTTGCACCGAGTAGGCGTACTATTTCTAATATGATTGCCCATTTTACTTTTACAGGTGTTAGTGTATTGTAGTTTTCCATTAAATCGCTAAATAATCTTTGTGAAACTTTGGGATTACTATGAAATAGTAAAAATCGGAAGTGAACATTTCCTCTTAAATCTTGTGTGATAATCAAATCATTATGATTGAATTCTTTAAAAGGAGGAAAATCAACAAGTCTCACCACTACAGAGTTAATTAAATCTAAACTGTTATGGATTTCAGTCTCTGGGTTTACCTTAATCGAGTAAGTTATATCATCTTCTGGAATGACTTCATTGATGAAGGAAATAAAGTTTACTTGTTCTTTAAAAGGTACCTCTTTGAGTACTTCTAACCTCGAAAGTTCAATAATATCATCCATTACATTGTCAATGGATGATTGTACTTCGATCACTTCTTTTACTAGATTTTTATCCTTAGTTTTTTGAGTAGACTCTCTATAGGAAATCAACTTATCTTTCATGGATTTTAAGGGTCCTGAAATCATAGCATCCATGTAGTAAAAAATCTTTTCGCGAAGCGAATCTGCTTCTTTCAATCTTTCATATCGATTTTGAAGTTTTCGCTTCATCATCAGAAATTGAAATCTTAAAGCAAGAGTCATTAGAATTAGATAGACTAAAAAACTGGTTTCGAGAGAGGAATGAGAATTAAGATATCCTCTTTCGATTAAGATTTCTTTTAAAATGGAATAAAGTAAATAAACAAGAGCGAGCAAGTGAATGGCAGATCCCCTTGCCTGATCACGGAATTTTACAAATGTAACATAGATAGCATAACCAATCACAGCCAATAAATGAATGTCCCAATAACCGATAAAGTTATACCAAAATACGGGATTGTGCACTAAAGCAAAAACAGCGATAAAGAAAAATTGGGTTAGGAGGTAGATTCTTTGGTATTTAAAAGGTTTTAATTCAAAGAAATCCTGGATAAATTTAATAAAACCATAAGGAAGTATGAGTAAAAAAGTATACTCGATAAACTTTAATATAGCGAAATGATCGATTAAAAAGAATCGAACTTCATTTTTAGACAATTCATAGGCAGAAAATATAAGTGCTAGTATACTGAAGCTAAAGTATTCTTTTTTATCTCTTAGGTTAAAGAAATTAATAAAGAAGAACAAAGCGATAAAGAGATAAAATCCAACAAAGATAAGTTCGACTAGAGAATCATAAAGATTACCATTTAATGCTTCTTCGTAAGTTACAATGCGGATTGGCCCTGTGATAATTCCTGCAGAAGTGGAAAGTGAAGAATCGATTTTTATAATTAGGATATTTTCTCCATCTAACAATAAATCGTGAGGAATTGGGTAAATTCTTGGTCTACCGAAAGCAAATTCATCTGGATCTTTTCCGAATGCAGAATTGTTTTTTCCAATCAATACACCGTTGATAAATACTTCATCTGATTCGTAGATTTTTCCCAATTGTAGGGCTAATGACTTCTGGTGTTGTTCTGTGGTGATGTCAAAACTCTTTCTAACCCAAATGGATCCGCGATAACTTCTGTTTAAGTTCCTAAAATTACTAGGGACTGTAGTGATATCTAAGTTGTTGGCATTAAATTCATTGCTGAGGATATCGGCGTTATCGTTAAAATAAATCCCCCAGTCGTCCCCATCCAAACGTAATACAACTGTGTTTTCATTGGTTGAGCGAGAGCAATGAGAAACAAAGAAAAACAGAAATAATAATAGGATTCGGTTAAATTTAAAAAATTTCATTTTTTAGGTTTCTCCGGGATACGGATTGTGAATTTTGCTCCCATACCTTCGCTGGACTTTAAACTTACGGTTCCACCTAAAAATTTTGTCGTAGCTTCGACTAAAGTGAGTCCTATCCCTGCTCCAGGGATTTCATTTTTTTTGTCACGATATCCACGAACAAACTTTTGAAAGATTGTTTCCATCTCTAATTGGCTGAGACCCATGCCTTCATCCATAACAATGAGTTGGTGGTAACCATCGCGATTAAAAAATTCTATGCTAATGTCTGTTTTTGGATCTGTGTATTGGTAGGCATTTTCAATAAGGTTTCTTAAAATACAAAAAAATAGTTCTTTAGGGAAGTAGATTTCCAAGTCATTTGGTTTTACTTCGATTGAAGTTGTTTTTCTATGTTGTTCCAAATGATTTTCTACACTGGATACACAATTTCGAATTAACTCTGCTACAGAGAATGTTTCATAAAAAGGAATATATGTTCGATCTTCGAGTTTACGTAAGAGCATTGCTTCTTCTACCATATAACTCATGTAAGAAATATGGTCTTCTGCCTGTTTTACAGGGTCTAACTCTTGTTTTTGTCCAGATTTTGCTTTAGCTTTCTTTTTGGGTGCAGATTTCGTAGATACTTTTGTTTGTTCTTTGGAACTGTTTTTAACTGAGTTTGTTGATATATTGTCAATTGCCTTCTTGATTTTTTCCATTCCAGATTTGAACTCAGAGGATAAGTTGATTAGAAAGCCAGTTTTTACTCTTTCCATCTGGATTAGCTCTTTTTCTTGTTCGATAAAGTTTTCCAAACCCAAAACAATATCGTTCGAAAGTTGAATCGAAATCATTACAAGAAAAATCAAAAAACCTAAATACAATGTTCCCGGCATGGAGATAATTTCTAAAGCAGAAAGACTATCAATCAGGATGGTCGGCAACAAAGAGGCAATCCCAATGAGAATGTACTTCACCTTTGCAATGTTAGTTTTTCCATTATTTACAAATAAATAAATCACAAGTCCCATTGCCACTGGTAATGCATAGTTAAAAAGAGCAATGACCAAGATCCAAGTCTTTGGAGTTCTGAAAAACAGTGTGATGACAAATAAAGCAAAAAGAAATACTTCGTAAACTAGTAACACCATGTTTCTTTTCATCTTTAAATACTGGTGCATGAAGTTGATGAAAAATACGGGAAGGCAAATGAGAACTAAAAGTTCTGCAACATAAGACCAAGTAAAACTTTCAAATAAAATATCACGATGTTGAGTACGAATTAAAACATAAATTCCCATGAAAATAGAAAATAGAGCAAAGAAAAAGTTTTCTCCAGCTCGTCCGCGTACTATGGAACCTACTAAAAAATAAATCCCCATAAATATAAATACATATCCGCATACCATGGCAAAGATTTCTTTCGTAAAGACTGTTTCTCGTAACAGACGTTCTTTTGCAATTGTGGGAGCTTCTTTGAGTCCATTTAGATTGGTCGCAGCGTAAATGCGAATCGCCATTACGTTCAGGCCTGGTTTGAGAAGGTGAGTGGGTAAGGAATAAATTCTGATTTTTTGGAAGTCTACTTCCATTTTTGGCAAAACGGTTCCTGTTTTATCGATTAAAGTTCCATTGAGATAAAACTCATCAATATCTCGGATCCGACCGAGTTGAATCGCAACCGGTTCAACAGGTGTTGTATAGTTTTCTGGTAAATAAAAGGAACAACGATACCAGTGGTAGCCTGTTAGGTTTTCTGTTTTAGAAATTCCATAATCAGGAACCGATCTTTTGACCCAAAATGATTCCTCGACAGTTTCGTCACGCCAATCTAAGTTATCACCCTTTCTAAATAACCAATCTGTTTTTAAAACAATGGGTCTTTCGAAGGAAGTGATCATGGCCCCACAAGGTTCTGCCGCCAAACTGAAAAAAGCTGGCAACAAAACGAATGCGAACCCGAATACGAGCTTGAAAATACGGGTTTTCGAAATCATATCGGTTCGACGTTTCGAATGGCCTCTTCGATTTCTTTGAGCTGAGTAGAAATCCTTGCGTCGATAGCACCCACATCTGTTTCGATGATAACTCCACCGCGATCCACTCGAGAATCTTCGTAGATATTGACCTTGCGGAGAGATTCCATAAGTTTGATGAGTTCGTCTTTGTGCGCTGTCGTGAGTTCCAAGTCAGCAAAGTTAACACGAATATCAATTCGGTCACGATCTTTAATTCGTTTCATTGCTTCACGAATGTTATTAAGCACGATTTCTTTACGTTCAATGATTTCGTCTTTGATTACTTTTCTTGCGATCACAAGAATCATTTCTACCATTTGTTTTTCAGAGGCTGCAATCATCTCTTCCCTGATGTCAATCGCCTTACCAATGATAGTTCCTAATCGGTCAATGAGTCGTCTCACTTCCCCTTGGCCTTTTTTGAATCCAACTTCACGACCTGCATCGTAACCTTTTTGGTATGCTTCGTGTTCGATCTCAGCCTGTTTCATTTCGGCTTCTTTGATCATACGTTCGACTTCCATCTTCGCACGATCTAAGATTTGTTCCGCTTTGGCTCGGCCTGAGTCTTCTTCTAATTTAATTTTTTCTTTGGAGTCTTGCACCATTTGGAAGGCTTTGGTTCGTCCTTCTTCTTCAATGGCTTTGGCTTGTTTTTTAGCGTCTTCTAATAATTGCCGGACTTGTTCTTCCGTCTCTTGGCGATACCTTTGGAGTTCTGCTTCGATCTCTTCGATCGATGGTCCTTGGTATTGTTCGATGATATTCCCTTCTTGGTCTATCTCGAAGTCTTCTTGTTCGTCGGTCTTATGAAATTTTTTGTACTTATCAGGAAGTTGAATTTCAACTTCTTCTTGTAAGTCGGCAATTTGAATGGGTTTAAAAACTAGTTTTGCCATATCCTTACTTCAATCTCCAAAGTTTCACTTTGCCTTCATCCATTGCTTCGCGCAAACGATCTAAGATTCCCTTTTGGGCTTCTTCAATCTCCGCAAGCGAAACTGGACCTAACGAATCCCATTCGATCTTTATTTCTTTCACAAGCCAAGATTCCAAATTGGAATATACTTGATCACGAAATTCTGTCTCCACTCCTTTCAATGCACAAGCAAGGACAAGAGGATGGATCTCAGAAAAGAACCGAGTGAGGCTCGTCCTTCCTAAATGAAGGAGGTCTTCCAAACGAAAGTAGTGTTCTACTATAGTTTCGGCATATTCTGGGCTTTTTTTCTGAATTCGTTCAATTAAATTTTGAGAGGGTAAAAAAGGAAGCCTTGTGAGAATTTCCCCCGCTGTTTTTGCCTTGCGACTGCGAATTTTGGAAACCGGCATTTTTTTCTGGATGAGCTCCATTTTGAACCGGAGGAAACGCTCCAATTGGTCCCTTTCCCGATCCGAATGGTAATCAATTTCGGAAAGAGCTAAAATGATATCTTCTCTATGGTTTTCCGGATATTCAGCCAAAACCTCCGAAGCCGTTTCTGGGTCTGAAAAACTTAAGACCCGGGCCACGACCTCGGAGGATTCGTCCATGGTCAGGTTTTTGAGCATTTCCAAAGAATAAGTCGGAAGTTCCGGCCAGAGGGGAGCTGGCGACTTGGAATCTTCCTCTTTTAAGATTTCTTGGAGGAGCGAATACAACTCATTTGTATCTGGATGTTCGCTCTGCGCATATTTCCCGCTACCACTCAAGGATTGGGGAGTATAGTCGTTATTCGTAAAACCGCTGTCGATAGGTGAATTTCCGAATGCGGGTTCGGTTTTCCCCGCTGGTTTGGAGGAATATGCGTTATTCGTATAACCCCCGCCGGAGGTTCCACCCTGGCCCGGACGAACAGGATGATTGTTGTTATTCGTATATCCGCTCAACCCGTCGCTGCCTGACTGGTTCGGGTTTCGTGAGTTCCCTTGGTTTCCTTTTTTTTGGAGGAACCTTGTAAAGGAGAGTAGGATGTCTTTTTCCTGACCCTTGGTTGGAGATGGGTTGGACTCCACCTTTAAGAGAAGGGACTCAATTTCGGAATCACTCAAATGAGAGAACACTTCATCCGGTAAATAGCGGCCTAAGATTTGGTAGGCAAAGGCGGCTTTATTGGGTCCGGACGGAGTTTTCATTTAGGTGACATAATAACTTAGCGTGACAGCCGTACAAACCAAAAAATATTATTTTTTTTATTTAGAAAACTTCCTTTTCAAATTCTTGTCCTTCGAGTCTCTGAAGGTTAGGGATGACCCGTCAGACATTCATTTATCTTTCCATTGCATTTTTGGCAACGGCTTGTCGTATGGTTGCTCCCTCACCTAAAATCGAATCGGGTGAATTGGATTTGCGAAAATTTCCTTTTGAGTCGGGGGCCGCTATGGCCCTACAAGGGGATTGGAAATTTTTTCCAGGACAATTGAATGTTCCAGAAGATGCAGATTCACCCAATAGTCTTCCTGTACCTTCCCTTTGGAACCAAATGCCATTGCGATCGGGGATTCAAAATGGTAAGGGGTATGGAACTTATGTTTTAGAGATTAAACTTCCGGAAGAAAATCAAATATACTCCGTTTATTTACCTGAAGCCAGGACCTCTTTTAAGCTAATGGCAGGTAACAGAAGTTTGTTGTCTGGTGTCCCTGGTCTTACAAAAGAAACAACGACACCAAGTGCCCAAGGTCAAAGTTTTACGACTGTAACAAAAGATCACCTTCAAATCCGGATAGAGGTAAGTAATTTCCATCACAAAGAGGGTGGGCTCCCTAATGCACCGGTCTTTGGTCTTGCAGAAAGTGTTCAAAATTATATATTAGCTCAAAGTACCGTTGATTTAGCATTAACGGGTGCTATCTTTATGTTTGGTTTATACCATTTCATTTTATTCTTTTATAGAAAAAAACAGAGAGAAGCTTTTTATTTCGGGTTTTTCTGTTTGGTATTTGCTGCAAGGATTCCTTTCATTGGGAGTAAAACTATTTATGCCATGTTTCCTGGTATCCCTTGGGAATTAGTGATATATGTAGAGTATGCCTCCGTTTTCGTCCTGGGGATTTTGTTTTTATGGTTTGTGGATGGTCTTTTCCCTCGTTTTATTGATACTAAAATCATTTTATACTTTAGCGCCTACGTACAGTTTATGTTAGTTTATGGTTTGATCATAAAACCGGAAGTCTACACTCAATTTGAAATAGTTTTTCAAATATTGGGTATAGTTTACGCAGTTTTTTTGGGAATCCGTTTGTCTCAAATGGTAATCAAAGGTCTACCAGAAGCCGGAATTTTCTTTTTAGGGTATTTGGTTTTATTTGTTGGATTTGTGTATGATGTTTTTCTCGCCTACAGTGGAGAAGGGGAATCCATTTTCTCTCAAATTGCGGTCTTTTTATTTTTCGGAGTGCAATCCACTATTGTTACACTTCGTACGGCAAGAAACTTTCGCAAAAAACTTTTGTTAAAAGAAGAGTTTGAAATTATTAATGAACATTTTATTTTAACAAACCGTTTTTATGCAAAGTTTATTCCCCGTGATTTTTTGACCCACCTAGACAAAGAAAGTATCGAAGAGGTTCGGTTAGGTGATAGTAGCGAAAGAGAAATTACAGTTTTGTTTGCCGATATTTGGGAATATTGGGATATTATTTATTCTATACCTCTTGAAAATAGAATGTTATTTACCAATTCTTATTTAGGAAGAATTGGGCCATGTGTTCGTAAAAATAATGGCTTTATTGATAAATACATTGGAAGCGCCATCATGGCATTATTCGATGGTGGAATTCAAAACTCAATCAAGGCCGCTGAAGATATCCAATGGGAATTAGAAAAGTACAATGAACGTCGGAAAACTTTAGGATATTTGCCATTACATGCTGGAATTGGAATCCATTCAGGTGATACCATGCTTGGAATTTTGGGAGAGGAAGAAAGATTTGAATCAACAGTGATTTCGGATACAGTTAATCTTTCGAGTCGAATCCAGGGTCTAACAAAAAAATATGGAGCAAGAATACTTGTCAGTGTAACATCGCTTATGTTACATGAAGATTTGGATACAATTCCCTATCGAATTTTGGATTTTGTGCGAGTTCAGGGCAAACAAGAATCAGTAATGATTGCTGAGGTTTTGATCCCCGGTATCGATATTATTTCTAATAAAAAAATCGAGAATAAAGAAGAGTTTGAAGCTGGGATTTTTGATTATGAACGCGCCAATTTCGTATCCGCTTTAGAAAAATTTCGCGCGGTATTTGCAAACAATCCAGATGATTTGGCTGCGCAAATTTATATTGAAAGATGTGAGTATTACCAAACTGCAGAAGTAGGTGGAGATTGGGATGGAGTTTCTGCATGGGAAAAATAATGAAGACCATCCCGTTCAGTTTTTTATTTCTTATTTCTGCATTTTTATTTTTATCTTGTAGTTTTGATTCTTCTCCCGAAGCAGTGAAAGGATATTTAGAACTTCCTTTTTCTTATGTAAAAGATGGGAAAAAACTTTCTACAGGTGGTGAATGGGAATTCTATTGGGGGGAAATTTACGGTGAAAGTTTATTCGAAAAAATAAAGGAACCTAATAAAACTTATGTTAAAGTTCCTTCTTCCTGGAATTCTTATCGACCGGAAGGAGAAGGTGGAGACGGCTTTGCTGTATTTCGCCTAACATTAAAACTACCGGATCCAAAAATTCGTTATTATCTGCGAGTCCAGCCAGCAACGAGTTCCTATGAACTCTATATCAATCGCCAGAAAATCGCAAGTTCTGGAAAGGTGGGAACAGATGAGCTGAGTGCCATTCCCAAATATCAAATCCAATATGTATCCTTTCAACCAGATGATTACGAACAAGAAATACTCCTTGTGGTTAGCAATTTTCACCATGCTCGGGGTGGGTACAGAAAACCAATTGACATTGGAACCAAAGAAGTCATTCAAAACGAATCGTTAATTTATTCTGCGGGTGAAGTATTTGTATTTGGTGCCATGTTGACTATGGCTCTTTACCAACTAACAGTTTTTCTCTTTCGCAGAGAAGAAAAAAGTTCTCTTTTCTTCTCTTTGTTTTGTCTGTTTACTGGACTGCGACTTGTTGTCCTCGATAACTACTATATTGTTTATGCATTTCCAGATTTTTCCTGGCACTGGATGCAAGTATTAGATTACACATCGGCTCCTCTGCTTGTCTGTTTTTTCTTAGGATATTTAAAGAGTTTGTTTCCTGGAAAATCAGAAGTTCCTAAGTGGATGTTATATTCTTGTTGGAGTATAACTGCTTGTTATGTGTCCTTTGTGGTTTTGACAGATGCTAAACTTTTCACCAAAACAAACATTTTTTCACAAGTGGTGATCCTATTTTTTAGTGTTTGTTCTTTTTATGTGATCCTTAAGATCTATCGACAAAGAAAGAGAGATAGTAGTTTAGTATTTTATGGATCACTGCTACTTATGCTTGGGTCTACTCACGATTTGATGGCAGGGAATTATTGGTTTCAATCGCAACCTTTTATGCCGTTTTCTCTTTTTGTGTTTTTTTTGTTCCAGAGTATCCTTCTTGCGAGAAGGAATGCTCGGTTTTATTCTTCTATGGATACGCTAACAAATGAGTTAATAGAAGTAAACAATCGACTTGAATCATCTAATCATGTGTATGCGAAGTTTGTACCTATGCGACTCATTCAGTTGTTTTCACAACAATCCAAATCCAGAGTTAAACGTGGAGATTTTATCGTAAAACAGATGTCCGTATTATCTTCAGATATTCGTGATTTTACAGCTATCTCTGAAGCTCTAAGTCCTGAGGAAACATTTCTTTTTCTGAATGATTATTTGCGCCAAGTGGGGCCTATTATCAGATCCCACAATGGATTTATAGAAAAGTATGTGGGAGATGCCATCTTAGCTTTGTTTGAAAGACAACCAGAAGATGCACTATCGGCAGCGATTGAAATGCACAAAACTACTGCAAGGTGGAACAAAGAGGAAAGGTCTCACCGCGTTGCTGAAATTCAGATTGGGGTAGGAATTCATTTTGGAGAACTTATGCTCGGTATTATTGGTGAAGAACAAAGGATTGAGTCTGCTGTCCTTTCTGACTCTATGGGTGTTGCCAATTCTTTGGAATCAATGACCAAAAAATACGGCGCCAAAATTATCATTAGTCTCGATGCATTACTCGAATTACACCATCCAGATTCTTATCCTCACCGTTTGTTAGATTTTATTAAGATTCCAGCGAAACAAAAGTTAATTGGAATTGCCCAAGTTTTGGTGGAGGGTGTGGAAGAATCCTTTGAAATAAAGTTAAAAACTAAGGATCAGTTCGAAGATAGTGTGAATTTATTTTGGGACGGGGATTTTGAAAGGGCCGGGATCGGATTTCGGGCGATTGTGGGAATGGATCCTTCTGACAAAGCGGCCAAATTATATCTGGAACGCACCGAATTGTATGCGCAAAACGGCACACCACCCGGATTTGGGAAGGGGTTTTTGGCATAAAAAAGACATAGATTCGCCCCGTTTCTTGAAAAAGTTCTTGAACTTCCTCTCTAAATGAACGAGAGTCAGTAATACGGAGATTCCCATGACCCAAGCCACTCTTACACAAGCCCCTACCACTGGAAAGGCTGTGATCCAAACCAAAAGTTTTACTCCATCTGATATTGACCGTATTTTCAAGGCGCAGAAGGCAAAGGCTTTGGAACTTCGATTATCGAATTTCAAAACTCGCATTGTAAAACTAAAGAAACTAAAAGACGCTGTCCTTAAATACCAAAAAGACATCCAAACGGCACTCCATTCTGATTTTAAAAAATCATCTGGCGAAGTCGATATTACAGAAATTCTTCCTACGATTGCCGAAATCAATGATGCCATCCGCCATGTAAAACATTGGATGCGCCCAAAAAACGTAATGACACCACCCACTTTACTTGGGGCAACCAGTCGTATCGTTTATGAGCCCAAAGGTGTTTGCCTCATCATTGCTCCATGGAACTATCCATTTCATCTAGCGATTGCCCCTTTGGCTGCTGCGATCGCTGCGGGTAACACTGTGATGTTAAAACCTTCCGAGTTCACTCCACATACTGCCGATGTCATTAAATTAATGTTAAGTGAAGTGTTCTCCGAAGAGGAAGTTGCTGTATTTGAAGGTGATGTTGCTGTTGCCACAGCCCTTCTTGAAGTGCCTTTCGATCATATCTTTTTTACTGGCTCTACTCCTGTGGGTAAAATTGTTATGACAGCAGCGGCAAAAAACCTCACAAGCGTAACGCTTGAATTGGGTGGGAAGTCGCCTTCAATTGTTGCAGAAGATGCCGATATGAAAGTGGCTGCGGAAAGGATCATGTGGGGAAAATTTTTAAATGCCGGCCAAACCTGTGTGGCCCCCGATTACCTTTTGATTCCTGAATCCAAAGTAGACGAATTTGTAAAAAATGCAAAGGAAACAACAGAAAATTTCTTTAAATCCAAACCTGAAAATTTTACAGCAAGTGCAGATTTTTGCCGTATCGTGAATGCAAAGAACTTTGGAAGAGTGTCTTCTTATATAGAAGATGCGGTGAAAAAAGGTGCCAAAATTGCTTATGGTGGAGAAACAAGAAGTTCTGATAACTTTATTTCACCAACCATTCTTACGAATGTGTCTTTAGATGCTCGTATTATGGAAGATGAAATTTTTGGACCACTCCTTCCAATCATTACTTACAAAACTTTGGATGAAGCCATCCACATCATCAACGAAAAACCGAAACCATTGGCTTTGTATATTTTCACAAAAAAGAGAAGTACATCTAAATATGTCTTACGTAGAACCAGTTCCGGTGGGGCAGTGATCAATGATGTCATCCTTCACTTAGTGAATCCAAACCTACCTTTTGGTGGAGTGAATCATTCTGGGCATGGTAGTTACCACGGAATTTTTGGTTTTAAAACTTTTTCTCATGAAAGATCTGTTTTACAAACTCCAAAGGCATCCATCGCTAAGTTGATGTATCCACCTTACTCTGGTTTTGTGAGACTTATGGTGAAGTTAACCACTAAATTTTTCGTTTAGTCTAATTTCGCATTAGGGATAAAACACTCCTGGGGAATACTCGGGAGTGCACCTCATAAATCCGCTACAAAATCTCAGTAACTCCTCATCCCTTTATCAATGTTCTCGTTTTTTAGAAAGTACTGATAAATATCAATTCCTAAAATGATTCTAATTCAGTGACATCGCACTAGTGATTATTTTTGTGGAATTATGCAAAAGGATTACTCCGCACATTTAGATTCCTTACGAATCACATGGTTAAGTGAACCTTTCCATCTCGGAATTCCCATCATTGACTTACAACATGTTTGGTTGGTTCATATCATCCTTGAATTAGAAGAAACCATTGTTGATTCCGAAAAAGATGGAGCTGATGTTGATGTTCATTCGTCCTTTCGAAAAGCTTTGGACTATGTGGCAGAACATTTTGCATTAGAAGAAGATATCTTGGAACATTTTAACTATCCCAAATTTTCAGAACATATCCAAGGCCACCGCAAATTTGTTGAACGGTTAACGGAAAAATACTATGAAGCAAAAGATAGCCAAATGGCTGCCTTGGGTATTTTACAAATTCTCAAAAAATGGCTTTTCCAACATATCTTACATGATGATACCGATTATGCAGAGTTCTTTAAAGCAAGTGGTGTTGATTTAAAATCTTACTGTAATGAAATTTTAAAGTCTGGTAAATATCCGATTTCCAAAGAACAACTTTTGATTTATCAAAACATTGTACAAATGGATACAACACATATTTCACTTCACGAACAATCTATTGATACCATTCAAGAAATCAGAAATATTTGGAAAACATATAATCTTTCTACAGGAATTCCTATCATTGATTTACAACACATTTGGCTTTTGAAAATGATTGTTGAATTAGATCATTCACTAAAGTTAGGTGATAGTGCTAGCGATACCTTCCATAAGGTCATAACCGCCGCCATTGAATATACAAAAGATCATTTTGGTGTGGAAGATAAAATTATGCGTTACTTTCGATATACTGATGTGGTCAACCATATGAACCAACACAAACGGTTTATTGATTTTATCAAAACAAGAAACGATGAATTTAAATTAGGAAATCCGCGGGCTGGATTACATTTGGTCCAGGACTTACGAAATTGGCTTTTGTCCCATATTGCCCTTGAGGATAAAAAAATTGGTCTGGCTTTTGAATCTCGAGTGCGGGAACTTTCTGAGTTTACAAAAAAACTACACCAAACTGGCGAAATTAGCATCTCTCGGGAGCAAAAAAACCTATATAAACTGGTAATGCAAACGGCTCCAGACCCGCTAGATTAATTTCTGTCGGAAATTGAATTGCCAGGTTCATTTTCCGGGAAAATCCTGTTTTCAAACCCATGGAATACGAAGTCATCATCGGTCTGGAAGTTCACGTCCAGCTCAACACTCTATCTAAAATTTTTTCTACGGCCACAAACGAATTCGGTGGTAGCCCCAATACTCATATTTCAACACTTTGTGTGGCATTACCTGGCACATTGCCAGTGTTAAACGAAGTGGTTCTCGAAAAAGCCGTTCGTGCCGGTGTTGCTCTTGGATGTGAGATCACACGTTTTACAAAGTTCGACCGTAAAAATTATTTTTACCCTGATCTACCGAAAGGATATCAGATTTCTCAGTTTGATAAACCCTATGCAACGCAAGGTGGAATCCATATCAAATTGAAAGGGGAAACAGAAGAAAAGTTCATCCCCCTCACTCGTATTCATATGGAAGAGGATGCGGGAAAACTAATCCATTCTCATGATCCATCCATCAACAGGTCTTATGTAGATTACAATCGTGCAGGAACCCCTCTCATTGAAATTGTTTCGGAACCTGACTTACGTTCTTCTGATGAAGCTTATGTTTATTTGAATGAACTAAAAACAATCTTAAGATACATTCAAGTATCGGATTGTAATATGGAAGAAGGGTCACTTCGTTGTGATGCCAACGTTTCCATTCGACATATTGGTGAAAAAGGTTTTCGAACTCGGGTAGAAATTAAAAACCTTAACTCTTTTAAGGCCGTAAAACAGGCGATAGACTATGAAATTGAATGGCAAAAGGATGTGTATTCTCGTGGTGAGTCATTTCGTCAGATGACAAAACTTTGGGATGCTACTTTACTCAAAACCATTCCTATGCGTTCCAAAGAAATGAGCCATGACTATCGTTATTTCCCTGAGCCAGATCTACCAACCATTCAAATTTCTGATTCTTTTATTGAAGACATTCGTAAAACTTTACCTGAACTTCCTAGACAAAAAAAAGAAAGATACAAAACAGAACTGGGACTTCCTGATTATGATGCTGAAGTGCTTACGAGCGAACGTGAAATTGCTGAATACTTTGAAGAAGCACTTCTCGTCTCGGGGGATGCTAAAAAAACATCCAACTGGGTAAAGGATGAAATCCTTGGAATCGTAAACAAAGAAAACATTTCCATTCAGGAATTTGCCATTGATCCATTACGTATTGGTAAACTTGTGAAACTCATCAATTCAGGAGAGATCACTGGAAAAATCGCAAAATCTATCTTCGAAGATATGCTAACCACGAAAGACCAACCGGAAGCCATTGTGGAATCCAAAGGTTTAAAAGTAGTTCGGGATGACAAAGCATTAGAAGAAATTGTAATACGAGTGATTGAGGCTCAACCAGAATCCGTTGAAGGTTGGAAAAACGGAAAAGATCGTGTGCTTGGTGCTATCGTTGGTGGAGTCATGAAAGAAACTAAAGGCAAGGCAGACCCAAAACTTGTGAATGAACTGATTCTTGCTAAGTTGGGTCCACTCGGCGAAAAAAAGAAGGTATAGTCTTTCTGCAACGGCAAGCTCTAGATAACGATAGGCAGAGGAATTAACGGGTTCGCTCTGCCGTTTGGCGGATGTTAGACTATCTCTATTTTGTGTACTGATCCGAAGTCTACAGGGGATTTGAATGCTTCTTCGTATGGAGTTCCGAACTGTTTACAAAGAACTGCTCGAATAGGACCTGAGTGGCAAACAACAATGAGGGATCGTAGCGATTGATTGTTGTTTGTTTCCCAATGGGTTCGTAAGTTTCCACCTTCTTTCCAATCTTCTATAAAAGCATTCATTCGAAAGATTAGATCGGTAAAGGCTTCTCCTCCGGGGGTCCTGGCATTGACGAAGTCTTTCATCCAGGGGATGGTTTCTTTTCTTGGAATTTCTTCCCAAAGTTTCCCATCCCAATCTCCAAAATTCATTTCCCACAAACGTTCGTCAGTTGGAATTAAGGAATGATCTGCCTTGGAAAGGTTGTATTTAGCTAGAAGTGCGGAAGATAGTTTTAAGGCTCGGGGTGCGGGACTTGAGAGGAAATGGTCAAAGTTTGGCGGTAAATGAGGAAAAGTAGAATCTGCTGTATCTTCCACAGGGTATTTGAGAGGGAAGTCGGTTCGGCCATAACAAGTTCCTTTGGGAGCTATCGTTTCTGGATGGCGAATTAAATAGAGGTCCATACAAACACTCCCGAAATCCACAGGCAAGTTTCTACTACTTGTTGGACTGCTCCTAAACAGTCGCCCGTAAAGCCGTCAATCCAACGTTTCATCAGAGAATACATATAGTATAGACTGGGGATGATAAGAATCAAACTTAAGAAAAAGTGGGGATGTTGGTATGACAGAAGTAGAAAAGGAACTAGTCCTCCTATACTTGCGAAGAAAGTTTGTGGCCAGGTAATTTCTTTTGCCATTGGTTTTGCATAACCTTCTTCTTTAGCATAGGGAAGGAGTTTCATCATAAGGACTGAAAAAAATCGACTCAGACTATGTGCTGAAATAAAGTATAACCAAATTGTAATTAGCTGATTGGTCCCCAAAAATTGTAATTGGCTTAAGCGAAATCCAGTGGTTGCAAGGGACTCGGAGGCACCTAAAATTTTTAGAACGAGTAGTATACAGATCCCGGCAGCTCCAAAACTGCCAACACGACTATCTTTCATGATCCGAAGGATATCTTCCCTTTTCCAACCTCCTCCAATCCCGTCACAAAAATCAGAAAACCCATCTTCGTGAAAGGCACCCGTTAGGATTAATAAAAATCCTAACGAGATGACAAAGGCAATACTGGGACCAAAAAACAATTGGAAAATCAAATAAACAAACCATTGTAAGGTTCCGAGTATGATTCCCACTGTTGGTGAATATTTGATTGATTTATGTAACCATTCCTCTTGAAAACCAATCCACTGAGGAGAGGGAATTCTGGAAAGAAAAGACAAACAAACAAAGAATAGGCGAATTTCTCTTAATAAAAAATGCATATAATATTTTATTTTGAATCCGAATTGCTAACACCAGCATCAGCGAAAGAAGACATTTCATTGAGAAATTTAACACTTAGTTCAATGAGTGGATAAGCTGCAAGAGCACCACTACCTTCACCTAAACGAAGATTGAGCCTAAGAAGCGGTTTTATTTTCCAATGTTCTAAAACTACAGTATGTCCCTCTTCTTCGGATAGATGTGAAAAAATGGCGTAGTCCTTTACTGTTGGGTTCAGTGCAAATGCAATCGCAAATGCAGCTGTTGCGATAAAACCATCCACAACAAATGTTTTTCTTTGTGCAGCCACTCCAATCATCGCACCTGCCATCATTCCAATTTCAAATCCACCAAATTCAGAAAGTATTTCTAATGGATCGTTTAGTTTTCCTGTTCTGCCAAACGCTTCAGAAAGGATTTTAAACTTATTTTCTTTTCCGCTATTATTTAGACCTGTACCTTTTCCTACAAGTTTTCTTAGAGGAATGTCTGTTAGATGAGATAGAATCAGAGATGCTGCTGAAGTATTCCCAATTCCCATTTCGCCAAATAAAAATACGTTGGTATCTTGGTATTGTTCTTCCGCTAGAAGTTCAATCCCATTCAAAATGGTTTCTTTCGCCTCATCCAGCGACATAGCCTTCGATTTTAGAAAATTGGAAGTTCCTTTTCGAATTTTTCTTTCGATAGGTTTTGGGGCATTTTCTGCCCAATCGTGATCGACACCTGCATCCACAACTTCCATTTCGATATGACTGTGTTTGGCAAAGACATTGGCGCAGGCACCACCAGATAAAAAATTCAAAACCATCTGCCATGTCACATCTTTAGGATATAAGGAGACTGGTTCTTCCGTTATTCCATGATCCGCTGCAAAAAGGATGAGCTTCGGATTTTTTAGTTCGGGCGAAAGCGTATTTTGGATTTCTGCCAATTGCAGGGCGATGGTTTCCAAATCTCCCAAGGAACCCAAAGGTTTGGTTTTATTGTCAATTTTACTGCGGATGGATCTTCGCAAAACATCGGTTACGGGAGAAATGGAGGGTAGGGAAAATGGTGACATAAACAAAACCAGTCTAACCGAGCCGGTATCCGCTTCCATCGTTTTTGGGCTTGGACGGGGCAGGGAGGTTTGGGATTTGGCTATTTGGGCCAAAAAAAATCCGATATTCCCTGCTTGGGGCGCTTTACGTGGGAACCCATCGGAGTTACTATGTCACCAAGCCATGGAAGATTTCGCTCACCTTCATTTACATACTACTTATTCCATGTTGGATGGGGCCATACGGATCAGCGATTTGATGAAACGTGTGAAGGAACTCGGTATGAGTTCGGTTGCCATCACAGACCATGGAAACATGTATGGGGCAATTGAGTTCTATAAAGAAGCTGTCAAACACGATGTCAAACCTATCATTGGGTGCGAGTTTTACGTAACACCTTCTCGCAGTGCCGAAACTGAACTAGATGAAATCGCTGACGGTGGTGCTTATCACATCATCTTACTTTGTAAAAACGAAATTGGTTATAAAAATATCATAAAGCTTGCAAGTCGATCTTTCACAGAAGGATTTTATCGCAAACCAAGGATTGATTATGATTTATTAGAGAGGTATAGCGAAGGACTTGTTTGTTTAACTGCTTGTCTTGCTGGTGAAGTCAACCGAAAGATTTTAGAAGGCAAAGCAGATAAGGCGTATGCGTTAGCTGGCCGTTTACACGAAATTTTCCGCAAAGAAGATTTTTATTTAGAAATCCAAGACCATGGGATTCCTGAACAACGCATTGTTGCAGAAGCCGTTATGGGATTTTCTAAACGAACCGGCATTCCTCTTGTACTCACCAACGATTCACACTTCCTTACGAAAGACGATAGAGAAGCCCAAGATATTTTACTTCGTATCGGGATGCGTAAAAACATCGATGATGAAATGCGTTTCGGATTCAATGAAAACTTTTATGTAAAGTCTCCTGCGGAAATGATCAACATTTTCCCTGATCATAAAGATGCATTTTTTAATACATTGGCCATTCGTGATAAATGTTCTTTAAATTTCCAATTTGGAAATCCACTCCTTCCTCCTTTTGAAGTTCCTGCAGGTTTTGACACAGACAGCTATTTAGAAAAGCTTGTTTGGGAAGGAATCCAGGAAAAATATCAAGATATAACGCCTGTTGTTCGGGAAAGAACGGAATATGAAATGCAAACGATTCGGAATATGCATTTTGCAGGATACTTTCTTATTGTTCAAGATTATATAAATTTTGCTAGGCGAGCAGGAATTCCTGTAGGACCGGGACGCGGGTCTGCTGCAGGATCTATCATTGCTTATGCATTAGGCATTACCAATGTGGATCCCATTCGTTACAATCTCCTCTTTGAACGATTTCTCAATCCTGATAGAAAGGATATGCCAGATATTGATACAGACTTTTGCGTGGAAAGACGCGAGGAAGTCATCAATTATATCAAACATAAGTATGGTGAGAACCGAGTAGGCCAAATCATCACCTTTGGATCTCTAGCGGCAAAGGCTGCGATCAAAGACGTGGCTCGTGTTTTTAATGTCCCGTTTTCTGAAGTAAACGAGATGAGTAAACTTTTTCCCAAAAAACTGGGAATTACCATCCAAGAAGCCGTCGATACTTCAAAAGACCTTCGCGATATTGCAGAAAAATCTGATTTAAACAAAAAAGTTTTTTATATTGCCCAGAAATTAGAAGGTAACTACCGTCAGGTGGGGCGTCATGCGGCAGGTGTTGTCATCGCTCCGACAGCTCTGGAAGAAATTGTTCCTTTATCTACCGTTAGTGAACCTGGTAGAGACGGTCGTTCCATAGTCACCCAATACGACAAAAATATGTCGGAACAGGTGGGACTGATCAAGATGGATATTTTAGGTTTAAAAAACTTAACGACCATCCATCATGCCACTAAACTGATTGAAAAACGTCATGGTATCTTACTCGATTTAGATAAAATTCCCTTAGATGATGCGGCCACATTTAGTTTGTTACGAAAAGCAAATGTTCTTGGGATATTCCAGTTAGATTCTTCTTCCGGAATTCGCGACCTTTTTGCTAAGGCCCAAGTCCAAAAATTTGAAGAAATTGCCGCCTTACTTGCGTTATACCGTCCAGGTCCTATGGGATCTGGAATGTTGGATGATTATTTAGATCGTAAAAACGGTAAAAAGAAAGTAGTTTTCCCTCACGAGAGTTTAGCAGAGGTGTTAGGTGAAACTTACGGCGTAGTGGTTTACCAAGAGCAGGTAATGGGTATCTCCCGAATTATGGGAGGGTACTCTGTGGGTGACTCGGATGTTCTTCGTAAGGCGATGGCCAAAAAAGATAAATCGAAACTCCCTGCCTTAAAAGAAAAGTTTGTGAAAGGTGCTATCGAAAAAAAGATCAATGAAAAACTGGCCATTGAACTTTTTGAACAATTAGAAAAATTTGGTGAGTATGGATTTAACAAATCTCACTCAGTTGCTTATGCCTTTGTGACTTATCAAACAGCCTTTCTAAAGGCAAATTATTCTATTGAATACTTAACTGCGCTTCTATCAGGAGATCATTCTAAAATTACAGATGTGGTGAAATACATCAATAACGCCAAAGAGATGGGAATTCGGATTTTAGGTCCCGATGTCAAAGAGTCGGGAATTTCTTTTGAAATCACCGATGACAAAACAGTTCGATTTGGCCTTTCTTCCATCAAGGGTGTGGGGGAACTTGCTGCAGAAAATATCATTTCCAATCGCAATTCCTTGGGTGGGTACAACCAATTGGGAGACTTTACCAAGAAACTAGATACAAGACTGGCAAACAAAAAGGTATTGGAATCTCTTGCACAAGGTGGAGCTTTTGACTCCTTTGGATACTCAAGAAAAACCATTTCTGAATCAACAGATATCATTCTTAACTATGCTAACAAAAAACAAGCGGAAGAAAAAGAAGGCCAATTTTCTCTGTTTGGTGGTGTCAATGGTGGCGGAGAAGAAAACCTAAATCTTCCCAAAGATGGAATTGAGTGGAATGGAGATGAACTTCTTCGAAAAGAAAAAGAAACCACAGGACTCTATCTTTCTGGCCATCCCTTAGATAAATTTACAGAACAATTAAAAACACTCAATCCAACTACGATCGAAAACTTGGAAGAGGTGCGGCCTAAGTCCAAAGTAGAAATTGCAGGGGTTCTTTCAAAAAAAGTGGTAAAACTCACTAAGAAAAAAGAAGAGTTTGTGAACTTTATGATCGAAGACCAGACCGGTGAGATCGAGTGTGTTGCCTTTCCCAAAACCTATGCAGAATTCAAACACCTATTCACAGAAGACAATACAGTTTTTATTCGTGGAATTTTGGAACGCCTTGATGCCGATGAATCAGAATTAAAAGGCCAAATCATAGTCAACAAACTAGAAGAACTAAATTCTGTTACGATTGAAAAGAAAATGGAAAAAACTCTCCATTTAACAATCAATATGTTGGAAGAAAAAAACAGAGATGTGATTTTGAAACTCCAAGACATTTTATCAGTTCATCGTGGAGCCTCTTCTGTTTTCTTTCACTTGGTGGGTAACGGTGATGAGAAAAAAGTCATCCGTGCCCATGATCATTTCTCCATCGAAATAAGTTCTGACCTGATGAAAATGTTAACAGACATTCTTGGAAAAGGTGCAGTTCGTTATACAGTTGGCGAAGAAGTGAGAGTGTTCGGATAAAGTTTGTGGAGACTGCCTCTCTTTCTTTAACTTTATTATTAGAGTTTCTTTGGATGGGTTCGGGATCAGTATTTTGTTTGATTTGGTCTCTATCCAATTTGGTTCGAAATCGTAATATTTCAGGATTTGTTTGGTCTTTTATTTTATTTTCCACAGGGCTTTGGTTACTCACCGGCGCCTTTATGTTCACTGGTTTTTATCAGTATCTTCCTTCGATTGCACTCATCCATATCCCTTTTGTTTTTTTATCTTCTACATTACTCTATTTGTACTTAGAATTTCTGTTTTTGGAAAAACCGATCCATATCAAAGTTTTCCATTTTATTCCCTCCACTCTTGCTGTTCTTTTTTTGATTCCCTTTTATTCAGGAACTGATATAGATCGATTGGAAATTTTAGAATCTTTGAGTAATACAGAATATGGTTCCATCATAGTGGCTTTAAACTTCGGAATTAAAGTTTCTATTTTACTTTCAGTGGGAATATTTCTTGTCAAAGAATGGATTCCGAATGTTCGTTTGTCCGTCTTTTTTACAAAAAAAGCCATCTATTCTCTGGTATTCATTCTTCTGATTTGGATCGATTTGTTACTTGGAAGTATTGGATTTACATTTCAGGTTGCTTTTTTTCGTAAACTCAGTGCTTATCTTTTGCCTGTCCTTATGTATTTTTACTATTTTACTAGAGAACTTTGGACCCCTTTTGTCAGCGATGTACGAGAGAGTATCCAAAGAAATAAATACGAAAAATCTAAACTAGTATCGGTTCAATTAGAAACCATCGATCAAAGGTTATACGAACTGATGCGCGAAAAGGTTTTTTGTGATGAAGATCTCAGCCTTTCTAAACTCGCAGATATGGCAGAAGTCAAACCAGGCCAACTTTCAGAATACTTTCACAAACGGTATGGGTTCGGATTCTACCAATACATCAACCAATACAGAATCGATGAGGCAAAACGATTGTTATTGGAATCAGACGAGAGGTCCATTCTTTCGATTGCGGATGCCGTTGGATTCAATTCAAAATCAACCTTTAACCGAGTTTTTTTAGAAACAGTCGGCACCACCCCTTCCGAATTTCGTAAACAATCAAAATCCAACTAAATCTACGTCTCAAAGAATTCTCCAAGACGACAGTTTTCATTTCCTTCGTTAGAATTGCTTTCGTAACGAGGAAATTCAATGCGAACTATGATTGATTTTTATTTAAATCTTCCGGCTAAATTCGGACATAAAAATGCTTTTGCCACCCGAGTCGGTGCTGGTGTTTACCAATTTAAAACTTATAACAACTTGCTTTCGGATGCGAAGGATTTGGCATTTGGACTGCGGGCGAATTTATCTGAAAGAGAAAAGGTCGCAATTTTTGCAGACAATGCCTATGAATGGATCCAAACAAGTATAGCTATTACTTTGTTAGGTGCAGTCGATGTACCAAGAGCATCCGATGTAACTGACCACGATATACTCTATATCCTAAATCATTCAGAATCAAAGATTCTTTTTGTGGAAAATGAAGCGGTATTCAAAAGAGTCATTCGTTTGGAATCAGAGTTGGAATTTTTAAAAGAAATTGTAATCATCTATCCTCCGAAAGAAGGAAATAAAGAGATGAGTTCTCGTAAAATCAAAATATCCACCTTGCAAGGGCTAGTGGCAAAAGGAAAGGAGCTTCGTAAGGCCGATACAACAGATTCACTATTTTTGAACAGTACGATTAAAGAATCGGATCTATTTACTATGATCTACACCTCGGGAACTACAGGAACACCCAAAGGAGTGATGTTGACACAAGGAAATATTCTATTTCAATTGCAAAATCTTCCGATTCGTTTAGAGAAAGGTGATAGAACACTATCAATATTACCCATTTGGCATATATTTGAACGAATCTTTGAAATCTTTAGTTTGTATTATGGAGCTTGCACTTACTACAGCAGTGTTCGCACATTAAAAGAAGATTTAAGATTTGTAAAACCTAACTTTATGGCATCTGCTCCAAGACTTTGGGAAAGTATCTATTCCGGGATTTTGGGAACACTTGCCAAATCATCCGCTGTAAAACAAAAGATGTTTCAAATTGCGATGTTCTTTGCAAAAAGATTTTTTGTTTCGAGACAAATCATTACGGGAAATGTTTTAGACATTCATCCAGTTGTTTTCTGGAAACAGGGCATTCGTTTTGTTTATCACTTATATCGATTTTTTTTGGTGAGTTTACCACATCTGTTTTTTGACCTTTTAGTTCTATCAAAAATTCGAAAGGCAACGGGAGGAGAACTAAAAGGGTCTTGTTCTGGTGGAGGAGCGCTCCCTTATCATGTAGATGAGTTTTTTAATACTATCGGAATTCCTGTTTTAGAAGGTTATGGGATGACGGAAACGGCACCTGTCCTTGCTATGCGGACGTTCGAGGAAATCATTCCTGGTTCTGTGGGAAGAGTATTTCCAAAAACTCATTTAAGGCTTGTTGATTTACATACTGGTGAAGTTTTTTTAGATACGGAAGTTGGTAAATTTGTATTTGGACGCAAGGGTGAGATCCACGTCAAAGGAAAACAAGTGATGGCTGGATACTATAAGAATCCAGATGCAACGAATAAGGTTTTGGTGGATGGTTGGTTGAACACTGGTGACTTGGGTATTTTTACGGCAAACCATAATTTACGCATTGTAGGAAGGTCTAAAGAAACAATAGTTTTGTTAGGTGGCGAAAATGTGGAGCCAGTTCCTATTGAATCAAAAATTTTAGAATCAGAATGGATCGATCAGTGTATGGTGGTGGGACAAGATCAAAAGTATTTGAGTGTTCTTGTATACCCCAACATATCACGATTTGAAGAGCTGCTCACAGGGGAATTTTGGAACCAAAAAGAAGTGATTCAAAAAATTGAAACAGAAATCAAAACCAAGGTCAATGCACAGACAGGATTTAAGTCTTTTGAAAGAGTAGTGGGTGTTGTGGTTTTGCCAAAACCATTTGAAGTGGGGGATGAACTTACGGCAAAACTATCTTTAAAACGACATGTCATCACTGACAAATACAAATCAGAAATTTCTAAATTGTATTCTAACAACTGAAGGTTTTCTGAATGGCAAAGATTAGGGGAGGGCCTAGTTCCCTCCACTAATTCGCGTTATATTAATACTAAAACCCCTTTCCGACTCTTGCCCGCTAAAGTCCTTTGTTTTTACTTTGATGGTATTTTCCCCTGCTTTTAAGTTGAGCACTCCCACCAAATATCGATCTTTGAAAAACAAATCATCAAAACTATGTCCTTCTTTGGTTTTCCATTTCCCAGAGTCAAATCGCAGGGAACCAAAAGTTGCTTGTTTGTAAGCCTCCCCATTAAAAAGGAACTTCACTTCCTTGACTCCCCTACGTTGGCTATTTTTGACACCACCGTCAATGATGCTAACTGTTAGGGGGAAAGCTTTGGATACATTGATATTATCACCATCGTTTAAATTGGTATAATTTTCACCCACATGGATGAAGAGGTTAGCAATTTGAGGAGGCATTGTGTCTTCCACTGGTGGGAGATAGGTCAAAGGATCCAGAAGAGTTTTTCCATAGTCTTTTCCCAAAACGAAGTGTAAGTGGCCGCCAGTGGAGTGGCCTGTATTTCCTGAGATTCCAATGGTATCACCCATAGAGACCTGTTTGCCTGTGCGAACAGTCTCATTTCTTGTTCCACCTAAATGGTAATATCCGCTCACATAACCGTTTTTATGTGCAATCCAAACAATATTCCCGGAGCCACGTTCGTCTTCAAACGGATCGTCCTCCGCATAACGGGAGTATAGGATAAATCCCTGGCTCATACTTTTGACAGGTTGTAAAACAGAAGAAATGTCGAGTCCATTGTGAAAATGGTCCTTTCTTGACTCACCAAAGGTGCTTGTGATGAGAGCGGACAATTCCAAACCCTGGATGGGCCAACCAAACTCGGGTTTTATATCGGAGACCGGTTCGTCTGCTAAAATAAAACTTGCCAAGAGACTGAATACTACAACAATACTTCTCATGTTTAGAGAAGTGTCCAGGCGGGTTCCTTTTTAGGAAAGTAGATAATGAAACTAACTTCTCATACCAATGAAGAAATTTTAGAAATCGTGAAATCTTGCGGCGCTGGCGACGAAAAGTCTCTCCAGACTTTTTTCGATATCTACTCACAAGATATTTACAACTTTCCTATCCGCGTCTTCCACTTAAGTGAAGACGACGCTTCTGATTATTATATCTACGCATTTGAAAGGTTAAAAACAGGGAAACGATTCAAAAGTTTTGTGGGAAAATCCAGTTTCAAAACTTGGTTTTTCTCTGTTCTCAGAAATTTACTTATTGATTGGCAGCGCACCAAGCGGGAAGTCAAAACCCAAACGATTTCCAAAGTCAATAAGGATGGGAAAGAATACAGCACCATCGAAGACGAACCAGACAAACGATCAGAAGCTCTCGCTTTGGCTATCGATGTCTCGGATCAGTTCCACTCAGTACTCTCCACAATCAAAATTGAGAACCGTGTTGTGTTCAAATTATCCTTTGTTTACTACCTCCATTTAGATCCGGAAGAAATTCGTTATATTGCGGAAAAAACTAGTCGTTCGGACGAAGAAATTCGAATTGAAGTTTTGCGACTCAGAGAAGATCTTTCGGGCCGCGAAGAAGAGAACTTAAAAATGGAGGATAAAATCACCTCTTTGTATTTGAATATTCTGGATTTAAAAGAACAAAAGAAATCTAAAGCCCAGGGTGATTCAGTAGAAGCACAATATTATAAAGAGCGATTGGACCATGCCCTCGCCAAAAAGTATGAACAAAGGAAAAAGCTAATCGAAAAAAAGCAAAAAGGACACTTTCTTGTCCGCACGCCTTATCGAGAGATTGCCAGAATTTTAGGGATTTCCGAAGGTGGTGTCAGTGTCACCTTGCTCCGGGTCCTAGAAAAAATGCAAAAAAAAATGCATTCGATCGCTGGAGAGGACTAATTTCCTTCGTCATACTTTTACAGGGTGGGGGGTCCACATGGAAAATCAGGGTTTTAACGTAGAGGTACTGGAACTAGCCAGGGGACTTTTTGTCCGAGGTGAGTTTCCTAGTGAGGATGAGTTGCAAAATCATCCTGATTTGCAGGATGCCTTTTGGTTTTGTGAAGAAGCCTTCTTTGCTAGTTTGCGCCAAGAAGTGGTTACAAACCACCCCTTTGCCGAGTCCTGGGATTTAGCGAAAGCCGAATTGACTATGGGCAAGGCTCCTCTTCCGCTTCCTGAATTTTTAAAAGAATACACGCGTAAGAATCTAGTCTTGCCAGAGAAGAAAGATAGTCTCATTGTTCGTCTCACCCAATCGGGGATTCGAGTGATTGATAGTCTTGTCGAATCTTTACAGATTCGAGAGAGTTTTGAGTTTGCTCCTTCGATGCGTTCTGCATCAGCAGAAGTTCGTTCTGGAGATGCAAATTCTGTTATCTTTGAAGAAACCACGAGCGAAAACCAAAAATTCTATTACCAAATTGTAAAGGAAAACCAAGAAGAAGTATATCTTTCTGTTAAGGCAGAGGGAACTCCTGCTTTCCAACAAGTCAACCTTCGCAGAGAAGGAAGGTTTATTCTTTCTAACAAAATCAACTTAGAGGGCAGTGCGAGCTTCTCGGGGTTAATCCCTGGTAGTTACACCATTGAGTTTGTTGGTCCTGGCCAATCAAAATCGTTTGACTTGTCTATCCTCGTCGGATAGGTTCTTGGGAGTATGCTCTCCCTTATTATAGATAGAGTTGGAAATGTTAATATCTTCAATGTTTTGGAAGATAATCTTCCTGTAGAAGAATCGCACATTCAGTCCACGTTAGACGATGACTTAATATTCGAATATTTAGGAGAAGTGGAGAGACTTGTCCACGTTTCTCAGTCAGTTCTTTCCAATCCAAACCAAATTCTCAATGCCGACATCCTACAAGATTTAAAAGTGTTAGGGGAAACCTTTTACCAACAGTTTTTTCCACTTTCTATCATTGAAAAATTAAAAAATACAACCAAACATAGCATTCATTTTAATATTGATCCTGCCCTCGCCTTGATTCCTTGGGAACTACTTCATGATGGAGCTAGTTTCCTTTCTGATAAATTTAGAATTGGAAAAACCATTCGTGGAGGATTACACCGTCCCACACACCAAGAGAATCGAAAGATCAAGATGCTCATCATTGCCGATCCCACAGAAGACTTACCTCATGCACAAAAAGAAGGGGAGGTGCTCTTTTCTGTTCTGAGCCAAAAGGTTCCGACTCATCTTTTGGAGTTAGAGTTTATCGGTGGCAAACAAGTCACCAAACTAAAGTTACTTTCTCTTATTAAAGATAAACATATCATTCATTATTCGGGTCACCTTCATTTTTCAGATGATTCATTGGAGAATGGTTGGTTGTTGTCCGATGGAAAAGTGTTGAAGGCACGGGAGATCAAATCAACAGGGATCGATACTGATTTAGTATTTTCCAATTCTTGTATGTCTGCAAAAGCCGCAGGCAAAAAATTAAATACAAATATTATGAACCAATATGCAGGAGCATTTTTGACTGCAGGTATCAAAACCTTTGTGGGAACCAATTGGGAAATTTTAGACAACGAAAGAACCATCGATTTTACTGTTCGATTCTATACCTTTTTGTTTTCTGATAAATCTGTGGGTGAGTCTTTGTATTTATCTAAAGAATTTGCTAGGCGAAACTACCATGCGAATGATTTAACTTGGGCCAACTATGCGTTGTATGGAAATCCTGATTTTTCTTTATTTGTAAAAGAAAGAAAAAACTTCCATTCTGCAAAAATTCTAAATCCAACCACGGTTCTAGAGTTTTACCCCACTCCGATTGCCGTCGCTTATTCCAAGTTTATCAATACGAGTAAGTCGAAATCTATTGATAAAAACAATCTCCTTGGCCTTGTAAAATTGTTCGAAGCAATCAGCCAAGTAGTTGGAATGATGGTTTTTAGTGATCATGCGGCACACGCAATGAACAAATCAATCCCGAATAACCCTGATGATGCGGTGTCACTTCGTAAATGGTGGGAACTTGTGTATGGATGTGTTTGGGATTTCCAAAAATTAAAGATTTCAAGTATTCTGGAAATGGCTCTGCCGGTTTTGCATGAACAAAAAGAAACGATTTTTAAAATCGTTGGATGGATGGAATCTTGGGAACGAGATGAAATCAACGAAGAAGAAATTGAATCCTACCAAATCATTTTACAATTCTTTTTAGAGAATATGTTATTAGAATTTTCGGAATTGGAGAAAGTTAGTATTCTTTTGGTTTCTGAGAATCACAATCCGCATTTTTATTTCAAAGGTATTAAACCTGCTTATTTATATCCATCCTCCCCTGGATCAAAAGACAAATTACAGGAACAACTTTCTAATCAAAAAGGAAATTTAGTTTTGGTTCATGAAAGTCGTAAAATCGTGATTCCTTTTCCGACTTACTTTAAAGAAAGAAAAGAAACCGGTGATTTAGAACTTGTGTTTAATGGTCTTACTCCGTTTGTATTAGGGGCCAAGCAGAATTGAGTTTATGCCATCCAGAAGTAGGTAATGTATCTTGTGGTGCCTGTTGCGGTTTATTTAATTTAAAACTACAACCAAAAGAATTTAAAACACTTTTATTGGAACGAACTTCCGAATTCCATTCTACAGTTAAATTTGAAGTTCGCCATAGTTTTCCCATCTTTCGTAAAGAAAGAGAAACCAAAGAAGTCCAGATTCCAAAAAAAGATGATATGACTTACAACTGCCCTTTTTTGGGATATGTTGATTCCGAGAAACAACGAATTGGTTGTATGATCCATCCAATTTTTACTGGAGATCCCAAAAGCCAGAACTTTTCCTTTTATGGAGCATCTATATGCCAAGCCTATGATTGTAAAAACAAAGAAAGTGCTTTGGCCGATTTATGGGAATCACTCTTTGTAGAAATGGCAAAGGACTCGGTAGAGTATTCATTTTTATCCGCAGACCATATCTTTACCCATGCAATTGAAAAATATTTCCAATTGATAAACATTAGTATGGATCGTATGTTTCGGGAATTTCGTTTGGAGGTAATGGAATTGTTTCGAACTAGGTTACTTACTTCGGCAGAAAAAAATTTCACTTCTTTTGAAATCAATTATGAGAGTTTTTCTGAATTTAATGATTTGGAAGGATATTTTTCCAAAGAGTTGGGTGGGTATTGGAAAGATTGGCAAGAAGGAATGAGTAAAAAAATCCCGGATAGAGGTAAGTATCCGGGCTTTGATTAGAGAAAAATTTAATTAAGCTTTAGATGTAACAGTTGCTACTTTTGCTTTTGTTTCTGCTACAACTGTGTTTGCTTTTCCAATGATTGTTTCTACTTGAGAAATTCCTTCTTGAAGGTATTTTCTAAGATTTACAGAAACTTCGCTTTGGTCTTGAGCACCTTTAGCAGCTAAGCTTTGGAATCCTGTGCTGATTTCAGAAAAAGCTTTTTCCGCTTCTACTTTTGCTGTGTTTACTGCGCCTAGGATGAAGTTTAATCCGTCTTTTACTTGTTGTTCCATTTTCATTTTTCCTTTTCGGTTTTTGTTTTGTGCAATGCACTATCTCTTTTTGTGCGGTGCACAGGGATTTGTCAACCCGTTTTTGTATTTTTTTCCTGCATCGCACAAAAAAAATGGATAGATGTCTCATCCGGAATTTTTGCCCATTCAGTGGAAATCCACATATTTAGAACTTCTCGACCAACGGATTCTTCCTGGGAAAAAAGAATTTTTGAAATTATCTACAGCCGAAGAAACCATTATAGCAATCCGCGAAATGGCCGTTAGGGGAGCACCAGCTATTGCCATTACAGGGGTTTTTGGACTCACATTAGGCGCCAAATCTCGGACAGGTGTAGCCGATCCCAAAGACCTTGAAACATTACTTTCTTCTGTTTTCGAGTCAAGACCCACGGCGGTCAATTTGACCTATGCCATTCGCGAAGCCAAAAACCGAGTCCAAGGAATCACCGATTGGGAAACAATCACGAAAATTTGGGAAACCTATGGCCAAGAAATGATGACAGAAGATCTGGCAGCAAACAAAGCTTTGGGGGAAAATGGGGTGCAATTATTTCCTAAAGACCAAAAGGAATTTCATATCATCACTCATTGTAATACGGGGGCATTAGCCACTGCTGGTCACGGAACGGCCTTAGGTGTGATTCGAAGTTTGCGAGATGCTGGAAAAAAAGTAGTGGTTTACGCAGATGAAACAAGACCCTTCCTACAAGGTTCTAGACTTACTGCTTTTGAAATGATGGAAGAAGGAATTGAATGTTATATCATCACTGATGGAATGTCTGGATGGCTTATGAACCATCGTAAGATTGATGCAGTCATTGTCGGATGTGACAGAGTAGCGGCCAACGGAGACACTGCCAACAAAATTGGAACTTACAATTTAGGGATAGTCGCAAAAGAACATGGTGTACCATTCTATGTTTGTGCCACAAAAGATAGTTTTGATTTAAAATTAAAATCAGGGGAAGAAATTCCTATCGAAATGAGAAAAGAATCGGAAGTCACTCAGTTTGATTTTCTAAAAGGATCGGATGGAAAGTATTTATTTCCTGAAGGAAAAACATCACCTGTGGGTGCAAGGGCACTTAATCCTTCTTTTGATGTAACAAAAGCTCATTTAATCAAAAACTTTATCACTGAATTTGGATGTTTCGTACCGGCAGAGATTTCTCTTCGTCTAAAGAATGTATGACGGAAAAAGCAATTTTAGGTGGTGGGTGTTTTTGGTGTACGGAAGCTGTGTATCTTAGGATTCCAGGAATTTTATCTGTTAAGTCCGGATACGCAGGTGGATCCAATCCTCATCCAACCTACAAAGAAATTTGCACAGGAACTACTGGTCATGCAGAGGTAATTGAAATCGAATTTGATCCCGAGGTCATTACCTACTCAAAAATTTTAGAAATCTTTTGGGCTTCTCATGATCCCACAACACTTAATAAACAAGGCAATGATGTCGGAACACAATATCGTTCTGTTATTTTCTATCTAAATGAAAAACAAAAAGAATTAGCTGTGGAATCCAAAAGAAAACATGCTTATCTTTTTCCCGATCCGATCGTGACAGAAATTTCGCAGGCTCCAGAGTTTTATCCCGCGGAAGATTACCACCAAAATTATTTCACTCTCAACCCACAAAATCCTTATTGCCATTATGTGATTTTTCCCAAACTAAAAAAGTTGGGATTAAAGCTGTAAGCGCTAAGAGGTTATTTTCCTTTAAAAGCAGTTAACATTGCTTTTTCTTGGTTTGGAAAGAAGTTCATTACAAATGCAGTTTGGGCTTTGCCGATTTTTTCCACTTGCCTTCTATATTTGATGACGGCACCTGGATGGGCTGTGTTACGTACAACCACTTTAACATTGTCTTGGTTGTAACGAGCTCCCTTTAGCTCTTCAATTTTTGATCGTAGTAATTCAACAGTTTTGCTTTTTTTCTGGTAAGCATCAAAGATTTCTTTGAACTTTTCTTTTCTTGAATCATCCAATTTACCACGAGATCTCTGAACCACTTCTTTGATTTTTTGAATTTCTGGAACTAGGGCTTCTAAATCTCTTTCAAATTCGGCAAGTTTCGAACTACCTTCTGTAAAAAGTCTATCATTTCTAAAATGAAATCCAACTTCTACAACAGTGTCCATTTGTGCGGTAGAACCAAGAGAAGATACAGTGATTCCTTGGTAAGAAACAATATCTGATCCAATGATTGAGGAAGATTCACCAGTTAGGATTACGTTTCCTAAACAAAGGATTTTACTTCCTAAAATAAAATTTTCTACAATACAATCGCCATCAATTTCGAGGTTTCCATTTTCAATGAATTTTGCACGAAGATCTCCCTTGATACGAATGACACCTTTCCCTTTGGCTTTGACTCCACCTTTCACTTCTAAGTCTTCGCCAACAATGACGTCGGAAGATTCTACGTTACCATCTAAATAAAGGGAACCTTGGCAATTGACAATCGCACCTTCTTCAATGGTTCCTTTCACTCGGATGGTACCTTCAAAGTTGATGTTTCCGGTTCCAAGGCCAATATTACTTTCAATATTTAATTCGGGAGATACAGTGAGAGAGGTGTCCGTTGAAAATACAACTCCGCTAAGGGATGCAAAATATTCCTTGAGTTGTCGACCAGGTTTTTCTGGATCTTCCACTGTTTTTGGAAGAACGTTTTTACCTAAGGTGAGTCTAGGTCTGTCGATCGGATTGGGATAAATTGGATTTCCTAAAACATCAATTCCTTGTTCACCTGCAATACCTTCAAAAAGTGTAGCGAGTCTTTCGCCTTCTTTTACGTGAACGTATTTATTTATGTTTCTGTAATCTGCAGATCCGTCATCTTTTAGAACAACACGTTGTGCTCTTGGAAAATAAAATTTAATCCAACCACTTTCCCCTTGTTTGGCGGGGTTTCCCTGAGCTACTATAAAATTAAAATCATCTCTTACTTTTGCGGGATCCTTTAATATTTTATCAATTTCGATGGCAGCCTTATCTACCTCTTTCATCAAAATTCGATCCCGATGGATGCTTGCATTATCTAGAGCTTCATAGATTAAAATATTGCTCATAGAACCGCCTAACAACCAAATTGGTTTTGCGACCAAAGTTGCTGTGAGTCGATCCTCGGAGATTTGGATTTTCAGTCCCCGTTCCGGATTGAAGTCCGGTGCATTTTTAACGTCCATTCTGTTAAAAGTATCGGCAGGTTTCTTAGGAGAAACGAGAATTTCTATCGGCGGAGCCAATATAGAAAACTTCCGAAGGTTTGAAGGAGAGCGGGAACTCCAAAAATTTGGGAATGGAGAGGGAGGCTATCTCCATGAGTGAGGGCGGTCGATGTGCGATGGACGTGCGATATTTCTTTTTTCTGGAAGAGCAGGGACAGTTTTTCTGACTCCTCGGGCGAGATCACGGGGTCTGTCTTTCCATGGAGTAGAGCCACAGGACCACTGAGGGTTTCTAATTGGTAAAAAGGGGAAAGATTTTCTGGAAGGTTTTGTGGAACAGTGTCGAGAACGCGGTTCGCTATTTCCATTCGTAATTTTTCATCCGCACCCACTTGAAAAAAGAAATCCTGGGCGAGGGTAGAATTTTTTTTGAGTAATCCTTCTGCAAGTCGATCCTTTCCCATTCGTTTGAGTCCGTTGTCTAAGGCGGCCTCAAAGTATATGGGTTCTAATTCCTCGGCAATTGTCGGCTCAAAACGATGGAGGAAATTGAAAAGAATGACATACACCGCATAAGGATCGATGTCATAGTTTGAAAATACAAAAGGTACGGTATCTAAAAAATCACAGTATGCACCGATGGCCATGGAAGATTTAATTTTGTTTCTTGTATTTGATTTGGATGCTGCAATAAGTCCCATACCTCCAGAAAAACTAGCAGATAAATATCCTAAATCATCGCCATTAAACATATGTTTTGTGGAATGAATTTCCATCATCAAATCTTGGATGTTGGAAATAGTTTTTTCTTCGATCCGAAGTCCTTTTACTTCAGGAAGTTCCGGAAGAATGACACTGTGGTTAGAGCTCGCAATATTTTCTGCAAGTTCCAATATCCTTGGGTCGTCAATTCCCAGAGCACTCATTCCATGTTGGATATAAACACCCGGTAAAGATTCTGGATTTTTTCCTGTAGGATAAAAATGAAAGACTCGCCTGCCAGTTTCTGGCATTCTGAGTTCCTTACGTTCTAAAGATTTTTTTTGTTTAAGGCCTGCATAACCCAAAATGAGTGGGATTGCCAAAACATAAGGTTTCATTGGGAATTAGTTTTTGGGAGTTGGGAATTTTTCCAACAATAAAATCAAATAGAGTCTACCCATATAATCTTCTCCTCTTCTATCTTTGAGATTGAAGATAAGAATGTATTGGCGATAATGTTCTAAGGAAATGGGAACCAGTTTATGATTTAAATTTTCTGGTGGCAAAATATCAATTTCGTAACGTCCCAGTCTCATTTCTGTAATCAATTTTCCAGCGATCTGATTTGCAAATTCCATCATGATGGATGCAGAATGAGAACGGGAGGTGGGATCGATCTGAAAGGCCTTTGCGATTTTAGGTAGGAGTTTAAGTTTTGTATAACCATCTAAGGCAAGATAAACTTTTCCATTAATATCTCCAACAAATTCGACAAGTGTACAATTTTCAAAACAAAGGCCTTCGTTTTTAGAAGGACCATAAGCTTCCCTTTCTGCATAAACAAGTAAGGTTTTTTGAAAGTGTTCCGGTAAAACTTGTGAAACAGTTAGGATAAATTTTTCATCAATTAAAGGATCCATTTATGCTGCGTGGTAAAGGATACTCTCTTCCAAAGATTTGTAGGCCGCCTTGATCCATACATCAAATTTAATTCCAGGAATGGATTGGTTCGAAAAACCAAGCGCTACTTCCGAAGGATATCCCAGGCTATCTAGTTCCTCAATGAACTGTTTGAAAAATTCTGAAAAAAGATCGAGTTTATCATTCGAAATGATAGCGGCATACAAATTTTCTTCTAGATGGTACAAACCTAAACCAATGACTGCATTCTGTTTGCCAAGTGTATTTAGACCGATCGCAATTTCCGATTGAAAATTGGTATCAATGAATTTGAATAGAATGAGGGTCATTTTTTCTTTGGATTCAAAAACGGATTTTGCCATTTGATAAAAATGAGATACATTGAAGAGTTTGGAAATGGGATGTTTGGTTACCTTTGTATATTCTCTTTTAAGCATAATCTTTTCTGAGATGGTGGTAGATTTTTCCCAGAAAGATTGGATTTCGGATTCATTCCAAGACTCTTTGGTAGAAAAACATAAAAAGCCAAATAAATGTGCATTCATAGTAAGTGGGATGTATAACTTTCGTTTGTCGAAGGAGATGGCAGGGGTTAATTCTTTTACTCTTCCTTCTTCATATTCTTCCCATTCCACTGGATTGTCGTCGGTTTCCACCATCATACCGGCCTTTTGCCAATAACATTCCTTAAATTCTTTTCCATCATAATAAACATATTGGATGGAAGTGAGTTTCTCTGTAAAAAAAGGAAAAGGGAATTCTTTTACCGTTTCACAAAACAAAGATCGTCCTTCGGAATGGATTTGTTCTCTGGCAAGTAAGATGGGATCTTTTTTCCAGAGGATCTCTTTTGGTTTCGGTTCTGCATTCGAAGGTACTGTTGGCAAAGAGGTGTTTGTATCGAAGACTACATCTGTATGTGGAATTTTATCTAATATATCTTTGGTATTTAGATTTTGATTGGTTTCATTTTGGGACTCTGGCTTTTGAAAGTCCAAACTGTATAAAAACAAAGCGAGTAACAAACAGGAAACGGTGAGGAGAGTAAAACTCACCCAGGAAAAATAGAATGAATACTGAAGGATGACTCCAATGATAAAAAAAATTGTTGGAATTGTATATCGTTTCATGGTGACTTAGCCGTTACTCAATATAACGGGTAAAATGGGGATTCGCTGAACTGATTTTCCCTTTCCGCTAGGGGCAAATGAAACTCTATTCCGAATTGGCCGAATACTATTTTACCATTGAAGAAGCAAGCCGCAAGTTTTCGGAAGAAATCCTCTTCCTTCGGGATACCTTTAAGCGACATAAAATACATACTATTTTAGATATTGGCTGTGGGACAGGAGAACATATCAAGGAATTGCAGGGTATGGGTTTCAAACCACTCGGTGTAGACGGATCTCCCCGAATGTTGGAGATAGCCAAAGCTCGATTTCCTCATTGCCAGTTTGAACTGGGAAAAATGGAGGTTTACGTCGCCAAACAACCGGTAGACTCTGTGATTTGTTTATACGGGACCTTTAATTATCTGATCAACGATGACTTGGTGCAAAATTTCCTACGGAATTGTCACAAAAATTTAAAACAAGCCGGCCTTTTGATTTTGGAAATTTGGAATGCAGACCCCATTCATAGAATCAAACGAAAACCAATCACTACGGTGAGTAATGTAAGACAAGGGGACACATCCATTCGAAGAAATCGTGGATTTCGTTTAACAAGGGCAGATGATGTGGCCATCGTGGAAGTGAATTATGTTTATAACTTAAATCAAAAGGATTTAAAAGACAAACACACAATGCGTGTATTTCATTTCCCACAAGTACAGAATTTCTTAGACGATAATAAATTTGATGTTTTGCATGTTTATAGCAACTACGACGGTGAAAAATATATAAAAACGGGAGCAAGGATGCTCATTGTAGCCAAAAAGAGGTCTTGACTTTCTTTTTTTCGTACGGTATCTCAAACTATCGGGAGAACGTATGTCCAATCCAAACCATTTCCAAGTGATCGTTATTGGAGGAGGGCCTGGCGGTTATGTCGCAGCCATCCGAGCCGCACAATTAGGTTTGCAAACATGTGTCGTCGAACGGGAAAAACTCGGGGGGGTTTGTTTGAACTGGGGTTGTATTCCCACCAAAGCATTGTTAGAAAGTGCACATGTTCTCGAACATTTAAAACATGCTGCCAGTTTTGGACTTTCTTGTGATAATGTTAAAGCAGACTTCGATGCTGTGATCAAACGATCACGTTCAGTAGCAGACCAAATGGCCAAAGGTGTTGAGTTTCTGATGAAGAAAAACAAAATCACCGTCGTAAATGGAGAGGCCAGTTTTCAAAATTCTAAAACCATCCAAGTAAAACCTAATTCCGGGGAACTAGTCACATATACTGCTGATTTTTATATTTTGGCTGTCGGTGCTAAAAACAAAGCCCTCCCTTTTTTGCCATTTGACGGGAAACGCGTGTTATCTGCTAGAGATGCCATGTCAGAACCAAAAGTAATTCCAAATCTTGGCATCATTGGAGCCGGTGCCATAGGTGTGGAGTTTGCCGATTTTTATGCCAGTATGGGATCTAAAGTTTCCATCATTGAATTCCAAGACCATCTTCTTCCCAATGAAGATTTGGAGATCTCCGGAGTATTAGAAAGAAGTTTTAAAAAAAGAGGGATTGAACAGTATTTAAGTTTTGGGGTGGAGACAGCTACGGTCTCAGATTCAGGAGTGGAGCTCACCTTACAAGATCGTAAATCGGCAAAAAAAGAAAAACTAAACTTTGATAAGGTGATAGTTGGGGTGGGAATCTCAGCGAATACTAGTTCTATCGGTTTGGATGAAATTGGTATCAAACTTAAAAATGGATTTGTGGAATTTGTTGGAAATTACCGAACTACAGTGGATCATATCTACGCGATTGGGGATTGTATTTCCACACCTGCCCTTGCCCATGTTGCCAGTGCCGAAGGAATCCGTGCTGCCGAAGATATTTCTTTTCGATTGGGGAACCCCCACCATTTACAAATTTCCAAGTTGAACTATTCTTATATTCCAGGATGTACCTATTGCCATCCAGAAGTGGCCAGTGTGGGTCTTACGGAAGAAAAAGCAAAAGCGCTAGGGTATGAAGTTACTGTTGGAAAATTTCCATTCACTGCCAGTGGCAGAGCCCAAGCCCAAGGGGATACCACAGGAATGATTAAAATTGTCTCTGATAAAAAACATGGTGAAATCTTAGGAGCTCATATCATTGGATCTGGAGCGACGGAACTAATCGCTGAGCTTACATTAGGTGCTAATATGGAGATTACAGTAAGAGAGCTTGCAAACACCATCCATGCCCATCCTACTTTGTCAGAAGGAATTATGGAAAGTGCAGCAGCGGTGTTGGGTGAAGCGATTAATATTTAGGGGGGTTATTCGATTCTCCCAACATGGAGCTACCAGTTTGGATGCAAGTTTGGCGGCGTTCACTGATTATTCCCAACTAACACTTTCTCATTCTGGAAATTCGACTCAAGTAGGTTTGAACGTAAATGGCGGAGGCGGTGACCGAAAAGGATTTAACCTGAGTCTTAACTACGACATCCAACAAGGAATGGCTTCAGGCGGGATTGGTTATACGATGTCCGATGAATCGAATCCATTTAACAAAATGGGAATTAACCTGAATTTTGACCGTTACGGAATGACGAGTACTGCTCAATATGACGGTGTTAACTTGGCTTCAATGGGTCCTGCTGGGTTCAGTATGCAGGAAATCGATTGGGCGATGTTAAATATTAACGAAGCTCAAGATAGACAAAAGTTTTTAAAAGATAAAGCATACATAGACGATCTAAATAAAAAGCTAATATCGGAGTACAAACCGCCTATAGTTATTCCAGATAGTGAAGTTGAAAACTTTGCCGATAACGAAAGAGCTAAGGAACGTTTGATTGCTAGTAAAACAGAAACTCCAGAAAGTTTGAAAGGTCTTAATCCTAAGGAAATTGCAGCTAAATTAGAAGCACTACAACAAAAACAAAATGCTGAGAATACAGCAGCTGGGGCAGCTGCTACTGGCTCGCTTGCTTTTATGTTGTTAGGTTACTTGGGGTTAGGTAGAAAAGAAAACGATGGGGATGCGGCACTCGAAGTATTAGACATTCCAAACAACGAGATTCTAGCAGGCGGAGCTTCTGTTATTCCTTGGTATTCGTCAGGAGAATATACAGTTAATGGTGAATATAATCGTTCAGGTGGAAACTCAAAGACTAAAGAATTGGTTGATGGCATGCCTTCTGAGTTGCGTAAAGCCATCGAAAAGAAATACCAAGGTGATCTCGCAATTCGTACCCTATCTGAGGCAGTAAAAAAATACTCTTCGCAAAAAAATGCTCTAGAAACAGAACTGAATGGTATTACTGGTATTGCGGCGAAAGCAAAAGGAAAATTTATCGAAAATGCAGGGGCTTCGAAAAATATCCAAGACACGATTACTTCTCTTAATGCATACGTAGAAGGTTATGCAAGGTTGGTTGAAGCTGGTCAGTTAACGAAAGATGCTGCAAAAAAGCTAATTAAAGAAAAGACTGAAGCGACGTGGAAAGAAATTAACTCAGTAGATAAAAATGTCGCTACAAGTGTGTACATTAAAACTTTTAATGAAATGGAAAAATCCATTTTGCCAAATGGAATTGATCTCAAGAACTTAACGCCCGCAGAAAGAAAGGTTATGGTCTTTGGTGAAAACCAACATCAGTTACTTTTTGATAAATTGCCAACAAAAGAGAGAAACGCGGCTGAGCAAAAATTGGCATTGGCAGGATTAAAACCGCCAACGATAGACGCATCCACGCCGGCTGACGTTGCAAATCAACTGAGAGTTTCTTACGAAAAGCTTGTTGTTAAAATGGCAATTGAAGAACGTAAAGTTGCTCCTTTGACAAAAGAGCTGAATGATGCGACAAAAAAACTTAACACTGAAAAATCGAAAATCCAAAAAGAAGTTTCAAGTTCTATGAATACAATTGTTGCAAGGGAACAAAGACTTTTTGAAGTAAAAATTTCGGTGGTTGATCCGGCATCAGGATAGAACAAAATCATTACAGTTGATACCAGAGATCCAAATCTTTCGCCTGAAACGCGGAAAGCTGCCGACAAAGCGTTGGCAGATAAAGAATGGAACCGTGTCCTAAAAGAAAGAAACAAAGCAGAAGCTGATTTCAAACTTAATGAACAGTTTAAATTTGATACAGCATTGGCGGATGCAGCCGTACAGAATCGAATTACGGAGCTGACAACTATCACCCCAGGTGAAAAATTAACTCTAGAAGTTAGGTATCCAGATCCTGCGGATCGGCAAAAAGCTGCCGATGATTTCCTTGCAAACAAACTGAAGGAAAACAAAGCAGAAATTGATGCACTTGGTGCTATGTGGCAGCATAAAAACCCAAGTTATTATGAACAAATGGCAACTGGGATTTTCAAGCAAACACCAGATTTGAAGTTTTTATTGTCACTTGAAACTGGAGAAACTATAAAAACGGAAAATCTCTCCGAATCAGACGCGAACTATCTTAGAAGTAAATGGTGTGTTGCAGTTTCAACCTGGGGAATGCTAAAACGAAATTATGGAGATGCGATTCCAGACTTTACTAAATTTGTGAAGGATATGGTTGATCTCAAATTTATAAACCCATCTAATATGGAATTAGCAACCGCCAATGGTGGCACGAAGGATATAGTCAATCATTATGCAAAACCTAATGGTGGAAATTTTGATCGAGTTAGTTTAGAAGATAAGGGTAGTCGATCGGCTAGATATGAAGCCTTAGCAAGCGATTTGATCAAAAATAGACCAGAGGCGATTACTTTAAGGGTAAAGGAAGTAGACGAGAAAGGTCATACAATATCCTTACAAAGGAATCTTGATGGCAAAACTTACACAGTTATTGATACATCTCAGTCAGAAATTAATGGTACACAGTTTGATCCAGAGAATTTTGAAAACTCTGAATTAGGTAATGCACAGTCGGAATCAAACCCATATAAGGAGTTTTTGCCAAAAGCATACGATTATGTTAAATAAAAGTAACTCAGTTGCCTTCAGTATATTACCTCTAGTCATTATAATACTGAGTTGTGATGTATGCACGTCATCTCCTAAATTAAGGTTACCTGAAGATGATGCATCTATTGCGACTCTATTAGCTTCTAAAGGATATAGAATCAATGGTTATAAATGGAAGCCTGGTCGAAAGATTGAATCGATAGAGTTCAATAAAAAAACTCAATATACAACAGGAGATTTTGAGAGTCTTTGTTCTATTAAAAGTATTAAACATTTCCGTTTTGAAGACATCTTAATGCCAAAACTGACACAAAATGAAGTTGCATCATGTTCGAAAAATAGTGATTTGAAGTTGGACTTCGTAGATGTTGAATTAGAATTAGACTCATTATGTTTGTTGGCAGACAAAATACAAGATGGCTCCCCTGCGTTTTATTTTAGTAATACAAATGTAAATGATCATACTATTGACTGTATTTCGAAAATATCCAGATTAAAATCTATATACATATCAAGGAAATCAAAAATCAGTGAAGATTCCATTTGTAAATTAACTTTGAAAGTAACATCTGTTACTTTCTTCGGACTAAATAATGTTCCATTCTCTAAAAAAGCGTTAGATTGTATATTTTCTCTTCCAAAGTTAACGAGAGTGACGCTTCAAAATTGGTCCAAGGTGCCTGATATGGAAAGAATCGAATACGTACGACAATACGAAATTAGGCATGGAAGAAAGATTGAGAGCATTATCGCAGATCCTACAACAGACACTTATTAATTAATTATTTAGCGTGGTGATTTTCTTGCAGAAAATCGACCAGAAGCCATTACTCTGCGAGTAAAAGATGATGGCACTGGAAAAGGCCATACGATATCTTTACAGAGGAATCCTGATGGAAAGACTTACACAGTGATTGATCCTGCATCGAATGCAAATGGAACGAAGTTTGATCCGGAGAATGTAGAGGGCTCATTGTTGGGAAATCCAGAAAATGAAAACAATCCTTATGCACAGAATCCCCCATATCAGTTTGACTATATTCAGAAGAGCAAATAAAATTATGATAAAGAGTTACCTAGCATTGTTAACACTCATCTGTATGGTGACATTTCATTGTGCATCAATCACATCCTCTCCTTCCTCCTTATCGGAGGAAGAAATAAAGAAGGAGCTACTAGCCAGAGGCTATAAGTTCTTTACGAATATAAACGATTATAATGTGAAGGACGGAGCTCCGGCAATAAAGTTAAATAAAAATGGTCGGTACATGCCTGGTGATTTTGGCAAAATTTGTAACATCAACAATCTAAGAGTAGTAATTTTCGAAAACACCCAGATATCGGAGTATCCTGAGAAAGATCTTATCGATTGTGAAAGTTCTTCCATTGAGAAATATTCATTCTGGAGGATGCCCGTAAACAACCTACAAATTTGCGAACTTTCCAAACGAAATAAGGCAAACAAATTCACCCTCAGTTTTTTTAGCGTAGTAATAAACGATCAGGATATTAGCTGCTTTTCTGAAATACCGAACCTTGATAAATTTATCTCTGAGGAGAAGGCTATTTTTTCTGATCAAGCATTCTGCAAATTTACCTCCAATGCCAAAAAGCTCACCTTCCTTCGTTTAAATGATTCTCGGTTGACCCATAAAAGTTTAAATTGTATGTTAAAACTTCCGGCTTTAACTGGAGTGATGCTCCAGCGTTGGGAAAATGTTTCCGAAACAGAAATGGACGAATGGGTGAAAGAATACGAGAAAAAATACAATCGAAAATTGGAAGCACAAATCATCGATCCTGTTGGATACGAAAGGTAAGTTCCTTTAGAGCCCCAGCGATGGTCAAAGTCAATTGAGAATCCAGCTGTACACGGAATCAAGCTTGTACGAAAATTGCTGAAGCCATGCAAATTACCACTTCCAATTATGTGATGATTCGGATTAGTAGCGGCCATACCATTTCTTTTCATAGAAACTGCAGGAAAACAATAGATGAAAAATAATATCAACTTAGTTTTTCTTTTATTGCTGATATTTCTAATTAATCAATGTAAGTATTCTGAAAAAGAATAGCGATTTGCTGACTTTAATATTCGAAATAATAAAATTAGAATCATTTCTGTCAGAGATATGAGTCAAAAGGAGCGAAAGGTTTATGAAAGTTAGAAAAGAGAAACATCCTAAGTTCAAGTCTATTGACGATGAGATTGAATTTTGGGGTAAACATGATGCAACTGATTTCTTCGATTTCGAGAATCCTGAAAAAACATCTTTTCCTAACATTAACCTCAAGCGCCAGCGATAGCAGCGGAAATCCTTTCGCTTAAGCGAAAGATTGGAGCGTATAGCGCGGTCGAGTATACTAAAAAATTTCGATCACCTAACTAATTCGAGGCGCCCTTCTTTGATTCCTAAACATCTCTGCATCCAGTCCCATGTTTCTTTTGGTCTTTCAAAAGGAAAAAAATGAGTGAACCCAGGGAAGATGGTGACATCAGACTTCGGATGCACTTTGGCGAGGAGATTTGCATACTTAGGACTACAGACTTCAAAGTTTTCTGGAATGGCAATGTGGTTTTCTGTTTTGATGCCGTAGAAGTTTTTGAAGACATGAAAATGAGCATGTCCAAAGATCCTTGCTTCGACTTTTGGATCACAACAAAGTTTGACTTCCTGTTCATGACCTGTATTTGTAAAACAAGAGTTTAGATAATCTTCGAAGATAGAAGGTTCGAAGTTGGCAAAGGCAGGAAATTTTCGAAACGACCGCCTAACAAGTTCTATAGATTTAAAATGAGTCCTTCTTTTTTTGGCACCTCTTGCAAGTGGATTCTCTAGAAATTTTGAAAGAAGGATGAGTTTCCAACCGAGGATCACAGGATCCATCGCCAGAACCTTTTCAAAACGAGAGGGCTCTTTAGCGGCAGCAAGGAGAGAAGAGGCTCCTCCGAGTGAGTGACCAATGATATTTGTTTTTTCAATGGATTCGTGGTCGAGGAGTGCTAAGATCTGGTCTCGAAAGACATTCCAATTATGAAATTTTAAACTAAACTCGGAACGACCATGTCCCAAAAAATCAGGAGCAATCACTCTGTAGTGTTTTGATAACAATGGAAAATAATAATTGTAACAGCCGGCACTATAGCCATTGGCATGACAGAAAACGAGAACAGGACCCGGAGTTTCCGAATCTAAGTAGGCACATTCCCAGTTTCTGAACCGAAAGGATTTTTGTTTCATTTTTCTATTTGACCCTTCCCGATTTAGATCGGATTTTGTCTCTATCCCATGCAATTCCAGGTCATCCTCTTCTTCTGTATAGCCGTATTCTTCAATGCATTAGCTAATATTTTAATCAAATCCTCTTCCTTACAAGATCAAACAAAAACTTTGTCAGGTGGCCTTTGGGATACATTCTTTACTGTGTTTAATCCTTATTTCATAGGTGGGCTTGCAAGTTTTGGATTGGCATTACTTGGATACCGGTATGTTTTGGGTAAAGGTTTAAAACTTTCTCTCGCCTATCCTGCGTTTACTTCTAGTGGGTTTATCATTGTGCTTATTGCATCCTCTATTTTTTTTAAAGAAAGATTAAACTTAACTCAATGGTTAGGAATTGCATTTATATTAGTAGGTGTTTGGCTTACCGCCTTGCAAATGTTTGATGTTAAATCGTAAATCTTGAAACGTAAATCTGTTACTATAAAACTAAAAACATTACTTTTTCTTTTTTCTTTTCTTTTCTGTTTTCTTTGTAAAAAAACAGATTCCACAACAGACATGGAATCTGTTTCGTCTAGCATACAGAAACGCCCCAATGTACTTTGGATTGTGATAGATTCGCTTCGTGGAGATATCATCGGTCGTTATGGAGTGACTCCGCATTTGGATTTGTTTCAAAAAAATGCGATCAACTTCCAATACCATTTGGTCAATGCAGCATGGACTAGGCCATCCACTCTGGTTTTTTTTACAGGGAAATATGCTTCCGCAAATCCTGTTAATTTTTGGGATTATCCAACCACAAAATCGGAAGTGGAAGCATTTTATCGGAGTGAAAAATATCCTCTACCTAAGTTATTAAAAGACTATTCGTTTATTACTTATATGGTAGGAAATAATCCATTTTTAACTGATAAGTTTGGGCTTGGTGTTGATGTCGGTTTTGATTCGTTATATGATTTTTCTAATTATAGCGAAGATACAAAAAAAATTACTCAGAAAACATTCGAAGTATTGGATGAAATCTCCACGCAAAAAAAACCTTTTTTCCTTTTTTTAAACTATAACGATCCTCACAAACCTTATACGCCACCACCAGGATTTACCAATCGAATCCAGACCAAAGAAGTATTGGATGAAAAGAAAATGAATTACCTGGGAGAAGTCGCCTTTGTAGATGAAGAGTTGGGAAAAGTCTTTCTGGAACTTAAAACCAAAAATCTCTGGGATAACACTCTCATTCTAATCACTGCCGATCATGGAGAGGTGATGCATAGTGCCCATGCGATCTCTCCCTTCACGGGGACTAATACATACTATGGTCATGGGCAGGATTTGTTTTTGGAAAATATCCATGTACCGCTGCTCCTTAAATTGCCTGGTTCAACTTTGAAAGATTCAATTTCTTCAATGACAAGATCCATTGATTTATTTCCAACGGTTCTTGATTATTGTGGACTTCCCATTCCTAAGTCCATCCAAGGAAAATCTCTCAAACCTTTAATCGAAAATCAAGAGACCACCAAACGAACATATTACGGAGAAACTAGATTTACGCAAGGGTATGGAGAAGGATCGGAGTTCCTTTTGCAAAAGTCTTATCGGTTTCATGAAGTCGGAAAGTTTTGGTTAGGTTCTGTGGGAAGTGAGTTTTATTTGTATTCGGATGCCAAAAAAGATCCTAACCAAGAAAATCCATTACGTATCTCTAATATTTCAGCCATAGGCGATATGAAATTAAATCCATCTCTGGAAAAGAAAATTCTGCGGTTTTGGAAACAAATTCGTTCTATGGAACCAAAACTTCCCATGTATCATCTTTCGATCCAACCAAAATCAACGGATTCAAAAATACAAATTCGAGTTCCTAGTGGGACGATTCGAATGGCGACTCTGCCAGAAGGCCTTATTATTGATGAGAAAGGAAAATTGGTAGAGATTCATACTAATCGAACCAAGGCCTTTGAAATTAGTTTTGAAGTGTATCCCGATGTCAGTTTTCCAGAATTTAATATATGGTTTTCTAATCAGCAAATCCCGAAATCTGAAATTTTTACGGGATACTTTGGTGTGAGTATGGCTTCCTGTAAAACCAACTGTGATCTGTTATACGAGTCAGGCCCACAAAGACCAATCCTCCACCCAGATGCAAAAGTTTATTTTTGGAAAGAGGGGGGACAAAAAAAATCTTACTCTTCTAAACAAGAGTTAGGAACCGATGCTTTGGAGATTCTAAAGAAACAAGGATATGTGCAGTAGTATCTACTATTTGGTTTTTACCAATTGGTAATAGAATCCATTCAATCATTGTCTTGGTTTGTGGCAGATACTGAAGGTAATGACTCCCCATTCACTCCTGCGCCACCACCACTTAAGGAACCAAAAAGAATCGAATAAGCCATATTTCCATCAACAAGGAAATCATCAACTCCCGTAAGGACAACGTTTTGGAAGGTATTCCAGTCGCTGGAGGTAAATACCAAACTAGAAACTGAGGAGGTTCCTTCAGTAGGATTGGAACTTGAAATAGGAATGGTGACATTAGAAACTGGTCGTGCCCGCAATCGCATTTGGAACCTGGACTGGCCACCAATCTCCGTAGTGATCAAGTTAGGTGAGTTGACGATGCCTCCAGAACTATTGGGTGATGTTCCGCAAACATTCATTGGATTCGGGTCAGTGCAAGGAATGATATCATAAATATAATTGATATGGTTTCCGTTGATAGATAAAGGTGTGAGTGCACTGTAGATTGCTGATGGTGTAAACCCAGTGCCCGTTTCTCCCGAAGTCACAACAGATGCGATTGTGTAACCCACATCTCCCACTGCGGCGGTATCGAGTCCAGTAACAGTGACTAGTTGTCCTGATCCAAAATTACTTGGTGTGAATGTAAGTGGTCCCGTCGGAAAACTTACTAGGCCGCCAGGTGAAGTACTGAAGTTCACAGTGATATTGGCTGTGGGTTGTGAGTCTAAATGAATATAAAATTCAGAAGAGGCACCTGATTGGGAAGTGATCACTGTCGCTGGTGAAAATCCAGAAGTAGTGATTCCTGCACTGTCATTATCATTTAAAGTGAGCATTGGATAGTTCGCGGAAGGGTAAGGATTTACTCCATTATAAAATCCATCAGAGGAAGAGAGGATTCCCACAACAATAGGACAAGATACATTCCCATCATCGACTGCATCGTCATTTGGGGTCACAGTGATTGTGTTATGCGCTCCGATCGTATTCCAATTGGCACTGGTGATAGTCACAGAACTTGCGGAGATTGAAAATTGTGGGACAGTTGGGCTTACAACAAGTTCACATGGAAAAGTAGTGGTTAGAGAAACCGGAACCATGACATCATCTGTGGGTGCTTGACTCAGTAAAATATAGATGGGAAAGGCGGAGGAATTTTCTGCCCGCGTTAGATTGGTTGGAGTGACTATAGTGACTGCGTTCTCGGAAATGCTATAGTTGAGAATTGTGGCTGTATCTCCCGTACTTCCCACAAAACTAACATACCAGGAAGGAGAGGAACCTGTTTCTGTTCCATTCACAGTCACCGTATAACTTATGTTCCCGTCAGTTAAGACATCAGAAACTCCTTGGATTTCTACTGGAACCGAAGTGCTCCAATTGGTTTCATTAAAAATATATTGCTTGGAGCTAACGGGAGTTCCTCCATCATTAATCATCCCTTCTGTAGTATCAGAAGTGGCCACTGTCACAGTAACTTGGTTTCCAGTAAGAGGCCGACTTCCCAGTCTTAGGCTATACATTGCAGATTGTCCAGCTTCGGTTGTAAAGTAGGGTTGTCCTGCATCTAAGGTAAATAAAATACTGGGGGATGGATTATCATCATCATCGATATTAACAGTGATGTCTGAAGGGTTCATACCTTCATAATCAGTTCCTGATCCCGAAATTGCACCTAACGTAAGTGTATGGGTTCTTGTCGCTATTTCGTTAATCGAATCGTTGGTGACCATAACGGTTACAGTTTGTGTGGTAGAATAATTGGTATGAGTGAAGGTAAGGCTCGCTGGTGAGAATGTGTATTGAACCGAATCGGGTAAGTTGAAAGTTTCACCCGTGATCGGAATGGTGACAGAACCCGAAGTACAAGCTGCCAAATTGCCGGGACTGTCACAAGGAGCCGAATTCAAACGAACTGTGAAGGTTCCATCACTTCCTCCTTCGGTCAGATTCAAGGTTGTAGAAGAGATGGTGAAACCAACCGTATCGTTGTCTGTGACTGTGACCACCAAATTTCCGCTAGCTTCTGTATATCCGGGAAGAGCGCCTGTAGGATAAAGTCCAGTAAAATAAGATCCACTTGCTTGAGGGATATGAATGGTTACGGGAAGATTTCCATCATCAAAGGAATCAGATACCGAACGAAGGGTCACCACTTGCACCACATCCCAACCGCTGTCACTGGTACTGCCTGAATAACTTGCGGCCTGTCCGTTTGTGGGAGTAAAGGTAAGGGTACGCGATGGTGCAACTCCCGCAGAACTATCTAGTAACACGGCTTCGGTTCCATCCGAAGAGGTGATGGGACCAATCGTTACATTGGAATTCGGTTTTAAAGAAAGTCTGATTTCGAAGGTAATGGTAGAACTTCCATTTTCTACAATCGAAGATGCGGATAGGTTTTGAATTCGAACCAGAGGTTCATTGCTATCAGTATTGATGGCAGTGACTGCCGGAATGGAGATAGAATTGTATTTGGGATCTGTAGAGGATGAATTTCCAAAAGAAATATTTACATTTTGATCCCCATCGTCTGATCCATCTAACACGGATGTAATGGTTACGGTTTGAGGTGTATTCCAGTTCCCTGTAGTAAAGTTTAAAGAAGAGGGTGAAACTGTGATTTCTGAAGTATTACTGGATGTGATACTTGGTATACTCACCGAGTTTGTCGGCTGTGAATTCAAAACCACGGTAAACGTTTCTGTAAAAGGGGTTCCGTTTTCATGAACCACAAGCCCACCCACAGGTGTGGCTGTAAATCCTGCCGTGTCATCGTCTGTCACAAGAATGGTAACTTGCGTGGGTGGTGTTACCGAGTTGTATACGGGATCTGCAGAACCGCCTGTATCGACAGTTCCAAATTGTAAAGTAACGGTCCTTGTATCTTCATCAATCGAATTGTTGTTCGTTGTGATATTGACAAATTGATCTACATTCCAATTGGCATTGGTAAAAGTTAGATTTGAGGTGCTGGCATTGGTGATAGAATGGTTTTCTGAAATTCCTGTAAGTGTTACTGTAAAGCCAGGGGGTGGTTGAGAAGAAAGATGGATAGCAAAGGAAAGTGTTCCGCCATTTTCTGAAATGGTCAAACTCCCTGGTGTTGTGATAACAAATCCGGGAACATCATCATCAGTATTGGTAACAGAAGGAAAAACTGGTCCCGCCAAACCATTGTAATCTGCATCTGCGGACGTTGCTGCACCCGTTACAATTGAAACCGTCTTTGGTCCATCCACAATAAAATCATCTACTCCTGTCACAGTGACAATTTTTGGAGTGAACCATTCTCCTGGTGCAAAGGTAAGCGAAGAGGGAGAAGCTGTAGATTCAGAACTCGGTGTGGCCACGATAGATGGGATTGTCACTGAGTTTGTTGGGAGTGTATTCATTACCACAGCAAAACTGACTGCTCCTCCGGCTTCTGTTGTGGTAAGCCCAGATAAATTGACCACAGTAAAACCTGCCACATCATCATCTACATTCGTTCCCGTTATGATCGGAACTGGTTTTCCTAAGTAAGCGGGATCGTTGGATACAGTGGCATCGGCAGAAATTTGAAATGTACTTTCATCCACACTAAAGTCGTCCACACCAGTAATTGTAACAGTTTGAGGCACATCCCAATTGTTAGGTGTAAAAACAAGTTCTACTGCTGCCACAGTGGCTTCGGTGGTATCATTCGAAACAAAGTTTCTAATATAGACATCCTGCATGGGCCTTGTTTGTAAAACATAAGCAATGGTTCCCGTTTCCCCCGTTTCGGAAGTGATAAGGCCAAGAGTGGGACTTGCAGCCACTCCGGAAGATTCGTTGTCAGTATTCACTACAAGTAACACAGGAAGTCCTTGTGTGGAGAACCGAATATCGGATGAAAACATAGTTCCCAATTGGACTCTGTAGTTTTGATTTCCATCAGCAATCAAATCATCCACTCCCGCTAAACGAATGTTTTGTGGTATGTCCCAATTATCCTCTGTAAATTCTATGAAAGTAGCAGATAAAAGAACTCCTTCTGTGGAATCAGAGACAGCTATTGGGCCAATTCTTACTGAACTGTTAGGCTCTATGTTCAAACGAACTGCGAATTCTGCTTGTCTTCCATTTTCACTCGTAAATAAAAAATTTGGAGTATCGTATATTACAGATCCTTGCCCGGTTGTGGATGCAAAGAAAGAACCGAATAACATCTGTAGATTAAGTGGTGTTATGGATTGGCAGGATACAGAGAGAGTGGAGAGAACGAGAAAAATGATGGAAATACAGACCCTGAACATGATTCCCTTTTGTCCTCGTTTGCCTTCCAATTAGGGTTCTCCCTTTATATATTACGAGAAAAATACCCTAAATCAGAAAAAAATTTCCAGGATATGCAATAAACAAAAATGAGCAAAAATCAAAATCAAACTTCTAAGGGACCACTTGCTGGTGTGAAAGTAGTCGACTTATCTTTACTCCTACCGGGCCCTCTCTGTTCCCAACACTTAGCGGATATGGGAGCCGAGGTCATTAAAATTGAAAACCCGAGGGCCTATGATGGATCTCGCGCGATGTTCAAAGGAAAAACAGGGTACCCGGCCTTGTATATGATGCTCAATCGAAATAAAAAAGCGATCACTCTGAATTTAAAAAGAGAATCTGCGAAAGAAATTCTCTTCAAACTTTTGGAAGATGCTGATATTTTACTCGAAGGTTTTCGCCCCGATGGAATGGATAAGATGGGAATAGGATATGATGTCTTAAAAGAAAAATTCCCGCGTTTGATTTACTGTGGAATTTCTGGCTATGGTATCTCGGGTAAGTACGTAGACTTTGCAGGACATGATTTAAACTATCTTGCGATCTCAGGAGTCCTTGACCAAACAGGAAATCCTCCAAGGCCTGCTGGTTTTCAATTGGCTGATGTGGGAGGAGGAACACTCACCGCGCTTTCTGCCATTCTTGCAGCCCTTTATTATCGAGAAAAAACAGGCAAAGGACAACGCATAGATATTTCTATGACAGATGCCTCTCTCCAATTTCTTTCGTTATACGGTGGGATTTTGTCAGCCTCGGATACTTCTCCCGAAGCAGGGAATGATATATTATCTGGTAAATTACCGAATTATAATGTGTATGAAACCAAAGAAGGAAGGCACGTGGCACTCGGTGCTTTGGAAGATATGTTCTTTCAAACTTTTTTACGGGCAGCAGGAATGGAAAACCTTACCAAAGACCATCCCATGAACGAAGAAAACATTCCTCTCATTAAACAGAAGTTAGCTGATTTTTTTAAATCAAAAACTTATGCTGATTTACAACCTATCTTTGATAATACAGATGCTTGTCTTTCTCCCATTTTGAATATGAAGGAAATAACGCAAGACCCGCATATGAAAGATCGGGGAATGGTATTCGAAAGAAACCATCCCAAATACGGCCCCATCCTTCAATTTGGTTCTCCCTTCCATTTTTCAGAAACCCCATTTTCTTACAGAAATGATCCGCCAGAACACGGGGAACATACAGAGGAGATTTTGGGTGGTTTGGGTTATCCCAAAGAAAAAATTGCAGAGTTCAAAAAAGACAGGGTAATTTAACCGCTCCTTGCTTTTTTTTCGTAATTTCTTTATTTTGTCCCAGGGGGGAGGTAAAATCTCCCCTAATCATACAATATGAAGTTATTACAAGTTTCTGACCTCCATCTTTCCCAAAGTTCCAAAGACGAAAAAAACTATTCCATAGCTGTTCTCGGTGAAATCTTAATTACCGCCGAACAAACAAAATGCGATCGCATTTTATTTTGTGGGGATCTTTTTAATACCTTTCCTGATTTAGAAGGGCTTCGGTCGGAGTTCTTAAAACTAGTCTCTTCCTATTCCGGTCTTGTGTATTTTCTTCCCGGGAACCATGAAATTCTGGAGAAAAAAGGAAATAACAACCGTTACGTGGATTATGATTGGTCCACAAAAGTAAAGGTCCTAGACGAAACTCCTTATTTTTTATTTGAGGATTCAGGGATCGAGTTTGTATCCATTCCTCACCAAGAGAATTATTCTGGATTGTTATTATCACCTCCACCACCTAAACAAACCAAAGTTCGGATCGGTCTTGCGCATGGTACGGTTCCTGGAATGAGTTTTACGGGACTGAGTGAGGAGGAAGAAGAAGGTGGCTCGTATCTTGATCCCCATCTCATCCAAAACTTAGGATTGGATTATCTTGCGATTGGACATCTCCACCGTGCTCGAATGGGGGCTGTTGGAAACTGTAGCGTTGGTTATGCGGGTTCTTCTCGTGTATGGAGAAAAGGAGAATTGGGGCCAAGGGGTGGGATTTTTATCCATATCGATGAATCCAAGGTTCGCACAGAACCTGTGTATTGGAAAGAGGCTGGTGAGTACAGAGAGATATTAGTATCTTTGGATACCGAAGGAAAACCAGAAGAGAATATCGAAACATATTTGGAAGGAACAAGTCCCAAAGATTGGATTGTGTTTCGTTTTGCAGGATATGTAGACTCGATGACAGAAAAACAAAAATTCCAAGAATCGGTTCTTCGGGAATGGAAATCAAAGTTCCGTATCTTAGAATTTGATCCTGATGAATCGCAAATCACTGTGATCCAACATTTGTCTGAAAATGAATTTGTAAAACAATTCCTAGACAAAATGAATGAAAGAAAGGACCAAATGGATCCCATTCTTTGGAGACAGACTCGAGTCACGGGGATTCGATTGATCTTAGAAGGAAAGAAAAACCGATGAAATTAAAATTAGAAAACTTCGGACTCTTTTCCAAAAAAGAATTCCCAATCGAAAAAGTGACTGTCTTCACAGGTCCGAATGAATCTGGAAAAACTACCATCCTAGATGCCTTTGTCTCTGCCCTTGTGAAAGTGGTCGGTAGTACAAAGTATGGCGCAGTACTGAATACCAGATACAAAGCTGAGCGAAGTTCTGATTTAGGAATTTCCAAACTTTCGATTTCTCAAAATTTATATTTGAACTCTCTTGTGATCCGCGAAGGGAATATGGATGTGGGTTCGGAAAAGGAGCTGGTGAGTACCATCGAACAAACGATATTCGATAGTGGATACAATCCTTCTCAATTAAAAGAACAGGTGGAACAACTTTCGGCCAAATCGGGAACGAGAAAATCTGCCAAAGAATGGAATTTAGCGTTATCTGAATTCATGGCCGCCAAACAAAAATTTGATGCTTCTGAGTTGGCTTTAAATAAAATCTCTTCTCAATTTGCAGATCTACCTGTATGGGAAACGGACCGCAAAAAACTAAAAGAAACTTTGGCATTGAATCTTAACGATCAAACCAAACTTAAAAAACAATTAGAAGAGATTCGCCAAACGGAAGAACACAGTGAAGCCGATCGTATTTATACCCAACTATTACAATGGGAAACACTTGAATCACAATCAAAACTAGAAGAAAAAATCTTAAAGTCTGATTGGGATAAAAAAGCAAAAACACTCGATGGCGAAATCAAATCCTTTGAACAAAAACTTTCCCTCTCCAAAGAAAGAATACAAACATCGGAGACGAGATGGGAGTCGTTCAAAGGACAAAAATCACAAGCAGACCAAAAATCTAAAAAACTAGAATCGTATTTTGATTATTTTGAAACTTGGAAACAAACCATTCGTAAGTTCCAAGAAGAATCTCCCGTGGTTCAAAAAACAGTTTGGAATCCATTATACAGAAGTTTGGCGGGAGGTTCAGGCGCATTAGGAATTTTTTCTCTGATTCTTTCCCTATTTTCAGAATTTGGTGTATGGATGTATTTTCTGCCTGCCATTCTGTTTGGTTTCTTTTTCTATTTTGTTTTTCGTGCCAAGGAGATCCAAGTCGAAAGAGATGAACCAAAGTGGATTGAAATGATTCGCCGAATCGCCAATGAGATGGAAACCAAAACCTTAGGCGAATGGAAACCAGATTCCCTCAGTATGGAATCATTATCTCTTACCTTTCAAAGATTCGATAGGGAATACACAAAACAAAAACTCGAATCAGAAAGCATTGTAACGGCAATGGTCACTCTCGAAGAAGAAATCACTCTTCTTCGAGCAGAAGATAAAAAAACAAATGAAATTCTATCGGAAAAAGAAAAAGAGTTAATCGGTATTTGGCGAGAGGCAGGCGTCCATTCTCTTTCGGAACTTTCCGAGTTGTATGTACAAATTCGATTGAAACAAGAAAAATTACACACCTTAACGGAATCTTTAAAATCAGAATCAAAAAAATGGGGAAGTACTGATTTAGGAGAATTGAAACTCAAACTAAAAGACAAACTCAGTGACTTAGAAAAAAAAGGAATTTCAAAATCTTTTTCTTCTGAAGACAGAGCCACCAAACAAAGATTAGAAAATGGAGTTCAAATCCTTTCCGATAAAATTCGTGATTTAGAACGCAACTTGGTGGAATTAGAAAAAAAATTAGATACAGGAAAGGCAGTTCTTGAATCACAAATGGTTCCGGCTCAAAAAGAATGGGACGGGGCCAAACGTGAATTAGAAACAAAAGAAAAATGGAAAAACGATTTGGAAAGAAACTTCCAAGCCTTGGAAGTTTTGTCTGAAGTGTTTTCTGAGATGCAAGTCGAAAGTACGGACAAAATGTCCTCACTAGTCAAGTCTTTACAAACAAGAATGGATGCTCTCAAAGGACCCCTTCCCGCAAAACAGATCCAATGGAATGGTTTTTCCGATGAGATTCAAATCACAACTGGTTCTTCTGAAGAAAGTTTGGCTTTTGCCAACCTTTCCACGGGAACCAAAGAACAAGTTTCTTATGTATTACGTTTGGAATATGCCTTTCGGATTGGAAAACAATTCAACTTGCCCTATCTTTTGTTAGATGAACCATTCCGCCATATGGATGAGGGCCGACGAGATTCTGCTTTGGCCTATACACTCCAGTGTATTGCTAGTGCAGAAGAAGATTGGAAGGTTGTGTTCTTTAGTTTTGATGGGGAACTTGTTTCTAAAATCAAAGAATTGGCAGCGGGGCTAAACCTCCCGTGCCAAATCCATGAATTGACTAAACCAGTTTCTTAGCTTCCGCAAGAACTGTATCGTAATTGGGTTCACTTCCAATTTCTGGTACAAGTTCTGTATACCGAATGATATCGTCTTTATCCACAACAAAGACAGCTCGTGCAGAAAGTCCTGCGAGCGGACCTGCAGCAATATGAGTTCCATAATTTTTAGAAAAAGAAAAATCTTTGAATTGCGATCCAGTGATTAGATTCTCAGAATCGATTCCTTCTGTGGAGCAAAAACGTTTCATTGCGAAGGGTAAGTCACCAGAAATAATGAGAGTTGTGATTCCATTTTCTTTGGCTGCTCTTTCATTGAACTTTTTAGTTTCCAAAGCACAAACAGCTGTATCCAAACTTGGAACTGCTACTAAAATTTTTACCTTACCTGCTAGGTCTTTTAATGTAAGATCACCTAAATCTTGTTTTGCGACTCGGAAGTCGGGTGCTTTGTCCCCTGGTTTGGGAAGGTTTCCTTCGAGTGGAACGGGATTTCCTTTGAGTGTGACTTGTGCCATTGTTATCTCCTTTGTATTTAGACTAATTCTATTCTTTCAGTGAATCGATTCTTCGGGAAGGATTTTTTCCATCCATTGTAAAGATTCCGTAAGTTCTCCATTGCGAATGGTTTCACTTAAAATTCGTACTCGGTCGAGGAGCCAGGCCGGCGAGAGTTCAGTGATGTCTCGAAAGGCCTCTAATTCTTCTTTGTTTAAAGTTCCATCAAATGAGGAACAAAGGGCAAAGAGTGCAATGGGCCATTTTCTTTCTTCCGTTGTTAGATTTTGGAAGGAATGTACAAACTCGGTCCAATCATCTAGATTAGTGAGTTTGTCCCTTTCTGGTAATAGGCCAATGAGCCCAAAAAGCAAGTATTCAAAGTTTGGGTGGAAGGTTTTTGTAAAAACAATGGAGAGAGCTACAGCTCGCACAGTTGATTCTATCAATGATTTAGTTCTCTCCTTTGATTTGATTTTTAACAACATCGCATGGGACAACTTTCTTGTAATGATTCGTTTGCGTAGTTCATACAAAATCATATAAGTGGTGACACTGTCCCAAATTCCTGTCACAGGCCCTGAAATATATTCGATTAAAAACCGAAGTCCCGTCCTTCCTAGAAAAACCTTTAACAGAAGTTTAGCGAAAATATTAGAAAGGAAAACTTTACTTTTATACAAAGCTGTTCGAAAGAATAAGGCCCTTTCATTTAAGTGTTTGTAAGGATCAATTCCATACAAACGGATCCTGGGGTCGGGAATTTCTAAAACTAAACGTGCCATCATTCCAGGAATGGGGGTGATGAGCTCTGGTTCTTCGGCAAGTGCAACATCCGCATACTTTGCCATCCGAAAGGAAAGATAAAATCCTAATCGAAAGAGGAGATAAAATTCAAGTACGGTTGCCAAAACCAAAAGGAAAAAAAAACCTAAAAGTGCAGGATAGGAGAGGGAATTTAGGGGCCAAAACGCGAGTGGGGGAAGATAAGTACAAAAATAAACAAAGGCAATGGAAGGCAAAAACCCAATCCAAAAAGACCAAAAAATGCCCCAAAGAAGGAGAGCTCGCGAATGGTAGGCAAAACTTTTCCCAGAATCTTCGAGTTTCCCCGAGCGAGAACCAATGGTGATGAGAACACGACGACCCCACTGTTCTAAAAAACCCGGTTTGTAACGTTCTGTACTCATATTTTTTGCAACCGATATCCTGGTTTGGGACTCTCATTCCATCAAACAGGAATTCTCTATGACGACACAAGCTGAAATCAAAATCAAAGAACCCATCGATTGGGTCACGACTCTATTTTTACTCACATCTCCTCTGGTGGGGATCTTCGGAACTCTCTATTTCTATCTTTATGAAACCATTCACTTGGGCACTTGGTCCTTATTTGTGTTTTATTTTTTTGCAACGGGAATGGGAATCACCGTAGGGTATCACAGACTTTTCTCTCATAAAGCTTATGAAGCAAAATTTCTCGTCAAACTTTGGTTACTCCTTTTTGGAGCTGCTGCTTTCCAATCAACTGCTCTCGAATGGAGTGAAGACCACCGCCTCCACCATAGATTTGTAGATACTGACAAAGACCCTTATTCCATTAAAAAAGGATTTTGGTATGCTCATATTGGTTGGTTGTTTCGCAAAAGAAAGTATGTACAACAAGGGGTGCAAGATTTAGTGAACGATCGGCTGGTGTTTTGGCAACATAAACATTTTTATTCCATTGCAATCTTTATGTGTTTTATCCTTCCAGGCCTTATCACTATGTTATGGGGTTCTTTTTGGGAAGGATTTTTTGTAGCAGGGTTCCTCAGGCTTTTTATAGTTCATCAGTTCACGTTTTTTATCAACAGTGCTTGTCATGTTTGGGGAGAACGAACTTTCTCCAAAGAACAAACCGCTCGCGATAATTGGATTATCGCCTTTTTTACGTTTGGTGAAGGTTTTCACAACTTCCATCACGAATTCCAATCTGACTATAGAAATGGAATCCGTTGGTTTGATTATGATCCATCCAAATGGATGATAAAAGGCCTTTCCTTTTTGGGTCTTACATATAACTTAAAAAAAGTTTCTGAAGAAAAAATCTTACAAAAAACTATGTTTTTAAAGGAAAAAGAAACCCTTCATAAATATACAAATGTAGGGGAAGAAAAACTTCGTCTTTGGGAAGAACAACTCGCAAGTTTACGTGAGTCTGCCGTGCAAGAATACCAAAAATGGAAACAAGCAAAACAGACTTCCGGTGATAAAGAAGTAGGCGTTTTACGAATGAAATTTGAAGAAACGAAAGCTAGTTGGGAAAAACTTCTTAGCAGACCACTTTTTTCTTAACCTCGAATCTCCCGGAAGATTTCTTTCGGGATACTAGGAACGTCTCCTGGGCCAACTAACGGTAGATATACCATAAACAAAGTTCGTCCAGGTGCTGATTCTACTTCAATCCTGCCTTTGTGTTTTTCAATAATCCCCTTCACAATCCCAAGTCCAAGCCCTGTTCCTTCCCCCTGGTCTTTTGTGGTAAAAAATGGATCCCAAATTTTATCTTTAATTTCAGTGGGGATTCCCGACCCATTGTCCTCAAAACTTATGAGTACATATTCTTCTCCCACCCTTCTGGAGGATATGGTAAGTTTTGGATGATCTATTTTTTTCATCGCATGGATGGCATTGGTGATGAGGTTTGTCCACACTTGGTTCAGTTCATCAATATTACAGCGAACTGGAGGAATACTTCCGTAAACCCTTTCAATTTCCACTCCATGTTTGATTTGGTTTTGCATAATAACAAGAGTGTTTTCTAATCCTTCATGTAGATCGCATTCAGCATAGGATGCCTGCCCCAAGTGGGAATAATACTTTAGTGCTTTGACAATACGAACAATATTACGAATGGCATATTTGATGTTTTTAATATTTCTTTGTAGGCTTAAAGTATTCTTTAACATCTCAAAGGTTTCTTTCCCACCCGATTTCCAAATCCGCAAGAGCTCTTCTTGCATATGCAAAAGATGATGATCGATAAGAAAAGTAGATAAATCCGAAGCATCATTTTCTGGAATCCCATCTTGGATAAAACGAAACTTGGTTTCTTTTTTTAATTTGAACTTATCTTTGGGATCGATTTTTGCTGCGGGATCTTCTTTTACAAAACTAAAGAGAATGTCTAAGTAAATGGAACGAAAGTCGGGATTTTGGATGAGGTAAGAAATGTCCCCCAGGTGAGACAAAACAAACACTAAGTTTGCATCCAAGTTGTCAGCGGCCCCGTTGATGACTGCCGCAGGAGTATTGATTTCATGAGCAATGCCTGCCACCATCACCCCAAGAGAAGCCATCTTTTCAGATTGGACAAGATGGGCTTGGGTTTCTTCTAATTCTTTGGTTCGTTCTCTTACTTTCGCTTCCAAGGTTTCTGTTAAATTTAACAACTGTTGGTAAATCATAGAATTAGAAAGAGACATGAGGGAAACTGCGAGGATTTCTAAAATAATTTCGATTTCCTCTATATCATAAATTTTTCCTTCTTTGTGTTTTCCAAGAAGGATAAACCCAACAAGGCTTGACTTAATCGAAAGTGTGGCCACTAACTCTGATTTGGTTTCTTTGAAAAAATCTAATGCTTGTTTGGCTATTTTTTCATGATTGGGAGAGGCAAATTGGAGAAAGTTTTCCTTGATATGGATTCCTTCTCTTTCGGATAACCAGAGTAAAAAAGGATTAAACACAGGAATCGAAGGTAGTTCCGAAAACTTTTGGTTTCGTGATTCCAAAAAGGGTCTGGGCCGAAATTGTCCCTCTCTTTCGTCCCAAGTGTACACTTGTACAAAGTCTGCTGGAATCTTTGACTCAAGGAATTGGCTTATGGTTTGGCTGATTTGGTCTGGGTCATTGAAGGAAATGAGTTCTTCTTTGAATTTTTCTAAGGCAAACAGGTTTTGGACGAGTTCATCACGTTTTTTTGGTTTTTCTGTGGTTTGTGATTCTGTTTTTCGCCTTAAAAAATACAAAAGGGAAATTGTCAAAAGTCCCATGGCAGATGCAAAAAAGGAGAAGGGTTTTGTGGAATCTGTGCTGCTGAAAGCATAAGCCAAAACAAACCAGCCAAAAGACGAAAGGATTATGATTCCCAAAGGAAAGAAAACTTGTGTTTGCATGTCATCTGTATAGAATGTAAGAACTAGATTATTTTAATGAAGAATCCACTTGGGTAAAGAACTATTTACAATCGCTCGCATCTTCGGAGCTTATTACGAAATTTATTCAGAAGGAACTGCGTACGCCCGCGCCATTCTTAAGGGTAAGTTGCGGTTAAAGGATTCAGGGGAGCGCCATCCTTTTGTTGTTGGAGATATGGTTCTTGCCGAAAAGTCTTCTGGGGAAGAGTGGGTCATCTCGGAACGAATGGAACGAAAGAATTACCTAACAAGAAAGAGTGATCGGGGCGATAGTCATGTGTTATGTGCTAACTTAGACCAGCTAGCCATCCTTGCTTCTTGTAAAGATCCCGAAACAAAACCTGGATTTATCGACCGGTTGCTTGCGGCTGCTTATCATACAGAAATCCCCCCTCTCATTATTTTTACCAAAAAAGATCTCATCTCCGAGGAAGAAATCGAAGAACGCGAAGTTTACTATCGTGAGTTAGGTTACGAAGTTATGACAGTCTCTCTTCTCTCGGAAGAATCTATCCAGCCTTTATGGGAAAGGATCCGTGGGAAACGAACCTTTTTATGCGGAAACTCGGGAGTGGGGAAATCTACTCTCATGAATCATCTTCATAAAAAGACAGTCCAAAGGACAAACCTTGTGAGTGGGTCGACCAAAAAAGGAAAACATACCACCACCAATTCCTTTGCCCTGTTTTTGGAAGAAAACACAGTTCTTATCGATTCCCCAGGAGTCAAAGAATGGGGAATCTTACACCTGACGCCTGTTGAACTTTGGGAAAGTTTCCCCGAATTACGAAAGATTAAAGAAACTTGTAAGGAAATTTATTGCTGTGAACTGGGTTCTGAATGTTCCATGCGAAAACACCTAAACGAGTCTATGGATGAAACCCGAAAAAAGAGCTTAGAATCCATGATTGAGAGCCTAGAGAATCCCCATAGAGTGACGAGAAGAGACCATTGGTCCAAAGCTGTCACAAAAAGGCATTAGGGAAAAGAGTTGCCAAGCCTTCAGTTGTTATCTATGATTAGAATGTTATTTCCGGAGGAAGGAATATGAAACGTACAATGATCAATCAGTTGTTGGTAATGGGATTTGTGGCAATTTTTGCCATGTTTTTTACTGCCTGCCAAAAAGATTCCAAGGAATCTGTAACAAATGTTACAGATAAGTCCCAACAAGAAAGTAATGTCGTTGTTGCCTTTGTAAAAGGTGATGTCGTTGTGATCCGCGAAAGTGGACAAGTGAAACCAAACTTGGGTGATGTGTTGACTTCTAAAGATACCATCGTCACCGGTCAAAATGGTTCTGTGGAAATCCTTGTGGGTGAAGACGGAGTTTTGAAATTAAACAAAAATACTTCTCTTAGTGTAAGCCAAGCGTTTGCAGCAAACGATGGTTCACGCGCGACAGAAGTGAACATGCAATACGGAAAACTTGTGACTGTTCTTCGCAAAGAAAGAAAAACAGAATCTTTCAGTGTAGTCACTCCGACTTCCATTGCGGGTGTTCGTGGAACGATCTTCCTAACCAATGTAGAAAATCCTTCGGCTAAAGGTGGAAACGTTGCTTGTGGTTCTGGAAACTGCGTAGTGAAATATACTGTCCTTGATGGTGCGGTTGCTATCCGTAAATCAAACTCAGAAAACGAAATCGTTGTCGACAAACAGAAAACAGCTGAAGTCGGAAATGAAACTAAACTTTCTGATAAAATGATCAAACCAATGGACAAACAATCCCTAACAGAAATGAAAGAAATGTTGGCTTTTGAAAATACTAAGATGTTACAGTTTGAGTCTCTTGCAAATGAGCTAAGAACCAACAACGAAGAACTTCAAAAACTAAACATTGGATCTTCTGTAGAAGAATTGGAAAAAGCAGCGAAAAATCGAGAGATCACTAAATCTAAATCAGACGAAGTCATTACAACTGCTAAGTCCATCGAAGATTCAAAATACATCAAAAAAGATGTTCAGAAAGATTCCCTAAAATTAGCACCTAAAGAGAGTTTTGATAAGACGAAATGAGATATGTTTATTTACCGGTCCTTTGTTTTTTAGTCGGTTATTGTTCCTCGGTCACAAAGATCGAAACTTTAAATCGAAGTTTTACAAAACCTAAGTTCATCACTCCAGAACTGGGTGAGTCGGAACCCCTTCCTTCGGGCAGAGATTACAAAGAACGACTGGTAAATAAATCCACTCCTCATTTTTCCCTCCTCTGGAAACAAGTTCCAGAGGGGTTTTCTAAATCTGATTTATTGTTACTCGAAGAGAAAGTCCTCTTCCCACACAACAAACTCGGGTTATATAAAAAAGCTCCCAAAGATTCAGATCCAAAATTTAACGAAGTTTCCGACTTAGATTTGGTATTGGAACTTTCTCTTACTCGCAATGCCGAAAGACATTCAGTGGAAGTCCAGTACAAAGATCCAGTTTTGTCACAAAACTTTGGGAAGGCGATCTTTGTTTACCAAGAGGAAAAAGAACCTGTTGTTAAATCTTTAAAATCCTTTGATGTTTTCCATGGCAAAAGACAACTCCAACCTTTGACGGGAAGTGTCCCTGCTTATTTTGCAGAAGTATCTTCTCCATCAGAAGATGAATTGCGTAATTATTTTACCTCCTCTTTGCGAGGAAATGCCTCTGTGTTTTCCACCTCACCCGGAACCACCATTTACTTAGATGGCGTGGAAGTGGGCAAAGCTCCTTTACTTTCTTATCCTCTCATCAATGGAAAACATACCCTTTCCTTTGCAAAACCCGGGAAAGATCCGGTCAAACGAAACATCTTGATTCGTGCAGGGAAAACCACACGTGTGTTCCAAGAGTGGAATGATGATATCTCTCAAGGAACCATCGTCATTTCTAGTTTTCCTGCCGGTCTTGATATCGTAGTGGATGGTCAGAAAAAAGGAAAAACTCAATATGCGGAGTCGGGTGTTCCTTACGGCAGTTATCCGATCCAATTCATTCGCACCCAAAAAGATTCTAACTTTGAATATGCAAAAGCGGGTATCAAAATTAGACCAAAACAAATCACATCCATTGCCTTACCTATCTCTCTCGAAGATGGAGTGGGTTGGGAATCAGAAGAGTTTTGGAACCTAACATCGGCTTCTCCCAATTTTTCGGCCACTTTCCCTGGCAAACTTACCTTTGCCAAAAACAAAGACCTTCCTACCGGCTGGTATGGAGTGTATTCAGAAGACCTCATTCCTGATTATCTGGAAGCCGAACTAGTGTTAGATCTTGAAAAAGATTTGAATGGTGCCGTTGGCCTTTCTTTTACCGACCACAGCCAAAATGCCATCCTTATCTATGTCGATAAAACAGACTTTCATATCATCAAGTTTTCTTCGGAAGAAAAAGAAGCCCCTGTACGTTCCTCTTTTCGTTGGAACAAAGAAGACCCCCTCAAAGGTAGAAGTATCAAACTTTCTACCGATATAGAAAAGAAGATGATTCGTTTGTCTTTGGGTAATAAAACCGTGGAAGAACTTCCATGGAACTTCGAAACTTTTTGGAATTTAGGAGTGTTAACTCCGCATAACGCACCGGTTACGGGCACACCTCTTCGAGGTTTAAAAATACGATATCCTGATATGGTTAAGTTTGAGGAAAGGCTCCAAAAATGAGACAACTTAGTTTTATAATTTTTACCGTCGTTCTTTTTGTCGGCTGCCAATCCCGAGATTTCAAACCTGTTACTGTAAAAGATGCAGTGGTAGAAAAATCCGATGTATCGGATCGACAAAAAATTGAAGAAGCAAGAGAACTTGTCGCCGATGGAAGTAACGAATTCCAAAAAGGAAACATGGATGTTGCTTTAGAAAAAGCAAAAGCCTCCATTAAAACTTTTGAACTCATTGATGGTTACTCACTTCTCGGTTCTTCCTATTACCAGTTAGGTGAATATGAGAACGCAAAACTTGCTTATGAAAAAGGCAAAAACTTAGAGCCAAAAAATGAAAAACTTCTCATTGGACTCGGAACAGTTCAATCCACTTTGGGAGAAAATGAAGAAGCACTTTCTACCTATCAAACCTTAAGCCAACTAAAACCAGAAGAAACGATTTATACTTACAAAACAGGATTACTTTTAAAGAACTTGGGTCGTTACCAAGAAAGTCTTGTGGTTCTAAAGTCTTTGGAAACTAAAACGGAATTTCCTTATCCCATTGAATTGTTAAATCAGTTAGGGGATCTTTGTTTAGAACTAAAAAGATATGAGGAAGCAGAAGCTTACTTTGCCAAAGCGGAAAAACTCAATCCTGAATTAAAAACAGCAAAAGATGCCAAACTTTCCACTAAGATTGCCTCTCTCATCCAACGAGGGAATGACTTTTTAGCCAAAAAGAATTATGCTGAGGCAACTTCTGAATTCAAAAAAGCTACCGAGTTACAACCTCAAAATGGTTCCGTATGGTCTTTTTTGGGAAATGCTCAGTTACTAAATGGAAAACTCAAAGAAAGTGAAGAGAGTTTTAAAAAATCAATTTCACTCGCTGATACAAATCCCAACGCTTATGTGGGGTTGTGTAATGTTTATATTCAAACTCATAACTATTCCGACTGTTTAAAAACTTCCAAACAAGCAGTTCAAAAAATTCCTAAAAATGCTGAAATCCGCAACAAACAAGGGATATGCGAATGGAAATGGGGAGAAACTAAAAAGGCCACTCTTAGTTTCCAAGATGCCTCTTCCTGGGATCCCAATTTTTTTGAACCAAAACTCAACTTAGCCTATGTGTTAATTGATTCGGGTCGATTTGACGAAGCAATAGATGTATTAAAAAAAGCAGAGTCACATCCCAAAGCCAAAAAAGAAGAGATCCGCAAAGCAAAGATACTCGCAGAATCACAAAAGTTTATCGCTGATGGTGACGCATACCTACGCCAAGGAAAACGAAAACAAGCCTTTGATGAATATGGAAAAGCAATGGGTGTGAACCCAGAAAATCCAGCAGCACAAAATGCGTTTGGTCGAGCTTACTTCGCCTTCGGGGAATACAAAAAATCGGAAGGTTCGTATCTAGAAGCTTACCGTATGGATGCCACCAACCCAGGGGCCTTACAGGGTCTTGCGCGAGTGTATGCAAAAACTGGCGAATCCAAAAAGGAAAAAGAATACATCAAAAAACTAGAAATTCTTTCTGCCACAGATCCTTTCAGTGCCATCACTTTGGGTCGTATTGCAGAAGATGCGAGCAAATGGGAAGAAGCAGAATCCATCTACATGGGCCTGAAGAAAAAATTCCCAAACAATGATGCTGTCGATTACCGATTAGGAAGTTTGTATTACAAACGAGCTGTAGAGGAAAATTCAAAAGAAAATTACTCTCGTGCCAATGAATTCATTCAAAAGTCAAAAAAATACACAAAAGACATTCCAGAACTGATAGAAACAGAAAAGACAGTGGCAGAGAACTCTCGTTTTGCGGAGATTCTCCCTTTTGTCAAAGAAGGGAACTCTCTATTCAATCGTAAAAAATACATTGAAGCAGTTTCTCCTTACCAAAAGGCCTATGACCGAGTTCCCAAAGCATCCCTTCTTGTAAAAATTGCGGAATGTTATATTGAAAAGGGTGAAGAAGAAAAAGGCCTTTCCATTTTAGAAAATGCCGTCCGCTCCAACAAAGAAAATGCCATTTCTTTTAAGGAAGGGATCTATTCTTTCTATTATAAAAAAGGTGAGTTAAAGAGAGCCGAAGACGGATTTTACGATATTTTAAGAGAAAAACCTGATTCCTATTACGCCTACTATATGTTAGGTCTTGTGACCATGAAACGTAAAAACTACGAAGCAGCCATTGGGGAATTTGATCGTTCCATCTTGGTGAATCCAAATTTTGCTCCAAGTAACGTAGCGAAAGGTTTGGCATTTTATAAATTAGGCCAGATGGATAACGCTAAACGAGAGTTTGAAAAAGCGAGAGTGAAAGATTCTGAATTTGGCCTTTCTTCTTATAACTTAGCCATTGCTTATTTCAACGAAGATTTGACTAAAGAATCAAAATCCATTTTAGAATCCATTCGTAAATCAGATCCTGATTTTATGGACGGTGAGATCCAATTAGCTTATATCTATTTCAAAGAAAACAAATTGGAAGAAGCAGAAAAGATCATTGATCGTGTTCTCAAAGAAGAACCTTCTGCCGAAGCATTGTTTGCCCAGTTTCGAATTTTAGATGCCAAACAAAAACAGTCTCCTTCCGATAAGGTCAAAACCAAACGAAACCAAGTAAAAGAAAAAATCTTACGTGAATATGGGGAAACCAAATACGCAAGACTCCTTCCTTCGGACGCATTAGATGATGAACCACTCCATGTGACTGATCTCAATCTTTCGGGAACTCCTGTTTCGACACCGATTGTATATCCCAACCGGATCATAGTGAATTATGGAACGGCTCTTGTGGGTTATGATAGAATCACGAAGGAACTGATTTGGAAACAATATACTTCTACTCCTTACCAACTGTTAGTGGCTGGTAAAGAACTTGTGGGAATTTCCAATGATTCAGCTACTAAAATCTATCCTGAATCAGGAAAGATGAGTTTCAAAAAACAGATTCTTGTGGGTTGGAAAGTCAAACAAGGTTCGGCTGAAGGGAATGGATTTTTACTTCTTTTGGAAAAAGAAAAAGGGAACGATCGTAAGATTGTAAGAACAAACCCCAATTTAGAAATTGAGGAAGAATGGAATGGAAACGATTTCTTAAGTTTTTCTCATACAGCAGAAGGGAAACTTTTTGTCCTTCGAGATTTAAAGAAAGAATTCCAAATTCAAGTGTTCGCCATTGGCTCCAGTTCTAATCCCGATAAAGACAAAAAGGTATCAAATCCTGTGGTTAAAAAGGATACAAAGGAATCGGCTCAAATCATTGGATGTCTGGAAGAATCTTGTTTGGTTCAATTAGGAAATCAAATCTTTGAAGGAACCGAAAAAGCAAAATTGTATTCCCTAGGAAATACAGATACCATTCGCTCCGTTGTCAAAAATCCAGAGTCATTGCTTATCAATACGGAAAATACCGCCTATCTTTGGAAAGGTGGCTCTAAGTGGAAAGATTCCTATTCTATAGAAGGAGATTTTTATTATCCTTTGGATGGGCTTGTTGTGGAAGGTAGATCAAAAGAATTACTCTTAATCAAAGGGCGGGAGAAAACTCCTGTTCCGTGGAAGGGTGATCGTGATGGCCTTAGGATCAGTACTGTCACTGTAGATTAATAGAGAGGCCGAAAGAGAAGAAAACTTACCTGTTTCTATGTAGGAATCGTTGTTCCTACATAGATCGAGTTATTTAGGTTTGATTCGATTTAGATAGTAAATTCGTTTCCCTTCATTTCTTTTTTCGGTTTCGAAAAAAGAAACAGGGAAACCTGGCCTTTCGAACTCATATTCTTTTTTCTCCCAAACAAATTTGGGAAATTTTCGAAATAGGGAAATGGTTCGCCTCGCATAAGGGCCGTAATCGGTCGCAAATAACAACCTTCCACCTGGTTTTAATAAATCATAAATCTGCTCTAACATATCGGCCTGCATGAGTCTGTTTTTACGGTGTTTTTTCTTGGGCCAAGGGTCTGGGAAATTGATAATGATGGTGTCAAAAATTTCTTTCTCGAGTAATTCATCGAAGAACCACTGGAAGTTAACTGTCATATAGCGGATATTTTCTAGACCGAGCGTTTTTCGCTGTTTTTCGGTATGAATGATCCGGTTTACCTTCTTTTCCATCAGTAGGTAACCTGTTTGGCGGTCGCCATTTGCCAATTCAATGGCGACTTCACCCCAACCCGATCCAAGTTCCAAAACAAAGTTTTGGATCGCTTCCGGGAAAGATTTTTTTAGGTCGATTTTTTTTCCTCGGTCTTTAGGTTGCAGGAGATAGTCTGATTGGTAGGAAGTCTTGGTAGTAAACTTCCAGAGTTTTTCTTGGATTTCCGGGCTAACTAACAATTGCATTCCTTCCGATGATGTAATGTCAGGATTTTTAAAAGGAACTAGATGAAAATAACTCTTTTTGGTGTTCGAGGTTCTCTCCCCACACCGATTTCTAAACCAGAACAAAGGGAGAAAACTTTAAAGATTCTCCAAATGGCCAAAGAAGAGTGGCGAAAGGATCCCACCGGATTCTCAGAAGAGGAATTTTTAAACCATCTACCCATCCCCCTTTCTCAAGATTTGGGCGGAAACACAACCTGTGTTTTCATTGAAGGCGATGGCGGTGAAAAAGTCATTTTAGATATGGGTACAGGGCTTCGTGTCCTTGGCAACCAAATGGCACCGCAAGCTTTTAGCGGAGAAGATATGGACATCCATATCCTTGTTTCCCATACGCATTGGGATCATATCCAAGGTTGGCCTTTTTTTAAACCCGGTTATTCTCCTTCTTGTAATATTCATTTTTACTCATGTATTGAAAACTTAGAAGAAAGGTTAGTTCGCCAACAACATCCCGAAAATTTCCCTATTACTTTCCAACAAATGGCATCGAAAAAACATTTCCACCTTTGGAAGGAATTCGAATCATATATGTTAGGTGGTCTCAAGATCATTCCTTTTGGACTTCGTCATCCTGGATCTTGTACTGGATACCGAATTCGAGAAGGAAATAAAATTTTCCTTTTCTGTACGGATGTTGAATACAGGGAAGAAGACCGTGAACACCTGATCAAAATGAAACCTCAGATTGCAGGTGCCGATCTTATCATTATCGATGCACAGTATAGCACTGCTGAGGCGGAAAAAAAATTAGGTTGGGGGCATACAGCTGTGAGTAAGGCAGTAGAGTTTGCAGAAATGATGGAGATTCGTTCCGTAGTTCTCACTCATCATGAACCGGACCATACAGACCATGAAGTGGCACGTATTATTTTAGATGAAGCTAGGTTAATCAAACCAGGTGGTATGCAGGTACATATTGCCCACGAAGGACAAAAATTTATCCTTTAGAAAATCGAAATCTTCTCATGTATAGAGAGTTGATCTAGATTGTTTGAATTCATTTTTTTAGGATTTTTGGTTCAATCATTCGTTGATTAGATAGTTGGAGTGGTAACCTTTTGCTTCACCAGACCAATCGGGGCAATCTAGTTTTAGATCTGCATACCAATGAATTTGGTATGGTTTGGCAAAAAACAATTGGATAAAGAATCTTAAAAACGAAGAAATGTTTTCTAGTGCACTCATTGTGGCAATTGGGCGTGTTCGTTTGACAAGCAGGGAACATTTTCCTTCGTTAAAATAGAGAACTTCTGTTTTTGGGATCGTATAACCAGATGTAGGTTCTTTTTCCCAATCTAAAACTTCGGCTCGTTCTACCGTTCCCTCTAAAACCATATGACCTGAGTTATCTAATACTGCCACTCGACGAAAAAAAGCACCAGGAAAATCAGCATTCCCTACGAACCCACCGGTAAAGATTCTATGTCCGTCTTTTGTTATGGATCGGACAAGTTCCCATTTTTTAGAATATTGGTAGACTGCCTCGTTCGAAAGAATATGTTCCAACCCTCCCACACCTTTGATTTCTTCTGTGGTGTCTTTGTATCGAATGGTTCCTGTCACTTGAGAGTATGAAAAAGGTATGTCGGCTTGGACAAATTTACCTTCTTCTTTGAGTGGATATCTTCCTTTGGAGATAGGAACGGAACCTCTCCTTGGTTTGTAGTCTAATTTAATTTCCCAGTCTCCATAGTTCATATAGAAGGAATAAATTCCGTTTTTGTATTCCATCCAATTTTCTCCGCTTCTTTGGTAGAACAGTCCTTTTTTTGATTCATACTCATCGGCGTCGAATTCACGAGTGGAATAAAACACGGGTTGGTCTTTCGGTTTTAAAAGTAACGATATACCATTGTTATGTGAGCCAGGTCCAAAATTACTAACAAGGAAAGTGGCAAATAAATTGTATTTTTCGTTGCGAAAGGTAAAATTCCAAGCTTGGAGATAACCTTCTTCGGGGAAATGTTGGGTTTTAAAATCTTGAGCCAGTAGATTTTCTGTGGGCAGCACTGCAAAAAGGAGATAGAGACAAGCCAATCGAAAGAATTGCCGAAACACCGGCAAATCCTAACGCGTGCTTGGAAAAGAATCAAGATTTTTCTTGGGGTTTTCCTTTAAATGGAAACAGTGCTGGGATGAGAAATGGCAAACAGGTCTCCGAGACAAACGAGAGAAAACACAGGATGTTCCGTATTGCCAATTTGTCCGAGCCGTTCTCTTTCTTCGGCGATTCCATCGATATGGATCCAGGTTTCTATATGTTCTTCTGGAAGGATACGGCAGGCGACCTGGTATTCAAAAGGTCCGAGTTTTGAGAAGAAAATCTGAACCGATTCAGGAGAAGAATCGGCCAAAGTCTGGCGGAAGGCAAATTGTTTGGACTTAGTTTCCCCTCGCATTTCGTAGTAGTGGTTCAGAATTCGTAAGATATGTAAGAATTCTTCTTTTTTTGTCATGAGTTCGCGCCAGGAATCTTCAGTTTCTTTCATGCCCACTGGGGTTAGGGAGCTTTGACTTTGGTTCTTAAAAAAGGATTCTCACTTGAAAAATACTTTCCCCTATCCAGGATGAACGAAACGGATATGGTAACGGAGATTTTAGAAATATTCTGGAAAGAGAAACTCCGGTTTGCCCAATACTGTTTCGATGAATTGGCTGCATTGGATGCAAAGTCCTTTTTAGAAAAAAGACCAGCCGGAAAATCACCGCAGTGGACTCTCCAACAGATGGTCTCGACTGATCGCACCTTTAGTTTTTATTTACCCATTTCATTACGCATCAGTGGATTTTTCTTTTTTACCGCTTTCAAAGACCAAGAAATAGAAAAGGATTTAGAAGCCATCAGAGACAGATACACACCTCCTGCATTTCCCTCTCACTTTTGGGAGATTCAGATTGCGAAGGCTGAAGACCTTCGGATCAAAGCCAAAGATCCTTTGGTAAAAGAACAATGCGAATCTTGGAAAGAGATTCTTGTTCGCTTGGAAACAAAACTTTCTGGGATTTCCGATCGTGATGCCTATAGAAAAAGATATACATCCCTCACGGGAATTCATACCATTTCAGGAGCGATCAATAATTCTACGGAGTTTTGTCACTATCTATGGAATTTGTACATGGCAAATCCAACATAACTGTATTTTAAACGAATCAAAAATGTACCGAGTTTAGGAGAAATCAATGGGAAAAATTAAAGTAAAAACACCGCTTGTTGAGTTAGACGGCGATGAAATGACAAGAATTATCTGGAAAGAAATTAAAGATCGTTTCATCCACCCTTATTTAGACATCACTTTGGAATATTACGACTTAGGTGTTGAATACCGTGATAAAACGGATGACCAAGTCACTGTAGATTCAGCTAACGCGATCAAAAAACATGGCGTAGGTGTTAAATGTGCCACTATCACTCCAAACGCAGACCGTGTAAAAGAATACAGCTTAAAACAAGAATGGAAATCACCTAACGGAACTATCCGTGCTATTTTAGATGGAACAGTTTTTCGTAAACCAATCATTATCAAAAATATTCCAGCAGCTGTGAACTCTTGGAAAAAACCAATTGCAATTGGACGACATGCTTATGGTGATATTTACCGTGATGTGGAAATCCTAGTCGATGGCCCAGGAAAAGTAGAACTTGTTTATACAGATGCTTCTGGAAAAGAAAAACAAAGACTACTCGTAAATGAATTCAAAGGTGCTGGTGTAGCTCTTGCAATGCACAACCTAGATGAATCCATCAAATCTTTTGCAAAGGCTTGTTTTACTTATGCTTTGTCTGAAAAAATCAGCATCTGGTTTGCAACAAAAGATACGATCTCTAAAAAATACCATGCTCGTTTCCGTGATATCTTTGATAACATGGCAAAAGAACAAGATGGTGCTATGAAAGCTGCAGGTATTACTTATAGTTATTACCTCATTGATGATGCTGTTGCACAGATCATGAAAAACGAAGGTGGACAACTTTGGGCGCTTATGAACTACGACGGTGACGTTATGAGTGATATGGTTGCTTCTGGTTTTGGTTCCCTTGGTCTTATGACTTCTGTTTTAGTATCACCCGATGGAAAGTATGAGTATGAAGCGGCACACGGAACTGTGACTCGCCACTACCGTAAATACCAAAAAGGGGAAACAACTTCGACAAACTCTGTAGCGTCTATCTTTGCTTGGACGGGAGCTCTTGCGAAACGTGGGGAACTTGATGGAACTCCCGATGTTGTGAACTTTGCTCTGAAATTGGAAGAAGCTATCATTGAAACCATTGAAGGTGGCGAGATGACAAAAGACTTACTTTCTCTTTCAACAGCTGCGAAAAAAACGGAGCTTGATACTTTCCAATTTATGGAAGCTGTACAAAAACGATTGGATTCCAAACTGAAATAAGTTTGTATCCCTTGTGCACCCTGTCGTTTGGCAGGGTGTGATGTTTTCTTTTTAATAATTCCTTGCCTTTCTTTACTTCTCCAATTCTATTAAAAATCCATGTCGAATGTTCCAAAATCGCTATTAGATTCATTTATGGATTGGTATTTAGGTGAAATTCCCAAAATAGATTCACCTTCATTACTATTTCATTCTTTTATTGAATACTTACAAACATTAGGTTTTCAAATCATTCGAGGGAATATGGGGACCCGCACCCTACACCCACAAGTGGAAACTTTGGCCTACCTCTGGGCTCCCAAAAGTCAAAAGGAACTTTTTGATCTTCAAGCAAATCCTCTCTTTCATTCTGGTAGGTGGTTTGAATTTCCCGATGCCTTTATACGGGAAACTAAATTTCGATTAGGTTCGATCCAATCGACACAATTTGCTGCAAGCCCCATACAATATGTACTCACTACAAATAAAACCTATTACTATCGTTTTACGGAAGGTTTTAAGGGAGAGTATCCTTACCCTATTTTAGAGGAATTGGCTCCCATAGGAGGGACGGGTTACTTTGCCATACCTGTGATTCAAAAAGGAAATAGTTATGCTTTCTTAAGTTTACTCACAGCAAAACCAGATGGATTTACTGACGTGGAATTGGACTTTCTTACAAAAGCATTGAATATGGTGGCCCTCAAATGGTGGACATTCATCCAGTCAGAACTTACGGAATCTTTACTCAGTATTTATCTGGGTAAAAGAACTGGATCTACGGTGTATTCGGGTAAAATCTATTTGGGAGAATTGGATAAAATTCAATCAGTAATTTGGTTTTCTGACATTCGAAATTATTCTGGTATGAGTGAAAAACTATCACCACCAGAAGTCATACAGTTGTTAAATGACTATTTTGGTTTGGCAATCCCACTCATCGAAGCCCATGGCGGCGAAGTTTTAAAACTATTGGGAGATGGAATTTTAGCAGTATTTCCCTATACAGAATCTAATAAAACCTATGTTGGAAAAAAAGTTCTTCTCGCCGTTAGAAGATTAGGTGAGGATTTGTTTCTCCACAACCAAATAAGAGAAAAAGAGACAAAACTTCCGATTCATCACGGGGTGGGACTCCATTCTGGTGAAATCCTTTATGGGAATATAGGTTCAACCGAGAGACTGGATTTTACTGTGATCGGGGAGGCCGTCAACCTAACCAGTCGGATTGCAGGGATGTGCGGGGAGTTAGGAAAGGCAGTTTTAGCTTCTGAGAATTTAGCCAACCAAATTCCTGTTCGCTGGGAAGAACTCGGAGAACACAAGCTGAAAGGGATTGGTTCTCCACAGAAAATTTTTGCCATTTCGGAAAGACTTAAGAAAAAATATTAGGGTTGTGAAATTTCCTTTTCGTTAATGAATGTTTCGATACTTCCAAGTTGATAGGACTACACGACCGGAATCTTTTAGAAAACTAAATTTGGACCCAGGGATGTCCTGCCAATCAACAGGAAATTCCACAATTTTAAATCCATTTCTAATTAACAAAACTAATAACTGTGTATCCCATAACCAGCGTAAGTCGGAGATTTTTTGAATGACTGCTAAATATGCAGATTTTTTGAAGATTTTACATCCGCACTGAGGATCATACATTTGAATTTTAAAAACTAAGGTAAAGTAAAATGAAAAAATACGGTTTGTAAGATGTCTGTAGAAAGACTTTTTGACATTCCGTCCCATCATGATGATTCTCGAACCAGCAAGTAAGTCTATCTCTTTGTGATCATTCGTATAGTTCCAAATTCGTAGTACTTCGTAGGCAGGTGTTGCACCATCTGCATCTACAAAACCATAATAATTTCCTTTGGCATTTTTTAGTCCCAATTGAATGGCGCTTCCTTTTCCTAAGTTTGTTTCTTGGCGTAGTATTTTTAATTGAGGGTTAGAAAGTAAATGTTTGATTTTAATGTTTAGACTATTGAATTCCTTCAGTGGACTTCCATCATCGACAACAATGAATTCAACAGAGTTGGAACCTTTGAATGTTTCTAGAAGAGATTCCAGAAAGAGGGGAAGTCTTTCGGATTCACAGTAAGAGGGAATGACTAGGCTGAGATGATTTTTAACCATGAGAACAGATAGAACGGTTTAATTGAAACTACCTAAGCAGTGGAAAACATGCGAGGGGGGAAATCAAGTAAATTACTCCACCTTGTATGTATTCCATCTATGATTTAGCGAACGATGACCCACTTACCGCCCATCCAACTTACGTAGAGAGGAATAGCAGCACCTTTTTTAGAAGTGATGATGGGTTCTCCTTTTTTGTTGGTCACATTGAGGATTTGGTCGTTACAAAGTAAGGTATATTTAATATTCTTCGTATCTAATTTCCAAGTGGAACCTACGGCTTTTGTCATACCAGCGATCGATTTGAGTTCGTCCGCTTCGACAAATGGATAATAACGAACTTCAGATGTGTCTTTGGCACGAAATTGAATCCAGGACAGGATTTGATTTGTATCCTTTGAGTTGAGAATTTTTGTGAATTCTTTTGCAAACTCTATGATAGAGATTTCCTTTTCTTTGGTAAGTGTAATGATTTCCGCTTGTTTCCACAGTTGGCTTGGTGGAAGAAAAGGTGGATCAAATTCTAACTCAACCCATTCACCTAAACTTGCTTTGGTGAAAGTTGGCCATTGAAAACTTTGTAATAAAATTCCTTCGTCAGGAAATTGTCCTTTCTGACCTATGTATAGTTTGACTTCCGCTTCTTTAGAAAGACCCTCGTTTTCTTTTTGTTTTCCTTTTCTTTCTGTCAGTCGGAGCTTAATTTTGTTTTTACCAGGTAAAATCCAATAGTTGATATCTGCTTGTCCAGAAGAATCTTCATTGGAATCTCCATCTCGAACATCGTATCCGTTAGTATTGATTTCCAAATTAATAGAATAGTTTTTGTAAGTAATGATATAGTAACCTTCCTTCGGAGGGCCACCAGGAGGACTTGGTTTTTCTTCCGCTGATAAAGGAAATAGGAAGGAACCTATGACCAGAAAAAGGAACGAGATTCTTTGCATTTATAGTTCTCCAATGGCAAGGTAACGGAGGATTCTAGGCATTGGAAATAAATTGTCGATAAGAAATTGAATGATTCGATGTTTTTAGTGAATGTTTTGTATGATTTAGCTAACAAAATATTTCATTCTAAAGATATGGTTATAGGAATTTCTTTCCATGACGATCGAAAAAGAACTTTGTATTACAGGCCGAACAATGAAACCTTCCATATTTTTTGGCAGGGATTGGTTTGTTGCAGGAAGGACAAAGGACGGTTTTATTGATGAAAGTTGATAATCTTAGATTATGCTCCAGTCGATCCAAAAACTGATTACGAACTAAAATATGGGCGATGGTCATACCTGATAAAAATGCCACTACTTGTCCGCCATAAACACTTCGAACTTGGTGGTCCAATTCAACTATATAGAAATAAGATTGGATAAGAATCCAGACACTGAGACTGATAAATATTGGTACGTCATGGAAAGTAGTTTTTTCGAACACCATCATACTTTTTACATTAGGGAAAAAAACATAATACATCCCAAGAATTCCTGAGATGACACCTGATGTTCCAATAACGGGAACAATCGAATTCATATGGAAGAAAAAGTAAGTTAAATTGGCCAAAATCCCAAAAAAAAGAAATAGAACGAAAAAATAAAAATGCCCGACAACGTCTTCAATATTGTCAGCAAACATATATAAATAAATGGCATTGGTGAGCCATTCTGTAAAAGAAGAGTTAAAGAAAAAGGAATAAAGTAAGTTGAATCCAAGCTCTTTGTTCGGTGTAAATGCGTAAGACTCCGGATCACTTAAAAACAAAGTAATCATAGACAAAAAAATAAATCCAAAGGTTAGGATTGGTTTTCTAAAGTTATGGTTAGCTTTTTCGAATACGAACATTGTTAGTTGACTCTTCTTATCTAAAATTGTGTATTTGGATCTAGAATCAAGATTATAAGAACTTCACAATTCATTTGTTTTCTAAGATTGTAATTAGTTCGGTTGAGTTGATCATGTCTACCGGTGAAATGACCGGTTCAGAGTAGGGAATTCCCTTTCCATATCTTTTTTTCATCAAAGATTGAACCTGATTTGATGAAATATCGAAATCCTTTAGAGTTTTTAAATTTCCTATTTTTAGTCCAGTGAACTTTTCGTACATTTTCCAAACAAGTTCTGTGCAATAGATTCGATCTTCCGACCATTCAAAGTAAAGGTCGTAATGTTTTCCAAGTAAGGAACTTCCATAATTTTTCATTTGAGAGATTCTTTCTGGGGTGAGGATTTCCTTTGCACCTTTGATTCTTTTGATGACGAAATGTTTATTTTTTCCCCTTTGAATGAACAAGTTTAAGTCTGTAATTTTGACAGGTTCTATTGCTTCTAAAACTTTGTATGTGTTCCCATATTTAAAGATAATTCCAACGTGAGTATAACGGGATTTAGTCGCAAGTTTAATCGCTGTGGCTTGTTCTGAAAGCGATTCCTGGAAAATAATATCTCCCTCTGACAATAATGATTGATTCAAAGACTTCGCGTAAAGGGAAGTCAGGAGAAGGACGTTTATATAAAATAAAAAGAATTTAAATTTCATCATTTGAGGTACGTCTATTGATCCACGTTCCTATATAAATATTCGATCAAAAAGCATCTTTAGAGAATATCCCGCCAAAAAAACGGTTGACTCTGGGAATATATATAGTCAATTGTTTATATAACAAGATGGTTATGCAAACACTCGATTCCACATTCGCAGCCCTCGCAGACCCCACACGACGGGAAATTCTAATGATCCTTGCCAATGGGGAGTCCACGGTCATGGAACTGGCAAAACCTTTCCAGATGAGCCAGCCTGCCATTTCCCGGCATCTAAAGGTGCTAGAAGAAGCTGGCCTCGTTTCGACAACCATTCGTGCGCAAGAACGACCCCGCCGTTTGGAAACCGCACCACTTAAAAACGCGATTGATTGGATGGAAAAATACCGCCAGATGTGGGAGTCGCGCTATCAGGTGTTAGATGGACTTTTGGAAGAATTACAAACAATGCAATCAAAGGGAGATAAACAAAATGAAAACCGAAAAAAATGAAGTGAAGATGGAAATTCGAAGCGAAACCGAAGTTGTGTTTAAGCGTTACTTCGCCGCACCGCGTGAATTGGTATTCGACTGTCACACCAAACCTGAGTTAATGCGCCGTTGGCTCATTGGTCCCGAAGGTATGGTTCTTGAAACCTGCGAACAAGATCTTAAGGTTGGTGGCAAATACCTTTATCTTTATATGGATGCCAAGGGAAATAAATCCGGCGTTTATGGGACTTTTAAAGAAGTGATCGTACCTGAAAAATTAGCCAATAGCGAGAATTATGTGATGGATATGTCCACCTTTGATCCAAATGCACCCGAAGATCCGGCTGCTACATTTGAATCGCGGACCTTCACTACCGAAGGTGATAAAACGCTTATGACACACCTATGTAGATATGGTTCCGCGGAAGTATGTAAGATGATGGTAGAATCTGGAGCAGCGGATGGAATGGCGGAATGTTACCTGGAACTTGATAAATTATTAGTAGAGATCATTTAAAAATTGGATCCATGCCTCCAAGGGAACCAACTAGGGCATGGATATTTTTATTTTTTTAAATTCGCTAAATATTACTTAGGCGATCAATTGCTTCCTCATCAGAATTCAGAAAAAAAGCATCTTTTCCTTTGTTCATTTCATAAATGAAATCTTTTAGACTATTACTGGAATAAATCGAAAAATCACCAACGATGGCGAGTTTCATTCGGTAGTTCACAATTTTTTGTAATACCTCCCCTGCAAGTCCAGTTTTTAGATCAAAGAAACTTTCGGGGAAATGGGATTGTTTCAGAACAAAACGTTCACATTGCGAATCGTATTGGATTGTGGCAAAAAAGTCAAGGGCTGAGGATGCGTCTGTGAAAACTGGTTTGTCAGATTCGACTAGGGCGATATTTATATTATTTTTTTGTGTTTTGCGAATGTTCATTGGGTTGCTATGCGACGTTTCAAGTTTCTCAAGTGTAGTCTTCAATTTTGTAAAATTATTTATCCCACTGCAAACCAGGAGTTTTGAACTCAGTTCCTACAGGAAATATAAGATTAAATTTTTCTTTAAGAATTACTAATAATTCCTCCGGTGAATTGATTATTGATTTATGGGCTATGCCATTTTTATCTCGTTCAGATAATTCTCTGTTTACAAGTGTTTGTCTTTTTCCATCATCTCCAGCTTGTGCAACTATTAAACGATCTTTAAAATGTGATTTTGAATGAGCACTTGTGAACCAATTTGCTAGTTCACGATCAATTTCAGGCATTTCTTCCAGTGTAAATTCACAGACATCAACCCAGCCACTGGGGAAAAGAACTTGATGATAAAATTTATTATTTTCAGAAAGAATTCGTCTTGTTTCGTGATTTGTTTTTTGTTCAATATTTGGTATTAATTGAATAGCTGATGTTAATGATACTCCTCCAACTCCAACATCAGTTAACCATGAAAGCCCATTAAGTTCTACACGAAGAAAAACATGGGTTCGAGGAGGAGTGTAATCTCTCGATTTATCTAAGCGAACCCTAGCACTGATAGGAGTTACTTCAAATCCTAATTTTTTTAGAACAGATAAGAGAAGTCCATTTTGCTCAAAACAATACCCTCCACGACGCTGAATTATTAATTTCTCAAAAATTGAATCTAAACTAATATCAATACTTTTACCTAACAAAATATCTAAGTTCTCAAACGGTATGTTTTGCACCTGTGCAAAAGTGATTTTGTTCAGCAAATCAAGGGAAGGATTAGAGGGTCCTTTATACCCAATTCTATCAAAATATGCATCTAAAAATTGATTATCATTCAAAAATCACATCCTAAATATTTTATAAATCTAATTCAAATATATGAAACTTCTTGGCATGTCACATAACTCTTGCTTGCTGAAAATTCATTCCAGAAAAGTTCTAGATGGTAAGTGTTCGTTCAATACAATCAATCGATTGCAAACGAAAAAGAAACTTCACTTAAAAACCCCCTACCAACCAATCTCCTTCTTATCCCGAAAGAACTTTCCCGTAGGCCCGCTGTCCGGTAACGTTGCCGCCCAGACTATGGTTTCTGCACCTTTCTCTACGGGCCTTGTGGCACTAGCTCCCCCCATATCGGTTTTCACCCAACCAGGACAAACGGAATTGATTTTGATGTTTTTACCAACAGCTTCCACACTCGAAAGACTGGTAAGTGCATTGATAGATGTTTTGGAAATACGGTAAGCGGGATAACCACCACCCATATCGGATAACTGTCCCATCCCAGAACTTACATTCACAATTCGCCCAAAATTGTTTTGGATCATCATCGGTAGAAATGTCTGAATCAAACGAAAAGGGCCATAGAGATTGACGAGAAGGGTTCTGTGTAAGTCTTCAGTTGTGGTATCATAAAAGGAGCCAGGATCGGCAAAGATCCCTGCGTTGTTTACTAGAATGTCTAATTTGCCAAAACTTCCTGTGATGGTATCCAGTGCTTCGCTGATACTTTGTTCCTTGGAAACATCAAGGGAGATGATTTCTCCTTTACCGACAGCCTTTACGGCGGCCAAAGTATCCTCTGCCTCACTGGGGTTTCTGGCACCTATGAGAACATAGATTCCTTGTTTCGCCAAATCAATGGAGACTTGTTTTCCAATCCCTCGGTTGGCCCCTGTGACAAGTGCTATGCGTTCCTTGGATTCTTTCATGGAATCAAATCTCCTTTGGTTGTTTCAATACAATTAATAGACTGACTTTATTTCGATTTAGAAAGTTCCGTGAGCCATTTTTCTGTTTGAGCTTCGATAAAAGCTTTGTCCGTGATGACCCATTTAGACATTAGAACATGCATTCCATTTTCCACCGCCACTTTTTTGTTCAGTGGGTTTGGTGTTTTATCCAATCCAAAGTTTGTATATCCTTCTAACATTTTCGGAACACTGGCCGTTGGATCTTGTTCTTTGTCGGATTTATAGTAGTACAGAAGTAATGCGGGTGAAGTTACCTTTCGAAAGACTTCAGGAACCGCCGCATAGTTTCGTAAATCATTCACACCAACGAGGGCTGCGAAATACTGCTCGGGATACCAGTAGTTATTTCTTTCTGGTAAAACTTTGGGATTGTTATTGTGTACGGAGGCTCTCACTTTTCCTTTCAGCAAATGAATGAAGGTAAGTCCACCAGGATAATTAAACAAATTCAAACTACTATCCACAGGTGCATAAAATGGATTCGCTAAAACGAGACCATCCACTTCTTCTGGATACTCGGAAGCAAGCCAAGTCGCAAGAAGTCCACCCATCGAACTTCCAAACACAACCACGCGGTCACCTTGTGATTGCATCATATACAATGCTTCTCTAGATGCATCTAAGTAGTTGTTAAAATTTTGATCTCTTTGGTCTTCTTTGTTCGTTCCATGACCGGGCAGACGAAGTAAGTACGTATTGGCTTTAAATTTTTTAGCCAACTTTTCCATTACTTCTTCCCCTTCTGCACGAGAGGCACCATATCCATGGATGTACAAAAAAGCGAGGGGAGTTTTTTTACCAAAACTGATATAACGTTCTTCGTTACCCGGTCTGTGGTTCTTTCGTTTGCTTTCGGCTAACTTCTCTTGGAAGTAAACCTCAAAGTTCGCATAACTTAGATTTGCTTTTGGTTGGTAGTTCGGTCGTCCACTGCAAGAAACAAGGACGAAGGAAACAGTGATCAGGAAGACAGTAGACAACTGTCGAAGGTTGTGGAATAAAGAACACGATTTAGCCATACAAATGGAAAATATAACATTGTATTTGCTTTCTTGTAAAGAGAGAAAAACCCTTGGCAGGGGAAGGGTCGTACGAAAAAAGGTAGTAAATACCCATTCTCAGAAGGAACATCCCGGAATGTATAGCCAATTCACAGAGCAACAACTTGAAATCAGAGATTTAGTTCGTAACTTCGTAAGAAAAGAAATCCCACATGAAGTAGCATTGCACTGGGATGAGAAGAACCAACACCCAACAGAACTCATCAATAAAATGCGTTCGGAACTAGGAATTAACGGTCTTGTCATTCCGGAAGAATACGGTGGATGGGGACTCGGCGCGATTGAACAGTGTTTAGCGATCGAGGAACTTTCTCGTGGATGCCTAGGAATCGCTCTTGGGTTTGCTTACACAGGTCTTGGAATTCTTCCTATTCTTAAAGGTGCCACTCACGAACAAAAATTAAAATGGCTTCCAGAAATTGCGGACGGAAAGTTCGGAGTTTCTTTTTGTTTGTCTGAACCAGGTGCTGGTTCAGACGTTCCTGGTATGACCACTCGCGCTGAGAAAAAAGGCGACAAATGGATCATCAACGGAGCGAAACAATGGATCACTGGTGCTTCCGATGCACAAGCCTTTACTGTATTTGCTTATACTGATAAAAACCGCGGAACACGTGGTGTGTCTTGTTTCTACGTTCCACGTAGTGCCAAAGGTCTCACCGTTGGTAAAAAAGAAGACAAACTCGGAATCCGGGCTTCTTCCACTCACCAAGTCATTTTTGAAGATTGTGAAGTGGGTGAAGACGCACTCGTAGGAAAAGAAAACCTTGGTTTCGTTTACGCACTCCAAACATTGAATGCTTCTCGTCCCTTCGTAGCCGTTATGGGTGTGGGTGTGGCACAAGCAGCACTTGACCATGCAGCTCGTTACGCACGTGAGAGAGAACAGTTCGGTGTTAAAATCGGAACTTTCCAAGCAGTGCAACACATGTTAGCTGATATGTCTATCAAAGTAGAAACTGCAAGAGAAATCACTTACAAAGCAGCTCGTCTTTCTGATGCAAACGATCCTAACCTTCCAAAATACTCTGCGATTGCAAAAGCTTACGCATCTGAATGTGCAGTTCAGTGTGCTACTGATGCCGTTCAAATTTTTGGTGGATACGGATACACAAAAGAGTATCCTGTTGAGAAGTTAATGAGAGATTCTAAAATCCTCACTATCTTCGAAGGAACCACTCAAATCCAAAAGAACGAAATTGCAGCTTACGTAATCAAAGAAGCAGCATCTAAAAAAGATTAATTCGATTCACTAGCGATTGTTAGTGGGAAAGCCTCCAGAAATGGGGGCTTTTTTGTATGTTGGGGATCGTTAGAGTTGGTACAGGATGGATATATGTATCCCCGCCCTGAATTGGGTGGGGTGCGTCCACCCGCCACCCAATGACTTCCCTTTACAACACCTCCCCATTTTCCTCCACCAAAAAATTGTCTTTGCAATTTTTTCTAATCATAAGTTCATCTTTCTACATTTATGAATCAAAATATCAAAACGAGAACGGTGACAAATTTAGATCAAAACTCCAGGCTTTGTATCGATCATCTTTGGGAGGAAATCCAAAACCGATATGGTTTCCAAGCACCCAACCCAATGGATTTCCAAGATTTTTTGCCACCGAAAGGTAGGTTTCTCATTTCCGAAGATCTCGAAACGGGGGAAGTGATGGGATCAGTTGCTTATACAAAATTCAGTGATTCACAGTGTGAGTTGGATGCGGTTTATGTATTTCCCAAGTTTCGAAAAAATAAAGTCGCCATATCATTGTTAAGTGAATTAGAAAAACAAGCCCAAAGCGACGGTTATTCTTTCATGGTTCTACGAGCGGGTGCACCCCAACCAGAAGCTCTTTCATTATACAAAAATTTCGGATTCTATGAAATTCAAGCGTTTGGTAAATGGATCACGGATCCCACTGCCATCTGTTTTGAGAAAAAAATAATCTGATTTATTTTCTGGCTGCCCGGGCGGGCTACTCCGGAGTCCGCGTTCGCTCCCCCCTGTTTGCCTAACGGCAAATCAGGGTGCCTTTGGCATCCTTCGTATCCCTGGCAGTAGTATTATCCATCTTAAGTATGTTAGATTTTCAAATTTTAATTAAAAAAAGGGCTGACTCCGTTTTCTTAGTCTGACAGAATCATACTTCTGATTTTTGAGTGGGGGTAAAGATTCGTTGTGAAAAAGAATGAAAGTGAAAAAAAAAATTCCCCTAATGCAATAAAAAACAAACACGAATTGATTTTACGCCAGATGGAATCTTTGGCAAAAATTGGTCACTGGGACGTAGACTTCGTAAATAAAACTCTCCATTGGTCAGAGGGCGTATTCCATATTTTAGAAATGGATCCTTCCTCTATGCCCGTAGACTTAGAAACAGGATTTCAATCTGTCCACCCCGATGACCGTGAACATGCCATGCAACATATGAAAGAGGTATTAGAAACAGGAATCGCTTATGATTTAGAATGTAGGCTCATCACCACGACTGGAAAAGTCAAACATGTTCGATCTCTTGCAGATGTCATTCGGAATGAAAAAAATGAGCCCTTACAAATTGTAGGAATCTTCCAAGACATCACCGAACAAAGAGAAGCTTATCAAACTTTAAAACAACAAGAATCGCGTCTTAGTACCATCCTGCAATCAGAACCAGAATGTGTGAAAGTAGTTTCGCCAGACGGAATCCTTGTCGAGATGAATCCTGCTGGCCTACAAATGATTGAGGCAGACTGTCCTGAGGATGCGGTGGGACAAAAGGTAGAAAACTTAGTGAATCCCATGGATTTGAAATTCTATCAATCAATTCATAATCGCGCTTTGCAAGGAATCAAGTCGAGTACAAGGTTTCGTATCATCGGACTAAAAGGTACGGAAAGATGGATGGAAAGTACTGCCGTTCCTTTGACTAACCCAACTGGAGAGATCATATCTGTTCTTAGTGTAACTCGTGATATTTCAGACAAAGTCATCAGTGAAGAAAAACTCATTCGCATCAAACGAAATCAAGAAGCCCTCATTAATGGAACTTCCGATTTGATTTGGTCATTGGATTCTAAGTTCCGTTTGATTGCAGCAAACCAAAGCTTTTTAGATGTGATGGGATTTCTTCTGGGAACTACTGCCAAGGAAGGTGATTCGGTTCTCATTATGAACCAAGGAGAAGCCTTCTATGAAAAATGGAAGGGTTATTATGAAAGGGGGCTTTCGGGAGAGCGTTTCAAAACGTATGAAAGGTTTATTAGCCCCATCACCCAACTCGAAGAACACCGAGAGGTATTTTTCAATCCGATCAGAAATCCAGAAGATCAAATCACTGGACTTGCTTGTTTTTCTAAAGACATCACGGATTTGATGGCCAAACGAATGGAACTTGTCGCAAGCGAAAAACGTTACCGTGCTCTTGTGGAAAATGGTGTTGATGTGATTGCCATACTAAGCACCGAAGGGAAGGCAAAATATGTATCTCCTTCGATCACTAAAGTTTTAGGATATTCGGAATCGGATGCAATGCATATGAACTTATTCGATTTTTTGCACCCGGATGATGTTCCCAAAATCATCAAACGCTTGGAAGAGGTTTGTTCCATCCCTCAAGGGAATTCCTTGCCGAGCCATAATTTTCGAATCAAACACCAAGATGGTTCTTGGCGGTGGGTGGAGTCTACCATTACCAATCTGATTGAGGATGAAAACATTGGTGGGATTGTAGATAACTTCCATGATGTGACAGAACGTGTTTTCCAAATTACAGCCATCCAGACACAAAACGAAAAATTAAAGGCCATTGCTTGGACCCAGTCCCATGTAGTTCGTAACCCTTTGGCAAAAATTATGGGAATTGTGGATTTGATCAAAACGGGAGCCTTATCCACTGAAGAAGAACGGCAAAGTTTGGACCATCTCATCGAATCTGCTAAGGAAATTAAGGAAAGAATTAAGTCTGAAAGGAAAGTTGAGAAAACCATGGCTACGAATTAGAACTAATTTAGTAGAAGAAGCAAGATAAATTAAGCGGTCTTCAATAATTAATTCAGGGAACTATGACACGTTGGGATTTTAGCACAATGTCCTGAATGATACTGTCCAATTCCTTAGCAGATTCGATGAGATGGTCCAAACTTTGCCGTTCTTCTTCAGTGGATAAGGCTCCCGTTTTGATCAAAT
>NZ_JAFFPR010000010.1 GCF_016918735.1 Leptospira abararensis
TATAGCTGACGGAAAGTATGACGGGTTTCCTAATATCGGATTTACTTTCCAAAATGGAAATCCAAAAAGTTTAAAACAAGCAATGAAAGTCCCTTCTGACAAAACAGGGATTTTTGTGAATCGAATTTATCCTTCTTCTACATTTTCAAAAGTTTTAAAAGAAAAAGATTTTGTAACGGCAGTCGATAGTTTGCCACTCACAAATGATGGAGAAATTTCACAGTCCAACAAAAAAGAATTCATTATCGATTGGATCGAAAACAAACAACTGAATACAAAAGTGACCGTGAGTTTTTACCGTGCCGGGAAACGTTATGATGCCGAAGTGAATCTCCAGAAAAATTATGCTTTGGATTTGTACAGAGATTCTACCGAAGATTATTTTTTGCAGGCTGGGTTTGTATTTCAACCCATCTCTCGGTCTTTTTTTCATTCCGAAGACGGCGACTTGGATAGTTCCTTAAAATACCATTATAGTTATTTTATCCAAGATTTGTTGTACAGGTATACCACTCGGGATATTGTTCTCAGTTATACATTTAATGACCCCGAAACTTCTAAATACAAAAAGTATAAATACAAAGTAGTTGAGTCGATTAACGGTCGCGTACCGAAAGATCTAAATGAATTTAAAACCATTTGGAAAGATGGGAAAAAGGGATTTATTGTCCTTAGGTTTCGAGGTATGGATCTACCGATTGTGTTAAGGCCTGAGTCTGTTTATCAAATGAACCAACGTGTTAAAAAAAGATATGGTGCGAATTATGAAGAGTTTTAAATCTGCGTTTGTATTTTTTTTAATTTTTGCCACCTTACTTTCTCTTGGTGCAGAAGACTTCGAAGACAAACGTGTGATCGAATCGAGAGTTACCTTCCAAAAGACAAGCCATCAAAATCCTTGGCTTGTGGGAGAACCTTTCTCTCGAAAGTTAAATTTGATTTATATAGGGAAAGGTCTTTTTTTTGGTGTCACACTTCCCAAACAAAATCCAGTCTTTGCTGAATTTGAATCTTTCGATTATTCCATTCCTAAGTTAGGAATTAAATCTTATGATGAAGAAACGGGTTTTCTTCTTTTGGAAACAAAAGAGATCCCAAAACTTCCGAAACCAGTGGTTTTGGATTCAAAAACTTCGAATAAAAATTGCCCAACGGGAAAGTCACGTTATGTATTCCTTCCCTTTTCTAAAACACCAATCAAAGTATTTTTACTTGAAAAAAAAGGCACAGAAGATTCTGATTTTTTCTTCAAAAATCAACTGTTATGTGGCGTTACCATTTCTGAATATTTGATTCCGACAGAATATGTGGAAACTTTCTACAAAACAGGTGGAAAACCTTTTCCTCACCCAGGTTTAGTTTTTGATATCAACCTAACTCCTTCCGAACGTGAGTATTATTCCAAAAGTATATCCAATCCACTGCTCGTAACCGAAGTGGTGCCTGGAGTGGGGCCGGCATACAATTTGTTTCCGGGAGATTTAATCACAGAGATCAACTCAACCACGCTTTCTAAAATAGATGATTGGGATCGAACGGATAAAGTATATGATTTGATTTTACGAAAATCAGATGGCAGTTTACGTGAATTAGGTGAGACAATCAAATTGAAACTCCATCGAAGTTTTCAAAACCAAGATGTGAGTTATGATTTGAGAGCCTACGACTCCAATGACTTTTTGATTCCAGAAGAAGCAAAAAAAAGAAAACCCTTATATTTGATTGTCGGTGGGTTTTTCTTTACTGAACTTACCAATGCGTATTTGAAAGAGTTTGGTTCGGAATATCGGTTGAAGTCGGAGAAAAAACTAGTTTATCTTTCCGACTACTATCAGAAGAAAGTCCACCCGGTTCGGGAAAAGATAGTGATTTTGAGTCGTGTTTTCCCCCTAGAAGGGAACCTAGGATACCAGGAATTCCAGGATTTAGTATTAGAGAAGGTAAACGGAACACGGGTCACATCGCTCAGCCAATTAAAAACCCTACTCCAGTCGGAGGATACCGCCTACTATGCGTTTGAGCTTTCTGGTGGGAAGATTGCTTTTTTTACTCGTAGAGAGATTTTGGACCTCCAACAAGAGTTACAATTGACTTATAAATTGGGCCGTTCCTACAACTTAGAAGACTAAAATCCAAAAATAGATTTACAATTGTTATAGATTGGAGTTCTCTTTACTCTAAGACTCCACTCTATGAAAATCCTTTTTGTTGATGACGAAGAGACAATCCGTGAATTGTTCTGGGAATACTTCAAAGATGAATTTAATGTCACTCTTGCTTCTGATGGACTAGAAGCACTTACGATCTCTAATCAAAATACATTCGATCTTATTATTTCTGATATCAGCTTACCAAAATTAAATGGGATTCAATTCATACAAAAACTGAGAGCAGATGGTAACCAAACTCCATTTTTGGTCATTACCGGTGATAGTGACATTCAAATTGCAATTGATGTTTTTAGAATGGGGGCTGTTGATTTTTTCTTAAAGCCTTTTCGAATGGAAGCTCTCCGTTCTCGAATTAAAAAATTTGAAAATGCTGATGTTGACTTAACTCTCCTCTTCAATAGCGGTGAGATCATACAGTTTAGTGCTGATTGTAAAATCAAACTTCGTCCTCAAATCAAAAAATTAAATTCTTATATTGCATTTATTGTAAAACAAATCTTGAACTCTCCGCTTGCAACTCAGGAAGATTTAATTTCTATTAAAATTGTTTTGTATGAATTATTGGCAAATGCCATTGAACATGGTGTTGCCGGTGTCAGTTATGCAGAAAAACAAGAATGTCTGGAAGCAAATGAAGATTATTTTAAGTTAGTGGATTCGCGTTGTGCAGAAAATAATACTTCTGTGTTCGTGGAAATTTCCATGGATGATGTCGGAATTACCATCGTGATTCGTGATGAAGGAACTGGATTTGCTGTCAGCCAAATTCCAAATCCAGTAATCAACCCCGCAGCCAACTTAGTGAGCGGAAGAGGGATTTTTCTTGCTAAGATGAACATTGATTCGATTGTTTATAATGAAAAAGGTAACGAAGTTCGATTTTTCAAAACTTGGTACAAGCTAATGCAATCTTAAAACTGTGTCCCTAAAGAAAGATAAAAGCGAATGTATTCTTTTTTGGGTTCCTCTTCTGTAAATGGTTCTGTAATCCAAACACGTGTTGTATTTGGGTCCATCATTGTATAAGAGGCACTCATTTGTGCAAATAACTTACCATATTCATTGGTTAAAAAACTAAGTTTGCCTATCACTTCCGATCCTTTACCCATAACAGAATCTGATCGGTTGAAAAATAGATCCGTACGAAAAAAGGAAATCCAATCCATGCCCATTTGGATTCCATAAATTCGATTTCCTTTGTTTTCAAAGTTAGGATTTTCTTTTGTCGGAACATCTCGAAACTGCGGTGGATGGATCAAATCCAAAGATTGATACAATAGAAAAGAAGAATATCCACCTAACACTTTTGGTTCGGCAAAATTAGACGCATAACCGTTGCTATTTGAATCTAATCGATCCTTTTGATCTTTTCTGGTAATAAGACCCGCTAAGGCAAAACTGAATTTTTCGCACTTTGAATGGAGGGAAAAATAACCCAAATAGGAATTGGTGGCTAATTTTTCTTCCGACCAAGGATTGGTGGAGGATTTGGATTCTCCCAAAAGTCGAATGCCAGCTAGATCGACTGCCCAAGTTTCCAAAAATTTTCGTGATTGGAATTCCATTCCGCTATAGGAATAACGCCCAGAAGTCCTTTGGCCCGATAGAATTTGTCCATTTGAATTGTGATTGGGATCGGAATATACGTAATGGAAAAAACGAAACTCTTCCCAGAATAATGTTTTTTCGGAACTGATAAACCCTCCGTAAATTTCTCTACGGTATCCAATCCAAGGAGGCCCAAACCAATTCTCTAGTTCCGGTTTTGCATTTAAGTGAATTCCTGTTATGTGAAAGCCAGAAGTATGCGAAATCGATAAAGTCCCAAAATTGGCCATTCCTACAAAGAAAAAACCATACCGATCCAACCTGTTGAACCCTCGGCCAACTTCGGCGGCAACCTGGATTCCAGAAATTTCTTTGGAAAGAAGGGCTGTGGCTTCCGAATCATAAATGGTGCGAACTTCCTTTTCCACCACTCGGCCTTCGGAGAGGGTGATTCGTGGTGCGAGAAGGATACCTAAATTCCAGCCCTGACTTGCATAATAAAAGAGAGTGGGGGTGGTTACATTCCCTTGGGTGTAGTAACGATTGGCTTTTTCAGAATCCAGGCCCCCTTTTTGAGATTGGAACCTTCCTCCAGTGATGAGCTCAGTTTGAACCCCGAAGCCTAGTTTTTCAGAAGACTTCGGAATTTTTTGGATCCGTTCTCCTACAACGACGCGACCAAAATTTCGATTTGCACGGTCGTCATCCATAACGGAGTCGGAATAAGACTGAGCAGAAAGGGTAGAAAAAAAAGAAAGAAAGAGAAGGGAAACTATCCCGATACTTGTAGGGATGAAGAAAATACTTTTGAAATACAGACATGGATTTCTTCTCATTTTCCCTCTTCTGTTGGTTATTTTTTCTTATCAGGAAGCTGACACTCGTTTTTCTCAGGATTTGAGTCGGTTTTTTGAAAAGACGGACCATAGTAAAGAAGAAGCCGTAATTTATGTTTATTTGACAGAAGTGGAAAAAACGAGTTTTTCTGTTCGTCGAAAAAAAGAACTTTCGAGAGCAATTGTACGATTTTCGCAAAAGTTACAATTTCCAGATGGTAGTTTGTTAGGTGGATATCCGCCCAATCCGTCTTTGTTTTTACTCGCTTGGGCAAAAACAAGATCTGAGTTTCGAACCAATCACACAGAGGGTTATGGAATTTTGAGATTGCCGGAAATTTTTGTTCGGGAATTTGAAATCTCCTCTGGAACCAAAATTAATCGAGATTACGATATTCAAAATGATTCCATCCAACTGAAAATGGTCATTTTGAAACTAAAGGAATTCCTTGCCGAAGGGAAGTCAGTCAAAGAAGCCTATATGAAATTGTATGGTAGCAATGTTTCTGCAAATGAATGGGCTGTATTAGAAACTCACTATAAAAAAATGTATGAGTTTGTTACTTCCGAAAGTAAGCCATAAAATAACCGGTCAACAGTAACCAAGAAACAATCTGACCAAGAAAGAGTGAGATAGCGGCTCCATTAGCACCCCAATCGGGAATGATCCAATAGTCAAAGATGGCACCAAACAATAATCGGAGAAGGGCAAGTCCCGCCAGAAGTCTTGGCAATCCCAAGGCAAAGAGGGCTGTTCCTAAGGGTGCAAATACCAATTGTAATAAAAAATTCGGGTATAGGATTTTGAAAACTGAGATGGAATTGGTGTACTTTGTTCCGAATAACAATGTTAAGATGGGTTCAGCGAGTAAAATTCCAGGGGATAGGGCAATGGCAATCATTCCCCCTAAAAAAACTGATTTTTTAAGGACAGTGGGGAATTCTTCCGTTTCTGCAAGTCGCGCTAGTTTTGGATAAATAATAGAATTAAATGTAGAGAGGATAATAATAAATCCACTAAACAGTTGTAAGGCGGTTCCGTAATCGGCAACAATTTCCGGGGGATGGAATTGGTTTAGAAAGAAAATTTCCAATCTGTCTGATAGGATGGCACAAATAGAAGCGGCAAAAGCCCATAGATTAAAAAGTAAAAGTTTTTTTTCGTTCGTTCGAATCTCTGAAAACTCTGCCGTAAAAGAAATTTCTTCTTTACCAAAAAATATAAAAAATAAAAACAAAACAAAAATCGGAGCAATACAGAAGATTGCTAAAATATCCATATAGGTTAGTGCATGAACACTGGATTCCGAAAAATAAATTAACAATAACAAACGAACTACGTTGGGTAGTGGATTCCAGAGAGACAAAGATTTATACTTGCGGTAAGAAACAAAAAGACTTTCGAAGTAGGAGATAAAAGAAATAATAATCCCACCGAATAACAGAAGTAATAGGACGAAATAATTCTCATCCCCAGTAATGTAAGCAACGAAACATACTAACGACAAAAATACGAAGGAATAAAATTTAATCCTTAGTGATGCATTGAGTATTGCGCCTGGATTTTCCTTTCGTTCTGCCATCGGAGAGATGTATTTGATAAGGGCATTCGGAAGGCCAAATTCAGCAACCGCCAATACAACGGGTAAAAAACCTAAAAAGTATTGGAGTTTTCCGTTTTCTGCTTTGCTTAACAAATTCACGGAATAAATCATAAACACCAAATTGGTGATGGCGGATATGGCTTTAGAACTACTAACAAAGATGGAGTTTTTTAGGACTCCTTCTTTCATTAGTTCCGTTTTTAAAATCTGAAATATCTTTTTTAATTTTTGCATGTATTAGTTTTGCAAAAACTTTCCTTTTTGGATTTTTTGCAGAACCAAAGGGACAAGGAAAACAAGGGCAAATCCAACCACTAAGTAACGAATGTATCTCAAAAACAAATCATCTTTCCAAATGGATTTTTTGATGAATATTCCGGGTAACACATAAAATAACGAGATCACAATGGCTAATACTAACAAACGAACAAGAACCGTATTCCAAAAAATGCGGAATTCTTTAGTTCCGAAGGAGAAACTAAATGGGGGAAGGGACCAATCTAAAAATTCGCGTTTGCTAAATCTTGGATAAAAAAGAATTCCGAGCCAAAAACCAGCGAGGGCTCCGCTTGCCATAAGCACTCCTGACAAACTATGGTGGTGTTCTTCCGAAAGAAAAATGGAATCCAAAGAGATTGGGGAAAGTGTTACAACAATTCCAAGTAGACCTAAGGTTCTGTATTTTTCCGTTTCTAAGAAAACCTTTTTGGAATCCTTTTGATAGAATTTGTTTAGTAAAAAAATGAGAATCACTAAATGTAGGATACCGAGTCCAAATCCTAAACTGACATCTCCTAAATAATGAACCTTAAGATACATTCTAGAAAATGGCATAAATAGGATGATGAGAATGGATACAATTCGAAACCAAAGTTTGGGAATTCTGTAAGCTAACAATCCCCAGACGACAACAGCTGAATAAACATGGCCCGATGGCAAACCAAATGCTTTTTCATCAAAAGCTTCTGGATAAGGAAAAGGTCTTGGGCTTTCTAAATAGAACTTTAAGAGAGAAACCATCACAGCCGATGTGAGAAGCCCCAGCGAGAGTTCGAAAGCAAGTTTGGGCCGAAAGTAAATATAAACAAAAGAAATCAAACCGAGGAAAAAACTACTTCCTCCCAGGTAGTGGCAGATTGTGGAGATGGTGAGAAAAACTCCACCGAGTGTTGGGTCCCAAATATGTAGGGAATCCAGGGGTAGGGAAGAGAACCAAAGGGAGTTCTGTGCTAGGAGGAGTTCTTTCATAGGAATTTCCTATCTAAGATGAAAATCCAACTTGATTTCATAAAGTTTTATTTTGAAATATGTGATGATTCTATGGATTCCAACCAAAACGCCGCTGATATTTTAGAAAGTCTCTTTGTCATCCCTCGGGAAGTGCCCAAAACCATCCTCCGTAACCTTTTGGAACTCATTTATGATGTCAAAGTGACTGGATCGGAAAATATCCCAGAGTCCGGTGGGGCACTCATCATCTCCAATCATACGGATTATTTGGACATTCCTGTCCAAGGCGCCTATGCGGAACGTAAAATTGTCTATTTAGGCAAATATGAACTTTTCCACCCACAGGAAGAGATTATGGCCATCATCAATCATAAAAACTCTCCTTTCCAATATCCTCCTCTCAGTTTGACAAAACCGGTCATTGAAATCCTGTTAAATTCTCTTGGCAGCGTGGTGAAAAAAAATCTGATCAATTGGGGAAGTATGCCTATCATTCGCAATGCTGCCAAGGATTCAGAAATGGACAAACGGGCTGCGATGGAGTACTACGAAAAATTGGAAACCTATATGGTGGACCTAATGAAAGAAGGGGAAATTCTTTCTATTTATCCCGAAGGTTCTAGGTCGGAAACAGGGGAAATCCAATCTTTTCGAGCGATGGCGGCAAAACTTGCCATCCGGGCTGGGGTTCCGATCATTCCTTCGGGAATTGTGGGGGCGACTAATATGTCCAAACCCAAGGCTTTCCTGACTGGTGATGCATTCAAAACAAAAATTCGTTACCTCATTGGCAAACCCATCCTCCCGTCCGAGTTTCCCACGGGACCAGAGAAAAAAGCGGCCAAAGAACTGACAGAAATCCTGGAAAACCGCGTCCGAGAACTGATGAAAAAGGCGGAATCCATACTTTAGTCTCGACCATTCGGAAAAATTATGGCATAGTTTCACGAGCTATGTCATTCCCGTCACATTTTCCAATTGAATCCGTAACAATCATTCTAGAACGTTGTTCTCTATGACGTCCGAAATCCTTGCCTACTCCCCCCAAAACAAAATTCGCTTTGTGACGGCGGCCTCTCTCTTCGATGGCCACGACGCCTCGATCAATATCATGCGTAGGATTTTGCAACAGAGCGGGGTGGAAGTGATCCACTTGGGCCACAACCGAAGTGTCCAAGAGATAGTCCAATGTGCCATCCAAGAAGATGTCCAAGGAATTGCCATCACGAGTTACCAGGGTGGTCATGTGGAATATTTCCAATACATGATTGACCTTTTACAAAAAGAAGGGGCAGGTCATATACGAGTGTTTGGTGGTGGCGGTGGAACCATCCTTCCTTCCGAAATTGAAGTCCTACATAAATATGGTGTGGCGCATATCTATTCTCCTGATGAAGGAAGAACTCTTGGCCTGCAAGGGATGATTAACGATGTGGTCCAAAAATCAGATTTTCCTACACCACTCTCATTTAACGGAGATTTGGCGTCACAAATCCAAAAGAAAAATTATTTAGCCCTCGGGCAAGCCATCACACAGATGGAGTTTTCTCTTTTGCAAGAAAAAACTAATTACTCCATCAATTTAGAATTTCCCCCTCCTGAAAAAACAATTCCCGTTCTTGGAATTACGGGTACGGGTGGTGCCGGTAAATCATCATTGACTGATGAACTCGTTCGTCGTTACTTACATGATTTTCCCAACCAAACCATTGCTATTTTATCGGTCGATCCATCCAAAAGAAAAACAGGGGGGGCGCTTCTTGGTGACCGGATTCGAATGAATTCGATTTTTAATGAACGAGTTTATATGAGGTCTTTTGCCACTAGGGAAGCAAACATTGCCCTCAACCGGAGTGTCAAAGGTGCCATACAAATTTTAAAGTCAGCCGGGTATGATCTTATCATCGTAGAAACTGCCGGAATTGGACAGAGTGATTCGGAAATTACAGAAGTCGCCGATGTATCGTTATACGTGATGACACCAGAGTATGGTGCGGCCACTCAATTAGAAAAAATCGATATGATCGATTATGCAGATGTCATCTCTATCAACAAGTTTGACAAACGGGGAGCCCTCGATGCTCTCCGAGATGTAAAAAAACAATACCAACGTTCGCGGAATTTATTCAACGATCCCATTGATGTGATGCCAGTCTACGGAACCATTGCGTCACAGTTTCAGGATGCAGGAACCGATGAACTTTATGCACATCTTATCGAAGTTGTGATTGAAAAATGCCAACTGGATTGGAAATCGAAGTATTTAAAAAACCAAATTGGAAGAGAAGCATCCGTTGTCCTTCCACCCGACCGTGTTCGGTATTTGACAGAAATCAAAGAAGAAATTGATCGCAATGCGGAGTGGATCGCTAAGGAAGCGGAGACTGCTAGATCCGCCTATCAATTGAAAGGTGCGATTGCAGTTTTTTCCAAAAAAGGAAAACCAATCACTGACCTAGAATCCGAATTTCAAATGTTATGGGACGCTTTGTCTTTGGATTCGCGAAATATATTAGAAACTTGGTTAGAGAAAATTGAATCCTATCGTAAGGAACAGTATTCCTATTTTGTGCGTGGAAAAGAAATCAAAGTAGAGAATTATACAATCTCTCTTAGTCATTTGAAAATTCCAAAAATTGCCACTCCTCGTTTTGTGGATTGGGGCGATATACTACAATGGTCTTACCAAGAAAACTTTCCGGGATTTTTTCCATACACTGCCGGGGTTTATCCTTACAAACGAAGTGGGGAAGACCCGACTCGTATGTTTGCAGGAGAAGGGGGACCGGAAAGAACCAACCGTCGATTTCATTATTTGAGTTCGGGAATGCCTGCCAAACGATTGTCCACAGCCTTCGACTCCGTTACGTTATACGGGGAAGATCCAGACATTCGTCCGGATATTTATGGAAAGATTGGTAACTCCGGTGTGAATGTCGCCACACTCGATGATGCTAAAAAACTCTATTCTGGGTTTGATTTATGTGATCCATCCACTTCCGTTTCTATGACCATCAATGGGCCAGCACCTATGGTACTTGCTTTCTTTTTGAATGCAGCCATTGACCAGGCCTGTGAAAAGTACATTCGGGCCGAAGGAAAAACAGATGAGATTCGTTCCAAAATCAAAAAAATTTACGAATCCAAAGGACAACCGGTTCCCCGTTTTGATGGGCCTTTGCCGGAAACGAACGATGGTTTGGGACTCATGCTCCTCGGAGTCGCAGGTGATGAAGTCCTTCCTTTGGATGTATACGCAAAACTTAAAAAAGAAGCACTATCGCAAGTTAGGGGAACGGTGCAAGCGGACATACTCAAAGAAGACCAGGCCCAAAATACTTGTATATTCTCCACAGAATTTGCCTTAAAGATGATGGGAGACATCCAAGAACACTTCATTCAAAATGCAGTGCGGAATTTTTATTCGGTATCCATCAGTGGTTATCATATTGCAGAAGCAGGAGCCAATCCCATCACCCAAGTGGCATTTACTTTGGCCAATGGATTTACGTATGTGGAATATTACTTAAGTCGAGGGATGGACATCAACGAATTTGCTCCGAACCTTTCCTTCTTTTTTTCCAATGGAATCGATCCTGAGTATTCCGTAATTGGTCGAGTGGCAAGAAGGATTTGGGCCAAAGCCATGAAGTTCAAATACCGAGCCAATGAACGTTCGCAGATGTTAAAATACCATATCCAAACATCGGGTCGTTCTCTCCATTCTCAAGAAATTGATTTTAATGATATTAGAACCACTTTGCAAGCGTTATACGCAATTTATGACAACTGTAACTCCCTTCATACGAATGCTTATGATGAAGCGATCACCACACCAACAGAAGAATCCGTTCGCCGGGCTGTGGCCATCCAACTCATCATCAATCGGGAGTTAGGTCTTGCTAAAAATGAAAATCCATTACAAGGTGCTTTTATCATCGAAGAACTCACAGACCTTGTCGAATCTGCGATCTTAACTGAATTCAACCGTTTGACCGAAAGAGGTGGTGTTCTTGGTGCCATGGAGCGGATGTACCAAAGGAATAAAATCCAAGAAGAATCCCTTCATTATGAAACTTTAAAACATACCGGTGAATATCCCATCATCGGTGTGAATACTTTTTTAAACAGCAAAGGTTCCCCAACCGTTATCCCAGGGGAAGTCATTCGTTCGACCGACGAAGAAAAACAAACTCAAATTGGAAATTTGAAGGCGTTTCAAAACCGAAATGGAGCCAAAACCACCGATGCCATTACAAAATTAAAACAAGTGGCGCGTGCGAAAGAAAATATCTTTCACGAGTTACTAGAAACAGTGAAAGTGGCGTCCTTAGGGCAGATCTCCCATGCATTGTATGAAGTGGGAGGCCAATACCGCCGTAATATGTAAACAAAGGATAGGGCAGAGTTACTGCCCTTGGTGAATTTATGATATCTTGGGCTTTGATCAAAAAACACAAACTAGGAATTCCATTACTTTGGGACATAACCATGGTTTTTGTTGTCCTCGGCAACTTAGCCCTTATCATTTTTGATTTGAGTTATTTGAGTCTACGGCCCTTTTACTTTCATAAATTTCCTGAAATATTAGCTTTGTATGATAAACCAATTCTCGGCATTGAAGCCCATCGAACCACAACAGCTTACACCGATTTGGTGGATGATTTAAAATACCTCACTCAACTGCGAGATGATAGTTTTAGAGAAAATCAAAGAAAAGTCACTAGAGAAGAAATTTATAAAGTTCTCACATCATTAAAATCACAAGTATCCAATGAAAGGTTTGAATTCTTATACGCCGAATTTGAAAAGGCAATTCAAATTGAGGATGTCCAAATCCGCAGAAAGAAAGTCGAAGAAACCTTGGTCCAACTGAATGATTTTTTTAGTGTTTTAGAAGAGACGGACGAAATTACTACTCTCAGTGAACTTTCGGAAAAATATGCCTTTATCAATCGTCTGAGTGTTGAAGCAAACGAGTCGAAAGAAATTTTATCCATTTTGCAAAAGATGGATAAACGAATGTTAGAGATCGTGGAATCAAATCCATTTGCGATGTCAGGACAAACTAAATTTTTATCTGAGATCCAAACCGGTATCAAAACGGAATACCAAACTCATAAAACCAAAGCTCGTGATATCAAACTAAGACAAGAATTAGATCCTGTACTCAACCGAGATCGAATCCCTTCGACTGTTGTGGCTTTTGCTTGGTTTTGGCGGGACCAAAACAGGTCACTCGAACAAAAAATAGATTTTTTTAATTCAAATTTTAGAGAGTATTTTGCACTTAATTATTATCGGGCAATTTCTTCTGATGGAAGTCCTGTGAACAACTATTTATTGTTAGATGCTCCGTTCCTCTTTTTCTTTTTGGCAGAATTTATCCTTAGTTGGCTAATCGCCATTCGTAATAAATCCTATATAGCTTGGTTTTTATATCCTATTTACCATTGGTATGATGTTTTGGGACTCATCCCACTTGCGCCGTTCCGTTTTTTCCGTTTAGTACGTGTGTATAAAATTTATCTAATGTTACAAACCAATCAATTCACTCGTATTTTAGGGAATGATTTGATTAGTAGAACTTTACGGTATTATTCCAATATCATCAAAGAAGAAATCTCGGATATTGTTACCATTCAAATCCTGACTGAAACACAAAATGAAGTGAAGTCTGGAAACTCCCTTGACCAACTGGTGAATGCCATTGATCAAAATAGAGATGAACTAAAAAAAGTGGCGATTAAAAATATTGCCAAGTCGGCCCAGAATCCCAACTTGCAAGCGTTAATTCAAAATTTAGTAACCGAAGTGTCAGAACGTGTTTCTGCCAATATGAAACCTATTTCTCTTCTTCCCAAAGAGATGCAGGCCAATTTAACCAAACAAATTAGTTTGACCATTTATTCGGCTATTTCACAAGCAACGGTAGCTATGGCCACTGATCCATCGGGAAAAAAGTCTATTGAAAATTTAATTGATTACCTGATTGATGAGATGATTGTCATTGCCCAGGATCCCGATATGGTGAAACTCAATACCAATATCACAGTGGCTCTTATCGAGAATATGAAGAAATCGATCGGCGAAAAAAAATGGCTCAAAGCAGAAATTGCCAATAGTTAGTACTTCAAACAACAAGAATCAGTTCCTCTTTCGAACGTTGTTTTTCACTAAAAAAAGTCTTGTTTTCGTAAGAAAACAAGATGAGATCGATCCACTTTGATTTCAAACTCAAAAGTCGCATTCGTTGTTTGTTTGGTTTTATTTCCTGGGATGATGGTATTTTCCCTCCCCAAAACCAAAAATATCCAAACGCCCTTTTGGAATCTAAAGAATCATAAGGGGAGCTTAAAATCAATGGAACTGGTTTGGGAAGAAAGTTCTGGTGCCGTTGCCCCTGAGTTTCGGTATGGAAAAAAATACCGATTGGTTGCCGGACAAAATAAAATAACACTCACACGAAAATTTTCTCGAGCAGAAAAACAAATTCTAAACGAAACAAAGGATGTAAACTTAAAAGTCTATGAATCCTGGATGAAAAAACTTTCCAAAACAGGAATCGAAACCTTTTCGTTTGAATCTCCGCCAACAGATACCATTACCGGTGTCAGTTATAACTTTGTCTCGTTCCAGTTGGGTTCCACCAAATCAAGGTTTTACTATCTTTTAGAGGATCGTAAAGACCCAAATTGGAAACAAAAAAATACTATCATACAGATCATAGAGAGGATGAAACCATGAATTTGAAATTAATCAGAATGATCGCTGGAATCTTGTTTTTGTTTGCGAGCGCAATTCTAGGTGAAGAATTTGATCCGAGTAGCGTACGGTCTCCTGGATGTAAACCGGGAACATTTTCTTGCGGATACATTCCTAGTTCCAAAGAAATCCAAGATAGTATTCCCCTCAAAAGAGATTTTAACTCTTTTGAGGAACTACCAAAGTCGATCGATTTATCTTCCCAAATGCCACCTGTGGGTAATCAAGGCCGACAAAATAGTTGTGTGGCATGGGCAACTGGTTATGCGATCAAATCCTATCTGTTAAAAAATAAAGGACAAGTTTCAGAATATGATCCTCCTTTTGCTGGCGGAAAGGGCAATTTTGTTTTTTCTCCAGCCTTTATATACAACCAACAGAATGGGGGTGAAGACAAAGGTTTGTATTATTATAAAACAATGGAGTTTTTAAAGTCAAGTGGTGTGGCTCCTTGGAGTAGTATGCCATACACCGATAAAGATTATCTTTCGCAACCATCACAAAGTTCTAAAAAAGAAGCACTCAAATACAAAATCAAATCTTTCTCTAGATTAAACTTTAAAAATCCAGATGAAATTAAACGAGTATTAGCTGGTAAAAATGTAGTTATGGTCGGAATGATCATTGATGATGCTTTTTATAAAGTAAAAGGTTCTGCCATTTACGATGAAAATGGTGGCCAAAGTTATGGTGGTCATGCCATGACAATTGTTGGATATGATGACAATAAAAAATCCAAATCAGGTAAAAAAGGCGCCTTTAAATTACAAAACTCTTGGGGAACCAGTTGGGGAGATAAGGGATTTGGTTGGGTATCTTATTCTATGCTTGCCAAAGTGGGACAAGAGACTTATGCCATCATTGATGAACCAGCCCCACAAAACACACCAACGGTGGTGGCACCAGTAAAAAAACAGATTGTTCCACCAACAGAAATCAATGTATCTAAAGGAGAATTTGATTCAAAAGTTGTTTTAACTTGGAACCACCAAGATTTGGCAGTTGCTTATTTAGTTCAAAGAAAAGAAGAATCTGAATTTTATGATTTAGTTTATGCTGATAAACCAAGTTTTACTGATCTAAATGTATCACCTAACTCAACCTATGTATATCGAATTCTATCCGTGGGTTCCGAGGAAGTTTCTGTTGCCTCTTTGGAAGTGGAGGGATTCACCGCAGCTGAACCTCAGGCAAATGGAAATATTGGCCAAGTGGCCGGCCTCACTGGAACAGTTTATGTAAATGGAAATACACCGAACGTGGAACTGAGTTGGTCCGAATTGGATGGAGCCTCAAGTTATACCATTGCACGTTCCGATTCTTCTTTGAAATGGAAAAATATTGGAAGCTCCAAAACCGCGAATTTTATAGATCCTTCTCCCAAACTAGGGGAGACCAATTTTTATCGAGTCAATGCACTTGTGCAATCAAAACCAACAGGGACTTGGAGTGAATCGCTGGCTATCGATGTCGCTGATCAAACTTTATTACCGAACCAAGTCAGCCATTTAACTGCAACTAGTGGAGACTATGCAAATAAAATTATTTTAAATTGGGATGCAGCTCCTGGGGCAAAAACATATTATTTATATCGGTTTGATGAAAGAGCCGAACCATCTGGACAGTTTGAAATGTCTGGAACAAGTTTTACAGACTCAGATCCAATCATTCAGAATGGAAATTCATATATATATACAGTAATTGCTGCAAATGACATTGGTTATGCGGAACCAAGTGAAGTAGCCTTTGGGAAAACAGATCCGGGTTTAACAAAACGAGCTGGTGGTGTGACTTTATCCCCACCCAAACAATTAAATTCAAATCCAATCGGAAAAGATAAACTTGTCAGTTTGAAATGGGATTCTGTGAAAGATAGTTTTGAATATTATATTTATCGCAAACAGGTGAAAGCTGGGAAATCAGGAAAACTGGAATTTGTTTCTGGAGTAGATTCTAAAAAAACATCCTTTACTGAAACCTTCCCGGGGCAATCGGGAGATTTGTTTTTATACACCGTTCGCTCCAAATCTGAATTTGGTTCGGAGTCGAAAGATTCTAATTTTGTATCTGTGTTGTCCGCGAGCATTACCGGGGGTTCCGATGAGCGCTAAAATCGTTACTGAATTTAAGATTTCTTAGGATTTATTGAGTAAAATGGACGGTTTAAGAAAAAAACTAATTATCTATTATTTGTTGTTAGTCGGTAGTAGGTGAAATATCCTAAGTTTTACTTAGGATATAATACGTGTTGAACTTGAAAATTGGCAATTCCTCAGCCAGTTTCTTTTATTTCATCGAGAAGTTTTGCTGAATTTTGTTTTAAGTATTCAGCTGTCCGAAGGTAGGCATCTTCTACCTTTCCTTCGGAAAAACCTCTGAATTTTGTACGCGCCGGATAAGCTTTCTTTACAGAACGATTGTTGATATCTCCATCATATTCCACAACGATGGCCCAACCAAAAATATGAAGAAACGAATTTACAAATAAGAAAAGGCCCGTTTCTATAAATTCGTCCCAAGTTTTTGGATCTATGTTATCAGACATGATTCACTTCTTCCAATAAATCAACCAATCTATTTGCGAAGTTGTTTATGTATGATCTTGTTGCAGGTTGATCAATCCAGAAATCAACGTCGTATAACATTGATTTCACCTGAGAATCAGAAGCATCATCCATCGTTTCTTTGGCTGTCATGAACGGAGTGTTGAAACTGTAAAAATTGTTTTGGTCCACCAGATAGGATGCTAATTTCCTCGCATGTCTTTCCGGTCGTTTTAAAAGTGCACTCGGAAGGACACCATTTGTAACTAACTGTGCGGCTCCCCAGTCCAACATTTCTTTTCCATCTCGGGGAGTAGCGCGTTCTCCAGTTCCAATAGATGCAGCTAGTACACTATCACCAAAAAGAGTTCGAATTGTTTCTAAAATTGAGAGTCTTCGGCCTGAAAGAGAGGAAAGAAGTTTGTCCAGGCTTCCCACTGAAATCTCTTTTTCTTGAAACTTAAAAGTTTCCACAATAGCATCCAGAATGGGATCATTGGCCCCAGATGTCCCGCCATCAGAAACGTAATAAGTCTTATCTTTTTGCTCTATTACTGTCGGAGAAAAATACGTGTCTGCAGAACAAGAACCAGCGACTACCAAGTAAGCAGATAAATTTTGAAATTCATCTCTCCAAGATTTATAATGTAATGTGTTATCTGTCTCACAATCGATTCCGATAACCATCACACGCCCATTTTTGTTTATCTCTCCAATTGTCGTCTCTCCAAGGGTTGCTTTTAGTAAGGCTAACAATGGTTCGCTTGATAAACTTGGAGCCGACAAGCCCTGGCCAGAAAAAATTCCTCGAACGATAAATCTATTCCAGAACCGGGAAACTGTTCCTGGAAATATTTTTTGTCCATGTTCTAAATATAATTCCAGAATTTGTGTTGGTGTTAAGCCTGATCGAAGAGCCATTGCAATAATTGATCCAGTCGACGTACCAGATAGGAGATCAAATAACCTGTGGAATGGAAAACTCTTACTACCAGTTTCTAAAAATTCAAATTCACCGAATCGATCAAGAAGGATTGACTGGAAAACTTTTTCAATTTCGATCAGGATCCGTAAACTAGTGATAGCGAGGTATCCTCCCCCCGCAAAGCTAAGAACAGAAAGCTGACGATCAGCTGGATTTTTTAAGCGAATCTTTTTCATGCAGCCTCCTTGAAATACATGATTCTGATTTTTCCATTTGTTTCGGTGAATTTCCGAAACCACTCTTTTGGATATCGAACATTTTCACCGTTCGTATCCTTATAGTTAGTTGTAGCATTTCCCCATGTGTCTTTTACGACCCAACAGTCATCCTCTTCATCTACAATATTTAGAATGTGACCACCACCTGCAGGAATACCAGGAAGACCTTTCGTTCCAATGATTACTGGAGAATCAAACGATGATAAAGCTTCGGAAACTTCTTCCCAATTACCATCCCCATCTCGAAAAATAACCTCACCGCTGTAACCTGCTTCACGAAGTCTTTTAGTAATCGCAGCCTTATGTACCAACCACCAGGCACCGGATCTTCCAGTGATCCACTTAAATTTAGACATTACCACTTCAGCGATTCCAGGCTTGCCGACATTAGCCTCAGTATCATCGATGTATTCTTCAGCATATTCATCAGAGACTGCATTCTTACCTAACCAATTACTAAGAAATATTAAGGCAGACGTATAAAAACACGTTATACTGAATCGGAGGTCTTTGAAGAATGTGTTTCTTCGTTGGTTTCGAAACCATGTGTGAATAGAAATCGCTTTATTCATTGTAAGTAACCCCCTTATAAGTTAAGCCTTTAAGTTTTCCATTAATAGAACCGAATAGAAATATGAATTGATGATGAACAGTTGTTAGTATAGCTGAGACGTAGCGAAAGACTGAATCAACGGCACTGTCTCGATCTAAGTTCCTATCGATTTCTTCGATATTCGCGAGTAACTGGACATTAAATAGGTTAATAACTTGGCAATATCTCTCTATCACTAGAGGAGGAATTCCCTCTGCGAGTAGATCCTTGTTGAGCTCTTCGACTCGATCAGTAAGAATTCTAAAAATCACTTTTTTAAACTGCAGGAAGTTGGTACAAGACTTTGTTTCCTGAATAATTTTCAATAGCATATCTGAGTGTCCGATCCAGGTCACAGAAGCCATATCCTTAACAACTAAATCACGAAAACTGTTACCAAGTGAAATTGACTTTAAATCAACTCGTAAGAATTTTTCGATCTTAGAAAAGACTGGATGAATAGTGAAGTCCTTTTCGCTTGAACTGACAAATGAAGTAGAAGTTGTTTTTTCAATTTTAAGAAACTCTGATTTTCCTAATTTGATATTGCGATTTTGGAGCCAGTTTGTGGCCCGTTTTATTAATCGATAAAATGCAATCAATGCTGCCCAAATGGTTAAGAAGCAAAGTGCAATGATTGAGATTCTCTCCCAAACTGAAAGGTATTGAACGAATTCCATTATCTATTATATTTCAAATCGCTTCATTTGGCAGACACTTTGATTTTTTTGATTGTCCGCTATGTCCTTTCTTTTCTTGCTTCAATTCTTTTCTCAAGTTTTTCATAATAAGCCTTAATCCTTGGCGTATGAATATAGGATGGAAGGTTCTCAAGTTTTTTGGGCCGACCACCTTTCCTAAACATCTCTTCGCAATGTTTCATCCATAAGTCTTCTGCAATTGATAGTTGCAATTCGTACGGCAAGGATTGCTCCGAAAATGAATTTTTGCAATTAGGACAACATATCACAGTTTGTTTCTCTATTCCGTCCATAATGATAACCCCAATTTTATTCTTTGATGAGCGAGACGGATCCTAGTTTCTGCATCTTTGAAATAAGATTTATCCTGCTCAATTCCGATAAAGTTTAACCCAAGTTCAGCGCAGGCTATTCCAGTATTACCCTTACCCATACAATTATCAAGGATCGTGAAGCCTGGTTTTGCATAAGACTTTAGTAAAAATCGTAGAAGCGAATTTGGTTTCTCTGTTGGGTGTTGGCCCGGACGTGATTCAGAAGGGAAACACAAAACTGAATCTGGAAATCGAGAACCATCATCTAGGTATTGATAGTTCTCGCTTCGCTCACCTCTAATGTTAAAAAGAGTGGTTTTGTTGGATCCTACTTGCTTACCTTTTCGTTGATAGCGTGGATCTATTTCATATTTAACTGGATTGTAATATGGTAAATTTTTATAAAAAACAACAATGTTCTCATGGCTCTTATTTGGCATTTTTCGTGCATTAAGAAATCCTGATGCTTTGGTTTTATACCATATGATTTCATAACGAAACTGTTTCGGATTACTATTTATTAAATATGTGGTAAATGGTTGAGATGAGAATAAGAGAATTGGGCTATTCGGTTTTGTAATCCGATGGTACTCAGACCATAATGATTCCATCGGGATGATTTTATCCCACTTACAATCTGTAGTTCCGTAGGGAAGATCACATAGAATAACATCAATTGAGTTTTTCTCAATTGTTGGAAGGATTTTAAGACAGTCTCCGTTGTATAGTTTAGAAAGCATAATACTATACAAGAATATAGTTTCGACTAGGTAGAGTGCAATCCCAATAATACTTAGCATACGTTTACTGTCTCTTTTGTCCTAATTTTTTAAAAGAATTACAATAACCGAACGAATCCACACTTGAAGTCTGAAATTTACCATCAGGATTTGCCTTCTCACAAATATAAGGATCCGAAACAGTTGAGCGCGAAACGTGTTTGCAAAATTTGCAACATTTAATCTGTCTTAATTTGTATCCGTTTTCCTTAAAAAACTTTGCTGAAAGTTTTTCTTCTCGTTGGAGAATTTTATATTCTTTATCAACCTCTTCACTCATAGTGAAACCTCAAAGAATCCAAGTTGCCCTTTGTAAGGAACAAATTCAATTTTTCTACTGTTCTTCATCACAAATGCCCATTTACCAAAAAACCATTTAGAAGTAGATTTTTTGATACAATCAACAATCTCCGTTTTCCCTACCAATCCACCTAACAAGAAATCGGATTCTGTTTTGCCTAGGAATAAACGAAACTCTTTTTGGAGAAAGGCTAATCCATCTTTGTCAAAGGTTCTTCCTGCATGGATAAAAATTTCACCTCTAACGTTAGTATACCAATCGCGATTTTCTAACGGCTTTAAACCTAAAACAATTGCCTCAGCCCAAGGCTGCCTAATAGATAAACACTTCATGTTATTTATCTCCTAAGATTAGAACTGAAACAAATAATCCAACTCCACCACCTGCTGCAGAACCAATGGAATACTTGATACGATCAAAAATATTACCGAAGGCAATCTTTCTAACATTCCAAGACCAGATGAATGAAATCAAAAATCCGAAAACTAATACCCACATATACTTTTGTTTGCTGATCATGTAGGTATTCGCACAGACGAATAGAACCTGCAAAAATCCTGTGAGAAATAAATTCATACAACTACCTTCCTGAAAATACTAACAGCTCTTACTCTTCGATTGCTTGATATAAACATATAAATAATTCCTTCAAGAAACCAATCTTCGTTTGACCATTGTGGGACTACTTGATCCAACCAGACTACATGGCCACCAGGGAGTAGGCTTTTCCAACACTCACGAAGAACCTTAGGCCGTGAGATCATGCAATAACCGTAATGATTTGCATCTTCATTGGTATAAGGGCAGTCCGCATAAATGATATCAAAACCGTCGGGTTTATAGATTTTTGCGTAAGAGGACAGCTTTTCTGCATCACCAACAATTTCGGATCCGTTTGAAGGGTTTTTATCCATTCGAAGGTAATTCCCTTCTGGAGTCTTACCAGAGAACAAGTGTAAGACTTCTTTCTTCTCAGGGAAGAGCGAAGTTGCACGAGGTAGGTATTGTTCGGGATAAGCACCCCAATAATCAGATGTGTTTTTGAAATTTTGTCCAAGTCTCCACTCACCGTAAATGCTTCCATTGAAAACATGGAGCGGTGCATATTTAGGAAAAGCTTCAGAATAAAATCTTACTCTGTCATGTACATTGATTTCATTTGGAATGAAAGTTGTTGTCATGAACGTCTCCTTTCGAAATAAGCGACGGTCGTGGTTCGGCACCTTAGGTGAAAAGGTGAAACTTTGTTTTTCAACTTATTCATGATCTCATCGCCAGAAAGATCCTTAAATCCTTCTGCTTCCTTTTCAGAAGGGTTCTGTCTTTCTTTCCAAAAGCCGTCGCGAGTTGGATCATCTTCAGTAAATTCATCGATATATGTAATCAACGTTTTCACTTCTACGGTTTTTCCGTTTAGTGATTCACAAAGTGAAGAAGTTCGCTCATCCATCACCGCTACATACTCAATTCGCGCAATTCCCGTTTGGTGGTATCGTTTAATCCGAGAGAATGTTCTCGCCCTGTAGATCTGTCCACGGACTATGTTGTCCAGTTTGTTGCGAAGGGCTTCTCTTTCATCTTTCGAAGATGTTTGTGTTCTTCCTAATAATTTGTCTTGGAGATTTTTTATTACGGAATCGACAGAGCCAGTTTCTAATCCTGCTTCTACTGCAGAGCGGATATCGTTGATATCATTTTCTTTCTTAAATTGTTTTCCGACATCAAACTTATAAGCATTATTGAAAAAATCTAGAACATGCTTATTTGCATTTACCTTTGGAGCTTTAATGTCCTTCCCATCATTTCCTTTATGAAATTCCTGGCCAGCATCCCATGCATCAGAGATTGCCTTTCTCCATTCACGTTCCAATTCGTCCGGCAGATCTCCAAGTTCCTGTTCGATCAGATCAAGGATCTTTTCTACCGCATCCTCTTTAGTTATATCCGTTTTACGGATCCTTTTGAGAACTCCGGTTACTTTATCTTCATACGTTGAATAGAAATTCTCAGCGAAAGAATCTTCAATTGCCTGGTAGATTTTTTTTTCTTCACTGGACCAAGCACCGAGCTCCACAAATTGATTTAGGTCTCCGCATGTACAATTGGATGTATGTTCTTCTAGATAAATCATCGATTCTTTACCGGACTTTTTTTTTTCAGAGAAAGAGAGCCCATTGGCAGACTGTTTTTCTAATTTGGATGGTTCTTCCCATTTGTCAAAACCGAGGAGTTTTGCTCCCACATCTGGAGCAATCAATCCATCTGCAACCTGTGCTCTAATAAGATCATAGTGGATCTTCGTTGCTTCGTTTGAAATCTTTGTTGATTCTGCTTCTCCTTTCGGATCTAAAGTGATAGATTTACCCCATTTCGCAGAGACGGATCGAAATGAATAACCTTTTGCTGTTAGGTGAAATCGGATAGCTTGTTCTAAAAAAAGCTTTGTAGGGTAGGCAATATTTTTCAACTTCAACAGGAACAGCTTGCCTGAGATTTTTGCATATGACTCAGTAACCGAATAGGATCTGCCCAAGAGAAACAAATCAGTATCTATCCCAGAAGAAACCTTTTCTTCTATCCCTCTTGTTATAGAATCATAACCGCCGGTGCGAGCTCCATCAGTTAGGGCATAATGTTCAGTCTTGACTCCGTCGTATGTTGCCATGAAACCAGATGAGGAATTCTTTTCAAAAGCAGCACGAGCCTTTGCTAAATGTTCACTTAATTGCTGTTCGTAAGCAGCAGCATCTGTTCCAGGTAACTGTCGAGGCTTCGGAAAACTCGCAACAATGAATCCAAGTAACCCCCACTTATCCAAAAGTTTTTCCATATTGGATTGGGCTTTGAATTGGCTGCCTACGTGAGGAACGGCAGAGAAAAACGGAGGAATCCCATAAGGGGAATCTTCATCAGTTTCAATAGCATGATACATGTATTGTATTTCGTTTAGTTTTTTGTAACCGAGCTTGGTCTGTTCGTAGGGTAAGAACTTCACAGTCCCCGTTTCCAATGAGACGTCTCTTTTAAAAATTATTTTTGATACAGGTACTGTGCGTATTGATTCAACTGAATCAATATTTACTGAAGGTATCCACTCTGCAGAAATTGCACCACAAACAATTGTTTGCCGAAGAAGACGGTTTGTTATGCCAGGTTGGCTATCGAAGAATAAATTTATTTCAGCGAGCATCGCTGACTTATTCCGTTCGTCCGCATCGATTTCCCATTCTAAGCCGGTATTTCCTAGAGTGAGTGCACGTTTAACTGCTTGTGATAACTCCGGGGAGATACGTGCTAATTTTTTAATCAACCTCACATCGTCAGATGGGTTGTCCTCCGTCACTGCTTCAGCTAGAAACGCTTCTATCTCGGCCTTATTTTCTTTTAGTTTCTTTCTATCGTTTGCCCATGCAAAAGGGAGAAACACCCCGTTGTCAAAAAATCTATTTCTTATTCTATTCCAAAAACTCATCAACCGATTCCTCCGCCATAACTCCCACCACTTTCCGATTGTGTCTCAAATGCCAAACGTAATGAATTCAATGCCATTCCAAAGTGATTCGGAACCTTTTTCTTGAATCCCCATAGTGCTTTTCCATTTTCGTCCTCACCGCGCTCACGAATTAACATTGTTAGGTGAAACTTAAATTCCTCGTAAAGAGCTAGATCGGCAGGAGGTAACCGCTTTGGATCTGGGAAGAGAAATAGACCGGCTTTAATTGCATCAACAGTTTCCTGTAGCGAGACATCACGGTTAACTTGTATGACCCCAACTGATTCTGAACCAGGAAGGATTTCTTCTCTTTCTGAAAACTTTTTAGAAAAAAATTGAATTCTAATGTTGTCCGGGAACTTCAATGCTGTCTTCATCGAGAAGTTCCTATTTGGCATCGCGTCTATTACTCCAGAATATACGTTGAAACGTTGAATGGAGTTATAGTAATCGATCTCATTTATTACGTGGCCCTTATAAAGGCCAATAATCTTGATACGTCCATCAGTTGTCGGCTCACCAAATACTCCATGAATAGTATCACCTTGGTCCAAGCCATGAAACGTGAAATATTGGCAGCCATCCTGCAGCACAAAATCAGATTGCCAGCGTTCGATATCTTCTTTTTGAAGAGGCTGCTCTTCATCGGATGAGTATGGCCAACCGATCACCGAAATGCAAAAAGCTTTTCTTTTTGCAGAAGTATTTGCATTTAACTGACGTTTATACAATTGGGAAGGGTCGTTCGGTGTCCACAATTGAGAAAGCTGAAATCCGTGATGATCATGCTTTTGGATTTTATTTACGTACTCACCTTTTTGGTTGTCTATTGGTTTTCCACAGCCTGCACACGCATAAAATACTGATCCCGGTACCGGCTGGATTTTTGAATCCTTATCTTTAAATCCCCAAATCGAATCGTGATCAGACAACCAACGTTCGATTAAGTTATTCCATTCCCCACACCCACACCGAATCAGCCAGAATCCCTGAGTCGAGTTTGAAAATTCAGCATGAATGCCAACATTAGGCAAACTTGGCTGTGAACCTAACATCATCCAGCCGAGTTTTGATGCGAGTAGTCTGTCGGGCACGAATTCGATATTTTCTTCATCGTGTTCATCGACTTCATCTAATCCAACAGCATCTAAGTCGATCGTTTTGACTCCACGCTTTGTCCATGTTCCACGCAGAGCTAAAGTAAAATCCCCAAGCTTTTTAGTACGATTGTTATCGGTTTGATTTTCTTTTAAATACTGATGGAGAACTTTACAATTTTGTAAAAAAGGAACCACTCGATCATCATGAAAGTCTTTCATCGATGTATCGTCTGGGAAATATAATCCGGCTTTAAGACTTGTTCCTGCACCTTTCCATGTTAGTCGACCTAACATCCAAGTGCTAAAAATAACCTGTGCTGCTTTTAGAAAAACAAGATAAGGATGGTTTTGAGAAACTCTAGTAATCCATTTCCAGAAAGCATACCCTTCAAATGAAAATGGAACCAGCTGGCCAAAAGGCCCTTTTACAAGAATATTTTGGCAAAGGAATTCCTCAAGAGTTGTACCAGCAACACCAGAAAGGCTGGTAGTTTGAGTAACAATACTATCGATCTCATCGAAAAACCTTTCCGTCGCTGATGCAGTTTGTTTCTTTTTTCTATCAGCCTTCACGTTCCGAGGTCTCCTCAATGAAGGCAATATCCAAATTTTTTGAGATTGTAATTTCGAGTTTTAAGTTTTGAAAAAATTGTCTGAAGACATCTGGATTTGAATCCAAGAATTTTGACAGTTTAGCTGTCTTACGAATTGCTCGATTGATTCCCTTGGCGATTTCCTCTGGTTCAAGACGCTCTCGTTCTTTTTCAAGCATCTTTTCCATATCATTCATTAAACCGCGAAAGGTATTCCAGGCTCCTTCGCCAGATTTAAAGGAAACTTTGAGATCGCCATTTTCATCAAATACTTGTTTTTTGAGAGATCGAAAAGCTTTTACCGTATCGATTTTGATGGATGTCAAACTAATCTCTGCATCTTTCAGTGCAGTGTTTCTCGCATGACTTTCAATTAATAGTCGGTCTTCTTGAGGAGATGTTCCTGTTGCATCATCTCGCTTTTCGAGCCAAGTTCGAATTGTGTTTGAAGTGATTTTGGGATGTTCTGCTTTGAGAATGGCAGCAATTTGTTCTGCGTTATCACCATTGATAACGTGCATGTTAATTGCACGTCTTTGAGTAGCTTTAGAATACGACACAAGAGACGTATTACAGATTGCGACAAGTATCCAACAAATTATCGTTATACTTGTCCCTTGTGTCTTTTCTTTTTTAAGCTGCAGAGGATTTTTCTCCTGCGCTAACATCATGTTCCGCATCGACTTCAGCTGGAATGATGTATAGCCTTTCTGATTCTTCAGACAACTCGATACCGATTGAATTTTTGGAGCCTAATGGATCGGCAAGGATTGCATCCTTGTTTAATTCCAATTTGACTCGGAGAAAGTTTTTGGAAAGCGCAGAGACTAGCTCAGCGAATTTTGTATACAATCCTCCTTTCTTAACAATCGATTCCAAAAATTCAGACGTCGCTCTTGTCTTGATTGATGGTGGAACACGACGAATTTTCAGACTACCGGATACAAGTTTCGCAGTTTTTCTTGCAGGAAAATTTGGAAAAAGTTCATCCCGATGCTCTCCCACATAAAACTTCACTCCTGAAGCAATGTGTGCGATTTTTTGATCGTAAGGAACAAGTTCTTCCTTCAATTCTTCTCTAATTGCTGCGATTTTGTTATCCGCTGAAGAAATTAAATCCTTTCGAGAGCGAGATACTCTGCCGAGCAGTTCGATACCTTTTTCAAGTTCTTCTTGATCCGCATAGTGATTGTCCGGCATCAATGAAAGAAGATTTTGACGACGTTTACTGAGCATTAGAAGCTCCTTGACTTGCGTCGACAACGACCCCCTTAGAGGTTGATTTTACCATTTGTGCAGGAGGAACGGACTTCCGTTTTTTCTTCGCTGCGCTTTGTTTCTTTGCCTGTTTTTTCTTAGCTGGCATATTGATTGTCTCCTTATACTAAAATATGATCACTCGACTTCTGCTGACGAGAGGACTGGAGATTTTTTACCAGTTCGCTCTCTGTAAATACGATCTAACGATGATTTTGCGATTGATTCATCCTTTGGGTTTTTTCCTGGATGAAATAGTGATTCTTCGATTTTTCTATTATCAAAATCCTTTCCATAATCATCCTGGATTCTTCGGCGGAGTTCTCTTTTTGAAATCCTTAACCTTTCCATCATGGTACGAATTCCGTCGGAAATTACGTTTCGCAAATAACTCTCACGCACAACTCCGTCTTTTTGAAATTCAGGATATGAGAAGGAAATTGACTTGATGAGATTTTCTACAGAAAGCGGATTCTTGGATGAAAGGTTTGAGTAAAAAAGTTCCTTCGCTTTTTCTCCGGTCTTCCCCTGTGGAAACTTAATATTGAATCCTTGTTCTGCAATTGACAAAAGTTCGACTCTTGTAAGCGGTTTACTGCGGAAAGAAAATACACGATGGCCTATCTCAGGGCTATCGAGTATTCCCGATAACCTTGTTTCAGGTTTCATAAACATGATGATTGAGAATAAATGACTTTGGTTTGGTGATGATAATTCCCAAAGCTTTTTAAGATCGCGGAAACCACTCCAGCGTAATGCCTGGGCCTCATCAATAACCAAGACTACTTTGCGGTTTTGTTCTTCTACCCAAAGCAACAAGTCGCGTAAGCGGAAATATCTTTCGTTTTGATTTCCTGGAATATTCTCTGCTGGACGTATCGCTCGAATCATATGCCGCGCGATAAATGGTATAGAAATTCCAGAGATCGAGCTTTCCCAAACGGGTCCTGCATTCACGATGATGTGTTTATTTTTTTTTGCTTCGAGTAGGGATTTAATTTGGTTAAACATAAATGTTTTCCCATCGCCAACTTCTCCTTCTACTACCAACCAAGAGTTAGTTTTTACCGCTTCTTTTGCGAGCCTTACAATTGTATCAGTATTTTTCGTATTAACGAAGCTGGGCCGATATTTTATAACATCTGTCATTTGCTAACCTCTGGGAATGTGTCCCGTATTATTTCGATCGTGTCGTAAACTTCTTGTGATGGGATATATCCCAGCTTTCGCTTTGCAGATCTTAACAACTGCAATACGATTGCTCCTATAGAAAGATTTTCATCCCGTTCATCCGCAAGCTTCATGGAAAGTTCTTCAAGTGAGTCTTCTGAGTGGCCTAGTTCTTTAAGCATCCATTCAAATGCATCGTCGGTACTTTCAAATTTTTCAGGAGCCATTGGTGTGTGAGTCTGGCGATGCTCTTTCGATACATGTAATTTTCCATAAGGAATCTCTGGTAAATTAGGAAGTGCATCCGAAAGGATCAGAGTCTTTTCAACGGCTTTTGCTGATGACAGGACTTTCTTTCTGTTTCTTATTCGGTTGGTTTCTGTAAGTCCACTGCGATCACCAACGTTTTTAAAACTTCCAGGCTCTCTTCCAATAGGCCCTGCAGGATCTGCTGAGAGACGAATACCATCGGTTGTGAGAACTTCAAAACCGCTCCGAGGGTTTCTGTATATCTTAACAACTTCTTTGGTTCTATCTGAAACGACCTGTCCATTCGGATAGCGCAAGAGATACTGCGTTGCCTCAATTTCGATACAACCGTATGCGTTGATCTTTCTAATCTCTTCTTTGATTGAGGCATCTGTTAGGTTCTGTTTGGAAACGGATTTGATTGGTTTTTCGTTGGCAGACTTCAGCCACTTTTCATATGACTTTAATTTGTCATTTCGCGAAATTTGATACCGATACAATAGGAGGTTGAATTCATCTAAATCACGAATCATTCCCTTCACTGCCATCGTTTCACAGCAACGTTTGATTGCAGAAATCCGACTTTCGATTGGACCTTTGGCCTTAGAGTGACCTGGAAAGTGAGATTCTTGGATGATATCTAAGCGAGAGAAGAACCCAGAAAGAGATTCGAATGCCGTATGTTTGTCCGTATAAATTCTTTCAGGAGTTCCTTGGATCGGGATAAATCCGTCATCTTTTTCTAAAAAGGCCCGACAAAGGAAGTCATGCCAATCTGTTGAATTTTCACCTCCATGTGTTGAATCTTTTCCTTTCGCAATTGGTGCATATGCGTAAGCATAGAAGGCTTTTGAATACACATCAACAGCAACATAGATATGAACCTTTCGCAGAGATGCCTCTTTCGATCCTTCATAGATTCTCGTTAATCCAGATTCAATATCCGGGCGAATAGAGATCCTCGAATCTTTACCTGGTTCCAAATAAACTGCGTTAAGTGGTGATGCATCAAACATCCAAAACTGATTTGCATATGTAGCCATCCAGGTCACTGAAGCCAATGGTTTCCCCATTTGTTTACGAGTTATGCCTCGTTCGTTTAATGCCCTTCCTAGTTTAAAACGATCCCAAACTCCCTTACGAATCGTTCCCAATCGTTCGGCTTGTTCGATGGCGAATTCCATTGACTTACCATACTTTCGATTCAAGGCAAACCCAACAGTGCGAAGATCTCTATCTTTACCGGTTCCAGTCTTTGCTTGTTCATGCTGCACTTCACCTGCAAACATGAGTTTTGTGATCTCGTATATCTCAAGTTCTCTTAAGGCAATTTCTGCAACTCCGAGCCTTGATCCAGTTTTCTTTCTTTCAACCTTTGCAACAGAAAAGATAGACTCTCCTTCCAAAAGTCGGTTGAAAATGTTGTAAACCTGTGGTCTCGCTAGACCAAGGGAATCGACCGCTCTTTTAACGATTTGCCCAATCTCGGAACGGGTACCGCGCTCTCTTGCGAGTTTCCAATCCCGAAAAAGGGGCATTACGATTCCAATATCTAATTGTTTCACGAAAGATCCTTTTCCGTAGAAACAGGAAGACAATCCTGCCAAGATTCAAAGACCGAAGTGTAGATTCCTTGGATAGTTACAAGGAAGATGTTTACTATCTTTCCATTTTCTGTGCTATGTTCCAGTTCGTTTAACTCAGATTCATGGGCGACTTTAAGAACATCTGCATGCTCCTGGATTCCGTTGACAGCATTTTTCAAAATTACTGCAAGAGCTTCTCTTTCCCGAAATGCCTTACGTACTTCTGGGGGAATGCCGGTCTCATGAGTCTGATCGTTTAACATTTCCTGAAGTTCTTTAATTCTTAAATCAAATGAAGAGTTTATTTTTTCCTTGTCTTCGACCTTTTTTTCCAGATTAGAAATTTGGGTATTTTTTTCTTTAAGGAGTTTAACTGTTTCTTTGTTTTGTTTGGACTGGATTTCTTTTTCATAATCAGAAAGACTCAAAATTCTTCCGTCAGGGAAATGGACTTCACCTTCCTGAAATAAAGCATTATCTTCCTTCATGCCTTCAACAAGTTTGATGAGCGAAGTCTCACTTCTCCCGGAAAGAACCTTTTTGTTTACCTCAGAAGTGAGTAATTTTTCTGCGACAGTAAGGTATTTTGAAACTTTCCACCAATGGAATTCAGTGTGTTCCTCAACGAAAGCTTGCATGGTTTCGCATTCAGCTAACAAAAAAAGCTGATCGCGATTGATTTCATGTAACGCAATCATGATATTTTCTTGAGCAGCTTTTAACATATCCGAAGAAACTCGGATGGTACGCATCAATTGATTGAGTCGCGTATGTCTGTCAGTACTCAAATCAGAAACCTCTTGACGTGCAAGAGAATTTGGGGATTCCTCTTTCGGAGCAGCCGGGGTTTCTACAGTTTCTTCCGAAACTTTGGCTTTTGCTTTAGAGTTCTTCTCGTCTGTCTTCTTCCCCTTGGTGGCCACAGGTTCCGTTTTTTTTTCTTTATTTACTTTGTTGTTTTTGGTGTTTTTGCTCATTTTCTCCCTCAATTCTTAACGAAATAACCAATCCATTTTTAAACTCTTCGTATTCCCCGAATAAACCTTTCTCATCAAGAAACATGTAGAGAGTTGAAATTTCTCCTACAGCGACCTCAAGAGGATGAGTCTTAGTTGAACGACCGATAGTCGACAACATCAAAGCAGAGGATTTTTGCGATATACTAGTTTTAGTTGTTACTTCTCCCACATCACTCTCCCATCACCAACGAAAGGATTCGATCGACTAATGTTTGTTTTTTGTAGTGAAGCAGTGGTGGCTGCATGTAAAAATGTGTTCTCATCGGAACACCTCCAAAAAATTTTTTTGATTTGTTTTCACATTCTGATTTTTCACATACTCCTCCATTTTCGCTTTGCTCAATGGAAGGAGTTCTTTTACTTTTAGTTGAGCAAGTGAGGCGATCTCTTTGCTCGAAAATCTTTCTTTTTCTAAATCGAGAAGTGAATCCCAGAAAGAGTTGAATCGAGTTTCCGAAAGACCGCAAAGAATAAGAGCTCTCAGCTTTTTGATTTGATGCCGATGTCGAAAAGGTTTTGATTTGTTGCTCATCTATTTTTTCCACCTAATCTTTCCTCAACGAGTTTCTCATTCTGCCATTCGGCAAAGTCGGCAATCTCGTTCATGTCTTCAATAAAAGCTTGTTCAATCGAAGCGCGGTTGATCGCAAGTTCTGCAATCCTACGGTGTACCTTGCTGCGGTTTTGCCGACCTCTTCCAATTTCTTTAATCGCTTGCTCTGCATATTTCAGCCAGAGTGCTCCTCGCAGAAATGAGATTCGTTCAGCAATGGTCATGGAAGATCCTCCACGTAATTCTCTGCCCAAGAAAGAGCATGAGCCGCGAGATAAATAAGATGTTGTGCAATTTCTCTATTTGAACCATCTTTCATCACATAACCTAACGATCCAATTCGAGAGACTAAGTTTGCAAATTTTCCAAAGTGATCCTCTCGATCTTTTAAATATGGTTGATAGGGGGGAAGGTCATTTTTCCGAACCAATTGAATGCGTTTTAGTGTAAGTTGGGTTCGCAAGTCACCAGAGAGTGTGTACGAAACATTCTTTGGCGAAATTTTACAGGAGGCAGAAACTAAACCAGTAACTCGCACCATCTCATTTCCCCTTGTTGTGGCGTTCCTTCGCCTTACGTTCTTCCATCTGTCTTTGTTTTGTTCCATGGTCATAACCAAGGTCTGCTGGTTCTGAATTCTTAGTTTGCTTTAAGCTTTTGTATCCTTCCACAAAACCGTTTGTGTATTCGCCACGGTCAGTGTTCGTTTCAAAATAAATCCGAGCGTTCTTTGTTATTGTATCTAAAACAGAAGGATTCATAAGGAATCCTCCGTGGTTGAAGTAATGAACAAATATAGCAAGACCAACAACTGAACGGTTAATAGAAATGATCCTCTCGTAGATTGATCCCAGTATTGTGAAGAAAAATCACCCGAATATAAACCAAACATCACCCATGCGACTGATATTCCAATCAAGGTGGCTCTAACAAATAGAGGTAGTTTCTGCCAGAGCTTTCGATAAAGCTGAATCGCACTCACGATTTCGTTCGGATCTTTTTCGCTGTTCATGCGGAAACCCCGCGTTGCATAAATGCATACTGAAAAGTAGGCCAAGAAATTTGATCCATTACCGCGAGGTACTCTTCCCAGGTTTTCGTAGTTTTTCCAGATTTTAGCGCCTGTCTGTAGTTAATCGATTGTTTGAATTCGAACGCCTCGCGAGTAGTAACAGGGTTTCCGCTTTCCATTCGCTCTCTATGTTCTTTATAGATAGAACGTGCTTCTTCTATCGTGATACCCCATTCGGCTTGAAGTATCGAATCAACGCGAGAGGAAGTTTTGTGGCCATTTAACACTTTCGAAATTAAGCTATGACTTACTGAACTTCGCATTGCTAAATCACTAACTCTCTTCCCCGGTTTAGCAAATAACTGCAATTTAAGGGGGAGCTTAGGGCCGCGAGACTTTTCAACCAAACTCACTTGGACACCTTCGCTTTGTCAGATGGTATAAGTCCTTCTTTGGCCAAGGAGATTGCGTAATTACCAGAACAAGGTGCTAGACCATTTAACACTTGTGTTAGATAATTATAATTCAAATCTAATGTTTCTGCCCATTTTGATACAGAACCATAACGATAGCTAATTTCTCGCTTCGCATCTTCGCGAAGGGCTTTAGGGATGTAATAGCTTTTTTTTGTAGTAGCCATCGTTAGTTAGCCTCATCCATGGCAGCAATAATCCCAACAATCATCGCTGCATTCGAAATGAGTGCTTCTCTGAGTATTGAGCCGTCCGCATCTTCATCGTAATCATCCACGATAGATCCAAGTTCTATCGGTAGATGATGGATCTCTGAATCCAGATCATCAATCGTCCGACAATTCTCGTTTCCCTGTTGCTCCTTTCCAATTTCCGCCAAAATTGAACTAATTTTTTTGTTCATAAATTTCTTCCCCCAAAAGTTCGGGATTGACCCCCGTCTGTGCCGATATACTCAATAATTAACTATTAGCGATAATATCGCTAATTACGAATATGACAAGCACAAATTATCGCCAATTGCTATTTTTTTTAAAGGTCACAATTCTTTTTATTTGTGACCTTGAGGTGTTCGGTGGGGAATAGGTTTCGAGAGCTCATAAAATCCCTTTCCCTCACTCAGAAGGACTTCGCGATTAGGATTGGTGTGTCCCAGGGATTTGTAAGCGAGATCATTAACGGGAAAAATCTGCCATCGCAAGAAACATTAACGAAAATTTCCAAGGAATTTAACGTGAATCTCGATTGGCTTCTTGCGGGAGAAGGTCAAATGTTTCGCCCGACTACCGCGGAAATACATAATTCGATTTCTAAATTAGAAGAGTTGAGAGCTCAGCATTTCCAAACCAAGGTCGATCCGGTTTTAGCAGAGGCGATTGAAGGGATACGGGAACTAGCCAAGTCGGATCAAGTAGGCCTTGAAATCGTGAGAAATTTGGTGAAGAAGCTGCTAGGCAAAGAATAATTTTTTTATTTTTCTAACAGACTAAAACCTTAGAAAAATAACTTCTTATGTCACTTATACATTGCGACATAATTACACTCAACACATAACAATAAATTATCCCATTGCTGAATGATGTTTAACCAGCTAACAAATATAGAAGAGGTAAGCTAAATATTCGAATTCCTCAAATTCATTAAGGAAAAGTCGATTTTTGGTGGGAAACAAAAAATAGATTCCAAATTTTTCCCTAATTTTAATAGGAAATTGGTCACTGAAATGGTAATCGAATTTAACGAGACATAATTTAAAAATATCTAAAGTGACCTATCTTTTTTTGCGGGGTATCCTGTCTCTTATTTCCTTTCTTTTTAAGGGTTTTCTCATTGACAAAATTTGGGCTTGCCTTGGAATCAGAATAGGCATTTGGCAGCAAATATAGAAGAGTGCTTGTCGCTTTTTATGTGAGCTGAGTAACAGAAAAGCCTTTAACCGAAAAACTCCGAGGAGAGGAACCTTGAGGCTCTCCCCCCGGTTTTGGTCAAAGCCGAGGCATTTAGTTTTATGGCGCCCGGGGTTACGTTCTTATTTATTGTTAGTGTGTACTGACTATTTAGACGAACATAATCTTCTCGTCAATAATATTATCGTCTCGAGGTTACGAAACCTTAATCCCCTTTAGGCCCTACTCGGGGCCAAGAGGAAGGAGGGTAGAAACATGATGAAAAATGAAGACGACTATGTCATAATCTTCGTTAAGTCATACTACCACCGTGGATTGAAGAGGCGAGTATTTGCTCATGAATATGGTCTTGAAGCTTTCAAGTTAAGTATTCATAAAAGCAAATACAAACCTCCCACCTAGGTAGTGGGATTTAGATAGGTAGTTTGGATCAGCGGGCGTTTAATGAACGAGGCTGATTCAGCTACTTTTTTTCTAACCTATCTTATTAGAATTCCCATAAAAATATCTAGCCGTTCCAAGCCATAAACCGATTTTGTTAATTATGAGCACTATGGACTTTGTAAAACTAGCTGAAGACGTTACGGACGAAGAACTAATGAAAGACTCAATATATGTAATCTATATGGGGTTGCCAATGAGGCTTTATCAAAATGCAGATGTTCCTATTTTGTGGGGATTTTGGAGTTGGATTCCGGTGGTTTTAGCTGTGGAGCCAATCTTTGGTTTTGATAGTTGGAGATTTAAGCCCTACCCTAAAGGAAAATACGTTCAATCTCTTTGGGGATTCTTATTTCCTCAGGCTGAACATGAATAGGATTTCTCTGGCAGTTTCCTCTCTAATTTTCTCATAAAAAATATCCTCTGTCATTAAACTGTGAACCAGCCTATCTAGGCTGGCTCCTATTTCACTCAACCAAATCTCATATTCGTCTTCCTTGACATCAAACATTTTCATACCTAATTATCTGTTTAGTATAATTTCCCCCAGGGACAATTGGCAAGGTTTTTGTCTAGAAAGGTTAAGAATTTTTGCTTTACCTAATATTTTTTTAGAACTAAATTTTCGTTAGGTTGCAATAAAAGGATTTTATTATGTTCGCATTTGTTTTTATAGCGTTTCTAAATCCGATCGTTCTTGTTTATGATCTTTGGAATAGTAGTTTAGAATGGGTGCATAAAAATTATTTTTCTGTATATAAAAACAGATTGGAAAACGCCTGCCCAAATCTAGGTACATTGCCACGTAATGAAGCTTTAGAAAAAGCAACTTCGGATAATGATCCTACTAGAATATACGTTGAGAATCCCGATGGAAGTATGCGGCATTTCTATAAAGAGTTTGCGACTGATGCTTTGAGGATCGAAACTCTCCATAAATTAAACTTGTTTTTAAAAGAATATAAATGGGTTTGCAATCTTGATCGTCCACCATATTACGAAGAAATAGCATATATTAAAAATTCGAGAGCAAACGGGACTGAATTACCAAAAGGGCTTGAATGAGTTTTGCCGCTTGTGCTCGTGTTAATAGATCAAACGGTTTGCTATATTGACGCTGTGCAAACTGGTCTAAATCAAATTCTTTTCCCGCTTTTTTGATCTCATTACAAATTTCTTTTGCTTTAATCAATTGAGAATAAGATCTCTTTTGGAGTTTATATCTTAATAGTTCCAGTTTGCTTTTCTTTCGATTAGAAAAATATTCATTTCTTAGTTCGTTCAACCGTGCGACTACTAGTACGGCCTTGCCGGGTGTTAAGTTTGAAATAGAATCTTCTTTTACAGATTCAAATACAATCTGCTTTAGCTGTTCTTTCGATATATGAATTTCATTTGCAGTGGCCCATATCTTTTTTAAATGTTCTGCGGATAGTTTTTTTACCTCACCCATGTTAATTGTCCTCAAAAGTATTCTATGTCTCTAAAATCAGTTTGACAATAATTTTTTTTATGATAGGCCGTTAGGTGATCATGAATAAACCTAAAGGAAAAATTAAACTATCGAAGGAGACTTCTAAACTATTTTATACGGTTCCGCACTTTGCACGTCTTTGTGAAGTCAGTGCCAAACACATATATAGAGAGATAGATCGCGGAAATATCCCCGCATATGAGCTTTCTGAAAGGTCTACGCGGATTCTAATTTCGGAAGCACAGGATTACTTAAACAAAAAACGACTTGAGACTAAAGCAAACCAACTATGTTCCTGTTGTGGTCGAGGCCACGATTCAAAACTTAAGTAATACAAAAAAAGTTAGGACATAAGAGACACTTGAGGTCACTGCCAAGATTTCGTACTTTTATTTTATCAAAGACTCGCTCACATAGAATTTAACTATTGTGAGTGCACAGACTAAAACATTAAAATTTAACGAGGAAGGTTGGGCGAAACTTGAGAACGGTTTACTGATACACAATTCAGGAACTGCTCGCGTAGAGTGTCGTTCCAATCTTGTTGCGCAGATCGAAAACAAACAAGGCGAAAACTCTGCAAAGTTCTCTCCGATCGCGGAGACCAATGAATATGCAGAATTTATGTTTCGAATGTTGTCGATGGTTCTCATACCAGGTTGGTGGGTTGATTTTAGCGAGGAAGGCGTTCTTGAAAAAGCTACGAACCTTTTCAAAACAAAAATCTATACTGATCATGTAACAAATGTGAGAAATTCCGTTGGGGCAACAAGAGATCCTGTTTTTTCAAATAGAACAGGAGTTAATGGAATTGATGCAGTGTTTCGTATTTTTAAGAACATTGCTCCTGAAATTGTAACACGTTTACAAACAGATCCTCCATTGATTGATTCCAATTCCGTTGGAATCATCTTTCAATTTAAACGGTCACACGTTGATTTGGATGGCTTCTATTGGCGATTAGGTGAAGAAGTGGACGGTCAGATTGTTCGTTTGATCGCCACTAAAATCTTAAAAATCCCAGAAACTTCTCTCGTTGCTGCAGGTGCTGATCCTACTGCAAAAAAATTCCATTCTGTAAATAGCACTCATTTTGAAGAAGAAAACCCTAAGGAGAATGAAGAAATGCCGCAAATTAAACGCGCTATTTTGACAACTCTGGGGGTAGATATGAAAAAACTCGGTCTGTCCGTTGGGGAGGGTGAGTTTATTGATCTACCGTCAGAAAAACTAGAGGCTGTGCTTTCACAAGCGGGGCAAAACATCGAATCCCTAAACGGGAAACTCAAAACCGCTGAACTTTCACAAGATCAAGCGGTCTCAACGACTGCAAAATTTTCTAAGATATTCGGTTTAGAAACTTTTCCTGAGACTTTCGAATTTGATTCGAAAATTTCTGAAGTGGTAACTCTTCTCGAAGAGCCAAAGAAGTTACTGCAGTCTTACGTGGAAAAAGCACTTACCGCCTATCGGTTGTTCACATCAAACAAACCAGATCCAATCATCGAAAAAATGATTCAATCTGCAAACATGGAACAGGTGAAGGCTTTTTGCGCTCAATACGGCGCAAAGCTTGAAGAGAAACATCCGCTCAAATGTGGATCCTGTGGTTCGGACCAGCTAACTCGGGCATCGAGTGAGTTTTCCGAAAATGATAAAACGGCTGTAGAAACCAAAAAGAACGCCGGTAACTATAAAATAGGAGGAAAGTAATGGGACTATCTGATGATCCTTTTGACCCAGGTCTTGTTGGAGTCATTCCTCCAACGCTAATAACACTTAAACAAAGTGGACTCACTCAAGCTGATGTTGGAAAAGCTGTAAAAATTTCAGCAAACAAAACGGTGGGAGTAGCTGCCAATAACGATATTCCCCTTGGTCAACTCTCGTCCGTTGAACCTGGTATTGCAGCCGTGAAAGTGGCTGGAATGCTGGAATTTGAGTATTCCGGTGCGGCACCAACACTTGGGTTGATAACAGTTCAGAGTGACGCCGCAGGGAAACTAAAAGTCGCTGCAAGCGGACTATCCGTCCGAGTGGTCAACGTCGATTCTAGCGCAAGCAAGTTCACATTTATTCTGTAAGGAGGAAGACATGGCAGACACAAAAACAAAAGAAGGTCTCGTTAAGCTAGAATTAGACGCTGGCATTTACGCAGACGCAAAATCCGAAGGAATGTCAATGAATGAATTCCTCGAGCAAAAGGAGGTTCAGGCAGGTTATGATCCAGCAAATCCAATTGGAAAAGATCTGACTGCCTTTGAGCGCCAATTGATGGCCAATGACATTCCAATCGGTAAGGCAAATTTCGCTGTAGATGATTTCATCAAGGCATCTCCAATGTCAAAAGTTCTCTTCCCTGAGTTTATCAACCAAAACATTTACCTTGGAATGAACTCTGGGAAATTGGATGTTAAACTCGATGATACTCATAGTGTCAAAACAAGAGTTACCCAAGGTTCCGCCAAATCAGTGGCCCTTGATATCAATGCATCCGACCTTAAGGCCAAGGCCAAATCAAAAGAAGGATCCCAATTTCCACGAGCCGTTATCGCAACAAAGGAAAACGCAATTTCTACTCGCAAAGTCGGTATCGAAATTGACTTCACCTATGATGCGTTAAAGCGACTTCAGGTTTTAAAAGCGCAACATATCTTTCAGGTATTTGGTTGGAACCTATCTAAACAAATCACTCATCGAGCATTGCAAGTGATTAAGCAAGGTGACGGAAATGCAAATACTGCAATCGTTGCGACTGAAACAGCCACCTCCACTTGGAAATATTCCGATCTAGTGAATCTACTTTTGAATCCAACCAAGGGAGCTGAATATACTCACGCAGTGGTCCATCCAGCATTCTTGGAAAAAATTCTTACGGATGAAACGAATTTCAAACAATTCCAATCTGTAAACGTTTTGGAAGGTTTCCTAAAAGATGGAGAGGTTGCAGGTTTCTTTGGAATCGTTTGGAAGACTCACCAAGAGATGGATGCTGATTCTGTTCTTGTTTGGAATAAGAACTTAACTCTAGAACTTATTGAAGATGCAGCTGGTCAGCTAGTTGAAAGTGAAAAATTCATCCGAGAGCAAATTCAAGGAAGTGTGATTTCATACGACTTTGAGTTCGCAAAGCTTTTCTCAAATAGCTGTGCTCAAAAGAACAAGAAAGCTTAAAAGTAACAGAAGTATCTGGCGAATAGCCAGATCGCAATTTCATTTAGACAGGAGGATGAAATGAAGTTAAAAATCACGACAATTCTTTTGGCGATTTTTTTGTTCGCAACTGCAAACATTTTCGCTAATCGAACAGAAACCAAACAATCTAAAACTGCGGTGCATTCGATTTCTATCGAATCAACTGCGGTTTTCCATACTGGAATCGTAGAGAAAAATTTAGATCAAATTGATTTTGATCAGAACTTTCTTGAGAGTTACAGCAATCTAAAAATTTCAAAAACATCTGGTGGAAAACCAAATAGAACAACGAAAAGAAACCTAACATATAACAAACCGTATCTAGTTTTTCTAATGTTTCACCATCCACCTAATGGTGATTTTTCTATTTTAAGAATATAGTTCATCGCTAGGAAAAATTGATATGTTACACAAAGTACAGGAACTTAAAAAAATAATTCGAGTCCGAGGAAAAGATTTGGATTTGAGTGATTCAACAGAAGGAGGTTTACCTTCTCCATTTGAATCATTTTTAGAAACCTGTGCTTTGTTTGCCCATAATAAAATTGAGGATTGGGGATTCCCTGTTCCTTCACAAGAACCATATGGTCCAAAAGTTTTGACAGCAGAGCTCTTACTCATCAAGGCGGAGATCGCGGAAGAATTCGGTTATGACGACAGTTTTAATCCGGAAGAAGTTTCCTCTGGTGGATCTGAAGGAACGAAAGTCAAACGTTCTCGAATGAGTGCGGAAGAACGTGGGGAAATTGCTGCAGGCTTAAGAAACAAAGCATACCAAATACTTTTTGGAAAACTTCCCACCCCTTTTGAAGGAGTGGCATAAATCATATGAGCATCCGATCAATGTTGGACCGAGGCTTTCGAAGCACAACGAATGCAACTATTACAATTTTATCTAAGGATACTCAGGCCGGAAAACAAGGATTAAACTCTAAAAAGGATATCACTTGGAAGCCAATTGGAAGTATCGATTGCAATTGGATCTGGACCCGGTCAGATGAAGACAAATCTGTAGGCGAACGTCAAACATACTCTGCTATCTGTCAAGTTCTCACGGAAGAACTTAAAGACATTCTGATCACGCAGGAATGCAGGATTTTACGTTCAGCAGTGGCCTTACCAGAAAACCTAAAGAATACCTATGAACATTGGTTAATCTCTACAATTCATCCAGCACAAGAGCTTGATGGATTTTCTGTTATACGGATAGAAATCTACAAACCAAAGGCCGGAGGGAACTCTGTATGATGTCAGTTACCGACTCATTTGGGCCAATGCTTGCTAAAGCAGCCAAGAGAGGTTCTAAAATCTTGGGGAAAACGCAAGCGGAGAATGCAGCGATTCTTCAAGCAAATATAACCAAGGGGATTCGCAGTCAAAAATATGCAACCAGCTGGCCATCGTTAAGTGAGAAAACAAAGGCACGGAAAAAAAGAGAACGACTGTCTCCTTTGATCCTAATCGCTCACGGTGAATATTCTTCCAGTTATGAGATCAGAAAGCATGACAGTGAAACATACGAAGTTGGTACTAATGCACCACAAGCACGTGCCCAAGAGTTTGGATACGAAGCTGGTGGGATAAAAGAAAGACCTCATGTTCGCCCTGCTATGAAAGATTCAATTGAGCCAATCAAAGAAAATTATCTAAAGGCAATTTCGGAGATCTTTAATTGAAAGCACATCATATCGCTTATATCAAATCGATGATTGCCAGTTGTGTTGCGGTTCCTGAAGATCTGGATACAGAGCTTGATCAAACACCGTCTCCAATTATTCCTGCAGATAAAGTTTTTGAATATGTTCCAAAACTTGATGATTTGCAGGATTCAATTCCATGTGCGGTGATCAAATACAATGGGTCGACTAACCGCAAATGGAAAAATAGGAAACATCGGTTGTCTACTATCGTTCGTCCAGAAGGAAAATTTTTTAAGAATGCAGTAAGAAATGTTGAACAAGAAATCAAGTATACCGTAGACTTTTGGTTTGGCGATCCATCTCTGGATGTAGTAAGTTCCATATCTGATCGAGGAATGCTTGATCAGTGTTTGCTGTATGTTGCAACCCATCGAAATGCAAAGACAACAGAAGAGATACCGTTTGAAATTCGTTCAGGAATCACCAATATGATTGATGATCCTGAAGCACAAAACGGTTATTACAAACTTATCTTTGAAATCATTTTCAAGGATGGTCTTTATACAATAGAAGAAGAAGAGACGTTAGCAGGAGTCACTCTAGAGATTCAAGAACCTGTTCAGATTGAGAGGAAATAATGGATCGTTATCAAATTCAAACGACCGTTCAGTTAGTAAGGATCCCTGATGGGGCCATACTCAAAAAAAATATTGTGGATGTATCTTCTTCGCATGATTGCGAGGAAGCTATGGACAATTTTAAAATCGAACTAACACAGGCTGCAGGCCCCAAGGAGCTTCCGATTGCTGAACTAACAAATATTCAGCTATTGCATGTTCATGGTGTTTGGGCCGAAACTAGTTCATCAGCAAACGTAAAAAAGGATGAACCCGCTCCTTTTGAATTTGAATTAAATGATTCAGCGGTTTGGGTAAAAACAAAAGAGCTAAAACTAGCAGGACTGGAAAACCTTACCGTCTTGAGAGTTAGGTGCTCAACACCGGATCTTAAAATGAAGTGCATATTTTTTGTCGGCGCAAAAGGAGGAGAGTAAATGGCATTAAGTTCAGTAACAACAACGCACCAAAGTGGTGGCCTTAATAATTCGGAAGGATTCGAAGATCGGATCCATGCTAAAATTGGAGAGGCTGAATTAGGTGAACCGAATAAATACAAACTAATTTTTTCGACACAAGAAGCGAAAGATTATTTTGGACAAGGGCCACTTGTTGATTCTCTCCAACAACATTTCGAAGAATTTGATGAAGCTGCTGGAGAAGTTCCCGTACCAGTTCTTGCAGGTAGACCTGCTAGTGATACGGTTGGAACAGTAGAACCTGCAATTCCATCTGAAACAAACACAGGTTCAGCTGTTGCACCTACTGTCAGCGGTAATCCAACTGGATCTAGAAAAGTGGTCTTACGTTTTACGAAAGCAGGAGCACTCGGAGCTGCAGAGGTTCGTAAATCAGAAGACGGTGGAGTTAATTTTGCGCCTCCTGTGATTTTGCCACTCAGTGGAGTGATTGCACTTGCTGTTGGAGCATCAGCCACCTTCACGAATGCCACAACACCTGCAGATACTTTTAAAGTGGGTGATACTTGGACATTTATTATCAATGCACCTTCTGCATCAATGGCTAGTGTTTTGGAATGTGTCAATTCATTGAAACAATTGGACCAAGCCGATAACCCCTTCTACTTCATTCACGTAATAAAAGGTGTTAATCGCGCAACTGCGGTGGCCATCGGACAATTGCTTTTGGAAATGCGTAACGAGAAATTATTTCGCCTGTTTGCAGTTCTTGAAGTTGAAGGAAAACTAACTTCTCCAGTCGCTGAAACGGTTCCTGCTTACTTCCAGAGAATTCAAGATGAATGGGATTCCTTCAGAAGTGAGAATGTCTGTGTAGTAAGTGCCGAAGGCCGGTACATTGCTGGCGGTATTGAGTCTGCCGGTGGTTGGAATGCCGCAAAAGAAATTTCTGAAGCAAATGAAATTTATCGAAACGCTGCGACTTTCCTTTCTGCTCGAATTGCCGCTAGTCGTGTAAACGAAAGTGCAGCTTGGGTGAAAAAAAATAAATCGAGAACCTTTATTGGAATTCGCTATTGGATTGGAGCATATAACACTTACTTGAAACCACTGGATAGCATCGGTTTAACGATGCTCCAAATGTATCCAGATGAAAGAGGTGTTTTCATCGCAAGTGACAACCTCATGGCAGCTGCTGATTCAGATTTTAAGAATATTCCAGAAATGAGACGTAAGAATAAACTCGAACGTATCATTTACAAAACATCTCTTCCATTTTTAAAAATGGATACAGAGACAAATTCAGGATCTGGCGGATTGGATGCGGTGAAGGCATACTGTGATAAAGCAGTTTCGGAATCGATGGAGAAACCAGGCGAATCAGAGCTTTCCGGTCACGAAATTGTATTCGGGAAAATCAAGAAGGTTGGAAATCAAAAAGTTTTACCGGCAACAATCAAAATGTTCATCAAAGATAGATTGGATGCCATTCAATGGACGACCCAATTCGGACAAGCGACTCAATAGGAGGACTAAATGAGTGTTAAACCTGGTGATGTATTACCACAGAGTTTGAGTTTTGAAAATTTTACAGCAAACGTTATGGGCAGAGAACTGATTAAGTTCTCTGAATTCTCGTTAGATTACGAGAAGGAAGTTGCGTTTAAGCTTGGAAAAGGTGGAGAGCCTGTATCTTGGTCTGTAAAAAGCTACAAAAGATCGGCAAAACTAAAGCTTCAACTTTCTGAGTTGAAGTATATGTTTCAGGCAGCTATTGCTATGGGTGGAGATTTATTAAAACTTCCACCATTTCCTGTTACAGCATCTGCAGAAAGTGAGGATGGGAATTTCAAACTCACAATCCCTGCCGTTACAATTACTAAGGTACCGTTGTCTTTTAAGGAATCCGATGATACTTCAGAAGTTGAATTGGATCTTGCAGTGACAAGTTACCCAATTATCACATTCACATAGTTAGGAGGTAAAACAATTATGGAATTAAGCCAAGAACAAACAGTTTCGGTTACAGATTTTAAAGCAGCGATGGATCTATTTCCAAAGGAATACATTCCAGTTACGGAAGAATTTCTTGAGGAGTATAAGGAACCAATCACCACTGTGAAACGTTTTCTAGAACCACTAGGCGGGCTTCACCTCTTAGAGGCGGATGAGAAGTCGGCCCTAATGAGAGTACCTTCAAAAGAAATTCTTGAAAAAATTCAAAAACGATCAGATAAACTAACCGGAACGGAAGCTGATCTGCAATTCATTTCGGAATGCTCTGTTTATCCGAATTCAAATGTTTTTCAAAATTGGATAAATTCAGGAAGCCCAGGACTCGCAAGTGCTTTCGCGAAAAAACTTCTTCAGCTTGCAAAGGTTAACCAAGAGGTGACTGCAAAAAAGCTTTAAAAAATCGGAAGGAGGATTTAAAGGCCACTTACGTACAGTTACAAGTTCTGAATGATGTTTTCTTTCCCGGAAAAACCATGCCAGGTGTAATGGACGTCGAAGGTTTGGTCAACTTGAACGAAGACATTAATTGGATTCAGGATAGGTTGGCCGATATCATCGCCGCTGGCGTTAACAGGGGTCTTGCGAAATCTTTTCCTTCTTGACTTTATTTGGAAACACAGCTAGTCTAACGTATATGAACGACAAAGAACAGAAGGAGCGAATGGAACGGTTAAACCATGCTTTGCATGTCAATATTGCACGGGACAATAGAAATATAAATCTAGCATGCCTCGCTCTTATCGTTCCTTTTTTTGGTGTTTACTTCGCAAGGAAGATCGATGACAAAGCATATCGAATTCTTGCATACGGATTAAGTTTCGCAAACTTTATGATTACTGTGTTTCCATTGGTATATGAGCAATGGAAACATTCGAACTAGGAGTCGTTCTCAGTCTTAAGGATGGGATGACCAGTGGGATTCAAAATCTAAAAAACCACTGGGATGAACTCCGCAATTCCGTTAAACTAACAGAAGACCAAGTAAAATCCATAGACCGCAGTTTCGCGACTTCCCAAAAATGGGGAAAAATCATGGCTTGGGGTGCAGCTACTACTCTGGGCTTTTCCAAAAATATGATTTCAGCAAGGATGGAAACTTCCAAGCTAGAAAAAGAACTCCAAACACTAGGATTTTCCATTGAGGAAGTGCAATCACTTTCTGCAGCCGGTTCTCACCTATCAGTTGAAACTGGAATCGATAAAACAGAAATCCTAACTGGGATGTATGATTTAAAATCTGCAGTAGAAGGATTACAAGCAGACTCACTTCCTAAATTTGCAGAATCAGTAAAAAAAACAGCAATCGCAACCAAAGGATCGTTTGCCGACTTATCTAAGTTATTCGGCATGACTTACAACCAATATAAAACAATGTATTCGGGTATGTCTGATGCCGATTTTGGCCGAATGGTCGGAAATACAATCACTGAAGCGGCACGGATGTATAGAACCGATGGAGCTGCGATGAACCAGGCGATGAATAGCCTAGGATCCGCTGCAGCTTCACTCAATGTTACATTTACAGAACAGTCTGCGGTTCTAGGAAGATTACAAAACGTTATGAATCCGGGAGAAGCAGGGACAGCCTATAGAGCGTTCCTTTCAAAGATTGGACCCGGTATGAAATCTATTGGCTTAAGCGCAACTGAAGCCACAGGTAAACTCAAGTCGATGCCAGCAGTATTACAAGAGATCAATACAAAGTTTGGAGATATCGATGCTACAAATGACCTTCCAACTCTTATCAAAGCATTTGGAGAAGAAGGCGTAAAAACAATTCTTAACTTAATGCCTCACGTTGGGAAACTCCAACAAGATATCAACTATCTTGGTGGTACCGTGAATAAAATGGATTTTTCTGCATTTGAAACAGCTTCTGAAACAGTGACAGCCAACACAGGAGCACAATGGCACCGGGTTACAAGTTCTATCAAGGCATTAGGTGATACTTTTGCAAGTGTAACGGATGGGCCAGTTTCCGGTTTTCTTGGAATGATTGCCGATGGCACTGGACACTTGATTGAGTTTGTGAATGAAAGCGAAAAGTTTCGATTTTTTGCTGGTTGGATCCTGGTCGCATTGCCTCCATTTTTTGCCCTTTTAGGAGCAGTGGTATCTTACGTCTCATTTATGAAAGCTTATACTGCAATTAAAGCTGCCGCTGCCGTTGCAAATACCAGATATACCGGAACCATTTTATTAGAAACAGGAGCTGTTTTTTATAACAGTGGAGCTTGGGTAATGAATAAGGTTGCCTTGCTTGGTCAAATCGCAGCTGTTAGAGCTGCGGCCATTGCAAGAACAACTAACATCGCATTACTCGGTGTGGAAAGAACAAGTATTACTCTAACAGGCATGGTTTATGCTGTGTTGTCAGGGAAAACTTCTTTTGCAACGGCTGCGCAATGGGCATTCAATGCTGCCTTATCTGCAAATCCGGTTGGAGCCGTTATCCTTGCGTTAGTGGCTTTAATCGCAGTTGTCGTTTTGGTTATTAACTATTGGGATGAGATATCAGCATCGGTAAGTTCAGCCTGGCAAGAGCACAAACAACTAATTAGCGTTCTACTTGCACTTAGTGGCCCAATTGGATGGACCATCACTGCATTGGGCCACATTATTGACAACTGGGACTCTATCACCGGAGCCATCCGTGAAGCTTACTATTGGACAAAGAAATATTTCGCTGACGAAACCGGTAAACGAGAAATCGATTTACAGTATAACGTTGGACAGGCGGATTCAAAAATAAAGTCCTTAGAAAAACAACGCCAAAACATGCTCAAAGCCGGTATGAGTGGATCGCAAACTTATAAAGGAATTGAAGAATCCCTTTCTGTTTTAAAAAACAAACGGGCAAATGATGAGGCGGAACTTGGTCAAATCTCTGCGTTCCGTTCTCAAATCGAAACACTTGGCCAAACTAAAGAACTCTTGGAAAACCAAAGGAAAGGATTAAAATCCGGATCCTTGGCATTTCAGGAATACTCGGCAAAAATTGGCGAGGTTCAATCTAAGATCGAAGAGTTGAATAAATCTGGTTATCTGGGGATTGCAAAACAAACGGCTTCTCCCGTTCCAATCTCAGCCACTTCTTCAATATCCTCTAATAATGTTTTGAAAGCTGCAGGTTTGAATCAAACTGCAAAACTACTCCACCAAAATGGTGGAATGAATATGGATTTGAATCCCGCTGAATATTCTAAAGCATTAGAGGCACCAAAAATAAATGTATCCAATCCGCTAAACAACAGTAAGCCGATCGGTGGGAATAGTTTTAAAATCACAATTGAGAATATTGTAGGGAAAGCAATATTCAATGTAGGCAAAGAAGGTTACAAAGAGGCTGGCCTATTTGCAGGACAAAGTCTCGAAAACGAGTTAGCTCGCATTGCAGCATTTTATAGATAGGAGATTCAATGCTTTTAGATCCAGTACCAGGTGGTCCATTTTTAGGTTTTACTGCAGGAGATTTGGATCCGTTACAAATAGGAACATACACTTGTCCCCGCGGAACAAAAGTAACTGGCTATAGACAAAAAAATCATTCTGCCACGCAAGTCCCAGGTGCAATTGGAACTGCGAAAGAAGTTGTAGGCTATGACGATTGGCATTTAACTATTGAGTTTGAATATGTTTCCCCCACGGGATTGCAGGTGATGGCTTTTAAGGAGCTAAAACAAATTCTTGCCGTTTGGAATCAATTAGATTCAGTAGAAGTTATTCATCCAAAATTAAACGCATTAGGGATTTGGAATGTTTTACTCACAAAAATTGAACTTCCGGATGAAGACCGAGCTCACGAATTGCCTGTCAGACTCGAAGCCCTCAGCGATAATCCGTTTTTTGATTTGGAGAATCCTTTATGATCTCTGGAAAAAGCAATGAAAGAGTCCATATCGTGACCGAAGGAGAAACATTACAAAGAATCGCTGCTTACTATTGGGGAGAGTGGACACTTTGGCCTCTCTTACGGGAAGATAACGCTTTCTACAATTCAAAATTAGGATTCAAATGGTATGATGATCTTTCCGAAGGTTTAAAATTATTTGTAAGGCGTGCAGTGCCAGTAGCTAATCAAATTCATACAGTTACACAAAATGATACGTATACGAATTTATCTGCCAAGTATTATAAAACCGAACACTTTGAACATCTAATTCGAGATACAAACAATTCTCAAATTCTAAAATATCTAATAGGAGGTGAAATTGTTATTCCCGCTCTTGTGGATAAACGTGTGTTTCAAGCTGCACAAATGAGGTTAAACTAAAATGGCCTTCGTTATGAAACAACGATTAGAGATTGGCCTCATCACTCTTCATAAGATTTTAGAAGCGGATCTTATCGAAGGCCGGAAAGAACATGCGTCAGAGCTCCGTATTAAACTCCCAAAAGCACTCGGATACAATTCCCAACTGATAAAAAAAGGTCAGGATGTTCGCTGGTATGCTTGGTATGAAGGTAGCTTCTTAAAAAAATCCGAAATATTGGAATTCGAAGGAATTGTAATAGATGTTTCTGCAAAACAGCCGTTAGAGATTGTTTGTAGAGATGGTATGTTTGCAATGCAGTTGAAGAAACTAACAAAAAATTTTTACAATACAAGTATAGAAAGTTATCTCCAGCAAATTTCACCTTCTGGCACTGCGATCAAAGTGGATCCAGCCATCGCTGGTGTGAAAATCACAATGGATACAAATGGAAGAAGTGGTGCTTGGGCTGCGAAACAATTACACAAACGAGGAATTGATGTCTTTTTTCGCGGTGGGATTCTTTATGCACAAGATCCAACTAAAGTCCTAAGTCCTGGACTCCCGAAAAGATTTAAGTTAACACATAATATCATAAAGGATGAAGTTTCTACTCGCGAAGGGAAAGATGTTACCATAGTAGTTCGAAGCTATCAAACTGAAACGGGAAGAACGCTTGAAGGTAGATATGGTAAAGGGGATCCGCATTTTGTAGATGTAGATCGTTTATCTCAAAAGGAAGCTACTGAACTTGCCAAATCAATTTATAAGGAAATTGCCGGAAAGGGATTGGTCGGAAAATTCGAAGCCTTTGGAGCCCCTTCTGTAAAACATTCAGAAATTATTCATTTCGAAGATCCAGATGATTCCAAACGTACCAAAAATGTTTTTGTAGAAAAAGTAACAAAAACATGGTCTGCGAAAGATGCTAAGTATCGCCAAAACATCCACCTATCTGTTGTCGATTTCAAAGGTGCAGAATGAGCCTCGAAGATGACTTAGTAACAATTTTTCTAGCGAATTTCTCATTCCATTGGCCTTCCATTGCTACCGTAAGGAATATAAAAAAAGAGCCAAATTCGGTAACGGGAGACCCGGGTTTATTGACTGTTATCATTAAAGATGCACCGAAGGATGACATTCAATTCTTTCCACCGTTTATTCCGAAGGTAGGAAGTAAGTGTCTCGTAATTGCGCTAGATAATCGTTCTGATAGATCTGTTGCGATCGGATTCAATCAAATCGATAAGGTGAATGGCCAAATTGGTTCAATCCTTAAATACGAGTTATCTGAAACAGGAATTAAAATAAACCTTACTCCGCTAGAAGTAAAAATCGAACCAACTGGTGTGACAATTGGACCAGGCAGCATTACTGCACCGAATACCATTTCATTGAAAACATGGATGAATGAAGTGCGAGCAAGCGTTGATTCGTTATATACAGCAATAAAATCATCCACAATCACTCCGTTTGATGGAGGTGCATCTTTAAAAAGTGCTATGGCCGGAGCAATAGAGGCTGTCCCGTTTCCTGCCGTACCATCTGATATTGATAAAACAAATTTAAAGTATTCGGTTAGTGCGTAAAAAGTTAGGACATAAGGGACAGTGAACTTGGATTTTATAACAAAGACCTTGCGATCCTTGAGAGAAGAAAAAGAGTAATAACGTGGATTTTGCAACTGACCCTATAACAAAAGATCTTCTCTTTGAAGAAAAGAGTAAGGAAATAAAAATTTTAGATAAGGATCGAGAGATTATTTCTTCTATGTTAATCGAAGCTTTCGATATGCCCGTCGCTGATGATCTAGACTTTCCTGAAATCTACAGTCGACAAAGAATCTTTCTAAGAAGTGATGATCAGATTTCTTCTCAAGAACGTTTAGCGGATATCCAACGGGTTCTAGATTATTTCCCAATAATCGATACTCGCACACTTGAGGTCACTAACGAAGACAAACAAAAACCCATCGGAATATACTTTCGGACAAAATCAAATGCGGAGGTTTCTCTTTCGTTATGAAAATCCAAGAGTTTGCGATCAAATATAACCTTCCAACTCACGAAGTTGAGGGACTAAAGGAACGAGCTAAGTTTTGGGCTAGAGAAAACCTTGCAGAAAAACTTCTTATTTTTATCTACTGCCAAGTTTTTGGCACGTTCCCTGGTGGTTATGAAAACGAAACTGCTGAAGAAGAAATTTTACAAAACATTGGATTATTAATTCAAGATGAACTACAATCTTTAAACACCACATGGTCTAGTGAAAAGATAGCTACATTCACAAGTGCGTTGATCACAAATCTTTCAGGTGCTCTTCAAGAGCTATTAACTCAATCTATTTCAGAAGAAGCTTTGATAAGGGAAAACGAAGACTTACATCTCTCTAACGATTTGATGGCAGAAATCAATAATGAGGCAACAGCAAGAATCTCGAACGACTCTGAAATTGTTAACCAGCTGAACGATCATAAAACAAATAATAGTAATCCGCATTCGGTTACAAAAGAACAGATCGGTCTCGGTAATGTAATTAATGCTTTGCAATTGACTGTCTTGGATATTCTAACAAGCCATTCATCTACAGCTACGAACAAAGCTGCATCTGCATACTCGGTTAAACAATTAGCGGATCAGATTCATACGATAAATGAAATCATTTCTTCCGATGATGTGGATCTTGATACTTTACAAGAAATCGTAAACCTCATCAAAGAAAATGCAGTCGATCTCGCTGCCTATGCCACAGGGAAAGTCAATGTTTCCGATATTGTAAACGATACTGATTCTGAAATCGCGAATAAACCAGCTTCTGCAGGAACTGTGTTTCGTTTAAATTTGAGTAAAGCGAATAAGTCGGATACATACACAAAGAGTGAAGTTGATTCTGCTTTGGGTGGCAAAAGAAATACAGGTAATATTCCTGCAGCTGAAGTGAATGATTCTACTTCGCGTAGATTCGTATCCGATTCCGAAAAGGACAAATGGAATAATACAATCCATGATTTAGGCAGTATTTCCGGATCCGTATCGCTCACCTCACTTAACGTCAAACGTTCATTTAAGGCCACTCTTTCTGGCAATGTTACCTTTACAGAAATTTCAGGAGGGAGTGAAGGCGATGTTTATGTGTTTCGATTTAAACAAGATGCGACTGGCGGAAGAACAATAACATTACCACCTAACATAATCATACCTTCCCTTGAAACACCTGATACAGGTGCAAACAAAAGAAGCCTTCTCACTATATATAAAGATGAAATTGACTATCTTGGCTCTTGGAAGAAAGGCTGGGTATAATGCTTGCTAGCATGTTACTAACAACAAAATCATTAGTAGGTTACGAGAATGTTTCCTATGAAAACAGAGTTGTGACTCCTGCAGGTTGGGCATATGTGCCAGCAGTAAATACTGTGCACTTCGCAAGAGACGGATGGGGGAATTTATTTGTAGGAGATGTTGGTCTTAATATGCTAGGTGCCTGGACAATTCCTTGTGAATGTTTAGTTAACGGCTTGTGGCTTAATGGACAAATTGACGCAACCCCATGGCCTTGGGCTTCTGTTAGTCCTGATCCGGTTGATGCAAGAGAGTGGAAGGGAGAAGTAATCACTTGGACTGCTTCTGGAAACCTAGGTTATAAAACATTGGCTGAGTGGAATTCTCTTCAGGCTGATGTGACAGCAGGCACTAAACGAAATCTTGTCGGAACTGCTGTTTATTCATAGGTAAATTAAATGATAATTTTTACTACAAAGGAAAATGTTCAAAGAGAAGTCATTCGCTATGTTGAAGAAGACGAGAATGAATTATTTAAGGGCCACGACTTACGGTCTCCACTATCAAAAACAGGAACCCTTTTGCGCGCTTTGGCAAACGCAGTATTCCTTTTTATAGACAAAAACCTCTTAGCCTTTCAAAATGCGCTACATCCTTCCACAATGGAGGAAGAAGATCTTCACTTGTCACTTAATGATTTAGGTGATGAATGGAAAGAAGCCACTTCTGCAAAACATCGAATTCGAATTGGCTCATCAGTTCAGCCGGTGTATAAAGTTCCAATTCCTGTTGGCTATACCGTTGCAACGACCGACAAGAAAATCCGTTTCCAAACTTTACAGGAAGGATTATTACCTGCTTTGGTTCCTATGGATTCGACTGGTAAATACACCATTGAATTAATCTGTGAATGCCTCACGCCTGGAATAGAAGGCAATGTAACACCTAACACCATTACGGAACATATTGATTACATTCCCGAAATTGATGTGGTTTATAATCCAGATACAATTCCATATTTTGGAGGCCGAGATAGGGAACGGCTTGCGACGGTAAGGGAAAGACTAAGACAAATTCAAATTGGAGCGACTTCACAAGAATGGACACCTGATTGGTATGTTCTTACCGCACTCGGTTTTACATTCGTCGAAAAAGTTGTTTTTAAATCTAGTAAATCACTCGGAATACCCGGAGTAGTAAAGTTGTTATTACTAGGGCCTGATGGCACAGCGTTATCACCTGCTCAACTTAATGAAGTTTCAGAACATTTCAACAGTGAAGCAATGAATCCTGGAGGTGCAGCTCATGTGATTCCTGAAAATGCGGGTGCAATTCCTATAAATAAAGTCTTCTCATTATATTTTGCCTCAGCAGATTCAATCCCTACACCTGCAGCATTACAAACGCTTATAGACACTTTTTTTGCAGAACTAAAAGATCAGCAATCGTTCATCGTAAGTTCTTTCAAATCATTACTCCTCCAATTTCCTGATGCCGTATCTTGCGATGTAGACAACGATACTGATATACCTGTTGGATCCGGTCAAATTGCTTATAAAGGCTCTGAATTTGATGTAATTATGGCGGTATATTAATGAGCGATCGCTTTACATTCAATTTTGATCAATATGTTTGGAGAAACCAGAGACGCTCAATTCGAGAGTCGAAAGATCAACATAACTCTATTCGATGGTATTCTATACTTTTTGCCTTCCTGATGGTTTTGCAGGAACGGTTAGTCAGAATCAATTGGCTATACAACCAAATCAAATTTTCAAGTTCTTCTGGAAAAGGATTAGATTGGTGGGGGAATCGTTATGACACCAAAAGAGACCGCGAAAATAACGAGAATGATACTGACTATAAACTAAGAATTCTTTTTGAGCATAGCTATAAACAGAAAGCAGCTTCTATTTCTGTAAAGCGATCTCTGATTAGCACCATCACTGGAAAAAGTTTATCTGAAATCAAAGCAGAAAAGCTTATAGATTCGCTTTTCGTGATGGGTGGACCAATTGGAAGTATCTGTGCATCACGTGATTATTTTTTCTATTCTGTTCGTTACTATATACCTACAATTGATCGTATAACAAGACGTAATGTTTTAAATATGTTAAATAAAACTACAATTGGTGGGAATTACTATGAAGTTTGGGAAGAACTCGAAGATCTTTCATCTGTTGAACCAGGCGATGGAGATATTTATAAGGGTCAAAAGTTGTCAGATGGCATTCTAAGTCTGCAACGCTACTGGTTAGTTTATTAAGGAGGTGTTATGTCAAAGTTAAGCGGAATTGAGTGGCCATGGAATGGAAAGCCGATTTATCAACAGGATTTTTTAATAGAACATTCCTCACTTGCTACAGAGATAATCAATCGATTTGCAGATATTTTTTCTGGAAATATTTTTAATGGAGGAGCAGTCACTCCAGGATCATCACCAGGTTCCATCAATATTTCGTCATTACTAGCTTATGATAGTGAAGGTAGAAGAATCCAATTTTCTGATATAGTAAACCTACCAATTTCAAGACCAGAGGCAGACTCTATCGTAGTAGTTCGTCACAGATTCCTGGAAACATCATCCGGTAATTTTGATTCTACTGGTTATGCGATTAAATATAGATCCAATGCTTTTGATATACTTTTTCTAGAAAATGCAGAGCCAGAAGATATTCGATTAGCTTCAGTTCGAAATATTTCGGGTACCGTCACAGTTCTTTCCGATCTCCGAAATTGGAGAAGAATGAATGCAGCAAAGCTAAGTCCAAATTCAATCGTTAATAGTTTACTTGCTCCTAGTATCAAAATTGGATCCTTGGATGACCTCGTTGCTTCTTTTGTAGGTAGTGCAAAAGATTCTATAACAAATGCACTCAATGCTTTGATGGTAAAACTTGAATCAGGGTTAGGAACCCTAGCTAATAGTATTTCAACCATCAATAGTTTTATAACAGATGATTTACCAGATCTATATGCACCCAAAGCGCACACTCACCCAACTAACCAGTCAGTGTTCGTAATCAATTATGCAGGAGACAGCCTAAACTTTACTAATGTTCCGAATGTTGATGGAACCTTTGTCTTCTATAATATTTCCGCCGGTTTTTCTTTTGGAAATACCTATTCAATTCATGACCATGTCATTGGTTCAATCCCTCCGATTGGTGGCTTTTTATCAGGGTTTGCCGTTCGTGATGGAGGTGCTTGGCATAGTAAGGTATTGTAGTAATTGAGTCAAAAGTAGTGAGGATGAAAGCAGGTCAACTGGCTGAGTAACGATTTTAGCGCTCATCGGAACCCCCGGTAATGCTCGCGGACACTGTGTTTTGGAATGAGCCAAAGATCCAGGTGAAAAAGAGGGCCATGTCTTTGGAAGAGTTACCAACTACCTTTGTTGGGAATTGGTCATCTATGTATTGGAATCCAAAATCAGGACCTCAAAAAGTGGGCATAGAAATCATCGGAACTGGCCAAGACTTTACCGCAAAATTAAAGTTAAATGAAAAAGAGACTCGAGAATTTAAGGGGACCTGGTCACCAGGAAGTCATAGTTTAAAAACAAGCGGATTTCTGTTTGAGTTGTCCAAATCCATGGAAGGAAACTCAGTGGCTCAGTTCCAAACCATCAAAGATTTTAGTGATGGAACGGAGCTGAGTTTTACCAAAGAGTAGGAAGATCGGACTTACCTATTGATAGAGAATTATATAGTCATGAAAGACTATATTGTTTGTAGGTACATCCAAAGTGCTTTGAGTTCGGTATCGGTCAATTGGCCTAAACTTTTCCATGGCATTGGGAATTTCATCTCTGAACCATCGGGACGTTTTCCGGTTCTGATGGTTTGAATGAAACTAGATTCTGTGTAATGTGTTAAACCATTTTTGCTGATATCTTGAGCTGGTGGCCATTCAGGCGGAGCTCCTTGGATCGGACCACCTTTCAAACTAAATCCATGGCATCCCGTACAAGTGGAGGCAACATATTTTCCGTAATCTAAGGAAACTGAAGGTGTAATATTCGTTAGATGAATTGTTTCGTGATTGATGATCTCTGCAGAAACAAAAATAGGAATTTCTCCGATTAAAAAAAGAAGTCTTCCTAGGGGACCTGCTTTGAGGTCTCCTTGTGGTTTGTTTACAGCAGGCAAAGAACGAAGGAAAGCGATTAATTTTCCAATATCCGCATTAGTGATTCCTTGGAAGTCGGTAGATGGCATAAACAACAATGCCCTCCCATTTTTACCAACACCATGACGAATGGCAATGGCTAGTTCTTCATCAGTACTCTCTATTAGGATCCCTCCTTTACCCGATGTTAGGTTAGATCCTGAAAACGTTCCAAGGGCCGGATCTTCTATAAATGTTCTTCCACTTCCATCAACGTCATGGCAATCTCCACAGCCTCGGGATTGATAAAGACGTTTCCCTTCAGCTAGGTCAACTGGTTTCGAAAACTTGGGAATGGGAACAGGTTTTACTTCGTACTTTTTGTTCATACGCGTTGAGCTTAACGCATATATAGTCGTGACTAACACGACAAGAATGCCCACTAAGGAAAGAAAGGTGAAGGTAAAGATACGTAAGATTTTTTTCATTGGTGGGGCAAAGAGATCGGGGAAGTTGATTTTGGTCAAGGGGGATTTGGGATGGGAAAGGTGGTTTACGGGTACAGAATGGATAATGGTATCCCCGCCCGATTAGGGTGGGGAACTAGACCCGCCACCCAATGAGGTCCATCTACCATGATTCCCTCTAAGTGAAAATCGCTTTCCGATTTCTAGAGAAAATATTTTTAGGAAGTTCATATTTTCCATTTCCAACTTCCCTGCGCCACCGATCGAAGTGGAAATCCTTTCCCGAAGGGAAAGATTGGAACGGAGAGCGGGATCGCCTTATGTATGTGAGTCGAATTTCGATTCGATTGCGAGGCGCCCAGATTTATCAACTAAAGATTATTTGGGTATGGCATGCTTACAAATCCTTTGAACCCATCTTGATATACGGCCAGATACAATTTATTTTTTCCTGGCACAACGACAATGATATGCGAAAACAAACTACCATCATGCATGCTGAAATATAAAGGAGTACTACCGTTAGGTGAAAGTGCCATGATACCTGTTTTTTTGGAAACGGGAAGTAAACTTTCCGGTATGTAAAGTACGAGACGTTTCAAAGATGGATGTTTATGCAACCAAGTAATTAGTTTGGATCTTTCTACAGGGATTGCGATCCAAATTCGTCCACTCGAATCTCTATCCATTCCATCAGGAAATCCAGGGAGCCCCTCGATGACAATTTCATCTTTACCTTTTTTATCTCCTGTTAGGTGCAAACGGATGAGCCTGGATTTAGATAATTCATTTAAAAGAATGGATGATTCGATATCTCCTTGTGCGTATTCCAATAAGATTCCATCTAAATATGTGTATTGGTGGGCGATTAAACTTGCGGTATTATCTTTCAAATCATATTTCCAAAGATGTCCGTTACGTCCTAAAGTCAGTACTTCGTGTTTAGATTGAGAACTCACTCCAAGGATGGAATTTGGATGATTATATGGTTCCGTAAAATAGATTCGCTCCCCATCTTTACTAATCGTCAAATCATCTGCTTTTTCAACATTACGACTGTTCGTATCATTTAGTTGTGAGATCGGTATTTTTGTTTCTTTCTCTGCTGTGAAGAAGATTCCAATTTGATCACCTGACGGTTCTTTGGTTTTATCTGTTCTGGGGACACGAGTACCAATTTTACGTAGTTGTTTGGTTGATATGGTTAATTCGTAAATCCCAGGTCCATCCGTAAGGTTTGTATCATGTTGTTTTCCGCGTGATAAACACATATAGATGATATCATTGTTTTTAGGATGGAATACCATTCCTCCCGGCAATAACGGAGTTTTGACAAAAGGCTCCGAAGTGTTATTGATTAAATCTACTTTCCAAATCCAACCATCAATCGAAGCGACAAAAGCTCTACCTAAATCCTCTTGCAGAAGAATTTCATCTTGAGCAGGTAGAGTCGATCCGCTGATCGTTACTGTTTGTTTGATGGGATCACCTTCGGACTTAATTGAATTTACCATTGGATGGTAAGGGAGTTCTACTGGTCCTTTGATTTGGTTTTTGAAGTATTCCTCTGGTGTTCGACAAGAAATTAAGATCAAAAATAAACTGATGGCTGGAAGCGAAAGAAAGTTTTTATGAGCCTGAAAGGATTGTTGGTTGCAGTTTGTTTTCATTGGATCATTCACCTAACGGGAAACTAGCGGTTGGTATTGAATATAACCCTCGAGATGAAGTATCGAAGGAAGGAAAATACACAAAATTTAAGTTTGGAACTGCCACGGAAATATCTTTAATTTTTGATCCATCATGCATTGAGTAGTAGAGTGCTTTTTTACCGGATGAGTCGAGAACAAGGATTCCTGTTTTTTTTGCAATCGGTAGGATTCGTTGTGGGAGCGATAATAGAAATGGTTTGAGCCATGGATTGTTATGAATAAAGTTCACAAGACCAGAGCGAGGTTTGATGATACCAATCCAAATTCTTCCTTTCGAATCTCTTTCCAACCCATCTGCAAGACCTGGAAGGTTTTCAAATAAGATTTCAGAAGTTCCTTCCTTTTTTCCGCTAATGTTTGCTTTGATGATTCTAAACTTTGTTGTCTCAGTAATGATTACAGATTCTTCTTTGGACTCGGAATGTTCTGCAATGATGATTCCATCTACAAAAGTAAATCCATTCATGACAAGAGAGATTGTATTTTGTTTTCTGTCAAACATCCAAAGTTTGCCATGAGGATAGAGTCCGATCGCTTCCGGTACAGCACCACTTCCCATCGCCGCATCAGACCTTTCAAATGGTTCAGAAATATAAATTCTATTACCATCGTTAGATACAGCGAGATCGTTACATAAGGAAAAGGATCTAGAATTTGTTTCGTTTAGGCTTTTTAATGCAAAGGTGGGTCGTTTGGACTCTGGATATACAGTTTCAAAATCGGAATTTTCGATTTTAGGTAATGTTAATACAAGAGGTACAACAGATTTTGATTTTATGTTTACCTCATACAAACCAACTCGTTGTGTTTCATCATAGGTTACACCTCCAAGTTTTGATGCGCAAACTAATATGGATTCATTGTTTTTATTTGCAAATTGTAAACCTGCAGGATTTACCGGAGCTTTGACCCAAGCTGCTGCCGTATTCGATTTCAAATCCAATTTCCAAATCCAACCATCCATTCCAGAAGCAAACGCTATTTGATTTTGATTATCAAAAATGAGATCATCATGACCAGGTAACTCCTGTATGCTGACAGTTAGGTTGGTTAAAAATGGATCTGGTTGATTCGCTTCTAAAATAGAATCGGGAATTTTACCTAGTTTATAGGCGTTTCCAATTTTAATATTTCCGGTATTACATCCAATGGACAATATAGACAAAAATGAGATTAATGCGAGATATTGATAATTTCTTGTTTTCATTTTGATTCCTTCGTTGTTTTGTATTTTCTTACATGGGGAACATCATCGTCTAACCAATAGGCTTTGTTTTCTTCCACAACTAATATCTCTTCGAATTTAAATCCAGTTTTTCCTCTGCCTAAATGTGGTTCGATCGCCCACAATCCAACTTTATTGCCTTCGTGATCTGGTGTTAATAGTTCAGGCAAAACTTTATGTGATAAAAATTCATACGACCCTTGTAAACTAAACCAACTGGCAAAACTAATCGGTAATAAAGGAAAGGAAATATTTGGAAGATTTACTTTGTACACTCGATGTCCAAGTACTGCAAATGGATACAATGCATGGACATTGTCGAAGCCAGATTTTTTTGCATCCGAATCGATTTTCCACCAAATCTCGGAAGATGTCATCGCAGAACTAAAGTATTTTGGGATTTCTTCTCGAAGTTGTAATAGATATTCCATTCCATTATCGAGTTCTGAATTTTTAATTAATGAAGAAGAATAACCAATGTCACCAATGTAACCTTCTACAACGGGGGATACATCCAAGATAAATGATTCCTCTTCGATTAATTTCTTTTTGCCTGGATGAAATTGAGTGAAACGTTTGTATCCATCAAACCTTGCATGTTCCCCGAACCAAGCAAAGGGTCTATGTAAAAAAACTTTCACACCATGATCACGTAAATACTCATCCATACGTTTGGCAGTTTGTTTCTCTGTCCAACCAGGTTTCATTTCTTTTTCAATCGTTGTAACACAATCATATGCCAATCTTTGTGCTTTTAAAAAACCTGATTTTTCTTCTAGAGAAGGAATTTTGATCGATTCAGATTTAAACTTCGAAAATTTCGAAGATAATTTAGATAATAATCCTCTTTCTTTTGTTAAGGGCATGGTTTCTCTTTTCCTTGGTAGAGAAAGAGAGTAACAAATTTTAAAAATCTGTGCTTGAACGATTCCGGTATTTTTAAGATTTATTGCTGTTTTTCATCAGGTTCGCAGAATCTAACTTCTGCGGTTTTGAGATGACCAAAAAATAAAGAAGGTATAAATCCAAAATTTTCTTTAAACGTTCTGGAAAAGTGAGCCGAATCAGAAAAACCAGCAGCGTGCGCAGCGTCTGTAAGATTATTACCTGCTTTTAGCTCTTTCACAGCACGTAAAATTCGCACCCATAACAAATACCTTCGCAGGGGAATTCCAAGATTTTCTTTAAATAGGCGAATCAATCTATCTTCTGAAATAGAAAAATCTTTACCAATTTCTTTCATTCGAATGCTATTGGGAACTTCCATCCGGATTCTTTTTGCAATCTTTTGAATTCTTGGATCCATAGTAGTCTTTAATGCATCGAATGGATATACTGTTCGGAGTAAATTTAGTTGCAATTGGGTTGCTTCATTATCACTTAAATCGCCGTAATACAATGACCAAAGGGAATCGATTAAGGGTAAAAATTTTTGAATCTCTAATTTCTTAACTTCACCAGAGGAAACTGATTCAGATATGGATCCAAACTCATAGGTTTCTGGATCAATGAGTAAAGCGACCATTTCCACCCCAGGTGAAATGGTTCTATGGTAAGTATTAGGACCAACTAAAGCTACCCTGTATTCTTCTTTGCCTAAATCAGTTTCGATTGTGATGTTTTTTTCTAATGAAATGGCAAGTGTTGCTGCATAATGCGAATGAAAATCAGTCTGCATACTGTTAGTTGCAAACATCACTCGACTATTCCATAAATAAAGAATACTTTTACTTTCAAACTCCATCTATGATCCTTTCCCAAATATATAGAACATGTTCATAGTTAAAATAGAAAGTAATAACATCGAAGAAATAATAATTCTTCACTCATGATTTGGTTTAGATTTCTTTTTGGAGGCTTTTGATTTTTTTTTTTGAACCTTTTTCTTAGTTTTTTCCAAATTTTCGGTAACTCGAAACTTTACAATTTTTTTGATCAAATCATAGGGAATTGGTTCATTCAAGGGAAATTGAATGGATCCTTTCCCAAATTTATATTTTGAAATCTCTTTCTGAAAGGCAAGGTTTCCAGAGGGGAGTGCATAAAATCCAATATGTTTTGCATATGCCGCAAAATGTACTAAGTTTTTATTTAAGACAAATGTCGGCATGGCATAACTAATGGCTTCCGTTGCCTCTGGCACTTCCTTTTGAATTGTAATTCGAATCTTTTGAAGGATTTGTTGTACCTCTTTCGGAAAGTTTTCTATATATTCATCGATCGATTTTGGAATCTTTGACTTCATAGCTAAATAATTTTTATACCTTTGTTTGTTTCCAATATCCTTTAGTGAATAACCAAAGAGTAAAAACACCAACAGAGGATTCCGAAAGCATAATAGCCCAAAACACTCCCGTTGGTCCATAAGCTAAATGTTTTCCCAAAATATAGGCGAGTGGTATTTGGATTAACCAAAAGAAAACTACATTGATTTTTGTTGGTGTGATTGTATCACCAGCACCATTAAATGCCTGTCCTGCGGCCATCCACCAGGCATAAATAAAATAGGAATAGGATACAATTTGTAACCATTTCCCACCAATTTTAATGACTTCTGGATCTTCCGTAAAAATCGAAATTAAATTTTCGCTCCAAAAGTAATAGATGATGGAAACAAAAATCAAATAACCCATGTTACAGAATCCAGTATACCATACGGATTGTTCTGCTCGTTCGGGTTTTCCAGCTCCTAGATTTTGACCCACTAAGGTTGCCACTGCATTGGACATTCCCCAGGAAGGCATAAGGGTAAACATCATAGTTCTGAGTGCAATGGTGGCTCCGGCAACCGTTTGACTTCCAAATTCAGAAAGTATCCTCATAATAAATATCCAAGAGGTCATTCCGACAATCATCTGGCCAATTCCACCGAGTGATGTTTTTAAGATGCCTAAAATGGTTTCCCATTCTATTTTCAGATGTGTTCGAAGGATTTTTATATGTTTACCACCTTGAAATAACAACCATACCTGAAAGAGAACTCCAATTCCTCGACCCAAGTTTGTTGCAATGGCTGCACCCGTAATTCCAAATGCAGGAATCGGTCCTAAGCCGAAGATAAAAATGGGATCCAAAATAATATTAAGTCCATTAGAAATCCACAAAACTTTCATGGATATTGCCGCATCTCCTGCACCGCGAAAAACTGCATTGATAAGAAAAAGTAAGACGATTACAATATTGCCACCTAACATCAATTGCATATAATGGTATCCTTCTGTTAGGACCCACTCATCTCCACCCATAAGGAGCAGAAGTTCTTTCGAAAAAAATATTCCAGCGATAGCAAAAGGAATGGAGGCGATGATCGCAATCCAAATGGATTGAATTGCTGCTACACCTGCCTTATCTTTTTCTTTTTCTCCAATCCTTCTGGCAACAATGGCTGTAACAGAAAAAGAAAGACCCATGGCTACCGAATAGAGAAGAAACAAGTAGGTTTCCGTAAGACCCACTGTTGCGATGGCAGAAGCGCCCAAGGCACCTACAAAATAAATATCTACAACCGCAAATACTGATTCTAAAACAAGTTCCAAAACCATCGGAACAGATAGTAGAAACACTGCTTTTCGAATGCTAACTTCTGTGTAGTCTTCTTCGGAGCCCGCGAGAGCCTTTTTTAAATCTTCCCATAAACTAGCGCTTGTCATTTGGTTTTTTCCGTAGATACATAGAGTTTACCACCTAAATAAGCGATCGGTGGGGTAAGTAAAACTAATGACCAAGAATACCACCACGGACCTAAATGTCCCGCTAGGATTACCCCTGTAATTCCAAGTACCAAACCGATTCCACCCAAAATATAAGCATGTTTCATCGGGTTTTGAGGGGCTAATCTTGCTGTCAAATAACATCCGAATATGCTGAATATGATTCTATAACCTAATACAAATATAACTATAGGTGTAGCTACAAACATATGATCATAAGGAAGAATGTTCATAACTTTGAGAATTGTATCAAATAGGATAGAAAGAATTACGTTAGAGATTAATCCAACGAAGACTGCTATGGAGCTTTTTATCATGTTTATTAGTTTCCTTTGGCTACTTTCTCTAGAGAAGCCATAATATTTTTTTGAAACCATAGAAATGGCGTAATTTTATGCAGATTCATTTTTTTTCTCCAAATATTGATTGAGTTTCGAAAGTGTTTGTTGTCCACTTTCGATCGCGCCAAAGCCAATCACCGCATTTCGAACGTTTGTATCAGGAAAATTCATTTGCATTTTGATTAATGTTTGATTCTTATCGATTGCAATTAGATATACGTTTACTAAAAAATCATCATTTTTATTTTCTTCTCCAGATCCATGTAGGTATTCCAAGTAGTCGAATTTTCTAATTTCTTTATATACAATGGTGTTTGGCCAAACTTTTCCATCTGGTCCAAGCATAGTAAAAATCCATTTCCCACCTACTTTAAAATCCATAGTTTGTGTTGTCGTTTTGAATCCACTCGGACCCCACCAAGAATCGATCGTCAATGGATTTGAAAGTGCATTAAAAACTAATTCTTGGGAATGGTTTAATTTCTTTTCTAAGCTGATTTGATTTGGGTTAGGTAAAGCATTCGTTTCTAATTTTTCAAAACTATCTGACCAACCTTCTTTCATACCTGAATTGGCAAATCCGTCCCGAATTTGATTGCTTGCAAATTCGGTAAAGAGAGTCACTTTTGTTTTTCCCTCAGCCTCTTCGAAGAGAACTCTTAATTTTGAATTTAAATTTTCTCGATCACCAGTGACTCCTGCCATTTTTTGAACTTCCTTTACCCATTCATCCGGATGTTCATCAACTAAATCACTAATCACAAAACTTTGGAATGGAGTGATTTCTAAAAACTTTCCTTTTATCGGATAATCCACTCCTTCAGGAGATCGCATAACAATTCGATACGATCCACCGACTTTAAAATCGAATTCCACTGTTGGGTTTGTAAATCCTTTTGGACCCCACCATTTTTCAATATGTATCGGGTTTGTCCAAACTTCCCAAACAAGTTGGATGGGTGCATCAAACAAACGTTCAATGCGAACTATTTTTTCTTCTAATGTGAGAACTACATCTGATTTAAACATATTAATTTTTTCCTTTTGATTTTTGTAACTCTAGTAAGTATGCATCCAAACGATCCAATCGCTCTTCCCATAACCGTTTGTATTGTTCCAACCATTGGTTAGCTTCTTGCAGTGCTTCTACCTTCAAACGACAAGGTCGAAATTGTGCTGCTTTGCCTTTTTCGATAAGCCCAGCCTTTTCCAAAACTTTTAGGTGTTTGGAGATTCCGGGTAGGCTCATTTGGAACGGTTCCGCCAATTGAAGGACGGTCGCTTCGCCAGAAACTAGTTGCATCAATATCTGCCGGCGTGTTGGATCTGCCAACGCCTGGAAAGTGGCATTTAGCGTCTCTTCAGGGTCTTGTAATTTAACCATATAGATAATTAACCATTTGGTTAAATTGATGATTCAGTCAATTGTTGTCAAGGGGATTTCTGGGGGGCTTTGCGGTACAGAATGGATATTGGTATCCCCGCCCGATTAGGGAGGGGAACTAGACCCGCCACCCAATAAGGTCCACCTACCACAGAATCATTAATTTCGCCAGTCCATCTTCCCGAACCGAAAATTTTCTTTGGGAAAGTTCATAGTTGAACTTGGACAAACTTTCATCAGTCATCAAATCTTGGGTTAGGAACGGAAGTGGTTTTTGAGTGGGAGGCGAGTAATGGAAAATTTCTAACTATTTTGCGATATCATTGTCAGTAACGATTAGGTGTTTGTATTTCTCTGGTTGGTTTGTTTTTAGATAAAATTCCAAAATGGTGTCCACATCGGCTTCTGTTTTCATGGCAAACCACTTGCCTTCGGGGTAGGACACTTGGATGGGACCCAGTTCACAACGGTCGAGACAACCAGACTTTTGAACTCGAAATTTATATTCGATTCCAGCTTTGGCTGCTTTTAGTTTCAGGAGTTTTAAAAGTTCAATAGAACCTTGGTTCCCGCAAGACACCCGTTCGCCGGGTGCCCTTTGATTTTCGCAAACAAAAATATGTTTTTCGTAAAACATATACTTTGGGTTTTCCTAAACGGCGTAGTCTTCCATGGGGATACAAGAACAAACAAGATTCCTGTCACCATAGACGTTGTCTACACGACCCACACTCGGCCAAAATTTACGAGTCCGTAACCATGGGAGTGGGTAGGCCGCACGTTCTCTTGGATAGGGATGTTTCCAAGAATCACTAATGACCATGTCTGCAGTGTGAGGAGAATTTTTTAAAGGATTGTCTTCTTTCGAAAGAACTCCTGATTCGATGTCTTTGATTTCACCGGCAATGGCTAACATAGAGTCAATGAACCTATCTAGTTCTTCTTTTGACTCTGATTCTGTTGGTTCCACCATAAGAGTTCCCGGAACAGGAAAGGACATAGTCGGTGAGTGGAATCCGTAGTCGATCAATCGTTTGGCGATGTCTTCTACTTCAACACCACTTCCTTTTTTGAATCCACGCATATCTAAAATACATTCGTGAGCCACAAGCCCTTTGTTTCCGCGATACAATACGGGAAAAGATGACTCTAATTTTTTAGCAATATAGTTTGCATTGAGAATCGCCACCTTGGTTGCAAATTGTAAACCTTCAAAACCAAGCATGGCAATGTAGGCCCAAGAGATGACTATGATGGAAGCAGATCCCCAAGGGGCAGCAGAGACCGCCCACTGGCTGTTATTCGATCCATTCTCCACAAGGCTATGCCCGGGAAGAAAAGGTGCTAGGTGTTCTGCCACTCCAATCGGGCCAACACCTGGTCCACCTCCACCATGAGGGATACAAAAAGTTTTATGCAAGTTTAAATGACAAACATCGGCACCTATATCACCAGGTCTTGTGAGCCCTACTTGGGCATTCATATTGGCTCCATCCATATACACCTGACCACCGTTATCGTGAATGGTTTGGCAAATTTCTTTGATGGAGGCTTCAAATACACCATGAGTCGATGGATAAGTCACCATAAGGGCACCTAAACTAGCTTTGTATTCGATTGCTTTTTTCTTAAGATCGGCTACATCAATATTTCCATTGGCATCACAATTTACCGGCACCACTTTGAATCCAGCCATCACTGCAGATGCGGGGTTGGTTCCATGTGCAGAGATAGGAATGAGACAGATGTCTCGATGCATATCATTACGACTTTGGTGGAAATTTCGAATGGCAAGTAAACCTGCATATTCTCCTTGCGAACCAGCGTTAGGTTGGAGAGAAACTTCCGCAAAACCAGTGATTTCACAAAGCCATTTTTCTAATTGGCTAAAAAGTGTTCTGTATCCTTCTGTTTGGTTTTCAGGAACAAAGGGATGGATATTGGCAAGTTCTGGCCAAGTGACAGGATACATCTCAGTCGATGCATTCAGTTTCATAGTACAAGACCCAAGCGCAATCATAGAAGTGGTGAGAGATAAATCTTTCGCTTCGAGTCTACGGATGTAACGCAACATTTCTGTTTCTGTATGGAAACTATTGAAAACAGGATGAGTTAAGTATTCAGACTTTCTTTCCATAAGTTCTGGAATTTTCCATTCTTCTTTTGCGGTAAGATCCTCTAATTGAAAATGAAGAGCTTTGTTTTCATTAAAAATTTCGAGTAGGTCTTTGATATCTTTTAGATTGGTAGTTTCATCTAAAGAGATGCTGATCACATGACCTGAAACTTGTCTGATATTGATTTCTCTTTCTTCTGCATAGTGGATGATCTCCGCAGAGGAGATTTTTGATAATTCGATACGAATGGTATCAAAATAAGGGTTCGAAATGATTTTGTATCCGAGTTTTTCGAGTCCAGTGGCAAGGATGGTTGTCATTCGGTGGACTCGGGAAGCAATTTGTTTTAAACCTTTAGGCCCATGGTAGACTGCATACATAGAAGATAAAACAGCAAGTAGCACTTGCGCGGTGCAAATGTTAGACGTTGCTTTGTCGCGACGGATATGTTGTTCTCGTGTTTGCAAACTTAGGCGGTAACCAGGTTTTCCTTGTGAATCTTTGGAAACTCCAATGAGTCGACCTGGCATGTTTCGTTTGTATTCTTCTTTGGTGGCGTAGTATCCGGCATGAGGTCCACCAAATCCGAGTGGCAATCCAAAACGTTGTGTACTTCCTACAACTACGTCCGCATTCATTTCACCCGGTGCTTTTAAAATGGTTAGTGCTAAAAGATCTGCTGCGACTACAGTTTTGGCACCCACCTTGTGCAAACTTTCTATAAATTCACTATAGTCATAAATGGTTCCATCAGTGGATGGGTATTGGACAATTGCTCCAAAAAAATCATTGGAAGGAACCATCTTCTTAAATGATCCCACAACAATATTGATCCCGAGAGGGATGGCACGTGTGCGAATGACATCTAAGGTTTGAGGATGCACCGATTGTGAAACAAAAAATGATTTTCCTTGTGAATCCTCTTTTAATGAGAAGAGCATATTCATCGCTTCGGCAGCAGCGGTTCCTTCATCCAGTAGGGAAGCATTCGCAATTTCCATTCCCGTAAGATCCGTAATCATGGTTTGGAAGTTGATGAGTGCTTCCATACGGCCTTGTGCAATTTCTGCTTGGTAAGGAGTGTAAGCAGTATACCAACCTGGGTTTTCTAAAATATTCCTTTGGATCACGGCAGGTGTGATACAAGAGTTATAACCAAGACCTAAGTAGGATCTGTAGATTTTATTTTTAGAAACAATTTTCTTCAGTTCTCTTTGTAAAGCATACTCACCAATCGGATTCGGAAGACTAAGTTCCTTTCGCAAACGAATGTTTTCGGGAACCGCATCACTGATTAGGTCATCCAATTCCTTATAGCCAATCGTTGTTAGCATTGCTGTCACTGTTTCATCAGTCACTCCAACATGACGGCGGAGAAAAGTATCACTTGGTTCCAATGTTTCTTCGTAAGGGGAATGGAGAGGTGATGTAGGTTTTACAGAACTCACTTTAGAAAAACTCCTATTAATCCAGTTTGGATACGTATTCTTTATATTGTGCGCTTGAGAGAAGGCTTCCGAGTTCAGAAGTTTGGATGTTTTTTAATTTTACCATCCAGGTATCAAAAGGTTCTGCATTCACGGCTGCTGGATTAGAACCAAGTATTGGGTTTGTTTCCACCACTTCGCCAGAAATAGGAGAGTATAAATCTTCTGCCGCTTTTACTGATTCAATCGTTCCTAAACTATCTTTGGATTTGATTTGTTTTCCAGGTTTTGGTAAATCGATAAAAACAATGTCACCAAGGGCGTTTTGAGCAAAGTCAGTGATTCCCACAAGAGCCACATCACCCTCTACTTTTACCCATTCATGTTTTTCAGTATAATAATAACCGTCTCTTGCTTGTGTATCTGCCATGGTTTTTCCTCTTCTGCTATGCTCTCGGTTTAACGATTGTTTCGGACGCTGCCTTGGATGAAGGCTCCAGTCTCTACTTTAGCCAATTTCTTTTGTCCACGAATCTCCACAAATACTTCCGTTTGGTTTTTAGTGAATTCGGTTTCGAGAATGGCAAGGCCTAGGGATTCTTTGCGACTGGGGGAGTGGGTCCCTGAGGTGGATTTGCCAATTTCTTTACCATCGCTCGAAAAAATCGGGAAATTTTCTCGCAAAACCCCAGGTTCCATCAGGCGAATTCCCACAATTTTGCGTTTCGGACTATTCTTTTTGTCAGCGATGATGCGGTCATATCCCAAGTAAGGAGTCGGTTTTTCTTTCACGATAAAGTTGATTCCCGATTCTACAGGCGTCCATTCCGCATTCAGTTCATGGCCATAGAGTGGATATTTGGCTTCGAGTCTAAGTGTGTCACGAGCTCCAAGACCAACAGGCGCCAGACCAAAGTCTTTTCCCATTTCTAATAAATCTTTCCAAAGAGTAACACCAAGTGTGTTGGATGTATAAATTTCAAATCCATCTTCTCCCGTATAACCAGTGCGAGATACGATGATAGTCTCTCCTCTCCAATTCATTTCTTCAAAATGATAATAAAGGATCGAACTTAAATCTTTACCGAGGTATTTAGAAAAAATTTGATCGGCATTGGGGCCTTGTAATGCAATTTGATGCCAGTTTTTACTATCATCAACGACTGTTACCTTCCCTTTGTTGTATTTTTCTAAATGTTTTGTGACTGCCGGATAATTGGAAGCATTAGAACAAATCATATACTTAGTATCGCTAAATTTATAAACAGTGATGTCGTCAACAAGGCCACCATCTTCATTCACCACTGCATTGTACTGCACTTGTCCTGCTTTCATACTTGCGATGGTATTACATGTGACTGATTCTAAAAAAGTAAGAAGTTCATCTTCTTTTCCCGTCACAAAAATTTCGCCCATATGCGAAACATCAAAGAGTCCCGCAGCAGATCTAGTGGTCAAATGTTCTTGAATGATACCAGTATATTGAACAGGCATATCCCATCCGCCGAAGGGAACCATCTTGGCTCCCATTTCTTTATGAATTGTATGTAAGGGGGTTTGTTTTAGTTCCACGGCTTTCTCTCGATTTGACTCTGGAACCATTGAAAAATGGTTTCATGGTTATGGAATTGAATTTTTTCTAAGATATTATGTTAAGAGAAGTCTATCGCATCGAAAAAACTGGATCCATTGATAACCTTCATCGGAAATCCGAACCTTTAAGACCACCCGATGGAGATGAAGTTACGATTGAAGTGAAAGCCATAGGCCTTAACTTCGCAGATGTATTTTCGATTTATGGTTTGTACTCAGCAACTCCGAAGGGAAGTTTCATTCCAGGTTTGGAATTTGCGGGAAAAATTGTAAAAATAGGCCCAAATGTTAAGGATTTTGAGGTCGGAGACTCAGTGTTTGGCGTGACACGCTTCGGTGCCTACACAACTCATCTTAACATTTCAGAAAAAACAGTATTTGCCCTTCCTAAGGGTTGGTCGATGCAAAATGGTGCGGCTTTTATTGTACAAGCACTCACTGCATACTATGCTCTCGTTCCACTCGGACAAGTGAAAGAAGGTGATCATGTTCTCATTCATAGTGCTGCCGGTGGTGTGGGTATCATGGCAGGTCACATCGCGAAGAAAAAAAAAGCAATCACTATCGGACTTGTAGGTGATTCCGTTAAGTTTTCGATCTTAAAAGAGGTTGGTTATGATTATTTTCTCACAAGGTCTCCTTATTTTAAACAAGAGATGCAGAAAATTTTATCAGAACATCCGTTAAAAATAGTTTTAGAATGTTTAGGTGGTCGTTATTTTCACGACAGTTATGATCTCATGGCACCCATGGGAAGGTTAATTACCTATGGTAGTGCGAACTTCACACCATCACATTCATTCCGAAATTGGCTTTCGATTGCATATTCTTACCTCTCAAGACCAAAAATTGATCCTTTATCGATGATTTCAGACAATAAATCGGTGATGGGATTCAATTTAATATGGTTGTGGAATGAAATTGATGAACTTCGAAAACATTTTTCTGATTTAATGATGTTATCATTACCAAAACAAACCATTGGACATGAGTTTGCGTTCGAAAAGATACACGATGCACTCCATACATTTCAATCGGGACAAACAATTGGTAAGATCGTTATCAATGTTCCGTAGAATGAGTATTAGTCTGTTTTTTTATTTTGAATAAAAATTCATGCAAAAAATAAAATTTCTTTACATTAAAATTGATCTGATTTAATTATGTCGTATCAATTCACTCTCTGTTTGCCAAGGACAGCCGTGTTTTGAAATCAAAAGATAAGGACGATCACAATGGTTGCTAAAAAGAAAGCCGCAAAAAAGAAAGCCGCTAAGAAAAAAGCTGCAAAGAAAAAATCTAAGAAATAACTTAGATTCGATTCTTCCTTCGAAACTATCGAAGTAAGATTGTGTGAACCCGCAAAACCTGCGGGTTTTTTCTTTTATAGGGGTAAGTACAGAGAAAAATTAGGCAATTGCCCTTGTAAAACCCCTTCGACTCATTAAAAACCCCGATTTTTTATCAGAATTGGTTCTTTCTAAGCCAATAAATTGGAAATGATCCTTCTTATTTATGGAATCAAAGAGTGATTTCATCAGTGATTCAATGTTAGGATGGATCACATTTTTATAACTCTTACGTGAATGATCCTTACTCCAGATTTCTAGATGGTCTGACTCAGGCATTTTGAGAATGAGAGAGGGAAGATCGTATCGTTTCATCAGTACATTGCATACATCTTCGAAACCATACTCAGTGATGGAGTTAAAATCAAAAAAAACAAGTAAGTAGAGGATATTGGTAGGTTCTAACCTTCCATTTTCATCGGAAATTTTCTGAACCCCATCCAAAACAACATAACGTAGATTTTTAGTTTGGATCCAAAGTTTTTGATCCTCATGGCGTTTGAGGTTCACTTCTTCCGAAAACCGTTTTTGAAATACGGTAGAGAGAAAAAAACCCGAAGAATCTTGTCTTTCTTCGAGAATTCGTTCTAAGGAAAAGGGTTCAAACTCTAAATTGAAGTACTTTGTATACGTCTCTGCCATATCATATAGAGTAACGGTCAGATTTTAGAGTTTGAATCGGATTTTTTTTGAAATTAGAATCTAGAATTCCAACATTCTTCGTTCGCTATCGTGAAAGAAACTATATCCTTCCTTCTTCCAGGTCTCCCAAAACTTAAATGATCCTTCTCGCATAAAACAAATTCTTTCTTCGGTTGCGATCGGAGTTAAGAAGAGAAAATTAGCGCGTTTCCCGTTCTCTGTGATGAGTCCATGAAGTTTCGGTAGAGATTCTGTAGAACCCTGCTCTATTTCCTCTGTGACGTTACGTAGAACGAACCAATTGAAGTCTAGATAGAGTTGGTCGGGATCTTTTCTTGGATTTTGAATTGTATGAGAATGTCCAAACCAAATTCCTGTGTTCCAAGGGAACTTTACCATCTCACCAAGTACATGTTGGATCCATGTTTCTGATTTATCTTCTGTATCTTTCATAAGTTGGATGGCAAAAACAAGTTCGAGGCGAGAAAAGTTTTCGTAATCTTTATGATAGAGCTCAATGGATGGTTGGTTTTGAACACTCATCCCAATAGTTGAAAAGATTTTGATTCCAGGAAATTCTTTTGGTAAAAAGGATGCGATTCCAAGCGAAGGATACTTTCCACCATCGGCAGACCAATATTTTTCATGTTTACCAAGTTTGGATTCTAAAAAATCCAATCGAAGTTTTTGAGCTTTTTTCCAATGGTCTTTTTCCGCAACCGACTCCCAAAACTTACGATTGGTTCTTACGCGTTCAGCAATTACACCATTCTCAGGATCACCCAGCGGGGATGCTGTTGGTGCTTCTTCTTTTGCAAATTTTGCGTATCCGTGAACTTCTTTGATCCCAGACCATGAGGGCAAATAAGCTTGTAACTCTTCATCTACAAATAAAGCTACAGCATCACCTTCTTCTGACCAAATAAAATGAATTTGGTCTTCTGTAAGTGTTCTTTGTGCTTTTGGATCTGTAATTTCGGATTTGGTGAGGACCGGTGCCAGGCCAAGGTCAAAATCTTCCTCCACTCGTGAATCAGGTGCATCAATTAAGTTACGCACCCAAAGTGTTTTCATGGGCCATTCAGGGTTGTTATGTGATTGTAAGTATAAATAAATGGTTCTTCCATCATCTTCTAAAAATGCAGTAAAAGAACCGTAAGGATTTGCTTCTTGGTAAAAAACTTTAGGAGTAATGGGATTCATTAAAATTTATGGGGAACAACTCTCTCTTGGAATTTTGCAAGTAGTTTCGCTATGGTTTCATCCATTCCGGCTTCAAAATAAATATCAGGATAATAACCAGAGGCATTGCGAAGACCGATAAGTTCCGGTTCATTCCATTTCCTGTATCCTTTCAGTGAGGTCCAAACTTCCTCCGAAGGGGTAAGGTTTTCCTTTTTTGCGTCGATGAAAGATTGAATCGTGCGAGTTGGGGTCATACTATCGTATAGATTCTTTGGTCTGGAAGGGAATCCAACTAAAATTTTTGACTATCGACTTAAAAACCAGTTCAGATTTTCATTGGATTTTTTTCTCCAGACGGTCAAATCTACTAGTGAATTATTTTTTTTAGGCGATCCAATCACACATTCCAAAATCCATGTTTCTATTCCCAAGATCCGAATCGGAAAACTTATTACCTTATGATGGGTTATTGTTGTATATTCCCCATTTTCTCCAATTAGAAGAATCCCATCGGATCTTTGCTTCCTTAATGGAAGAGATCAAATGGAAACCTGATGAAGCCGTCCTTTATGGAAAACACATCACCACCAAACGAAGTGTGGCTTGGTATGCAGAGAAAGGTTTTTCCTATCGGTATTCGGGAACAACCAAAACCGCTCTGCCTTGGTCACCTCTCCTTTTAGATTTAAAAACAAAAGTAGAAATAGCCTCTAAAGAAGTTTTCAATTCTTGTTTGTTGAATTTATACCATGATGGTAGTGAAGGGATGGCTTGGCATAGTGATGATGAAACTTCCTTGCGTCTTAATTCTACGATTGCTTCTGTGAGTTTTGGTGCAGAACGAATCTTTCGTTACAAACATAAAAAAACTGGAGAGCAGGTGGAGTTACAGTTAGAACACGGAAGTTTACTTTTAATGAAAGATGTAATCCAAAGGCATTGGTTGCATTCTCTTCCGAAAGCGATGAAGGTCAAAAGACCGAGGATCAACTTAACCTTTCGTCAATTCGGATTGATTTGATATCCTCTTTGAAGTAGTAATTCCCGAAACTGATCGTCCGTTTTTTGATTCCATTGGACCAGTGTTTTATAAGGATCTCCTTCTAAATCCAATACTTTACAAAAAGCAGGTTCTGTTTTGATCCCTTGTTTTTTTAGATTTCGAATTTCCTCACGGAACGTTGGATCGGCAAAAGTTAAGAACCGATTTTCTACCATCATATGGATCCAACCATATTGTTCCGTGGGTTCCACTGATTGGCCAAAGATTTCGTATTTAAATCTCTTTGTTTCAAATCGACAAACTAGAGTTATTCGAATGGAAATTGGTTTTTCTGAAAAACTATAGTTTGGTAAATTACGAAATTTGGCGTAACAAATTTTTTGTAAATGGGCAGGGATGTTAAATTTGACAAGGATATCTACATCACTTGTGTCTGTATCAATATTTAAGGGGATAGTGCCCGCAAGTGTGGGTTTGAAACCATGTAAGCATTTTAGAATTTTCCATTCTTCTAAATCACGAAACAATTCCTGTTGTTTGGCTGTTCCGAACTGTAGGTAGTCAGTGCCGAGGAACGGATTGGTTTGAAGGGAGTGCATATTATGTCTCGTTCGCTCGATCTCGGCCCCCACCCTGAATGGGTGGTGGAGGCGGGCTTGTGGGGTGAAATCCCCGGCCCAACTCCTACCATAAAACATAAGACATGTCTCTTGGAAATCGAATCTCTTAAAAAATTCTAAAGAAAACTTCGCAGTTGTAACAAAATCCGCAATTCATTCCCCCGAATACAATTATAACAATCCCGAACTTTCCATTTGGTTCACATGATCCACAAAAGTATCTTTTAACGGGCGATAGGTTAAGTTCAAATCGGTTTTGCTAAACTCATGATTATAATTTAATGGTTGGCCAATGTTATTTTTTGTATAACCCCAAGACAATCCAAAGAAAGGTCCAATCACATACACAAGTGCCTTAGGAAGATTGCCAGTCGGAACCGAATAACGGTTACCAAAATTTTCTTTAATAATCTTTGCAACACCTAACATCGGCATGACTTCTGCAGAAGTGATATGCCTTCCTTTTGCACTTGGTGTAAACCCAGCTAATATATGTGCTTTGGCAACATCCCTCACATCAACAAAGCCCATTTTTGTATCGGGAACACCGGTGCGAAATACTCCCTTCAACATATTTTTCATAAACTCAACGCTTGTTCCATCAAGTCGTTTGGAAAGAGAAGGACCCATCACAAAGGAAGGATTGATCACAACTAAATCCCAACTTGTTTGCTTACTTTGGATCTCCCAAGCTTCTTTTTCAGCTAAAGTTTTTGAGTAAGCATAAGGTTGGTGTTTTAAGTTACTTGTAGTATTCCAATGTTCCTCAGTAAAGGTAAAGTTTGGAACTTTTAAGGAATCGATATTATCACTGTGAATGGCAGCAACACTGGATGTTAACACAACACGTTTCACAGAAGGAATACGATTGCAAGTTTGTAGAACATTTCTTGTTCCTTGTAACGCCGGATCAATCAGTTGTTTCTGCGCATCTTTAATTCCTGCAACAAAAAAAGGAGATGCGGTATGAATCACAAGTTCCACACCTTCGATCGCTTTGTCAAAACTTCCTTCGGTTAATAGATCAGCTTCGAGTAACGTAAGTTTGTCTTTGTATTGATTCTGTAACTCCAATAGATGTGATATCTTTTTGGTGTCTTTGAGACTCCGAACAGTGGTTCGCACTGATTTTCCATCATCTAATAAGTATTTGACGATCCAAGAAGCAATGTATCCCGATCCTCCTGTAACAACAATTGGCAATTCTGAATTAATAGATTTCATATTGAATCTTAGACTAAGTTCGGTTTCTGGATCTGTAAAAAACCAAAGGGAACAAAAAACCTCTCTGTTTTCTTTTCCTGGGCGAGACCCTTTGGGTCCGGGCTTTTCCGGAGTCCGCGTTCGCTCCCGTCTCCGATTGCCGCTTACGCGCCATCGGAGACCAAGTCCTGCAAATCCCTCTCGCATTAGTGATCATATGTTGATAAAAATAGAAAGGGTTGCCATTTGGAATTATTTCTGTAAATTTTGTTCGTTATGCCAAACAAAATGACTCTTCCCAAGAATCCAAAACCTATCTTTTTTTTCCTATCTCTGTCACTGATTCTTCTTTGTTCTCATTGTGCCTTTCTTCCTTCTGGATCCTTAAGCCATTACGATTCTTATTTTCTACATGAAAGTAATACAAACCCCATTCCCAAAGGAAAAATTCGGGCTACCTTTCTCGGAACCACATCCATCCTGTTAGATGATGGAGAAACTCAAATTTTAACAGATGGTTTTTTTTCTAGGCCATCCTTCTGGAAAACTGCTTTTTCCAAAATAGAATCAAATCCATCTACGGTTCAATCTGTAATCGAAAAAGCTAAAATCGAAAGACTAAGAGCTATTTTTGTCTGTCATTCCCATTATGATCATGTAATGGATGCACCACTCGTTGCCAAACAAACTCATGCGAAGTTATTTGGTTCTTCTTCCACTCTCAACGTAGGAATTGGTGCTGGACTCTCCCAAAATCAAATGGAGAAATTCCAACCAGGGAAACCCATCCCAATCGGAAAATTTACCATCACAGTTTTAGAATCCAAACACACACCTCCCTTTCGGATTTTTGGAAAAACAAACGCCACCGATCCGAACCATCCTAATATAGATTTTCCTTTGAGACAACCTGTCAAAGCCTTGGAATACATAGAAGGTGGGACTTTTGATTTTTTCATCCAACATGGAAAAAATAAAATTTTAATCAAAAGTAGTACAAACTTTGTAGAAGGTGCATTGGAAAAAGTAAAAGTAGATGTTTTGTTTTTGGGAATTGCACAACTTTCCTTACAACCCATTCCATTCCAAGAAAAGTTCTACGAACAAACCATACAAATGACAAAACCAAAACTTTTAATTCCTATCCATTGGGATAATTTTTTCAAACCACTTTCCGTTCCTTTGGAACCAAACTTAAAACTAGGTGATGATTTTGAATCTAATATGAAATATATTTTGAAACGAACCCAAGAAGAAAAATTGGAAGTTCAGTTATTACAAGGATTCGAAACTATTGATTTGTTTTAATATTGGGAGTTGATTTGATTGTACCGTTTGTATTTTTTTAACTTAGGTTAAAATTTATACAACCATTCGGCACCTCTATTAAAGAAGTTCCCTACAAGCCTTGGTCGGGAACAAATTTTCAATAGAAGTGAGTATCTTTCTTATGTCGAATTTTACCTGGAACCAAAAAATATCTTTGATCCATCGTTCTCAGTGGCGTTGGAGTCTTGTCTCGCAAGTGATTATAATCCTTGGGTTGGTGTTTTTAGAATCACCTATCTTTGCCAAATCTATTCCAAAAGTTTTGATTGTAATGAGTTCTGCCGATACGCTTTTGTTAGATGGAAGTCACCGACACCCAACTGGTGTCTTTGTCAACGAACTCTATCATCCCGTACTTGCCTTAGAACAATCTGGTTTTGACTTAGTGTTCGCCACTCCCGAAGCAAAAAAGGCCACTTTGGATCCAGAAAGCCTAAAAGAAAAATATTGGAATTCTAACGAAGAAAAAGAGGAAGCCATTCGTTTTTTAAATTCTTTGCCTTCGTTTCAAAAACCAATTTCATTGGAGTCTGCATTAAAAGAACAAAAGAATTTTATTTCTATTTTAGTACCTGGAGGTCAAGCGTTAATGACCGATTTATTGTATGATAAAAATCTTCCGTTGTTACTCTCTTCTTTTCAAAACCAAGGAAAAACGATTGGTCTAATCTGCCATGCCCCAGCCTTGTTAACCACACTTCCTTCTGGTCCTTTGGGTGAAGGATTTTTATTTCAAGGGTATCGGGTAAACTCAGTAACAAAAATAGAAGAGTGGTTTATTGAAACTTTTGTGATGAAGGGAAGTCCTAAAGTCCGAAAAATTTCGGACTTATTAAAAGAACGTGGAATGATCTATGAATCTTCATTTTTTCCTGCCAGTGGTTATGCCACTCGGGATAGAAATTTAGTCACCTCACAAAATCCATTTTCAGGAAAAGAGTTCACCAAACTTTATTTAGATGCTATTTCTGATTATTTAAAAAAGTCCTCTTTTTGATTCTACTGAGGGCAACATTGGTAATCCCCAAATAGGCCGCTTGGTCTATTTGGGAAATCCTTTCTAAAACGGAATGGTATTCTAAAATGAACTTTTTATAACGTTTTTCAGGCTCTAAGAGTAAAAAATCGGCAACTCGTTCTTCTTTTTTCAAGTACAAGGTAGAAAGGAATTGGATGAGAAATTCTTTGTATCGGTTTTCTGAATCTAATTTTGATTTGAATTCGGATGCAGATAAAACAAACACTTCACTTGGTTCTAAAGCTAATATGGAATAGGTGCTTGGTTGTTCATTGACTATACTTGGCAAACTTCCAAGAAGTCCACCTTCAAAGATAAATGATTTGATCCATTCCTTTTTTCCTTGTTTGTATACGAGTTTAAATCCTCCAAATTCCACCAAACCAACGCTAAATAATGGTATTCCTTGTTTGGCAAAAATTTCTTTTTTCCTTAGTTTGATTTTTTTCCCATGTTTGATAAATAATTCACGAATATTAAAGGAGGGTGCTGTGTTTTCTTTCTGTAATTTCATCAAAGACTCACCCAAACTTTTAAATTTTTTAAAAAACTGTCTATCGAATACAAATACGATTCAGCTAAAAAACCTATAAAATTTATCTTAAATTCGATTTTTCTATTATACCCTGGCGGGTATATGAGTCTAATCTCTAGGAGAATTGGATATGTTAGAAAATTTGCCAAAAAGTTTTGAGGAACTAGTCCAAACACATGACAAACCGATCCTTGTGGATTTTTGGGCTCCTTGGTGTGGCCCTTGTCAAATGGTGGCACCGGAACTGGAAAAACTTGCCAAAGACTGGAAAGGTAAGGTTTCCATAATTAAAATCAATACAGATGAAAAACAGGAAATCGCAGGAAAGTATGGTATCACGGGAATCCCTACAATGATTCTTTTTAAAAATGGAAAAGAAGCTCATCGTATTTCCGGTGCTATGCGAAGTGAGGAACTTAAAAAAGTATTTGGTGGGATGATTTAATCCTGATTTTTTTACTTGTCTAAGTCGGAAGAGTTTTGGATTCTTTGTATCTGCTTGAGGTAAAACCTTTGAAAAAAATAATCCTAACTCTTTTGGCTTTCCTTGTCCTATTTTGTAAAAATAGTTCGGTAGAAAATTCTATCGTGATCGAACGAATCCAAGCGGCTTCCTCCGCAGACGGCACAAGCCCAATCAATGTATTCAAAGCAGGCAAACACTGGAAACCAGAATCCAGCTTAGATGGGATTACCATTTTTTTCTCTAATGGTGCCAAATGGAACCAAGCAGGTAAAACAGACGGCCGCGCATTCTTTACTGAAATTTCTATCGGATGTCAAGAAAAAAAAGGATATGTCGCTTTTTATAAAGATGGAAGTTATGCGACAAATTTCGACTGCACAAAAGAAACTCCACAAAAAATAAGATCTAACGGAGTTCATGTAGTTTATTTGCTACCAGATTCAGGGAATGGAATCAAAACAGTTTCGTTTTTTCAAAATGGCAAAAAATTAGATGTCTTATACCCAGAACCTATTTTGGGCGAAGTTACTGCGAGTAGCACACTTCCCAATTACCCCGCATATAGTTTGTTTGATGGCAGTATTGATTTTGCATGGGTGGAAGGTGATAAATCTGATGGAATTGGTGAGTCTTTCCAAATTGAATTAGAAGACGAAGTTGATTTGTCGGGTATAGAAATTTTTAACGGTTATCAAAGGTTAGATGCACTTTTTCATAAAAATGGTTCGGTAACTGAGTTACTTGTATCCAATGCATCCGATTCTTTTCCTATCAAAATCGCTGACAAACAAGGGGGACAAAGAATATTTTTTCCAAAAAAACTTTCAGGAAAAAAGTTTACATTCACCATACAAAAAGTTCGACCTGGTAAGACATGGAAAGACACAGTGATCGCTGAAATTATCTTACTTGGTGAAAAAGGAAAACGTTTCACAGTTGTCGACAAAAATGCAGATGAGTTCAAACAATCGATCCTTTCCAAAACTAAAAATACCATTCTCTCTAACCTGGTCAATAAAGCAGTGTTCGGTGATGTTTCAGAAGGTAGGTTGGATTATGTATTTCGATCCAACGGTTCCTTTGTCATTTGGAAAGATGATGTATCAGAAAAACGTGTATTAGATGGAAATTGGGTTTTGTTAGAAGCGTCTCCAACAGAAGCCAAAATTAAAATTTTTGGTCGGGATCACAAAGTGGTCACACAAAGTTTAGATTCGAATAGCCCTTATGCGGAAACAACGAATGCAGAATCGACTCTTATTTTTGGTGACACACTGACTGTTAAAAAATCTGTCAATGGATTGCAGATGATTGGTAAAAAAGTCCAAATCTCCAACTGATCCTTTTGTTTGGTAAGGATATCTATTGGTATGGTGTCCAAGCAATTTCCCTATTAGAAACGGGGAAATTGCATTCACCAGATCCTTCTCCTGTATTTCATATCGTTGCGTTTCTGTTTCAAATTTTGGGAACCAGCGATGAGTCTTTATTTTTATTTCAAATACTAACAGTAATTTGGTTACTCGTATCATTATTTTTCGCAAGAAAATTGGTCTTTCATCATTGGGAGAAGACAAATACAAATGCGAAATCTGGAAGTGAGTCTAACAAAAACCATTCGGTAAGAAAAAAAATTATCACTCTTTGGATTCCAAGTGTGATGATTTTTGTTCTGAGTTTTCTTTATCCCAAACAGAGTTGGGCCTTAGGTTTTCTCCTTCTCGCAATCGGTTTTTATTTTTCAAACCAGATTCGTTGGAAATGGATTTATGTAGGAATATGTTTTCTTTGTGCAGCCTGGTTTCATTCGATGGTGGGATTTTTGGGACTCGGAATTTGGATTTTCTACCAAGTTCCAAAAAAGTTTTATCCATTTCTTTTTCTATCGGTTCTCCTCATTCCATTGGTCCTACCTGCTAATATTGGGGGACGATTTCATTTTGATACCGAAGCATTTCCTTTATCTGTTGCCTTGGGGATTGCGGGAGTGGGAATTTTATGGGATTGGTTTTTTTTAGTGTTTGGAAAGAATGTTCCGCAATCTTTCCAACAGGTCAGAAGCACCATTGCCTTTCTGGGATTGTTACTCGTAGTACCGCTCTTTCATTTTGCAGATATCCAATACCGCATACTATTGTCGATCCTCCTTATCAAAGAGATTTTTACCAATACAAATTGGAAACAAAGCATAGTCACTGGTGTGAGTATCCTTTTATGGTCTTACACTTTGTACCAACATCCTAATTTATTTCGACATCCCTATGAACAAATGTGGAACCCTGGGGAAGGAGCCGCTGAGATACCTAACAATGGTTTGCTTGTAGCCCACCACGGATTTTGTGAATTTTACCATTTTCAATTTCGAAAAGATTGTTTATCATGGGAGCCAGATGAAAAAGCTCTATCGGAACTTCCTTCAAACACAAAAATTTACAGGTTAGTTTATGGAATCCGATTTGAAAATTTGCGGGCAAGTAAAATGGATCCAAATACTCCCATTTTTTCGTATCTAGAACCATTAGGGGAATACCAATTAGTTTTAGAAGAGGATTGGAAACGTTATCGGTTGTGGTTGGAAAAACGAAATTCAAAACTCCTGCCAATCGCCAAATCTTGGAAAAATCCTTACCGCGAACGCCCCCATTTTATAAAGAGAAAACAAACCTATGGGATTTAGTTTCAAAAAAAAATCCATTCCTGGAATGCATCGAAAGGTACAACGCGGAAACCTTCGGTTGTTTTTTGGTAAACTTTATTTTCAATGGAAACGTTACTTGGTTTGGTTTTTTGACAGAAAATCATTTGCCACCACAAAACTATCATCGGAAGAGTTGATCCATCACTATCCCATTTCTATTTTCAAACATTCATCACCCATCTATCGTAAATTAAAAGATGTGCCTATGTATCTCCAAGAGAACAAAAAGGTAAATTTAGAAATCGCCATCTCTAAGTTAGATGGTATTATTTTATATCCAAACCAAGTGTTTTCGTTTTGGTATCTTGTTGGAAAACCTACTAAATCCAAAGGGTATTTGCCTGGAATGCAATTGAAGAATGGAAGTTTTATCGAACGTACAGGCGGTGGACTTTGTCAAATGGCCAATCTCATCTATTGGATGACTCTCCACAGTCCCCTGGAAGTGAAAGAAAGGTGGAGGCATAGTTTTGATATCTTTCCCGATTCGGAACGAACCCTTCCTTTTGGATCGGGTGCCACTTTGTCCTACAATTATATTGACTTACAGATTAAAAATACAACCAAACAACCGTTTGTATTGCATCTGTGGATTGAAGATGGATTACTCAAAGGGGAATGGCGCTCTGATCTAGAAACTCCTTTTATTTACCAAGTTTATGAGTCTTATCATGGATTTCATGCCGAACCTTGGGGTGGATACACCAGAAGGAATGCCATTCGCAGAAAAAAAATCTTAAAGACCACAAAGGAAATTTTGGAAGACCAATTAGTCACTGAGAACGTTGCTTGGATGATGTACGAACCACTCCTTGAGTAATTTAATTGAAGATGAGTTCACGTTATTAGTTCGGTATGCGTAGTGTTTTAAAAAATTTCATGAAAAATGATTGCAAACTCATGAAATAATACTATAATTAAATAAGGGTTCGACAATGGCAAATTTGCAAGTCAGAGATATTGACAGTAGACTTTATGAATCTTTAAAGAGAAGAGCTGAACTAGAGCATCGTTCAGTAAGCCAAGAAGTTGTTATGATTATTGAAAATCATTTAAAAAGAGATAATTTAGAAACTGAATTACAAACTTTAGAATTCCTTAAACTCGCAAATTCCTGGCATGATGACAAAAATGCTAAAGAAATAATTTCTGAAATTAAATCTGCAAGATCTAAAAAAAATCGATCAAGGATAACTGATGAGTTATTTGATTGATACGGACATTATTATCTATAATCTAAAAGGAAACGAACACGTTCAAAAAAATCTGATCGATAAAAAAAATATCTCAAAATCTATTTCTGTAATCACCTATGGTGAACTAATATTTGGTGCTAAGAAATCTAAAAGCCGAGAAAAAAATCTAGCAACTGTTTATAGAATTGGCGAACTATTTCCTGTTATTGAATTGACTAAAGGAATTGTAGAAACTTTCGGAGAAGTAAAGACAACATTGCAGAAAAAAGGAAAAACAATCGATGATTTCGATTTACTTATCGGATCAACTGCTCTATTTTTAAATTATACACTAGTAACTAACAATGAAAAACATTTCTCTATGATTCCAGACTTAAGAATCGAAAACTGGAGTAAATAAGTCACTTTACAAATCAAAAAACACTACTCATAACAGTATTTCTAATATCTCTTTTTCAACACTAACTATGAAACAATTTACCATCGCTATTTTATTCGCAATTCCCTTTATCACTTTGATCTCACAAAATAAGGAACACAATCTCATAGTTTTGAATCACTACGCTTATCAAGAATCCGTAAAAAAAAATCCCAGCAAAGAACTCATCAACTTAGAAAAGAAAATTCCGAACATTGTCTTGGATATCAAATATGCCACTCCGAACAATTTTACCAAACAAGTGATCTATAAGGAAGCCAAAGCATTTGCACGAAAGCCGGTGGTAGACGCTTTGGATGCGGCACAAAAAGATTTCTTAATACTCGGATATTCGATCAAAGTTTTTGATGCTTATAGGCCTTATTCTGCCACTGTCAAATTTTTTGAAATCATTGGAGATACAAGGTATGTGGCATCACCAAAAACGGGATCTAGGCATAACAAAGGTTGTGCGATTGATTTAACTTTGGTGGATCTAAAGACGAAAAAAGAACTTCCTATGCCGACAGAATATGATTCCTTTCGAAAAGAAGCTTGGGCTTTGGCACAGGTAAGCGACCCGGAAATTCTAAAAAATCGAACGATATTAATTCAAGTGCTGACGAACCATGGATTTCGAGTCAACAAAACGGAATGGTGGCATTTTGATTTTTTGGGTTGCGCTGGCTTTGAAGTCTTGGACATTCCTTTTGAAGAGTTGGAGTAGGGGAAAGATTCGATACTCCAATCTATCTTTACCCATTAATGATTCGGCTGTTCGGATTCATGCGCATTTAAGTTGATAAAAGGATTCTCATGTTTTCCAGTACCTATCACTACATTATATTCTAATTTTGGAATTTTTTCTGGTGGGACACCTTCTGCTAACATACGTGTCTCATAGGTATCAATGATACATCGGAAATGTTTTTTTGCAGATTCGATTTTTTGTTTTTCTTCCTCAGACCTAATATCACTAAAATCTTTGTATCCTTTGGTTTCTTTAATGTAATAGAGAAACTTTTCAGTACCTCCAGTTTCTTCTTTTACAACAATTGCCCAATCTGGGTTATATTCCCCAACTGGCGTTGGAACAATAAATTTGCGTGGAAGCTTAGTAAAAACCTGAACTATGCTTGAATCTTCTTGTTCTCTAGCGAATCTTTTTTCGGTATCGCTATCGGTCTCCATCTTATCATATAAACCGTGTTTTTTGGTTTCGATCGTGTCAGAAATTACTTCTTTAAATTCTTTAAATATTGGATCAGAGGTATTCCATTGTTCCCAGTAAGTATTGATTAGAGGAATATATTCTAATCCATTTTTAATTCCAATCTCTCGTATGACTTCTCTTATGTGCTGAGCAGATCGTTCGAGATAGTTTTGGGGGTTTTTCACAAACTCGCCAAGTGATCCTGAATCTTTTAAGATTTTTTTTAAAGTTTCTCTGGTTAAATCCGTTTCTTTTTGTAAGTATTCAAGAGGGTCAGGAAGGGGGAAGGGACTTGTTACTTCTCTTGATTCTTTGTTACGAATTTCTGTAGCGGAAACTCCACCGTAAGCAATTGTGCCTTGCGCAATGGAAGTGATCACTTTCATTGGTTCACATTGGATCTCACGAATGCGTTTCACCGATTCAGTGATAATAGAATGGGAATCAAATTGAAATCTATATATAGTTTTTTGTTTGATGATATCCCAGAGTTTCCAAAATTCTGGATGGTTCCAGAGGAGATCATTTTTTTTGATTTTGTCCGGATTTCTTTTGATTTGAACGAAAGTTTGGATATTTAATCCTCTTAGCCATTCCAGAATGGTATCTTCTCGTCCGACAAAGTCACCTTCTAAAATAAATTCCGATGGATTGAGAAAGGCATTCTCCATCAGATTTGTAAATGCACCATCAGCGTTTAGGTAACGCAATTTTTTTAAGACTTCAAAAAGTTCATCTGCTTTTTTTCGTTTCTCTTCAGGGCTTGTGGTATTGGAACTAAATTCGGAGATAAGATCCATAAACTGGTGAGAATTTACCTTGCCAAATTCAATCCCCGATTCTTCTTTGTATTCTTTTTGTAATCCGTTCACAAAGTCCATATAACTTTCATTAACGATGACAGTGAGTTGGTTTATAGTTTCATTTTGAATTCGATTCCCTTTGATATCTACAGGAAGTCTCATTCCTCGACCAATCTGTTGTCGTTTGGTAAATTCGGAGCGTGTTTCTAATAACGTGCAGATTTGAAAAACGTTGGGATTATCCCAACCTTCTCTTAGGGCCGAATGTGAAAAAATAAAACGAAGAGGTTCTTTGGGATCAAGTAACCTTTCTTTGTCTCTCATGATAAGGTTATAGGTATCATCGTCTTTGGCACTGTCACCCTTAGTGTCTTTCCATTCGATAATCTCATTATTTCCTTTTTTCTTTTTGTCGCCTGAAAAATAACCATTATGAACAAGTTGTACGGATGGGGCGTTTAATTCACTAAACTCAGGTTTTTGGATTAACTCTGAATAGGCAGCCTCAAATACCTTTCCAAATTTACCAAGACCTGTGGTTCCATCAGCATTGTATTCTCTATAATTGGAAACTCGATCGAGAAAAAATAAAGTTAATACTTTGGCCTGGATTCCCATTCTTAAAAGTTGCATTTCTTTTTCTAGATGGGCTTTGATTGTTTCTTTGATCCTTTCGTCTTGTACCACCGGAGCAATGGAACCAATTTCTTTTCCCAGTAGAAGTGCGGTACCGTTAGTGAATCGTAAAAATTCATTTCCTGGTTCAATACTAATGGTATCTACAACATAGCCGTTGTAATGCGAATTTTCCGTTTTAAGAGTAAGGTCATCTTTTTGTTTGAGTTTGATTTTCTTTTTGGAAATTTTTCCTTTGGATTGGACATTTACTGTGACTGTAGCTGTAAACCCAGCACCAGGTTTTCCTTCTGTAGATTCCAGTTTAATATAGGGAGCGTTTTCTGTTCCTGTGACTTCTAAGGATCGGATTTGAATTCGTTTGACCAGTTTTTTTTGGAAGGCTTCCACAGGTCCCAAACGAAAGATGGGGTTGTAACGATTTCTCGGAGTGGCCGAGTAACGAAGTTGAAATAGGGGATTTAGTTCAGCAATGGCGTTCTGGGCGGTTTCTGTATTGTCTACGGATTGGGGTTCGTCAATGATGAGGATTGGTTTTGCCGACCGAATGAAATCAATGGGTCTTTGTCCATTCAACTCATCCATTTCTTTGTGGATGATATTTGAATCTCTGTTAAAGGCTTGGATGTTCATCACAAGGATTTGTAATTGATTGGTGGTGGCAAAGTTACGGAGTGCACTTGGCGCCGAACCTTGGTAAAGCGAATAAGTGCTTCCTTTCACAAGGGGAATTCCAAACTTCCCTCGGAAATGATCTGTCGTCATTTCTAAGGTTTTTAAAACTCCTTCTTTGATAGCGATGGAGGGAACAATGATGATGAACTTTGACCAACCATAGATTTTATGGAGGGATAAAATTGTGTTTAGATACACATAGGTTTTTCCCGTTCCCGTTTCCATCTCAATGGTAAACCGTAACCCACTTCGTTCAAATTCTTCCTTTGTGGTGGCTTCGAGATAAAACTTGTCCTGCACCTTTCTTAAGTTTTCATACAAAACAGATTCTTCCAAAAGTAGTGCGTTTCCAAATCCAAGTTCGGTTTGAAACAGAGATCCTTTTTCTCCAGAGAGGGAAAAGGAAAATCCGCTGGGATTTTTTTCCATACCTTCAAACAAAGATAAGGTGGCATTTGTGACCGTATCTTGGAATTCGAGACTTTCAAAATGGATTTTCACGATTATACTACCTGAAAACTAACGTCTTTCATTTGTTTGAATCCTGCATGTACGTTGGCCTTAAGGACATCGTTTCCAGAAAAACCCACTTCCCTAGCAATCACAAGCGATGGGTTTCGCCGCATAATTTCATTAAAAACTTCTGCATTATGTTCTTTTCCTAACACATAGTAGGCGGTTTCTTCGGCGATGTAGACTGTTTTTCCCGCAATAGTCTCCATTTTGATATTAGGATTTGCAAGGGCTTCTGAAATTCCCGATTTTAATAAAACCTCATAGAGAATGGCTTCTTCCGTATTAGATAATGGATTGGCAGAGAGGAGAACTGGTTGGTTTGCATCGAGTGCGGCCTCCACGGCTTCCTTGGTTTTTTCAATATTGCCATTCCAAACGGGGAAGTTTGACGGTGCCAATGTAAACACCCGAAAGCCTAAATCTTGAGGTTTTCGCGGTGGTTCGTTATCTCCTCTATTATCAGTTAGTTGGTCATTTTCCGACTCAAATCCCAAGGAAGGCGACTCTTCTTTTTTTGCCTGGAATGCTTGTATTTTTGCGGTTTTTTTTCCACCTGTCGTCCCTGTTGCACCAGCTTCTTCTTTCAACTTCGCGATCACACGACGAATGCGTTCTTTCCCGATTTCAGCAATTGTGGAAAATCCTGCCTTGGAGGCTTCTGATTCCTCCCAAGTCCCATCGGCTTTTTTTGTCCTAGTGGGTTCGGGTAACTGTACACAAATGAATTTGCGATTGCCCCCATCTTCAGCATTTAACGCCAGTACGGCGTGGGCGGTGGTGGCGGAACCAGAGAAGAAGTCTAGGATGATGTCGTTGGGATCAGTAACAGCTTGGTAGATAAATTCTTTAATCAAAGAAGTAGGTTTTGGAAAATCAAATGCCTTGACTTCAAATAAATCTGAGACTTCCCTTGTCCCCGTTGTAGTCAGTCCAACTTTTTCTGAATTAAGCCAACTAGAGAATCCTGTTAGCTCACTTTTCAAATCATTGAGGAATTTTTTTTCCCTAGGTCTTCCATCTGGTGATTTTGGGAAAAGGATTCGTTTCTCTTCGATCATTTTTTCGACAACGGGTTTTGATTTTGACCAGCCACGATTTGGGTTTGGTGGATAACTTATACCAGTAATTGGATCAACTATTGGATAATGTAGATTAGGTCTTTGCTGTGCAGTTGCTAATCCGCTTAAATTTGTACTTGCCCAAGGCCCTCTTGGATCATTGTCCGGATTTGTATATTTTGATTTATCAATCTGTTCTCCTTTAAAAGAGAATAGGGATAGTTTTGTGTAACTAAGAATATATTCATGATCTGAGGATAGATTGTTCTGATTTCGATTGTCTGCATTGGATCTACGCTTCCATTGAAACAATGCCACAAAATTCTCTTCTCCAAAGATCTCATCGCATACTTTGCGTAAGTGGGCGACTTCCCCATCATCAATGGTAGGTTCAAGAATCTAGCGCACAAGCGCCCGTATTTCATTTTCAGGTGTATTCCAATTCAAAGTTTTTCTAGGTC
>NZ_JAFFPR010000004.1 GCF_016918735.1 Leptospira abararensis
GTTTGAAAGCCCAAAGCATTTGTTAGTTTTCCTGGAACATGCCGACTCGTTTCTGGAAATAAAGTCCGGAGCCACGGGAACTGGTTTTCTCCCGGTAAATACTCTCCAAAAGGGAGGAGGGTTTGTTTGTATCTTCGTTCTGACACCATAGAGATGGGATGAAGTAGGGTAAGAGAATTTCTAGACCCTTCGTCTGAGACTAGCTCGTTAAATACAAGCGGTGTATTGCCGATACGGACCAAACTTTCGGTGACATCCACAAAACTATTGCTATATGTGGAATTGGGATCCTTGGAATCGAGGGTTCCAAGGAACGGAATGGCAGATTCAGGCATCACTAGTAAATCAATAGGTTTTGGAGAATTCTGAATGGCTTCTAGGCCAATATCATAAACCGATTGGATGGTTTTTGTCATCCACAGTTGGTTTTCCTGAACGTCTCTTTTCGCATATTCTGTGTTTGGTTGTAGTAAAGCCAAATGAAGAGTAGGGCCTTGAGGGATAGTTTCTGCAAGAAAGTATAAGTTGACCAAAAAAAAACAAAAAATCGGCAGAAAATACAGACTATAACTTCGGATACCTTTGTCAGATTTTAGAATCACCAAATAAATTAGGGAAGCAGAAACAATAGATACAAACCCTAAGACCTCCGTTCCAAATCGAGCCATCTGGCGCCAAAGGATATTGTTTCGAAATAAATCCCCCCAATGTACAGGAAAAACCATAGGACAAATCCAATCGGAGATTAAGAAAAGAGAAGGAAGGACAAGTAAAAAGAAATGAGAGTCTTTGATATTCCTGAATCTAGTGAGATAAACAGAGCCAAAAAAAATAATTCCAATCTTATAGAAGGATACGAGAGCATATACAAAAAATAGCAGAGAAGATATGATAAGACCCTGTCCTGAAATATTTCGAATGGCATTCCAGATCCAATAGAAAGTACTAAAGGTCACAAGACTGGAGAAAAGGAGAGTTGCCGCGAGTGTTTGTTTCCAATTGGAAGTGGTGGTGAGTTGTTTGGTGAAGTAAAGAAGTAGAAAGATACAGAGAAACCCTGCGGAAGTGAATCCGAAGGGTTCGAGCGCCAGTGCGAAAAAAATAGCAACCGGGATGAGTAAAAGAAGCGGGTATTTAATTTCCGGAATTTTTGAGTGTTTTCTCATATTCCATTCTTCTTGAATATTCCTCTGCCAATTCTTTACTGCCTAAGGTTTGGATTCTAAGTTCCATTAATTTTTTTTCGCGTTCCGATTCTGAAAGATTAGGATAAGTTTTAAGGAGATTTTTTTCTTCCACTTGTAATCTGGAAATTTTTTCATCTTCTTCTTTCATTTCTTTCAAAACTTTTTCCATCCGATCGTTCCCATCTTTACCAAAGTAACGAATCCGAACTTCTTTTTCTTTTGCCTCACGTTCTGCACCAGATAACTTAGATAATTCGGTTTGTCTTAGATCCATTTCTGTTTCAAACTTATCAAACTTAGGTTCTCTGGACGTCACTGCGTTATAAAAAGAACCAAAAGATTTTTTACGATAGTCTTCGTATAAGCGAATTCTTTCATCGGCTTTTAAGTTTCTGGTTTCATCTAGGAAGTTTTTTCGATTAAAACTAAAATCAGCAGTGGCTTCCTCGAGACCGAAGATAAGCTCTGCATCTTCTTTGGCAAAATATTTCCTTCTGAGCTGTTTGATTTGTTCGTATCGTTCTTGGTTTGTGTAAGATTTGCTTGATGGATCTAATTGAACCATCGCTTCTTCATACTTTAAATAATTGGATAACATGTGAATCAATCGTTTGGCATCCTCTCCATTATACTCATTTTGGAGGAAGGCTTTGATGTATTCATGGCATTGTTCCCGAGTGCTTCCTTCGGGACATTGTCTACGTAAGTTCCAAAGTTCTGAGACTAAATTTAAATCTCCCGATTTGGCACGGGTAAGGATTTCTTCGAAACGTAAAAACTGTCCATCAGCAGTGAAGATGGTTTTTGCCGATTCTAAATAAAATGGATCCACAGAGAATCCATCACTTTGTGTGCGAAAGTAAGATTCTGCTTTGTCATTTGGATTTTCATCGTTTGTGGTTTCCATTGGGTTTGGACTAAAGATGCGAAAGGCAATGTATAATAGGAGTAAGGCTCCAATGCCGAAACTAAGGTAACGTAAATTTTTAACATTCATGGGAGATGGTATCGTAGTAAAGGATGGTTTGAGACTTCTGCAAACAAAAAAACCCAAGCGAGTGCTTGGGTTTTTCGAAAAAACTTCAGAATGGAATTACTGATTTGCCTTCATATTGGAAGCCATATTCAGATAGAAACCTTCGACATCATACCAAAGACTTCCAGAGCGAAGAGTGTTGGATACTTGTAAGTGATCGATCCCTGTAGTGAAGATTCCATAAGATGGTCCACCTTTCCAAGTGCCCCATTTTTGTGAGGAAAGTGGAACGAGTCCATCGTTAGTGAACCCTTGTCCTTGGAAAAGTCCACCAGCCCCACAAGCAGGGTGAAGGATTCCCATCAGTGGGTGTTGGATGAGGTCAGGGATTGTGATTGAAGATCCATAAGAGAAATACTTCACACCTGATTTGTTAGGGGTGTATCCGTTAAAAGACGCGAGCCCTTCTTTTGACAAAGAAGCCAAAGCTGCCAAAGCATTTTGTTGGTTGGTTCCACCGTAAACAAGTTTTACGAGAGTTTCTACAACACTTGCGACAAACGGTTGGATCCAGCTAGGAAGAACTGTTTTTACGATATCTGCGATCGGTGATCCGTAGTGCGGAGTGTTGAGAGTGGTGAGTGTTGCCGTGCGACCAGAAAGTCCCAGGTTGGAAACCATATAGCGGCTATCGAGTCCCCCTTGGGAGTGACCAAGGATGTGGAATTTTCCAGTGTAGTTTGTGGCTGCTGCGTAAGTAAGGATGGCAGCTTTCAATTCTTGAGCACGCACTTCGTTAGAGTTAGCGGCCGTTTTTCCTGGAGCAAAAACTGTAGCTCCTTGGCTTCTAAGGTAATCATCCGTTCCACCCCAGTAGTTTACGATGCTGATGATTCCACCGGAATTTTCGCCCCAACCGAAAAGGCCATGGGATAGGATGATGGGGTAAGTGCCTGCAAGTGGTTTGGAAGAAGAACCGGAACTTGCGAGTATAGGTACTGACAAAGTAACTGTGATAAAAATGGCTAAAAGACCTTTTCGAATCATAAATATTTCACCTCTGAATTTTCTAAGATAAAACTGTGTCAATTTGCCTTATTTGAGGCAAGGATATTTTCGCGACCAATTTGAAAAAAAACAAGTTTTTTGTAATAATTGAACGTGTTCAAAAAATAATAGTAATTCTATTATTTCTCATTTCTATTTGTTTGGAAGCATTCTTCAGCTGTATGCCAAACACGGTCCCCAAAAAAATATCCAACCAAACAGTGACTAAACGAGAAGTTACTAAGGAGAAAATTTATAATTCAGCGATCACTTTGTTTCAAAAAGATGGATATGAACTTGCTACCATGCGTCGGATTGCGAAAGAGGCTGGTGTTTCCTTGGGTTCAACATATTACCATTTCAAAACAAAAGAAGAGATCGTCCTTCATTTTTACAGAGAGTCTCAAATTGAAGTCAAACAACTCTCCTCCCAGTTTTTTAAAACCACGAGGGACTTCAAGGCCAGACTCAAATTCATCATTCTAACCCAATTGGAAATTTTTTTTGAGTATAAAATCTTTTTGCAAGTATTGGCAAGACATGCGGGAGATCCAAGTCATTCCCTTTCCCCATTTAGTCCCGAGACTTCCCTCATTCGAGAAGAAGCGGTGGGTCTCATCCGTGATGCATTAGAGACATCGAATTTAAAGATAAGAGAAGACCTTGCCGCGATTTTGCCAGAGTTACTTTGGATGGAACAAATGGGGCTTATTTACTTTTGGTTGTCTGATTCTTCCAAGTCATATATCAGTACAAAACTATTAATGAATGATTCCTTAGAATTGACTTTCAAACTGATAAAACTTTCTAATTTTCCTTTGTTTAAAAATGTGATGGGCCCAATCTTTCGTATGTTTCGATTGGTAAAAGGTAGGCAAAGTAGTTGGTGATTTGCAAGAGCCCTTGCAATGAAAACAAAGGCTCTACATTGATCAAAATTTTATTGCTTTTCGAAAGTAATTTGGAAATTAGTAACGCGGCTTGAAGGTGTTAAACCATTACACTGATAACTTGATGCAGAAACTAAACCATCATTATCGATGGTGTAATTTTTCCCAGTAGATAATGTAAGAGTTTCTGATTTGGATCCACTTGCGGAAGAGATAAGCTCTGTTGTATTGTCCTTCAAAATCACGTTAAATGTAAAATTTCTAGAAGTACAATTACTCGAACTTAAAGTTTGTCTTCCTGCACTCACAGAAACTTTATAATTTCCTGATGTTGGAAAGCTAATGGTTCCAGTAGTGGCTGTATTGGCACAAACAGAATACCGGCTTCCCGAATAGGCGAAAGTAGTACCACTAATACCGATTGTTACATCACAGGGAATTCCTGTATTTGTAGCAGCTAATAAGAGCAGCAAATCAGTGTTTTTATCTCCAGATAATGGCAATCCCTCAATCAGGTCTTCTTTTTTGTTGTTCTCGCAATGTACTGTTAATAGGAATAACAAAGTAATTGCGATGATTTTTTTATAGTTCATAGTCATGGTTCCTTATTAGGTGACAAAATTTTATCATCTTACGAAGGTTACAAGCAAAAATTAGATTATAAATTTGGATTAGTATTTTATTTATATTTTCTTTCTATAACGAATATAAAATCGTTCAAAAGAAGATTTATCCCAGAACTTCACTGCTTCTTCATTTTTTAGAATGGCTCTAAGTTCAATAGAGGGGATGGATTTTTCTTTGCACCACCGGTCTACATCTTCCAAAAGTAATTTCATATACCCTTTTTTCTTTTTACCGAGTTTAGTCACAGCAAGATCGATAAATAGGCTTCTTTCTTCTTCTAAATGGGGTTTTTCTTCCACCCGACCAATGAGTAAAGAGACAAGTTCCTCCCCTTGAAAAACTCCACGCATATACACTTTTCCCGTGCCGATGAGTTTGAAATAAATGTCGGTGAATTTGGTTGCGGCCCTTGGGCGGATACGGAAAAGACCATCTAATTCGAGTTCGTTTACCTTACGGTAAAACTGATTTACGAGTTCGATGGTCTGGTTTCTGTCAGATTCGTTTAAGTCTCTAATCACCTAAACCATTCGATTGATGAGATAAGTTTTTAGCTCGGTGACTGGGATTCTTTCTTGTTTCATCGAATCCCTTTCCCGGATGGTGACTGTTCCATCACTCATGGTATCGTAATCCACCGTGATACAAAACGGAGTACCGATTTCATCATGGCGACGGTAACGTTTTCCAATGGCACCACTGTCATCGTAATCCACATACCAATGGTTGCGAAGATCGGCATATATTTCTTTGGCCTTGGCATCGAGTCCGTCTTTTTTCATTAAAGGAAAGATGGCGACTTTCATCGGGCTCACTCGTTTTCCAAAACGAAGGACAGTACGAACCTCATCCTTTTCTAACTTCTCTTCTTCGTAAGCATCACAAAGAACTGCAAGAAAAAGTCGGTTGAGACCGAGAGCCGGTTCTACCACATAAGGAAGGTATTTTTTCTTCGCATCCAAATCATGGTATTTTAAATCTTCGGAAGAAAAAGTTTCGTGTTGGGTTAGGTCATAATCAGTCCTTGAGGCAACACCCCAAAGTTCTCCCCAACCAAAGGGATATTTGTATTCGATATCACTTGTAGAATCACTGTAAAAAGAAAGTTCTTCCTTTTCATGTTCGCGAACACGAAGGTTTTCTTTTTTTAGTCCCACTACATTCACAAGCCAGTCCATGCAGTAGTTCACCCAATAGGTAAACCACTCTTTTTGAGTCCCTGGTTCACAAAAAAACTCCATCTCCATTTGTTCGAACTCACGTGTGCGAAAAATAAATTGGCGAGCCATGATTTCGTTTCGAAAGGATTTCCCAATTTGAGCAATTCCAAAGGGAACTTTTTTCCGAGCAATTTGGGTTACGTTTTTAAAATTGATAAAGATCCCTTGTGCGGTTTCGGGACGAAGGTAAATGTCTGTCGCTCCTTCTTCCGAGGCACCATGGGAAGTTTTGAACATCAAATTGAATTGGCGGGCATCGGTAAAACTTCCCACCGTTCCGCAAGTCGGACAGGCGTAAGCTTTCTCTCTTATGGTATTTGTGAGTTCTTCTAAACTTTTTCCGGTCGCGGCACCTTCTCCTTCCTTATCTTCTAAGAACTTATCCACGCGGATTCGTGTTTTGCATTTTTTGCAGTCCATAAGAGGATCATTGAAGTTAGAAATATGGCCGGAAGCTTCCCAAACGCGAGGGTGGAGGAGGATGGAGGAATCAAGGCCTAAAACATCGTCCCGTCTATGGACAAAGTATTCCCACCAAAGTCTTTTTAGGTTGTTTAATACTTCGATTCCGTTCGGACCATAGTCAAATGTGTTGGAGAGGCCTCCGTAAATTTCGGATCCGGGGAAAACAAAGCCCCTTCTTTTGGAGACTGCTACTATGGGTTTGAGCGACTGCTCTTCTTTCTCTTTCGGCTGTGCCATATCCGCCAAATTTTTTGTTTTCCATGAAAATTCAAAGTATTTTCCTTGAGATAAGACTAAAGAATGGATTCGGCAAACGTAAAAACTCTCTCTCCCTGGGCTAAAAAATCCTTAACCTTCTTCCTTTGGATGTCCCCCCTGTTTTCTTTGGGACCATTTTTGGCATTTGGTATCCTCTTCGCTTTTCCAGCTGAATTCCGGCTACGCCTTCGTGCCCTCGCTGTCATTGCTGTTTATATTCTTTCTTGGATCCTATTCTATCCGGTGGAACTTGTCCACAGGTCTGGATTGGAATGGGAAGGAGTGATTAACGAATTCCTTGCCAAAGATTCTCGAAGCCTTCAGTTGAAGTTTGGATTTGTGGTGATTTGTTTTTTACTACTTTTAACAAACTACTTTCACAGCCGAAGTCGTAACCAAAAAAGAGAGACAGTTCGAAAAACAAAACTCAAAACAGAAAATCCCCATTCCGCAATTCGGACAGAGATGCGGATCCGGGATGCAAAATTTGATACACTTCTACTTGTATTATTTCTTGCTCTTCTTCTTAATTTTGGATTTCAATACTTCTCCGAAAAATTACATCCAAACAAATCTCTTTCGCCACTGGCACCACTTGTGGATGTTTACCAATTTGTATTTAATTATTCTATTTCCCTTTGTATTTTGCTATTTAGTTTCAATCGAAACAAAATTCCCTCTCTCATTGCAAAACCATACCTTCGTTATATGGAAGGGATCCGGATTCGTGAGAGCTGGAAGGCTGCCGTTGTTTCGCAAAGCCGATTCCCATTTCGTTTGGAATTGGTAGTAAAAGAAAAGGCAAAATTTAGAGATCGAATCCTCCCTGGTTTTGGACATGTTTATGTTTATGAATATTGGCGCGGATTCCCAATTTTATTTTTAACTCTACTTTTGTTTTTGTTTTCCGCAGTTTGGGTTTTTTCCTACTTAAGCCCCATATTTGGAATTCAATTTTTAGCAGGGTTTGGATTAAAACCAGGAGTCCCCGATAAAGATTTTTTTATCTCGGCACAAAACATAGCTTATGCGGGGTTTTCTGTTTTGGCTCTGGTTGGAATTTATTTTTATTCATCTTACTTACTCGAAAAATCTTTTAGTTTAGAAAACTTAGGGGTGAAGGAAGACAAAGTTGGTGAGTCAGAACCATTTTTTAAACCGGGATTACGCAAAGGATTTCGAAATGTTCTGCCTTTATCCTTACTCTTTCATTTGATCTTAATTTCTCTTGTTTTTTTAATCCCAATCACCCTCCAACGGAATAAAAAGAAAGACCAGTCTTCCCAAAAAAATGAACATTTCCGACCAGAAAAAATGGAATTCTATTTTATCGATCCGAATGTCCCAGACGATACCAAGGGACTGAATGGTGGAATTGTTACAGGAAATGAAACCGAAAACAAAGAGAAAGGGGAAAAAATTTCCAACGAAAAAGTAGCGGACAATGGCCCGGTCAAAGGTTATATCAAAAAAATTCGCGGTAAAAAAGTTCCACCAACTTACTCTAATTATATCTCAGCGAAGATGCGAATTCCCGAAAGTTATATGGATTATTGGGCAAAAGCACCTCATCCTTATTCCTCTGTGGTTGCTTATACCATCACTCAAGAAGGAGATGTGATTGATGTGGAACTTGTGGAAGCCTCCGATTACCCTGACCAAGATTTACGAACCTTACAACTAGTGGAAAGTTTGGGTCCACTTATGCCACCACCTGGAACCAAAAATGACATTCGAGTGACTGAGTTGTTTTGGAATGGTCCGATTGACCCTGAATTTGTCCCCACCCCTTTACAAAAAGAAATGATCAACTTATTTGACGGCCGTTATATGGAAGAGTTATCAGAATGAAAGAAGTTGGTTTTTTTGATTATTTGATTGGATCATTGACAATCCTTCCTTGGGCTATCGTCATTTGGAAGGCTTACAAACCTAAAAAAGGATGGCAGGAAGTTTTCGGAATTCTTTTGGCCTTGTTCTTTGGTTGGTTGTCCACAGATCTTATTCTGAGACTCCATCCCGTCCTTTGGCCTGAAACCGATTTTATGCCAAAGAAAAAAATAAGTCTCCTCTCTCAAACGGCCCACCTAGCATTCATTCAGGCGGGGATTACAGAAGAAACATTCAAAATATTCTTTATCATGATTTTGTCTTTTGTTCTGGGTTATGATAAAAAAACAAAAACCTTCTCTCCGAATGTTGTTTTGTTTGGCTCCTTTGTAGCGATGGGGTTTTCTTTTATCGAAAACACACATTACATTGCTCGGGAACCGGATGAAAAAAAATTAGATCTGTTTTTTGCTCGAACCATTCATTCCTCTAATATCCATTTACTCATCAATCTTTGTTTTTCTTTGTTTTTACTGAAGAGCAATGCTAAATTGGAATCTGCGAACAAAAGGCTCTATATTGGCTTCGGATTTTTGTTAGCAGTATTGCAACATGGGGTTGTTGATTTTCTTTTGATTCCTGGTTCCACCATTGGTCTTTGGATTGCGACATCCCTATTTGTAGGAATTTGGGTTTGGGTTGTGAATGACTGGCGAGACCTAGTTAAAGAAAATTTAACAGATCGCAAAGAAGAAGCAAAGTATCTAGCGATTGCACCCAACGTTGAATGACCAATCGATTCAAATGGTTTATTAAATTAGTATCTATTTGGTAGATAAAAATACGCGAATTCCAGCTTCTGAATATTCTTCCCAATCCATTTGAAAGGTTCTGATTTTGGGAATTTCTGGGTGACTCCAAATTTCTGCCCAAAATTTCGGAACCACTTCTTCGGGAGCTCCTGGTTGGATTTGAAAGTAACGACCGTTTTGTGGAGTTATCTGAACCTTTTCCATTCCTTTGAGCAATTCTGCGTTTGGTTCCACAGCATAACCTAACAAAAAGTCATACGCACCGTTTTCATCCGATGTATAATTAAAATACACACCAAAGAGTGGATCAAATTTTCTTAAAACTTCCATTTGTTTAGGAATGTCTTCTTTATAAAACCGAGAATATACAGCAGGTATTTGAATATCGGCATCCCCCGGTGCATTGGAAGTTCGGATACGAAGTCCCATCACCGTGAATTTTTCTGTTTTTACTAATGGTTCGGTCACTTCCGACATATAGAAAAAGTTTCAGTTTCGCAAAAAAACGCAACCTTTTCTTAGTGAAGTGTTTGACTTACCGCACCTCCCTGTACATTTGGTAATTACTCCTGGTGATTATGGAGAGAAGGCCATACCCGTTCCCATTCCGAACACGGAAGTCAAGCTTCTCATCGCCGATGGTACTATTGGGTTCGCTCAATGGGAGAGTAGGACGTTGCCGGGTTAGCACTCATAAACGATAGGAAAGCGTGGACTTAGGTTCACGCTTTTTTTATTTCTGGTCGCTCTGTGTTTGCCGGCTGCCGTCCGCGACTATTCGCTAGGCAAGCAGGGCTTGCTCCGCGAATGTCGCCTGCTCGTTCCCTATGGGTCACTGCGCAGCTTTGCCGGTTTAAAATTAATTCCCTTCTATAATAAATAAATTCTTTGATAGTAAATTTATAAGTATAACTAGATCCATTCGTTTGCGAAATGGGTGAGGCTTCCGTAAGAAGCCGAAGCCTGCTAGGATTTTTCGATAAGAAAAATAGGGTGGTGTATACCAAAGGATTGAGCAAGGCGCAGGGCCAGCCCGCGGAGCGGAGAAGCGAGTGGGGGAGGAAGTAGGACATTGCCTATAGAGTCATTATTGTTTACGAAAGCGTTCATGAAAGTGAGCGCTTTTTTTATTTGTAACGCTCTGTGTGTGCCGGCTGCCGTCCGCGACTTTTGGCTACGCTTCGCTGCTACGCCCGCCAAAGTCGCCTGCTCCTTTCCTACGGATCCTAAGTAGCACTGTCGGGTTTGAGTTTCAATCTTATTTGGAATATTCAATTTTACTGTGAGTGCATAATTGCTCTCAAAATGATTTGCTTTTGAAAGTTTTTAATAATAAGCTTGCATTCGTTAATTGAAGGATACTTTTATCAGTTTTGGGGTGACCTGCATCAATGAAGTTAAGATTTTACCAACTATACTCTGTTCTTATTCTGCTGTTTCTTCTTTCGAATTCACTTTTTATCAAATCAGATCGAGATGTTCTGCTATATGATGAAACGACGTATTTAATCGGAGGTAGTGAAAGTTTTTCATTTTCGGATACTGCAGTATATAAACTACAATATAAACTATTATCCCATTTTGTAAAAAATTTTATTGATCGATATTTTGTTAACTACCAACTTCTCCTACTTATTTTAGGTGTGAGTTTTATTTTTTTAGCTCGTTCCAAAAAAGAGCTGATCTTACTTGTTTCATTTGTAGTCCTTCTGTTTTCGAGTCGATTTGTTTCGGATCTCTGGCCTTTTATCACAATATTATCAAGTATATTGTTAGTATGGTTGTATATTTCGTTTCGTTCAAATCTTTATTGTTTATCTATTTTCTTTTGTTTCCTTCTTGTTTACACTCGAGTAGAATTTTTATACCTATACTATTTGTTATTTTTTCTAATTCTATACAAGACATGGTTGGAAAAGGAAGAAAAGTATAGATTATTTTCTAGATATATCCTCTATTTTATAGGATTGGCTATTATTCTAATTCATAACCCATCTGACGGGGAAAGATCTTATGTAGCTTTTTGCCAACACTATGCTGTTTCAAAATCTCTTAGATATCTTTATTTTGCAGATCCTTGGACCACATGCGAAACTCTTTTGGCTACAGATTTTGGTAAGGCGAAAGGTCTTTTGAATCTTTGGGCATTAAATCCAAATCATTTTGCTATTCATCTTGTTAGTAACATGAATTTGTTTTTTAAAAAGATGCAGGAATTGTTTTTATTGCCGACTTACCTTTTTGCAATTCTTGTAATTTTATTTTTGTTTTTCGAGGGAAAGGATTTCTTTCGGTTGGTGTTTCGAAAGCGTAGAAGACAGATTGCCAATAAGCTGGTCCTTTATTTTTCGTTAACTTTTGGTTTGATGGCTATTTTAGTTATCTTTCCAAGAGATCATTATGTTTTACAGTTATTTGTCCCGATTGTTTCTCTTTTGATTCAGAATAGAAGATACAAACAAATTTTTCGATCCATTCGCTATAATAAAGTAAGAATGTATCTAGGGTTTTCTGTTTTGATTTTTCTCCTTTCGTTTTTTTATTTGCAAAAGGCAAAGTCGATTAAGGTAGCAGGTCTCCGCAATCCATGTAGCAACTTATATACGATTGAAGTATTGCGAAATTTAAAATTACAAACTTACAATATTTTGGGATTCGACGGAAGTGTCTGCGCCTATCTTCCAAATGTGAATTGTAAATACTTCCAAATTTCTGAAAAGAACCAAAACTTTGATCAGTTTTTGAAGCAGAATCAAATCAATTTGGTGATTATCTCTGAACATTTTGATAAGGAGCCGAAATACAAAAATGATAAGGACTACGAATTTTTTCTTTCCCACTCCTATCGAACAAAATCAGGAGATCAGTATGAGTTAAGTAAGTATTCCTCATGTGATAATCGAAAAGTGTTATATAAAAGCGAACAATAACCGTTGGACCTGTGGAATAGCTCCTTCATGTTCCTTATTTCAAGTTAAAGCAGAAAAATTGTGTTTAATTTCTTTAACTCAGATCCACCGAAGAACTCACAGTAACTTTGAATAACTGATACACATCCATTCCTTCGGGAAGAACCAAATGGCCATCAATGGCAAGAGAGGCAATTCCATGAACAATTGCCCAAGCGCCAAGGGCTTTGGCATGAGCTAACTCTTTACTAACGCGTTCACCGGCAAAGGCAACATAGAGTAGGCGGAATGGACGTTGGGAACTCATCCATATTTCTTTGTTAGCTGCTTCTTGTGTTGATTTTTTATCTAAATCGATTTGGTTTAACATCAGGCGGTAAAGATTTGGATGTTTCATTGCAAAACGAATGTATTCTACACCGTAATGATAAGCGAGGGAACGTCCGCGGGCTTTTGGATTTTCCTTCTGTGCTACCACCATATTGTCTGCTAACTCATCATAACCAGAAGCTGCCACAGCTTGGAGTAGTTCTTGTTTTCCTTTGAAATGTGCATAGGGTGCCATGTGGGTCACGCCAATGGCCGAGGCAATGGAGCGAAGAGAAAGTGCTTCTGTTCCTTGGTTTTGTAATAGCGTGCGTGCGGCCGCTATGAGGGTGGGGCGAAGATCCCCATGATGGTAGGGACTGGTCTCTTTGTCCTGACTTTGTTTCTTCTTGGCCATTACAACCTATAAGAACTGCTTGGCAAACCGGTAAAGTCTTTTCGAAAGAGATTCTAGAAGATCCGAATTTTAACCCAGCAAACTAGTAAAAAAATCTATTTTTTGAAAGATAGTTGGAAAAGTGATTGCAATCTTTACATTGTAAAGATTGGCTGGGTTGCAAGGGGTTGCCCCCTGGGGAGAACAGAATGTCTCATTATGACACAGTTGTCATTGGCGCCGGTAACGCTGGTTTAATGGCGGCCACTCGATTACAACGCGAAGGTTCAAAAACTTTGTTATTGGAACGGCATAATGTTCCTGGCGGATGTGCTACCTCCTTTGTTCGTGGAGATTTTGAATTTGAAGTGGCTCTCCACCAGCTGAGTGGTGTGGGAACAGAATCGAGTCCTTTTATCATGCGTCGCGTTTTTGAAGAACTTGGCGTTCTAAATAAGATCGAACTCGTTCAAGAAGAAGAACTATATCGTATCATTATGCCTGGGAAATTAGATGTCACCTTACCTGCGGACTGGAACGAACTACAACACCACCTGAAAAATCTTTTCCCAGAGGAAGAGGATTCAATCAATCGATTTTTTATCTTAAGCGAAGCCGTGGTTAATGAGTATTATTTTGTTTTACCTCGAATTCGGCTAACAAACGATGAAGAAAAACTCCGAACCAAGTGTCCAAATTTTGCAGCCTATGGTCTTCGCCCTACGATCGAAGTTTTAAATGAATTTTTCTCAAATGAAGATTTAATTAATGTAATAACACCATATTGGAGTTATGTGGGAATCCCTACAACAGATTTGGTTTTCGCTGAATTTATCGGGATGCTCTATTTTTACTGCATTTATAAACCTTGGCATATCAAAGGCGGATCTCAAATGCTTTCAAGTGCTCTTCTTTCTTCCTTCGAGGAGGCGGGAGGAGAGGTGCGGTTTCATTGTGCTGCAGAAAAAATATTCACAGAAAACGGTGCTGTCCGTGCCGTTCTTTTGGAATCAGGAGAAACTGTAACCTGTGATGCTGTTGTATCCAATGTTAGTCCTCTCATCACCTATCATGAAATGCTTGATTTGGAAACTCCCCCTTCTTCTGTACTCCAAGATTTTAAATCCCGAAGGATGGGTGTCTCTGCTGTATGTCTTTATCTTGGATTAGATTGTTCTCCTGAAGAACTTGGGTTTACAACCGCTTCCACCTTTGTCATGACAACTTCCAATGCAGAAGTCACAGAAGATCGAATGTATACTTTGGATGCTCCCGATTGGGGTATGGTCACTTGTTATAATTTTATTGATGAGGAACTAGCACCAAAAGGAAAAGCTGTGGTCACTCTTGTCGCCTTACAATATGGGGAAGCGTGGAAGGATATTCCGCCAGAATCGTATATTCCAACAAAATATGAGTTTGGTGATAAACTCATTACACTCATCGAACAAGCCTATCCGAAGATTAGAGAACATATAGAAAAAGCAGAAGTGGCTACACCTATGACGATGATGCGTTATTTGAATACACCAGGTGGAGCCATTTATGGATTCAAACAGACGTTACAAGATGGCTCTCTAATGCGTGAATCTCTTGATGCCATTGAGGGACTTTACTCCGCAAGTAGTTGGACGAGTATGGGTGGATTCCAACCTACCTATTTGAATGGTTATAATACAGCACGGAAAATCATCAAACGAATGAAAGCCCAGCGCAAAGTCGCAAAAACCACTCACTAAAATCACAAACAATGTGTTTTGTTAGAATTACGATCACCCATAAGGAAGGAAGATAAAAACATGTCAGGTAATCATCTAGAAGTAGCATCAAACGTTTTCAATTCCGTTGTAGGATTTCGGGAAGCAGTGACTAAAAAAGAAGAAATGGAAAGTAATGGTACCAACTTTCAGGAACAGAAAGGAAATGTCCGCCGAGCCATTGATAGTCTCCACCCTAAAAGGCTTCGTCTACGAATAAAAAATATTCGAACTGATACAACTTCGACCAAAACTTTTGAGATGGTTTCAGTGGATGGAAGGAACTTACCTCCGTTTCAAGCAGGCCAGTATATCAATTTATTTGTATCCCTTTCTGGAATTTCTACGGCAAGACCTTATTCTATTTCCTCTTCACCAACAAATTTACATTCCTATGAATTGACCATCAAACGAGCCGAAGGTGGGTTTATAAGTCCTTATTTACTTGATGATGTAGAAATTGGGCAAGAGTTTGAAAGCACAGGGCCTATGGGTTCGTTTCATCATAATCCACTATTTCATGGTCAGGATTTGGTATTTCTTGCGGGAGGTTCCGGCATTGCTCCCGCTATGAGCATGTTAAAAGCGATTTTGTCCTCATCCGAACTGTTTCGGTTTCATATCATCTATTCAAATAGTTTTGAAGATGATGTTATCTTTATTGATGAACTGCGAAAACTTGCAGAGATTCATAAGAATTTTCTTTTGACTGAGTTTTTATCACGTGAGTCTAGCCCCAATTTTAAAGGGTATCGTGGAAGACTCAGTCTCCCCATATTACAAGAGTTAATTCCTGAAGCGATAACTAAGATGTATTATGTTTGTGGGCCTACCCCTTTCAATGAAAATTGTGCAGAACTGCTTGCGGAGCTTGGTGTCAAACCAGGTCGTATTCTTATTGAAAGTAATGGACCACCTAAGATGCCGGAGCGAATGTTTGCCTGGCCGAAAACAGTTCGTCCTGAAGATGAGGTAACCATCAAAATCGGAAACTTCTCTTTCCAAGCTATGGCGGGAGAACCACTTCTTAATAGTTTAGAGCGAAATGGATTTTTTACTGAGAATGCCTGTCGTTCGGGAGAATGTAGCCTTTGTCGGGTAAAACTGAAATCAGGAGAGGTCTTTAGCCCACCAGAGGCAAAAATTCGAAAGTCTGATCGTAAGTTTGGTTGGATTCATTCTTGCGTTGCCTTTCCTGTGACCGATGTGGAAATTCAGTTATAAGAAAATAGGAATAAGATAAAGTGAAATTCTGAAAAGAATGTTGGAAACATTCAATATTTGAAACGAGAAACGCCATAAACTTTTTCGAAAATATGTTTTTATTTCCTTGGAGTTCTTTTCAGGGATTTGGACATATCATACTTTAAAAAAGAACAAATAGTCTCTAAATTTTCCTTGAGCCAGCTCTCTGCTAGCTGTTATTGGATGGTAGAGGTAATTCAAATAATGAAACGTAATTTTAAATTCGTTTTTTTTCTGATGGTCATATCCATATTTGCGGGCTCAGTATCTGCGCAAGGTAAAGTGGATGGAAACACAGTACGATTCAAGGGTGCTTTATTTTTTGGTAGCCTTCGCCCTGATTTCGAAAAAAGAAATTTTTATAGCGACATTGTTGGCTTAGAATACAACCAAGATTGGCAAAACAATCGAGGGATGACTCTCATCAATGATTTGGGTTTTGATTATTTCCATTCTGTCAATGCCGGAATATTGAGTAATGTTTTTTTAGGTTTGCATCTAAATCGATTTGGTCGCGGTTATGAATGGAATTCTTATTATGCGAGTGGGTTGGGAATCAAGGAAGCTGACTATCGTTTGCTTTATTCAGATATCAATCTCGGTGTTACACTCTCACCGGTTTCCAACTTCAGAATTTTGCCAAAATATGTGATTCGTAGTATGGGGCACTCTTTGGAAGGAAGTTATTTAGGTCTCGGTGGACCAAGTTATTTGGGGCAAGATACAAAAAATGCAACGGCAACTTCTGGCCTACTTGGTGTCGGGTTTGAATTCGATTTAAATGAACGTGCTACACTTTTCGCAGATTTTCTGATCTACGGTCCATTTTTGTTTAACTCCACCGGATCTTACAATTCAGAACAATTTAGAATTTATAACAATGGTGTTGTTTTAAATTATGCTAACGGTGGTTATACGTTCAATTCCGAAAAAATAAGTGTTGGTGGCAGTATTGTAGTTGTGCCTAAACTTCGTTTGTTTGCCAGTTTTGAAAGTGAACGAATGACTGCAAAATCGCAAAGTCCGATTGCTTTCAGTGTTTCGGAAAATGGAATCAGTAGCATTGGAACCCTAATGGAATTTGTCTCTGCTTCTGCCGATCACACAATTCTTGTTTCTGGATTAAAATTTGGTGTGACTTACGATTTAAATATGTAAATTTTCTTCTAAAAGTACTTGCAAATCCAGTCCACTTGGAAGTAATGGTAATTACTCCTGGTGATTATGGAGAGAAGGCCATACCCGTTCCCATTCCGAACACGGAAGTCAAGCTTCTCATCGCCGATGGTACTATTGGGTTCGCTCAATGGGGATTTTTATTTTGTACATAAAAAAAGCCAACCTTTCGGCTGGCCTTTTTTTATTGAGTTATTAGTGCTAACCCGGCAATGTCCTACTCTCCCATTGAGCGAACCCAATAGTACCGCTAGTAACTAATCGTTCGCGAAGCGGAAAAGCGAGTGGGGGAGGAAGTAGGACATCGCCTATAGAGTCATTATTGTTTACGAAAGCGTTCATGAAAGTGAGCGCTTTTTTTATTTGTGGGCGCTGTGTGTGTGCCGGCTAATGTCCGCGACTTTTGGCTACGCTTCGCTGCTACGCCCGCCAAAGTCGCCTGCTCGCTCCTATTGTCGCTGCGCAGCTTTGCCGGTTTAAGATTGGTTCCTTTTTTTATAAAATTAAATCCATTAACAATTCAGAGATTTTTTTAAAGATTCATTCGTTTGCGAAATGGGTGGGGTTGCAGGAAGAAGCTGAAACCTGCTTTAGATTTTCGATAAAAATAATATTGGGTTGGAGATGGTGATCGTTTGCTTTTTTTTCCAGTCTAAGGACTGGTATGGGAAATAGTGTCAGAACCAATCAGAGGAAGTTTCGTATGTTTACGATGGCAGCCCTTGGTTCTATGTTAGTGGTTACTATTTGCACCGCGGGTTTGATTTCCTGTCCCAAAACTTTTTCTAGTGATCAGAATTTAAGCTCAGATGCATTGGAATCTTTTCCCTGCCATGCCGGTGATGCTCCTGATGAAACGGATTGCCGTTGTTCTGAAATCGGGTTAGGGAATGATTCCTACAATGTGGCAATCGCATTGGATGTGGCTCCATTAAAAAGTGATTTGTTATTTTACCTTTCTTACCTTCCTCTGAATGCCTTTATCGATTTTGTAATAGATCGTAATCTTTCTTCTATAACTGACACAACCGAATATTTTTCCGATTCAGTACGCCTTCTTATTTAAACTCCTCTTCGTTTTCACTTACGAATAGGAGTTTTTATGTTTTTAGAAAAACAGTGTTTTAGTAATCATTTATATAAAAGTATATTAATAGTAATCATATACTTTTATACGCAAAGCGTGATTGCGATTGAAAAATCGGAATCCATGGAATCAAAAATACAAATCTTACTCGGTTCTCACCCAGAGTTACTTGTAAAATATTTGGAATCGAGGGAGAAACACCATCGGTCGGAACATGCCGATGTTTATCCCGATCCTAAATTTGGATTTGCGTATCGGTCTTATCCTTACCGCGGGGATGTGACCCGTGATCGCAGTCGGCCTGATACACCAGGTATGACAGGAAATGAATATTCGATTGCGCAAGAAATCCCTTTCCCAGGGAAACTCAATTTGGAGAAACAGATTGTCCAAAAAGATTCTGAATTAGATCGATTGAATGCCGAGTGGATTAAGAATCAATTCATTCGAAATTACTTTGAAACCATCCTTATCAAAACCGCACTTACGAGAGAAATCAGAGATCTGGAGTCTCTCGAAAAAAGTATCGTTACTGGCAGCCACTTAGAGTCGAGCCAATATTCTGCAGGTAAAAGTAATATCACGGGAACACTTCGAGCTTTCAATCTGAAAGAAAAGATAAAGGATCGTTTGTTTGTAAGAAATACCCAACTAGCGGAGTTACATGCAAAGACGTCTTACTTCTCTTTAGATAATTCTTCTTTTTTGATTTCGGAAGAAGAAATTTTAAAATATCTAAAAGGAAAAGAGGATGAGTTTGTAAAAAGTTACTCTGATGAATTGATTCGAAATTCACCTTACTTTAAATATGCGGAAGTGAATGCAGCAAAAGCGGAAGCAGAAGCCAAAAAAGAAGAATTACTTCACTACCCTGAAACAGAAGTGTTCATAAGTTACATGCAGAGGAGGAAAAAACCTTTTTTATTGGATAGTGGGCCCCTCAATGTTTCGATTATGGACAATCCAGAGTTTTCGGGTGATTTGTGGAGTGCAGGAATTACCTTACGAATTCCTGTGTGGTCCCTAGGAAAATCAGCTGATTTGGATCGAGCTAATTTACTCAAAGTCCAAAGGATGCAGTTGGAGAAAAGAAAACAAACTCATTTGTTAGAGACCGAACTGAAAACTTCGTTCCAAACCTGGATGGGGAATAAACAGAGAGTAGAAAATTTTCAATCTTCCTTACTCCCGACACTGAGTAGGAATATGACCACTTCCACTGTGGCTTATACAAAAGGTGATATTAGTTTAGCCGACACCTATCAGTTCTTAAATGATTCCATTGAAATGAAAGCTACATTTCATGAAGTGAATTTAAATCGTTGGTTATCTCTCTTAAAGATGCTTGAGATCACTAATAGTATATTACCGGAGGAAGATTCTTATGAAAAATAAAATCGTAAAATTTATTATTTTGGTGTTCGTTGTTTTTGGGTTATCCTGTGCGGATAAGGCTGTGGTTACAGGAGATATATACACTTGTCCTATGCATCCACAAATTGAAATGGATCATGAAGGGGAGTGTCCTATTTGTGGGATGACCTTGGTTAAAAAAGAACCGAAGCTCCCTCCCGAAAAATCTAATAACAAACTAAATAAAGAAACTTCTGGATCGTTTTCCCTTTCGGAAGAGAAACAAAGGTTAATCGGAATAGAAACGAATACAGTCTCCAAAGGGAATATTGTCAAAAATATTTCCTTGAGTGGGAAGGTAGCCTATGATCCAGATTTGTATTCCACTTATAGTGAATATCGATCTCTTTCGGGTAGTGTTGGGCCGGATGCTTTCATTCGGAAAAGTGCGAGATTAAAATTAACAAAATTGGGATTGAGTGAATCACAAATTCAATATCTGAGTCGGAAGTCCAATGATATCCTTCTTACCGGAAGATCAAAAAATCAAGTTTTGATTTTTGTCCGAGTGTATGAGGGAGAGAGCAATCAAATCGTGAATGGAACACCAATGGAGGTTCTGGCAGACTCGATTCCTAATGTTTCGTTTCAAGGAAGAGTGGTTGCTTCTGGAAATTTAGTGGATGAAACCACAAGGACCCTTTCTGTTTGGTGCGAAGTGACAGATCCAGCCAATCGATTGAAACCGCAGATGTATGTACAATCCTCTGCAAAAATAGAAAAGAAAAATGTCCTTCGAATCCCGAGAGATGCAGTATTCCCTACAGGGAAACGAGAAATCGTATATGTGAAACAATCGGAGAACCATTTCAGTCCGAGAAACATTCAAACTGGATTTGTTTCTACGGAATGGGTTGAGGTTTTAGACGGATTGGTAGAGGGAGAAGAGATTGTAGCAAAGGCAAATTTTTTATTAGATTCGGAAGCGAAATTAAGGTTAGGTGGAATCCATGATACGCACAATCATTAAATTTTCAGCAGAAAATAAATATTTAATTCTTTTTGTCACAGTAATCCTTCTCTTTGTATCTTACTTTTCGGTTAAAAACATCGCAATGGATGCTTTACCTGATATGTCGGATACCCAGGTGATTATTTATTCGAAATGGGATCGCAGTCCTGATATCATTGAAGATCAAGTGACCTATCCTATTGTTACCTCACTACTCGGGGCACCCAAGGTGAAATCAGTTCGTGGGTTTTCTGATTTTGGATATTCGTTTGTTTATGTGATCTTTGAAGATGGAACGGATTTGTATTGGGCCAGATCGAGAGTGAACGAATTTTTATCTCAATTACAAAGTAATCTTCCTAAAGATGTAACTTTGAATCTTGGACCAGATGCAACAGGTGTTGGTTGGATCTTTCAATACGTCCTTGTTGATGAAACAGGGAAAATGGATTTATCTGAACTTAGGTCGTTGCAAGATTTTAAATTAAAGTATCTCTTTACTTCTGTTCCTGGTGTTTCTGAAGTTGCGAGCATTGGTGGTTTTCGGAAACAATACCAGATACAAATTGATCCTTTAAAATTACAAATGTATGGAATTGATATGGATACGGTGATTGATCGTGTTCGTGAGTCGAATGATGAAGTGGGTGCCCGTCTTTTAGAAATTGGTGGAGCCGAATTTATGATTCGAGTGAAGGGTTATGCAAAATCGATTGAAGATCTAGAAAGGGTGTCCCTTGGATCGGACCCGAATGGAACACCCATTTTTTTATATAATATTGCAAAAGTCATTACTGGTCCTAATTTACGACGGGGAGTTGGTGATTACAATGGTTTGGGAGATAAAGTCTCTGGAATTGTTGTTATGCGGCACGGAGAAAATGCATTACGAGTCATAGAAGATGTGAAACTAAAAATGGATTCCATTCAGTCTTCCTTACCAGATGGAGTCAAAATCATCCCTGTATACGACAGGTCAATTTTGATCAACAAAACGATTCGACTTTTAAAAGAGAAACTCTTAGAGGAAATGATCGTTGTTTCCATCATTATCCTTATTTTTCTTTGGCATATTCCCTCTGCCATTGTTCCCATCTTAACCATACCCATTGCTGTACTTTTGTCCTTTATACCGATGTATCTTGCGGATATTGGTTCTAACTTGATGTCGCTTGCTGGAATTGCTTTGTCGATCGGCGTCCTTGTGGATGGGGCCATTGTGGAAGTAGAAAATGCATATAAAAAATTGGAAGAGTGGGAATCGGGAGGAAGGATCGGGGATTTTCATGCAGTAAGATTGGAAGCTTTGTTGGAAGTCGGACCTTCTGTATTTTATTCTTTACTCATCATCGCCGTTGCCTTTTTACCTATCTTTACTTTGGTGGACCAAGAAGGGCGACTATTTAGGCCACTTGCTTTATCTAAAAACCTAACAATGGCTATTGCATCTATCCTTGCCATCACCTTAGATCCAGCGTTTCGAATGATGTTTACAAGAATGGATCCGATTGTAGGATTTACTCCCTCCATAAATAAAATTCTTACTTCTGTTTTTGTTGGTAAATACTTACCGGAAGAAAAACATCCGATCAGTAAACGACTCTTTCGTCTCTATGAACCGGTAGTAAAAAAAGTTTTAGAATATCCTCGTCGTACGGTTTTGGCTGCCTTTGTTTTGGTCGTTCTGACGTTGCCTGTGTTTTTTAAAATTGGAACTGAGTTTTTACCACCTTTAAATGAAGGAAGTATACTCTATATGCCAACCACTCTTCCGGGTTTGTCCATTGGAGAGGCGGAAAAGATTTTAAACCTAATGGATGCTAAACTAAAAGTATTTCCGGAAGTGGAATCAGTGTATGGGAAAGCGGGTCGTGCGGAAACATCCACAGATCCTTCTCCTCTTTCTATGTTTGAAGTGATCATCAATTTAAAACCTGAGTCGGAGTGGCGAGAGGGAATGACAAAGGATCAGTTATTAGAAGAGATGAACCTTTCTTTAGATTTTCCTGGGTTTACCAATGCTTGGACCCAACCCATCCGTGCAAGAATCGACATGCTTTCCACAGGAATACGAACTCCCATTGGAATTAAGGTACAGGGTGAGAATAGCGAGGAAATACAGAAGATCGGCATAACCATAGAAGAAACTTTGAAAAAGGAACCGGGTGTGCGTTCTGTTTTTGCAGAAAGGACTTCTAGTGGATATTATTTAGACATTAACATCAAAAGGGAGTTAGCTGCCAAATATGGATTAACGATTGAAGGAATCCAAAAGACAATCCTCTCGGCTTTGGGAGGGGAAACCATTTCTACATCGATCGAAAAGAGAGAAAGGTATTCCATTCAGATTCGGTATCCAAGAGAATATCGAGATAATTTAGAACGGATTATGAAAGTTCTGATTCCGATTCGTGGCGGTGCTCATATCCCATTAAGTTCTGTAGCTAGTATTGAATTTGTTACAGGAGCTGCCATGATCAGAGATGAAAATGGATTTCTAACAGGATATGTATATGTGGATACAACGGAGTCAGACCTATTGGGATTTGTATCGAGAATGCAAAAAGTGGTCGAGTTGAATGTAAAAATTCCCAAAGGGGTTTTTTTGGAATGGAGCGGCCAATATGAGAATATAATTCGTGTTAGAAACCGAATGAAAATAGTTTTACCGATCACTCTCGTATTAATTTGCCTTCTTCTGTATTGGAGTACAGGATCACTTATGAAAGCAATGATTGTCCTAACAGCAGTTCCCTTTTCTTTAATCGGTGCTATCTGGCTTATTTATTTTTTAGGATACCAAGTCTCCATTGCGGTTTGGGTCGGGATGATTGCACTTTTAGGATTGGATGCCGAAACAGGTGTTTTTATGTTAATGTATTTGGACCTATCTTATGAAAAACACCAAAAGGAAAACGAAGTGATGACAATCCCTATTTTGAAACAAGCCATCATAGAAGGAGCAGTGCAACGGATTCGACCCAAGATGATGACAGTGATGTCTGGATTCATTGGGTTATTGCCAATTATGTGGGCAACCGGTTCCGGAGCCGATTTAATGAAACGAATTGCAGCGCCTATGGTGGGGGGCCTTGGGACAAGCTTTGTCATGGAACTTGCTGTTTATCCTGCAATCTATTTACTCTGGAAACAAAAGAAAATCATATCAAAATAATCTAATATTTTCGGTAACTTGAATTTAGATCATCAGTAGATTCACTAAGGAAGAGAAACAAGTTACTAAAAGGGAGTAGGGATATCTTTTCTACAAATCTTTGAACAGTTATCGCTTGCACTTTTTTTTGAAACTGTTCTGGTATTAAGAAGAATGGAGAATCTGATTCCGAGCGAAGTATACTCTTCGCTTATTTTGCAATATTTATATGATGCAGTGATTGTTACGGATCTAGAATTTCGAATCACTAGCTGGAATCTTGCAGCAGAAAGAATCTATGGATTTACTGCAAAAGAAGTCATTGGCGAGTCCACGATAACAATTTTAAAAACAGAACAAAACAATTCCACGAGGGACACTCGTATTTCGGAATTACAGAATAAAGGAATTTGGCAAGGGGAAGTTTTTCAATATACCAAAGGTTCTCAAAGATTAACCATCCGCTCGGCAGTAAGTCTTCTAAAAGATAAAACAGGTCAGACTATCGGTGTCATTGCAATTAATCGTGACATTACAGAAGAAAATAAGATTCAGGAAGAACTAGCTGATAGCGAAGAACGTTTTCGAATGAGTTTCGATAATGCCGGAGTTGGCGTTTGTATATTAGATCTTGATGGTAGATTTATAAGATTGAATCGGAAGCTAGAATCTATGTTAGGTTATATTGAAAGTGAGCTCATCGGAAGAAAAACAAATGAGTTCGCTTATGAAGAGGACAAACAGCTTTTTGATTCGTTTCGAGAAGCGGCCCTCGGTGGTTCAAAAGATAATATGATTTATGAGAAAAGATTTTTCTCTAAGGATAGAAAAATCCTGTGGGTCGAAATATCCAATACTTTAGTTAAGGATAGAAATGGTAACCCCCGTTATTTTGTAGTACATATGAATGATATTACTGGTCGCAAAAGTGCTGAGTTCCATTTACTCAATGCGATCAAAGAAGCAGAAAGAGCCAACCAAGCAAAATCAGAATTTGTGGCCAATATGAGTCATGAAATTCGAACTCCGCTAAATGGAGTCATTGGTTTTAACGAACTTCTCCTGACTACTAACCTGGATTCTGATCAAAAAGAATATGTGCGAAATGCCATCAGCAGTGCCCATGGCCTTCTTGGAATTATCAATGATGTTTTAGATATCTCTAAAATCGAAGCAGGGAAACTTGTTTTGAATGAAGTTACATCTAATCTAAAACAGATCATTAAAGATTCGTTAGGTGTTTTGAAGTGGAAGGCAAGTGAAAAGGGAATCGAGCTAAGGTTCGAAGAAGGACCTAATGTACCTGAAATTATTTTAGTCGATGCGACAAGGCTTCGGCAAATTCTCATCAATTTACTTGGGAACGCTGTAAAATTTACCGAGGTGGGTGGAGTTGTACTAAAAATAAATGCTTCGCCGAAGATTCATCAAAAAACGAAACTAACATTTACAATCACAGATACTGGGATCGGGATTCCAGAACAACACAAGTCACATCTATTCCAATCTTTTTGGCAAGGGGAATCCAACTCTACGAGAAGATATGGGGGGACGGGGCTTGGCCTTCGGATCACAAAATCATTATTAGATTTAATGGGTGGAAAAATTGAAGTTAAGTCCAAACAAGGTTCTGGTTCCGAATTTCGATTTGAAATTGAATGTAGCTGTGTGGATCGAACTTCTATAGAAGAAACAAAAGATGAAAATGAATTCCAAGAAGAGTTATTATTAAATTTCCACCAATCCAAACTGAATGATATCTCTCCTAATATTTTGGTAGTGGAAGACAATGAAATGAATCGTGAGTTACTCAAACGTATGATTCAGAAATACATTCCTAAAGCTCGCATTGAAGAAGCAGTCGATGGGTTAGAGGGAGTTCGATTTTTTCGGGAATCGAAACCCGATTTAGTATTTATGGATGTCCAAATGCCCAATATGGATGGTTTGGAAGCGGCAACCGAGATTCGTAAACACCCATCTGGCACGCATGTTCCCATCATTGCTCTTACTGCCGGTGCCTTGTATGAAGAACGAAAAAAATGTTTCGATGTAGGGATGGATCAATTTTTGACCAAACCGATCGATATTTTAGCACTCAATCAAATTCTATTTCGTTATTTGAATCGATAATATTTCGAATAGAGTAGCAAAAACTTTCTAATGACAGCATTTTGTCCAAAATGAGACGATTTCCTTTTTTAGCTTATCTTGGTCCCGGGCTTTTGTATGCCGGTGCCGCCGTTGGTGTTTCTCATCTTGTGCAATCGACTCGAGCGGGAGCCGTATATGGATATGGACTACTCTTCGTTGTTTTATTTGCCAATTTGATCAAATATCCTTTTTTTGTTGTAGGAACCAGGTATACAATCATTACCGGTAAGTCCTTGTTAGATGGTTATGAAGCACTTGGTCGGTTACCAGTCTGGATCTTTTTCTTCATCTCGATTGGTACGATGTGTATCATCGTAGCAACTGTCACTCTTGTGACGTCAGGATTATTTTCCAACCTCCTGGGTATTACAATGGAACCATGGTTACTCTGTGCGATCATTTTAATCTTTTGTTTTTTATTACTTGCAATTGGTAAGTTTGCAGCCCTAGACGGGCTTATGAAATGGATCGTAGTTTTGTTGACCGTATCTACGATTGTTGCGATGATCCTTTCTTTTTATGCAGCCATTCCGAAATTGGAAACCGCAGGAAAAACTTTCTCCATTTCCAACTTGGGTGATGTTGCGTTTCTCATCGCACTTATGGGTTGGATGCCCATCCCAATCGAAGCGGCTGTTTGGCAATCAGATTGGACACTCGCGAAAAAAACTCCTGATGGCAAACTTCCACCAATGAAATATGCGATGATCGATTTTAACATTGGTTATATTGGAACAACTCTTCTTGCCGTTTGTTTTTTGGCACTTGGATCGAATATGATGTACAACACCGGTGCTGAGTTTTCCTCACAAGCAGTGAGTTTTGCCTCTGAATTAGTAAAATTATATACATCTGCGATTGGGTCTTGGTCTTATCCCATCATTCTCATTGCCGCATTTTTTACCATGTTCTCAACAACTCTCACATGTTTTGATGCTTATCCAAGAGTAGTATCTAACGCAAGCCGACGTTTGTTCAAACCACTAGAAAAAATTCCTACAGAAAAACTCTATTGGTATTGGATTGTTATTGTTGGTGTAGGTTCGATTCTCATTTTACTTTTTTTTAGAACCAATATGAAAAGTTTGGTGGACTTTGCCACAACTGTTTCTTTTTTAAATGCACCGGTTCTTGCTCTCATTCACCATTTGATATTATTTGGAAAAGAAATTCCGAAAGAACAAAGACCAAAACCTTGGATGAATTTACTTTCTTGGTTTGGTATTTTATTTCTTTTTGGATTTTCGATTTATTATATCAATATTACGTTTCTTTAAAGTATGGAGAGAGAAAAAACGCACCCAATTTTTTTCTCTCTTTCTCCACTTTTATACTTAATTCTATCCATTCTTTTTTTTCGTTTTGTTTGGGTGGTTCCATACCCTCATCCAGTGGCTTTGTTTGTAGCAGGATTACTTTCTTTTCTACAAAGAAGGAATCGGAAATTTGTATTTCTGAAATCATCCTTTCGTAAAAACCTTCTCTCTGTATTACCTGCGATGGAGATCCTTTTTTTTGTGGGAATGCTCATTGCTTCTTGGGCTTATGCCGGTGTGCTTTTGGCAATGATCCAAACTGGAATTTTGTTTCTGCAGCCGGATTATTTTTTGCCCTCTCTTGCAGTTGTTTCTGCCATTGCAGCTATGGTTTCTGGTTCTTCTTGGACCACAGCAGGCACTCTCGGTGTGGCACTCATGGGTGTTGCCGAAGTGATTTCTTTTCCACAAACTATGGCAGCTGGTGCTATCGTGAGTGGGTGTTATTTTGGAGATAAACTTTCTCCCCTTTCCGATACAACCAACTTAGCTTCTAGTTTAACACATGTTCCTATTTGGACTCATATCAGGCATATGTTGAAGACAACTTGTATTAGCTTCGGGGTTGCCATCCTTGGTTTTTATTTTCTCAATCTTTATGTTTGGGATTCCAGCCAAATTACAAACTTGTCTTTGCAATCGGGAAATTTTTTGTCTGGTGCGGATCATCAAATTTCATGGATGAAATTTGTTCCTGTAGTTTTGGTATTTGGATCTTCTCTATTTAAATTACATATCAGATTATCTTTGTTACTTGGGATTGTTTCTGCCATTGGGTTTAGTGTGACTGAATCAGGATTTCGACTGGATATTGTGGAATCTTTGTTTTACGGGTTTGAATCTCATTCAGGAAATGATGTATTGGATCGTTTTTTAAGTGGAGGAGGTGTGGTGGCCATTTTGCCAACAGAAGTATTAATTCTCGCAGCTGTTTGGTTTGGCGCTGTTGTCGAAGGATATGGATACCTAAACGAAATTTTAATTCATATTAAAAACTGGGCCAAGGACAAGTGGGATATTTTACTTTCCACAATGGGAACTTCTTTTCTTTTAAATTTGGTCACTGCAGACCAATACCTATCCTTAGTGATTCCGGCACGAGCCTTCCGAAGTCTTGCAGAAGAAAAAGGAATTCCAGAAAAAGATATTTCCCGTTCCTTAGAAGACTCAGGCACAATCACTTCGCCACTCATTCCTTGGAATAGTTGTGGTGCATTTATGTCTACTTCGCTTGGTGTATCTGTTTTCGCTTTTTTCCCATTTGTTTTCTTCAATTTGTTTCATCTGATCTTATCTGTCTCCCTTCTGCTCTTTGGGAAAAATAAATCTAAAAGTTCATAGTTGAACAAATCAAGTTCGTATAACGGACGATTGATTCTATTCCTAAACTTTATTTGAGTTTCTTTCCTTTATTAGTGAATTATAAATTCCCTCCATGTTACCAAAAATATTAGATGAAAAAATTCTCCCTCTCATTGAAGAAGCTCGCTCCAATAACAATCCCAATATTGTGAGAGAACATCTGCCCATCTGGATGGTAGACCGGTTGGCCAAAAAGAGAAAAATTACTGATGATGAAAGTTGTGAAATGGTGGTAACTATCTTGGAAGTTTTTTCAAAGATGTGGACTCTTAGTTTAAATTATCATATAACCAATGTTCTTGGATTTTTTGTTACCTATGCTTTTAACCAGTATAGAAATCGGTTCCGGCGCGCAGATATTTCTGAGTCTGGGGAACTCTATTTACAATTATGGAACTATGATATGCCAGCTAACGCAGAGATTCCCATAGAACTTTTGGAAGAGGAAAACCCAGTCCATTTAGAATTGGAAAAATTGCCAACTCTGACGGCTTTGGTTTTGGCCTTACAGTTTGATTTGCCAATGAAACAAAATTTAAAACAACTCCTTCTATGGAAGTTACGAGAGACAGGTCACGGTATTGAGAATTTTTATCGGGAGCTTGATGAGAAACGTTATCGCCAACGCCAAATTTTATCTCGGCTTTCTGGTATGATCACAAGGTATACTAGAAAACTATATGAAGCAACAGAGGTGAATCGGCGGAAATGGTATCTCAAACAAAAGAAACTCTGGATTTTGAGAAGAACAAGAACCATCAATCGAAGTTTTTTATCCGAACGAGAGATTGCAAAGTTCTTAGGAATTTCCAGAAAGGCAGTTCGCAACCATTTGTCACAGGGAAAACATCAACTTCGTAAAGCTGGCAAAGATTTATTGCACTATGCATAAAAATTTGCTTTACATTCGGCAAATTCGAAGGATTTTAATGGCAACACCACCTTCCGAAGGGTTATGAAAATCAAAGTTACTAGTAAAAACGACGTGCACATCATTAAAATTGAAGGTGCCATCAAAGCCGGAAATGAGTTCGAGCTATCTGAAAAGATTGAACAGTACATCAAAAAAGGCCAAGTCCCCAAATTTATTATTGATTTGAAAAAGGTTCCCTTCATCAATTCAGCTGGTTTAGGAACATTTCTCAATATCTATAAACATATTGATGGCCTGAATGGTAGACTTGTATTTGCGAACTTAAATTCCGATATCGAGAACCTAATGGAAATCACAAAACTTTCTAGCGTTTTCGAGATTTATAAAACTCTGGAAGAGGCTGAAGACTCCTTCGAATATTAATCGCTCGAGGCGATTCTACTAATGAATCCAATCCTGAAGGTAAGTTTAGGAATCGCCAAAACAAAAGCTTTTCGTGGACTTTTTGTCCTTTTCCTTCTCTATAAATCTCTATTCAACGCATTCACGGCAGACCTGCTAGTTCCCAAACTTGTCTCTCATTTTACTATGGGAAGGATGGAGGGATCTTTTGATACTTTTTCCCTTTTCTTTGGGATTGAGGTGAAAGATCTTCGTTTGTATCCTGGGCTTCCTTTTGACAAAACTCCGCTTTTGGAAGCCAAAGAATTTCGCCTGCGTTACAACCTTCCTCTTTTGTTATTTGGGAAAATCAAAATTTCCGAAATTGGACTCCAGAATGCAAAGGTACAAATCGAAGAACGTTCGGGTCAGTGGAACTTTGTTTCCCTTCTAAAAAAGTCCAAAACCCCCACACCAGAGCCTGTCCTTGAGCAAAAACCACCGCTGGCCGAAATCAAAACCTATCTCCCGTTACAGGCCAGCGCTTTCATCAATGTGGATGCAGTAGAGTTTCAATTAAAACGAGAAACGGGTTCTTTGCATTTTTTTTCCATCCAAGATCTCTCTTTACAAACAGAACTAGAGACTAACAGGTTCACATCGATTCCTTTGGACCTTTCTATTGTAAACCAGATCGATCATGTCCTTTTTTCTCTCAATGCGTCCAAACCAATCCCATTGGATTTAGATTCGGATGAATTAAGGTGGAAACAAACCATTCCTATGTCTTTACGATTTGAATGGGACAGGACAGTCTCCCCTGAGATGTTTTTGTTTACCACAGATATAGGAAAGGATGATATTTTACTTGAGGTTCGGAAAAAACCGGTTCAACTCGGATTACGTCTGTTATCTGATATTCATTACGACAATCAATTGGATCAAGTTAGCATCAACCAACTAGACCTTAGAGTTTTGGGCCAGTCTTGGCTTAGTTTGTCTGGTTTCATTCAGGAAGTTTCAAAGGAAACACCAAAGGTTAATATTGTTGTTGGAAAGTCTAATATGCAGCTGACCTTATTCCAAAGATCTATCGACCAACTTTATGGAATCATTCCAGAAATGAAGTTATCTGGTGATCTTTCTCTTGAGGGAACAGGAATCCAAGGTAACTGGAAAAATGCGGATGCTAATTTAAAACTAAAAGCTTCGCAATTGTATTTTAAATTGGGAAAATCCAAAGCCCATTCCCTTCCCTCTCTGGAATTACAGGTATCTTCCCACTTAAATTTGGGTGATACAAAACCTCTCACGGCAGAGAAACCATTTCCCTATGTAAAGTCTTTGAAGATTGTCCCTTCACATTTAGATTATAACGGCGCTTCCCTTTCTTTATATGGAGAATATTTAGACACTACCGGCCTAAATTTCCATTTGAATGTAGACAAGCTTCAGTTAGGTGAGTATGTTTCTGGACTCGGTGGGAAATTGCAGATGGATTTGGGAGTCACTGCTGAATCATTTGCCTCGCTTGTGGTTCAAACAAATGCAAAAATTGATGGATTCCGTTACCAATTGGATCGTTCCAGATCCCCTTCCTCCTTATTGGGACTGGGTTTAAATGCGATACTTGTTTTTGATCGTCCATTCGGTCTTTCCGAAATTAAAATCGCCGATCTAAAGTTGGATCAAAAAACAATCACTGGCAACAAAGCCATAGATTTAGACTTAAAAGGGGATTTACAGCTTGGATCAGTTCTAATTGCCAACGTACAGCCGTTAGGTTTAAAGGTGCATACTTCGAATCTTTTACTTGTGCTTCCACTTGTATTAAAAGAAAAAATTTCACCAATCCAAAACCTTTTAGGAAACCACCCAAAATTAAAATTGAATGCTCGTTATTCTGGATCGGGGTCGTCAAAGCAGATCAAAGCTGACCTCGGTGCAGAACTTCCTGGTTTGGAAATGAAGGACTTAAAATTGACTGCAGACGTTTCGCTTTTGGGAGCCGATACAAACGAAATAATCATCAAAACTTTAAAAATGAATGCCTTTGGTGGAATCTTTAACTTAGCTGCCAATGGTAAATTGATTAAGAATGGAAAACCAAAACCTCCGCTTGGCCCTTATTTCGGAAATTTAGATCTAACATTCGGTTTGGTATCTGCAACCAAACAGTATCTAGCAAAAGGACTTAGTTTTCAGGGAGATTTGGGGCTCAACTTAATCATTCGAGATTATGATATCAATGGCGAATTTCATTCGAAAGTGCCCGTGATCTCGTATAACAATCAAAAATGCCCAGGGGAACAATGCCAGGCTTACCTTTTAGAAGAAGTCGTCGCAAAAATCCCCATCCAACACAATTTAGCAGAGAATCATGGAGAAAGTCTTATCGTTGGTGATAAGTCTATGTTCATCAAAAACTATGGTAGGAACCATCCTGCCAATGTAACGATTGGACAAGTTCTTGGCACTCACCCTAATATACCTAATTTACCTTTTGAGTATGTAAAACGCCAAAAGGATGGACCGGGACTTACCGCATTTATTGAATATAAAGAAAATTATGCGAATATAGAGTCTTTACGATCCTATTCATTGGATGGATTGGTTTTGGGAAAAAACATGGTTTTCAATTTAGGAAATTTAGATCCTAAATCAATGGAGTTCCGAGGGAATTTTCTCATCCGAGATATTGACTTAAAACAACTTATGGCACCAAAAGTCAGAGATAAAATTGACGATGGAAAATTGAAAGCGGATCTAAATATTTCTGTTCGAGATTTGAGTGAACCTGTTGCTAATTTAGATTTATTTTTTTCGATTTTTCAGATTGGTCGTGATTTTGGTAAAAGTGCATTGAATGTAATTTCACCGCAAAACTTTCTGATTGATCGTATAACCGATAGTTACTCGATAAACAAGATAGACGTTTCTTTATCAAAAGGATTAGTCTATGCGGATGTATACTTTAATCGATCCTTACTTTCCTTATTAATTAATTTAGAAGATGGAAAAATATCCCAACAAAGGATGCCACTTGCAAATTTTTTGAAACGAGCACAAAGCGAAATCCAAACATACCAAGAGTGAGGTATTTATGAAACGTCTTATTTTTGTTTTTTTATTACTAGGATGTAAGTCCCTATTTAATCTAAAAGTTCCGCCGATTACTATCACCAATGCACAAACGGCTGCGGAAAAACAAATGGTCGGAGAAGACAGGGAATTAGAGAAGGAAGGTTGGATGATTGCCTCCATCCAATCCTCTTCGAACGGCAGATCCAATCGTGAAAAATTAGCTAGCGAAGATTCTGATCCTGATATTAAAGCACACCGCATTCGTATAAACTATTTAACGCCTGAAGTAAAATTGTACAAAATGCACGGAATGATTGGCGAAACTCCCGCAGGTATAGTGAAAATAAATCCCTTGGCCTCCGGATTGCCAAATTGTGTTCAATATGAGATTCCCGCCAAACGAAAACGTGTCGAAGATGTGGTTCTTTTTCTTAATGAATCAAGAAAGATAATTTTGGAAAAAGAGATTTTAAATCAAAAGAGAAAAGGAAAAAAAGAAGAAGAATTGGTCAAATACAGACAATCTTTAGTGGAAGAGTATTATAAATCCGTTTCTGCAGGTGAGTATTATGAAACATCCAATGGAAGATGGGAGAAATTCCAATGAAACCATCTCTCTGGTTTCCCCTATCTTTTGTTATTCTATCTTCGTTTTTTTTCTCACAATGTGCTTTATTTCAGAAAAGTGTTAAGATGACGAATGTCGATTTTGATTATTCGGCTATCTCAAAAAATTATTTTTCACCGACTCAGTCCAAACCCTTCCCTCTCACAGTTCAACGTGGAAACAACCTATACAATTCGACTACAAACGACGGACGGTATTTATTCTATGCCACAGACCAAAAGGGTAATTTTGATATTTGGTTTCGCGATCTACAAAGTTCGGTTGTTGTTCCTGTTACTAATCATCCTTTTTCGGAAACAAAACCTTCCATTTCACCGAATGGAAAGTATCTTGTTTTTGTTTCGGAGGAATTTGATTCAGAAGGAGACTTGGTCCTTTTGCCTATGGACATCGAAGAGTGGACGCGTGAACTACTCAAAGGCAATCGGTTCATCAATGATGATTTTATCAATCTAACGAACAAACCAAATAAAAGTGGAGAATATACAAAAGGAATAATTGATACTGATCCTATTTGGTCACCCGATGGAGAAACGATTTATTTTATATCGGATAGGTTCTCACCAGGTTTGCCAAACATTTGTGCACTAAAATTGGAAAACCCTGATCGAGTGGCTCAGATTACTTCGAAGGGAGCTACTTCTCCATATATATCTTCGGATGGAAATACTATCTATTTTATTTCTTACTTTGAAGAGTCGAAAGGGGAGGTTTATCGTATTAACCTGAAAAATTCTGAGATCCAAAGAATCACAAATAATTCCTACTTAGATTTTTCACCCACTGTTGATTCAAAATCAAAAAACTTATATTACACATCGATTCGAAAAGACACAAACTTAAATGGGAAATTAGACGAAAGAGATAACAGCATTCTTGTGATGAGGAGTTTTGAAACGGGAGAGGAGAGGGTTTTATCTTCAGGTGAAACTTCCAATTTTGATGTTCGTTACTCACATTTTAATGGTGGTTCAATTCTTTTTTCAGCATCTTACTTTAATGCCATTAACATCTATTTTATTCCGGAAAACGGGGCCATTCCGAAACAACCTAACATACGTGAGCAGTACCAGTATGCGAAAACTTTTGTTACTGGTCAAAGTTTAGATTCCTACTTTTTAGCTTTGGATTCTGTAGAGTTATTTTATTCGGAAGATCCCTTGTTTCCTGTTTATTCGGCAAGGGTGGCTATTTTGAAATATGTATCCCTGATTCGAATTGGGAAAAGGGAAGAGGCTCGGATCTATTTGGACTCTTTTCGGCAGAAATCGCAATCGAATCAAAATCAATTTGCTCTCGTGTTACTTCGATGGGAAGAAACAAAACAAAATGGTCGAACCTTTGATTTTATAAAAGAGGTTCAGTCAGTACCCTCGTCCCAGTGGTCTAAAGATGCAGAAGCCATGTTGTATCATCTCCATGTAGATGAATTGGAAACTGAGAAAAAAAACATGCAGGCTTTTGATTCATTAAGGTTAATTTATGAACGCTTTCCTGATTACCATCAAATCGATGAAATTAAACGAAGATTAGGTGGCTATGAATTTAAACCTTCTTCCTTAAAGTTGTCCCATTTGTATCAGGAAATGATCCAGGGATGGGAGGAGGAAAAAAAACGATATTTATCGAATCCATCTCTTCCTTTTTCGAATAATCAAAAAAGAGACCTTCGATACCTTTTAGAAGATGTCGCTCAGAAAATTTCAGAAAATCGAAATAGCGAATCGATCATTTCGATTGTGAACTCTTTGTTAGGTGATACTGAAACAAACCAAATTCATCAATATACGATTACGCTAAAGTTTTTGAAAGCAAAGGCACTATCGGATGTTCGTAAGTTTAACGAATCAAATGAAGTTTTAGATTCCATTATCCCAATTCCCATTCAAATTGATTTGGAACCGGCTGGCAAACCTTCAATTTTTGAAACTCCTTCCTTTATCGCGGCCTACAAAAGCCCTATTTTGTTACGAGCAAATTTGCTAAAGTATTACAATCAAAAAACCACCGGAAATACTTCTGATGCACTTCGTAACTTAAAAATATATTTAGAATTTTATGATCCGATCCTAGGTGTTGATTTGGGTGCAGAAGATATTCAAAGTGCTTTTTTCTATTTTGAGAATAGAGCAGTGGAATTTGAAAGGATTGGCGATTTACTCCAATCTTCTTTTCATTATTTTTTTAATAACCAGAACATGTTCCTTGTGAAAACAAGAAATTTATATTTAGATTCCTTGTATAAGGAATACGCCATTTATTACCAACGGAAGATGGTTGATACAATCTTCCGTTATGGAAAAAAAATACGTGAAGAAGAAGAACGTGCCCTTTTAAACCAACTCAATATCTTAAGCAAAGATAAATTGAATGTTGTTGGTAATCTTTCTGGTGTAACTTCTCTCCTTACAGACAATGAGCTGCTTCGTGGTGTGGTTGATATTAAGGACTTCGAAAAAATAGAAGTTCTATCAGAAAAGGCACTTAGTTGGACAGAACTTTATTATAAACAAGCAGTCCCGCGAGCGAGACCCTATTTGGATCTTGCGACACTTTATGGATACTCTTACTATCTCATCAATAAATATGTAACTTTTGAGTCTTACTATTACTCCACAGGTACAATGACCGATGTTCGTAAAACGGAAATTTTAGAAAATTTTAAAAGAGCAGAGTTGGAACTTCGCTGGATTATCTACGCCGATCCCACTCATTATGATGCATATCAGTTGCTTGGTTGGTTGTATCAATATGTTGATTTGATCAAAATGCAGAAAAATCCAAAATCAGGAGAGATCGATTCCGAAGTGTATGAGGCACTTTATAAAAAGTATTTTCCTGATAAAAACTTAGAAGCAAATATTGAGTTATACAATCAAATCCTTGTATTTTTGGGTGAGGACTACGGGGATCGTAAGGTGATCTCTGATTTGAATCTCAATTTGGGAAATAACTACTTTTTATTAAGTAATTTTCCAAAAGCAAATGAAAGTTATCGTAAGGTAGAAGATGCATCTATTTATTTGTCTGTAAAAAATCAGTTTGAAGGATACAAACAAGAAGCCATCTATCGCTTTAACTATGGTAAGTCGTTGATTTATCAAGGCCAATATAAAAAGGCATCGGAACAATTTTCAAAATCCATCGACATCTATTTTAAAAATGAATACTACCAATCGGTGAATGAACACGCATCAGAGCCAAATTCTTTTGCATTGGGTAAGCTGAATGAAATCCGTTCCAAGTTAGCCTTGTTATTTTCTTTGAAAGGTTTATCCGAATTAGAATTTGGTAATTTTGAAATTGCAATCGCTTCTTTTCAAACAGCCATTGCTTATAATAAAGATGTAAAGTTTATTAGTCCGGTAAATTTAGCAAATTATCTTGCAATCGCTTTTCAGAAAAGTGGTCGGTTTCGTGATTCCTACCAGATGTTAAACATAGCCGAAACAGAATATAAATCCAACAAAGAAACCATATTACAACGCTTTCGGAAATGGAGTTTGTGGAATGTCTTTTTCGGCGATAACCTACGAGTCATTGGGGATGGTAGATTCCCAGGTGAGTTTCCGAACGATTTTAAATACCTTCTAACATTGGGGATTCGGATTGAAAATCACATTGAACAAGAAGAATATTCTGCCGCGCTCTCTGAGATACAAGTTAGAAATGAACTAATCACTTCGAAGGATTTAGATGATACAATTATTGGTAAAAATATCCTAGCAAAGTCTAGACAGGTAGAAGCACAAATTTACCAAAGAAGCCAATTGCAGGTAGAGGCAGTTGAACATTATAAAGAATTGGCTGATATCCTCTTTGAAAATACAACGAATAAAGGTTTTGAAAATCTATTTCAGAACTATGCATATTCAGTTTTTTCATTACAAGAATCCCCTGAATTTCGATTTGAAACCAAGCGTACCTTACTTAATGAATTTATAGATCAGCTAAATCTTTGGAAAAAAAGAGAAATCTCCAAATGTTCTGAATCATATGAGCTTTGTGAAAATTCTTTTAGAATTAACAATCCAAAATTTGATATTGTCTATGGAACTGGATTGTATTATTTATCTCTTTTGTTAGAAGCGGAAGGGAAAGATTTTCAATCCATTTTAGGAAAGGCAGTGGTAATTCTCGAAAATCCAGGCCTTGTGGATCCTCGGGTCATTGGTTTAACAAATGATCCGATTTCTCGTCAAACAAGAGTTCGTATTCTATTGAATCTTTACTCCATTTATATGAAGTTAGGTGATTTTTTTATCGCTGAGAAAAAATGGAAGGAAGCCTCTGAGTTGTCATATGAATTTCGATTGGATGAAGAAATGTTTTGGGCAAATGCACAGAGATTCAAGTGGGAAAAGTCCCAAGCAAGAGGAGATAAAAAAACAAACTATTTAAATTATGGAAAAGATGCGATTCATACTTATCAGTCCAATCTTAGCGTTCGACTGTTTTCGCCTAAATATCGTTTGGTTGACTTTTTGGAGTCTTATTCCGAGGCACTACTTACTTCAGGCGAAACTAAATCCCTTGTAAATCATTGGGAAAATTTTAGAAGTCTGGAGTTATTCCGCGATTTGATTTCTGCCCAATTTGAATTTGAAGATTCCAAATTAAATTTATATTACCAAGATTTAGTAAAATGGGTAAAAGGTTATCGTAAACTTAGTAATTCCATCTCAGAAAAGGCACTAAGGCGCGAGCCAGTGGCTCTTTCTTTAAAACAACAAGAGACAGAACTCCAAAATTTAGATACAATCCTTGGAAAACTAAAGATGGTTTCCCCGGAACGATCTGCATTTTTAGATCCTAAACGGACAAATAGTGACGAGTTTCTGACAGGTTGGGTTGGTTTATATCCAACGAATGAATTGAATTATTTTTTCTATTCGCAGGAAGGGAAATTCAAATCGGAAGCCTGTCCCCAGTTGGAGCTGAGTGTATGTATTCCAAAACTAGGGAACTCTTCCCCTACAATACAAATCATTGGAACAAAAGTAAACGGAAGTTTGGTGAATTCTGTTGTTGGTGAATATCGTAAATCCAATCTTTTCCCTGTGCTTTTTTTCGATAGAAACCATAAAGATTTATTTGCTGAAAGAAATGAACGTAGATTGAAGTGGGTAACCATTTACGGCGAAACCGAAAATAATAAACAAGATAAAAATGTGCGTACCCTTTCTTCAGGAGATCTTGGTGTTTATCTTTATGATACTGATTATTTAGTTACCAATCGTTCTCTTGATAAACAAACAACTCTGTTTGGAGATGAGAAGTCACATGTTTTTCCTGTTCGTGAGATTTTCCAGGGAACTGGGTCTGAAATTTCAGTCATAGGATTAAACGATTCCAATTTCAATACAGAGAAACAATGGAATTTGCTTGGCAAACTGTATGAAGTTTTACGTTCCAAACGAATTCAGAATATAGTCTCCTATCCTTCAAAGAAGAACGAAGATTATACATCAATGAAACTTGATTCTTTTGCAAAAGATGCGAATCATCTTTTGATTGGAAATTGGAAAGAGTTTTCGGTTTCAAAAGATGGGTTAGGAAAAAAAGCAGAAGGTTTCATTGAAGCAGGTTTTTTGAAAGAGAAATCTAAGGAATTTGTAGATGCCTACGAGAATTATTATACCGCTTCTACCTTGTTAGATGACGGTGACCCGTCTTTGCCTTCGCTTGAATTGAAACTTGCAAAGTTAAAAACAGAAATATTCCCAAACGTATCTAAAAAATCTTTTTTTCGCCCACTCTGGTCTAAGTATTCGAAATCTCCGTTTCAGAATCAAATTCGTTATGAATATTTAGTCTCATGTCTTTCTTCCAAAGAAAAGGAAGACTGCAAATACAATACCTCTGATTTTTTAGGCGATGAAAAGGAATCCTTCTTAGGTGCCATTGACTTTTACTTTCAGCTTCGTACTGGTAATGTAAAAGACCTTGCTTCAAAAAATGAGATTCGATCTAAGTTGGAAGCTAAGGAAGATCCTTTTTTACAAGCTTATCGACTTGGGACTTTATACATTCAAAACTATTTATTTAACGAAGCTGAATCTGAAACAAACAAATTAACTCGACTTGCAAAAACACCGAAAGAAAAGACGGTCGCAAAAAACCGTATTTTAGAATTATATTTTCATAAAGGATTTTTGTTAGGTGATAAAAATATATATTTAACTCCGCTTACTTCTACTTCAGCATACAATTATGGATTTAAAAAAGATTGGAAAAATTTTGATGAAAAAACTCTTTCCAGAGATTTTACAAAATTTGGATATTCGGACTCTATTTATGACTCATACAGATTGAGGTTGTATTCTGCATGGAAAGAACAACTCCAAACTGGATACTTTGAGTCGATGTCACTAACACCTGAATATTTAACCAGCGGGGAATCTGTTTTAACAAAACTTTCTCATTTAAACCGGACATTATTCTTTCATTTGCTTTTAAGTTCTGTCCCCTTTCAAAAGAACGGGGAAGTGAATTCTTTAATGGAACTTTTGGTTTCTGAGGAATTAAAAGAGGGACGCAATTACAGAACGTTATTTTTCCGTTTGGAGCTTGCAAAAGCGTTGTTACTCCGTGGGGAATCGGAAATGGCAGAATCGTTGGTTTCAAAGATTCAAGCCATGGATAAAGAGTTAGGTGATGGGAACCAGTTTTGGCAAGAAAGATGGAATGATTTTAAGTGGAAACGGGATTATTTAAAAAATCGATCTTCCACAATCTCACATCCAAGTATATTTCTGAAACTCTATCAAGTTGCTAAATCGAAAAAACCTGAGGAGTACATTTTTTTACTAAATGAGTTTAATAAAAAAATGCGGGGAGAGTTCTTGAGTCCAGAACTTAGGGAAGAGTATGAATTTTTATTTCATTTCCTTTTGCAACAAAGTTTGGAAAAAAATAGTTCCGAAAGTTTTTTTGATCTAGCAGTCGCCAGAGAGGTGTTTCGTTTTACTTCCAATCGTTTTTCTGATAGCGAATTATATGTAAAACAGATTCCCAATTTTGAAATCTATTCGGAACGTTTGAAGAAAAGGATGGTTGGTAAACAAGAATTCCACGGCCTCTTTGATCTTGGAAAAAAAACATACTTATTAAGTTTTGCATCAGGAAAGTCACTCGGTCGTGAGATGTTCTCCGACAACAAATCCATTTATAGGGAATCAGTTAAATACTTCCGTTCCGCAGAATCTGGGAATCAGGAAGTGATCCTTAGAGAGTCTTTGGCAGATAAATACCGAACTAGTTTTAGGTTAAACAAATCCAATCGACACTATATCTATAGTTCTGGAATTCATGCAGTAGTGCCGATGGTGATACCAGATACAGAATACTATTCTGTGGCTTCTGTTTCTGATTTTCTTTCAAATCCTATTTTGAAATTTATTTCCATTTCTCCTAAAAAACCAGATGTATCTGTCATTGGCTGGAAATCTTCCGCAGAAAATGAAATTAATGCAAACCTTATGTTATGGGAAACTAATGGGAAAAGGGATGGGTATTCGCCATATAGCATTGATTTTGCGGAGATTGGTTGGTGTGAAAACAACTATTTGTGTAGTGCTGGAGTTCCGTTGTTTGGTTTAGTTGGGAAAGGTGGAAATACTGCTAAGGTGTATGCGAACCAAAGGATTGGCACTTCAACGCAATACACTAATGATTTTAGCGGAGTGGCTTATTACTTAGCAAGGGAGAATACAGGGCTCTTTGTATTACACTCAGGGATTCAAACGGGAGTTCATAATTTGTTTTTTTTGAAACAATTTATGTTAGCAAATGATTTGCCAAAACCGTTACACATACGGTTGGTAGAAGGAAAAGAAGCGGCACGAAATTCTACAATCGATGACCGCTATTGGATAGGATATAAACTTTATACTTCTGCCATGATTGAAGATTAAAGTTTTTTGTTTAAGAATTGTTTGCGAGTTTCTTCCGGTAATTCAAAGAGATTTTTTACTTCCTTATGAAACAGCCCGAAGTTTTTGCCGGATTTTATAAATAAGGATTCAAAACTAACCTCTCCTGAATGGTAACGAAGAGCCCCTAAAAAATCTTCGTTATTCCATTCACGAGCCAAAAACTCTTTGGATTTTTCTTCGGGTACTAATTTCTTATGAATCACTTCTTCTTTGAATTGATTCATAATGGCGCGTTTTTGAATCAATTTATTGTCGGTGTCCAACTGGGATGAATAGAGAGTTTTTAGATCCTCTGCATATTTTTTTAAAAGATCCAAAGTTATTTCTCTACGAACCTTTTCTTTTTTAAACTTTTGCAAATGAATACTATCTTCCCCCTCTTTTTTTTTATAATAGACTTCTATGCCTTTCTCTTCCACATAACTTGCGTAAGATTCGTTTAGTGTAGAATCTCCAGGTAAATAAACAGTAGCATGTGCCATTTCGTGAAAAACAAGGCCCACAAGTCTATGGTCAGGCCAACTGAGCTGCGGTGATAACACTGGATCTGAAAACCAACCAAGTGTCGAGTATCCACCGATGGCTCGAATGCGAGTATCATATCCTTCGGATTTTAATTCATTTTCGAGTGCAATGGCCATTTGTTTATCAAAGTAACCTTTGTAGGGAACGGTTCCGGCAATGGGAAACCACCATGTATAGGATTTTAATTCTAACGCTTCCGAAGCGCTAACGTTCCAACCGATTTCTTCCCTTTCTAATTTTGTATAGTATTCAAACCCACCTTTTTCATTTAATGCTAGTTCCCCGATGGCAAAATTTCTGGCTTCTCGGATTAAATTTAATTTTTGTTTTGTTTTTAAATCCAATCCTGGTAGGTTTAGAATATCATCGATTTTTTCACGACCCAAGATAATGGAAGATTGTTCCTTACCTAAGTGAAATAAATACGGCAAACACCCATGAAGAAAAATGGGAAATAGTAAAACCGTAAATATTCTTGGAATCTTTTTGGTTCGACAGGGAAGGGGAATCGACAAAAGTGGAAGGGGTTTTGGCATTCTATGGAAAGAAAAACTTCGATTCCGCCAGTCGTCTACATTAACTTTGCTTTAGTTTTTGTACTTTTGTTTGCGATCTTCTTTCCGGAGATTCGATCCGCTGTAACAAAATTGTTTGCTTCCCCGAAACCGATTTCTTCTAGTAAACAAAGCCAAGCCATCCAAATCCAATCCAGCTTTCGTAATGTCTACCGTGAAGCCCAACAATTTGTAGTCTCTATCCGTACGAAAAAAACGGAGATGATTTTTCATCCTTACGCCTTTGGTGAAAGTAGGGAAGATCGGATCTCTTCCATAGGAAGTGGCTTTATCATTGATGAAAGAGGATTTGTTGTCACAAACTACCATGTCATTAAAAATGCAGAGATCATTGAAATCATCATGTCAGATGGTCGCATTTTTCCTGCACGATATGTAGGAAGCCATGAAAGGGCAGACATAGCTCTTTTGAAAATCCCAAGTAACGACCGTTTTACTCCTGCATTTCTTGGCAACTCCGATGAAATTGAAGTGGGGGACTGGGCTATTGCCGTCGGTTCTCCGTATGGACTAGAAAAGACATTTACAGTGGGTGTGGTTTCTGCCAAATCGAGAGAGGATTTGGATGAAACGGGCCAAACTCATATCCAAACTGACACTGCCATAAACCCTGGATCCAGTGGTGGTCCCCTCCTCAATATCTATGGGGAAGTGGTGGGGATCAATCGTATGATCCGCTCTTCTTCGGGTGCCAGTGCCGGGATTGGATTTGCCATTCCTATCAACTATGCCAAACGAGTGCTTCGACAAATTGAACAAAACGTGGGCCAGAACATTCGGCCGGCAACCCTCGGTGTGATGGCCACTGCCCCTCTCCCTGACCACAGGAAATCACTTGGAATTCCTGGGGAAACCGTGGGTGTTTTGGTCTATGATATAGAACCCAATTCTTCTGCGGAAAAAGGGGGACTTAGGCGTTACGACTTTATTGAGGGGGCCAATGGACTCCAAATCCGCCATATCAATGATTTACGAGAACAAGTGGGACTTGTTGGTCTTGGGGGCGTCTTACGGTTGAAGATATTACGGGATACCCAAGAGATGGAATTATCGATCCCTTTGGTCGAAGCCGCCTATAAAAAAGGCCAGTAAATTTTATGAGAAGAAATATAGTCCACTCGGGTGCTGATGCACTCATTTATGAAATCCGCCAGATTGTAGCCCTTGCCAAACAAATTGAGGCAATGGGTGTTGCGATTACCTGGGAAAATATTGGAGACCCCATCCAAAAGGGAGAGTCCGTCCCCAACTGGATGAAAGACATTGTGAGTGGACTTGTAGCCCAAAACAAATCTTGGGCCTATACGGCAACTCAAGGTGATGAAACCACTCGCAAATTTTTAGCATCAAAAGTGAATGAAAGGGGCGGGGCCCAGATCACTTCAGAGGACATCCTTTTTTTTAATGGCCTCGGCGATGCAGTTGCAAAAATATTCGGATTTATGAGACGAGAAGCAAGGATCCTTGGACCTTCTCCCGCCTATTCGACATTATCTTCTGCAGAAGCGGCACACTCTGGGTATGAACACCTAACATATGAACTAAATCCAGACAACGATTGGATGCCTGATTTAGAAGACATTGAAAACAAAGTAAAATACAATGATTCGATTGCCGGAATTTTGCTTATCAATCCAGACAATCCGACAGGAGCTGTGTATCCTAAAGAAGTCATGCGAGAGATTGTCAAAATTTGTGAAAAGTATGACATCATTTTAATTTGCGATGAAACCTATGCCCATGTAAATTATTCGGAATGGGGAAGTATTCACTTATCCGAAGTGATCGGTGATAAGGTTTGTGGGTTTGCTCTCAGATCTATATCCAAAGAATTTCCATGGCCTGGGGCACGTTGTGGTTGGCTTGAAGTTTTCAATCGTAAAAACGATCCCACCTTTGAAAGATACATTAAATCGTTGTTAGACGCAAAGATGTTGGAGGTATGTTCTACTACCCTTCCTCAACTTTCCATTCCGCTTGTGTACTCTCATCCTGAATTTTTAAATCATTTGAAATTTAGAAATGAGAAGTTTAAAAAACGTGCAGAGAAAGCTACTTCCATTCTTTCAGGAATTCCTGGAGTGAAAGTCATCCAACCAAAGGGTGCTTTTTATTTAACTGTTTTATTTGAAGACGGTGCTTTGAAGCCTCATATGACACTTCCCATTTCCAATACAAAGGTTCGTGATTTTGTGGCTCCACTTATGGACAAAGCGGCACTTGACAGGAGATTTGTTTTGCATCTGTTAGCTTCTGCAGGGATTTGTGTGGTTCCACTTAGTTCTTTTTGTTGTAACCGGAACGGATTTAGGGTCACCTTACTCGAAGAAGACGAGACAAAGTTTGAATGGATTTATACAACTCTCGCAGATAATATCAGGAAGTATTTAGCATCCTAAATGAATTCTCGCGGAAGATATAAAATAGGAATTTTCGATTCAGGTCTCGGAGGGCTTTCTGTCCTTCGAACGCTTTGGAAAGAAACATCCAATATTGATTATATCTACTTTGGTGATTTAGTAAATTCTCCTTATGGTCAAAAATCCAAATCGGATGTTTTGGAACTTTCAAAAAATGCTTTTGAGTATTTATTAGAAAAAGACTGCGAAGCCGTTTTGTTTGCTTGTAACACAGCCACTTCAGCTGCAGCGGATTTTCTTCGGGCAAAACATTCCATTCCCATTTTTGGAATGGAACCAGCTTTGAAGCCGGCAGTAGCCGAGAACCCTGGAGTCAAAATTGCAGTATTTGCTACAGAACTTACTTTAAAAGAAGATAAATTTAAAAACTTAGTCTCTGGTTTCCCTTTGGGCACAGAGGTAATTCCTGTTCCTTGTGAAGGTTTAGCGAAACTCATTGATAAAGATCTTTGGGAAGATGCTTGGGATTTGTTTGATTCCAAGATCAAAACAGTAGTGAAAGACTCTAATGTCTTTGTTTTAGGTTGTACACACTATGTCTTTCTTAAGGAAAGAATTCTTTATAATTATCCCAAGGTAAAAGTTTATGATGGGAATATGGGCACAACACTCCATATGAAACGAGTTTTAAACCTCCCAGACTTCCAAGAAAACAAAAACCAATTAGATATTCTTTTGAATACTTCTGATTCAGATTATGTTCATTTAGCAGGAAGGATTGCCAAAACAATCACACCTAACCATACTCTCTCCCTTATCAATACTACTACAGGAAAACTCCATGTCTGATGCAAATAAAATTACATATAAAGAAGCAGGTGTTGATACCGAAAAAGGACAAGAGTTTGTAAAAAGAATCAAATCAAATGTAGCATCGACTCATAACAAAAATGTTTTGGGTGGGCTTGGTGGTTTTGCCGCCTGTTACGATGTTAGTTTTTTGAAATCATATAACGAGCCAATTCTTTTGTCTGGAACTGATGGTGTTGGCACGAAACTTCAAATCGCACGGTTATTAGACATTCATGATACTGTTGGAATTGATTTGGTTGCCATGTGTGTGAATGATATCCTTGTCAATGGTGGAAAACCATTGTTTTTTCAAGATTATATTGCTTGTGGTAAACTTTTTTTACCACGTATGGAAGCCATTGTATCGGGAATTGTAAGAGGTTGTAAATTAGCTGATTGTGCACTTGTTGGTGGAGAAACTGCAGAACATCCAGGTGTTATGCCAGATGATGAATACGATTTAGCTGGTTTTGTGGTTGGTGTTGTTGAAAAACAAAAGATGATTAATGGACTTACCATCAATCCTGGTGATTCTATTATTGGTCTTGGATCTTCTGGGCCACATAGCAACGGTTTTTCGCTCATCCGAAGAATCTTATTAAAAGATGGAAAATTGCCAACTTCCTCAAGTGATTTGGATTTTTTGAAAAATCATGTCTTCCAACCCACTAAAATTTACGTAAAAACAATTTTATCATTAATTGAAAAGTTTTCTATCAAAGGAATGGTTCATATCACCGGAGGAGGATTTTACGAAAATATTCCTCGGGTGTTACCTGCAGGTATTGGTGCAGAAATAAGTAATCTTCCAGAAAGTTATGTTTTTTCCAAACTAGAAAAGGATCATTCATTGGATCGTCATGATATGTTTGGAACTTTTAACATGGGAATTGGTTACATTCTTGTGGTAGACCCATCTCAAGCGGATGTGGTGATGAGTGAACTACAAACTCTTGGTGAAAAAGCTCATTTGATTGGTAAAACTAATACCACTGGGAAAATTACCATTAAGTAGTTAATGGAAAACTAACCTTAAAAATGGTTCTACCTGGCGTAGATTCAAAGTCTACGTTTGCATTGTGCCTGTTTGCTATTTCTTTTACAAGATAAAGTCCAAGCCCTAAGCCATCGCCTGTTGTTTTCGTTGAGAAAAAAGGCATAAAGATTTTTGAATGGTTGTCTTGAGGTATCCCCACACCGGAGTCTTCGATTTCCACAAAAACAGTTTCTGATTTTTTGAAACTACGAATTTGTATTGTACCTTTGGATGCAACAGCCTGTATAGAATTCCAAATGATTTGGCCCCAGAGTTGGACTAAATCACCTTGTATACACCGAACATTTCCGCTATACTCCAGATTCAATATCAAATTAATATCTCTTAAAAAATGGTCTTTATAAAGGGAAATTGCAGAATGAATTGTGTCGGTTAATAAATAATCAGTGAGTTCTAAGTTGGATTGTAAACCAGCAAAATTTTTTAGTGTATAGGTGATCTTTGAAAGCCTTTTCACTGAGTATAAAATATGTTCGGAAGATTGTTTAACGAGTAGTAGTCTTCTTAATGTTTGAAAGTCTTGTTTGTTTCGAATTACATTTTTGATTTTTGAAATCATCGGGTGAGAAAGGTTTCGTATTCCTGAATCCACAAAAAGTTCCGCAAGTTCTTCTTCAAATGGGACCGAGTGTTGTTTGAAACTTTCGGTAAGAGATTTACGTGCTTGTCTGTTAGAAAGTCCAGTTAAGATACGAAGGCCACCGGAATGTGTATCTAGAATGGATTGGATTAATTCGCTAATCCGTATACTTGAATCATGGATACTTTCTTCTTCCCATTCAGATACTAATGTTTCAACAGAAGACTTAATCATTCCAATAGGATTGTTGATTTCATGGGCAAGTCCTGATACAAGTTGTCCCAGAGAGACCATCTTTTCATTTTGAATTAACTTTTGTTGAGCTTCTCTTAAAGCATAGAGTGCGGAGTTAAGTTCAAAGTTACTGGATTGGAGTTCTTTGGTTCTCGCTCTAACTTTCTCTTCCAAAGATTTATTTAACTCTTTGAGTTCAATTTCCGCAGCACGTTTTGAAGTTTGGTCAATTCCAATCCATATAATTTTTAACGGTTCGTTTCGATTATCACGAATGATACCAAGTCTCCATTCTAAAAAAAGGACTTGGTTCGAATTTGTAACGCAACGTAAGATTAAACTTTCCGCGATGTTTTGAATTTCATTCACATCATCCAAAACATCTTTTAAGTATCCTCTGTCTTCTGGAAGTAAAATGACATTCTGGATGTATTTCCCTATGACTTCTGATTTCCTCATTCCTAAAATGGTTTGGGCTGCTGAGTTGATACTCTCGATTAATCCATTTGCATCTGTTAATAAAATTAAATTTGCTGCATTGTCAAAAACAGTAGAGTTTAAGTTTTTCTCCTGAAGTAGAGAGATTTCAGTTTTTTTAGATTTGGTAATATCAAGGGCAACCACATCGATTCTTTTTTCAATTTCCAATATATCAAACGATACATTTACATAATGTTCAGTCCAAATCAAAGACCCATTTGCGTGTATCATTCGAAGTATGATTGGCGAATGGCCAGCATAAAGTTCTGAAATCTTATGTTGGTCTTCCGGGATGACTATATCTTTAAAAAAATCGGGATTTTCATAGAAAAAATTCAATCCATATCCTGTAATTTCTTCCATTTTGGGGCTAATGTAGGAGGTTCTTGGTTCTGGTAAAAATTCTATATTATAAATAATTGCTGGAAGTTGATTATACATAATCAGAAGGCGAACGTTTACATCTTTGATTGTTTTTTGTAATAACTCTAGTTCTTCGAGGGATAGGTTTAATTTTTTAGTTTGTATATTGAAGTTAAAAAGAATACAACCGACTCCAAATAAAAACATAAATAATGTATTGATGATATAACCTATAGGTCTGTACCATTCCAAACCAAAAAGATAGGGGAAGGTAATCCTCTGAAGAGCTATGGTTAAACAAATAGCTAAAAAATAGAAACGAAATGCTTGGGGGAAAGTGTTCAGTCTGAAAACCACGACCCCAAATAAAAAAAGAGTCCCAGCATTAAAAATGGAAGAAGGTAATGCCATCCAAAAAAATGAAATATCTGTTAGGAGAAGAGATACAAATATGAGGTAAATTGAAACACAAAGAGTATATAGAAAAGATAAACTAATTCTTTTTGTTATAATTGGAGATACTGCTGCAATCAAAAGATAGGAACCAAAAATGGCACAACTTTCGGAAAAGAAAAAATATATTTTTTCGCTCCCGGCTCCAAATAGATAAAGGGCGAAGTTTCTGAAAACAAGAACAGTCAGGAAAATTGCCGTATAACCAAGTTTAACTTCCGATTTTGAATGTTTCGAAAGGAAGTAAATGATGAATGCCATCGTAGTATTGAATACTACGGATATGACGGTAATCGCAAATATAACGTTTACTTCAAATGGAAGCATCGTTATTGAAAAGCTCCGTTACTTGTTTAATCAATTGTTCGTTGTTAAATGGTTTTACCATCCACGCATCTGCACCATTGAATAAAGCGTTTGAGATGATCTCTGGTTTATCTTCTGCGGAGAGTACAAGTAATTTAAAATTAGAATTTTTTGCAATTTTCTTTGTTTCTTTAATTAAGTTGATCCCACTAATTCCAGGCATATTAAAGTCGAAGATACCTAACCGAATAGAAACATCAGATTTTAAGATTTCCAATGCTTCCTCTCCTGCATTACAAGTGATTACACTATGACCCTGGCTGCTTAAAGCTAGCCGAACTATCTTTAAAACAGAAGAAGAGTCGTCTACTACAAGGATCGATGCCATTTTGCATTTATACGAGTTGGGAAATCAATTTGATTAGTGATTCATTTGCAAATGGTTTCACAAGCCAACCCACAGCTCCAGCTGCCTTACCTTTGTTTTTCATTTCGTCACTAGACTCAGTAGTCAACATAACAATTTTCATAGACTTTCCATTCTCTGATTTGAGAGTTTTTTCAGTTAACTCAATCCCTGTCATTCCAGGCATATTTACATCGAAGATTCCAATGTCAAAACTGGATGTTTCCAACTTTTGCAGTGCTTCTATCCCATTCGTTGCCGAAGTGACCTCGTGACCTTCTGTTGTTAGCACCAGGTTCAGTATTTTTAAAACTGCAGGTGCATCATCTACCGTTAGTATTCTTGCCATTTTATTTTTCCTCTTCTAATAATGGGAATCGAATTGTTAAACATACATCTTTTGTATTTTCATTTCTAAAGTTATTTTCAATATTATAGATTTGAACATTGGATTGGTGTTGGTCCATAATCTTTTTAACAAGTGGCAACCCGAGTCCAAATCGGAATTGTTCAAATTTTGCATAATTATCATCTACTACCGAAGAAATTCTGAAAAAAGGTTCAAAAACAAAGGATTCAAATTTTTCTGGGATTCCGCTTGATCCGTCACTATTTGGGTAAGCAGGGTTGATTACTTTTAGCTCTAAAAAATTTTCCTTATGGAAGAAAATTAAATAAATCATATCTTTTTCTTTTGAATATTTGATTGCGTTTAGAAAAATTTCACGAATTACATAGGAAAGTTTTTTTTCATCAAACCGAATTTTATTTCCTGTTGCAGATGCCGGAATCTGGCTTAGGTTAATTTTTTGAGATTTGATTTTTAGGGCGTCATTTAGTGTTTCTAACTCTTGTTTTATAAGGTTAAGAAGTTTAGTCGGAGATTCTTTGTTTTCAATAATGTTCTCGTCATCTATCACTGATTGTGAAATGGACATACTATCGAACATACTTTTTGCAGCTTCGTAGTTTTCAGATAATAAATCCATAACTGGTTTTGCCACAGAGTAATTTTTCCCCTCTTGGTCTAATTTACTTTTCGAAATCAAAATACTGACCACACTCATAAGTGTCCCTATTCCACTTCCTTGGAATAAGTTGATATTCATTTGGTGTATGATATCTGCGGCGATATTTTCGTTTTCCTTATGCAAGAGTGATTTTTTCCAATCAAAAATTTCTACCATCCGTTTGTACAAATGGTTCTCTGCTTCATAAATAAATTGAGACTTGAGTTTTGTTAATAAATATTGGAGGGAACGATCTAAAGTGAATTGAAGATTGTTTGAATACAAAGGTGTTTGGATATAATCGTAAACCGAGTGTCTCTTTAGTAAAGAGGCTGTAATATCCCATTTCGAGGTGTCAGTAATTAGGATAATGAGTGTCTGTGGAAAATTTTTTGTAAATTCTGAAAGTTGATTCTGAGCATTCATATATTCTACATCATTCACATGGAAGATAAAAAAATGGAATTTGCCTTCTTCTAATATTTTGTTTATTTCATCGAAAAGGCTGACCCTTTCGAAAGTATAACCTATTTCTTTAAGCAAACCCGCGATTGGTTTTGTGCTTTCACTTTCTAGGATTAAACAATGCGGGATCATAATGCTGCAATTTCCTTAATTTTATCTACCATTTCGTTTAAGGGAACTTGGTAGGTTAAGGCCCCTAGTTCGTAGGCTACTTTTGGCATCCCATAAACAACGCAAGTTTCCTTATTTTGGCCGATGGTAAGGCAACCTTGATTTTTAAGTTTTAAAAGTCCCGAAGCTCCGTCACTACCCATTCCAGTAAGAATAATTCCTATACTATTTCCACCTATTTCCTGTTCTGTGGCTGACTCAAATAAAACATCTACTGATGGCCTGTGCCCATTTTTTTTATCTGTTTGAAAGATTCGGGTATAATATTCTGAACCTATCTTTTGAATCCCTAAATGGTAATTTCCGGGAGCAATGTAGGCGTGACCAGTTTGTAGTATTTCCTTATCTTTAGCTTCTTTTACTTGGATTTTAAGATCTGAATTGAGTCTTTGCGCAAATAAGGAGGTGAATCTTTCTGGCATATGTTGTGCGATTAGGATGGGAGGGAAAGTTTCATCTACATCATTAAGCAGATTTCGTAATGCTGTTGTTCCTCCAGTTGATGACCCTATGAGTATAAATTTTCGTTTGAATATTATTTTCGATTTGAGTTTGTTAGTTGATTGGAGTTCAGCCTTTGAAGAAAAATTTAATTTTGTGACGTTATAATTCAAACTTTCATAGAGTTTGGAAAGAAGATCCTCTTTTGCTTCAACTAAACTTTCCGGTGTACCGATGGGTTTGGTCACATAGTCAAAGGCGCCAGCTTCTAAAGCCTCAAAAGTGATATGTGCACCCTCCGTTGTGGAGGAACTAAACATGATGACTGGCATTGGATACTGGGGAAGGAGCTTTTTTAAAAAAACTATCCCATCCATTCCGGGCATATGAACATCTAAGGTCATCACCTCGGGTTGTTTTTCTACAATCAAATCTCTTGCTTCATAAGGATTGGCAGCCTCTCCAATCACTTCCCAGTTTGGATCAGATTCGATCCAACGTTTGATCATACTTCTCACAGACCTTTGGTCATCGACTACAATTACAGTGTGTTTTTTCATATTGTAACCGAAGAAAGATGTTGTCCGATCAATTTACGTACATCGAGAATTAATCCTGCATGACCATTCCCTAAAATGGTACAACCAGCGAGCCCATTGATATTTTTAAAAATAGGTGAAATGGGTTTGATCACAATCGATTGGTTGCCTAGAATTTCATCAAAAACAATCCCCATTTGTTTTTCGTGTGATTCGGTGACGATGAGGTATTTTTCTTTTAAGGTTCTCTCATTGTTTAAATCGGAATCTTTTCCGAATAATAAATTGATATCAACTATAGAAATTTGATTGGTTCTATATTGTATGCTATGGTTGTTTTTATAGAGTTCGTTGATCGGCTCGTTTGAAAGATACATAGATTCTTTAACATCGATTGATGGTAGAATGAAATAAGTATCAGCTTTGCGAACGACAAGTCCTTCGATGATGGCTAAAGTTAAAGGGACACGAATCAGAAAAGTAGTCCCTTGACCAAAAACAGAAAATACATCCACAAAACCTTTGAGAGTTGTGACATTTTTTCTCACCACATCTAAGCCAACTCCTCTTCCAGAGAGATCCGTGACTTCCTTTGCTGTAGAAAATCCAGGATGGAATAAAAAATCCCACACATCTTTGTCTTCAATAGTTTCCGATTCTGAATGATCAATGAGTCCAAGAGAGATTGCCTTATTTAGGATTCTTTCTCGGCTGAGTCCTTTACCATCATCACGTACTTCGATCCAAACCTCTTTTCCTGATTGGTTTGCTGTTAGTTGGATGGTTCCTTGGGGTTGTTTCCCCGCTTCTTTTCTTTCTTCGGGAGATTCTAAACCATGATCAATGGCATTTCGAATGATATGGACTAGTGGATCATACATTTCTTCGATGATGGATTTATCAATTTCTGTGTCCTCACCAGTGATGAGTAGTTTTACCTGTTTCCCCGTTTTTTTTGCGGTGTCTCTTACGAGGCGTTCCATACGAGAAAAAATTCCTGCTATCGGAACCATACGAAGACTCAGTGTAATCTCTTGAAGGTTTCTGATTAGTTTTTTTAATTGTAATGCGGTCTTATGGAAATTTTCTAACTTAAGTTTGCTGATGTCTTGATGGTCTGTTACCATCGGTTCTGTGATGACAATTTCTCCAACGATATCGAGTAAAGAATCTAACTTATCAGTATCAATGCGAATGTCTTTTTTTATGATGGTTTTCTTTTCGTTTTTTAAATTCTCTTCAGGTTTTGCAATTTTTTCTTTTGCTACATCTAAATCAGAGTTTTGAAACAAACCGAATTCTTCCTTTGGTTTAGGAGGGGAGTTGTCTATAAAAAGACCAAATTCTTTTGTTGCTGCAGGTTCTTCTGAACTCGTAAACAAACCAAATTCTTCTTTAGGAGTTTCATTGGTTACATCATCGCCAAACAAACCAAATTCGGTATTCTTCTGAGGGGCCGATTCTTCCAGAACTTGCATTTGCAGAACTCGGATAGACTCATTCTTCTGATTCAATTTTTTTAAAAATTGGATTTGTTCTTCAGAAAAAAAATCACCACCCGATGGAGAGGATTCCTCATGTTCCACTAGTTCTTTTAGGTAATCAAGTGCAGTGATTAATAACTCGAGGGTATCTTCGTCTTGGTCTTCTGGGTTTTTTCGTAAATAATCTAGAAGATTTTCGGCAGCATGAGCCATTTTTACAATGGCAGTAAGCCCGAAAAAACCAGAACTTCCTTTGATGGTATGGAAATGTCTAAATAGAGTGTCAAGGAGATCCCTGTCTACGAGACTACCGTCTAATGTTGATTTCTCGAAATGGAGTAAATCCTTTTCGATGTTCTCAAGTGTTTCTCGCGCTTCTAGTAAGTATTCTAATACATCATCTCTTTCCATGGATTAATTTCCGGGAATATCCTTAATCAAATGCGTTTCTTCTTCTGTGAGTAACCTTTGTAAGTTGATTAGAATTTTTACAGTATCTCCCACTCTTCCTGTAGCATAGATAAATCTCGAAGATTTAGATTCCCCGATCTTTGGTGCTAAATCAATGTTTTCTTGAGGGATTTTTAAAACATCATTCACAGTATCGACGATAAGACCAAGGGGTAACCCGTCTAATTCAACCAGTAAAACACAGGTCCTTTCGTGATAAGGTTTGAATGGCATATCAAATCGAAGTCGCACATCCATTACAGGAATGATTTTTCCTCGTATGTTGATAACGCCTTTCAAAAAGGGAGCCGTACCTGGAATCGTGGTGATTGCCGGGAGAGCGAGAATTTCTGTTAGATGACGAACTTCAAATGCATAATCTCTATCTTCGAGACTAAAACAAAGATACAGATCCTTCATGGTATCTTCGTCTGCATCTTCATCCCATGATTTTAAATGTTGGCTCATCGTTCGCCTACAAAACGATCCTTGGTCTTTCAACCCGAGTGAGGGCGGTCGATTTAGTACCGTCTTCTTTCAGTTTGAAACCCATAATGATTGAACGCATAATTTCCACTTGCCGTTTTAGAGTTTCGCTTGAGGCTGCGACTTCTTCAGCGGAAGCCGCGGTTGTTGAGGTAACGGTCGTTACTTGGTCTATGCCTTGTGTGATTTGTAAGACTGCAGATTTTTGTTCGTGAATGGAAAGAGCTAAATCTTTTGTTAAACTGCTCACATTGTCTGCACTTTCTGAGATTTTTCCTAGCACTTCTGCTGTTTTTTCTGTAGCTTCATTTCCTGATTTCACTTTTTTCATAGAAGATTCTATCAGGAGGGTTGTTTCATCTGCAGCACTTGCACTTTTTTGGGCAAGGTTTCTCACTTCTTCTGCTACGACCGCAAATCCTTTTCCATGTTGTCCTGCTCTTGCCGCTTCTACTGCCGCATTGAGTGCAAGGATATTGGTTTGAAAAGCGATGTCATTAATGACTTTGTTGATTTTGGAAATTTGATCAAAGGAATTGCTAATTTCTCCCATAGCGGAAACCAAATCCTTCATTTTGGAATTTCCCTCAATCGCCTGTTTGGCGGTCGATTCAGAAAACTCCGTCATCCTTTCTGCATTTTCTGCATTCGCTAAGAAACTATTGCTGATTTCGGTAAGTGTTGCCGAAATTTCCTCAACGGCGCTTGCTTGTTCACTGGCAGCTTCGGATAAGGAAGTACTTGCATCAGCCAATTGTTGGGCACCTAAGTCTACTTCTTGTGATGAGAAATATAATTTTTCTACAACATCGGATAAGTTAATGAGCATACGACGTAAACTTAATCCTAATTGGTCACGTTCTGATTTGAGAGTGACATCGGCACTAAGATCAGAATTGGCAATTCGTTCTAAATGTTCGGCCCGTTCTTTGATAAAAGTGACAAGCTCCATAAAAGCTTGTGAAAGTTGTTGGATTTCGTTTCCCTCTAAATTTTTTGCGGAAGCCGACCTTTTATGTTTGGTATCTAGGTCTACATCTAAATCTCCAATAGAGACAGTTTGTGCTACCTCCACAATTTTTTTCATTGGAGCAGCAATCGAATCAGAAAAGAAGATGGCGATGAGGAAAACCATAACGAAGGCAAGAATGACAACACCTGAAACAATCACTAAAGAACTTTTAAATTGTGCTTCTGATTTATGATATTCTTCTTTGGCAACCTTTAGTTGTACTCGAATCAAATCGTCCAAGTGGTGGGTGAGGGGTTCGAAGATTGGATACATATCTACAGTGACAAACTTTTCTAATTCCGCTTCATTTCTAGTTTCGAGTAGTATCCTAAGTTGTTTGACACCAGCCTTGAGTGGGGGAAATTCTTTTTCCATCTGATCAATGATCTCTTTTTCTTCATGGACAAGATAGGTTCCTAAATACACTTTCCAAATCGCATCCGCTTTGGTTTCGGATTCACGTATGGATTCAAGAGCTTCCTCAACCGTGATCTTTTTAGCACGGACTTTATTGGCTGAATCAACAATTCCAATGAGATAGGCATCAGATACTTCTTTGATTTGGCTAATCGGAACTACGCGGTCTTCAAACACAGTGTGAAGAGAGGCTAAAATTTGGCGTGCCGAATAGAAACTGGCACCAGCCACCACAATCATCAAGAGAATGGTTACCATAAAAGCCAAAAGTAATTTGACGCGAATCTTTAAATCATGAATCCATTTCATAGTTTTACCCTAGAGGTGGACGGAAATATATTCAACGCATTGCGTAAGTCAAGTCTTTCCTAATCATAAAATGCAAAAAACTGAATGAGTTAATATTCGGATTAAAAGACTTTAGAATAACCTAAGCTAACATAAAATAAATGGGAAGGGATTTTTTGTAAGGTATAGGTTTCTCTAAGCCAGGTTTTTGCAATGGAATCACCTAGGGAATTCCCAGTATTGATACCTTCGATTGCATTTAGGATTGAGGTATTGTACGCACCATTAATACGAGAAGGGTTCGTTACTTTTCCATCTTCGGAACTCCGATTCCAGTGCGCTTTGTTCGGATCTCCCCCAGCATATCCATAATAATTATTTGTGTCCCAAAGATATAAGTCAGGGCGAAAGATATGAGCGAACTTAATAAAAAAATCACCGAAGAAGAACGAAGTGGATGTTGTGATGTCTTGGATTCCGTTTCGATTGTCCACAGCATTGTTTCCCATGGCGTAACCAAGATTGAAATGAGGCATAATTCGAAAGAATTGATCTTCTCGGAAGGTATAGGATCCACTAAGAGAAAGATAATTTTTACCAGCAAGGAGTCCTCCATTTTCTGTGGAATATTGTGTGTAATAGGAAATAGTCGGTTTTACACTTTTTAAAAAGGGAAGTTTCCAATGAAAAAAGTATTCATGCCAAACTAATCGACTGATTGAATCTGGGTTATTCGCATTGAACGCGTTATTCGGTCCTCCTGAAGCATAAGGATTTTGTTTTTGGGTTCCTGGGCTAAGTAGGGAGTTCGGGGTTTTTTGAAAGGTATTGTAAAACCAAATCCCAACGGCAAAATCACCAAACCGGCTGGGATCAAAATGGTAACTCATAGAAAAGAACATTCCATCAGCTCGTTTGTTACCGTTAGGCTCCTTTTTTGGGCCAAACCCTTGGTTGGGACTATAACCTAAGCAAGGATCGGATGTTTCGCTTCCAGAAGAGACGTGATCATGAAGGGAACCTACACAAGGGTCTTGGCCATAAGGATCAAAAAACTTTGCCTCTTCTCCCAAGTAGGAAGGACCAACCCCTCCAGGACTTGATTGTAAAATGCGACGGTCTGAGTCTCTATCGTCTCGATTAGTTAGTTGGAAATTTCCAAAAAGTAAAAATTGGAATTTTTTTTCCGGAGACCAAATATTGATGGAAGGTTGGAGGGCCGGCGCATAGGTAAAACTTTGGTAAGCCGCACCATTCCTTCTACTTTGTCCCTCTCCTGCAAACGAATTTCCTCGCCAAAGAAAGTCCGATACAATTTCGGTATTGGTTTCGATGATGATTGGCTTTGGTTCCTCTGTTTTCGTTTGTGATCGTAGCGGAAAGGTAAGAGAGATAAATACAAATAAAAAGCTAAGGTTTTGTCGGATAAAAAATGTTTTGGAATAAATCACGAAATCTTCTGCCTCCTTCCTTTCTAATCGGGTCTTGTAATAGAGTTTCCGAACTTCCATACGAAGTAAGGATTACTTTGTATTCTTTTCCAAGTAAAAAGACATGAACGTATTGGGCAAAGGCTTCTGCATAAGTATCGTCTGCATTGGTTGCTGCATATAACGAAACAAATTGTGTATTGGTTAATTTTTTATAAAGAAATTTGCCTTCAGGAAATAAAGAAAGAGAAGGATTACTTTGGTAAAATTTGATTTTATTCCTTTCGGGAAAAAAAGTAGCCTCATAAGGAGAATAAGTTTCAGACCACCAAATTCCTTCAAAGATAGGAAAACTTCGAAAGTCTCTTTGGTTTTCAGAAAAATCCGGGGCGTGGGCTTTGACAATTGATACAATATGACCTAACTCATGTAATATGATAAAACGAATGGCCGATTCTTTCGAGTTGGAGTCATCCAAATGAATTTTGATATAATGTTCTTTGGATGGAAGGAATGCTGTGGATTCTTTTTTGGAAGCCCAATCATTTCCCCCATCTCCTAAAAGTTCAGAATCTAAATAGATAATGCCGCCAACGGGTTTACCCGACTCGTTGCGAACGATTCCCGTAAGCCCAGTGGAGCCTAAGTTAGTTACAAAGTAAATTCCATACACTAAAGAGTCAGCCAGTGCATTCACTTCTTTTGGTAAGTTTTTATAAATTTGATCTAGTTCTGCCTTCCAAGGAGAAAGATCCTTGGTTGGTCCGGGAATGTCTTCAATTCCATCGATGGTATTGATTGCAACTAATGTATCCAATCGTTTGGAGTCCAAAGGATACACGCGTGTATTCCAAGTTCCTTGTAAGTGAGGAAGGTTCTTTGATTGTAAACCAATACTTTCTTTGGCCCAAACTGCATATGGGTTTTTGGGAAGAGTAAACGAACTTGGCGTACAACCCCAAAAAAGGAAAAGAAGTAAGGATATGAGGTAAGGATTCGATCGCATTTGCCGATTGTATTTCTATATGAAAGGATTTGTTGGTCTATGCTTTTTTTTGCCAGGAATCCTTTTCGCCGAAATCAATCCGTGGAATTTACGACCCGATGTTCGTATTTTAACTAGAAAAGAAGTGTCCCATATTGTTTTGGAAAGTAGACCCGACCATTTTCGTGTCACTCTCATTGTTTCTGAGCGATTCCCCTACAATTATAAAGCCCTTTCTCACCCATTTTTCTTTCGGATGGAAGATGAGAAAAAAGCATTCGAACTTGCGAATCAAATGGACAAGTATTTGGATACTGGAAAAGCTTTCACCATCACCTTGAATGGATCAGAGATCCAAACTTTGGTATGGGGAGAACCCTGATTGACACATTCCTTTTATTTATACTTCAAAGAAATCTTTCGAAAACCTACAAGATCAGAATGGGAAATTTTAAAGTTAGTAGAAGCCCGTTATGATAAAGAATACACTTACTATATTTTTATCACACATATCATTGTTTATTCCTTACTGATTGCTCCCCCATTTTCTGAAATCCGGTTGGAAATTTTACCTTACCTACTTGGTGTTTCTATTGCTCGACTCATTTTACTTCTGCAATTTTATACAAAGAATGTTCCTATCCAAAGAGTCATTTATTTCAGTGGGTTTGTTGGTGATGGGTTAGTTTATCTTGTATTTATGTTAGGAATTCATTCCTTTCCTTCGCTTGGGAGTTTTTATTTACTAAATTCCTATTTGATGTCTTTTATTTTTCCAATTCTTTTGTATAGCACAAGGCTTGATCCTAAAGCTTGTATCTTAAGTGCATTTTATTTTTCTGTTTTGCATATCATTTATATCTTCAATCTTCCTTCGGTTGTATCTGATCAGTTTTCTTTTTTTAGTAAGTATTTTTTGATCTTAGTTTATTGGGGAAGTGCAGCACTCGGAACCGTATTTGTTTTGAATAAACGAAAAGATACCACGGATATGTACAATCTGTCCGAAGAAAAGAGATTTATGTTACATGAGTTGGAGCTTGCAAAAAAAGTGCAGGATGCACTCTTTCCGGGGAATATAAAAATTCCAAGTCTTGCTTTTACTTATTATCGCAAAAGTCCCAATGTGATCGGGGGAGATTTTTTTGATTTCGTACAACTCAGGGAAGGAAACGTGGGTGTGTTTTTAACCGATGTGGCAGGGCATGGAATTTCTTCGGCAATGGTTGCCTCCATCATGAAGGTACTTGTTTCTACCATTCCTTACCGTTTCAAAACTGCTCCCGCTAAACTGATGGATTATTTGGATGATCGTTTGACAAATGATCTCAATAAATACCATGCTTCCGCAATTTATTTATTCTTCGATTTCATTGAGAAAAAATTGACCCTCGGAAACGCAGGACATCCGTATTTGATTTTGGCGCATAAAGGCGAGGACTACCAAGAGTTGGAAACCCAAGGCGCCATCCTCGGTTTTAATATTAAAATTCCACCGATCACAGAGAAAACTATGCCCATTTTTCCTGGAGATCGTTTTTTTATTTATACCGACGGACTCATTGAATCGACTGATTCCGAAGGAAATTGTCTTGAAACCGAAGGACTCCTCGCACTTCTCAATCGCCATAGACATAGTGCAAATATCAAAGAACTCGAAATCAATCTTCTCACAGAGCTAAAATCCAACTACGGACTCGATAGTTTTTCTGATGACACAATGTTTCTAATCTTGGAAGTAGAAGAATAAGGAGAAATCATTTGTCTTTTTTAGAGATTCAAATTAAATCCAATTTTGCTTTGGTCACCATCAAAAGGCCAGAGGCCCTCAATGCACTAAATGATGTAGTGATCACGGAAATTGGAGCCATGGTGGATGAACTAGAATCCAACCCTTCTGTTCGTGGATTCATTCTGACAGGTGAAGGGAAGGCTTTTGTTGCCGGAGCTGACATTGCTAAAATGAAAGAGTTCAACATTCGTGAGGGCCGGGCATTTTCGGAACTTGGCCAAACTGTTTTTCGTAAAATGGAACTTTCCAATCTCATTTCAATTGCTGCCATCAATGGATTTTGTTTGGGTGGGGGAATGGAACTTGCTATGGCTTGTGACATTCGTTATGCGGTTGCTTCCGCCAAATTAGGGCTTCCTGAAGTCACACTCGGTTTACTTCCTGGATTTGGTGGGTCTCAAAGACTTCCAAGACTGATTGGAGTCGGGCGCGCCACAGAACTCATTTTATCTGGTGATATGATCTCAGCTGAAGAAGGATACAGATTGGGACTGATTAATAAAGTCATAGATCCTACTGAACTTTTAAACGAATCCGAAAAAACCATCACTACTATCCTGTCTCGGGGACCTAACGCGATCAAGGCGGCAAAAACTGCCATTCGTCAAGGACTAGAAACCAATATGGAAGGTGGTTTGGAGTGGGAAAAACAACTTTTTGGTGGCCGGTTTGCGGACGAAGAAACCAAAGAAGGCCTTTCTGCCTTTTTAGAAAAAAGAAAACCAAACTTCAAAGGTTAATGTGATGAAAATACGGATTGGAATTCTACTTGTTCTTCTGACTTTTTCTGTTTGTAAACAAGCAGAATCCTTTCCGTCTCAAACCAACACACCAGAAATTTTATTTGGTAGTGTTGCCGACCGGGCTTTAAAATTAGAAATTGCCAACACTCCTTCCACAAGGGCCACGGGTCTTATGTACCGAACGAAACTAGGCGAAGATGAAGGAATGCTTTTTGTTTTTCCTCGCCCTGATTTTTTAAGTTTTTGGATGAAGAACACTCTGATTCCCTTATCTATTGGTTATTTTTCAGAAGATATGCGTCTTTTAGAATCATTCGATATGAAACCAAACCAAACAGAAGAAGTTTACAACGCAAGAAAACCGGCCATGTACGCTTTGGAAGTCAACCAAGGTTGGTTTGCAAAACACAAAATAGGCAAGGATGCTGTCCTCACATTGGAAAGAAAGGTAAGCGCTCGCGATTAAAAAATTTCTTTTTACTTGAATCTCGAACGCCCTTGGTTACTATTTTAACCCATGGTTGTCACGAATCCTCGTTTAATTACCCTTTTATCAGAAGAACAAAAAGCCGACTTGGCTTCGATGGAAAAACAATTTGCCCACCATCTTGAATATACCATTGGTAAAAACAGGTTCAATCTTAAAAACGAAGATATATATAAAGCACTTGGTCATACGATAAGAGATTTCCTTATCGATCGATTGAATGTCACTCACGAACGTTACAGAAATGAAAATCCCAAACGGGTTTTTTATTTTTCTTTAGAGTTTCTTATGGGACGCACTCTGATGAATGCTCTCATCAACCTCGGGTTATACGAAACTATCCAAGTGATGCTTCGAGGGATCGGTTTTGAGCTAACAGACGTTTTAGAATTTGAAACGGATGCGGGTCTTGGGAACGGGGGACTTGGGCGACTGGCGGCTTGTTTTTTAGATTCCATGGCCACTCTCAATGTTCCAGGGTTTGGTTACGGAATTCGTTACGATTATGGAATCTTCAACCAACTCATTGCTAACGGAAGCCAACTGGAAATGCCCGACCACTGGGATGCCGACGGAGTTCCTTACGAAGTAGTTCGCTCAGACATTTCCTTTTCTGTTGGTTTTTTTGGACATACAGAAACTCGGGTATCTGGAAAAGGAAAAATCCAACACGACTGGGTTCCTGATGAAACTGTCCTTGCTTCTGCCCATGATTATCCAATACCTGGATTTAACACGAGTACGGTGAACTACCTGCGTCTTTGGGCTGCCAAATCTTCCGAAGAGTTTAATTTGGATTATTTCAATCACGGTGACTACATGAAAGCCGTGCAGGACAAATCCATATCAGAAAACATTTCCAAAGTTTTGTATCCGAACGATACCACCGAACAAGGAAAGGTGCTTCGTCTCAAACAACAATACTTCATGGTTTGTGCTTCTCTCCAAGACATCCTAATTCAATTTCGAGAATCCACTTATAGTCTGAAAGAACTTCCAAACTACGTTGCCATCCAATTGAATGATACCCATCCAAGCATTGGGATTGCGGAACTCATGCGAATTTTTTTAGACAATGAAGAGATGGACTGGGAACCCGCATGGGAGATTGTTACAAAGGTTTTTTCTTATACCAACCATACTGTTTTGCCAGAAGCTTTGGAAACATGGCGGGTGGAACTTTTTGAAAAACTTCTTCCCAGGCATTTAGAAATTATTTATGAAATCAATCATCGGTTTTTGTCAGAGGTTCGTAGCAGGTGCGTTCTATCAGAAGCCGAAATCCAACAGGTCAGTATCATAGAAGAAGGTCGTGAAAAAAGAATTCGAATGGCAAATTTAGCCGTCATTGGCTCATACCGTGTGAATGGTGTGGCGGAACTCCATTCGGAGCTCATAAAAAAAACCATCTTCCAGGCATTCACCAAAGTATTTCCTGAAAAGTTTAATAACAAAACCAATGGAATCACACCACGCCGATGGTTACTTCAATCTAACCCCGGTTTGGCGAATCTTATCTCCAAACGAATTGGAAATGATTTTACAACCGATTTATACAAACTAAAAGCGCTAGAATCTTTTGTAGATGATCCAGATTTTCAAAATGATTGGCGTAAGGTAAAACAAACTGCCAAAGATGATTTAACAAAACTGATCAAAAGTGAAACTGGAATCTCCATTGATCCAAAGTCTTTGATTGATGTACAAATCAAACGATTTCATGAATACAAACGCCAACTTTTAAATATCCTGCGAGTCATCGCCGAATACAGAAGGATCAAAGAAAATCCAACTCGTAACGTCACACCGCGGACAGTGATTTTTGGGGGGAAGGCTGCTCCCGGATACTACATGGCCAAACTCATCATCAAACTCATCAACAATGTGGCATGGGTGGTCAACCGAGATCCCGATGTTGCTGATAGGTTGAAGGTAGTGTTTCTTCCGAACTACCGAGTGAGCCTTGCTGAAAGAATCATTCCCGGTAGTAATTTATCCGAACAAATCTCCACTGCAGGAACAGAAGCTTCTGGAACCAGTAACATGAAATTTATGTTAAACGGGGCTTTGACCATTGGAACCTTGGACGGTGCCAATGTAGAAATTTTGGAAGAGGTAGGGAAAGAAAACATCTATATTTTTGGTCTCCACACAGAAGAAGTCTTTCGTTTGAAGGAAGCAGGATACCAACCTGGAGATTTCATCCGTCGCAATGAAGACCTCCACCGGGTGCTTCTTATGATCCGTGAAAATTTATTTTCTATGGGAGAACCTGGTATTTTTGGCCCTATTTATGACAGCCTCTATTATACAGATAATTACCTGCTGATGGCTGATTTTGATGCCTATGACGAGACCCAAAACCTTGTGGCCAAAGATTATTTGGACGAAACCACTTGGACAAAAAAATCCATTTTGAATGTGGCAAGATCAGGCAAATTTTCCTCTGATCGAACCATCCGAGAATACGCCAAGGACATCTGGAAGGTTCCCCTTCTTGACACAGTTCCTCCTAAAACTATCTATAAATTGCCACAAAACTGAATCGACATAAAAGAACTAAGGTAGTATCGTTCCAAGGAAAGGGTCCCAAATGAGTAAAGGTTATATTATATGTGTCGATGATGAAATATCGGTATTGGAAACGCTTGCAGAACAACTTCTGGCTCGATTTGGCGAATCTCATATCATCGAGACAGCCAGTAGTGCCGAAGAAGCACTTTCCCTCATCGACGAAATCATCAGCAGCAACGACATCGTGGAGTTGATTGTTTCTGACCAAGTGATGCCTGGAATGAAAGGGGATCGATTTTTGGAGCAGGTGCACCATCGCCTTCCTGATGCGATTAAAATCCTTCTCACCGGTCAGGCAGGACTTGATTCTGCAATCTATGCCATTAATAACGGGGGACTCAGTCGGTATGTCGAAAAACCTTGGAACATTGACGAACTATCCAAAGACATCAAAGACCTACTCGATAAGTTTCGGCAGAATTTGGAAAACCAACACCTCATCCAAGCTCTCAACCGTCGCATCATCGAATTGGAATCTCAGCAGTAACAAAATACGACAGCTCCTCCTCTTTTTAGTTTTCCTTTCTCTTTCTCCAGTTTTTGGGAAAGAGAAAGAACTCACTCCCGAACAAATTTCCAAAAAAAAAGAAGTCCTCTCTAAAATCATTCGTTATGGGACAAGCCAGGAAAGAAAACAAGCATTAGGTGAGCTGACTCGTTTTCCCAAAGAAAATGCGGGTGAACTTTATGATCTCATTGGTGAACAATTAAAATCAGAAAAAGATATGGGGATGAAAATTGTCCTCCTAAAAACCATTGGGGATTTGGATTTAAAGGAAAACAAAGATACCATCATTACTTTTTTTGAAGATTCCAATGAAGATGTTGCCAAACAAGCCGTAAACTCTGCCAAAAAAATGAAATTAGCGGAAGCTACAAATCCTCTACTTGAAAAAGTAAAAAAGGAAGATTTCACAAAAAATTCAAATTCACTTAGTTTATACATCACTGCTTTGGCGGACTTACCTGAGGGAAAGGTGGCAGCTCCCTTTTTGGAAACTAAGTTTCGCGAAAAGTTTAATAACGCGGATATGCGTGGTCAAATTGCGCTGTACTTTGGAACTGTTTTGTATTCTGATGCAGAATCGGCTCTTATGGAAGTGGCTTTTGATGAGATCCAACCCACAACTTTACGTTGTTATTCGATGAATACACTCGGTAAGTTAAAGTCAGAAGCAGCCAAACCGAAGTTATACGAACTTTTGGATTCCTTAAAAAAAACCGCAGGTAAGTTAGATGCCAAAAAAGCCCAATCCTTAAAGATCTATGCCATCGGTGCACTTGTGACTATGGGAGACAAAGAAGTATTCCAAGAACTGAATGAATTTGCCCGCGATGATGATAGTATGGTGCGACTCCGAGCGATTGAATTTATGGGCAGTTTGAAAGATCCAAAAGCATTGGAACTTTTAGAATACAAACGCGATCGTGATCCAAGTCCGAAAGTACAGAAGGCTGCCAAAAAAGCCATCGACCAAATCAATGGAAAAGACAGTCCTCCTGAGGAAGAAAAATCCATAGAGGAAAAACCAGAAGAAGAACCCAAATGAAATTAAAGTTCTTTCTAAAGTCGTTCTTAGTAATCGCCTCTTTTGTTTCTGTAATCCCGCTCCATTCAGAAGAAGACGGAAAATACACTGGTCCCATCCCTCGTTCCGAAAAAAGGATCTTAGATGGAAAATCAGAATTTCAAAAATCAGGAACTTTTCCCTTGGAATGGAAGTTGTTTTATAAGGGAAAACAAGGGGATTTTGTTGTTTTTTATGACTTAAATGGGGATGAAATACACTACCGGTACAGAAGGAATAAATTTGATTTAGACGCGGAAATTTTTGTAAAGGATTTGTTTCCAGGAAATCCCTACCTGGTAAAGGGGGAGTGGATTGGGTATTATTTTTATTCTATCGATGAAAGGGGGAAACGTTCCTCCCTTCCCACTCCCAAAAAACTACCAGCAGAACCTAAAGAATTTACGGATAGGCAATCGGTTCCTATTTTCAAATTAAAAGAATACATCGAAGTGCGAACCGACGATCTCCTCTACTAAAGATCAATTTTTTGTAATAATTGAAAGTTAATAAACAAGATAGGATTTGGATCATTTTCTTTTTGCGAATAACTGACATTTAGCGAAATAAAAGGGCTTACCCATTTGAGTTTGATGATTTCTCCTCTATCAGTTAGGTTGATATTAAAATCGGTAGCATAAGTCCAGTTTTCAAACCAAGCCCTGGTTTTTGGTTGGCCTTCTCGAAAGATGGCGCTGAACTCTAGTAAGTTTCCGGTATCAATAGGGATGGCAAGTTTTCCCTCCCATTGGCCGCCATTCTCTCTCGATTCAAATCCAAAAGATAGCACAGTTTTTTCCTTTCTCCATTCGTAAAACGCAGCTCGACCGATTTCATTGTATTGGTAGTTCCCTGATTCATTGTATTCTCTATAACGGTAGAGTAGGTTTCCCCATTCCGAAAGAAAGAAGGGAAAAAATCCGGATCTTCCACTTTCGTATCTATGTCCTTCGAGCGAACTTAAATATTCAAATCCAAGGAAGTGTCGAAAACTCCCTCGAGTGTAACCTAAAACTTGGGGAATTTCTGGTCGCACTTCCGATGGCGATACCATTCCATATAACAAAGGTGAGTCTCTATAGACAGTGGCGTCTAAAAAGAATTTGGATTCGGGAGATTCGGACTTTAAATAGAAAAATCCAACCGATTCTTTTTTGCTAAATATAGACTCCGATTGAACTCTATGGTTCCCCCAGTCTTTGGAATTCCATGTATCGTTTATGTATAAACTCGATTTGTTCTCTCCTGCTGACCAAACCCCCGAATAGGATTTGTTTGGTGATACAAAATAAATCCCTGGATAAGCAGAAAAGGCATCTGCTTGGTAGATCCCGAGTTCGTATTCCTTTCCCTCTTTAAGATAGCGGTATCCAAAAAAATGGGAAAGTAGAATCGGTTGGGGTAGGGGAGATCCTGTTCTTTCCAACTGTGAGTAGAAGTTAGGATCTTTGGCAAAATAAAAATGGGGAATGGGTTTGTAACGGTTTCCTGAGGTAAGTCGAAATTGTTGGAAGGTAAGATTGGCTCCGTAAGAAAATTCTTCATCCCGTTTTTCCAAAATCCAAATTTGTCCTTTCCCCCTTCCTCCTAGAAATACAGAGGAATGATTTTTTTCCTTCCTTGGCAAATACCGTACATCTAAGTTTTGATAACTCATTCCAAAAAAAAGTTCATAAAGTGAGTCTGATCCATCCAGAGATTTGGAGGAAGTTTCTTTGGTTGGTTTTTCTTTCACGTTCCGAGGGAACTTCGGACTTTGTTTGGATGAATCAAAACCAGCAAATTGTTGTTTGGTGGGAAATAGGATGATTTTTTGTTCCCTCCAAACTTTGGAAACAAGGGCCCCTTCTTTTCCTTTTAGGGATCTTTTCCATTCTAAGAATTTTTCTGGAGACTCTTTGGCCTTTGTTTTCCAGGCGGCGGCCAAATGAGGAGGAAATCCAGCCTTAAGGAGTTCGGGGATGGAAACCTGATCTGGCTTTTTCTCTACTGCTTGCAGAGTCTGTACGAGAGAAATCCACAAAATGACCCCGATTTTCTGCCAATCCACCAGGATTGGGGTTTAAAATTTCGTTTTTTTGCCCTAAGTCCGGTTGCTTTTTTTAAAGAAGGGACATATTCTTAACCTCCCAATAAAAAAAATCCATTTAGGGGCGGGTTTTGTCCCAGGGGAATGCTAAATTTATATATAGAAACCGATAGAAACGTTAAAAAAATATTGACTTAACTTCTCATATGTTAAGTAGTGTAAACAAGCGTTTAGTATATTATTGGTATTATTTTTTAGTTTTATGTCGTCTAAAATGACGACGGGGAGGAAAAACCTATGATCGTTCGATCCATCCAACAACCCGCTTACAACCGCCACAAAGACCAAGGCCTCGCAGGGCAAGGTCCGAAAAAGGGATTTTCCCAGAACCAAACTGGGAAGACCTTTGAAGAGTATCTAATGGAAGCCTTCCAAGGGGAAGTGGTTCAGAATGGAGAGTGGGTATCGCCAGATCTCTCTACTCTTGGACAAAAGAACCTGAAAAGGATGTAGTTCCAAAATACCGGCTTCTGGTTCTAGAACTGGGAGTCATAGGCCGACAATCAAAGTATGGAGAAAGTATCCATACTTTGGGCTCTCGTTCGGCGTGACTATGCACTGCAATATGCAGGATCCTTTTTAGGCATCTCCTGGATGTTCCTGCAAAATTTAGTACTCATCAGTTTATATGCACTGGTATTTCTGGTGCTCAATTTAAAAAATCCATCCACTCAAGAAGACTTCACGGCCTACTTACTTACCGGTCTTTTGTATTGGATTCCCATCCAAGAACTCCTCGTTCGTGGTACAGGAATACTCACTGACAACCGTAGTTTGCTAAAAAGATCCAGTCTTGGAATCGATTTATTTTTATGGATTCCCTATGTCCAATTTCTCATCCATAGCCTTGTGACTTCCATTCCCGTATTTTTCTATTTGGCCTATTCTGGAAAATTAAACTTATCTGGAATCCTTTTGGGATATTTGATTCTGATATTTTCTGGCCTTTATTTGATGTTACTTTTGCATTATCTTTCTCGGCTGAACATTTTATTAAAAGATATTTCACCTTTGATTCGTTTGGTGAGCCAACTCATTTTCTGGGGGATCCCTGTTTTGTATTATCCAACGGGATACTTAAAAGACTGGAACCGTTTGAATCCATTTACCGTTCCTTTGGATATCTTTCGCACCTCCGTCATTCCTGGTTATACTCCCCAGTTTGATTGGATTCAAATTTTACCATTTTTATTTTTTTTCTTTCTTGTGTATCTACTTGCCAAACGTAAATTCCAATCGGTGATCTTGGATCATCTTTAATATTTATGGCTTCTGTTGTTTTAGAGAATCTTTCGAAAGATTACCATGGATTTTCAAAACCTTGGAAACGAATCCTTGCAGGACTAAGTTTTGGATACTTTGGTATTGATTCAAAATTTACCGCCTTACGATCGCTCAACTTAACCGTTGGTTCCGGTGAAATATTAGGAATCATCGGTCGAAATGGTGCCGGAAAATCTACACTGTTAAAACTGATCACCGGAGTTATCAGAAAAGATAAGGGAAACCTTATTGTGAATGGATCGGTTCGTGCCCTTCTTGAACTCAGTGTTGGTTTTAATCCAGAGCTTTCCGGGGAAGAGAATGTGTATTACAATGGACTTGTTTGGGGTTACAAACCTTCCGAGATCAAAGAACTTACAAATTCCATTTTCGAATTTGCAGAGCTAACAGAGTTTCGAAATTCTCCCTTAAAGAATTATAGCTCAGGTATGGCGATGCGACTGGGTTTTAGTCTCGCTACTGCCAAACGTCCCGATATCTTGATTGTAGATGAAGCCTTGGCTGTAGGGGACGCAAGTTTCCAACAGAAATGTCTAAAACGGATCAAAGAATTTTCAAGTCTCGGTTCTTGTATTTTGGTTGTGAGTCATGATTTAGGCCTTATCTCTTATTTTTGCACAAGAGCTGTTTTACTCAATCAAGGGACCTTGTTGTTTGATGGAAATCCAAAACAAACCATCGAAGAATACATGCATGTGTTAGCTGGAAATTCAGAACCTCATTTTTCTTCACTGGCTTCAGAATTCGTTAAGGACGTTCATATTTCCTTAAGAAATGAAAAGGGATTAGAAACTCGCCATCACTTCTTAGGTGAGAAGGCCACTCTCCGGATCGAATTCCAAACAACAAAATCGATTACGGACGGAACCATTGGATTTCATATTGATAGCGAAAAGGGAATTCGAATTTTTGGGACCAACTCTTATCATTTAGGAAAACAAAATTTAACGATAAAAGAGTCGAAAACCTCTGTAGTCGAATTCCAATTTCCCATCCAATTCAGTGACGGGAAATACAGCTTAGGTATATCCATCCATAAAGGGGAATCCCATATCGAGGGCAGTTATTTTTGGGGGGAGTCCGTTTTGGATTTTGAGGTCGAACGTGGCAAAATTGAAAAATTTGTCGGCGTTTGTCATTTACCCACCGAATTTGCCATCCAAACCCTTTCCAAATCAGAATAGAAAAACAGTTTCCTTCAAAGGAAAAACCTAAATTCTGGAAATCCTATGAAAGTTTGTGTGGTCGGAACCGGATATGTAGGCCTCGTTGCAGGAACCTGCTTTGCTGAATATGGCAATGAAGTCATTTGTATTGATAAAGATGAAAAGAAAATCAGTGACTTAAAACAAGGGATCATTCCCATCTACGAACCTGGACTTTCCGAACTTGTGGAAAGAAACCATAAAGAAGGAAGACTCCATTTTTCCACTTCTCTAAAGGATGGAGTTGAGTCTTCGGAGTTTGTTTTTATCGCCGTAGGAACACCGACTTCCGATAACGGATCTGCTGATTTACGATTTGTTTTTGCTGTGGCAGAAGAAGTCGGTAAAGCAATGAACGGATACAAAATCATCGTTGATAAATCAACAGTCCCTGTGGGAACCGCAGACCAAGTAAAAGCAATTGTCGCAAAACACACAAAACACCCGTTTGATGTAGTTTCTAATCCTGAATTTCTAAAAGAAGGTGCAGCGATTGATGACTTTATGCGACCAGAACGCGTTGTCATTGGTGCTGAATCCGAAAAAGCCGCTAAAAAAATGAGCGAACTTTATTCTCCATTTGTTCTGAACGGAAATCCAATCATTACCATGAGCATTCGTTCTGCGGAACTTACGAAGTATGCTTGTAACGCCTTCCTTGCGACTAAGATTTCCTTTGTGAATGAAATCGCTAATCTATGCGATGCCCTTGGTGCCAACTATGATGATGTCAGAAAAGGGATGGGAACGGATTCAAGAATTGGACGTCAGTTTTTATATGCAGGGATCGGATATGGCGGGTCTTGTTTTCCAAAAGACGTGAGAGCCCTTCTTCGTACAGCAGAAGAAGTCAATGCTCCCATGCATATCATCCAGTCGGTAGAGGATGTAAACGAAAAACAAAAAACTCGTTTAACCGATAAAATTTTTGAACACTTCAAAGCAACCGATATGAAAGGAAAAACCTTTGGTATTTGGGGATTAGCTTTTAAACCAGGAACAGATGATATGCGGGAAGCTCCATCAATTCCGCTGATTTATGAATTACACAAAAATGGTGCCAAAATCCAGGTGTTTGATCCTGCAGCTGCAGAAACATCGAAGTATTATTTTGATGGAAAAGTAGAATACAAAAAAGATGCGTATTCCGCTCTCCAAGGTGCCGATGCAATGTTACTCTTAACAGAATGGCGTGAATTTAGAGAACCTGACTTTAATAAAATTAAATCCTTATTAAAGTCTCCCCTTATTTTTGATGGAAGAAACCAATACAAACCAACACTAATGCAAGAGTTAGGTTTTACTTATTATTCTATCGGTAACAGGTAAACTATTGGTCCAACCTAGGAAAATTTTGGTTGGACTAAAATCCTCTTTCTATTTCAGACAAAGCTTCATTACACATCGATTTATCAGTTTCAGTTATTAGTTGTGGTTTAATTTCTGTGAGAATGGATTTTGCCAATTTTGATTCACCTGCATCTTTTAAAGTAAGTCCATAATACAGTTTAGCAGTGACTTTGCGACTGGATGTTGGATATAGTTCTAAATATTCTTTCCAGGCCTTCGCAGCTGATTCTTTTGAACCATGTATTGATTTGACTAAGTTTAAATTAAAATGTGCGTTCTCTTTTAACGCAGGTAAAGATTTAGATTTTTGAATGGTCTCTGTGAATTGAAGTTCTGCTTTTTCAAATTCTTTGTTCTGGAAGTATAACAGTCCTAAACGAAAATGAATGTCAGGGCTATTTAGATTTCGTCTAAGCTCTGTTTTGAGATAGGATTCTAGGTTTGGTTCTTGGAGGATTTTTTTTGAAACACCCAATATGTCTTCTTTAGTGGCAAGTCCTGAAATTTTTGTCACATAGTTACCATCCCCATCTAAAAAAAGAATGGTAGGGTATCCTTCTATATTGTATTTTTTTCGGAGGTTAGGAAATTCTTCCCCATCTAACCTGACTCTTACGAAACTATCTAAAATTCTACTCACTTCAGGATCGGGAAAAATTTCTTTTTCTAAAACTAAACAGTAGGTGCACCAATCTGCAAATACATCTACTATGATAAACTTTTTGTCTTGTTTTGCAGTTTCGAATCCTTTTTGGATGGAACTTCCCCAAGGGGATTCAGAAAACAGTGCACTCGTGAATAGAAAGAAAAAAACTGGTAATAACTTACGAACCATCCTCTGAATTCTATTGTTTTGCCGTTTCTTTGAATAGTCAATTTTCGCTTTTTCGAAATGGAATGGGTAGTTTCCATGGTCGCTAGAAGGTCAAAATATGGAATTTTTACTGAAATTGGAAGAACTGCTCCGCAAACGTAAGGAAGAATTGCCTGAAAAGTCTTATACAGCTGAACTCTTCCGCGATGGCGTTGACCGTATTCTCAAAAAAATTGGTGAGGAAGCCGGCGAGGTCATCATCGCCGCAAAAAATCCCAATGAAAAAGAACTCATTCATGAAATTGCAGATTTGGTATTTCATTTAGAAGTGCTTATGGTGGAAAAAGGAATCAGTCTTTCTACCATAGCAAAAGAATTGGAAAAACGCCACAGCTAAACTGATTGTTTCCCATTGGAAACTAAATGAAGATATTCTTGTACCTACTTTACCCTCTGAGTTTACTCTACCAGTTCCTTTTTTGGTGGAAACAAAGAGGGGTTATTCCTTTCCACCTTCCTCAAACATTAGTTATCAGTGTTGGCAATCTCACCGTCGGAGGAACTGGCAAAACTCCCTTTGTCCAGTTCCTGGTTCGCTTTTTTCAAAAAACATACCCTAGTTATGCGATCACAATTTTATCCAGAGGCTATAAAGCAGAAAAAACTAAAGAAGGCGCAATCCTTCCCAATGGCCTCGAACCTAAGTTGTATGGAGATGAACCAAGCCAACATAAAGAAATGTTTCCTGATGTGCAGGTGATCATTGGCAGAGATAGAAAAAAGTCCTTTCTGTTATACAACCAAATCCAGTCAAAAAAACATATCGTGATCCTAGACGATGGATTCCAACACAAATTGTTACATAGAGATTTTGATTTCGTTTTGTTTGATGCAAATTCACCATTTGGGAATGGTTTGACTTTGCCATTAGGTTTTTTACGGGAGCCAATCGCACATTGCAAAAGAGCCAACGCAATCGTCTATACAAAGTTAACTTCAAAAAATAAACAAGATTTGAACCAATATAAAAAAATCTTGAATCAAAATGGAGTCATGGTACCCATTTTTCATTCTGGCTTCAAGCCCGAACTGAAACAGGTTTTACTAAATCAAAATTTAATACAAAAATCATGGAATCCTGATCTGGAAACTGATTCTAAATACTTACTTGTGACTGGAGTAGGAAATCCAAAAAATGTTTATGAAACTGCAAAATCAGCTTTGTTATCAGAATCTATCCGAACTAAATTTTTTCCCGATCATTTTGATTATGCACCCGGCTCTTTGTCATCATTAATGAATGAAATCCAAAGCAATGAAACCCTAGTCACCACTGAAAAAGATTGGATAAAGATGCGAACGGATTTACGTTTTATAGAAGAATTACAAAGAAAAAATACTACTGTGTTGCTAGTTTTGATACAAGTTTCGGTGGATGAGGAAAAGGAGATTAATTCGATATTAGCTGGTCTCGTTTCCACATACGAATCAAAAACCGATCAGGTTTTAAAGACTTAAAAATTTTTTCGGATATTGGGTTTGTTTCTTCCAACATAGTAGAAACCAGGATCTCCGCAGAATACAACGCATGGGTAAGCCCTCGTGACCCAAGTCCGTTCAGAATTCCCACAGATTCATAATAAGGAATATTCATCTTTTTATCCGCATTCCGAAGTAAATTTTGGTATTTAACAGACAAGTCGAGTTTAGAAATATTCGGTAATTTGCCAACTATGGGATGGCGGTCTTGGGATTGAGTTCTGTAACTCACTCTGGTTGGAAACAAACGAGGGTTTTGTGGTTCCCATTGATCCGAGAGTTTTGGCAGTCGATTCAGTAAATCTTTCCATAGGGATTCGGATTCTTCCGGCCGAGGATTTTCTTCTAATTTGAATTCATCGAATGTAGCACCTAAAACCTGATACCCATCAATTGCTGCAGTGATATAGTCCCCATACAAAATTCCATATGTATTTGTAGTTTTTTCTTCTGGAATTTTTAAAATTTGTCCTCTCACTTTTCGTAAGGGAAGCCATTCCAAATGAGGATCGTCTGCAAATTGGTATCCTTGGGTTAGGAATAAATAATCACATTCGATTTTACCAACAGAAGTTTGGCAGTGAACTTTGGATTTATTCTCTTCTTCTTCCCAGCTAAGTAATTTGCATGAATATTTTGTGACTGGGTTGGAAAGAATAAGGATTTGTTTTGTAAGATCAACAGGAGAAATGGATTTTCCTTCTGGGAAAAAAAGTGCAGGGGAACCAGAAAATGTTTCTATACTTTCGATTGCAGTATGGCTTTGAATTTGATTAGAAATGATTGCATTCGAATAACGATCGTAAGATTCTTTTGTATCCATAAGAAAATAAATTCCATCTACATGCGGGACAAGATTTTTTAAATGGAACCTATCCCAAATGGACAAAAAATATCGGAAAGCTTCTAAAGAAAATTCTGATTCGGATGTTTTGTGTTTCGTGAGAAATGGATATACCACACCGATGGGATTCCCGCTGGAATGTTTTGCAGGTCCCGTATCTGAATCTAGTAAAATCGTTTGTATGTTTCTTTGTTTTAATGCAAGGCAAATGCTTGCTCCTGCAATTCCTGCTCCCACAACGACAGCAATTTTTTTCTTTTGATCCATAACTTTATTTTAAAAATCCAGAAATCATTTCACGTTTGCGACCGAATCCTTTTTTCTTTTCCACAACAAACCCGAGTTCGGCGAGATTTCTTCTTAAAAAACCAGCCGAAGAAAAGGTGGCAAAACTAGTTCCGAAGTTTGATTTTTCGCGTAACTTTTTTAGTACACCAAGTGACCACATATCGGGATTTTTTCCTGGTGAAAATCCATCTAAATACCAGGAATGAATATCTGGAAATTTAGGCAGACATTCTTTGATATCCCCGAAAAAAACATGCGATGTGAATGAATGTTGATTCTCTTCGTGATTCCAGTGGTAAGTCCATAGATTTTCTGAAGGATTTTTTCTCCATACCTGGATTGCGGATTCATAAGAACGAATTAATCCTTCAAACCAAAGAGTTTTTTCCGGATAACTTGCGTTTAATGAGAGTAATATATCTTTCGTTAAAGGGTATCCCTCGAGGCTGATAAATTCAACGGGCATTGGATTTTTACATAATTTCCATGCTTCTAAAGTCACGAATAGATTGAGCCCGGATCCAAATCCTAATTCTCCAACGCGAAAAGTGGATTTTTCACTTTTTGCCCATTTGGATTGGATTTCGTTCCCTTCTAAAAATACGTATTGTGATTCTTCCCAACCACCTTGTTTGGAAAAATAAACATCATCAAACAAAACCGAAACGGGAACCCCGTCTTTGAATTCGGTCACATTGTCCGGAAATTTTTCTGAAGGTTCGATTGGCATGGGAGAGATACCCCATCTTTTGTGGTCCTACTTACCCTGGAAACTCACTTACTTTTTCTAGCGACTTTCTTTCAAACCATGCTCCCATTTTCAAGTAGCACTCCAAAGAAACCACCATCCTGGCTGTAACGAAAGAAACGGGCATCCTTAGTTTCCCGATGGGGTACGATCCTTCGAACAAAGATTGCCCGAATTTATTATGTCTCATAAAAAAGGCTTTCCAAATGAAGGGTACTCTTCATATTTTTCCCAGGTTCGGGGGCGATTCTATGGATTTTGTAAAAATCCGAGGTAAAGACTTACAAGACTGCATCATGCAGATGAAGATGAAATACGGTCCGGAGGCACATCTCTATGACCAACGAGTGATCACCGAAGGTGGGCTCTTTGGCACAGGGCTTATGGCCCAACGAATGTATGAAATTGATGTAGGTGTCCCCGAAAAACAAAATTCCAAAGAGAGAATTGAACGTAAGTTAAAGGATCTCAAAGAACTCATCAAACAAAAACAAAGAACCGATTCCATTCCTGAATCAGGTCTTGTAGCAATTGGATCCAATCATTCGGTATCCCTCGGAAGTGGTGGGAACTCACACCTTCGCAAAAAAAATATCGATGCGGTGCGGCCTTTTTCGGAACGCCGTCGTAGGCTGAATCCCCCTGTTTTCGAAATGGAAGGCCAAGTAGAAAGACCCGTTGGCCTTTCTCTTTCGGAAGCGAAAGACTCTATTTTAGAGATGGCACCCCCCGCCAAACCACAAATACCCGAACGTCACCCACATATCCAAAAGCTCGTGGATCGTCTGTTAAATGAAGGGATGTCTTCTGGATTTTTGGAAGAGATGGCTGTGGCTCTCGAACGTAGGTTGTCTGCGGTTGATCTCACTCGTTATGCCAATGTTACGGATAAGGCAGTCACGTATTTAGAAGAAAGAATCCAAATTGACTCCGACCTTTTTAGTGGGACTCCCCGTGGAAAACGTAAAATCATTTTCTTTGTAGGCCCAACAGGTTCTGGTAAAACCACATCCATTGCAAAACTAGCAGCCAAATACAGTTTGCATATGGGGAAAAAAGTTTCCCTTTATACAACGGACAACTACCGCATTGCTGCCATCGATCAACTGAAATTTTATGCAGATGCGATGGGATTGCCATTCTACGCCGCCAAAGATTTACGCAAAATGAAAGAGACCATCGTTCGCGATGGATCTGAACTTATCTTAGTAGATACCGCCGGCTACTCTCATAGAAAGTCAGAAAACCTGGAAAAACTTCAGGAATTCTACCAAGTATTTGGGGAAAAGGATTATATTGAAACAGTCTTAGTGCTTTCCTCCACTGTTTCGAAAGACAATGCGCTTGCGGTAGCAAATGCCTATGAGTCGGTCGGTTATAAAAGAATTTTATTAACTAAGCTAGATGAAGCAGAATTTTTAGGTTCTGTAGTGGAATTAGCCGATACTATTCACAGGGAATTCGCATTTTTGAGTGTAGGACAGGATGTTCCTTTTGACATCCTAAATGCCACGAAAAAACTTCTTGCCGAATGTGTAATTTTTCCAGAGAAATTGAAAGGGATAGCGGGGGAGGTCTTCGAAAAGACCGTGTAACCAACTTCGTTATCCTTAAAACTTAGGGGTAACGATGGACCAAGCTGCAAATCTTAGAAAGCTCACTGAAACTGGTACTGGATTAAAATTGGTTCAACCCCAGGATGCAGTCAAAAAAACCAAAATCATCGCGGTAGCTTCCGGGAAAGGTGGTGTGGGTAAAAGTACTGTATCCGTAAACCTCGCGATCTCCATCGCAAAAACAGGACTCAAAGTTTTGATCTTTGACGGTGACTTGGGTCTTGCCAATGTCAACGTCCTACTCGGTATCATTCCTAAATACAATTTATATCACGTGGTGAAAGGCCACAAATCTCTGAAAGACATCGTAATCTCTACGCCTGAAGGTGTGGATATCATTGCTGGGGCTTCTGGATATTCTCAACTCGCCAATCTAAATGAAACACAAAGAAATAATCTCATCAAAGGATTTGTGGAACTAGACCATTATGATGTGATGATTATAGACACAGGTGCTGGGATTTCTGCTAATGTCATTGGCCTTGTGATGCCTGCCGATGAAGTGATAGTAGTTACTACACCAGAACCCACCTCCATTACAGACTCTTATGGCCTTATCAAATCCATTGTTTCCCAATCCAAAGACAAAAACCTCAAAATCATTGTGAACCGAGTGCGTTCTGCCATCGAAGGGAAAAAAGTGGCCGACCGTGTCATCGATATCTCTGGCCAATTTTTAGAAGTCCAAGTTGAGAACTTAGGTTTTATTTTCCAAGATGAAGAAGTCGAAAAGTCGATTCGCGAACAAAAACCATTCATCATTGGTGCTCCTCGTTCTAAAGCGGCAGCATGCCTCACAAGAGTCACACATACCCTCTTACAAACGGAAGGTGGTTACTCAGATGAGGAAGGTCTTACTGGTTTCTTTAAAAAATTCTTCAGCTTCGTAGACTTCAAAGAGAAGGAAATGGAAGAGAGGATGGAGGAAGACAACTAAGTGCAGATCGGGTTTGTACTGGGATTTGCGGTCCTCGGAGCTATCATTAGTTCTGTCTGTGGGTTTCTTGTTGGAAACAGACTTGGTTATATCTTCTTTGTCTCTCTCATCTCCACATTTGCTTTTGGTGGCCTTGGATTTGGAGTTTTCTCTATCTTAGAAAAAAAAGTTCCTGAATTTTTAGAGTTTCTATCAACCCTTTCTATTGGTGGGTTTGGTGGGGGAAGCCATTCCGATGACTTTGATCAGGAACATGGTGAAATGGAGCCTTCTCGTTCTGAGTCTATGGGGTCTGATGATTTCGGAGTCCAATCCATGGGGGATACTGCCATGGATGCCAAACTTGCCATGGCCAAGTCTGGAAAATTTGGCGATCACATCATTGTGGACAAAATTGCGATCAAAAACGAGCCAAAACTCATGGCTGAGGCCATTCGCACCATGATGGCCAAAGATGATACCCAAGAGAGTTGAAAAATTACCGTTTTTAGAGGACATAAGAAAAAATCCTCTTGTAATTTCCCCTTCTTTACGATTTTTTCTATAAAGTAAAGAGATTCCGTACTACGGTTCCCTATGTCAAGATTGCTAGACAAATACAATCAGTTTGATGAGACAGATCTTTGGAAACAATACCGCGTCACAAAAGATGCGGAGATCCGAAGTTACCTTGTTGAAAAATATTCACCTCTCGTCAAACACGTGGCTGGGCGGATCGCGATCGGTATGCCTCAAAATGTCGAATTTGAAGACCTCGTCAGTTACGGCGTTTTTGGTCTGTTAGACGCGATTGAAAAATTCGACCCTTCTCGCGAAATTAAATTCAAAACTTATGCTATGACTCGGATCCGTGGGTCCATTTTTGACGAACTACGAAGTGTGGATTGGATCCCTCGTTCGATCCGCCAAAAAGCAAAACAGTTGGAAAACATCATTGCCATGCTTGAGAACAAGGAAGGCAAAAAAGTGGATGATGAAGAGATCGCCAAAGAACTCGGAGTCTCCATGGAAGAATACAATTCGTTACTTGCCAAACTTTCTGGAACCTCTCTTGTTTCTTTAAATGATATTTGGTTTCTCGGTGATGAGAACGATGAAGTTTCCTTTATGGAAACTTTGGAATCTCCGATGAATATGAACCCAGACAATATCATCGAAAAAGAAGAAATCAAAAATGTAATCGTAGAAGCCATCCAGTCGCTACCAGAAAAAGAAAAGAAAGTCATCGTACTCTATTATTATGAAGACCTCACCTTAAAAGAAATTGGTGAAGTTTTGGAAGTTACAGAATCTAGAATTTCGCAACTCCATACAAAAGCAGTCGCAAGGCTTCGCAGCAAACTCTCTAAAGTAAAATCCGCGATCCAAAAAAGGTAAACAGATATGTCTCTCACTGAATTTCTTACAGAGGAACTGAAAGAGTTCGATCGTAAGGAAAAAGAACAAGTGGAAGTCATTGCCGATACCATAGAAGAGTGTCTGGCAATTGCGTCACAACATCTTGGCCGCAAAGTCCATGAAATAGATTATACTGTTTTAAAACGAGGAAAGAAGTCCTTATTCTTTTCTGAGCCCTATCATATCCGCGCTTCCATCATTCCCGATGATATGCTCTTAGATGAACTAAGTCTTCTCGACGAACATCTAACGGGTGGTAGTGGAAAATTAGTATCTAAAGATTTAAAAGAACTAGTAACTCCTAAAAATAAAGATGGCCGAGTGAGTGTTAAAATTTACCGTACGGGTGTTTTTATTACTGTTTATCCTCCCAGTGGAGAAGGGCTTGCTATGACCATGGCGGATGTTTCCAAAAAACTTTCGTTTCGTGGAATAGCGGGTGTTGACCAAAATTTAATTAATAAAATTCTAAAAGATAAAAAAGGGGAACCGGTTCTTATTTCGAACCAGAAACCTAAATCTGGAAATGACTCTAGTTGCAACGTAGAAATTGCACAGGAAAACATGAGAGCCTTTGTGACTGTGTTTCCAGCAAGACCAGGTGGCCGTGATTTAGAAGTATCAGACATCGTAGCAGCACTCAAAGGAATGGGTGTGGCGCACGGTCTGAAAGAAGAGGAAATCAGAAAGTGTTTAGACGAAGACATTCATAATAAACCTTTCATTGGGGCTGAAGGTGATTTCCCTGTGAACGGTAAAAATGCGGAAATTAAATACTATGTTCGCACGGAAAAGAAAATCAACTTCAAGGAAGACCAATCAGGTCGAGTCGACTACAAAGACTTAGATATGATTGAGAACGTGGTTGTAGGACAATTGTTAGCTGAGAAAATTCCTGCTGAAAAAGGAAAGTTTGGACGCAATTTATTTGGTATGGTCCTGCCTGCCAAAGATGGTTTAGATACCGAACTCAAACAAGGAAAAGGAACCATTCTTTCCGAAGACAAAATGCGTCTCACTGCAGAAGTCAACGGACAAGTGTTATACGCTGCAGGAAGACTTTCTGTGGAAACTGTTTACCGCATCAATGGAGATGTGGGGGTTCGTACAGGGAATGTTACCTTCCTAGGTTCTATCATCATCACAGGAAACGTAGAAGATAATTATTCAGTGAAGGCTGCAGGTAACATAGAAATTTATGGAACGGTGCAAAAGGCCATCGTGGAAGCGGACGGAGACATCATTGTCCGCCAAGGGGTAACGGGAAGGGAAGAGGCACGAATCGAATCCACCGGTGGAAACATCGTTGCCAAGTTCATTCAGAACGCCACTTGTATTACAGAAAAAGACATCATCGTCCAAGAAGGGATTTTGCATTCACATCTGATGGCCGGGGGAAAGATCTCCTGTAAAGGAAAACGAGGCCAGATTGTGGGAGGCACCATCCAAGCGGCCCAACTCATTTCTGCCAAAATCATCGGATCCCAAGCAAACCCGCAAACCGACCTTATCGTGGGAAACAATCCCAAGATCTTAAAACAAATTCAGGAATACGAAGAGAAACGAAAAGAGAACCAGGACAAACTGGATCAACTCACAAAAACCATGCGAACGCTTAAAGCCCGTAAAGATGCCGATCCTGCAAGCTTTACCGCCGAACAAGACGCCCATTTGCAGAAATTGGATGCAGGGACCAAAAAACTCGAAAAACGCATTGCTGAGGCTGGAAAGGACATCCAAACCCTCACTGAATACATGGATGAACAGGCCGCCAGTGGCCGTATATCGGTCGAGAAGACCATTTTCCCGGGTGTTACCATCCGCATCCGCAATGCGGAGTTCAAACTCCGCCACGAGACGAAAGCCAAAACTTTCTACGAAGAAGAATCCCAGGTGCGCAGTGCTCCTTACGAAGATCCAGACGAACAGAAAAATGACTGGAGAAAAAAGAGAGGGCGTGGTAAGTCTAAGAATTAGGAGGCATTCCGATGATTCTAAACGAAAACTTCGCGAGCATCGCCCACCACTACGATTTTGCACGTAGGGCCCAGGCAGAGAATCCCTTCACCCACCAAAACCAGGTGGTGGAATTGCAAAAGGTTGTGATCCAAACCCAAAACCGAGCACAAACGGTTCCTGAGACAAAATCAGGAAACCAAAGTTCGGCAGCAAAACCGAAACAAGACAAAGAAAATTCGGTTTATGCTTATTCCAAAGAAGGAGTCATTTATGACCGTCCCAGTTTGGAAAGAGGATTTCGTTTTGATTTAAAAGCTTAAAGTTCTCACTCCGGAATGTTGTTGGAAATGTTCTGTAGGAGAATGGCATGGAACTCTTTTCCCTTGTTCTAATTAATTTATTATTTTGTGGGATGATGTATGTATTCATCTCGGCTAAAGTCCAAAAAGCAGTCGGAGAATATTACGATAAAAAACTGAATCGGGCCATTGATATGGCCACTCAGGAAACCATACGCGAGTTAGATGCCACAGTGGCTGTCATCGAATCGAAAATGGTGGCTCTGCGTTCGATGATGGAACGGGGAGAGATACTTGTCAAAGAATTCAAACATTACCAAGGTTCAGGCCTTTCCATGAAATCAGAGTTAATCCCTCCACCAGTATTGGAAGAAGAACCAGTTCTCGATTTAAAAGAACAAAGAACAGGGATAGGTAAAATTTACCAAGCCAACCAAATCCCATCTCCTTTGACGGAAGCGGAAACCACAGAAGGGGCCGTGAACCAAGCCTTTGGAAAATTAGGTAAGGCAGTCAAAGGAATTTTCGGAATGGAACCTATAGACTCTCCATCAAAAGAAGCAATGGATAATTTGGAAGTGCAAACTTTCCAACCTAAGATGAATTATACGGTCGGTGGAAATCCCTTTACAGAAGAAAAACCAACAGAAGCCATTCGCAATGAAATTGTCGATGGATCTAAAAAAAGAGATTTTTTAAACGAAGTATCGAAAGCCAATGATCCTGCCTTTGCTTCTTACCAAAAAATGAGTATGGATAAAGTGGATCTTTCCATTGAGTCTGCACTGGAAGAACTCAGCGCTTCGGCAACAAAGATTGATAAAGTGGTGCATCTCATCAAAAAGGGATACAAACATGATGAAATTTCCGAAGCTATGAATATTGGCATTCATGAAATTCATCTAATTGAAACGATTCGACTTGATCGATCTAGAAGAATCTAAAAATATGTTTCCATGTCTTCGTTTCCGGTACTCAATGTAGGTTTTTCGAACGTAGTATTTGTATCGAAAATTTTGACTATCCTCCAGGCAGACTCTGCGGGGGCCAAACGACTACGCTCCGAAGCCAAATCGGAAAGTAGGCTCATTGATGCCACGGGGGGACGAAAGACAAGATCTGTTCTTGTTTTAGATTCCGGACATATCCTTCTCTCTGCCATCCGACCAGAAAGTTTATCCAAACGATTAGAATCCGGGGACAATCATTTTGCGGAAGGGGAAGAGGAGTCGGAAGATTGAAAGCAAATCCTAATTTGTATATTATTTCTTCTGTTGCCGGAGGTGGAAAGTCTACCATCATCTCCGCCTTACTTACCGAGTATCCCGATTTCTATTTTTCCATTTCTTGTACCACAAGAGAGCCGAGGCCTGGGGACGAGGAAGGCAAAACCTATTATTTTCTATCGGTTCCTGAATTTAAAAAACGAATTCTCGATGGTGAGTTTTATGAATGGGCCGAAGTACATGGTAATTATTACGGCACTCCGAAAGGCCCAATCCTTGCTGCCATTAGGGAACATAGAGTGGCACTTCTCGATTTGGATGTACAAGGTGCCAAGTCTGTAAAAGAACTAAGACCTGAGTCAGTGACTATTTTTATTGAACCACCGAGTCGAGAGATTTGGATCGAACGATTGATTCGTCGGGGAACCGATTCTCAAACCAGTATTGAAAGACGGATTGAAAATGGAATCAAGGAACTGGATGAAGCACCAAGCTTTGATTATGTGGTTGTGAATGATCACTTAACTGACGCCATTCGAGACGTCAAAGCCATTCTCTTTCGAAAAGAATCTTAAGCAAAAACAAACCTTTACGGTTCGTCGTTGTCCTCATCAATACTTTTTCCGTAATTCGGAACATTCTTCGCTCCTGCATCCAACCACTTGTTAGAGATCACAGATCTTCTTTCTGCAGGAAAAAGAGTGAGTAGGTATGTAGTGATGGTTTGTCTTCCATCCTCTTCTGCATCTCTATCCATTTGTTCAAATACTTCAATGATATCGTAGTCCGGCCAATTGATTAACATATCTCTTGCCGACTCTGGCGGCATATTGGCTACTTTGTTTGCGAGAACCTTTACTTTTTCAGCACGGGCATTGTCTTTTTTCAACTTGTCTGCCATTTCTTTTTCTTTTCGTTGGATCCCTTCTTTTAGTTCTTCCAAACGTTCTTTGTCCGCATGAAGAGAAGAAGATTTTTCTTCTAACTCCCGTTTCATTTGCTCTAGTTCTTCGCGGTCCGCAATCAGTCTTTCTTTAGCTTTTTCCATCTCCAACTTTTCTAACTCGGTAGGAGAAAGTAGGTCTTGGTTTACGAGCCCTGCTTGTTTTTTTAAGAATGGTAAATAGTCCTCTGCATTGATGACTTGGAAGTAATCAAAAACAAAAAAGCCGATTGCGATTAAAAAGAAAATGAGTACAATTAAAAAGAAAGATCTTGTGCTATCGGTTACACTTGCCATTACGATTTCCCTTGTCCTAGGTAGTATTTTTCATAAAAATCACGAAGAGTTTTGAAGTCGGATGTGAGTTCGTCACCTCCGTCCTCACGGTTCAGAATTTTGAAAGTTCTTGGAATCTTTTTAGATTTTGCCGGCCCATAACTTTCTGTCGAATCGAATAATGATTGTTTGCTTAATTGAAGGTTAAATTCTTCGACTTCCCTTCGTTCCATTCGGTTTCGTTTTTTCTTCCATTCCGCAAATCGTTTGTCTTTTAAAACTTCGATCACCTTTTTATTCATTCGGGCAACCATCACATCTTTACGAACCAAATTGACTTCGTCATTTTGACGAGAGATACGTTCATCCAATTCCTCATTGCGTCGCATGAGGCCCTGGATGTATTGTTCGATGGAAAGGTAATCGGAAAGGCTTGTTCCCACTTTTGAGGAAGCAAGGATTGCCTCGTAGGAAGATTCAATTTCTCTTTCGTTGGAATCTTTTTCGCCAATGAGGGAATTCAGTTTGGAGACAACCAAAGAGAGCCTACGGATTTCTTCTTCTTCCCGCCAACCTCGTAATTTGAGAACTGTCTCTAAACTAAAACGAAATCGTTTCACACCTGTCTATTTCTTCGGTTCTGAATAATTTTTGTACTCTTTTTTACTCGTATTTTTAAAAAAATGAGTAAAACTTGCAATATTGTCCTATAAACACTTACATCTTATCGTTTCGGCCAGTGCATTCTTTTCTTTTCTGGTGCCGCCTTTGTTTGCGACTTCTCCTGCTGAGATCGTACGCAAAAGCCAGGGAAATCCGGTCCACTTAGAAGGGGAATGGGATTTTTATCCCCAAACTTTCCTCTCGGAATTGGACGAATTGCCAAAGACCAAACTCTCCCTTGTGGTTCCAGGGATTTGGAATTCAGAGCTAGGGACGGGCAATGGATTTGGAACTTACCGATTGGTTTTGGAACGGCCGGAAGATACAGATCTAGACACAGTGTACGGAATCAAACTTGTCGATTTGGCGACTGCCTCCCGCGTCTATTGGAATGGGAAACTCCTTGGGTCTTCCGGTGTGGTTTCCAAAAAACCCGAAGAGTCTTCACCGTCTTACCAATTCCAATTTTACCCTCTTCCCTGGAAGGAAGGCCCCAACGAACTTTTGGTGGAGATTTCCAACTACCATCATGATAAAGGAGGAATGTGGGAGCCGCCTTACGTAGGTGAGTGGAACAAACTCTTTAAAGAAAATGAAAAAGACTTAGCCTCTTCTTTATTTTTAGCAGGGTCTGTCTTTATCATTGCCTTATACCATTTTGGGTTGTTTTATTTTAGGCGTTCCGACAAAGGAAATTTACTTTTTGGGTTTGCCGCCCTTCTTTTATCCCTGCGCACCTTATTCACAGGGGAAAGGTTTGTGTTTAACGAATTGTCTCCCTATATCGGTTGGAACCTTTGCCTTCGTATTGAATACTTAACGTTTTATTTATCACCTTATCTATTTTTTGCTTTTTTTCGTGAATTTTATCCTAACTTTTATCCGCGTTGGATGGACCGACTTCTCCTCATCCCCACCTTAATTTTTATTAGTTTTCTTTTGGTTTTGCCAACTCCCGTTTATACAAAGTTAAATGGATATTTCCATATCGTATTTTTGTCGGGTATCCTTTTGATCTTACAAGGGGTGTTTCGTGCAGTATTAAATCGAAAAGAGAGTAGTTTGTTATTTGCCATTGGGATTATTTCTGTGGCGATTGCGGCCTTTATTGATTTACTCAATGCCTACCAGATCGTGTATACAGTAGAAGCGGTTCCTATTGGGATATTTGTATTTATTTTGGTTCAATCACTCACACTTTCCCGGCGGTTTAGTCGTGCCTTTTCAGAAGTGGAAACTCTTTCTAAAAGACTACTTGCTCTCGACAAACTAAAAGATGAGTTTTTAGCAAACACTTCTCACGAATTAAAAACACCTCTCAATGGAATTATTGGAATCGCCGAATCTATGTTTGATGGCATTGGTGGAAAACTCAACCAAGAACAAAGACAAAATTTAGGAATGATTGTGAGTTCTGGAAAACGTCTCTCTTCCCTTGTGGATGATATTTTGGACTTTTCCAAAATGAAAAATAGAGATTTGGATTTGGATCTTAAGGCAATTGACCTCCATCAAATTTGTGATTTGGTACTTGTAATCTCAAGGCCACTATATGTTACCAAAAATCTAACGGTGCGAAATCATGTTCCTATGGATTTTCCTCCGATTTTAGGAGATGAAGCAAGGCTCCAACAAATCCTATTCAATCTCATCGGCAATGCGATCAAATTTACTGAAAAAGGCCGCATCGATGTTTCGGCGGAAATTATGGAAAGGATGTTGGTTCTTTCCATAAAAGATACTGGAATCGGAATTCCAGAAGACAAATTTGCTGATATTTTCAAATCCTTTGAACAAGTGGATGCATCCACCACACGTAAGTTTGGTGGAACGGGGCTTGGTCTTGCCATCTCCAAACGTTTGGTGGAGTTACATGGGGGAACGATTTGGGTGGAATCTAAAGAAGGAGAAGGTTCTACTTTTAGATTCACTCTTCCTTTGGCAAGGGATGGGGAAATCCCGATGGAGAAACCTCCAACCAAAAAGACGGATTTATGGTTTGGTGGTGAGTCCCCCGAATTTGAACCCATTGAAGAAACCACAGAGGAGTATGATGGGGAAAAAATCAAAGTCCTTGTTGTGGATGATGAACCCATCAATCGGCAAGTTCTCAAAAACCATCTAACACTGATTGGTTGTGATGTACATGAAGCGTCCAACGGTGGGGATGCCATTCGTATAGTCCGAGATGATGGTCCGTTCGAACTGATGCTCTTGGACATTATGATGCCAGGAATGAGTGGTTATGATGTTTGTACGGTATTACGAGAGTCTTATTCTTTATACCAACTTCCTATTTTGTTTTTGACAGCTAAAAATCAAATCACAGATATCATTGCTTCCTTGGAAGCTGGTGGGAACGACTATTTAGCAAAACCTTTCGACAAACGAGAGTTAATTTCTCGTGCTAAGAACTTAATTACTTTAAAAAAGGCGGTAGAGGAACAAAACAAATTCATTGCCTTCCAAAATGAGTTAGGTCTTGCCAGAAAACTCCAAAGTTCTATTTTACCCGAAGAAGCACCCAATATTGTAGGTATCAAAACAGAGTTCTATTATGAACCCATGGACAGTGTGGGAGGGGACTTCTTTGATTTTCATGCGATTTCGGAAACAGAGTTGGGAGTGATGGTTGCCGATGTGTCTGGACATGGAATTCCTGCAGCCCTTATCTCTGCCATGCTAAAGATTGCCTTCTCCACACAAATTCGTTTGTCCCGAGAACCGGCCCAATTGATGACCCAAATCAACTCCACCTTACTTGGAAAAATGAAAGGGGCCTTTCTCACTGCTTCCTATATTTATATTAATTTAGAAACCAAAGAAATGGTTCATGCACGCTGCGGCCACCCACCTCTGATCATCAATCGCAGAGGGGAATCCAAATCAAAACTCAGTTTACCGCTAGGGAAACTCATTGGTTGGATTCCTGAATTAGATATCCAGGAAGATGTGGTGTCCCTTCATTCAGGTGACAGAATTGTTTTGTATACGGATGGAATTACAGAAGCAACCAATGCAGAAAAAGAAATGATTGGCCAGGAAAATTGGGAAAACATTGTGCAAAGATACAGTGGATATCCTATTTCAGAATCCAAACGTTTGTTACTCGAAAGGATCAAAGAATTTACAGGAAATCGTTCGCCCGATGATGATGTGACTTTGGTAATTTTAGAAATTGAATAAAATTAGATCGCTTTTGTTTGAATCTATATTGAGTCTATCGATAAAGTGAAATCAGATTGGTTTAGAATGTATGAATTTGGGACTAACTTTACCAATAGCCTAAAAATCATCATCATTGCGAGTGGAAGATTGTAGAATTTTTTCTAATCGTTTCATTGCATCACT
>NZ_JAFFPR010000042.1 GCF_016918735.1 Leptospira abararensis
CCTTATCTAATTTGGAGTAGATTTTTAGATGATGCAACGGCTAGGGTTTCGAGTAGATTCTTACGTGATGCAGTGAGTTACTTCCCATAATAAGCATTATGTCGCATAACAAACGTTATTCGAGTGAGTGTAATCGTACATCCTTTACAAAAAGTATGATTAAAATCCTGATTCAGACGTTAAAGAGGGTGGCACTTTAGTTTTTAAAATGCAACAACTTTCCTGTATATACTTCTATCACTCCGAGACTCACATCATAAAAATGAATCTTCGCATACCGATCTGAGATTTCTTCAAAGCCAACTACCTCTCCAATGAAAGGATTCCCAAAAAACAGTCGATGAGCCCCGTAGTATTGGGCAAATCCACTTTCATGAACTTTATCGGCAACAATATGTGTGGGATAAGCAACCTCTAGAATCTTTTTTGGGAATGTCTTTATATTTAAAGATAACACAAATTTGTTAATTCTATTTCGAATTCAAAATACAAGCGGATCAAAAGAACGGAATCGATACTTAATTTAACTCTATAACAACTACAGCCTTAAAATTTCCCAGATAAATGTATTGAAAATTTTATGGTCTGTCTCAAAGAATTCTATGATACATATCTATTTAAATCACTAGAGCGTTTGCTATGTGGAATTCAAGACGAAATGCAATCTCTTGTAGTGATATTCACGGCTTCTATATTCAAAAAATATAAAATAAAAAATAAATTGCCTAATCAAGTATAGTTTCCAATTTGCATTCAAAGTTTCTAATAAATCACAATGCAAGAAATAAAAATCAATACAACTAATGACGTAAAAAAGGATTCTATTGTAACTGGATTCGAAAGGATTCTATTCGAGCGGGATAGTAATGGAAATATCTGGATTGGTTCTTGGAGCCAAAGTCCTATTCTTTACAAAAACGACGGGAAACAAATAACGCGCTATGAATTCCCAATTGGTTTTTACCTTGCCAGCGACAACCCTTTTGATTCCAACCCCGATACTGTCTTATTCGGATCGTCCAGCTCTGTCATCTACTATAAGGATGATACTTTTTATAGTTTGCCCTCACCCAAACTGACAAATACTGCCCCTTATCAGATTTTAAATATCGGTTCTTATTTGTATGTTATTTTTAATAATACCAGTTCTAGAAAACAAATCCATAGATGGAACGGAAGCAACTGGGAAACCTTAAGCACGAATATTGAATTTGAAAATATTGGGAATCTAAAAAAAATAAGTAACAACAGAATCTTGGTAACAGAAAACAATTCTGAAATTGCATATATACTTGATTTGGATGGAAAGTTTGTCTCTGAATTTTCGATCAGTGGGGCACCAATGAAAGTAAAAGTAAATTCAAAAAAGATTTTCCTATATTCTGATTCAAAATTAGAAGTAAGAAATATAAATGGTGAATTAAAGAACCTTCTCGATTTGTATGACGATACAATGAAATCCTACTTTGGATCTTATTTGGAATTCATTGATTTGGCGATTGAAGACGAGTCAAACCTCACTCTACTTTTAAGAGAAAGAAATAAAAAACCTGCAAAAAAACATTTATTGAATTTCAATTTAGATACCTTAACTCTAACTCCCCACCCTCTCTATGATAAAATCACACCAGATTTAAACTTACTCCGATTCGAGAAAGACAATCTTGGCAGTTATTGGTTCAAAGTTTATGGAAACCATTATTCAGAATCTTTTTTTACTTTAAATACGGAATTGGCGCAATGAAGCAAACTACCAAATTAAATTTACAAAAATCAGACTTTTACTTCGGGAATTTGAAAGAAATCATCATTGATCGGATGTTAGTGTTTCAATCACAAAGAGACCGTTTTCTAAAAGCACTCTCAAAAAATAAAAGCAAATTAGACCAAAGTTTTATAAAAGAATTTGAATCTATCTATGGCTTCAAACCGGGAAAAGAAATTTTAGAATGGGAGAATCTTAAAAAAGCATATAGAGCCATTATGTATGAAGTTTCTGATGTTTGGAACATGATCGACCATCACTCCGCCGAAGAAGAGGAAATGGAAGAAGATGAGGATGGTGGATTTGATTATGCCATTTCCTCCGCTGAAAAATTAGTAAAAATCAAAGACCCAGAAGAAATACTTGGATGGTTAGTTGGTTCTTACAGTGGTCTTATGTTTTTGTTTAATGGATCCTATGCTTTTGCTTCCGATGGTGGTGGAGATACTTGTTGGATCAATTTATTACCAAATGAAAACGAATCTATCGAAGTCAATCACTACAATCACGAAATTGGCGAATTAGAGAACCTACCCTATTTTTCTATAGCGCATTTTATCGCAGGTAATTGGACAAATGATTCTAACGAAGGTTATGATGAGGATGAGGAAGAAGAATTTGAAGAGGAAAATTCCAATAAAAAGGAAAAGGAACCCATTCTAACATCTCAAATCAAAGAAAGTATAATTAAGGCCTTCGAAAAAGAAGCTATTAAAGCTTACGAGAAGAAACCTATCTATAACAATTCTTTAGATATGTTCGAAAGATCTAGTTGGCTACTCGGACATAGTTATGGCGAGCCTGCCTATGCTTTTACTGAAAAACTTGCAGATGCACCTTCTTATGCCATTTGGGAAGAAGAAAAACTAGAGATTAAAAATTTTCCTAATTTAGCTGCTTATTGGATCCTTCATCACTTCTATTTAAGAAATGATGAAGCTTGCCTAGAGTCTATCAAACTAGCAAGTAAATCCAAAGGTAAAATGATCACTACAATCAGTACCCATTTGTCTGCTTATTTGGAAGGGAAATCTAAATCTTTATTCAACATACCTGCGGATAAAGTAGAAAAGATTCGAACCCAAACATTTAGTAATGCCGATCCCAAACATATTGAACCAAAAAATATAAAATTATACAATGATAGCTTAGGACTTTCTAATCTCAATACCATCTCAAAAAAAGATTTAGAATCAAGGCTAAAAAAGGAAGGAGACTTATTCCAATTAATGGAAGAATTTCCCGATGATGTGAATGCTCACGATACAATTCTCAAAGAAATTGCAAAAAAGGATACAAGCCTCAAACGACTGATTGAAGATTATTTTAGAGAACGAACTGACAGTGCTTACAATACTTGGCCATACAATCCGAATAAATTAGACAAAAGACTTTCTCTTGCCATCAATGCCGCCTTCCGACAAGGATTAAAATATGATGCGGAAAACAAAAAAGCTTATTGTGGAATTACAAAAACCATTGGGATGTTGGATGATGATAGATCCATTGTTTCACTAAGAGAAGCAGTCAAAAAACTCAAACAAGATGACCCAAGATTAGAATATGTTGTGGAAGCATTGATTAAAAGTGAGCACGCAGAAGCCAATTCTATTTTAGCAGATGCCGCTTGGCGAACTTTTGAGACCTTAGACAATGTAAAAGAGATCCAAGAAAAGGTTAAAAAAGAAGGCCCCACTTTGAACAACATGTTCACAGTGTATACGCACCTGAACGAAGCTCTACAAGAAAGAATTTTAACTTTAGATGAAGTCTCTGTACAACTGATAAACAAACTTTTAAGCTACAAAGACCATTTTGGTTTTTTTGGGATAAGCGTTGGAAATGCATTTTCGGTATGTGCCCATTTAAATTTAAAAGAACATACGGAAACCATAGCCAACTATGTTAGGAAAAGCTTCCAATTCAAAGGTAGAGACAAAGGTGCTTATCTTGATTTGAATCTAATCATCAACATTTCCGAAGCAGCGTTAGCATGGGCCAAAATGGATCCAGAAAAAGCAAAACAAGAGTTATATGAATCCTTTTCCAAAATTGACCAAACCGCTTATCCTGGAATTGCCATCGACTTAAAGGCCTGTTATGTGGCAGGATTATTGTTACTAGAGCCAGAAAATAGTGAGTATTTAGCTTTTGCAGAACGAATTCTTGGAAACAAAGGGGATCAAGTCCGAGTGTATGGAATCATTCGATGGATTAGAAAATTAAAAATTCAAAAGTTCAAAGACCATCTTTGGTATCATATTTATGCAGATCCTGACCCTATGGTAGATTACTCTTGGAGTTATATTGAGGTGGAGGCAAGGCGCGCTTGGATTACACTCACCGGTGAGGATGCTCCCGAGTTTGATTCTTCCGATAAATATGCATCATCACTTTCGAAAAACAAATCTTTGTTACCCGAGGCAGTCCTTCATCCAGAAAAGTATAGCACCCAACATGTATTCGAAAAAATTCGGGAAACCAAATATAAACATGAAGATGTGATTCGTTATGGTGGGCCTTGGCTTGTAGAATCATTGCGGTATTCATTGGATGAATACAAATATTCAGGGTCGTATGACAGGTGGGAAGCCATCAAAGCCCTTTTTTTCCAAGGGCGGGGAGTTTATCCTTACTTTTTGGAAATTTTCAAATTACCTTATGTTGCACCATCTTGGAAAGCATATCTATTACAATTTATGCGAGTGATGGAACCCGAATCTCTCCACTGGAAGAAAGTTCTTACGATGGACGCAGCTGAGATTACATCCCTACTAAAAGAACCAAGTCCCGATTGGTATGTATGGACTGATTTACTCGCAGCCAAGTTGTTTTTATTAGAGGGGGATTCTTCTTTTGAAACTATTTCCCAAGTGATCGAAAAACGACTTGAGATGACAAACCACGAGTCTTATGACTCTAGTGTTTATGAAGAGTGCCTGGGGCTCCGCTTACCACTCCTTTGGCGATGTTTTGGCAAAAAAGGAGATGATAGCATCCAATCTCATTGGAAAAAATCCAAAAAAGATTCGGAAACTCATACAATGCTCGATATGGCAGCCAGACGCAAGTTAGATGACAAAGTTCCCGATCTGCCAGAAATCAAAGAACCGGGGATCCTTCTCACCTTCTATCCAGAACAAAGGGAATACGGTTGGCATACTTGGATCCATTTGACACCAGAAACCATCCGCTTTGGAACAAATGAATTCCATCTTCACTCCGTACTACATGATTCCAAAACGGAATCGAGTATGCCCGCAACCAAGGAATATTTAGAAACCGTTTGGAAAATGGCACATATTTTAGGTTATATGGTATCAAAGAAAAAACCGAAAGGAAAAAAATAGAAAGAGGGCAGTTTGTCCATTCCTGTTACCCTTTGTGAACTTGGGCAGTGGGGATGGTTAAACTGGTTCCCCCTTCCTTACACCTACAGACTTTGCATACTCACTTGGTGACATTTTTTTCAGAGACTTAAAAGCTAAATTAAAGTTTGCTTTGGAGTTAAACCCAACTTGGTAAGCAAGGGAAAGTAAATTTGCTTTTGGTTCTTTTTCTATCAATCGACAAACTTCTGATATGCGATATTCGTTGATCAGCCGATTGAAATTCATTCCTAAAAATGCGTTAGTGTATTCGCTGAGTTGGTAATCTTTGATTCCCAATCTTTCGGAAAAAGATGCTAAACTTAAATCTTCTTCGCGGTAAACACATTCTACTTTTAATAAGTAGTCGAGTTCTTTTTGTAACTTTTCCAAATCCAGGTTGAGGATACGAGAAGTACGGTAGGATTGGCGAAGGCCCGGCAAAATATCTTTAAACAATTCATGATTGATCTCCGTACCGATAAAAGCGACAACAGCCATGAGAGTCGCAAGTCCTGCTGTAAAATAAATTCCCACATGCCATCGCAAAATTGTGCTAATTAAAATAAAACCAGCAAAGGTGATGTTTCCTTTGAGGATCATTCCCAATATTTGCACTCCTAGTTTCGCTTCTCTGTTTGGATTGTTGTAAAGGATACTTCTATATTGATAAATCATCCAAACAAAGGTACCCATCCAATAGAGACATCCCAATATAGAGGTGAGTTCGGGAAGAGAAATCGGAGCTCCCGCAAAACTTTGGTTCATGGACCTAGAAAGAGTATCCGGTGCCAGCCATTGCAAAAGGAGGAGAAATAAAACCACACCAAAAGTCGGATACAAACGATAGAGTTTTCGCAAAGGAACAGGTTCCAGACTTAAAAACTGTTCAATAGTGTATTGCATACTCCCAGGGATTAAATAAATCACAGGAACATAAACGTGGTTCCAAAGAGAAGTTTCAAATTCCAGACCAGCATACAAACGATAGGCGTATAGAACCAAGGTTCCACCAGAAAAGGCAGCGATCATGGCAAAGGGGAAACCTTTGGAACCTTTCTCTTTGACAAGGATTCCAACGCCTAAAATGAAATGATACCAAGCTCCAAACTGAAGCCAAGAACCGATGAATTCGAACATGATCCAAAAATCGGACGAAATGCACGCATCCGTCAACCTTTTGGAGGACTTTCGTACAAAGAATTAGTACAAAATCATGATATTAGACCTAAAAAATCGTCCAAAATCGCCATCTTGGACGCCAAATAAACTTATTCATGGTAATTTAAAGGCAATTCAGAGGCGAATTATGAAAAAGCAAAAAATATACCGTCTGCTCCTGCCACTCGGGGTCTTCCTCCTCGTGGCTTGCGGACCAAATGGAAACCAAAACTCTAAGAATAGCACTGCCGTACTTGGCGTGTTAAGCGGAGCGAACTCAGAAGCTTCAACTTCACCCGATGTAATGAAGCAAAGTAACACAAACCTATCTCGGGACATCCAATCAGCATTTGCAACAGAAAACGATGGAAGTTTCACCTTCAACGACAACATCTCGTATGTCAGTGAAGATGGGGTAAAAATTACAGGGAACCTCTTCATTCCAAAATCAGGAACAGGCCCCTTCCCTGCTGTGATTTTTGTCAACAGTTGGGCTCTTAACGAATACGAATACATTGTACCAGCGGCGAAACTTGCAAAAAAAGGTTACGTTGTCTTCAGTTATAACACAAGAGGATTTGGAACCTCAGGTGGACTTATCAATGTCGCAGGCCCGAAAGATATGACAGATCTTTCCAAAGGGATAGACTTCCTACTTGCGAATGCTCCCGTCAATCCAGCAAACATTGGTATTGCGGGGATTTCTTATGGAGCTGGAATTTCTCTTCTGGGTCTTAGCAAAGAACCTAGAATAAAAACAGCAGTAGCAATGAGTGGCTGGGGAAGTTTGCCAGACTCACTTTATGGAAACCAAACTCCAAGGCTCGTTTGGGGATTACTTCTTGTCACTGCGGGTTATATTACCGGAAGAATGGATCCTATTATTGCGGAAAACTTCCAAAAACTATTGGATACCAGAGATGTTGCCGCAGTACTTGTTTGGGCTAGTGAACGTTCACCTAACAGTATGGTCAGTGCTCTCAATGCATCTGGAAAACCTGTTTATATTTCCAATAACTCCCAAGACAATCTTTTCCAACCAAACCAAATTCTTCCTTATTTTGAACAACTGACTGTTCCTAAAAAATTGGATTTAAATAATGGAATTCACGCCACAGCAGAAATTGGTGGAATCCTTGGAATCAACAACTACGTATGGACCAATGCTTATGACTGGTTTGATTATTGGCTAAAAGGGATTCAAAATGGAATCATGTCAAAACCAAAGGTCTCTATCCAAAAAAGATTTTCTGATGCTAGAGTTACCTACTCTGCTTGGCCCAATCCAAACAAAGTGGAACGCACTTACCACCTAAGACCGATGGGAATCCTTAGCCCAGGAAAAATCACACCGACCGCGAACACAACGAATGGAACTGATACCATTCTTTCTGGCGGAACAAATGCCTCTACAGGTGTTCCTCTTCTATCCGAAATTCTAGATGGAGCCGTATCTGTTCCCGTTACAACCAATGTCAATTTGATTGATCGTACCAATGCTATGGTTTATATCTCTGACAAACTAACTAGCGTTTTAAAGCTCAGAGGACGCACTTTCTACAAAGGTCGAATCAATAGTTCGGACAATGCTCCTCATGTTGTGGTGTATTTGTATGAAGTGGATGTTTGGGGAACTGGAAAACTGATCTCTCATGGAACAGCAACGCTCTTTGGTGTGAAGGGAAAAGACACAGACCTCAATGTTGATTTACAAGCAGTGGCCCATGACTTTCCTATTGGAAGCCGCCTAGCTCTTGCCATCGACAATATTGATCCCATGTATGCAGTACCAAAACCAATCTCCCTGTATACAACGGCATTCAAACATAGCACTTCAAGTGCATCAACTCTTCGTTTTGAAAGTGAATAAGTGAACCAATATTCACCTATACTTAGTTAGCTTATCTATCGGGAGAGGGTTTCCTCTCCCCCTTCTTTTCCAAAGAACAATCAAATACAAGCGCCCCGGATAGTAGCGGAAATCCTTTCGCCAGTGCGAAAGATTGCAGCGGATAGCCGGAAATGGCGCCCCACCTTACTTATTTTTCCTTATAAATGATCAGATTAGAATGGACTTGGTTGGTTCAAACGTCAGACTTTGTACGATTCATCAATAAAGGGAACCCCGTTGCCGATACATTATTACGCTGGCCTTCATCTAGGTGAGATTACCACCGAACTTGGAAAACAAATTACTGAAGACCAAAGAGTGAGCCCGCTTAAACGTCCGCTTGTTGTGGTTCCCAACCAAAATTTAATCCCTTGGTTACGACTAAACTTACCAAAATTTGACCCTTCACATCTTTCTCTAAACATAGAATTTACTTTTTTAGAAAAAGCGATTTTAAAAATCATATTCCAATCATTGAATATACAAACTTACGAAGAATCTACAGCACTTTATCAATACGAAACATTAAAACGAGACTGTTTTTCTTTACTCTACCAAAGGCAAAATACGTTATTGAAAAATTTTCCTGAGATGGAAAAGTATTTGGAAGAGATTCCGAAGTTATACTATCTTTCCGATGTACTTACGAAGTATTTCAAAGATTATGAGCTCAACCGTGAAGAATGGATCAAGGATTGGCTTGGCTTGGAAGCAAAAAATATTCCAAATGAACTTAAAAAAGATCCCTATTGGGAATTAGAAAAACAAATTTATACTGAAATTTATAAAGACAAGTCAAAACCAAAAAATCTATTTCAGTATTTGGAAGATGGAAGAAGGTTGCCTTTAAATGGCGACTTACACTTGTTCTGTTTGTCTAATCTTTCTGGAACTTATATTGATTTTTTAAAAGAAACGGCTTTTGCCGCGGATTCCAAACTAACAGTTCACATCTATCAGTTCCACAATGGGAAAACCATTGGGAAAAATCCCGAAAAAACAAAAAACTATTTATCCAAATTTTCCAAACCACAATCTTATTTAGCAAAAGAATTCGCAAACGACCAGTATAACAAACAAAAGTCGAAATTTTTAAATGGCGGGATGCTTCCTAAATTAAAGGCATTTTTATTGGAAGAGTCTCCTAAAGTCGAAAACTATTTAGAAGATCAAACTGTAAGAGTTTGGAATGCTCCTTCGGTCTATCGAGAAGTGGAATCCATTGTACATGATATATTAAACAAGATAAGTTTAAGTAAGGGTAAACTTAATTTACTAGATTTCGCCATCTTAGTGCCCAATATGAACGAATACCGATCAGCCGTAGAATGGGTGTTTGACGGCGGAATATACACGACTCAAAAGATAGAGAATTTGCCAAAATTACTGAAGATACCTTATTCTATTACTGATTTAGTGGCAAAGGATACATCGCAGTTGTATTTGGCATTGTCTACTTTGTTTCGTTGTATCACAAACAACCGATTTGAAAAAGAAGACATCCATACTCTATTCAAAAATCCTCTCATCACAAATCCAAATGAAAGTGATGAGGAAACACCATTGAAAGTTTTGGATTTAATTGATTCCTTGGGTTCCATTTACGAGGAAGAAAAAGAATCCAATCCTTATACAATTTCATTCGGTCTCAAACGTGCTGTTGTTTCTATGGTGGCTGAAGAAGAAGCTGCATGGACAGAATTACAGGTTGTCACAAAATCCATCTCTTCCGATAAAACCATCATTCAATTTGTGGAAATTTGGAATCGAATCAAAGATATCCAATGGGAACTAAAAGAGAAAGTTTTAAAGACACCAAAAGGAGAAAGGTATCGCATTCTTGAAAGCTCATTCCAAAAATTATTTTCTTTTGAAGGGGAATGGGAAAACGAAAGAATTTATTTCAATGTTTGGCTTAAGTCGATAGAATCTTGGTGTGACTCCGATTGGAATCAGCCAAAAGACTTTTTAGAAATGATGTCCTTACTTACAGAAGAAACTTTCTCTGACATACCTATGCATCGCGGAAATTATTTAACCGAAGGTGTTACAGTTTCCCTTTTACAACCGATGCGACCCATCCCCTTTTTGCATGTATACATTGCTGGACTTGGGGAAGGCAAATTCCCAGGTTCTATTGATAGATCTAGATTTAATTTACGTAGGTATGATTCCAAACCGTGGGATCTCAATCGCAGAGAAATTCAAGAATCCTTATTTTGGGAATCCATCCTGTCTGCAGAAGAAAGCATTACATTTTCTTATGTTGGTAAAAACACATTAGAAGACAAAGAATTCGAACCATGTTCCACTTTATTTGAAGTTATGACAGCGATGGAGCTTAAAGAAGCAACCGAATTGCCACTAACAGCGTATAGTCGATTTTATGACAAGAACTCATTTCCTTCTTTTGATTATGTTCGAAATTTAGAAAGGTTTAGGTGCTCAGAAGTAGAGTTGCCAAATCCCAATTTTACTGATCCGAACTTACTTGTGTCGGTAGAGAGTATCTCAGAGAAAGCCCGTGAATTTACAGTCCAAGAACTTACTAATGGACTAAAAAATCCCATCCTTGGATCTTTATTAGAAAACCTAGGAAGGATTTGGGAAGAAGAAGAAAAACAGGAAGAGGAACCTTTCCGACTCAATCAGTTGGAAATTTTTACCATCAAATCAATTTTGATCCCTATATTTACTGAGTCATTAGTAATTGATAAAGAATGGATTTGGGATCGAGAAAAAATCCAAACTCATCTAAACGAACTCACTCTCAAAGCAGAACAAAATGCAGAATTTCCTTATGGTGCTTTTCATATTGTTTCCTCTGAAGTTCTACTTAACGAAGTGGAGAGGATTTCTGAGCGGTTCCGCATCCTAAAGGAATCTCTTTTCCATCCACAAGATACTTTATCTTATTTGAAAGCAGTATCAATAGGCGATACAGGGCTACGCGAGTGTAAAAAAATCGAACCTTACCGACTAACAGAGCGCAGGACAATTGTTGGGGAATGGGAAAACCTTATCGAAAAAGACGGAATCTACTACTGGTTCTATACAGGTAGTTTGTATGATAGACCCAAATATCCCAATGAACATATAAAAGATTATCTAGGGAAGATGGCCTATGTGCTGATTAGCGCTTGTTTATTTCGGGTTACCGGGAACTCTCTAGTCATTATTCCCGCCAACGCAAAGGATTTTAAAAACGAAAGTTGGTTAGATATGTCTCAACTTTCTGTAACGGATTGCCAATCCTATTTGGATTCCGTAATCCAATTAGTCACGGAAGAAAATCCGAAATACATTCCCAATGCTGGTTTGAACCTTTTCTTTTCCAAACATTCATTGGAAGAGATTGAAACTAATGGGGATACCATCGACAAATTATGGAAGAATTTCCTTTCAGAAGAAAGTGAAAATATTTTATTTTTTGAAAGCCAGACAATGAAACTTTCTCCTTATACAAAAGTTTTATTAGAAAATTTTTCCATTCAATCAGTATGGAAGATCTTTTTACCTCTTTTAAAAAAAGGGTTTTAATCAATGAACCATCCCCTACTCCACAAACCCAAATTCATTGAGGCCTCTGCCGGTACGGGAAAAACCCACCTCATCATGGAAATGTTAGGTGAGATTATGGAATATGATGTACAAAATAATATTTCTGAAAACCGACTTCTTAATACTCTCATTCTCACGTTTACTGAAAAAGCAGCCGGAGAACTAAAGGGACGACTCAAAACTAAGATATTAGAACTTTCTGACAATGGGAGAAACCCTGGCTTTTATCGTTACTTACGTGATTTAGACCAAGTCACGATTTCCACCATCCATGGGTTTTGTAATATGGTGTTAAAAGAATATCCGATTGAAACCCAAAACAACCCCAATGTACGATTAACAAGCGCAGATGAAATCATCAAAAAAAGTTTTTATCTTCTAAAACGAAACCATTGGGGAGGAAGAAATTTTGATGATTTAGCAAAGGATTTAATTGAGTCTCGGACTTTAGAAAAAGAGTCATCAATCACATTTGCCGTATCCAAAATTCTTTCTAATACAAAAAACTATTATTTTCCCAAGGTTTTGACTTTGGAAAATACCATCACTTCGCCCAATATAGGACAAATCATCTCTTCTTTAACCTATGTCATTCAATCGGTTAAGGGGCCAGTCGGCGACTCCATTCTCGAACAAGGGGATAAAAGAACCATTCTAAAATGGATAGAGAATTGGTTGTCTATGAATCACTTCCTTGAAGCCCTTCTATCCAAAGACTTTAAAAATTTAAAAACTGAATTACTGAGAATTGGAAGTTTTCAAAGAACGGCAGAGAAAATTTCATACCAAGGATTCACTTATCTTTTGTTAGCCGGCAAAACTATCACTAAAAACTTAAACAAAGAGGCAACAGAGCTACAATCCACCATCTCGATGCTTATTTCCTTACTAGAAGAAACCTTTCCTATTGATCAAATTGATTTAGAAGGAGAATGGTTTTTGCAAGAAACGGCACTTCAACTCGTAGAAGATACAAAATTGTTATTACAAACTGGAGATTCACTGACTTATGATCAGATGATTTTAAAAGTATATGAGACTGTGGTTACTTCCCCCAATCCATCCCTTGTCCAATCTTTAAAAGAACGTTTCCAAGTTTGTATTTTAGATGAGTTCCAAGATACAGATAAAAACCAGTACCAAATTTTCCGTTCCCTATTTGTAGACCAAAAAGATAAAGCCAGAATGTTGTTTTGTATAGGTGACCCAAAACAAAGTATTTATGGATTTCGAGGGGCAGATATTGGCATTTATCTGGAAGCAGCAGAGGACTTCTCTGACTCCAAAGGTAGTCTCACAACGAACTACCGTTCTACGAAAGAAGTGATTAATGGATTAAACTTTCTTTTCTATAATCAGGATAAGGAATTGGGCGAAACTAATTTTTTTCCCATTGAGGAACCGGGTTCCAAAAAAGAAAATTATCAATACCATCCGGTTGCTTACCCAAAGCCCTCAGAAATTAAATATTCCTACACCGATCCAAAAGAGTCTGGAATCCATGTCATCCAATGTCCAGATCATTTACAAAATGTGAGTCAAGCAAGGAGCGTATGGGCAGAATCCATAAAAAAAGAAATTCTATCCTTCCAACAAAAAAAACAATCTTTAACTTATATTAAGAAAGGAAACCCTTCTCCCCAATCAGTAAAACTAAAAGATATTGCCGTGTTATGTGGCAGCAAAAAAGAAACAGAACTCATTGAAAAAACTTTATCAAATGCCGGGATTCCTTGTTCCATTTACAAACAACGGGGGATTTTTCAATCAAGGGAAGCGGATCAAATTGAAAACCTATTAGAATGTTTAGCCGAATCAAATAGTTCCCGTTCTTACAAACGAATTCTTTTTTCTGATCTTTTTGGAGTTCGCCCAGAGGATCTATCAAAATACAATGAACATTCCATCGACTCCTACGAGAAATCTTTAATCGATGTTTGGCTAAAGCTGATTCGGGGAAATCGTTTTGCTGCATTCTTTCGTTCTGTGATGGATGAAACCAAAGTGCTTTGGGAAAAGGATCTTAAGAATTTAGAATGGGAAAGGAAACGAACCAACTATAGGCAGATCTTTCAGAGGTTACTCGAATTCCAAATTCGATCCAATGCAAACCTCTCAGAACTGCTGACAGAATTACGAAAACTCAAACAAGAAAAAACTTCTCCTGAAGAAGAACCTCTTTTTGACAGAGAAACCGAAGATGATGCTGTTCAAATTTTAACCATCCATGCTTCTAAAGGATTGGAGTGGCCCATTGTTTTTTTGTATTATTTTGGAACTAGACCCCAAAGCCTTACCAATTATGAATACCCAACCTTCATAGACGAAAACCACAAAACTGAAAGAAGGTGGATACTTAATCTATGGGATTCTAAAAATGGGAAACAAGCCGAATTCAAACATTTTTTGAATGAACAAAAACGTTTATTGTATGTGGCATTAACAAGACCCAACTTAAGATTGTATTTACCTAAACTTTCTTGGGGAAATGATTTCACTCAAAAATCTGGGTATGGCAATATTTTATTTTCTGAATTAGAAAGAATCCAAACACTTAACTCAAACCACTCAGCCCCTGAGAACAGCTTCCTTTTCCGCAATGAAAGTAATGCGCAAGTCATAGAAGTTTCGATGAGCACAGAGGAATCAACTCTAACAAAAAAGGCAAAACCTACTCCAATAGTTTTTCCGACTGACATCAAAGCTGGAAGAATCTTATTGCAACACAGTTATACTAGTTTACAAACTTCTCAAAGTCTTTCGGCAAAGAGTACGGAAGAAACTGAAAAAGAGATTGAAGAAAACTTAGAGCCAGTACCTTCCGAAGCCGAATCCAAACTTCCTTCGAGTTCGAGGATCGGAAATTTTTTACACCGTATTCTCGAATTATGCGAATTTTCGATTTTTGAACTCTCGATGGAAACAATTCAAAAACACCCTTCTTGGCTATGGGCCTACAACCAGTCCTTTCGGCAATATCCCATAAAACTGCCGTTAGAATCAAATGAAAGTTTAGAAAGGATTGTTTTGACACTTTTGAAACGAGCTATGACAGCGGAGATCACTCTAGCTGACGGTGGGACGTTTGGTTTGTATCAGCTGAAACCTGAAGACAAATCCTCTGAATTAAAATTCCATTTATACATCCAAAAGATGTTGGAAAAATCTGGTGTGGACTTAACACCAGGATTTGAAAACTATTTAAAAGGAGCCATTGATTTGGTTTTTGTTAAAAATGGAAAATACTACATAGCTGATTATAAATCCAATCTTTTACCAAACGACCTATATGATAAAACGTCTGTGACAAAGGCTGTGATTGAAAAAGGCTATATAATTCAGAAATCTGTATATGCTTTGATTCTTTTCGATTATCTTACCTCTCTATATGGAAGCAAATTGGCATTGGAAAAATTTGGAGGTGTATATTATCTTTTTCTAAGAGGAATGGGTATCTATAAAAATTCAGGTATCTATTCTGATCTTAAATCATCTCAAACTGAGTGGACCTTAGATACATTTACTGAAATTCGAAAAGAGGTTTTAACTTATATTCGAGAAGCCTCTGCTAGTTTAGAGAAGTTATATTTATGAAACAAACAGAGTCATCTTATTTGGAAATGGCAAAAGAAATTATAACCCACTTCCCGCACATTCCTAAAGAGCACGAAGTTCTGGTTGCAAATCTAATCGAAGTTACACTAGGTGGAGATCTCTACTTACCAGTGTTGGATCCGAAATTCAGCAATGATTTCAAAAACCAATTCCCTTTCCATCTGGAAACAGTTGGTGGTGAAACTAGGCTTTACTTTCAAAAAACCTACAAGGAAAAAATCCACTTCGAAACCAAAGTGAAAACCTTACTCTCAAACCGATCTGAACAAAAAAAGTCCCCAAAACTACAAATTTCGGAAATAGAGTCTATTATTTCTAAATTAGAATCTCAATTCAGAAATCCACTGGCAATCGAACAAAAACATGCAGTCGCAGAATCCATCACTTCTTCTTTTCGAATTGTGGCAGGAGGGCCAGGGACAGGCAAAACAACTGTTGTTTCTTTCATCTTAAAGGTGTTAGATGAATTGCATGAACTTCCAACAGCTAATCACATTGCACTAGTGGCACCTACCGGTAGAGCGGCGCAAAGGCTTACAGAATCCATTCAGAAAAATTTAAGTTACTTCGAAAATACAAAAGAACTAGCCTCCTCTTTACGTGGACAAACCATTCACAATTTATTAAAGTATTTCCCCGATCTTAAGAAACCTTACTATGGGGACAAAAGATACCTACCCTTTGATTTAATCATTATGGATGAAACTTCTATGGTAGATATGTCACTTATGAATTTATTTTTGGATTCGATTAGCGAAAAAACACATCTAATCTTGTTAGGTGACCCTAACCAATTACCCTCTGTTGGCCAAGGGGAAGTTTTATCTGACCTGTTGATAGAATTTAAAAAACAGGGTAAATTTGTTTCGGAGCTAAAGGTCAATCATAGGTCCTCTGCATCTTCAGAGTTCAGCCAATTTGCCGAATTAGTAATGGATTCGTTTGATTCACCAAACACAAAGCCTTCCTTCCCCAACCCAAAAATTTTAGAGTCTATCGAAGATAATGAAGATGCAGATTTCATTTGGTTACAAAAAGAAGATACAAGGCCAAGTGATCTCACTCCATTTAAAAATTGGAAACAAGAAGATTTGATACAATTTTTATGGAAGGAATTCTTTTTACCCACAGCAATTCTCTCCACTGCTTTAAACTGGGGAAAAAAAGATCTAATCATAAACGAAAACAAAGAAACATTGGAAAAGATGATTTCTGACTACCGCTGTTTGACTATATTAAGGAAAGGGTATTATGGAATCGAATCCTTACATAATCGAATTTTAGAACTCGCAAAAAAACAACTCACCTCTTCTCACACCAATTCACAGAATATAGAATATCGGCATCTGGCAAAATCATTTTATTTTCAAGGAATGCCAATCATCATCAAAAGAAATGATCAAATCAGAAAACTTTTCAATGGTGATATTGGCCTCGTACTAAAAATCGATTCAGAATTGAGAGCCGTATTTTCAATAGAAAACAGATTGTATTCTTTTGCTTTGGATACTTTGCCCGAACACGAACCTGCATTTTTTCTTACCATACACAAAAGCCAAGGATCCGAATACAATACCATCTTGCTGTATTTACCGCCAATTTCTTCTTCCCAATCAGAAGGTAGCGAAGAAATTCCCATCCTCAACCGAAGGATCTTATACACGGCGATAACAAGAGCCAAAAAGAAAGTCATCCTTTTGGGGGATTATTTTACTTGGAAATTAGGGTTAGAAACTTTTCGCAAACGAAACACTGGCTTCCAATTATTTTGAAGTTTTCAATAACTTCAAAACTGTTTCCAAATTTCCTAATACCAAACTCCCACCAGAACCTAGAATCGAAAACTCCAACATTAAATTTATACTATTACCGAAATCTTCATTCAGCAAATACCCATCCCCATCAATCGCATAACCAGACGAATGTGGTTTTGTGCGGATTTTGGATTTAACAATTTCCGGTAGACTGCGGTTATCATTTAAATACCCAAAAACAAGTTTTCCTTTGGCGTAGGCATAACCAATCTCAAAGGCGGTTCCATCATCTACACAAGCACCTCGGAATGGATTGCAGTTTGCAATTACGATATCACACCGATGAATGAGAGAGATGTTTTCTTGGAAAATCTGATTTGCTTTAGCCAACTTTGTTTTATCAGTCACCTCTCCATCGAAAGGAGTTAGGGCAAAGTATCCAAATGATTCACAGAGTTTTTTTGCATCAGAAAGAACCGACAAAGCATTTGTCAGAAAAACTTCTGGTCCCGCAAGATATAATGTTTGCATATTGAATTCTATACGGAGCCAGAAATAGATTTAAAGGACTTTTTAATTCACCTGTGGTTCTGCTGGTGTCACTTTTACTTCGCTAAAAGCAAATTTACCATCCAATCCAAAGTAATAAAATCTTGGCCTTTGCGGATTGTATTGCAAATCCCAGGCATCCAAGGCGTTGTCCACCCCTACAAACCATTGGAAGTGCCCAAAAAATCTTTGCGACAAACGCAAATTTAAATTTGTATGAGGGTTCACCATTCGATATCCATAAGTGGGGCTCGTAGTGCAATAGGAAAGATTATTTTCTGAACAATAGTCCGAAACACCCGCAGGTAAAGCACTTAACGAGTTCGCAATGTTAGCTTGTGCCTGACTATTTATTACTGATTCTAAACCATCAAAGTTTGGTGGGAGATCAGGATTACACCAGAATGGATTTTTAACACAATAGTATGGTTGTTTCCCAAAAACCACTGCAAAAACGGACAGAGACAATCCACTTGATTTTTCATCTAACCTAATACTAAAGTTCCAACGGTGCGGGCCTCTTCCTTCAAGAGGAAGTTTTGTAAGTTCATCTCTTGTATCGGTGTATGTATATCCAACACTTGTAGATACAATCTCCGTCAGTCGAATGTTAATTGAAGATTCAATTCCTTGTGTGGTTGCTTTCTGATAGTTTGATGTTTGGTATACCAATAGGCCCGATGAATCTCTTGCCGGATTGGTTCTAAATCCAATCAAATTATCTACATTGTTATGAAACAAATTTGTACTATACCAAATCCTTTTTGTAATATCCCACTCCCAACCAAAATTATAACTCCTAGAAAGTTCTGGCTTTAGATTCGAACTCCCTACAACCCTGTAACCGACACCTGGGTTTAAGAAATTAAAATACAAATCTTGAAAACTAGGTGCTCTATACCCAAGCCCATTGGCTGCTCGGAAACGAAACTGGTCTGTTACATCATAACGAATCGCTAGTTTCGGAAGCCACTCTCCTCCATAAATAGAATCATGATCATATCGAACTCCTGGCACAATTTGTATTCTCGGTTTGTCCGAAACTCTCCATTCATCCTGAACATAAAACGCATTCCTAAAACGATACGCATTGCCGTTAATCGTTTGTCCTTTTGTTAATTCTGGGTTAAAATCTTCATAACAAACATTTGGATAAGTACGTCGGCAATCGGGAGCAATACGTGCTGAAGAGATTTGATCTTGTAAGTTTTCCGCACCAACGGAAGTAACATGATTTTCTGAAAATTTATAATCTACTCTAGACCTAAATTCAGTCACTGCATTATCTGTTCTTTGTTGAGAATCCAGGTCATCAGCTTTTCTCTGATCCGTAGTATATAAATCTTGGAATCTAGAATAATTGGCATTAAGGTTTACATTTACTTTTTTATTTGCTGCCCAATCCACATTGAATGCACCCATAAAGTCATGAGTTTTGTTCCTTCGATCATAGACGGTTCTTGGAAGTGACGCATCTACCGCAGTTTGATCCAAATGCCTATAATAAAATTGTCCAGTAAGAGTAAGATTATCCAATGCATGATAGACAGTTTTATTAGATAAATTCATATCATTGAAAGCGCTACCTGAAGTTGACTCTAGAGGTGGTGAATAGTTAGGTAACCTTGTCGCCAACAAATAGGAATTCACAATAGAAGAGTTTGCTGGATACGGATTGTAACCAGGGGCAAGAGAGGCATACCTTCCATTCCTAGGTCCCGGTGTTGCATCAGGAGTTAAATCATATCCATCCCCTTTATGCCAACCTACAGTAATGAGAGTTGATAGTTTTTCCGTTTTTGCACCAACGGATGCATAATTTCGGAACTCCATATAAGGACCGTAATACTTTTCACTTCCAGATCCTCCTAATGTTCGAAACTCGGCATATAACGGATCTTGTGCCTCTTTAGTAATGATATTAATCACACCTGCAATAGCATCTGACCCATAAATCGCGGATGATGCTCCTTTTACAATTTCAATTCTCTCAATATCTTCCGCTTTAAAACGAGTTAGGTCAATCGAACCACTGAACCGTCCCGTTGTCCTTTGTCCATCCACAAGGATAAGTACATTCTGTGCGGATAACCCTTGCAACCGAACTGTTTGTCCCCTTTCTCCTGATTGCGCAGGCCTCACTTCAATCCCAGGCACATTTCCAAGTGTTTGAGAAAGATCTCTGGCACCCATGGCATCAATATCTTTTCTTGTAATCACTTCTGTAGTGATTGTTGAGTCTTTCAGGAGGTTCCGCCTTCGTGTTCCCGTAACAGTGATTATATTTGATCTATCACCATTAACTTCATTTGGCTGAACACCAGACTCTCCATGTTTGGGTTGTTTTGCGGTCTCTGCTGGAACTGAACCCTGCGAAAGGTCATCTTCCTTTTTTGGATTTGTTGTTTGGGCCGAAATATCACCTAACATAAGGATTACAAAAAAACAAAAACCTAAAGAGAAAGTGGATGTCAGGATTCTCCGATAAAATTGATACTTAATTAAATTCATCAATCAATCCGCACCTGAACAAACTATAATATCCGCCATCGGAATTTTGGATATCCCGAAGTTCCAGCGGCATTATAATAATCTAACATTTGTAAAACGTATTTGGCTCCGTTTTCTCCGGTGATGATGTAAACAGTGGCCTTTGCGGTAAGAATTGTATTTGAATAAGTAAACCAAGTGCCGTATCCAGCAGGCATTGGATCCAAATCCAAAGGGGCAGAAATTACTGGATTGATACTTTCTGTTGAGCCAGAGATGGGCCCACCACCACTTGAAGATAATTGCATATCGACTACTTTTGTACATTCTGATCCTGTGTAAGTGGCAGAAAAGTCTGTTGAACCAGTGCTACATGCTCCCCCATTTCCAGCCCCGCTAGTTCCACTGTTTGTACCAATATTGTATCTTTTGAATCTTAAATCCCAGGCATCCCCCGCTCCGACGATTGCTGCATTTGCTTTTAAGTTTACATGCACCCAAGTCGTAGTGGAAGAAGCATTGATTGTTGTTCCATCGGTAGCAGAAACTGCGTCAGTCACTAAAAGTAACATTGCAGCCGCAGAATCGTCTTCCGATGTCTTTTCTGGAATACAGTTCATAGATACAAAGATAAATGAGCCGATAAGTATAACTTTTAAAGATTTCACTATTACTACCACCTTATGGAACAGCGAGTTGAGTTGAGGTAACTACTTTTGAAAACGAGATACCTGAATTTGCACTTAAACCAATAAACGAAAATCCTGTCGCCAGAGCAGGATCTCCGCCCGTCCAAGTAACTTCGTTTAACAAAGCATTGCCGGTAGTAAGATTTGTCCTAGTTTTGCAATTCGCAGTGTTTTTCCCTGTTACCCAAACGGTCAGGCGAGGGGGAGCTGTGGCTGTCAGATCAAAACATAGATCCACTTCTTGATCAATGAAATTGATTAGAGAGGTCCCTGCCACAGTTGGCGCGGGTGGTGCTGTACTATTCCCGTTTGAAGTTAGATTCTTTATATTTAATTCATTTGGGCCAAAATTTGCGTATGCGTAACCCGGAACAAATCCTCCTGTCCCACTCCCCGAATAAAAATTCATTGCGAATTGACCGGCAGCGAGTGTACTATTCCGACTAACGTCAGCAGAATAATTTTCTGGCAACCCCACATAAAGGGAAACTGCGGTATGCCCTCCTATAATTTTCAGACCTTCAATCCTATAATGACGAACCGCGCCGACAGATGGTCGACAAAGTGCAAAAGTTCCCTTTTTGATAGCAGGCATAGTTGTTTCGACCGTACCATCTACATTCGTTTGACAAACAGTAGATGGACCAGAACTAGCACCGACAAATACTCCAAGAAGCAGAAGACTTGTTTCGTCTGACTTTTCTTTTTCTTGGCAGAATGTGAAAAAAATTGTTGTGACTAAAAGGATCACAAACCTACGAGCAATATTTTGAAACAAAGGATTATATAATTTTTCTTCCATAAGAATCACCTCCTGGTTTTGGTGTGGAATACTAAAAACAAAGAGCTGCATTCTAAACTTTTATTTAAGATTGCAACTCCTAACCACGATAAAGAAAAGTTATCTCTATTTTATAGCCGTTTCTGTAGAGACGGTGATTTTACCAAAACTCACAGAACCGGAGTTACTTCCTGCAGGTGCTGCTGCCAAATAAAATGTGCGTGTGTCAAGTGGAGAAAGGTTGTTTGCAAAATCACTAGGAAGTTTGTGAATCACTGCATTTTCTGCTGTCAAAGAAGATTTTACGTTACAATTAGCACCATTCTTTCCATCTAACCAAAGTGTAATTCTTGAAGCACCTGATGTAGTTTGTGTTACATCCAAACAAAAAGTTTTTTTCTCCCCACCGGTTTTGTTTAACTTACAATTTGTAGCTGCAGCACCGAATGTATCACACTGCGTGTCGGTTACGGTGCCAATAGGTAATTCAGCAGCAGTTAAACCCGTGTTAACTCTTACTGCGGAGGACGCTGCGTAATTAGGTTCGTAACGAATGGCAGAAGCTGGAGATCCTGAAGTAGAACGTCCATCATACATCCAAAATTGGAAGGCATTGAAATTGTTTACTAAAACATTCCCAGCAGTCGGTGCATTCAAAGCATAATCTTTCGATTTGTAACCGCCAGAAAAAATTACGCTGTGACTAAATGCATTAGAAAGATCATGGATCACAAAATGAACTCCCGCCCCACCAGCTGGATTACAGATTTCTACTGGAGTTGACAAAGTCAGCGTACTGCCGGGAGTCTCACAAGACTTTGCCCCCTCAACAAGAGAAAACAAACTTAAGAATACCGAATTATCGTTGTCTTTATTATCTTCCTGGTCGCAGGAAATGAGTGTTAAGCTAAGGCAGGAAGCCAGGGCTACAGCAGTGAATTTGTTGAGCTTGTTCATAGGCGCTCTCCTATTTAATTGATTCTGATTCTCAATTTCGCGAGCAGGGGTTTCCTGTCAATACATTTGAGAACTAGTCTCATTCTCTTTTGAGATTGACACTCCCTCCTTTCCTTCAATCCTTGGCCCATGATTCGATTCCATGTAGCAAAAGAAATGGGGATTCTTTGTTTATCCCTTCTCCTCCTCACCTCCCCCGCATCTGCGGAGGCAAACCACCGCATTATCTCTGTAAATGGGACAGTGACTGAAATTATTTACGCGCTGAAATTGGAAAACCAATTGGTTGCTGTTGATTCCACGTCCTACTTTCCGAAACAAGCGGCCACTCTTCCAAACGTTGGGTATCAAAGAACATTAGCTACAGAAGGTATCTTAAACTTTAAACCTACCCAAATTGTTGGCTTAGAATCTGCAGGACCACCGGCAACCATCCAAAACTTAAAAGATGCAGGCATCCCTCTCCAGTTATTCCCAGATGAGTTTAAATTAGAAACTCCAACCAAGCGCGTGTTAGAGATAGGCAAACTTTTCAAAAAAGAAAAGGAAGCAGCTCTATTAGCAAAGACAATCAATGAACAAATTCAAAAACTAAAAATAAACAAAACCAATCTCAAAGTTTTGTTCATTTATTCGAGAAACCCTAGTTCTGTATTTATTTCTGGAACGGGAACTGCAGCACATGCCATGATTGAACTCTCAGGTGCAAAAAATGCGGTAAATGAATTTTCAGAATACAAACCTCTTACAAGCGAAGCATTGATAAAAGCAAACCCGGATATCATCCTTATGCCAGAGAAATCGGCTTTGGGCTTTGGCGGAGAAAAAGCAATTTGGGAAATCAATGGAATGGAATTTACACGAGCAGGGAAAGAAAAGAATCTAATCCTCTTAGACGACCTTCTTCTTTTAGGTTTTGGACCACGGTTACCACTTGCTCTAAAAATTCTAAATGACAAATGGAAACTCATCGAATGAAGAGAAAATGGCTCTTCATTCTTTTTTGTGCCGTCTTTACCATCGTCTCCGCAGTTATATCTTCGTTACTCGGAGCGATGCATATACAGTTGGCAGATTTATTTCACAGTGATAGTATAGAGTCTCGAGTATTTTTTGAACTTAGAGTGCCAAGGATCCTTCTTGGCTTTATGGTAGGAGGATCCTTGGCTTGGTCAGGTGCTTTAGCTCAAGGCCTCTTTCGAAATCCAATCGTTGATCCCGGCCTGATTGGTATTACAGCCGGATGTTCTTTGTTTGCAGCTATTGCCATAGTCCTCGGCGCATCCATTCCATTTTTGCATTCCTTATGGAGTGTTGTTCTCTTCTCATTTTTCGGCGGGATTTCATCCTCATTTATCATTTTCTTTTTTTCTAAGTCAAAGGGTAAAACAGATATCTTTACATTATTACTTTCCGGGATAGCGGTGAATGCCATTTGTATTTCCGCCATTGGAATTTTGAGTTATATTGCGAACGAAGCCCAACTAAGAAATCTTTCTCTCTGGAATATGGGAAGTTTGGGCGGCGCTTCCTGGACCAATCTAAAATCCTTCTCCTGTTTTTTTATTTTTCCAATATTGATCAGTCCCTTCATCGCAAAACAATTGAATGTATTTATCTTAGGGGAACGCGAAGCAAGTCATTTGGGAATATCGACTGAACTTTTGAAAACAATCATCATTCTTCTCATCGGGGTGAGCGTGGGGGCTTGTATCTCGTTAGTAGGAAACATTGGGTTTGTTGGACTTGCAGTCCCACATATTGTCCGTTTAGCGATAGGACAAGATTACAGATATCTACTCATTTCTACTTATCTTTTAGGCGGAGGCCTACTTTGTTTTGCTGATGCGATCTGCAGAGTCATCATCGCCCCTTCCGAAATTCCAGTAGGGATAGCGACAGCCTTACTAGGCTCTCCTTTCTTTCTCAGTTTGATTCGAAAAAGGATGAACCATATATGACAATTGAAGCAATTGACCTAGATTACAGCATAGGTTCCAAACAAATACTTTCGAAAATAGAGCTTAAAATTTGCCCAGGAGAACTTCACGTTCTCATCGGGAGAAACGGAGCTGGCAAATCATCACTCTTCCACATGTTATGCGGCGACTTAACACCGCAATATGGAAATATCTATCTAGACGGAATCGAATTGGCTAAATATTCAAAAAGTCAATTGGCAAAGGTAAGGGCTGTTTTAACACAAGAAACAAACATTACATTCCCCATTAGTTCCGAAGAAGTAATCAGCCTTGGGCGCCATCCTCATAGAATCGATCCTCATAGGGACAGAGATATCGTTCAGACCTGTTTGAAAATCACTGACTCAGAGGAACAGAAGGAACAAAACTATTCGACTTTATCAGGGGGAGAAAAACAAAAAATCAATTTCGGCAGGATCCTCGCCCAAGCCTGGGAAACGCCACCAAGATATATATTTCTTGATGAACCAGTTTCTGCTTTGGACATTCCGAACCAATACAAAACTCTCAATGTATGCAAACATATGACTGAGCAGGGTTATGCAGTCTTTATGATTTTACATGACTTAAACCTCGCCGCTTTGTATGCAGATACAATTACCTTACTTCACAAAGGAAAAATTGTCCAATCTGGCAAACCAAAGGAAGTATTAACTTTAGAAAATTTGGAAACTGCATTCGGCATGAAAGCAAAAATTCTAAATGCACCAGAAGGAAATTTCATCATTCCAGAAATCATAGGAGAACCAATATGAATGAAAACTTAAAACAACAATGGGATACTCTAACCAAAGAAATGCCCAAACTCAGAATTCGAGATGCCGCCAAACATTTAAAAGTAAGTGAAGCAGAACTTCTTGCTACAAAAATTGGTCCATCAGTCAAACTACTAAAACCAGATTGGGCGGGGTTTCTAACGAACACCACAAACCTAGGTTATGTGATGGCCCTTACGAGAAACGAATCATGCGTACACGAAAGAAAAGGTGTCTATAAAAATGTATCTATCAATGGACAAACCGCACTCGCCGTTGGAGAAGATATTGATCTACGTATCTTTCTAAAAGACTGGAAGTATGGCTTTTATGTCGAGGAACCGAAAGAAACAGGAACTGCTCGTAGTTTTCAATTTTTCGACTCCAGAGGAGACGCAGTACACAAAATCTACCAAACAGAAAAATCGACAATGGACGGTTGGGAGTTCACCAAAGGCCAATTTGTTGACGAAGACCAAATCTTCAACACACCATCGCCGGAAACAAAAATCAAAACAGAAACAAATGACCCAAAGCAAATTCCGCAATTTCTCGAAGCATGGAATAAATTAGAAGACACTCACGATTTTTTCTCTTTAATTAGAAAGTTCAATTATTCACGAGAATTTTCACTGAAAGCTGCGAATGGGAAGTTTTCCTTCAGAGTTTCGAAAGAAGATCTATTAAACCTTATGGAAAAAGCAAGCAAACTCGAATTGGAGATAATGATCTTTGTTGGAAACCCAGGTATGATCCAAATCCATACAGGCAAAATACAAAGGTTGGAACCCATGGGCCCTTGGTTCAATGTCCTTGATCCAGAATTTAATCTACATTTGAGAACCGATCAGATTGAATCCGTCTGGATTGTCGATAAACCAACAAAAGACGGCCTCGTCACATCACTGGAAGTATTTGATCATGAGGAAAACCTAATCTTACAAATGTTTGGTAAAAGAAAGCCAGGTATCCCACAATCGGATGTTTGGTTCCAGTTATCACGCGAATACGTAAAAAAAGCAGAGGAACTAAACCCTTCTCTTGTATAAATTATTCGGGAAATTAAGTTTCATCTGAAACCCTTGGGTACCATCAATACTCAAGGTTCCCGCCATTTGTTTTTCTGCTATAATCTTCGCTAAACTTAACCCCAACTTCTTTTGTTTTCCTAAATCAAAGCCAATAGGCAGCCCAACCCCATTGTCTTTATATTCAAAATGGCAAATATCGCCTTCCACAAAAAAAAGAATCAAAATTTCGCCTGCCGTCATACCAGGGAAAGCATATTTGAAACTATTGGAAAGTAACTCCGTAAAAATAAGCCCAAGAGGAACAGCGGTATCCAAAAGCAAAGAACCTTCGCCAACCTGAAATTCAACAGAAATTTCCTTTTCTATAGGAGGGTAACTCTGACGAACTATATCCACCAATGATCCCAAGTATGCAGAAACTTTTATTTCACTTAAATCTTTATTTGCATATAAGTGGTCATGCACTAACGACATGGTTTGAATTTTAATCGAAGTATCTTCAACGATAGATTGAATATTTTTATCGTCCGGAAAATCGGATGCCTGAATCATCAAAATCGAACGAACCAATTGTATTGAATTTTTTGTTCGATGAAAAATTTCAGAAATCAAATTTTCCTTTTCTCGCAAAGACTTCCGTATCATTTCCGCATAGATTTTATTCTCTTCAATTTCCTTAGATAAAAGTTGGTTAGCATGTATTAACTTTTCGTAAGGATCATTGATAGCGGCTATAAATACAGCTTTATAAATTAAATAAAAGGCTCCAATTTTATAAATATGCCCTAAAACATTATAAACATCAAAGACACTAGAATACACAGCAAAAACCATTTCACTAAATATACAGACAATGAAGGCTGACAGGTAATATTGAAGTTGCCTTTTGGAAGTATAAAAATCCGCTTTCCGATATAGGATAAGAGACAAAAAAAGAATCGCAATGATCACATATTCCGCATTTTTCTTAAATGATGTAAGCCCCTTTCCCTTCTCATACGTCTTCGGAATCCACTCATTATAGAAAATCACCAAAAGAAACACTATAACAACCAAAAGAAAGGCAAAGGACATGAGTGTTTTTTCTTTGATTAACTTATACTGCTTGTTTGGCTGAATATAAATTGCGGCTAACAAAACTAATGCGGTTATTCCTCGAGAAAAAATCCAAAACTGAGAGGACTTATTACCTGAATTGGGAGTCACAAAATCGGGCATTCCTGTATAACCCAAAGCATGCATAAAATCGACCAACCCAACTGCAAGAAAACCGACTCCCAGAAACAAGGTATGGGGGTTACGACTTTGCGAGTAGGAATAGTATCCTAAACCAAAGATAGAAAAAGATACGATCACGCTAAAAATTTCAGTAACGTTGTGAAAAACTAAAAAATAACCAATCTCGTACTCACGATAAAAATACTCAGGAAATGTACCAACGAGCAGGAGAGGGAATATAGAAAAAAGTATAACCCAAAAATAAAAACGATTATTATAGAACAAATTGAAATAAAAACTAAGGCTGCGCATTGATTAGCAGGTTATTAGACAAAAAATAGTGGTTTTAGCAAGAAATTATTTTAAAACCGCGGAGAAAGTAAAACATTAAGTAGAGTTTCGATTCATATAATATCGAGAGAGATCAATGTAATATCATCTTTAGAAATTTGTCTCATTCGAGACAAACGATCCAATAAATTCTTATGAAATAATTCCGATGAATCACCCATAATAGAAGATATTTCTGGAAATAATATTGATTCAGGTTCTTCATCAGGCTTTAAATTTTCGTACAATCCGTCCGTAAATATTAAAATCTTATCTGCTTTGTGTAAATCAATCACCCTTTCTTCATATTCAAAAGTGGAACGCACCCCCAGAAGAAGCCCTGGGCATTCGAATGATTCTATTTCTCTATTGCGAATCAATAAAAAAGGTGGGTTCCCCGCAGAACTGAAACATAATTTCATTTGTTCAAAATCTATATAAAAATATGCAGCACTTACAAAACGGGCATGGAGGCTTGTGCAAAGAAAACGGTTCATTGCTGCGATCAATTCTTTTGGCGATTCCTTAAACTCTTTTGCGTTTCGAAAGGCTATCTTTACTGTCGAAGAATCAAGGGCTGCGCTCACACCATGACCAGTCACATCAGCGATTACTAAACCAAATCCGCCAGGGAATTCAAAAAAATCATAAAAATCTCCACCGACATCATAAAGTGGGAAGTAGGATACTTCCATTGACAACCTTGGGTTATCAGGTAATCGATCCGGCAAAATCCGCATTTGAATTTTTCTCGCAGTTTCTAAATCTTTTTTAATCGTCGTTAATTCGTTTTTCGCAACCAAATTTTCTTCCAATAAAAAACGAAGACGCCTACCCAAAGCCAAAGAAAATAAAATTACCTCAAAAGCGGTACCAATTTGCACTCCATACCTACCGAAAGTAGAAAAAGGAATGAGCGAAGCCTTTGTTAGAGAATCAAAAATAACCCCAATAAACAAAGTAAACCAAGCGAGTAAAAAAAACAGCGATGACTTAACTCCACGTCTATAGGAATAGGCACCAGCAGACATAAGCACTAAAAACATATAAGGGAAGGTATAAATAAAGGAAACTTCCATCCAGTTATATGGGATCATAAAAGAAAAGAACGACATAAATCCAAAACCAACTACACTACAAAGGATGAGAAGTTCAAGACGCGGATTTATTTTTTTTAAATTCAAAAAGGAAAGGGAAAAGAGACCTACAAACATCAAGGATGCATTTACGGAGATATACAAGTAAGGCTTGATAGACATCGCCAAATCTGGAACTAGGAGTTGCTTAAAAAAACCACCAAGCAATGAATAGTTGATTCCTAGAGTTGTCAAATACAAACAATAGTAAACGTATGCTTTTTCTCGAACACTAACATAAATCAATAGATTGTATAACAAAAGAGCAAATATAATTCCAAAATAAATTCCATTGGCAACATAATCTCTCTCTATCCGATCAAAAAAAGAATTTATCTTCCAAATGCGAAATGGGGCATTCAGTATTCCTGAGTTTTTTATATGCGAATAAATGATTCTTGTCTCTAAAGGATTCAAAGTTAGTTTGTAGGTTGGATTTCTATGTTGTAGTTCTCTTTCTGCGAAAGCACCAGAGCCATCAAATTTTTTCCAAACTACTTTTCCACCGGCTTCCCAACCTAACAAAACCGTATCGACCCAAGGAGATTCTAATTCTAAAATATAATCCATTGGTTCATTGTCTAGATTGACCACGTCAAATTTTACCCAGACAGAAGGTTTCCAATACCCAAAATGGTATTTCATTTCATGAGCTTTTGACCAAACCGCGTCTCCTGCGAGAATTTGATCTAAGGTTTTGGTTTCAAAAGTATATTGGATGGGAGGACGTTCGGGATACTTATTGGCACAGGAGATAAAAAAAAGAACGATAAGAAATAAATTAATTCTGCGAATTAGGATCATCGGCAAGTAACGGGTCTAATGCCACTGTTGGGAAAGATAACATCCCCTGAAATTCAAATTCCAAATTACCTAGAAAACGTATTGCCAAAAACCCTAAAGAAGTGATATTCATGGCAAATCAAGGAGATAGGTTTATGTCAGCAAAATTTGAAATTTACAAAGACAAAGCAGGTGAATTCCGCTTTCGCCTCAAAGCATCCAACGGGGAAATCATCGCATCTAGCGAAGGTTATTCTTCCAAACAAGCCTGTGAAAACGGCATTAACTCAGTGAAGGCTAATGCCGAAGCTGCGGAAATCGTTGATCAAACGTAAGAGCAACAATAGTCTGTTACAGTTTGGATTTTTAATTTAAACTTGGATCCAGCAGGGACTTCGAATACAGACTGACCATCGATTTGAAGCCATGTTTCGGATCCAGGCAATAAGACGGATAGTTTTCCAGACAGAATTTCCATAATTTCTTTTTGGTCGGTTCCAAATTCATACTCTCCGGGCATCATAATTCCCAAAGTTTTCTTTTCCCCGTTGGGGAATAAGACCGTGCGGCTGGTGACTTTCCCGTCAAAGTAGATGTTGGCTGGTTTTAGTACTGTTACGGATACAAATGAGCTCATACAGACCAAAAACCGGATCGCCTCGAGACTTCCAAGTGAATTCCAATTCCTAGATCTCTTTGATTTGGCATTAAAAAGTGTTTGCGAAATTCGAAAGTACCAGAACGGTGAAGCCAGTGCCCATAAAGACCTCACAGAAATCAGAGAACAAAAAGCAACAAGCTAGGGAGAAATCCATCGAAAGGATCCTGTCCTCAGCCATAGCTTTATTCGCAAAACATGGGTTCTCTCAAACCACCATGGAAATGATTGCCAACCATGCAAAAATTTCCAAGGGCCTTGCTTATAATTATTTCAAAAGCAAGAACCAAATTTTTGAACAAATCATTGATACTCACCTAGCCAAACAAGAGAAATTCTACAAAACCATCCCCCCTAACCTATCTGCCAAAGAATATGTAAGGGAATTTTTCAATCGTTCGATCCAATTTGCGAAAGAAGAAAGAAAAACCATGGTTTTGATTTCTGTATGCCTTTTCCAACCCGGATCTGTCTCACTTTCAAAAAAGATGGTAGAAAATGTGGAAAAAAGATTTGCCCCTTTTAAAGAGGCAATGAGAGAACGATTCAGATCTTATGGGATAAAAGAACCTGACAAGGAAATGATCCTTATCAAAACCTTTCTCCATGGCGTAATCATGAGCCAACATTTTAATGATACAACCACATGTACTCCTACAATCATCGAAATGGTTCTAGAACGATACGATTACAAAAACTAAGTCACTCCTTATTCCCCGCCAGGAATTTTTAAAATAAGAAGATTTGTTGTGGCTGTTGCCAAAAGTTTTTCTTTTTCAGTTCGCATCTCGCCTATCATATGAATGGTAGAAAATCCCTTTGCTTCCACAGAAGCCTTCACAATCACTCGTTGGCCCGCCGCCACTCCCCGAATGTATTGAATATTCATATCTATTGTGGTTGTGGGACGTTTTGCCACCAGGTAACTAAGAGGGCCAAAAGCATTGTCAAAGGCAGCTGCAATTACACCACCTTGCATCATACCCATGGGATTGGTTTGGTCTTCTGAAACAGGGAAGGCAACGGTAATACTTTTCCCTTTAGTGTATGATAAAATTTCTGCTTTCATTGCGACAAAAATCGGTGGAGGAACGGTAATTTTTCTTCCTCCATGATTGAAATTCGTTGTCATCTCTTCTAAGATTTTTTGAGTTTCTTCGGTTGTAAGTGTTTGCATAAAACAACCTCCATATGTTACCAATAGTAACATTATTTGGTTTTTATTCAAGAAAAAATGTTGCCATCGGTAACTTAATCATCAGGTTTATATTGTGAAGCGAGTTTCTTACCATCATGGTGATTTAAAAAATTCAATCATCAAATCTTGCCATAAATTATTACAAAAAAAAGGTGCTTTCGATTTCTCTCTCAGAGAAGTGGCGACTCTTTCCGGAGTCTCTCATGCAGCAGTTTACAGACATTTTCAAGACAAGGAAGAAGTTTTAGAAATCCTATCTTCCATTGGATTTGATCGACTAGGTTCTCTACAAAAAAAAATACCACAAATTACAGGAAATCCCGACGAATACTTTGTGAAATTAGGTTTGGTTTACATTCAGTTTGCTGTTAAAAATCCTAATTACTACCGCCTCATGTTTCAGACAAAAAGATTTAAGGAATCTTCCATCTTAAAACGATCAAAATTAAAATCCTACGCAATTTTAGTTCGCGGATGCAGGTTTTATTTAAAAGCAAAACGCCGAAAAGACAATCACAGAAGCTTTGCTCTTATGGCTTGGTCTTTGGTCCACGGTTATAGCAATTTATGTATAGAAACTGATTTCCCCGAAACAGAGAGTAAAACTTTAAAAAAATCTAAAATGGAAATGGCAGAAGATATCTTACGTTTTGCAATATAAAAAACTCTTTTTGGCTATAGTTTGAGTACTTCGAACTTTTCCAAAAATTCAGATTTTTCTCTGACAAACTTCATGGGATTTTCCTTACCATATTCACAGTAAAACATCATCTGTTGTCCATCATTTGCATTGGTACAATTTTTTGCTTCATCCAATTTAAGATATAAATTCCCAGTTTTTTTATGTTTATAAACTAACATACAAACCTACTTTTTTTCGGAACAAAATTTTAAAGTGATCAAATGCATTGGATAGGTAACTTCCATAAGGGAGTATTGTTTTGGGTTTCCATCCAATTTTTCCAAATCAAACCCAAGGCTCCTTGTAAGGACTCTGGTGAAGAAAGATTGGCAATCTGGTTGTGGGTGGATTTTGATAGAGTGGTTTCACTCCAAGTTTTGAACTCTTCCCATGGGTTTTTCTTTTGTAATTTATTTTGTACCTCTAATGTACTAATAAAAGAAGGCTGAAATTTTTCCAAACCTGCATTGGATTTTCCGGCATGACGGACTTGGAGTGTTCCAACGGTTTTCTTTAAAACCTGGGTTGGATTTTTTTCCAAGGAATCTTTTTCAACAGTTACTTCCTTGTTCATAGGATTTGAAAAAAGTGGTCGCAAATACCTTCTTCTGCCATCAAACCCAGTTTGTTCTAAAAGACCGAGTTTTTTTAAAGAGGTGATCAGTCTGGAAATTGTGTCCATTTTGAGACCAAGAACTTCACCAAAATAACGATTGGATGCAAAACATCCCCCTTTATCGTGCAGAGATACAATTTCTGCATACAATTTGGTTTGGCTATGCGAGAGATTCAATTTCTCGATCCAAACGGGAATCCAAATTCCTGTTCGAGTTGTTTTCATTTTAGGTTCCTTCTTCCAAACGAACACATCTCCGGCTACGAGCGTTTGGTAGTTTTTTGCCAATACACCAAAGGTGCATCTCCCCTACCCTACTTAGGAAAGTTTGTTTTTGTTTGAGACAAACCTTCGGTCAAATTAGAGAAGAGAAAGTTTGGAAGTTCTTACGAACGTCCTTTCGGAACTTTTTTTAGAAATTCCGGTTTGAACAATGACGGCATTGTGGTAGAGCCGTGTCCGGTTGTGTGACCCGAACGTTCCCCATATGTACAAGTTTAAAATTTTCGTCAAGACAAAAATGGGACATAATTCTGGCACTGTCTCATTAGGGTAGAGATTCTGGAAATTTGGGATTTGGGATTTGGGATTTGGGATTTGGGAGGGAAAATGGCCCCGGGTCGCTACCACACTTCCCAGGGCTTTTATTGTTCAACCCGGTTAAGGATTAAGAACAATCTAGCCTGTCTTGGAATGGAGTACAAGTTTTTTTCTTCTTCTTTATTAAAAAAAGGGAGATTTAATGAACGTCCCCAAAATTTGCAAAATTTAAAAGGGGTTATTTTTTGAACTTGCGGATGGTTTCTTCTAGGATCGTTTTTTCGTTTTGGAGCAAAGAAATTTTTTCCTTAATTTTGAGGAGTTTGTTTTTTAGATCTTTCAGTTCTAAGTTACTAAGTTTTGGTTTTGTTTGTTTAGGTTTGTTTGGTTTTAACGGACGAACAAAGTCTCTTAGTTCATTTCGGGAAGGGAAGTCGCCTTTTTTTTCTAATCCTTTGATTAGATAGTCGATGGCCTTTTTTCTATTAGGCACATCAAGTGGGGCAATTTCAGTGAACAAACTTGTAGGAATTTGGAAGATGGGATGGTTTTTGTCGGTGGTTGTATTATTGGTCGTTTCTTTTAAAATTTCTGCATGAGCAATTTTTGTTTTTACCCATTGCCCAGATTTATTGATACGTTTTGCCAATTGTTCGTTGGTTTCTTTGTGTCTGTTTTTTAACTCTTGGAGAGAAAGAGCCAGGTCCGATTCCGAAAGGTCCTCGCGCTGTAAATTTTCAACCAGTTTGATTTCTGGCAATTTGGAGATATCTATTTGTTCTACGTTTTTTACGATCGCAAGAATGGTTTTTCTTTTTAGAAGTTTGTGCGCTCGGAAACGCCTTTCTCCATTAATGAGTTCATATTTGCCTGCTTTTTTTCTTACGACAATTGGCTGTAAAAGTCCGTATTGGGAGATGGATTCGGCAAGTTCTCGTATGGTAGATTCATTGAATGTTTTCCGTGGGTTGTTTTCGGTTAGAATTTGGTCAACGGGAATATCTGTCGCATTGTGGTTTGATGTCCCTTCTTCTTTTAGAAAAGGATTTAAGGAAGAGGTTCTTGCGGTAGCCCTAGAAAGGATGTCAGCTGGGTTATAGTTTGCTTTGTTTTTCATGTTTTTGGTTAGGTACGCCGGCGTACTTTATTTCAGTTTCTCCGCTAAAGTTTCGAAAGCTTTCCATGGAGCACTTCCTTCTTGTAGAGGTTTTCCAGTTTCTGTACGGTCCCGAATGCTGTCATTTTTTGGGATCGGTTCTAGAATTTTTAACGTTTTTATCGTGTTTAGTTTCTCGAGAAGATCCATTTGTTTTTGGGAAGTCCCCCACTGAGAGGGTAGGATCATAACCGATTTTTTTTTGGATTGTTCGTCAAACCTTTCTGCTTCATCAACTTTTTTGAGTACTTGTGCAACAGTTCTAACAGCCCATTTGGAAGGTGTCACTGGAACAATAATAATGGAGGCTGGAAGGTAAGAAACAATGTTTTCTGATGAACCTGAGCCGGGAGTGTCTATGACTACGTAGTCGTATTTGGCTTTTAGTAAAATATTCTTTAGTCTTGGGATCATTGAGAAGTCTTTTGAAGCTAGATAACTTAAGTCAGAAAGTTCGATGATTGATGGTAATACGTCAATGTTGTTTGAGGGTTTGACGGATTCGGCGAGTGTAGTTTCGGCGTTTAAAACAGAAAGAGTATTTCCAGAATCAAAAAACTCTACTGGTTCTTCGGGGAAAAAGAAATCGGAAAGATCGGCTTGGGGATCCATATCTATGGCCAAGGTAGATCCTTTTTTGGATAGAGCTAGGGCCAGATGGATGGCAGTAGTGGATTTGGAAGTTCCGCCTTTGATATTGGCAACTGTAATGATCTTCATTGCAAAAATGAGTTTGCGAATGGTGCATCTTGGTGCAATTAAAAATCAAAATCTGGATTATTTTTTAAAAAGTACGCCGGCGTACCTAGCCTTCTAGATAATCTTTGGGTATACTGTAATAAATTTTGATGTAAATTCTCTTTATCAGAAAAACTGTGCGCAAAGGATCGGAGCGGAAATCCTTTCCTGAAGGGAAAGATTGCAGCGGAGAGCCTGGTTGTTTTACTTTGGACAGGGAAACTGGCGGGCATTCGATGCGCCCAAAAATTCCCTTGGTTTTTATTTTAGGCCTTAGAGAAAAAATCCTTGTACTTTATTTGCGGATTGTTACACTGATCTTAACCCCTTTAACCGGGTGATGTAAACTCTCTGGATTGTGTGGAAGCAGTTCAGAGAGACTTCTCTCCCATTTTCCTTCCTTGGTTTTTCCCAAAAAAGATCCCCTACTCCCAAAAGAACTTTTACTTTTTAAATTACCTACTCGGTTTGGTGGCTTAGATTTTAGCATCGTATCTTAATGGGGTGATTTAGGTATGGAATTATGTCACATTAAAACTTGACAGAAAATGGAATCTAGTGCTAATAGAGATAGGGTAGGGGAGGTGTCTCCATACCCGAAAGCGGTCTTCCACAATTTATACCGCTTATATACATCACCTGGAATTCAAAAGAATTCCAAATAGGACGTTCGTTAGAACTTCCAAAGATTTTGTAACAGCACCGAAGGTTTGTCTTTCAGTTGTTACATATCCAAAGAAAGAAAACTTTTTTGGAAGCCGAAGGCTTGTGTTGGTCACAAGGGGTCGTATGAGTGAATCAAAGAGAACGGGCGTTTGGGTCGCCCAATGGATGGAGGATTTGGGGCTTACACCGAATCAGACAAAGTTATTTGCAGAGATTGTTTCTTTGCATGTTAAAGGTGGATGTTTTGCCTCGAATGAATATTTGGGAGCGGTGTTAAGGTTGAAGCGAGATACAGTATCTCGTTTGGTGTCCCAATTAAAAAAGAAAGGGCTGCTGAAGCAAACTAGGTTCGATGGTAGGAAACGATTTTTAAAACCTGAGTTGCCTGGTGCCGAATCTGGGTTGGATCTTAGTCATAAGAAAGAGTTGATTCCTGGGCCTCCGGTAACATCCCGAATAGGAAATACATCCAAACCTGAGTCTTGTGTGAAGCCGAAGCCTTCTTTTAAATACGAAGTACATACAAATATACAAAAGAGTGTTTTGAAAAAAGATAAGGATGCAGATTGGGAAGAATTTTTGCGATGGAGTGAAAAGAGGTTATCCTTCTCTACGAGGTTTGTCCTTTCTCAAATCAGAGGTCCTGAAGCTTTGAGCGGTCTCCAACTTTCTTATTGGGAACGTTGGAAGGCAAACCCATCGTAGTTTTTACATCGGTGTTAAATGGTTATTTGCAAACACCGAAAGGATTTTTCGGTTTTATTTAATTTGAGTAAGGTCTTGGCGAAATTGTTTTCGTCCACCTGGGTATTCGATGATGTAGAGACACTGGCAAGTTTCCCAGGCAGGGCTTGCAAAAAAATAGCTCCCACTTTCGGTTTGGCAGGAATCTTGTTTGGGTTTGATTTTGTGAGCGGAAATCAGGCGGACGAGATCTTTAACTTCTGTTTCGTCAAGTTGAATTGATTCTTGTTCTAGTAGGATGGAGGTAAGTTTTGGGGAAGTGGAGAGGAGGTTTGTTGCATTGACACAAGTGCTTCTTCTCATTGCAAGGCTACCCGATTCTATGGCGTTTTGGCTTGCTTTTGCAGAAACGGCGGCATAAAAGACTTCCATGTTATCTTGAGTTCTCCATTCGGATTTTAGTGGCGTATAACTTTGGCAGGCGATTGAAAATAAAAGAATCAGGGGAATTGTAAATTTCATGGTTTTAATCCTTTCCGTGCTTGAAGTTTTGTTAATTGAAGCCCTATAGAAGGCAGCTCGTCTAGGATAATTTATTGAAAATATTTCTAATTTAAGGAAACTAGGGTGATCGCTTATGAGTCTTTTTAAACCCTTACCCTTTTTTTCTGGAGCCATGGTTCAGTCTTTTATGGCTTCCTTTAAATCCAAATCAGACAAACGGTATGGGCATTCCATTGGAGGAGAGTGGAGGTTGGTCAAAGCTAAAGACGGTACAACACTTCTTGCTCGTGTCCACGAAGTACCGCAGTCCAAAGGACTTGTTGTGTTGGTTCATGGATGGGAAGGTAGCATTCATTCTAGTTATATTGTTAGAACCACAAGATTTTTTTTGAAAAAAGGATTCTCGGTTTATCGGTTAAATTTAAGAGACCATGGGGATACACACCATCTTAATGAAGGTATCTTTAATGGGAGTTTGCTTCCAGAAACATACGAAGCGGTCAAAGAACTTGTTAAAACTTTTAGTTCTAAGGGCCCAGTGTTTTTGGCGGGATTTTCTTTGGGTGGAAATTTTGTTTTGCGAATGGCGGCTCGTCACTCTCTTTCAAAAGTGGCTGACCAAATTCCTGGATTAAAACATTGTTTTGCCTTTAGCCCGGCTTTGGATCCGAAAAGGGCAACAATTAAGATGGATGAACATCCTTTTTTGCGTAAGTATTTTTTGAATTCATGGAAGTCGTCTCTTATTAAAAAAGCGAATTTGTTTCCCCACTTGTATTCCTTTCATGATTTGGATGATTATCAATCGGTGATGCATCTAACGGAAAAAATGGTAAGGGAGTTCTCTCATTTTTCATCTGTGGATGAGTATTTTGATTCCTATACTTTGAATGATTTATTTTTTAAATCAATCCGAATTCCAACAACCATTCTGACTTCTATGGATGATCCAGTCATCCCTTGGAAGGAATTTGTAGAGATCCCTCCCTCCTCCTATCTAGAAGTTGTGATTGAGTCGAAAGGGGGACATTGTGGGTTTATCGAAGATTTGAATCGTTCTTCTTATTATTGGAAATTAATGGAAAAAAAGATGGGTTGATTTCTTCCCAAATGGTAACCCAATACTTTGCCCAATCCGATTTTCTAGATGTCCAAAATTTTGAATAGAAGGAGTCTAATAACTCTCTGTTTGATAAAATTTTCAAAAGTGATTTTCTTGCTAGAGAATCGGGCCCTTGTTTTAATAAAATATCGAGATCCTCTTCCGTAGATTTAGGGAGTTTTGATTGGTATAGTTTGTTCCCCTGGAGTTGTTTGTGTCTGTTATGAAATGTCGGGTGTACTAATGCAAAAAAGAATTCACGACCTTCGATATAATTATTTTTGTGTGATATGGATTCTTCTTCTAAACGAGAGATTAAATTTGTATTAGGTTTCCAAAAAGAAGGATCTAGTATTTTATTTAGTGGTTTTCGTTCCTTGCCTGTGAAGATCACCAAAGGAATAGATAATATCCAGCCGATCCAGATAGGCATCGTCAGGAGAAATAACATGGTCGAATGAGTGTAACTTATGTAAGCGCAAGCAAGGCCAAGAATGGTCACTCCAAAAAAAGAAGAGAGTATGTAAGAGATATTGTATCCTGAATCGGCATCTCGGTTTTGCGGTCCCCAGGTGATGCGTTTGTTTAGTAGGATAGAAAATACAAAGATACTATGGTAGATCATGTAGATCGGAGCGATGAGTACCGAAAATGTTGTTTCCAATAGGAAGGTAGGGAATTTTTTTAAAATTTCTACTACGGGAAGACTTATAAAACTAAGTACTCTGGGTAAAAACAGCAATAGTAAAGATAGGTATAAAAGTTTTATATAAAGTGGATCGTAAATTTGTGATTTGAAGAATTCATATTCTTCGGGTAACATGGAATAATTCAAATATTTGTTGTCTTCCAGATAATTCCATAAACTTAAAATAATATAACACATCCAGATAGGTGAATTGAGATAAGAAAGAATACCATTTAGAATATGGATCCGATTGATAAATGGAATTTTTTTGCCGAATAAAAACCAGAAATGTTGTAAGTTCCCTTGACACCAACGTTGGTCACGTTTGAGAGCATCAATGATGTTAGGTGGATTTTCTTCATAACTTCCCTCTAACTCATACGCACTTAAAACATCAAAACCTGCTTTTCGCATAAGAGCCGCTTCTACTGTATCGTGGCTTAAAATTTTACCTCCAAGGCCACCGTATTCCGGAAGGTGGGGGAGTGCACAATGTTCCATGAATGGTTTGACTCGTAAGATGGCATTGTGTCCCCAGTATCCTGAAGAATTGATTTGCCAAAAACTAGCTCCTTTTAAGAAAAAAGGGCTGAAAAGATAGGATGAAAATTCTGTTAATTTCTGGAAAAGGGTAGTGGTGCGAAAAATTTTGGTACTGGATTGAATGATACCTGCCTTTGGATTTTTTTCCATATTGGCAATGAGTTGGATGATGAGTTCTCCAGAGACAAGGCTATCGGCGTCCAGGACAACCATGTATTTGTATTTTTTCCCCCATCTTCTACAGAAGTCTGCGATGTTCCCACTTTTCCCGTTTAGATTACTTTTTCGTCTGCGGTAGTGGAAGTTATGGAAGTTATTTGTAGATTCACATAACTCCATGTAGGCGGCTTCTTCCTTGATCCATTTTTCCGGTGTTCTTGTATCACTAAGGATAAAGAAATCGAGTTTTGGTAATTTGTAAATTTTTTCTACGGACTCAAAAATAACTTTGATTCTAGAGAATATAGAGATTTCGTTTTCCTCGTAAACGGGCATTACAACAGCAACGTGAATGGATTCAAAAGCAGGGAAATCCAAATCTTCTTTCGGAATTTGTTTTGCTTTTAGGAGAGGGTCTCCATTTTTTTTTAGCGACAACAAAAATCCAAAGAAGGATGTACTTGCCCCATAGGATAACATTGGCAAAAGAAAAATAAGTGTGATGAATTGGTAGTATTCGGTGATCTCAATTCCTCGAAAAGAAATGATTTCAATAAATAAACTAAATCCCCAGATCACTGGGATAATGAACGTAAGAAAGAATAAAGTGCGCTGGATTTGGATCATAACAACCTGAATATAATTAAGTAATAGAGAAGGCTCCAAAGAAAGATGGATACAATGACGAATACTGGTTTTAAGGAACCAACAATGGATTGTTTTGTTTTTTTTGTGTCTCGTTTCCATCCGGCGGAATGGGGAATCATCGATCCGAATTGCCAAGATCTGTCGGCTATTGGCAGTAGGTATGTTAATCCAATTTCTTTAGTTTGTAAGTAATTTTCCCAAAGTTTCCAATCCTTCGGAAACGATCGTTCCAGAGAGGAGGACGTAAAAAAGTCATTTAAGATTTCCGCAATCCTGTATTCATTGTGGATTCCGCTAAGGATTAAATAGGTGCGAGTTCTCTCGCTAAATTCGTTCATATAATCTGTGTTATTTGGATAGTCCATCGCGATACATCCAGGTTTCAGTAATTCTTCGGTTTTCATTTTCCAGGAAAACTATCCAGTCAGATTCGTCTATCGACGCGGGATACCAGATTTGCAAACGCCACTGTTCAAGCTCTGATATTTTCTCTATTTTGTAACGAATTTGATCGGGTGGAATTTTGTTATTTTTGATAATCGCTTTCAACACTGTTTTTCGATCTAAAGATTTGAGATCATCACCTGTGAAGTAAAGTGTGAAGACTTTTTCTTTTGGGAAAAGTGGGTCTACACCTCTGTAAAATGCAGAGGCTTTTCCTAACGTATGGTGTTTTGGAGATTTTTCCGTATAATGGAGTGTATATTGGAACTCATAACCTTCGTTTAAATTGGGTGGGACGGCGGGTTCCCAAAAAGTAGTCACATTGTCGTCTGAATCTAAATTAGTTGTGAATTCGAGTAAGTATAAATTTCCTTTTCCCCAATCACCTTTTGGTTCTACCCAAACACTTGGCCTTAAGTGGTATTTGAGTTTTTCATCTTGGTAACTTTTGAATTTACGATCTCTTTGGATCAGTCCATATCCTAGAGGTGAATCTAATGAAATTCTTGTTAGCTGAGTTTTTTTCGGATTAATCAGAGGTCTCCATTCCCATTCACCTATTTTGTTTAGTGTGAGTAGGCCATCAGAGTCATGTACTTCGGGATGAATGTTTCCTAATATGGGATTGTCCGATTCTCCATATAAATACATAGAAGTAATCGGAGCGAATCCGAGACGTTTGATTTTTTTGCGAAGATAGATTTTGGCTCGTACGTCAATGGTCGTGATTTCCCCTGGTTTTACTATAAATTCATAGGAACCAACTACAGATTCGCTATTCATGATGCTATAGATCGTAATGGCACTGTCTGTTTTTTGGGGTCGTTTGATGTAGAAACTTTCGAAGATAGGAAATTCTTCTTTGTCTTTTGGGCCTGTATTGATAGCAAGTCCTCTTCCAGATAACCCGTAGACTTGGCCTTTGGAAATTGCTCTGAAATAGGAGGATCCTTGAAAGACTAAAAATTCCTCTAAAGCCTCTTTTTGATTGATTGGATAATGGACACGAAAGCCGGTATAATGAAGGTTTTTGGTTAGTTCCGTGAATGAGTCTGTGAGAGGTAGGTCGCCGAAATTAAAACGAGAGGCATCATAAGGAATCTCAACTGGTTTTTCATTGATCACCTCAAAAATTCGAATTCCGTTGCTGTAGATATGGCCTGGATGAAAGAAGTGGAGTTGGTAGGGCAGGGCAAGATTTTTCCAAATGGCTACATCTGGTTTGTACTCGATTTGTCTATATTCATCGAAACTAATCCCGTCAAGGCCTGGAATTTTATATTCAGGAGTTGGAGAGAATTTGGACTTTAATTTTTCTTTTGCAATCAAGTCGGCGCTATGAAAATCGAAAACTTCCGTGGGAGTGGATATCGCCATCAAAGTTGCAATTTTATTTAGGGTCAGATCGTTTTTTCGAATGATGATCATGACGCACAATACCAAGGCAATGAGTGCAAGATATATGTTCAATTTCTTCATAGGGTAATGATTATTAAACAATCTATTGGGTCACGTAAATATTCTAGTGTAGCATTTTTGCCTCACTAAACATGGATTAAGCAAGAGGGACCTTTTTTTCTATTGCATATTTCGATTGTTTCTATAGGGTTCCCTCATCTTATGAAACTTGTTTCTATAAAGTTCTTTCTCCTGTTAGCCGTCACCTTATTTCTGCAATGTTCTGGTTCACAAAAAACTGATAAAATTTTTGGCGAGTCCGTGTTTACTTCTAACAAACCACAATCTTTTAAAAAAATTGCCCCTTTGACTGCCAATTCCCTTGGGTCGAGAAAGAACCTATTGGAACATGGATGGGCTGTTATTCCCTCTGGTAAAAAGAGTATGGATTTGGCTTACGAAAATGGCGAAATCAGCGCTCGCGTTGCAAAAGCAATGGTGCTTGTTCATATGAAAAAACGAAGTGCCGATTATCCGGGAAAGTTGGGGGAAACTATGACTTCCGTTCTTTCATGGACAGGACGAAGCATTCAGGATTCTTCCAGAAGAACAGAAGATATCTATGATGCCGGTTGGCAGTTGAGTAAAACCGAGTGGAAGGTTTCGAAAGATAGTTTTAAAGAAGCAGGTTCTCGATTTGTTTTAGGGTATATACAAATGGTTCCAAAAATGGAATCGGATAAACAATTGATGTACTCTGCCTTAGAAGAAATAGGAAGGGAACGCGGCAAAACTACGAACAAGTTGAATGATATCTTCGATTCAACTCTAAAGAAAAATTCCAAAAATATTGTGTCTGCTTGGAGTGATTCCTTTGCAAAAGCTTCCGATGAGTTTACAAAAAATTATGAAGAGTCGGGTGAAAGGGGAAATTCTCTCCTTGCCCTAGTTGATATTTTCCAAGGATATTCTGTTGCACTCAAAGAAGTGATGGTGGCCCCGATTGTCAAAACGGGTAAAAACACCGGAGAGATTTTAGTAGTCAATGGAGTTTATGTTCCTCTTTCTCAAACAATGAATTTTTCATCCAAAGCTTTGATTTCGACTGGAGTGGTTTTCTACTATTCAACTAATGCAGGTTATCGTGTGATTTCGCCTACCTTAGAAGCAGGTCTTTTTAGCTCTATAGGAATTTTATCGGCTTCATCAACTGTCCCAACTTATACCGGGGGAACTACACTTGCTGCATTCAACCAGGTAACGTCTGTCGCAGCGACTACGGCTGGTGGAACCATTGGAGCTGCTGGTGGAACGACTTATGATACAACAGCATATGCAACAGGAATGGTATACGATTTATCCAAAGGAACAGCAGAGGCCGGAGTATATGCGATGAGCTCCGGTATGATTTTAGGATATTCTGCACTTACAGTTCTTCCTTCGCAATTAGTTTTAACTGCAGTAGACGGGCCCATATTGATTGCCTATGATGGACCTCGTGTAGTGATTGCTGTTGTGAAAGGTAATTACGCTGGATTTGATGATGCACCTACAGGAACAGTCATCAATCTGGAAGAAGCAAAAAAAGCAGGAAAAGTTAAGATTTTAACAGATGATCCCAAGATCATAAAAAAAGTATTAGATGCTGAAATCGAAGAACAAACGAAACGTGCAAATGCCAAGGCGAATGAAAAAAAATGAAATCAAAGTTTTATAGAATTATATTATTTCTCTTATCCTATTCTGTATTTTTTTCTTATTGTTCTGGCTCAGATAAAAAGTCAGAAGATCCATTAAAGAATACCAAAAAATTAGCAATGGAAGGGCACAGCTCCCTTTATTACCAAGGAGCACTTCCTGTCAAAGGGACCAGTATCAAGTTTATTCCTCCCTTTCATGAATCTACTATATTTGTAATGGGAGAAAGGGTTGGATTTGCTGGCGATGAATTCTCTCGTTCTGTCTTAAAGGCAAGGGAATCTGTTGTGATTGTCAAAGATGGAACCAAAATGAGTTGGTCTGCTGCCGGTAAAGTAAGTGCTGGTGGGGAGGCTGCGGTTCAATATCTAAACGAAAATGCCACCAAACCAGGCTTATTTATTATGTACGCTTCTGTTGCAGAATCTTATGGGATGGTGGGATCTTCTTTGGACCGAGGAATGGATACACATAAAGCAGTTGTTGCAAACTCTGAGGCGATTCGTAAGGAATGGAATGAGTGGGCGGATATGCAATTGAATTATAAAGAGACAGTCGATAATTCACCCTCTACTAAAAAACGCTTCAATCAGTACAAAGAAAAATTCCAAAAGGTTTATGAGTCAACAGTCTATGGATATGTGGATTTAGATGATGCTCTTAAATCTACTTATGAAGATACTTACGATGATCTAAAGTCAGGAAGTTGGAAACGAAGATTTTCGGAGATCGAAGAGCTTCGTTCTTCTGTCTCTGAAAAAATATTTGGAAATTGGAAAGAAACTATTTTTACTTTTGGTAAAGACACTTCGCTGGAGTTAGGACGTGCGAAAGCAGATCTGGAATCCATCGCTGACGGAGAAGGGGTTCCTTTGGCTCTACTCAAAGCTTTTTCTAGAACCACCAAAGCATTGTTTTATGACGGTATTATCAAACCCATTGGGAAAATGACATTACTGTCTGTTGGGTATGTGACTTGGAATGGAATCATTTATCCGGCTGCTGTGGTTACTAATTCTGCAGGCACGGGTCTTTATTGTTTAGTGGAAACTTTTGCTTTAGCGGGAAAAGGAGTGGTGTATATCACAGCACCGAGTTTGGAGCTTGGATTAGGAGCTTTGTTGAACAGTACAGAGGTGGTTTTGAATGAGTCGGTTCACTCTATGGAAAAAAGTGCTAGGGTCACTTCTGCAGTTGCGAGAAAAACTTCTGCTTATTCTGCTAAAACTGCTGCGGTTGTCACAGAATCATCTGGTAAATATATTTTAGCTCCGATGAGTCTTGTCGGTGTTACTTCCGGACAAACAGTTCTAGGTGGTGGTCTTGCTGTATCAGGAACGCTCACGGGTGCCACTTTCGCTGGAGCTTCTGCGACAGCACAAACAGTCACATACACTTCCACAAAAGTAGCTGCAGGAACAGTGGGAGTGACGGGCACAGCGGCTTCTTTTGGTACGGGGGCTACTTATGGAGTATATCAATTAACAAAAGCAGTTGGTGTTCCTTCTGGTGTCATGATTGGTTCAGGGATTGTACTGAGTTATGAATTTGTATCTAATATGTCAGCACATTCGGTACTCGCGGTTGCTGATTGTACATACTTAGTGTTATCCCTTGAAGGTGGTAAGTGGGTGGTTTATGGAGTTAAAGATGGTTCAAAAAAAGCGTCTCGTCTCTTGACAGGATCTGTAGTTGATATGGACCAGATTCGTAAAGAAGGAGGAACTGTAGTAAAAGTTCCTTTAGAAGAGGGAGAAGTTGAAAAAATACTAGGTAAAAAAAAGAAAAAATGAAACCGTAGGAGAATGGAGAAAGAAGGAAAAAAAATTCTCATCATTGAAGATTCTGAATTACAAAGGAAACTTCTCAATCGATGGATTTCGAACCATGGGTATGTTCCCATCGAGGCAGTTTCCCTTTCTGATGCCAGAGCAATCATCAGTAAAGATCAAATCGATGTGGTTCTTCTTGATTGGGAGTTACCAGACGGATCTGGGATTGAATTAATTGCGGAAATATTCTCTTCCTCACCAGTGGGCTGGCTTCCTATCATTATGGTCACAGGACATACGGAACCTGAAAATCTTAAACACGCCATAGAGGCGGGTGCTACCGACTACATTACCAAACCCGCCAAAGAAATTGAGCTTCTAGCTAGAATCTTTAGTGCTTTAAGAATGAAATCTTTGCATGATCAATTGCGTGAAACTGCAATTCGAGATGTGATGACTGGATTATATAATCGTCGTTATATGGAAGAGCGGATTGATCAAGAGTTCCAAAGATGCAAAAGACACAAACACAATCTATCTTTGGCAATGATTGATATTGATTTCTTTAAAAAGGTAAATGATACGTATGGCCATGAAACTGGTGATATTGTTTTAAAACGAATCGCATCTGAATTAAAATCGTCTTTACGAAAATCAGATATCATTTCTCGATTTGGTGGTGAAGAGTTTGTGATTGTTTTTCCAGAAACGCCAGTGGCTGACACAGCGCGCGTTTTAGACAAAATAAGGGAGATGGTTTCCGGTATTGAATTACAATCGGAGGCGGGACAAACATTTAAAGTCTCTTTTAGTGGCGGGGTAGTTGGAGGAGACATCACTGGCATAGAAAATCCAATGGAACTGCTAAGGACTGCCGATAAACTTTTATATGAAGCAAAGGCGTCTGGTCGAAATCGGATTGTAAGTTAAATAATCAAATTGGATATCAATCATTCCTTTTACCAACTAACACCGGATACAATACTAAACGCTCTTGAATCTTTGGGATATGAAACTACTGGTCGTTTTTATCCATTAAATAGCGTCGAAAATCGAGTTTATGATGTAGAAACTACCAATGCAGGAAGAATCGTTGTAAAGTTCTATCGACCTGGAAAATGGACATATGATGAAATTCTAGAAGAACATCGGTTTTTACAAGAACTCAGTTTAGAAGAAATTCCTGTTCTAACTCCAATCATCATTGAGGGAAAAACTTTATTTGAGTGGTCGGGGATCTTTTTTGCCATTTGGCCACTTCGTAATGGTCGGATTGTTGAAGAGATTGCCGGTGGGGACTTGGAGAGAGTTGGTGCGTTACTGGGAAGGATCCATGCAGTAGGAAAAAAATCGAATTCAATTCACAGGCCAACATTGGACATTCCATCCTATGGATTAAGATCTTTAAATTTTATATTAGAAAAAAAACTGATACCAAATCAGACATTAGCCGAGCGTTATAAAACCACAGCTCATAGATCTTTTGAAATTTTCGAATCCTTAGCGAAAGAATACCAAATTCCATTCCAAAGAATTCATGGAGATTGTCACAAGGGAAACTTACTTGTTTCGCCGGATGGATATAGTATTTTGGACTTCGATGATTTTTTGGTAGGTCCAATTGTACAGGACTTTTGGATGTTACTTCCATTAGGTGAAGTTGACAGAAAAAATGATCTATTCCAGTTTTTGCAAGGTTATACAATGTTTGCAGAGTTTGATAAGAACTGGCTACAGCTGGTAGAGCCTCTCCGTATTATCAGATACATTCATTACGCTGCTTGGATTGCGAAACGTTGGGAAGACCCTTCTTTTCCTTCATTGTTCCCCCACTTCGGAACCGAAGAATATTGGTTAAAAGAAACCTTGGATTTGGAATCGGCAAAAAAAGACTTAGAGGATCAGTCGATAGACGGAATCACAAATCCGACGGATACAGAACCTGAAATGACAAATAAAGATTTTTTTTGGGATTGGGAAAATTGAGCAAATTAACCTAACAGATGTGATAAGGCGACTGCAAACGCATGAGACACATTTAAAGAATCAATTTGGTTTTTCATTGGTATATAGATTAATTGGTCTGACAAATTGAGAACTGTTGGTTCTATTCCCTCTGATTCATTACCAAGGACCAAGACAAATTGGTTTTGTTTGCTTATTTCATAAATAGACTTTGTTTTAGATGATAAACCCGTTCCTTCCCGCGGCAGACTAAGAGATAAAATTTTATATCCGGATGTTTTCAAAGAGATTAAAGTCTCTGTTAGGTTAGGAATGCGAATCAATTGGATTTGAAATAAAGAACCCATAGAAACTCTTACACTTCTTCGGAGATAGGGTGATGCTGATTTGGAATCAAAAAGAACAGCTTGAATTCCAAATGCTGCAGCCGTACGCAGAATAGAACCAATATTTTCACTATCAACGATAGAGTTTAAAAGGAGTATTGGGGATTTGATTTCTGATAAGTGATTCCATTTTTGGTAACCGACTGCCATAAACCCTTGGTGGACAGAAAAACCAATGGTTTCTTCAAATACGGATTTTTCGGCAACAAAACATTTGTTAGGGTCTGATAATTTGGATTGGATCAGTTCTTTATGTTTTTCCCAATACTTGGGCATACAGAAGACAGATTCTACTCTGAGATCAGAATTTAGGAGGCGGACCGCTGTTTTCTCATGGTCTGCAATGAACTTATCAGAAGGCGCTTCCTTCGTTTTGAGTAGTTGATAATCAGAGAGTCTCGGGTCTTTTGGGGAGAGGATGGTTTGCATTATGTCTCATAACCCCGGAAAAGCCCCCGCCCTGATTAGGGTGGTGGAGGCGGGCTTGTGGGGTTGTCCCAAAACCTCTAACACAAATCCACATTTCCTTCAATCAAAGATTGAATTTCCGGAAATATTCTTCTGATAAGTTCATGTTACCCGAGATGGTAATCTGATTGCACAAATCCATTTGAATAAGTCAAGGTTTTGATGTGTTTTAATTTTTGGTCCTTAGGTAAATAACCGAATAGAGGTAATCCAGATCCAAGTAAAACTGGAATTCTGGTAATTGTGATTTCATTTAACATTTGTTCCTTGATGAAGGATTGAATCAACTGCCCACCGTCCACATAAACTGTTTTGAATTGTTTTTTTTCTAAAATGTGAGTTAAGTTCTCGAGCTTTCCATTAAATATGGAAATGGGATTGGTTGATTCGAATTTGTAATCGGGATTTTTCGTTAATACATACACAGGAAGCGATCCATACGGATATGATTCAAAACTCAATACTGTTTCAAAAGTAATTCTACCCATCACAATACAGTCTATCCCTTTGATGAAGGAAGAATATCCCAGATCATTATTTTCCAATGCATATTCATCCGATGTAAGCCAGTCGATTGACCCATCAGATCTTGCTATAAAACCGTCTAAACTGCTTGCAATAAATGCTTTATATTGTATCATAAATAGCATAATCCTCTACGGTGTAGAATTGTATACTCTACACCGTAGAGGTGTCCGGTTAAAAATGAAACAAAAAATTATACATACCGCTTTGAAAATTTGTGAAAAAGATGGCTATGAGTCATTTAGTATGCGAAAATTAGCTACAAAATTGGCACTAGATCCAATGGCCATTTACCACTATTTTGAAAACAAAGACGCTCTGACCATGGCAATGGTAGAACAAATTTTTCAACGGTTCGAAAAAGAGATTTCAATCACTGATAAAAATCCTAAATCGAATTTAAAAAGAATTTTAGTTGAGTATTGGAAATTATTTATAGAATACCCGGGGATGTCTCTTTATTTGATTAAAAATTCTTATGATAGTTTTCCATCTGTCATTTCTCTAAACCAAACCCTTCAAACTTTACTAGAAAAAATTTATCCTGCGGCAGACGATAAAAAAATGCTCAACATTCTTATTGATTTTATTCATGGGAATGCTCTTAGTTCTTTGTCTCTTGGCAAAGAAAAAATAAAAGAGATAACAATCCGCTCGAACCAAAGGGAATTGGAATTTTCATTGTCCTATATTTTGGATTTGTTCTCAAAACCTTAACCAGCCGCCTAATAATAGTTTTAGGAACCTTACTTCTCCCTTTATTAGTAAATTTCATTAACTAATACCTATTTGTAGTTGATTAAATTACGCGGGAAAAAACTATTTATTTAGGGTTTCGGAAATTCCCCAATTAAAATGAACATCGACCCACGAACAGTTGTATTTATTAACATAATTGGATGTCTATTGATGTCGGGGGGGCTTTGGTTTGCTGCTCGAGGTTATTTCCAAAAACTTCGGTTTGTAAAAGATTGGTCGATTGCCACTCTGTTACAGGCCTTCGGATGGATTGTAATGGGGGCCCTAAGAGGAGTTATACCCGATTGGGTTTCTATTGGTGCAGGTAATTCGATCATTTTACTCTCGTTGGTATATTCTAATAATGTCATACTTTCGATGTTTGATAGAAAGCCAATGTGGAAGTCTGGAATTTTTTCTGTAATTCTAGTATTTGTATTACTGGTTTTTCATCACTTTTCTGATTTTGCACCTAAATATCGCATCTCTTTAATTTCTTTTGCTGCGGGTTTACAGCTTACATTATCCTCTCAGGCAATTTTGGCTGCGAACAGAAAGTCGCGTTTGTCTAGTCGGTTTACTGCGTTTTTCTATTTGTCCTGCGGAATCTTTTTATTTCTTCGCTCCCTTTATTATACTTTTGCTGATGTTTCTGTTTCGCAAATTGCGTTTGGAAAAGGGCCCATTCAAGATATTACCTATCTGTTTTTTTACATAACTTCGGTAATGATGACATTTGGCTTTCTTATGATGTGTATTGACATTTTTATTAAAGGAAAAGAAGAAAGCGAACAAAAGTATCGATTACTTGCTGAAAATACTACAGATGTTATATGGGTGTTAAATTTTGAAGAACAAAAATACCTTTATGTCAGCCCATCCATTTTTAATATCACTGGGTTTAGAGCTGAAGAAGTAATCCACCATAAATTAAAGGACTCACTTACGCCGAAATCCTTAAAATATATAATGGAAGTTTTGCCGGTACGGATACGGGAATTTAAAGAAACCGGTGAAAGAAAACCTTTTAGCGATGAAGTGGAACAATACTGTAAGGATGGCTCCACAATTTGGATTGAAGCAAATACGGTATTTCAGTGGAATCCGGATGGTTCTATTAATATACTGGGAGTATCCAGAAATATTGATCAAAGAAAAAAAGCAGAAATTGAAAAAGATAATTTCTATTCCGAATTACAGTTGTTAAATCATACAAAAGATAAATTTTTTTCAATTATTGCACATGATTTGAAAGGCCCAATAGGTGGAATGAATACTTTTGCTGGTATGATTTTAGAAGACCTGGATACAAGGCCCTTGAAACGGACAAAAAATGATTTGAGTATTCTCTTTCAATCTTCGGGTGAAGTTTATGTTTTGTTAGAAAATCTTTTGACATGGGCAAGGTCTCAAACTGGTGAAATAGCATTTTTTCCAGAAGATATTTCTATTTATCGTTCTATTGAATCCTCTATTGCATCTGCTTCCTTCTCGATCCAAAACAAATCAATCACAATGAAGAATTGTGTAGATCCTAACTCAATGGTTTATGCTGACGAAAAGATGGTAGATACTATCTTTAGAAATTTTATTTCGAATGCTATCAAGTATTCTCACCCAGGTGACGAAATTCAAATTTCTTCTGAATCCATTGGTGATGATATACAGATTTGCATTACTGATTTTGGTATAGGCATCACAGAAGAAATTAGGAATAAGTTATTTCGGATTGATGCCAAACAAACAAGTATGCCTGGTACCCTTGGAGAAAGGGGTACGGCGCTTGGTTTAATTTTATGCAAAGAATTTATCGAAAAACATGGAGGAAGTATTCGTGTAGAAAGTGAATTAGGTAAGGGCTCGCAGTTTTATTTTACCTTACCTAAAAAATCCAGTGTAGCTATTCGGGTACCACTTTAGTTCCATCCACAACAGTATCACCTGGATATAGTATCACAGATTCTCCAATGGTAAGTCCACTTTTAATCATACTAATACCTTCGCTTTGATGTTCTACTTCAACAAATCGTAGTTTTGCTCTTTTCTTTTCAACGGTAAACACTGCCCACTTCTCATCTTCACGAAACAAAGCCGAGGTGGGTATTACTGTAGCATTTGGTTTTTCAAATAAGATAATTTTACATTCCAATTCATAACCATCTCCGATATCAGGAGGAGGGTTGAATTCAATATAAATCGGTACACGTTGTTCTTCAACACCTAAGGAGGAAATTTTTGTGATAGCCGAAGGTTCGATGATCGAGACTTCGCCTTCTAAAGTATTTTCTCCAAAGCCAGTGAGAAGGACTTTGTCTTTGAGATCTAAATCAGGCATATCTTCCGATAAAATAAAAGCGGATACATCAATTTTTGTAATATCACCATAATCTAAAATACGTTCCCCCATGGCCACTGGACCCGCACTTTCACGGTATACTTTTAGAATTTGACCATTGGCACTTGCCTTCACTGTTTTCACTATATCCCAATCAATAGTCAGAAGAGTCATACCTTTAGTGACTTTGTTTCCTGCGTGCAATTCTACTCGGCGCATTACACCATTTACCGGGGAGTATGCAGTATAAAGTTCTTTGATTTTTGTTTTTCCTTGTACAGAAAGTATTTGTCTGTAAACACTTTGAGTTACAGCGGATACTTCAACAGGTTTTGGATCCTTCTTTAAAATTAGAAAAGAAAATCCTAAAAACAAAATTACAGCGATTGTTATTTTTGCGTTTTTGGTTTTTAGTAGTTCTAAAAATCTTTCTTTCGTCATGTTATTCTCTCACCTTGAGTACACTTAATAAATCCATTGTTTTTAATTTTCGATAAACGATGATAAAACTGATGGCGGCAGTGGTTAGTGCCAGAAGTATTGAATAGTAATAAGTGGATGGAAAAATAACAGCGGGGACTTTGAATCCTTCTGTTTCGTTACTATTTAATATTAGGTTTGCTACCTTATTTCCAAAAAAACATCCAATGGGAATTGCAACAATTATTTGCCATGTTAGTTCCCAAGCAATAATTTCAAATACTTCTTTTAAACTAAACCCCAATATCCTCAAACTTCCCAATTCATAAATACGTTCAGATAAAGTGATCATCGCCGTATTATAGATTACCCCAATAGAAATGATAATTGTAAATATTAAAATGACGATGGAAGTTGATTGGAGAGATCTTTGCATCATTTCCTTAAAAGCAGTAAGAATTGCTGTTTTTGAGAATAAACCAATCACAAGTGGGTTGTCTTTAAATTCTTCGATTAAATTTTTATCTTCTAGAGGATCGGTTTTTAATAAGGCTAAGTTAATTAAACTTCCTTCGTCCAACATTCGATTTAGATTGTTTCTATTGATGAATACGCCCTGTCCCAAAATTTCGTTGGCAAAAGCAGTAACAGTGACAGGGATTTTTCTTTTTTCCCCGTCAAGAGTTTCGATTACTATGGTTTCTCCTTTTTGGATCCCCATTTTGTTTGCAAGGTCAGTATTCATCATGATCCCATAAACGGGAATATCAATTGGATGTAAATCATGGTTTAAGATTCTTCTTAGATCGGAGCCATCCGAAATTCCTGTTAAGATACTATCCTTTGTTTTTCTATGTTTAGTAATTTTAATCGGAATCGATCTTTGTCCTTCTGCGATAAAAACACCTTTTTTTTCTTTAAGACTTAACAATACAGAATCTTCCACTGGAATTCTGAAAACTAAAGTAAGAGTTTCTCTTTGAATTGTATTGAATTGTAAATCTAACAAAGTACCTACAGTATCTTGAATGAAGTTTCCAATAATCATAATCATAATGGATGTAGATAAACCCAAAATCGTAAGTATTGTTCTTGTCGGGCGTTTAAAAAGATTTCTTAGGACCATCCTTTGTATAGTTCTAAGATTTGTAATCCATGCTTCCCAAAACGAAATTGTAAATGTTCCAGGTGGAGCAGGACGCATGGCTTGTGCTGGATCTAGCTGGATGATACTTCGTAAAGAGATGATCGTTCCAATCCCACCAATAAGCATTCCAAAGCTAACACTAAATAAAGCGAGTAGGGGTGGGAAAATTGGAATCAGCTCAGGGAATTTATAAAATCTTCCATACAACCCTGTCATTGCGTTGCCTAAAAAATATCCAACAATTACACCAAGGATACTGCTTATTGCAGTGATAAAAGTAATGAGCTTCAAATAATGCAAAACAATATCTCTGGAAGTATAACCAAGCGCTCGTAAGGTCGCAATTTGTTCTCGTTCCTTAGAAATCAATCGATTAGAGATGATGTGCAAAAGAAAAGCAGCGATTGCTAAAAAAATTCCAGGTAAAAATACCGCAGTAGTCCGAAGTTGCCTAAATTCATCACTCAAAAAAGAATCCGAAGGCAATAGTTTTCTTTCTTTTGCCCCTAAGCCACCAAACTCATCTAACAAACCATCTAAATCACGCATTGTGCGTAATCTATCCTCTCCGTCTGTGGCAAAATGAAAGATAATTTGATTGAAGGCACCTTCAAAGTTGAAGTTCGCTTCCATAGCTTCTCGTTTCATCCAGATGATGCCATAGTGTTTATCGTCTGGCATTGGATTTCCTGGCCTGAATACATAAACAAACTCTGGTGACAAACCAACACCTGTTACTTGTAGGAATACACGTTTACCACCAATAATTGAGGATAGAACAGACCCCGGTTCTAATCGATTGGCGTTGGCAAAATTTTCACTAATGATTACATCTTGGTTTTGTTTTGGCAAAAATCCTTTTTTTAAATACAGAGTATTCGTATGTTCTGGTAAAGAGATCAACTGGGCAGCAGAAGGATACACTTCACCAGGGAAATCTAAAACAATTTCTTTTGAGATTCTTGTTTCAAAGTCAGAGATGCCTGGAAGTGCGGCTATTTTTGATTCAAGAAAAGAAGGAGCCCGGTTTAAATAGACGAATCCTTCGCATAGATTTTGTTTGCTGTAAAAATTGGATTGGGCATCCATTAACGAAAAGTAAGCAGCCCAAGAGGCTGAAAAATAACTGATCCCTGCAGCGATCACAAGGCCCACAGTCAAACCCTGCATAGTCATCGACTTTAAGTCTCTCAGTAATTTTAAGTTTAACGTTCTGCCAATCACCAACTCACCTCGGATACAGGTTTTTTGTGATGATTCGCAGAGTCGGAAACGATAGTTCCATCCTTAACAAGGATTATACGATCGGCGATTTGGGCAATGGACTCGTTATGTGTGATCACAACCGTTGTTGTTCCCAGATCTTTGTTAATCCCGGTGATGGCTTCCAAAACAATCCTTCCCGTTTTAAAATCAAGGGCTCCTGTAGGTTCATCACAAAGAAGTAATTCTGGTCTTTTGGCTATAGCTCTTGCAATGGCAACTCTTTGTTGTTCCCCGCCAGAAAGTTGCGCTGGGAAATGATTTTTTCGATCCGCGAGTTTTACTAAAGTCAATGCTTCAAGAGGGGACATGGAGTGGTCGGAAAGATCCGTTACCAAACGAACATTTTCTTCTGCAGTGAGACTTGGGATTAAGTTATAAAATTGAAAAACAAAACCAACGTGATTTCTTCTGTAGCGAGTTAATCCTTCATCGTTTTCCAGGGCCAACGTTTTTCCATGGAATAATACTTCCCCGGTGGTGGCTGTGTCTAGTCCGCCCAAAATATTGAGAAGAGTAGATTTCCCTGAGCCCGACGCACCTAACATCACTGTTAGTTCTCCCTCATTAAATTTCAGATTCACTGAATGGAGTGCAACAAGTGGCACTTCACCCACTTGGTAGGTTTTCCCAAGATTTTTTGTTTCCAGAAGGGCATTGGGTTTCTTCATTATCAAAGTACCATGAGTGCAAAAAGAACTCTTAATTTTACAAATCTATTATTTTGATTGGAATCTGTGAACTTAAAATTCAGTGAATTTAAGTCTGATTGGGTTGATGTTTCTCAAGTCCTAGGAAGGACTGAAATCAACTTTGCTTTGGAAGAAAGTCCAGAGAGAATCGTAATATTGTTTTTAGGGACGCGAAAGTGTTTGGAAAGTAAGGTGATGAGTTCTTCGTTTGCCTTTCCATCCACTGGTGGAGATTTTAAGCGAGCAATACATTCTGTTTCTGATATAAATTCTAATCCTGGCTGTTTATTATTTGGTTTTACCTTTACAGTTAATTTCATAAATTTGTAGTATTGAGTTCCTTGATTCAAAATCCGATTAGTTCTAATAATCGCAAGGAATATACCAAAAGAAATAACAACGATGAAGTCTTCTAAGTTTTCCCAATCTTTTGCCACTTATTTTTTTCTTTTTCTAATGGTTGTATTTACTGCGACCTTGTCCACTCTTCTTGTATTCAATGCTATGGAAGATTGGGAATACCGCCGTTTCTTCTGCGATGAATCTTATCGCAATACCAAAGACTCTCACCTTATTTCTGGTATTATCTCTTCTAATAACTTACCAGATCCAGAATCTGGTTTTGTTGTTTATAATGTTGAATATGAAACTAAACGCAATCACTGGAATTTATATCAAGTATCCGTTGGAAGTTTCTTCTTAGTGTTGAACGATAAAACAGAATTGTTGGTTTATCATGAATCTGGACTTGCCAATCATAACTTTGAGAACGAAGAAAGAACATATAAAAAAAAACATAAACCTTCTGAACCCCAACTCCGATTGTTAGGAGTCAAAAAAGGTGATACAATTACAATTGTGTATGATAAAGCACAATCCATAACCAATAAAAATGGAATCCAAGCTAGTGCTGTGTATGCCGGCTCCACTTCAGATCTTTGTGTGGAAGAATCTTTCAATGCTCTCACCGCCCTTGGTGGTGGTTTCGCATTTGCCCTGATCTCCCTCGGACTCAGTTTTATTCTTTGGAATCAATGGAGTCGTTTGCGAAGAAAAACTAAACTTAAGTAATTCACTTTTTATTTTTACTGGGGCGCCTCGGATCTGTTTGGTGATCAAACTTATTTAGAGGCACGATCCCGCTCTCCGCTCCAATCTTTCTCTAACGCGAAAGGATTTCCGCTACGATCGGTGGCGCAGGGAATAAATTACAAGCAAGTTGCCTATATAATGAACAATTTTTTCAAATTGAATGCGAGTCGTTCGTTCTTTAAAATGATTGTTAGGTGAAAATGCTTAGAATTCGACTTGCTGATCTAAAATAAGCTGAAATGATCTTTTAAAATCAGGACTATTTAGGTGAAATCACCTAAATGGAATTAGATTTTGAGGGTAGGGGATGTCGGTTCAAAAAAATCTATTAGATATTTTATGGGTACTCGTTTGTTCGGGGCTTGTGTTAATGATGCAGGGTGGGTTTTTAGTTTTAGAGTCTGGTTTGACTCGGGCCAAAAATTCGATCAACGTAGCGATTAAGAACATCGCCGATTTTGGAGTAGCCACATTATTATTCTATTTGTTTGGATTTGGAATCATGTTTGGTTCCTCGTTTTATGGACTTATCGGAACAGATTTATTTTTACCTGGGTTTCCTAAAGACAATGCTTGGCCTCCCACTTTCTTTTTGTTTCAATTGATGTTTTGCGGAACTGCATCTACCATTGTTTCCGGTGCCGTCGCAGAACGTTTAAAATTTCCCTCTTATCTTTTGGCAACAGCTCTGATCTCTGGGATTATTTATCCGATTGTCGGGCATTGGGTTTGGGGCGGAACTTTTATTGAGTCCTCTCGAGGTTGGTTAGAACAATTGGGATTTCATGATTTCGCCGGTTCCACACAAGTACATAGTGTCGGTGGTTGGGTATCCTTAGCACTTCTTTTGGTTGTTGGGCCAAGGCTCGGTAGATTTAAAGAAGGGGAACCTTCAAAATCAGTCACAGGCAGTAATCTCCCATTGGCTATGTTAGGCGGGATCATTCTTTGGTTCGGTTGGATGGGTTTTAACGGAGGAAGTACTTTAGCATTTAATGGATCCGTTCCCATTGTCATTTTAAACACTATCATTGCCTCCGGTTTTTCCATGATGGTTGCATTATTTTTAACTTGGTTTGTGAAAGGATACCCAGAGGCAATATCACCATTGAACGGATCTTTGGCGGGTCTTGTTGCCATTACTGCTAGTGCGAATTGTGTGGAACCGGCACAAGCTGCCGTCATTGGTATGATTGCGGGAGGACTCACTATCCCTGCAGAGAAATTACTCGAAAGATGGAAGATTGATGATGCTGTGGGCGCTGTCCCTGTGCATTTAGTCGGTGGTCTTTGGGGGACTTTGGCGGTAGGGATTTTTGGAGACATTGATAGCTTAGGAGCAACGAGTGGGAGAGGGGACTTTATCCTCATTCAACTTTTAGGTGTCGTTGTTGTTGGTCTTTTTGCTTTTGGGGTATCTTACATTATTTTCAAAGGAATCAATAGAATCTACCACCTCCGCGTTGATGAAACAGAAGAGCGGATGGGTTTAAATATTTCGGAACACAAAGCAACAACAGAACTTATTGATTTGTTTTTATCAATGGACTATCAACACAAAACGGGCGATTTAACTCTCGATGTACCTGTGGAACCTTTTACGGAAGTGGGACAGATTGCAGAAAGATATAATTTGGTTTTAGGAAAGGTTCGTTCTACTTTAAAGGAAAATGAAGATTCGAGAGTTGAAATTGCCAACGCATACGAAAAAGTAAGAAATGAACAGGAAAGGGCAGAGAAACTATTGTTAAATGTTCTACCCAAAGCAATCGCCGAAGAATTAAAAGAAAAACAAGGGTTAATTGCTAATAGTTACCCCGAAGTTTCGGTTCTGTTTGCAGATATCGTTGGTTTTACACAAATTTCTTCTGGAATGAAACCCGAAGCTGTGGTTCGCATCTTAAATGAAATTTTTTCTTACTTTGATGTGTTAGCTGAAAAGTATAGATTAGAAAAAATTAAAACCATTGGGGATGCTTATATGGCGGTGGCTGGACTACCTGCACCTGATCAGTATCATTCATTACTCGCAGCCCATATGGCTTGGGATATGAAATCTTTACTTTCTCGGTTAAAACTTGGGAAAAGTGGAACAAAACTAAGTATGCGGATTGGGATCAACACAGGTCCTGTGGTTGCCGGTGTGATAGGAACAAAAAAATTTATTTATGATATTTGGGGAGATGCAGTCAATCTTGCCTCCCGGATGGAGTCACATGGCCTGCCCAATGAAATTCAAATTACCGAATCGACTGCAAAACTAATTCAGTCCGATTTTGCATTGGAAGCAAGGGGTGAAATCGAAGTGAAGGGGAAAGGTAAAATTAGAACCTTTCTTGTCAAACAGAGGATACGTGAGCCAGAAGTGAGTCTGCCATACTTTCAATTTGCGTAGAAAGGATAGCAGAAGTTTTATCCTTGAAAGAGGTCACTTTTCCAGTTGCCGGATTTAATAATTTCACCTGATGGGGAAAGCAAGGTTCCTTTGCCTTCCCTTTTCCCATTCTTCCAGTTTCCAATATAACGAGACTGATCATCGTAAATATAAATTCCTTCTCCGTTGATCACAATTCCCCGCTCGTATTCACCGATAAGAGTTATTTTGTTCGGCAGAGTTAATGTACATTTTCCTTGAGGTTCGCCATCAACAAAGAAACCGGATATTCTGGTACCGTCAGACCAAACATAATACCCTTCCCCGTGTTTTACATTCCTTCTAAAATTTCCTTCAAAAAAGGCACCGTTCGGATAAAATATCTTTCCTTTGCCGTTCTTTTCCCCTCTATGCCAGTAACCCTCATATTTTTCTCCACTGATGTGTTTTAGGATGCCAAAATCATGAAACCTATGATTTAAGAAACCACCTGCGTAGTAGGTTCCATCTTTTAATTCTAAAACGCCAAAACCAGTATCACAATCGCCTGATGTGCATTTGGCTCGGTAGTAAGTGACATAAATAAAAACTAAAACAAAAGTTAGAAGGATTGCTGATGTAGCGAAAATTAGGTGTCTTTTCTTGAGGGAAAGCAGAAAGCGTTTCATTTTCTGTTAGGTTCCAATTATATTCCCCACTGTCAAATAAAATTAAAGATTAGTACTTTCGCAATACGATGATTAGATTAGTTTGACCAAAATGGAAATGGTAAAGTATTTGAAAGTTATAACACTTGTTCTTGTTTCTTTGATCGTGTTGTCATTCACTAGTGTGTGCGCACAAAGCGAGGAAGGTAAATTGAAAGATGCATCTGAGGCAGCAAAACTAAACTCTGATGGTATTGGATTACTCCAACGGAGTGAAGTATTGGATGCGAGAAAAAAATTCGAATCCGCACATGATAAAGATCCATTATCTCCGGAGTATCCAAATAATATCGGTTTTACTTATCTATTGTTAAAAGATGAGGAAAAAGCAGAGTTGTTTTTTAAAAAATCACTGGAAATTGATCCAGATTTTTTTAGAGCACATTATAACCTGGGAGTTTTATACCAGAAAAAAGACAATGTTGCAAAAGCATTAGAATATTATAAGACGGCAACTGTAAATAACCCTGATTTCCCTGAAGCACGGTATAATCTTGCTTTAATGTATATGCGAAAGGGTGATAAAAAGAAGGCGATCGAATCCTTTGAAATTTTTATTAAAATTGCATCTCCCGAAATGAAACAACCGGTTCAAGATGCAAAAATTAGAATTTCAGAGCTGAGTAAATGAAATCAAAGTTTCATATTTTTCTTATATTATGTTTAGCAATTCAATACTCTTGTAAAGGCAACAAGAGTATTGAAGGTTTTGCCGAAAGTATTCTTAGCGAAAGGGTCGGCGAGCCGGCTTTGTTTTTGATAGGTGAGAAAAAATTTTCCAAAGACGCATATAAAGATTATGTACGGAACTTAAGATTGTACTTTGAAAAAAAGCCTCCTTTATTTGAACCCGAGGAAGCGAGACTTTATCTTGAGAATTATATCAATGAGTCGATTCTGTTATCAGAAGCCATAGGTGATGTCGACTTCTCCAGCAAGGCTTTTAAAGAATATATAAAACCTTATTTAGTTAAGGGAATCTTGGACTTCTATATTTTTGAAAAAACAGGTGGTTTGAAAGTTTCTGATGAAATTGCAAACGAAACTGAAATGGTAGCAAAATTAAAAGAAGCGGGAATTTTAAAAAAAGAAAATCTTACTGAATCTGAAAAGGTAGTTCTAAAAGAATTTCTCTATTGGAGAAAGTTAGAGTTATCTGCAAAAAACAGAGCAGAAGAAGCAAAGGTTATTTTAGCGAAAATTAAACAGCGAAGTAAGGTTACAATAATCCCCTGATGAGTACTAAAATATATCGTACACTTTTTATTTTATTGTTTTTGGTATTAAACTGCAAGAATCGAGAGGATGCAATTTCTTTATATGCAAAAGGCGTTGATTTTTACTCAAAGAAGAGTTTAGAGAAAGCTTTAGTTGAATTTTCAGGTGCAGTAAAAGCAGACAATAGTTTTGTTTCAGCCCGACTGATGAAAGGCAAAACCGAGTATTATCTCGGGAAACACGAAAATGCTGCTGAGACGTTTCAGGATATTTTAGATGATTTTCCAGGAAACGCCACTTCCCTTACTTGGCTTGGCAAAATATACATGTTAGATTCATCCAAACGTGATGATGCTAAACAAAAATTATCTTTAGCCATACAATTAGATGATAATCAAATAGATGCTCATTATTATTTAGGCAAGTTGTTTGAGCAAGAAGGGAATGTGAAAGATGCGTTGATTCAATACTCGCATGGAATCGAAATTGCAAAGAGATCAGATAAAATAAAAAGAGATCTTAATGAAATTTATCGAAATGCGGGTTTGAGTGGAACATCTGACGCAAAAGAATCTACTGCTGAAGTAAGTAAAAAACCAAAAAGAAAGTAATGAAAACGACGCTTACTTTTATTTTCAGCTTTGCTATTTTGTTTTTACAGTGTAGCAAGATACCAAATGAGGCAGATATATTAGGGTTACTTGGTGCTCAGGTAGAGGATGGCTTTGTTTATCCGAAAGTACTTTTTATTAATCCTGCATCGGAAGCAAATCAAGTTCAAGTTAGTTCTCCTATCATGATAGATTTTTCAAAACCGATGGATCGATCATTAGTTGAATCAGCCATTAGCGTATCTGCGCCCGGTGGGAATACTTCATTCACACCGTCTTGGGTTTTTGATACTCGATTGATCTTAAACTTTTCTGCTGGGTTAACACAAGGTAAGAAATACGAAATTAGTTTAAACGCAAGTAGTACAAAAGATAAAGATGGAAATAGAATGGCTAAGAATTTTATTTCTAGTTTTTATACTATCGGTGCTGGCGGAGCTCCCACTGTGGTCGCAACAAACCCTCCGTTAAGTGGGGAGTTACAATTAGGTTGGCCTGTTAATTCTGATTTAGTGGTTCAATTTTCCCAACCAATGGATCCAGTCAGTACAAATAATGCTGTAACCATTGAAGGAGCAAGTGCTCTTTTCACTCCGATTTGGGATGCTAGTTTTCGCGAGTTGACCTTAAGACTTAAGTCACCATTAAATCTAGGGGCGACCTATCGATTGCGTGTAAACGTAAATGCAAAAAGTGCACTTGGCATTTCACTTGATAAAGAATATCTAGTGGCCTTTTCCACAGCAACAACATTAGAAGTGCCAACGATTGAGGTCACTCCTTTCCCGCCGCCGCCAGTATTGCCCTGGGGAACACTGAATCCAGATCCGTTTATTAACTCTTTTCAGGGTGTTTCTAAGTTTGATATATTTAGATTTAATTTTTCCACTCCGATGACGATTAAAAATATCAATGGGGAAATTCGGTTTACACCCAGTATTAATGGGCATTTCGAATGGGAGAATAGCCAACTTTTAAAATTTATACCTTCCTCACCTTTAACAACAGGACAACAATATCGTTTGTCCATTGCTCGCGATTTCACTAGTGCGAGTGGGGTAGGGATGAACCAATCGCACACAATTGATTTTACAGTAAATGACCCCTTGACAAGTGCGAACATAACTCCGATCCAAATTCTCGGTAAATCGTTTACTGCGCCACCAGATTGTTTTTTAATCGATGCACCAGTGGATTTAACGATTAATATACCTACCAGTCTAACTAGTCCTTATGAGTTTAGGCCAAGGTATACTTGTCCGACTCAATATAAGGTCGAAATAATTCTTCAAACAGCTGGAGGGGTAGGATTAAAGCTGACAGGGGACAATAATTTACTCAATGCAATTAGTGTTACTTATCTTTCGGGTGGCCCTGTCACCTCTAGCATTTTTATCCAGCAAGTAGAGCATGATCCAACTGGACCAAATCCGAAGCGAATCAAGGTAACGTTAGGCGGAATCTCTGGAAACCTAGTTAGGTATATTTTTAAAATCGCTGGAGGGGTCAGTGGCGTACATGATCTAAATGAAAATCACTTACCGAATGATTTGGAGTTTATTTTCTATGGTAACTAGATTATTTGTTATTTTCATTTTGGTTTTCGAAATATCTTGTAGTCAGTTATTGGATAATGCAGAAGGGCCTTTGGATTTTTTACCGGCAACTTCGCTTTTACCAGCTTCGACTCCTCCAAGGATCCTTCTAGCAGATCCAGCGGATGGTTCGCTCGGGATCTCCCCTGATACAAAAATATCTATTTTATTTTCAGAAGGTATGAATAAGGAGTTCACTCAATCCGCTTTTAGTTTGATTCGAGACGGGTCGGCTGTTGGTGGAACTTTTGCTTGGTTTGAAAACTTGATGGTATTTTCTCCGAACAATAGGTTATCAGATCCAGGAATGTATATTTTTAGTATCGGAAAGTCAAAAGCTGAGTCTGCCGGTGGAGTGAATTTACTTGATGATTATAGATCGCGATTTAGTTACTCAACGGATTTAAACAAACCAAAAGTCACCCAAACCATCCCAGCCAATGGAAATGTAGGAGTTTCTCCCAATTCCTTAATTACAGTTCAATTTGACAAACCTATGGACAAGTTATCTGTGTTTGGTGCCGTTTCGTTAAGCCCATCCGTAGAATTTGACATTCCCAATACCGTGATTTCAAATAATGACCAAACATTTCAATTCATTCCGAAATACCCACTTAATTTTGGAACTGTTTACTCACTGAATGTTTCCACTACGGCTCGTGATAAAAGTGGCAATGATCTTGCTTCGGCGGAAAATGTAGTATTTACTGTTGGGGATGATTTGGTAGCGCCGGACTTAATTTCAATTTCAACGCTTTCGGTTCCCAATTTTGTTGCTAACGAAATATTAGTGGAATCGGGTTTCAATCGCAATGATGTTTTTACTTTAGTATTTAATGAACCAGTCCAACCAATTCCCTTGGCTGGTGCGATTAGAATCACACCTTCTAAGAATTATAATCTAAGCCAAATTTCTCCAACAAACTTTGAAATTCGGTTTTTGGAACCTTTAGATCCAGTTACAATCTATAATTTAACAATAAGTGATGCAGTCGTGGATTTTCAGAACAATCGATTGAGGAAGTCATATAATTTTAATATACGAACATTTGGAACTACCACACGAAAGATGCTTGTAGAAGGCATCTATAAGAGTCCTAGTTTTGCACTTATAGACAAATTGGAAAGTAATCAGATCAATGGACTTTCTACTGCTAGTTGTCCTCCAGGAAATGAATGTGATCAAAATTTGTACATTAGGTTTTGCTATGCTACTGAAGACAACAGTGCTTGTGATAATGTGCTACCAGGAGTAGGTCAAATTCTATTAACATCTTTGCGTCTTACAATCAATCGTGAATTTGGCTCGGCGAGTGGAGCTTGCCAGGAATACTTTACGAATCCGGTCGATGCCACCCCCGTCATTGATGCTCCAAACATCACTGCTTTTGGTACCGTTGCCAAATGTTTAGACAAAGGTTCTACTTACTCCATAACGGTTAAGGGTGGAAGTTCTGGGATTAGAGACAATCATGGGAACATAATGGATTCAGACCAAACCATTTTAGTCCGATTCCCTTCCATATAATGGTAAAGTATTTTCTCCGCAAAACGGTTACTACCACTGTCTGCTTAGTTTTCATCCTTGGCATTGGAGCGATCAGTTTTTCTAAACTTAAGATTGAGTTATTTCCAAATATCACAATCCCAACGATTACCATTCTAACTACTTATCCAAATGCTTCTATTGAAGAGATGGAGTTACTTGTTTCAAAACCGATAGAAGAAGTAGTGGCTTCTGCCGAAGGAGTGGATGAAACCTTTTCGGAAACATTAGAGGGGATGTCCATTGTAAAGGTACGATTTCGTTGGGGAACTGATGTGGATCTCGCAACTGTACTCATTCGGGAAAAGTTAGATCTAGTAAAAGGTGCTTTGCCGATTGATGTCAAAAAGCCGATTGTTTTAAAGTTTGACCCCAATGACAAACCAATTGTCCGAATAGTTGCCTTTCCTAAATCGAGCGATTTTAAAACCCTTCGCAATTTTATAAAGAAAAACCTCATTCCTATATTTGAAAAAACTGACGGTGTCGCTACGATCACTTTATCGGGTGGGTTAGAAAGAAGAATATTGGTCGAATTGGACGCAAATCGAATGAAGTCCTATTCAGTCACCCCGAATGAAATCCAAAGACAAATTGCATCTAACAATGAAAATATTCCTTCAGGAAATATCATTAGAGGTGAAGATGAAGTCACTGTTCGGACTATGGGCGCATTTTTGAATGTTGGTGAAATAGAAAATCTTATTCTCAAAACATCTGAAGCAGGGGCTCCGGTTTATCTCAATAGTGTTGCAAGTGTTAAGGATTCGTTTAAAGACCAAACAAGCATTTGTCGTAGAAATCTTTCTGAATGTATATTAGTTGATATTCGCAAAGAATCTGGGAAAAATACCGTTGAAGTCGCCAAAAATGTTCACGAAGTAGTGAGTGAAATCAATGATCGATTTTCCGATGTATTGGAGCTGGAAATCGTCGAAGACAGATCTGATTTGATTTTGTCTTCAGTGAGTGATGTTGCAAGTTCCATTATTCTTTCGGTTGTGATTTGTTTTATAATACTCACAATTTTCACTGGCTCTTGGGTAGAGGCCATCCTTATTACTTTTTCAGTCCCAACTTCTATATTAGTTTCTTTTATTTGTATGCACTTCATTGGGCAATCTTTGAATTTAATGTCGTTAGGTGGTCTTGCGGTAGGTGTCGGATTGATGGTCGATTCATCAATCGTGGTTTTAGAATCCATTCATAAGGAAAAAAAGAACTCAAAAGATGAGCATTTGGCAATTGAAATTGGGGCTTCCAAGATTGCCTTTGCCTTAGTCATTTCGAATTTAACTTCTATAGTTGTTTTTCTACCAAATTTTTATCTCAATGGGTTGGAAGGAATCATCTTTAAAGATTTTGCACTAAGTGTTTGTATATGTTTAGCTTCCTCTCTAATGGTCTCTTTAGTTTTTCTACCATTTTTTAATAAAATGATTTCATCAAAATTCAAAAATAACGATCGCTTGGTGAATTTAAGTAAAAAATTAATCATTAAGATTGAAGCAACATACATATTCTTTTTAAAAGCCTTTTTGGAAAAACCAAAAATTGTTGTTATGATTGCCTTTGGCTCCCTCGTATTTGCGGGATTACTTGCTTCGGTTATTTCAGTAAATCTAATGCCCAAAGTTCAAAGGTTGGATTTAAATATTAAACTTACTTTGCCAAACGGTACTCGGATTCAAAAAACTTCAGATGTAGTTGAGAGCATCGAGAAACTGGCCATTCTGATTGATGAAAATGCCGATGTTCTTGCGAAATTAGGTTTTGAACAAAAAGAATTAACTATGTTTCCAACTTCTGAGTTTGGATTAAATCGTGCAGAAATTTTCTTTAGATTCAGTAGTTTTTCAAAAAAAGACAAGTTCATCGAAAGATTGAAAGAGATGGATGATGAAATGCAAAAAATAAAAATCATATCATCATCTGATATTTTATCGGAAGTGTTGCCATTTTCTTTTGAGCAGGTTTCAGTTGTTGTTACAGGCGGGAACTACATTGACATCAATGCAGAAATCTTAAAGCTAAAAAACAAACTTAAAGAAACTTTTAATTCCAAAGAAATTCAAACTTCTTTCGACCAAGAGCTAAATGAGGTGCGAATTACATTTGATAGAAATCGATTAGCTTCCTTTGGGCTAAGAACTTCAGATGTTGGTGATTCCTTGAAGACAATAGTCAAAGGCGATGAAACCATTTTTTATAAAGTAAAAGATGAGGAAATTCCGATCCTCATTCGGTCTGGGCAAGAGGGTAGAACTGGTATTGATAGGTTAAAAGATATTCATTTTGAAGTTGATGAAAATAAATTTGTTCCGCTAAAGGATTTTGCATTTATCGAATCTAGAAAATCTAGTCGCATTCTTAATCGCCAGAATGGCAAACGAATTGGATTTCTTGCTATGGAAATCGAAGACCAAAGTATTTCAAGCGCGTATAATAAAGTTGGAGATATCGTTGGCGTAGGGAATTTAAATGAAAATGGGACTTCCATCTCTTTTGGTGAAAACAAAAAGATTTTGGATGTTGCTGTAAATGGATTAGCTATTGCATTATTGTTTTCCATAATTTTAGTTTATATGACTCTTGCTGCCGCAATGGAGAGTTTTTTACTCCCTTTGTTAATCTTGTTTTCCATTTTTTTAGCAGCATTTGGAGTGGTTGCTTCTCTTTTCATCTTTAATGAATCCATCAACATGATGTCACTCCTTGGGTCCATTCTGTTAGCGGGAATTGTTGTTAATAATGCAATCCTTATCGTCGAGTTTTACAGAGACGAAAAACTAAAATATAATAGCACCGAAAAGTTGATTATTGAAGGGGCAAAAGATCGTTTAATCCCAATTCTTACGACCACACTGACCTCGATTCTAGGTCTACTACCTTTGTTATTTTCCTTTAGCGGCTCTACTTCTCAAAGATCTTTAGCAGCATCCATTTTTGGCGGGTTAATATTTTCAACTGCCATTAGCTTATTTTTCATACCTATTATCAGTAAGGTTATGATCGAAAAAGGTTTAATGGAGAAATAGTTGGACAATCTCCTTGTAATCATTGTTAAAAGAAAAATAACAGTGACAATGTTCGTTGCTGCTTCTGTAGGTTTTGGCATTGCTTCCTACAGAAACTTAAAATACGAATTAATGCCAAAAAAAGAGTCAAATATTCTTTCTATTATAACTCGCTTTCCTGGAAATTCACCTAGCCGAATCGAGGAATTAATTACAAAACCAATAGAGAAACAAATTGTTGGGGTCGGTGGTGTTGAAAAAATTCTGTCGAGTTCAGAAGAGGGTGAATCAAAAATTACAATCTTCTTCAATTCCCAAGAGCCTATAAAATACAAATCTGTTGAATTGAAATCAAAAGTTGAATTGGTAAGGTATAATTTTCCAAGAGAAGTAGAGGAACCTTATGTAGTCAGGTTCAATCCTGAAGATAAACCTGTTTTTACAATCAGGTTAACTTCTAAATTGTTAAGCCTTAAAGAATTGCGCGAAATTTCAGAAAAAAAATTAAAAACTATTCTAGAGAGAGTTCCTGGAGTGGGGGAAGTAATAGTCATTGGTGGTAGGTATAGAGAAATTCGAGTTGATGTAGATAAAGGACGATTGTTATCGACCGGGTTAACTCCGAGCAACGTCATGGACGAAATTAGAAATATCAATCGGGATATCTACTTAGGAAAGTTAATCAATTCGCCAGAGAACGAAGATGAGTTGAGATTAAAAAATAGAGTGGAGTCAATACAGGAGTTACGCAATATAAATTTTGTTGTTGGTAAGTCAAAAAAAGTTGTTCGCATAACTGACGTAAGTGAAATATATGATGGCGAAAGGGATTTATCTGACTTAAGTAGAGAAAAAGGAGCCGAAAACGTAAGTATCCAGATAAAAAAAAATAGCAGTGCAAATATTCTAGAAGTTTGCAGGATTTTAGAGCAAGAAGTAACAAATTTTGAATATCCTAACATTACATTCGATATTGCATACAATCAATCTAAGTATATATCTGCAGCATTAGATTCAGTTTCTTCATCGGGCTTGGTGGGGGCTTTAGCCTGCAGTATTATAGTTTTTTTATTCTTAAAGGACCTACGATATACTATCATCATATCCATTACAATACCAATCGCAGTAATATTATCTTTCGTTATTCTTGATTCGCTTCAGAAATCATTGAACATAATGACTCTCGCAGGTCTTGCTCTCGGAGTAGGGGTTCTAATTGATAGCTCGATTGTGGTCATTGAGCGAATTAATTCAAATATTTCCAATAAAGTTTCTGACCCAATTTTCACTGCCATTGAAGAGTTATGGAAAGAACTCCTTGCATCTTCTGTGACCAATATCATTGTTTTTATTCCATTGTTATATGCCTCTGCAGATTTTAAGAATAATTTTTTGGATCTTGCAACTTCTATTACGGCTTGTATCTTAATTGCATATTTTTTATCTCTCATCTTTGTTCCGATGTTATGCAGTGTAGTTCCAGAAAAATGGAATTTCATCAATGCAGGTTTCGTAGAATCAAAATTGAATTCTTTAGCCTTCGTTGAATTCTTAAAAACGAAATTTAGTTTTCGACCTTCTTTTCCAAAATTAAAAATCGTACCTTTGAAAACAATGTCTTTGTTTGCCCTTATTTCCTTGGGGTTTGTTTTTATGTTTTTTATTCGAAAAGAGTATGTCGATTTTGCTGGAAGTCGTGAAATCATGGGAAGTGTTGAGTTACCAACAGGAACAAATCTAGAAGCGACTAGTAGAAGTGTTAAATTAATAGAGGAATTAATTTCAAAAAACCCTTTCGTCGAAAAGGTGTCTACAAAGGTTGAAAAATGGCACGCTGATTTATCAATTAAGTTAAAAAAAGATCTCGATGGCAATTCACCCGAAGACATAAAAAAGCAGCTAAGAAGTACTACAGATGAGATCAAAGGAGTTTTTGTTTATTATATAGATGCAAATGCTTTCGGTTCTAACAAAGAATTGGATATAGATATTATTGGTGATGATCTTGATGAACTAAAAAATCTTTCGAAACAAATTGCAGAATCGATGAAAGAACTCAAGGAAACCGATCAAGTTGTATTTCGATTCAGAGATGGCAAAGAAGAAATTCAGTTAAATTTACATCAGGATAAAGTTGCGTTAGCTGGCCTAACAAATCAATTTATTTCAGATTTTGCGCGTACTGCGTTACAGGGATCAATCCCCACTAAGATCTTTGATCGTGATAGAGAAGTTGATATACGTGTTCGGTTTCGAGCAGATGATAGGAAGTCCGTTGATGATCTTACTTATTCTCTCATACCAGTTAATGATTCTAAAATTTCGCTAATTGATTTATTAGAGCTCAAACGAACCAAAGCCGATACTCGGATTAATCGAAAAAATAAAAGGAGAATGGTTACCATAACGGCAAATTTTAAGGATATCAGTTTGTCGGAGTATGCAGAGAAGGCTGAGACAAAGTTAAAAGCATTCCCTTTCCCGCAGAATTATTATTATGATTTAGGTGATGCTGTGAAAAAACTTAGGAAAAATCAAATGGAAATGTTTGGTTTTATTTTATTTGCCATTGGATTAATTTATGGTACACTCGCTATTTTATTTCAATCTTTACGAATCAGTTTCCCGATTATGTTAATGGTACCAATCAATATTTCGGCAACTACTTTCTTTCTTTTTATCTTTGGTCAGACTTATAATGTATCAACTTACATAGGTTTTATTCTATTAGCTGGTTTATCAATTAACAATGCAATTATGATTATTGAAAATGCGTTAAGAAACGAAAGCTCAACTCCGTTCGCAGAGAAAATGAAAATCGCTGTGATCAATCGGAAGAGAGCAATGCGGATGACCACTTTAACCACTATTTTTGCGTTAATTCCAGGAATATTTGGCTCCAATGAGGGTTCTGAATTTTGGCGCCCCATGTCATTAGCTGTTATATTCGGAATGAGCTTTAGTTATGTATCAGCGATTGAAATTTTTCCATCTCTTGCAAATTTCTTTATTAACTTTAAACTATTGATCCCAAGGTTGGCCATCAGAAAGTCCGTTTAAATTCCCGAGTATAATACTATCTCCTTCATTCAAAGGACCTGTGATTAAAAACTTATCACCTTCATTTGAAATGACAGTCACTTCTTTACTAAAGGCAAGTTTGTCTTTATTGACTATATAAACTTTTCCTGTTTTTTTATCTTCTGATAGAAGGATTCCATTGTTTGGAATTATAAAACCGTCATCGGGAAGAGTATAATGGAATTCTCCTCGAGCAAACATACCGGGTTTCAATTTTTTTCCTTCATTTTTAAATTCAACTTTGATCTCTGCTGTCCTACTTTGGGCATCAAGAATTGGTGATACAATTGCAATTTTACCTTTAAATTTTTTGTCCTTTCCCAACGCATCGATTGAAAATTCCATATATTTACCTTCTTGGAATTTAGGTATATCTGCTTCGCTGACAGGAAAGGTTAAAAAGACTTCTGAATCATCCACTAAAACAAATACTGGAGTGCCTTCTTTAGTTGTCTCACCTACGTACAAACTTCTTACAGCAATTTTCCCATCCAATGGAGAGAGTAGGGTGGATTCTTTAATCAATAATTTGGTGGTTTCGATATTTGCTTGAGTTGCTCTTAGGTTTGCAATTGCCATGTCAAGCTCTGCTTTTTCTACAATGGTATTATAATCAACAAATGCCTCGCGAAGTGCGTCTGGATTAGTTGGAACTTTGAATCCATTTTTTTTGAGATCTTCCGGTCTATAACCCACCTGAATCGAAAGTAAGTTCTTTTGCGCTTTGAAATATGCAGTTTCGGCTGATACCATTGCTGTTTCAACACCTTTGAGTTCTGTTTCCGATACTCCGCCAATTTCAAATAGATCTTTTTTGTTGTTTAGAGTTCTTTTTAAATTTTCAAGATTTGCTTTTGCCTCTGCTTCTTCAGCTCTCGCCTTTTCAATATTTGCGACTTCTTTTTCAATTCTTTGTCTGGCTTGAATGTATTTTGCTCTTGTTAAATCTATCTGTTTATTTTGGACTTCAACAGAAGCCTCATCTTTTTTTAACTGCAGTTCTAGGTTTAACGTTTCTACTTTCGCTAAGGCTTCACCTTTACTTACTTTTTGACCTTGTTCTTTGAATATTTTTTCAATTCTTCCTATAACTTTGGAACTTACCTCTGCCTTATTTTTATGAGACACAGTACCCAATAAATTTATGGTTAATTCCTTGTCCGATTGTTCTAGAGTGTAAACTGACCTATTGGTAGTTTTCTTTTTTTTTGCAGCCTCATTTTTATTGTCAGAACAAAAATTGATTATAAGTAAACTAAATGCTAAAATGATCTTTAAATTATTCTTCATCTTTTCCTTTTTTTTGCATAATTAAATTTAATGAGTCCAAACTAGCTCCTACAGCCATTTCTAATTGAGATACCGAGAGTAGAAATTGTACTCGAGTATTAATTTTTGCTTTTTGAGCCTCAAGGTAAAATATTTCCGTTTCTGCTAAATCTACACGTCGAACTTCGCCAATTTCAACTTGACGTTGTTTGATTTTCAAACGTTTATCAAAAGAATCTGCGTTTTCATCAGCAAGAAGCATTGATTCCCAGCTAACATTATAATTATGTAATGCCTTATGTACTTCGATTCGAATAATATCATCCAATTGTCGTCTTGTAATTTTTGCTTGTTCAGCAGCAATTCCAGATTGGGCTATTTTACGTTTGTATTGTAAGTTGTCATAAATTCCAACTGTTGTGGAGGAGGTTAGTGCCCGATCAGTATCCTGATTTCTAGAAATATAGTTTGAAGTGTCCTGAACAGTATTTGCCCCTAATGCCATGCTCATTTTAAAATTGAAACCATATTCTCTTTGTCTGGGCTCATATCTATCACCGGCTGAAGCATAATAACTTCCGACGGAGAAGGTTGGTATATAATAAGATTTCGCAATTTCATGTTCCGATAAAGCTTGTAATTCTGCAGCTTTTGTTCTATCGAATTCGACTCTCGAACGAAACGCTAGATCTACCAAGTCTTTTTCTGATATTGTTTTGAATTTAAAGTCATACCCATCTTCGATCCTATCCTTTAGGATGACTTCGGAAATACTAGGCAACCTTAATAGAATTTTAAACTCTTCTAATCCCGTGCTATATGCAATTTCAGTCCGTTTATGTTGAAGTAGGATTTCGTTCAAACGGTTTGCAATTTGTAGAACTTGAACTTCTGTTGTATCACCTAATTTAAGTTCTCTCTGTGCAAACTTAAGTTGTTCTTTTTGTCGTTCGATAGACCTTTCTTGCAGTTCTAATTGAGCTTTATTGCTAAGAATTGTATAATATCCGTTTCTAGTTTTAAACTTCAGATCGTTGATTGAAAGGAGCAAATCATATTTGGAAAGATCTAAATCATGCATTGCCGCTTGCAGGGCTAATCTTCTTCTACCTCCATCATAAATCACCTGATCTAAGTTTAGGGAAACACGTTGGGATCGACTATCAGCTTCGTTTTCAACAACATTGGAGTTTCTAAACCATGAAACGGATGCGGTCGGAAAATAGTTTCTCCAGTTTTCGTTTACGATTAATCCTTTGATTCTTTGTTGGCTTCCGAGTAATCGTAGTTCTGGAGAGTTTTCTATTGCAACGTCTTCTGATTTTTTCACATCAAGATATAGTTTTTCCCCAGATTGAGAATAAACTACAAAAATCGGAATAATCATTAAACAGAATATTCTTCTAAACATGAAAAACTAAAGTTACTTTTTTAGAAACCCAAACCATTTCTCGGAATAAGAGAGATAGTTTTGAGCAATTTTGTCAGCGATGAGGGAGGCATAAATTTGGTTCACTTCAAAATCACTTGTAGAATAAAAAGAACCAATGATGCATTCACCAACTAAAGTTCCATCGATTGAATAAATCTTAATTATGATCCCCGTGGTAAAATCAGGATCGATAACATTACCCAGATCTTTCTCATAAATATAACCGTCGATCAACAACTCACCTTGTTGTTGGGACAGTAATTCCCTAATAGTTTCTTTTGGCAGTTCGTTAGGTTTCTCTGGAGTAAAAATATTTACTTCTGGTTTATTGGTTGCGTTTGCGTTTGTTACCTGCGAAATCAGGTCTTCTTTGGCAATTTCTACATTTGCCCCTTTTTTGATTAAGAAATACCTTAAATTTTCAGTTAAATTGTCTCTTGACGCACTTATATAAGTCGTTGGCTTTTGGTTGATTCGCCTCAAGATGAACTTTTGCGTTTTACCAAATTTCCCACTGCTGAAATCTGTAGTCGAGACATCAGTTCTAAGAGTCCTATAGTTTTTACGGATCGTTGAACAGCTAATGAAAAATAAAAGAGAAAATAATACTATTGTTGAAAAATTGTTTAGTCTTTGGCCCATTGGGTAAAATACCTGAATTGATTATCGGCTAACTTCCGTACTTTATGAAATAAAAATATTTGCCGAGGATATAAGTGTTATGCGCACATTAATTTATGTTATAGCAATATCCATAATATTTGGAAATTGTACATTAAAAGACGACGAACAAACGGATGATCAAATATTAAGAACTCTTGTATCTGAATATGCGACTGCATCTGCATCCTCTGCCCGTGAAGGTGCTGGATCAGGCAAAAATTACCGAATTGGGGGTAATATTGCTGGATTAAATGGGGTTATTTTTTTGCAAAACAACGCAGCAGAACAAGCGCCATTCAATATAAGTGGAAGATTTTTCTTTCCTCAAAGTTATCCTGACGGCACCAACTATGTAATTACTGTGTCAACAAAACCATCGACTCAGACCTGTACGATGAGTAATGGCTTTGGTC
>NZ_JAFFPR010000048.1 GCF_016918735.1 Leptospira abararensis
CACGTAAACTAAAAACTCCCACCATATCTGGTGTTATGGATTTTGGAATTTGAGGAGAACTTCCGGTAGCAAGGATTAGTTTGTTATACGAATGAGAATTGCCATTTGCATCTTTAACAATCTTTGCTTCCGGTAAAATCTCAGTCACAGAGGTAGAGGTATGAAGATTGATATTCCAAGAGACCACTTCTTCAGAGTCAGCACTTGAGAGTTCAAAAAATTCTTTTTCACCGCTAATAAAATCAGGAAGAAGGATTCGATTGTATAAAGGATTTTCTTCCTTACAAATTACGGTAATTTCATCATCGGGAGCTAGTTCTTTATAATTTTTGATAAAAGCGTGTGTACTATTTCCTCCACCAATGATAAGAATGCTTTCCTTTTCCTTGGCATAAGGTTTTACCTGCACCGCAGAAATTTTAAATCCCGGTTGTTTGGAAAAGGGATCAAAAGATTTACTTGTTAGGTTATTTGCCCGAGACTCATCGTTTTTATTTTTTTTCCCCCAATGCATGGGTAAAAAAACTGTCCCTTGTTTGATGGTATCAGTAATTTTTGCTCGAACACGAACCACACCTCTATCATTCGATACTTCCGCAATCGCTCCATCAATGAGATCCATTCGTTTTGCATCCTCTGGATGAATCTCCAAATACGGTTCCGATTTGTGTTCCATGAGTTTTTGTACTTTGCCCGTTCGGGTCATAGTATGCCACTGGTCACGAATTCGACCTGTAGTTAGTATGAAGGGGTATGCATCGGATGTTTTTTCCGAAGTATCTTCGGGGGAAACATCAAAGATCTTTGCCTTTCCATTCGCACGATAGAAGATATGATCCGAAAATAATCTCGGAGTTCCTCCGTGGTCTTTCTGAGGATAAGGCCACTGCACAGATCGTTTTTCTTTTAGAATTGAATAATCCAGTCCACTGATATCAATTTTAGTATTTTTTGTTAAGGCACAATGTTCTAGAAATACATCTTCTTCCGATTGATAAGTAAAAGAAGAACTAAAACCCATCTTCTCTGCAAACTTTTGAATGATCAGAGTATCTGCGAGCGCCTCACCAGGTGGTTCAAGAATTTTAGAAAGATAAGTCACGCGCCGATCGGAATTGGTCATGGTTCCTTGTTTTTCAGCCCAACCTGCTGCAGGAAGAACATAATCCGCATAAGGAATGGCAGAAGAATTCATAGATATATCTTGGACAACCACAAGTTCTGCGGCACGTAACCCTTGTTCTACCATCCGAGCATCCGGCATACTTGTGGTTGGATTTGTACAAATAATCCAGACTGCCTTCATTTTTCCCGTGCGAAGGTTTTCAAACATTTCCACTGCGGTAAAACCAGGTTTACTTTGGATGACTTCGGTTTCCACTCCCCAAAAGTTTGCTACTTCTTCTCTATGATTTGCATTACTCAAATCACGGTGTGCTGGTAACAAATTTGAAAGTCCACCGACTTCCCTTCCACCCATGGCATTGGGTTGTCCAGTAAGAGAAAAAGGACCACTTCCTGGTTTTCCAATTTTCCCAGTCAACAAAGATAAGTTGAGTAGAGCCAGGTTTTTATTAACACCAACTACACTTTGGTTCAGTCCCATGGCCCATAAGGATAAAAATCCTTTCGCATGACCTATGTAAGATGCTGCTAAATGAATATCGCTTGCAGGAATTCCGCAGGTCTTTGCTGCTGATTCTACGTCAAAGTTAGATAATAGCATTTTTAATGCTTCAATCCCTTCTGTATGGGATTCGATGAATCCAGAATCAATCCAATTGTTTTGGATTAGAACTTTGGCGATTGCGTGGAAAAGATAAATATCAGTTCCTGGATGGATTTGTAAATGTAAATCAGCGTCCTCACAAGTATCCGTCCTTCTTGGATCCACAACGATGATCTTTACATCAGGATGGTTCTTTTTATGAGCTTCGATTCTACGAAATATAATGGGATGGCACCAAGCAGGATTGGCTCCGGCAATGAGAAAACAATCAGCAAGCTCAATGTCTTCGTAAGCTACTGGCACACTGTCTTCGCCGAGAGCCATTTTGTATCCCACAACAGCAGAACTCATACAAAGCCTTGAGTTTGTATCAATATTATTGCTACCAATAAATCCTTTGATGAGTTTATTGATAATATAGTATTCTTCTGTAAGGAGTTGGCCAGAAACATAGAATCCCACAGAGTCTGGGCCATGAGTTTGAATCAACTTTTTGAATTTATCGGCAATTCCAGAAAGAGCACTATCCCAACTAACTTTTGATAGTGGAAGATTCTTATCTTTTCTATAGGAAGGATGGAGGATACGATCACTTCTATCCATCACCGTATAGTGCAAATTAAGCCCTTTCGAACATAGAAGCCCCTTGTTCGCTGGATGGTCCTTGTCCCCTTCAATAGAGATCTCTGTCGGGCCAGTTTTGTGAACGGTAACGCCACAACCAACCCCACAATAAGAACAAGTGGATGCATAGGTTTCTTGAATTTGCACACAAACAATCAGCAATAACTATGCCAATTGCTGAAATATTCACAAAAATGCTTATTCCCATAGGGATTTGAATTAAATCAGCCCAGATGGAAGTCAGGGGTTGCAAAAGCACGGAGAACTATTTAATAATTATGTACATAAATCGTACAGAATCGCTAAATTATAGTAGAAAGGATGAAAAAAAGTTCAAAAGGAAAGTGACTTATTTGGAAAACTCATGCACGAAAAGAAGGCAGATTCTCTTTTTTTATAGTGAAATTTATATTTTTTTGAGAAAGACCCTCTCTATTCCCTAAATACATCCCCAAATCAGTTCTATTTTTAATCTAGCTGCCTCCGTTAGGTACACTTCGTGCATATTGTAGGAAGATTGGAACCATTCTAGCGGTTCTTCTCAGAAAACTTTTGGGTCCAGGTAGGGTAACAAAATGATCAAGCGAAAGTTAATCGTAATAGGAAACGGGATGGTGGGCCACAGGTTTTGCGAAAAATTAGTGGAGTTCGGTGGCACAGACAAATTTGAAATCACAGTCCTTGGGGAAGAACCAAGACGAGCTTACGACCGAGTCCATCTCTCCGAATATTTTGCCGATAAGTCTGCCGACTCCTTATACCTTTGCCCTCCTGATTGGTACAGGTCAAATGGAATCAAATTGTTATTATCAGAACCAGCAGTATCAATTGATACCATCAAACGAAAGTTAGTTACCAATCTTGGCACAGAACTTGACTTCGATGAACTGATTTTTGCCACCGGTTCCTCTCCTTTTGTACCTCCCCTGGAAGGTTTAGATAAGGAAGGAGTTTTTGTTTACAGAACCATTGAAGATTTAGAACAAACAATGGAATACAGCAAAAAAGTAAAAAAGGCAGCTGTGCTTGGTGGTGGATTGCTTGGACTAGAAGCTGCGAAAGCACTGGTTGATTTAGGTAAAGAAACTCATGTTGTAGAGTTTGCTCCGAGGCTTATGCCAAGGCAGTTGGATGATGGTGGTGCTGCCATTTTAAAATCCAAAATTGAAGAGATTGGTGTTGAAATTCATTTAAACAAACAAACTGAAAAAGTCCTTGGTGAAGAAAAAATCGAAGGTTTTGAATTTAAGGACGGTGGTAGTCTTCAGTTTGATATGCTCATTGTTTCTGCGGGAATTCGCCCTAGAGATGAACTAGCAAAAGAAGCAGGGATTGCTGTGGGGGAACGCGGAGGAATCATCGTCGATGATGGAATGGGAACCAATGTGTATGGGATTTATGCGATCGGTGAAGTAGCCTTACATAGAAATTTTATTTATGGGCTTGTGGCCCCTGGTTATGAGATGGCAGAAACCCTTGCCTTCAACTTATGTAGCCCAGGAAGTAAACCAAAGGTTTATATTGGATCTGATTTATCTACAAAATTAAAGTTAATTGGTGTCGAAGTGGCTTCCTTTGGAGATGCCCTCGGCCAATCGGAACATATCCCAATTGTCTTTAAAAACCCAAGAAGTGGCGTTTACAAAAAACTAGTCATCTCTCCTGACGGCAAATACCTGTTAGGTGGAATTCTTGTAGGGGATGCCAAAGCATACGGAAACCTACTCTCCTTCTATTTAAACAAAATGGAACTTCCAGAAGAACCAGAAACTTTAATTGTTGGATCTGTTTCTGCTGAAAATCTTTTTGGTGCGGATGCTTTGCCAGATGAAGCAAAAATCTGTTCTTGTAATAATGTTTCCAAAGGAGATATCCTAAGAGCCATTCGCGAAAAAGAATGTTATGACATCACTAGTTTGAAGAACTGTTCGAAGGCCGGGAGTGGTTGTGGTGGATGTTTGCCGCAAGTTAACTCCATCCTCAAAGCAGAGCTAAAAGTCCAAGGAAAGGTAGTCACAGAACATCTCTGCGAACATTTCAAATTTTCTAGAAAAGAACTGTTTCAGGTCATCAAAGTCAAATCACTGAAAAACTTTCCCGATGTCATCAAAGAAGTGGGTCGTGGGAACGGATGCGAAGTTTGTAAACCAGCGGTTGCCTCCATCCTTGCGAGTGTCTGGAACGAACCCATCCTCAAACATAGAGAAATCCAAGATACCAACGACAAGTACCTCGCCAATATCCAAAGAGGAGGAACCTACTCTGTGGTTCCGAGAATACCCGGCGGAGAGATCACTCCAGAAAAACTCATTGCGATCGGCGATGTTGCCAAAAAATACAATCTCTATTGCAAAATCACTGGCGGCCAACGTATCGACTTGTTAGGTGCAAGGATTGACCAACTCCCTGCGATTTGGAAGGATCTAATCGAGTTTGGATTTGAAAGTGGACATGCTTATGGAAAGTCGATGCGAACGGTCAAAAGTTGTGTCGGTTCCACATGGTGCCGGTTTGGAGTCCAAGACAGTACTTCCTTTGCGATCAAATTAGAAGAACGATACAAAGGAATTCGTGCTCCTCATAAATTAAAGTGCGGAGTGTCCGGTTGCATTCGTGAATGTGCGGAAGCTCGCGGAAAAGACTTTGGAATCATTGCAACAGAAAGAGGTTGGAACCTCTATATCGGTGGGAACGGGGGAGTGAATCCTAAACATGCAATTCTTTTTGCAGAAGACCTAGACGAAGACACCTGTATTAAGTATATCGACCGTTATATGATGTTCTATATCAGAACCGCAGACAAACTGATGAGAACCTCTACTTGGCTAGAACAATTAGAAGGTGGAATCGACTACTTAAAAGATGTAGTGATCAATGATAGGCTCGGAATCAACTCACAACTAGATGAAGAGATGAATGCTCTTGTGAACACTTATCTCTGCGAGTGGAAGGATGTTGTGGAAGATACGGAAAAACAAAAGAAATTTAGACATTTTGTGAACAGTAATGAAACAGATCCGAATATCAAATTTATCGAAGAACGTGGTCAGATTCGCCCAGTGGATTGGGTAGAAAAAGATTTAGTCAATTCATAAACAGGAGAAACAAAATGTCAGTAGATACAAAAAACAAAGAACGAGTATTCATAGGTCCAGTTTCTGAATTTGAAAAAGAAGGTGGAGTCACAGCAAAAGTGGGCGAAAAACAAATTGCGATCTTCTACTTTGAATCTCGGAAAGAATGGTATGCCTGTGACAATGCATGCCCTCATACAGGAGATATGGTATTGTCTCGTGGGTTTCTCGGAGATACCAATGGTGATCCAAAAGTAGTATGCCCTCTCCATAAAAGAAATTATTCACTCACCAGTGGTGAATGTCTGAGTGGAGAAAATTACAAAGTGAATCTATACCAAGTGGTTGTGGAAAATGGATCTGTCTATTTGGAAGTGGAACCATCACTTCCGGGTAGCAACAGTTAATCGGTATCCATATGGACTCTACAAATAACCAATCAAACAAAGGTAAGGTGTATTTGGTAGGTGCAGGGCCGGGGGATCCAGAACTTCTAACCGTCAAAGCCTTGAAAACTTTGCGAAAAGCAGATGTAGTTTTTTATGATGATTTGGTTTCTCCGAGAATTCTCGGTGTTTGTAGAAAAAAAATCCAATTGGTTTATGTCGGGAAACGACTCGGAGTCCATAGTTGTTTGCAAGACGAGATCAATTCCAAACTCATTCAAGCGGCTAACGAATTTAAGACGGTCGTTAGGCTAAAAGGGGGTGATCCATCCATTTTTGGTCGAGTGGGAGAAGAGTTTGCCGCGCTTCTTGCAGAAGGAATCCAATGTGAGATCGTTGCTGGCATCACCACTGCATCAGGGGTTGCCTCTTCCTTAGGATTTCCTTTGACCCATAGAGACTATGCAAGAGAGATCCTTTTCCTATCGGGACACAAAAAGGATGGAGCCAACTCCGAAGGTTTTAAAAACCTCAACTGTGTTGGGAAAACCATCGTAGTTTATATGGGACTCAATTCGATTGGTCTCATTGTCTCCGAACTCCTGGATGCCGGAAATACAAAAGATACTCCTATTGCAGTCATTCAAAATGCAACTCTCAATACAGAACGAGTTTTTACAGGAAATTTGAATTCCATCCAATCCATCATTGAAGAGAACGAGGTCAAATCCCCTGCCATTCTTGTGATCGGGGAGATTGTTCGTTTCTATCGTGAGATGGAAAATTTGAAAAATGGCTGTTCTTCCATTCTCACACCCTGATAAGGGATAGGAATGAATGATATTACAGGCAAACGAACCACCCTTCGGTATGCAGAAGCGGAAGGGTATGTGTATTGTAAGGCGGAGACCATAGCCAGAGTCAAAGCCAATACATTACCCAAAGGGGATCTCTTTGGTGTAGCGAAAGCTGCGGCCCTTCTTGGATCTAAAAAAACCTCAGAACTCATCCCCCATTGCCATCCGGTACCCATTGATTCCTTTGTAGTTCAGTTTGAAATCCTAGAAGAAAAAAATGCAATTCGCATCCAAACAGAAGCCAAGTCCATTGGTAAAACTGGAATTGAAATGGAAGCACTAACGGGAGTTACTGTAGCGGCCCTTGTGATTTATGATCTCCTAAAACCGATTGATAAAGAAATAGAAATTTCTTCGATCCGACTCCTTGAAAAAAAAGGAGGAAAAACAGATGCCCAAATTTCCAAATTTGCAAAAGGGTCCAATGCAAAAATCTTAGTTTGTTCCGATTCTTGTTTTGCTGGTAAAAAAGAAGATGGATCGGGCAAAGTTATCGCAGACCTTCTCCTCCAAGAAGGGGTCGATGTTTTAGAAATTAAAATTGTTCCTGATGAACCATCGGAAATAAAGAACACAATCTCCTTATGGACAAATGAAAAAATTGATCTGATTGTCACTACAGGTGGGACAGGGCTTGGGCCTAGGGACAATACCACAGACACCATAAAACAAATGTTAGAACAGGAATTACCCGGTGTGACCGAGGCGATGCGCTCCTTTGGCCAAGATAGAACCCCTTTTGCGATGTTATCTCGTTCCATAGCCGGTAGGATCGGAAAGTCCCTCGTTGTTTCCGTTCCTGGAAGTAGTAACGGTGCCAGAGAAAGTATGACTGCTATTTTACCTGCCATTTTCCATGCCAAAAAAATGATGAGAGGAGAAGGTCATTGATTTCCTTTTCTGAAGCTCTGGATAAAATTTTATCGGAAGTGCGAATTTATCCGAGTGAAATTGTATCTTTAGACCAAACCTTGGGACGTGTGTTTGCCGAAGATATTGTTGCAGACAGGGACTATCCACCTTTTCATCGTTCGGCGATGGATGGATTTGCATTAAATTCTAAAGATTACACACCAAACCAAATTTATCCATACCACAGAGAACTTCCTGCGGGAATGAGTATGGATTTAGAACCGAACGAAAAGACGATCCGGATCATGACCGGTGCCCCGGTTCCCGAAGGTTTTGATTTAGTCATCAAAATTGAAGATGCCAATCTTACCGAATTGAATGGACAAAAACAAGTTTCGTTTTCGTTAAAAGATGTCAAACCTTGGCAAAATATCGCCAAACAAGGAGAAGACGTAAAAAACAACCAATTGGTTTTACCCAAAGGTATCCAAATCGGAACATCGGAATTCTCACTCCTTGCAAGTCTTGGTAAGGCAATGGTTCAGGTCATCAAAGTTCCTAAGGTTCATATCATCTCTACAGGAAATGAAGTGGTTCCCATCCAAACGTCCCCCCTTCCCTACCAAATTAGAGATTCCAATTCTTATACCATCACTTCCATTCTATCCAAGTACAAAATCCAACCGGAGTCTGTTACCCATGTACCCGATTTAGAATCAGAAATCACCGAACAAATCCAAAAAGGTTTGGAAGCCGACATTCTAATTCTTTCTGGTGGCGTTTCTATGGGAAGTATGGATCTTGTTCCATCCATTTTACAAAGATTAGGTGTAGAACTTATCTTTCATAAAACAGCGATCAAACCGGGAAAACCTATTTGGTTTGGAAAAAGAAAAAACACGATCGTATTTGGAATGCCGGGAAATCCATTTAGCGTACAAACCTGTTCTCGTATTTTTCTCGAACCATTTTTAAGAAAGTCATACGGCCAAAGTCAACTTCCCTCTTATAAACTTCCCTACTCCACCACCAAACAAAAAAAAGGTGCTCTTACGGAATTTTTTCCTGCCCGATTAGAAACAACAGACAAAACCTATCTCACACCGCTTACATTCAACGGAAGTGGGGATATCCGTGCCGGCATTTTCTCCGATGGGCTTGCGATCTTTCCTGGGGAACTCTCGCAAATCCAACAAGGGGATATGATCGAATTTCTGCCTTGGTGATCTCAATCTCCAAATTTTCTGTACAAGCAGTACGCAGATGATACGCTTTTTGGTCAAAAAAATTGCCGAATTGTAGTACATATTCTACATAAGGGAAAACCATAAGCGTAAAGTTTAGTTTTAAGGCGTTTTATCCCATTTTAGATCATTTCGTGCTCTGGTACGCTTTTTGCACTGTTTATCAGCATTAGGAGTACACTCACCGTGACCATTACACCTCATGCGAAAGCAACTAAAATCGAATTATTCAGCCTGGCAACACCCCAGATGCGCACCTTTCACCTAACATGGATTGCATTTTTTCTATGTTTTTTTGGATGGTTTGGAATCGCTCCCCTTATGGTTTATGTTAGAGAAGAGCTTTCTTTAACAAAAGCCCAAATAGGTAACATCATCATTGCCTCTGTCGCCATTACAATATTTATGCGACTTTTTATCGGTTGGTTGTGCGACAAAATTGGTCCACGGATCGCCTATACATTTCTTTTAACATTGGGATCCATTCCTGTAATGACTATTGGACTTGCGGATAGTTATATTTCCTTTTTACTTCTACGATTGGCCATAGGTGCCATAGGTGCTTCTTTTGTGATCACTCAATACCATACTTCTGTTATGTTTGCACCAAACATCATTGGTACTGCCAATGCAACCACTGCGGGATGGGGTAACTTAGGTGGTGGTGTGACTCAAATGGTGATGCCCATCCTATTTGGATTTTTTGTCGCTTTCGGATTTACTACAGGAGTTTCTTGGAGACTTGCCATGGTGGTTCCTGGTGCTGCTTTGTTTATCATGGGGGTCATTTATTACTTCGGAACACAAGACACGCCTGGTGGAAACTTTAAAGACATCAAAGAAACCTATCCTACCTTCCAAGGGGGAAAGAAAAATTCACTGAGTAACTTCTTACTCGTGATCAAAGATCCAAGAGTGTGGTTACTCTTCCTTGCTTACGGTGCTTGTTTTGGAATTGAACTTACCATCAATAACATTGCTGCCTTGTATTATGTTGACCAGTTCAAACTTTCTCCTGCCACTGCAGGACTCATTGCTGGACTTTTTGGACTTATGAATTTATTTGCAAGAACACTCGGTGGTGCTTTTGGTGATAAGTTCGGAATCAAATGGGGTCTTCGTGGAAGAGTTGTTTGGTTGTCAGCAGTACTTGCAGGGGAAGGACTTTGTTTGATTTTATTTTCACAAATGAGTTCTCTCATCCTTGCCATCTCCTCTATGATCGTCTTTAGTTTGTTTGTGCAAATGTCTGAAGGAGCCACTTTCTCTGTTGTTCCTTTCATTAACAAAAAAGCAATTGGAGCCGTATCTGGGATAGTCGGAGCTGGTGGAAATGCGGGAGCAGTGTCTGCGGGATTTTTATTCCGAGGGGACTTAACTTACCAAAACGCACTACTTATCATTGGGATCACAGTGACCATTGCATCTTTCTTTACCCTACTTGTAAGATTTTCAACAGAAGAAGAAAAGGAAGTGGGGGATGAAATGAATCAAATTCTACCAACGGGAGAGAAGAAGCCCACTTTGGTATCTGCTACATAGAACTTAAGTAGAGTCGATTTTTAAGAAAAATAGATTCATTTTAAACTTGTCTAAAGAAAAACTTTCTCTTAAGATTTCTGTCTTAGGAGAGAGTTATGGATCAAATTCATTATCGGTCTTGCAGTTTATGCGAGGCAATGTGTGGACTACAAATCGAATTGAAAGATGGCTCCATCCAAGGATTTAAAGGAGACCCAGAAGATAAGTTCAGCCGAGGCCATATTTGTCCCAAAGGACCTGAACTCAAAAGCCTCTACCAAGACCCCGATCGTATCAAATTTCCTCAGAAACGAACAAAAACTGGTTGGGAAACTGTTTCTTGGGTGGATGCCCTCTCCGATATCGCAACCCAACTTGTAAAAATTCAAACCACATACGGAAACGATTCTGTAGCCATTTACAATGGAAACCCAACGGTTCACAACTACGGATCGATGTTACTCGGTCAAAGATTTTCCAGTAGACTCAAAACCAAAAATAACTTCTCCGCAACCTCAGTAGACCAGTTGCCCCACCAATTACTTTCTTACTTAATGTTTGGCCACCAACTCCTAGTCCCCATCCCAGACATTGATCATACCGATTTTTTTCTAATTTTAGGTGGTAACCCATTTGCATCTAACGGAAGTTTAATGAGCGTTCCTGATGTCAAAAAAAGATTAAAAGCCATCCAAGACCGAGGCGGAAAGTTTGTAGTGGTGGATCCACGTAAATCGGAAACCGCAGTCCATGCCGATGAACATTTGTTTATCAAACCAGGAACGGATGCTTACTTTCTTCTATCGATCCTTCATGTCCTTTTTGAAAAAGATCTGACCAAACCGAATGAATTAGTTCGAAAAGACGACTTAAAAACCATCCAAACGATTGCTCAAGACTATAGTCCCGAAAGAGTATCTCAAATCACAGGTGTTTCCAAAGATAGGATCGAAAGAATCGCATTCGAATTTGCGAATGCACCTTCTGCGGTATGTTACGGAAGAGTCGGTGTTTCCACACAAGAATTCGGTGCGGTCTGCCAGTGGCTCATCAATGTCATCAATATTGTTACAGGAAATTTAGACAAAAGGGGTGGTGCCATGTTCACACTCCCTGCGGTGGACCTAGTGGGAGAAGGATCTGTGATGCGTTCTTCGCAAGGCAGTTTTAATTCCTACCAGTCAAGAGTTCGCAAACTTCCTGAATTCAGTGACGAACTTCCGGTCGCAGCACTCGCGGAAGAAATTCTCACCGAAGGGGAAGGAAAAATTCGAGCCCTCTTTACTTCTGCAGGAAATCCAGTTTTATCTACACCTAACGGAACAAAGCTTGATAAAGCATTGGCTAGTTTGGATTTTATGGTAAGTGTTGACTTTTATTTGAATGAAACAACAAAACATGCGCACTATATCTTACCTCCTACTTCTGCTTTAGAACATGACCATTATGATTTGATTTTTAATGTTTTTGCAGTTAGAAATACAGCGCGTTACAACCAACCGCTATTTACCCCGGAACCAGGGATGTTACATGACTGGGAAATTTTTTCTGATTTAACCAAACGATTGGAACTAACAAGAGCAGGTAAAGAACTCCCAAAAGACATCATCAAAACCAAACTAACACCCGCTAGTATCATTGACCATGCACTCAAGTCAGGACCTTATGGATCCAAAGGGCCTCATAATCAAGAGATGAGTTTGGAACTATTAAAAAATAGTCCACATGGTGTGGACTTGGGTCCATTACAGCCCAGTTTTCCGGAACGATTGTATACCGAAGACAAAAGAATCCATCTTTTCCCGGCGATTTTGAAAGAAGACTTACCGCGTCTTAGAAGTAAGTTTTTGGAATGGGAAAAATTTACCTCCGACAAATCACAATTTTTACTCATCGGAAGAAGGCATTTACGAAGTAATAATTCCTGGATGCACAATCTTCCCAAACTCATGACAGGGAAACCTCGTTGCACTGTTATGATCCATCCTAATGACGCCCATCATTTGGGGATATTAAACGATGAAGAAGTCATAGTAGAATCTTCAGTTGGTAAAATTCAAATCCACGCAGAAATTACCGAAGAACTGATGCAAGGTGTTGTGAGCATCCCCCATGGATTTGGACACAATCGAGGTGGAACCAACCAAAAGGTAGCCATCGAATTTTCAGGAGTCAGTATCAATGATCTGACTGATGACCAGGCCATTGATACATTTTCCGGAAATGCTGCCTTTAGTGGAATCAAAGTATCGATTAAAAAACAATCGGCCTAAAAGGAAGATTGGTTTTTTAGATATTGGGTATAGGCTCGTCTGCCACCCTTAAGGGAAAATATCTCTCCCTTGGTTTGTAAATAGGAAACGGCTTTTTGGGAACGAACTCCTGTTTCACAAATACAAACAATAGTTAGATCTTTATCAAAATCAGGTAGATACCCTCTTTCTAATTCAGACAGAGGCAACAAAAAAGTATTTGGGATTGGATTAGAATCAGTTTCTTCCTTTTCTCTGACATCGACAAGAAGAGTATTTCTTTTTTTCTGATAGGTTATGAATTCACTGGGATTTAGTTCTTTCTCATTCAAAATGATCTGGGTTTCTTTTTTTCCTTTCCCACAATTTGGACAATCTAAATCCGCTTCAATCTTGGATTGGTAAAGTGTAGGAGGATTCCATTCCATAAAGTAAACAGAAGATAATTCTGTAACCTTAGGATTTAATAGATATTGCAAAGCCAAGGAGGCTTGGTAAGTTCCTGCAAGTGCCGTCTGCACGCCAAGCACTCCACCCATCTTACAATTTAAAGTATCCCCTTCTTTTAAATTCGGAAACAAACAACGGTAACATGGTTGGCCTTTCTCAGAAAAAATGGCAAACTGTGCACTTGTACGAAAAACCGAGGCTGTCACTAATGGAATCGATTTTTGATTACAAAGATCATTGATTGTATACTTCGATGAAATGGTGTCCGTACAATCCAAAACAAGATCCCATCCATCAAGAATTTCGGGTTTTGTTCCTTCTGCTACCAATTCCGAAAAACATTCCACTTGCAACCAAGGGCAATGCTCCAACAAAACTTTAGAGACCACTTCTGTTTTGGGTAGTCCAAGATCTCGGAATGTAAACAAAGTTTGGCGATGAAGATTCGAAACTTCCACATGGTCAAAGTCAACAAGACCGATCCGACCAATCCCACCGAGGGCGAGTTGTAAGGCAGCAGGACATCCGAGGCCTCCAAGGCCAATGACAAGGACTGAAGAATCTCGCCATCTTTTTTGACCAAGATTACCAATTTCAGGAACTTGGATTTGGCGTTGGAAGAATGATTCCTCTTCTGTACCCATAAATGAGAGGAGAATTTAAGATTTAAGGCAATCAAGGAGAAATTAGACTTTAAGCAAAATAGTTTAATTACTAAATCCAAATTCCTATTTTTGTTTTCAATTGGGAAAACTAGATTAAACTCGACCTTAAGGTGAAACTAGAAACTAGAAAATTTGAAGTACTCCGAGTGAGCATTCTTTCTCATTGTAGTTTTGCCTGTGTTTACTGTGCGCCCAAAAACAAACCTGACCTTCCTAATTTCTACCCAAAAATTCATTACTTAAGTCCTGAACTTTTAGAATCAAAAATCAAAGCCCTCACATCTCACATCCAACTGAAGGAAGTGCACCTAACAGGAGGAGAGCCGACTCTCCACAAAGATCTTGTTTTATTAATTCAAAAACTGAAGGAAGTTTCTATTAATGAAATTGCCATTACTTCGAACGGATTCTTTGAGGATGGACTCATTCAAAAAATGAAACTCGCAGGACTTACTCGGATGAACTTTTCTCTGGATAGTTTTTCGCAACGAGGTTTCGAAAGACTTAGTGATCGGAAACTTCCCGTTGAACGATTATTAAATCGGATTTTAGAGGCAAAAACAGTTGGATTAGAAGTCAAAGTCAATTGTACAGTCTTAAAAGGTTATAATGAATCGGAAATTCTTGATCTCCTGCAATGGTCAGGGGAAAATGGAATACCAATTCGGTTTTTAGAATTTATGAAAATGGGTCCGCTGCAAGAGGAACACTCTGATTGTTTTTATTCGGCTGAAGAAATTCGTAACATCATTCAAAGTTGTTACAACATCCAACCTTACCCTACAGCACCGGACTCCACAGCCACCTATCACATCACAGACGAAGGTTTTATTTTTGGAATCATTGCCAACCATACAGAGCCTTTTTGTGAGGGTTGTAACCGTCTTCGAATGGATTCTCTGGGTAGGATTTATGGATGTTTGAGTGACGAGAGATCCTTCGACCTTCCTTCCGACCCTTCGGAGATTCCCTTTGTTTTGCAACAGGCAATGGATACTAAAAAAATGCAATTCACAGGTTCCGAACTTTCTATGAAATTTATTGGAGGATAAATGAAAATCCAATTGTTATCGTTTGCTGCCCTAAAGGATTTTTTTCCATCCAGACAAGAACTCACTTTCGATGGAACCAAATCAGTTTCTGAATTAAAGTCTTTCCTTATCGATCTAAATCCAGAGGCGAAAAACCTAATCAAAATCAGTCGCATTTCTATCAATCAAATCATTGCCAAAGATTCTGATTCAATCACGGAAGGGGCAATTGTTGCCATCCTTCCTCCATCAAGCGGTGGCTAAATGGAAACAAATATAGAATTCAAACACATTACAGAAACCAAAATAGAACTTTCCTCACAACTTCCACAACTTCCCAGCATGGGTGGGTATGTACTTTTTGTTGGCATTGTACGCGACATCAATGAAGGAAGGTTAGTCACTCATTTAGAATATGAAGCTTATTCCGAAATGGCAAACCAAATGATTTCTGATATTATACAGGATGCATTCAAAAAATGGGACTTACAATTTGCCGATTGTATCCATAGATTGGGAAAACTGATTTTAGGTGAAGTGGCAGTGATCGTAAGCACAGGTGCCATCCACAGAGACGAGGCATACAAAGCCAATCGTTACATCATCGACCGAGTCAAACATGAAGTTCCTATTTGGAAAAAAGAATATTATGTAGATGGAAGCTCCGAATGGTCACAAGGCTGCGTAGATGATACCCACAACCACTGATCCAACTTTCATTCTTCTCGCCGGCGGACAAAGTGTACGAATGGGAGAAGACAAAGGTTTTGTTCCAATCGGCAATAACTCTCATTTCCTAGGCCAGATTTTAGAAAAACTAAATCATTTAAGTAGATCCATTTATGTTTCGCTACGCATAGAACAAGTAGATTCTTATTCTAAGTATATACAAAGATCCGCACTCATTCTAGATCAGGACCTTCCTGTTGAAGGCCCATTAAAAGGGATTCTCTCTTCCTATTTCTACTTAAAAGAAAACAATCTACTAAATGATTTTATTTATGTATTACCTATTGATATCCCTTATATCGAAGAAAAAACCATTCAAAGGTTATTAGATACATTCCAAAAAAAAACAGAACCAGTATCTGGAATCTTTTATGAATCAATGACAGGTTTAGAACCGTTATGTGGAATTTATACAACACAAAGTTTATCCTTGTGGACAACATCTTTATCCCTTCCAGGAAAACAGGAATTTTCCTTGCAGAAACGAATTAGAAGTCTAGACCCAAAACCTATATTGATTAAACTTCCCTCCGAAGAAGAAATTAATTTCAAAAATATAAATTCAAAAAACGAATTATAAAGGAACGAATCGATGAGTTTTTTCAAAAGGAAAAAGAATTGGATCTTTGATATGGATGGCACCTTGACTATCGCCAACCATGACTTTGATGCCATCAAACGAGAACTAGAGATTCCTTTAGATACAGATATCCTCACTTCCTTATCAAAACTCTCCAAAGAGGAAGCGGAAAAGAAACATTTCCAATTAGGTGAAATTGAACTTAAAATTGCAAAGTTATCAATGCCTTCCCGAGGTTGTTCGGACCTATTAAAAGAAATCAAAACCCAAACAAACAACTTAGGCATTCTAACTAGAAATAGTTTTTCTAACTCGATTGAAACTTTGAAGGCAGCAGGTTTAATTGATTACTTTCAGTCTGATTTTATTTTTTGCAGGGAGCGGGCCTTACCAAAGCCAAACCCCGAAGGGATCTTTCGTTTGATGGATCTCTGGAAAGCAAATCCCAAAGAGACAGTGATGATAGGAGATTATGTATTTGATTTAGATGCCGGAGCTGCTGCTGGCGTCGATACCATTTACATTGACCCGGCAGGGCAGTTTCCATTCAAAGAATCTGCAACCCATTGCATCAAAGAGTTAGGCGAAATCCTAAGCCTATAAAGAAAACAAATAATACATCTGTTCTTATTAGAAGAAACAAGATTGTAGCGTTATTCGTGAATTTTTCTAGTTGAATGATTGATTTACACGACAACACAAACACTTTCAAATATTCGAATACTCTCAATATCAAAATTTTCTCCAAAACCAGAATTTCAGACAAATTTGTGAATCAAATATTTCCTCCAATTGTTAAGAGGTATAGATGCGCCTCTCTCTTTGTTTTCCAATTATAACTTTCTCACTTTTCATAGTTTCGTGTAACAGTCAGTCTACCAAAGGGGATCTTTCTGCCGTTGCACTTTTGAATTTTCTTGGGGTTCCCGCAAACCCTACCCTTGAAGATAAATTCCAATCCATACAATTAACGACCTTTTACAGAAAAGATGGAAACTTACAATTTCAAGATATCTTAATCGAATACCAGTTAAAAACACTGAAAGACAGTTCCGAAACTGTGGAAGCATTTATCGGAAATCCAAATGAAATTTCTTTTAACACACAAACGGGTCAAATCACCGGATATATCCAACATAAAGAAGATCTTTTTCAAACCAACTCTGTCGTATTCTCATATTCAGATTATACAAAAAAATTCAAAGTTTTCCTAACCCTAAAAAAAGAAGGAAAATTTATCTCCTTTCGTGAGTTGACGACCACCCCACCAAACCCTCCGACCATACCACCTAACTCCATCACTTTACCACCAATAAGTTATGAAACAAAACGTTCGTTTATCGGTGGAACTGAGTACCAGGTGATTCGAGTCAAATTCCAAGCAGGAGCCGATCTCTCCGCCTACAAACGATTAGATGCCTACATTGGTAGACCAAGTATCATTACTCTTGCAGCAGATAACTACAATGTGATTAATTATATTTCTGCAACGTTTTTCGATACCTCTTTTCAAAACTTTCTGTTTCTAACTCCCGAACTAAACTCATCTTATAAAATTATTGTTGTGGGTTCCACTGCTGATGCAAAAGGAAATCGAAGTATCGATACAGTTCCACCACCACCTCCACCATCTCCTTGTGCGGGTAGTGTGAATGCCCCAACCATCATTGGAAACTGTGCAACTCATTGTATGGTGGTCGATTTGGTTGGAAATCAGATGGAATATACTGCAAAAACAACAATCGGAAGTACAACGGAAGAATATTTTTACTTAGATTCGACCAGTGCAACCGTAAGTGGTAGTAACGGCCCGGCAGGTTTTGTATATACCGAACAATTTTCTCCCATTGGAATCGGAACGTACCAAACGGACCCAAGATCATTTGATGTCACTACTTATAATAACGAATGTGTTGTCCTATCATCCTATTTTGCCCAAGATGGACTTGCTGGATTTAGAGATAATTATATATCTGGAAAAATAAATGTTCCTTAACCATTGTTCTACAAGATATTAAATTGATATGATTTTCTAAATTTGAATCGCGTTTTCATTCCGAATAGGAAATCGGATTTCAAAACAAGTGCCATTTGTTTTTTCAGTAGCCAATGTTCCTCTAAGCTGTTTTACTAAGTTTCTAACAAGAGTGAGACCTATTCCTTTTCCATCCAAAAAATCAATTCCTATACCTAAACCATCGTCTTTCACCACAAGGATAAATTGGTCTCCCATTTTACCCAAACTAACTTCAATTTTTCCCCTAGAACGATTCATAAAGGCGTGTCGAAAAGAATTAGATACAAGTTCATTCAAAATCAAACCCATAGGAATGGCTCGATCTAAATCCATTTCCAAACCCTCTTCAATTAACTCATGCAATTCAATATTATTTTTTTCGTTTAAATAGGTTACTTTCAGATTACCTAATATAGAATTAAAGATAAGATTCAAATCAACATACAATAAATTTGGTGATCCATAGATAATTTTATGAACCGAAGCGATCGCCATAATTCTATTTTGGATCAAACCAAGTGAAGTTGTTAACTTAAGATCATTCTCTGACTCTACCTGCATTGCCAAAAGACCGGAAATGATTTGTAAATTATTATTCACTCTATGGTGAATTTCCGTGAGTAACTTAGATTTTAATTTTAGATCAGACTTGATTTGTCTTTCATGTTCAATCCGCTGCGTTTGTTCCTTTTTTACGGAATGAACATATAAAAAAATAAGAAAAAACATGGCGTATAGGTCTTTAAAAAAACCTTCGTACTCATCGAAATAGTCTATCGAATATCCATGCTCAAATACATTGGAAATACTCACATAACAAGGAATAATGGCAAGAATCAAAACGAATGTCCCCTCTCCCCGATAGTTAGGGCGACGGATCAAATTTTTCACTATGATAAAAATCGCGATCAGATAAACGAATAAGGAGAATAGGTTTAATAAGGTTACGAGATTCATATCAGTGATGTGACACCAAAATTTCTTTTTTCAAACTTACTAGAAATAGAACTGAGGAAAGAAAGTAAAAAGTGTGTTCGAGGAGATTAAAAAAATCTTGGAAAAAAAAACCCTCGATAACAGTAAAAATATTACTCAGCCAAACGCAAAAAAAACCTAAAATCAAAAAGTGAAATTTAGGAATTAACCCCAAACTAAGCAACCGTAAAGTTATTAATAACCCTACACTATCAAAAATAAGATTTAGGACTTCACTTATTTGATACATATTTTACCGATACTAGGACATACCTGTGTTTTCCTAGACGACAAACTATAACAGGATTTTGTTTATGGTAAAGTGATTATTTAGAAAAAAGGGAACATAAAATCCCAAAATAGAAAAGAATCCATTTATTCTTAAAAATTTGATTGATAGAATCCGGTTTCATTTCGTACAAAAACGGAATGTCCGATTTTCCTTTTTTACAATTTTCAGCAAAAATCGAAATCATAGGGATCAATCCTTTTGTATTTTTACCTAAACAAATTTTGGTATCACTCATGGAACAAGCAAAAACGGATAAAGGGAAAATTCGAGTCACTCTCAGAATTGATGGTTTCCAATTCACACAAACACTCGTTAAATATAGTGGAGAATGGCGTTTGTATTTGAATACACCTATGAGAAGAGCTGCAAAAAAAAATGTAGGAGACAAGGCCAATTTCGAAATTAGGTTCAATCCTGAAAAAAAAATTCACCCGATATCCTTGGAACTAAAAGAAGCTTTGGGGAAAAATAAAAAAGCAAAAGCTAAATTTGAAACGCTTAGCCCTTCTTTGCAAAATGAAATGATGCGTTATATTTCCGGTCTTAAATCCGAAAAAAGCAAAAAAGAAAACGTAGATCGCGCAATTTTATTTTTGTTAGGCAGCGGAAATTTCCTTGGTAGAGGAGCCTCATAGAGGTCTCTACCAAGGAAAATAATTTTCGATTTAAGATAAATCAGAAATACTACTTTTCGCCAATCGCAATACATCTGTTAGGAATTTTCTATGGCTTACGATCAACTCTTGTTTCGATTCCCGCGCAGGATTAAAAATACCTCGTTTACGAAAGACCTTCCAAGGATCCAACTGAATGTCCGCCCAAGTTCCAATCTCCAATGTAAGTGGGAGAAATCTTGATCCATTTGGTTTTGACTGAGCTTTTGTTTTTTGATACTGATTATATAAGCGATCCCAAAGGTCCCCATGGGTTGTATAGGTTTCACTTTGAGGACCAAATCGATACAAGATATGATTAAATTTTGTAGTAAGGTGGTTAGCAATTTTCTGAAATAACGATTCATCTACACATTGTTCATGTGTTCCTGCATAAGGCCACCAAACATGATCAACTGCACCAAATCCAGAATGAATATCGATCACAGGAATCATAGTGTTTTCGGCAGGTAACAGGTATTTGCTGTAAAATCGATCTAACACTTTTGATTCCGCTTGTAAAACATTACCTCTATAATACGGAAATACATTGGAAATTTTATGGCCACCAAAAAAGAAAGGGGCTTTCACCGCTTCCACTCCCGAGTTTCGCATCAAATCAACGCCACCTGGGTTCGACCTACGTTTCGTTGCCACACCACCCGGATTCAAAATTGGAATGCAGACAATTCCTAATTCCCCATCTTTAATTTCTCGATACAATTCCGACGTTTTGCGTGCAAACAAATCATCTAAAAAATCTAGCAAAACACGAATTCCGATCGTTTCTAAGCCATGGACTCCGGCAACTAACCCAGCTACATTTTGTTTGATTGCCTTTTCTTTTCCAATTTCTAAAACATAAATGGGGAACCGAAAACCTTCTTTCGTTCTTGTGGAAAAACCAAATTGTTTGAATCGAACTAGTTTACCACCTAACTTTACGATTTTCAGTATCCTATTTTCATATCGATTGAGACGTTTCATTCCTCTAAGCATCAAATATTAACCTATAAATCCTCGTAACATCATCATAAAAATGCGGATCCATCAATGAAAGGAACCGACAGTACTCACAATCTCAAATAGAATCCTTTTGGAGAAATTCTATTTAAGAGGATTATATTACAATTTGATTACGAAATATCCAAGTTAGAGAGGAGAATAGAAAAAGACGGAATCACCACCTCCTGTATAAAAACAATTTCCGAATTGCATTTACTATCAATCTGATTTTTCTAAAGTTTATCTGATGAACAGACCTGCAAAAAAAACCAATCTCAAAAAATACAAAGAAGAATCCATTACAACAAATGGGGTACATATCCGAGTAGGTATTTGGCCAGGAAAAAAACAAACAATCGTTTGTTTGCATGGATTGTCAGGAAATTTATACTCAATGAAACCTTTAGCGGAACGATTGAACCGTTTAGGATTTAGGGTTTTATCTTATGATTTGCGAGGTAGAGGTAAATCCGACAAACCTGAGTCTGGTTATGGATTTCAAAACCATATTAAAGATTTAAGTGGTATCCTATCTTATTATAAAATCAAAAATCCGATTTTTTTTGCACATTCATTTGGATGTATGATTGCTCTACGTTATGTAATTACCTATCCAGAAGTAGCCAAAGCTATGATTCTTATGGATGGCGGAGGCCTTCTCTCTCTTTCCAAAAGAATCCAAGTTTTGAAAGTTTTAAAACAATCGTTTGAGAGATTGGACATTACTTATCCAACTATATCCGAATATTTACAACTAATCCAGAACTCTCCTCTAGTGCCTCGTTGGTCAAAAGAAATAGAAGAATACTTTCGATTAGAGCTGCACAAAACAAAAGATGGTTATGTATGCCATATGCCTGGCTTTGTGATGGAAGAAGAGTTAAAAGAGATGGGAGGTTCTATGTATTTTACAAATATCTTCAAAAATTTAATTAAAGATCCCAAAAGGGTGATTTCTAAAATCAAAGAAAACAAATTTATTGAGTTCGAAAGAATACAAATCCCTACCCTCATCCTTCGTGCCACCGAAATGAATTTATTTCCTAAAGATGATTTATTGCCAAAAGATTCATTTGAATCCATGTTGGAACGAATTCCTAATTCTCAAGGGATAGAAATCAAAACAAACCATTATGGAATTCTTTTTGACAAACTAAAAGAAAGAGACTTGGCCATCGAAACATTTTTGAAAGGTTTGAAAGTAAAACAGGGAGTTTCTAGTTAACAAACTTCCCTGCCTGGCGAACGTCTACGGATGACCTTTCCCTTTACACTTTCCGCCCTTTACTGTAGAATCCCAATAACAATCAGGATTTTTCAAACACTTGTTACTGTCTGGTTTTTTTGTGCAAAGTTTATGTATTTTATCTTCCACCTTATCAGGGTTTAACGCCGGCTCATTTTCAGCCGTTTCTACTTTGCCTTGCATTTGGCAGGAGAGATCATTTTCCTCACAGTCTTCCGCTAATAGCGGAGAAAATGAAATTACAATTACCACAAGTAACTTTAGAATTAAGAATCGATTCATACCTACTCCTTATACTGTCCCAATTTCGTAGAGAGTAAGTTTAACAAAGGATACAACGGGAAGGCAATAATTTTTTTACTCTATTTCTTACACCACCCCAACATAGATTGATTAACATTTGTCGCCGAAACACCCATTGCAATTGCATTGACTACTTCCGTACAATTCCTAAGTTATGGTTAGATACCAAACCAATTGATTTCAAAATGGATCTCTTTGGTTTGTCTAATGGATCTCAACGGAATGAAAACTCAAGCCGAAAAGGAACGATGTTCCTGGTGTTTAAAATTTGACCAATACATCCAGTACCATGACGAAGAATGGGGAGTTCCCGTTCATGATGACCGAACTCATTTTGAGTTTTTAATTCTAGAAGGCGCCCAAGCCGGACTCAGTTGGTCGACTATCTTAAAGAAACGAGAAGGTTATAGAAAAGTATTTGCAAACTTTGACCCCATGAAGGTAGCAAAGTTCACTGATAAAAAATTAGAGACCATCCTACTCAATCCAGCAATTGTTCGGAATCGATTGAAAGTTTTTGCTGCTGTAAACAATGCAAAACGATTTTTAGAAATACAAAAAGAATTTGGTTCTTTTGATTTTTATATTTGGAGTTTTGTTGGTCACAAACCCATTCAAAACAAACGAAAGAGTTTAAAAGAAGTCCCGGCAACTACAAAAGAATCCGACGCACTGAGTAAGGATCTAATCAAACGTGGATTCAAGTTTGTAGGAAGCACGGTCATTTATGCCCATATGCAAGCCTGTGGACTTGTCAATGACCATGTAGACAGCTGTTTTCGTTACAAGGAACTCACCTCTTCAGGACTCCGTAAAAAATAACATTCACAACTTCCAATTGAAACTCATGAATGTTCAATGGAATTGTAATAGAGTTTTTATTACTTAGAAGCATTTCAATGGACGAAAGAAAGAGATGAACTGCCACCTCGGGCATAAATCCATCTCGAAGTTCTCCTTTCACTTTTGCCATATTAAAAATTTTTCCAATCGATTCTGGCATTTCTTTTTCTCTTCGTTTTCTGAATCGTTCCATTTGTACAGGAAACATTTCTGAGATTTCACGGATAAACAAATCATTTATCACATACGGAGATTCCTCAACGAGTGATCGGTGCATTTTAGAAAACTTTTGCACCGCAGTAAGAGTTTCGTCATTTGCAATTTCCAAAATGATCTTCTGAATCTCATTTTGTTTATACTCCAAATAAAATTCCATTAGGTCTTGTTTATTGGAATAGTATTTATACAAAGTTTTACGACTGATTTTCAATGAACTTGCAATCTCTTCCATTTTCGTTTTGGAATATCCATACTTTACGAAAAGTTCTTCTGCTTTTTCTAAAATTCTAATCTGCACCGGATCCAAAATTTAAACCCTCACTCATTCTTTCTTTTCATTAAATTGATCAATCGCGTAATGTACTGGTAGACCGCTGGGATCACATAGAGTGTAAGTATCGTAGAAGAAATAAGTCCACCAATCACAGTCACTCCCATACTGGTTCTCTGTTTAGATGCTTCGTTAAGTCCAATGGCAACAGGCATCATACCAGCAATCAGCGCGATCGATGTCATAAGGATTGGCCTTAACCTTGCCCTTCCTGCTTCAATAAGCGCAGTCCTCGTATCTACTCCAGTATTTTGTAAGTCTTTGGCAAAATCAATGAGAAGAATCGAATTTTTGGTAGCCAATCCGAAAAGTAAAATCATTCCAATATTAGCAAATATATCCATTGATTTCCCAGTAAGAAACAGTCCCAAAAAAGCGCCTGTCATTGCCAAAGGAATCACTACCAAAATGGAAATCGGGATCATAAAACTTTCATACAAAGACGCAAGCACTAGATAAATAAACACTACCCCGAGTCCAAGTGCGATGGCCATGTTCTTTCCCGTTGATTCCAAGTTTTCTGTTTGCCCACTGTATGATACTTTGATTCCATCAGGTGTCGGAAGTTCCTCTTTTAAGATTCGTTGTAATTCCGACATTACATACCCAGAGCCTCGTCCATTTGGATCGGTGTCGGCTGAAATTTCTACCGAACGATTCCTGTTTTGCCTTTGGATCGTAGCTGGTCCTGTTGTGGGAACACCTGAGGTAACGTAAGAAAGTGGAACTAAATAACCGTTGATATTTGGAACAGAAACATTGTGAAAATTCTTTTCAATGTTTCTTTGATCATCTAACATCCGAACACGAATGTCATACTCTAAGTTTTTTTCTCTAAACACTGCAGAAGTATCACCCTCTACTATGGTTCTTAGTTCTCTGCCGAGAGACTGTGGATTAACACCCAACTTTACAATTTGTTCTCCCTTGGGGACAATTTTGAATTCAGGAGCTCCTTCTCGGAGACTAATGTCAGGATCTGTTAGATCAGGAATTTTATTAATTTTTTCAAAGACAAGTTTGCTATACGATTCCACTTCCTCTGGATCATTTCCAGTGATGACAAAGGAAAAGGATCTTTGCCCACCGCCGATTGCATCATAGTTCTTTACTATCGGTTTTGCATAAACATACGGTGATAATTCTTTTCTAATGTATTCTTTAAACTGAGGGGTATTGAGTTTTCTTTTTTTGGTAGGCACTAACTCCACATAGATATCAATTTTATTTTGTTTTACATATCCGGCTGTTAAATGGACTTCCTTTTTCGATCTTAAAAGAGCATTCACTTCTTCGTTCAATGCCTTTGTAGCTTCAACACTAGAACCTGGTGGTAATTCAAAAGTGACTGTAAATTGTCCTAAATCTTGTGTAGGGATAAACTCAGATTTTAATGTTTTGGATACAAATATACTACTTACAAATATAAAGAGAGCAATCGATAAGACAAATAGTGGATGTTTGGTTGATACTTCCAGAGTTTTCACATAACCATTGGTTAATTTTTCTTGGAATCGATCAAAAGCACGAAGTGGAATCGATAAGAATCTTTCTATTTTTCCTGGCTCTTTAGGGTTATGTTCCCCACCGAAGTAAGCCGACATCATCGGTGCAATCGTTAAAGCATCGTATAAGGAGATGATCAAGGCAAAACAAACGGTTAGTCCGAAAGGACGCAGAATTTGTCCAATCACTCCATCGATAAAGGCAATCGGTCCAAAGACAGCAAGGATTGCAAACGTAGTGGCAAGTACAGCAAGGGTGACTTCTTTTGTACCATCAAGGGCAGCTTGTTTGCTATCCTTACCCATCTCTTTATGTCTATGGATATTTTCTCTCACCACAATTGCATCATCAATCAAAAGTCCTACCGCAAGAGAAAGTGCAAGTAAAGTCATTTGGTTGATCGTAAATCCAGCAAAACTCATCAGGATAAAAGATCCAAGGAGCGAAGTTGGTAAAGCGAGGCCCGTAATCAAAGTGGAACGAACACTTCCTAAAAAAAATAAAACCACAATAATTGTCAGTGCAATACCAATGTAAATGGATTCCTCTACATCCCAAACATTATCTTTAACAACTTTAGAAGAATCATTATAATAATCAAAGGTGACATCAGGAAATTCTTTCTTTAAATCACCAATTTTCTTTTTTACTGCTTCTGCTACCTGTACCGAGTTAGATCCTGATTGTTTATAAACTAGTAAAAATAGTGCCGGTTTTCCATTCCAATAAGCAAGGGAGGTTACATCTTCGGATCCAACTACAACCCGACCTACATCCGAAAGCTGAATTGGAATTTCGTTATTCAAAAAACTAATGGGAACATTTCGAATCTCATCAAAACTTCGGTATTCATTGATGGTTCGAAACGATAAATCAGAATGTTCACCTCGGACCTTTCCTGCAGGAATATTGGCACCACCCGCAGCAATCCTTTGTGATACTTGGCTAGCCGACAAATTCCTTGATTTCAACTTGTTTCGATCTAGTTCCACCCATATTTCTTTTTTCCTTCCTCCGACGATGTCAACAGAACCCACATTGGAAACAGATATTAACCTTTGTTTGATTGTTTCAGAAGCAAAATCATAAAACTCGTTCTCTCCCAATTTGGATTGAATAGAGATACTTAAAATCGGTTGGTCTGCTGGATCCAATCGTTTGATCACAGGTTCGTCTACTTCTGCTGGTAATTTTTTCTTAGCAAAAGCAACTTTATCTCTAATTTGTTGTTCCGCATAACTAATAACAGTCTCCGAAGAAAACTCAGCCACAATTACAACCGACCCTTCGTTACAAATAGATCTTAGTTTTTTTAATCCAGAAATTGTAGAAAGTTCATCTTCAATTGGTTTGGCGACCAAGGTTTCAATTTCATTGGGAGCAGCTCCAGGATAATTTACATTGATGGAAATAGTTGGGAAACTTAAGTCAGGAAAGTTCTCTACCCCGAGTTTTCCAAAACTCACAATCCCCACAACCACAATCAGAATTACGGTACAAGCTATAAATACAGGCCTTTGTATGGATAATTTTGCTAAATTCATTGGATTTCCTCTGTGTTAAGTAATGTTAGTTGCTCAGGATCTAGAGAATATTTCTCAAAGAAAGTACCTTTGGAAATTTCATATTGAACTATGGCAATGTTGTATGTGATAAGAGATTGTGAATGATTGGACTGGGATCTAACATAAGCATCCATTGCATTTCGGAGTACTAGAGAGGTGCCCCTTCCATTACGAAAAGCGGACAAAGCTTTATCATAAAAAAGTCGACTTTCTTCTTTATTTTTTTTTGCCTCTAAAAAGAGTTCATAACTAACAGTTAAATTTTCTCGTTTCGATAATAAATCGGCCCTTACTTTGTTTTGAGCTTCTGCCCACTCTAACTGTGCTTGTCTTTTTTCTGATTCAGCTTTTTTGTATTCAGCTTCCGCAATCTCATTTCCTAACGGATATTCTAATTTGAACTCTGCAGTGTTCTGATTGAACCTTCCCCCAAGGATACCATAAAAATCTTGAGGAAATTGTTGGTCATAATTTTTAAAATTATATGTCCCACCTACTGAAAATTTTGGCAACAAACCGTTGTCTGCTGACTTCAGATTATCTTCAGAATTTTTAAGTTGTAAAAGTGATGCTCGCACATCATATCGTTTTTCAAGAGCGGTGAGTAGCTCTTCTTCATAATTTGAAGTGACTGCAATTTGTTCTTCAATCAGAACTGGTAAAAAAGAAAAGTTTTCCTCCGGTTCCTTTCCGAGTGAAGCAAGTAAATCTCTTCTATTTTTGTTCCTTTCTAATTCCGAATTTTTGACGGCACTCGTCGCACTAAGAACAATAGAATTCCACTGGTGGATATCACCCGTGGTATCAAACCCAAAGTTTGCTTTTTTAGAATAAATATCCCTAATTATTTTTGCGTTTCCAAGAAGGGAGGAGTTTGTTTCTAAAATTTCTTCAGACAAACTCAAATTCCAAAACTCAATGAGTGAATTTACTAAACTTTTAGATAACGAATCCAGTGTATTTAATCTTTGGATGGAAGATGACCGCCTAGCAGTCGATAATTTCAACCTATCCTGGTATCCAAAAAAGTTTTTTAAAAGATCTTGGCTGATATTGATACCCACAGTGGCAAAATGATAAGAAGGTTGTGCAAAACTTGAAAATCCACTAGAACTTTGTGTTTTACCTGCATTCGTTTCATAACGATTATCAATTACCGCAATTCCAAAGGTGGTTCCTGTGCTAAACTTTTTATTAATTCCCGCCTGCAGGCTGTTATCCGTAATTTTTGTTCCTTGGATGGCATACTGCGGAAGGTTGAAGTTTGTGGTATTCTTGGCTGTTCCCTTCGCCTCCGCAGTCCATGCATAGGCTCCGTTTGTTTTTTCCCAATCGTAGTTTGAGGTTTTTAACTGCAACTTTAGTGTCTGCAGGCTGACTTGGTTCTCCCAGGCCATCCTCAGAATGTCATCCATTCGAAACGTGTTGGTTTTCACCGGTTCTTTGGCGGAAAGTGGCCCTATTGCCGCGAAAACTGCGAAAAACACAGCCGCGAGGCAAATGGTGGTAGGTTTTGGTTTGTTTTCTCTCATTTGCTTTGGAAACATTTACTGTATCCTTTGTTTCTTTAGGAAACAAATACAGTTTCCAATGTTTCCTGACAAGAAAAAAATACCTATCGATACAAATTGTAATTTTGCCAGTGATTGTACGAATTTAAAGCTCTTGCGTGTGGAGGGATTTATGACAAGTGATCGAGAGAACTACAATCCAGAGAGGTTTTTAGAAAAGGATCTGATCCCTTTCACTAAAAAACCTTCTGGACTGATTTTAATTGAATCTTATTTCTTTTCAGCAACCACCACTGCTTTGATTAGTTTCCATTCATTTTGGTCCAAATAAAAAGTGTACATAGATTGGAATTTCATAACCTTACTTTCCAAATCTGCTTTTACAAATCCAAATCGATCTAAAAAATCGATCGAGTGAACCCGGACATTTCTCTCCACGCCGCCGATCTTTCCCTCTTTTAGAGACTGAATATAATTTGTTTTATTGGAACTGAAAATTGAATCACTTCCTTTTATATAAACACTATCCGTATATTCCCCATGGAATTTAGATTCGACTTCAGCAACTTTCCTCTCATCAATATTCCTCATAACTGAAATAAATTCTTTTTCCAAAGAATCCCGATTTCCTTCTGCATTTGTTTGGTTTGTGATCATCATTCCTCCTAAAATCACTAAAATTCCGAATACTAAGTCTTTCATAGACACACTCAATTTGTTGCTATAGCAACAATATATATAAAAAAATCAATCCATCGATTCTTCATAAATTTGATCAATAATCCGTTTGAATGTTTTAAAATCTTGGGCCGAAAGTTTTTTAAACATTCGTTTTCGTTCTTCTGTCACTACAGCGACCATTAATTGATAGATCTCTGAACCTTTTTTAGTTGGATATACCTGATTTTTCCTTCGGTCATCTGGATCAGACTGAATTTTAATCCAACCTTTTTCCTCCATATTTCGAAGAGCCCGTGCCATAGATGGCCTATCATCAAAATCCCTTCCCAAGTCCGATTGGCTACAACCAGGTTGTTTCATCAGACGAACAAGAACAAACCACTGCTCGGGGAATAATTCCAACCCATTTGTAGAAGCCAACCTCATGAACTGACGTCGTAAGGATCGAACTGTCCTATATATCAAATAAGCGTAGGAATTTTCTAAATCGAAAGAATCTGACATTTGTTGCTATAGCAACATTATTTGGATTATATTTTTTGTCAAGAGGAATTAAACATGGGAAAGTTCAAAGGAACTATCCTTCTTGACAACATTAACACCGGATGAATAGTCTAAAGGTTTACGCTAATTTAAAGGAGCATTAAAATGAATACACAAAATAAAATTTGTCTCACTCATTATGACTACGACCGACTGAAAATGATGATTTCTGATCGTACAAAAAGAAATAAAGTGGAGACAAATGTGAAAGACCTATTGGGCGAAATAGAAAGAGCCCAAAAAGTAGACTCTCATTCAATTCCACCTAACTATGTTACTATGAACTCAGTGATTGAACTTAAAAATCTGGAGGAATTGGAATTTCAGGAATTTAGTTTAGTATTTCCGGAAGACGCAAACACCAACGAAAACAAAATTTCCGTACTAGCGCCGATAGGAACGGCTATATTAGGTTATAAAATTGGAGACGTAATCCGATGGAAATTTCCCGGTGGAGAAAACCAATTTCAAATTACCAACATCAAATACCAACCAGAAGCCAATGGAGATTATCATTTGTAGATGATAAAAAACAATGTGATCCAATCGCAAGAGGGAAAATAAAATTCCTTCTTGTGTGCGTTCCCGATCAAATGTAATATTATCATCTCATGATAAAAAGGGCCGGGCTCCTTCGGGGTTCGCTTCGCTCCCGTCTGCCAAATGGCAGACCAAGCCCTTCGTATCCCTAACGCTTGTCAAATTTCGTTCAAGACAGCCTTACATTGGTTTGAGATCGAAGCCTCATTTTGAAATAAACATTTTAAGATGCGACCACCACCAGGGATGATCCAACGGCAGTATTCGCTTACATCTTCTTTGCAAAACCCTTGTGATTTACTTTTCATAGCATCAGATAGTGCACTTTGGCCAGCCTCACAAGCATCGGAAAGATTTTTTCCACGTTCTTTCAAACATTGTAAAATCCTCGCTTTCGTAGGTTTTACTCCCTGACAATAGGTAGCAATCTCCGGCTGACAAACATCATAAATGGATTTTGTCTCTGCAAACAAAGGTAAGTTAAAACAGAAAAAAAGAATGAGCAAGTGTGGTTTCGGCTTCATATTTGAGTATTTCCTTATTTTTAATCATACGATGGTTTCAGAACCATTCCCGAGAGTCAATTTTCGAATCCGGGATTCTAGAAAACAAGTTCATTATATTGCAAAAATCTTCCATAGAAAGAACAAAAATACTTAATTTTATAGGTATCTCGGTAACGGGAACTTTCTCCGGCCAAAGTCCTCTCTGCATAAAACCATATTTTATAAAGTTTCCAAAAATCAATTAACAAGTATTATTTGGCGTTTTCCCCAAAAAAACAATACTCTAACCTAAAAATTGCGACAAATCCAATTAAAAAATTAAATTAAACTAACAAATGTAATGTTTATTGACTTGACTGTTATGCGACAAATACCATATTCATAAATATATAAACATCTATGAATATTTTAATTAACAAATATACCTTTATTCCACTCTATCTACTTTCGGTTCTTTATTCATGTACCCCAAAAAATTCCGACCAAGAAAAGGAAATTTTGGCATTACTTGTTTTACCTAAAACCTCGGGTACGGCTGCTAACTCTCCCACAGGTGTCTGCAATGGATATTCTATCTATGATCTAATTACAACTCCTGTTGATTTTAGACCAACAACTGGAATTATATATATGAACGTAATTGCGAAAATAGGCTCAGTATTAACGGTAAATTCAACGACCACCCCATTGAATACGGCTGGTGGTTATTTATTCAATCCGTTTCACTATAACCAGAGACTAACTTGTCCCATCAGTGGCTCTCCAAGTATGACGACAGTCTATAATGAAGCTCGGACTGCTACTAGAGTAACTCTGACATTTACGGTCGCTGGCACATACGGGCTTCAACTTTTTACAGGCACAAGCAGTTTGAATGCTGTCACGGATCTCAATGCCACATTTGTTGAATAAACTCTATCTTTGGTAAAGAGAAAACAGGAAAGACGAGGGTAGTTTTAGAAAATATCCGAGTTTCAGCAATTGATTCAGCAAAAACTGTTTGAGGATTCCTTTCTTTTCAAATCGATGTGCAGAGGTAATGGCAAGATAGGGTAAAAGAACTGGGAATGTAGTTTTTCTAAATTTTTGACTTAGTTCTGTATCTTCAAATAAATATGCTAAGCGCAAGTCCTCTGCCCAAAGTTTTCGATCAAAAAAAATGCAATGGTCTAAATAGACAATTCCCCTCCACTTCACACGAACCACATTAGAATACCAAGAAATAGAACGTAAAAGAAAATGTTTGTTATCAAATTGATGTTGGAACCCACCCCAAATCATTTCTTTTTCTTTTTGGCAACTTAACTTGATTAGGTGGTTAATTGCCTCTTTAGGAAGTTTTGTACGAGGGTGGTGAAAAAGAATCATATCCCCCTTAGATTTGTGAAAGCCTAGATTTAGTCTCTCTGCTCGAGTCAATGCTTCCGATGTATTTACTAAAATGATCTCGATTTCCGGATGGTTCCAAAAATCGACTAGAGAATCTTGAAATAAAGAATTTTCTCCATTATCTGTTGGGATGATAATACTTAGCATTTCACTATTTCTGTTGGTATCTTCATATTTTGAATCACCAAAAACAAGAAAAAAACCAGGAAAGCCAACAATAAACAATTCCTTTAAAAATAAATACGTTCGATTTTACAGTTTTCCTATATCGACCTAATAACAATTACAATTCTACCAAATAATCTAATAGAGTTCTGGTTACATTGAAACAAAGAACAAGAATATAATCTTTAATCTTCAAACTATATTCTTAAACCAAAATATCACTCGACGAACATTCAAAACGATTTCCAATATGTCAGAGGAAGCTTCAGTTATATGTTTTTATGGAATGGTATTAAATCTATTTTTATAGAAAAAAAAGGGGAAATTGATTCTTTAAATGGACTTAGGGCACTTGCTATATTGAGTATTCTTTTTTTTCATGTTACTCCTTCTTTAGAGTTTGCGGGTTGGGGTCAAACGATAACGGCTACAGTTTTCCGTACTTTAGATTCAGGAGTTTCTCTATTTTTCGTACTGAGTGGTTATTTGATCTCCAATGGATTAAAGGGAGAATGGAATCAAAATTCTAAACTCAATTTTAAAATGTTTTTCGTTAAACGAAGTTTGAGAATTTTCCCCGCTTATTATTTTTATCTTTTTATCACCTATTTAGTAATTACTGCTGCAATGAAAAAAACTGGAGAAATTTCACTAAATGGCCAAATAGTAGATCCCGCGGCCGCCATCAAGACAGCATATCAAAACTTCAAATATGATTTAGTGTATTTATCTGATTATTTTAGAAGCTATAACATCCATGCATGGTCACTATCTGTTGAAGAAAAATTCTACTTAATTTTTCCAATGTTTGCCGGATTCTTTTTATTTCCTATGAAAGAAAAAAGTAGATTCGCATTCCTAGTTTTCCTTTACATTCTTCCCCTTATCTTCAGAATCTATTCAACCATAAATAACGGACCAAGAATTGTTGCATTTCATGAATTTCATTTTCGCTATGATGATCTTCTTGCCGGCATATTAGTTATGGAAGTTCTAAACAAAAAAGAGTTAAAGGAAAAGTTATCAAAATATAAACATTTTATTTTAAGCATTGCTGCGTTGATGTATCTTTCAAATATTTATCTTTTGAACTCTCAATATGAGATCTATAAAAACACATTCTCATATAATATTTTTAGTATATCTTTCTCACTTTTCCTGATCGTTTCTTTATTAGATAAAAACTTCTACTCTAGTCTTTTGGGTAACCCTATCCTTCGTCCAATCTCTCGTTTGAGTTATACCATATATTTATGGAACCAACTATTAATTCCGATAGGATTCAGTTCTCTGGCAATCTCGCTAAAAACCACTGGCATAGTCACCAATTCCCAAATGATGATCGCTATCATCCTTTTTTTTATCTCTACATTTATAGTCTGCACGATTCTATATATTTTGATCGAATATCCTTTCTTATTATGGAAATCAAAACTTACTAAAAAAAACGAAGAAATTCCTTACCTTAGAAATTGATTCAAAACAAAACTTATAACCACTGTTCTAATTTCACTGAGCTGAATTTTCTAATACAATCGCTATCCCTTGCCCACCTCCGATGCAAAGAGATGCCACCCCGTATTTCAAATTCTTCCTACGTAACTCGTAAGCCAAGGTGAGTATCACGCGAGCTCCACTAGCACCGAGCGGATGTCCAATGGCAATCGCTCCTCCATTTACATTTGTTTTTGCAGGATTTAATTTAAGTTCTCTCATCACAGCTAGCGTTTGCGAGGCATAAGCTTCATTGATTTCGAATAAATCAACATCTTCAATTTGAATACCTGTATGTTGCAGTGCTTTCGGAATCGCAAATACGGGGCCAAGACCCATCATTTTTGGATCACAACCAACATTCGCGTATCCAACAATTTTTGCTAATGGCTTTAAATTTTTTTCTTGAGACCACCTATCAGACGCTATAAGTATAGATGCTGCTCCATCATTGATACCTGATGAATTACCAGCTGTAATACTTCCTTCTTTTAAAAATGCAGTTGGCAATGTCTTTAGTTGGTCCACACAAGAAATTCCTCGAATCAATTCATCCTTTTGAATTAGTTGACTATTTTTGCCTTTACTAGACACAGAAATGATCTCTTCAGAAAAAATGCCAGACTCTGTTGCTCTTTCTGCCCGAACTTGGGAGATCCCTGCCCATTCATCTTGGTCCATACGAGAAATTTGAAAATGTTTTGCAATATTTTCTGCCGTCATTCCCATAGTCAGATCCACATAACAATCGTTTAAACTTTGGGCTAATCGATCTTCAGCAACGGTGTTTCCATATTTATTTCCCCACCGTACATTTTTTAAAACAAAGGGAGCATTACTCATCGACTCTGTTCCTCCAGCGAGGATCAGATTGTTTTCTCTTGAAAGAATTTTACGTGATCCAATGATCACACTCTCCATACCAGAACCACAAAGTCTATTGACAGTAAGTGCACTAGAACTTTCTTTCAGTCCTGCCTTTAGCCCAATATGCCTTGCTAAATAGGCAGAGTCTTTATCATCTTGGATCACATTTCCATAGATCGATTCTTCTATATCTTCAGGGTTCAATCCAACTTTACGAATTGCCTCCTTTGCCGTAATCACTGCAAGTTCTGAAGAGGAATAATCTTTTAGCCCTCCTCCAAATTTTCCAAAAGGAGTCCTTGCTCCATCCAATATCACTACCATGTTTCACTCCTTTTATAGTGCATATACACTATAAATTCATCACTCTCTTAAATAATAAAATGCTTTTGCTTCATTCCTCCGCGGAACCTAAAAATAAGACGGGGAGATTTCGCAATTCGGCTAAAGTTTTTAGAGTTTGTTTGAATTCCGATTTTCCTAAATTTTCGGTAATTAAATCTTGTGTTTGTTTCCAAAGTTCAATTGCTTTTGCCAGCTTCGTTTCTCCCTTTTTTGTGAGGATTATACTACGGACATTTCCGATTTCTTTTTTTTCTATTTTAATCAGATCATCTCGACTTAGAATTTCTAAACTTCTTTGTAATGTGGTTCTATCTATATCCGTGAGATTTGCAAGATCTGTGATACTCAAGTCTTTTTTATAGGCAATACCAGCAAGAACAGTAAATTGTGTGATCCTAAGTCCAGATGGCTTTAACATCGAATCATAATAACTGGTAACCAACCGACTGGTTCTACGAAGGCTCAAATTCAAACAAGATACCCCAATTTGTTTTAAATCTTCATGCGAATATTTCACTAACGATCCACCTAAAACACAATATAGTGCATATACACCATATTGTCAATCAAAAAAGAATTTCAGGCAATCCATTTCCATTCCAAAGGATTCGCACAAACAAATTTACCTATTGATTTCTCTTCCTTATGATCCATTCCGCAAATAAAAAATTGATCAACCAACCAGCACCCATCATCAAATCTCTTGGGACTCCCGAAGGATCTCCTCCTACCAAAATAAACCAAGGCAAATGGGTAAATACCTGTGTGCCTGCGCCCATCCCAATCGCATAACCACGAATCATCCAATGACTATGTTGTGTGATTTTCTTTCGAAGCACAAAAACAAAAGCAACTAACAAACATATGGTCATCCAAATCCCAACGATCATACGAATTCCAAACAACCAATCTCCATCAGTCGGAACTCTAGGATAAACAAGAGTCAGCCATAAGCCAGAGATTGCCGAGATAAGTCCCATACAAACAAGAAACCTTCCGGAATTTCGGTGCCAAAACAAATGTTTTTTTCGAAACCCTGGGGCAAACTGAAAGGCACCCAGAATACTAAAAAAAATTACGCCGACAATATGAATCAAAACGGGAATTGGATCATTAAAGAACCTTTGGTTTTCCACCGTATAATCAACACCAGTCAACAAATGAAAAAATCGAATCCCACCTGCAATGCTAGGAACTACACTTAAAAAAAGAAGAGAGCCGATAATGATAAAATCTTTTTTAGAACTTGATGCCATTGTAATCTCTGGCTCATTCCCTAGAAAAATATGAATCCAGCAACTAAAAAAACTATCTCTTAGAATAGTTTTCTGGGCGCATCCACCTAGCATTCGCCAGGTGGCCGGGCTATCCGCTCCAATCTTCCCTTCAGGAAGGATTTTCGCTACTATCCCTTGCGCGTAAGAAGTTTTTTCCATCAGATTGGTCTATTCAATAAAAATAATATTGGACTGGATTTTTCCAGCCATCCAGAATGATTATAACAAACAAATGTTACATACTCAATTCTTAATCATTATATTCTGTTTTATAAACCTACTTTCTTGCCAATCAACAGAAAACTATCTTTCCAACAGAGGTTTGGATCTCGCCGATTCGTTTACCTTAGGTGTAGAAACAAATCATTACGGAGCTGGTATTTGGCTTTGGTGTTTGGGAGGAGGTTTACAATTAAACCAAGATGCAAAAGGAATTGGTATTCGAAATGGTCAATATGGTTTTTACAAGGCTGGTGGTGTAGATGACATTGGAATTATGGGAAAAACTGGTGACCGCTCCCCAACAAATCAAATGGGAAATTCATTTCTCATTATTAATTCCAATCAACATAGACCCGTTTACCCTGACTTAAAAAGAAGTCGAAAAAAATCTTATGACGCATCCAACGTATTGATGTTAGTCTTTTTTACAGATAAAAAATCTAGTTCCGGAAAAAAACATTGCAACCATCCTGCAAGTGTCGAAGTTTCTCTCGGACTGTATTTGGGTGTTCGTGCAGGTTTTAACTTCACTGAATTTTCAGATTTTCTACTTGGGACAACTACATATGATTTTATGGAAGATGATAAGGACGAATAGAAACTAATATCCAATCAAATGGGAACCAATCATTTCAGTGATGAGATTTAAGAATCATCACCACCATTCGTATATTAATCCATATAAATCGAATTAATTGCCAAGGCAAAAAAGTTCGAAAAAATATTGTTTTTACATTTGGTACTGCTGCAAAGTCGCCCGGCTTATAAGAGGAATTTAGTTCCTCTTTTTCTAATAATATCAATTCTACTGAGTCGTTTGTTTTCATAAATCACTCCTATCATTCCGGAATCAACCACCAACCGAACTTACATTTTGCTTTATACATAAACATATAATGCAAAATCATCTTAATCCAATGGCCAGCAAGCCCAATCTCCCCTGTAGTATAAGTAAGAGACCTTCCCCATTTCGGATATTGTTTGAAGTCCGGGACAATCGGATACACTGTCATAGAAACTGCAGTTCCTGAAAAAATTCCATTACCCGCAGAAGCAATACATGCAGCACCCATCGCCGCCATAGAAGCCTTGTGTTTTAATTCTTTCGATTTGGTTTTTATTTGGTGTGCAATATTTTGTGCCACCACTTTTCCCATAATGGCTGAAGGCATACCGGTTCTTGGAGGAGTTGGTGAAATTTGGATTCCTTCATTATTTTTCATTACTTTCGAAATAGGATGAGGCGGAGCAAATGCAATTCCCACTCCAAAAAGGTTAGAATAAAACGGAGACTGGTAAGTATTTGGCCAATCCTTGGCATCCCATTTTTCATAGGTTTTTATTTCATAGTTCGCATCTACCTTCATCATTCCGTTGGCAGCAAACAATGTCGTGGTGATATCCTCTCCAATTTTTCCAAATGCCTTCAACCCCACTCCGCTAAAGGGAGGGATTAACATAGAAAAATCAAAATTTATAAAGCCATTTTCACCATCGAGTGTTGTATAATGAATTTTATTTTTTTCAATCTTGGTTACATGTGCCCTAGTTTTCCATTGGATCCCTCTTTCGGTGAACAAAGATTCGGCGAATATTTTACTACTGGTTACATAACCACCCTGTTCTAAATGCATCCCTCCCATTCCAAAATCGCCTAACTCGTATTCATTGGATAACCAAAGAATTTTTGCTTGATCCCTTACTCCTGCTTTTCGTAATTCATGATCTACATTAAAAAGATATTCAAATGCAGCACCCTGGCATGTACACATACCATGCCCTGTTCCAAACACAAAGTTTAGTTTTTCTCCCGCCTTCATCCTTTGGATCAAATCTTGTAATTGATGATTGGCTTCTTCTGCATGAGCATATGTACAAACGGAGACCGTATTTCCTTCCTCTGGACCAAGTCCCGGTGTAGCAGAAAAATTAAGTTTAGGTCCAGTGGCGTTGATGCAATAATCATAAGTGATGTAGCCTATTTGGCCTTTGGAATCTGGTGCAGTTGATTCATACTCTACAAATGCTCCTTTTGATTCCGCATTCCCTTCAGGATACAAAACAGTTGCCTTAGCTTGGATGAATTGAATTTTCATTTTATCGTAAATAGGTTTTAACCCAAAGGTTACATCGTGAGTGACCATCGCACCAACACCTACCCAAATATTGGAGGGAATCCAATTCCAATTGGCATTTGGCGAGATCACCACCACCTCATGTTTATTCCCCAAGTATTTTTTCAGCAGGGTTGCTGCTGTATGCCCAGAAATCCCTGCACCTAAGATGACTACTTTCATTGCTTATATACCTATACCCCTATTAGTATATAGGCAAATAAAAAAGCAAGCGCGAGTTTCTCTATTTCTACTATCTTTAGTTTTTTTACTGAACATAGTTTAGACAAAAAGATTGAATGTTTCTAGATAAAGATAAACTAGGGATTTATACATAGAATCATTCTAATACGATTGCATACCGATAAACTCTCGTTATATTTTTTCTTCTCTAGTCGAAAAAGAAATTTCCGTTTTTCGAAATGCGGGAAGGGCAAGAATCCAATGAAGCAAAGCCACAATCACAGCTCCCGGCAATAGGTTTAAAGCAACTAAATACTCGTTTGGTGACGCTGCAAAAAATGTGGAGCCAGCGAAATTCCAAGCTTGCTCTGGTTTCGAAATGATATAAAGAAGGATCATCGAAGTGTGAAGAGAGGATAAAACAACATGTAAGATATATTCTAAGGAACTCAATCCCCCAAATCGCTTTCTTGCTTTATATTCTTCCCACATATCAAACCCCTGAATCACTAAATCGACAAAGGTCAAAAAAATCACACCGAGAAACAAAGGACCTTGTAGATCATATAAAAATAAGCCTAGCAGCAGCATTGGAAACAAAGTTGCACGAAGGGAATGTAATATATGTTCATAAATGGTATCTGAATATCGATACAATTGATACTTCCAAAGATGTAAGACAATACCGTCAAAAAAAGCCAAAAGGGAAAAACTGACCAAAAGTACTAACACAATATTAGAAATATCCATAAATCCTCCATCGCGTGCATATATATGCACTTATGCACACATGTTATTAGACCAAAGGATAGTCAAGAATAAAAAAGGAAAAAGACTGGACTGCTAAAATTTCCAATCAAATGGTAGGGAGAATGGTAACTAAAGTTCGGCCTAATTCCGAAAAGAAAAGGGAATCGGCCATTGATGCCTTGGACTATGTATTAGATTCGAAATTTTTATCTGCATTAGCAGAACCCAGCCGAATTCAAGTATTGAAACAGGTAATCCGGCTGGGGAAGGCTGATATATCAGCACTTTCCCATGGTCTCTCTCTGGATCGCTCCGTGATCTCAAGACATCTCAGTATTTTAGAAGACGTTGGGATTTTAGTTAGGGAAAAACAAGGCAAACATGTATTTTATTATTTAGATCCGAGCGGAGCAATCAAAAGGTTCCAATTGATTTTAGAAAGGATGGAAGAAGTAGTTGCAGTCTGTTGTCCTCCCCCACTAGAGCAAACGCTATCCATTACCAAGAAATAATAAATTTTTGTTTTGCCTTTCGATTCTCCATTACGCCAATAAAAAATCTTACAGTAGCAAATGTTAGGCAAACGACTAAACTAATTCAAAAGCAAAAATGAATCCAATGATTTTTATTTGCGTGATCATCATCTAACAAATGAATATCATTTTTTTATAATGTCAAAGGGATCCATCTGGTATATAATTACTCTATTTCGTTCCAGATTTAACCGCATCCAAAATTTCTAAATAATCATGTTCCCCTAAATGATAAATGATATCCGATTTACCAACTCCGTTTAAAAAATCTTCGAATGTCCAATCGTAACGATTGGGATCTTTTCCAGAATCAAACCAATCTTTGAATATTAAAAAATTATCTTCTAAAGAAACTTCCACTAAATGGTAGGGCTCGGAATTTCTCCAATATCGCTTTTCTGTCATAAAAATTGAATCACCTTAATCACAAGTATTTCCTTAGTATAGTTACTTCCCGACTTTTTCATAGAATTTTAAAAAAATTGATACACTATGTTCTGCATGTTTACGAATTTCTTTCGAATTTGGTAGACTAGGGTTTCCTAAAAACATGGCTTTGTTTAAATAAGCTGATAAAATCATCCAATTAAAATCTTCAGCGGCCTTTTTAATATCAACAATTTGAAGTAAGCCGCGTTTACAAAAAAAAGCGAATAGTTCAGAAAGTTTATCAAAAGCAACCTGCGGGCCATTTTTAAAATAAACGGCTGCCAAATCAGGGAACCGCTCGGCTTCTCCGATGACAAGTCTTCTCAACTGAATGACTTCTGGTGTAAGCAAAGTCGAGAGTTCTCCTAGAGCGTAATCAACTAAGAATTTTCTTACATCCCTTACCCCATCAACCAAAGGTAATCGATTATATGAATCCTCAGTTTTTCTAGTCGTAAGATTGGTAATAATTTCTATAAATAACGCCTCTTTACTCGTAAAATGTTTATAAACTGTTTGTTTGGATACAGCTGCTTCTGTTGCTATCTCTTCCATATTGGTACCAAGATAACCCTTCCGGAGAAAAACCTGAGTAGCTGCACTTAAGATCAATTGGTGTTTCTCATCATATTGGTTCATTCATCCGACCTCATTCACTAAAAAAACTTGACAGATCTTTTCCAGGCAATCAATTGTTGTCAATATAGTACTGGACGGTCTAGTACTATATTTTTTGACTGCCAGCTTAAGTCAAACTTTTCTAAAAGAGAGGAAAGAAATTATGAGAGAAGAAATCAGAAACTTACTAGCGACACTCACGAGTGTAACCATTGCTGTTACCAGCGCTGCTTGTAACACGGCATCTAATGAAAACGATCCATTTTCAAAAGTGATATCAAGAGACGGAACGGCCATCGCCTACGAAAAGATAGGTTCTGGACCACCACTTATCTTTATTTCTGGAGCTATCTGCCATAGAAAATTCCAGCCCATCATCGATGATGTAAAGATATTAAGTAAGGCGTTCACCGTTTACAATTATGACAGACGCGGTAGAGGTGATAGTGGCGATGCAGAAACATATTCAATCCAATCGGAAATAGAAGATATAGAAGCACTGATAGATTCTGCTGGAGGATCGGCATATATATACGGTCACTCCTCCGGTGCCATATTAGCTTTGGAAGCGACTTTAGTGATTCCGAATAAAGTAAAAAAAGTTTATATTTATGATCCACCATATGTTTCAAACGAAAAGGAATACCAAGAATATCAGCTGACAAAAGAGAGAATCAAATCATTACTCGATAGTGGAAAAAACTCTAATGCGATTCGAGAATTTTTAGTTTCGATTGGTATGCCAAGAATTTTTACATTCTTTTTACCGCTAACTCCTGGTTGGAAAAGAACTGTGCAACTGGCCCCAACACTATTGTATGACATTACTCTCACGGAAAATCCAGTTCCAACGGAAAGGTTAGCAAAGATTAAAGTCCCCATTTGTGTAGCTTATGGTGAAGAAAGTCCAAAAGAATTGAGAATAGTTTCAAGTTTACTCAATCAAACAATTCAAGGTTCCGAACTGCAAGGATTCCCAAAACAAGACCATATGGTAAATACAAAAATCCTATTACCAAAAATGATTCAATATTTCAATCTTTGAGAAACTATAAAAAATTCTAAAATCTAATAGAGTTCAATATGTATTTAGTAAAAATACATATTGAGTTATTTACCTATTGATTCACTAATCCAGCCATAGGTTACCAAAATAAAAAAATGAGACTGATGATCTAGATTTCCCTTGCAATTTTCGTCTCTTAAAAATATGAATCACTTCAACAAGAAGGATAAAATCTAATGATTATATTTCAATGCCCTACGGCAGTTACTGAGTACCTGGAAGATAAAAAGATCGTTGTTCTTACGCAAACAGGGAAAAACACTGGCGCCAATTTAAAGGACAGTTTAGACAAAGGTGTTGAGGCCCTAATCAATAACAAAGCGGTCAAATGGTTGTCCGACAATCGAAATATGGGCACACACACAGCAGAAGATGTAGAATGGCTGAACAACGATTGGACTCCGCGAGCCATTAAGGCCGGTTGGAAAAAATGGGCACTAGTACAACCACAGTCAGCCCTTTCTGCTATGTCTGAAAAGAACCTCGTCGATTTTTTTGCTTCCAACGGTATCGAAGTTAAAATCTTCGAAACTCCTGAAGAAGGATTCAAATGGTTGGAGTCAGTTTAGATTCCATTGATGAAATTCAACAAACCAACTCAATACATAGTCTTATCGATTTTGGTGGTTACAACTCAGGTTGTAACCTTACTTTATCCTCTACTTGGAAACTCTGGTCCAAGTTGGATTCTGATGATCCTACAATCGATAGGACTTCTGGCTTCTCTCTTTGCAATCTTCTTAGTGATGATGCAACTGAAAAAATATAACCAACAGTTTTCAGTAATTAAAAATACTCTTACGAATGCGATCAAAGGTAATTTGAGTGTTGAATCTTCAGTTAAATCAAAACTAAAAAAAAGCAACAAAGTAGATTCAATCTTACTTTCATTATTTGAATTATTGCATATTTTTCAAGACATCATCACACTGTTAAAAGATGCTACAGCTGGTTTATCAGCATCAGTTGATAATGCAAAAATAGCAGACGACTCATTTCATTCAAGTTTAATCAGGCAAAAAGATTACTCTCAAAATTTAGATTTAACTGTTCGTAAAATGACGGACAACATGACAAATATTGAAAATGCATCTACGAATAACTATGCAACACTCATTCGAGTTTCTGACAGTATCAAAATACTTTCAGAGCATATCAATGAGTCAGAAAAAAACAGTAACCTTTCCAAAAGATTGACCTTCGGTATCTCAGACAAAATCCAAAAAGGCAATAAAGCAATGGAAGAAATGGGAAAGGTGATTGAAAACATTGCAATCAGTTCAGGAAAAATCGAAGGGATGGTGATCGTCATAAAAGAAATTTCTGAACGAGTCAACTTACTCGCTCTAAATGCATCCATAGAAGCAGCAAGAGCCGGGGAATATGGAAGTGGTTTTGCTGTTGTTGCGCAGGAAGTTTCAAAACTTGCAACGGAAACCTCGAAAAGTATCAAAGAAATTGACAACAATGTTAAACGTAATAAAGAAGAAGTGACTCTCAACCGCCAAAAAATCAATGAGACCAATCAACTCTATAAAGAGATTATTGGCGAAGTGAAACAAATTTTTGAAAAAATTGATTTCATCTCAGATTCTGCTACAAATCAAATTGAAATCAAAGAGAAACTTATATTTGAATCAGAGCAACTTTCACGAATGTTAGCTGAGATCAAAGAAAACATTGCAGATCAAAATAACTCGCAAAAATTAATTTCCGATGTTGCACAAGCAATGGACTCAAGTGTAAAGGCAACCTTCTCGGAAGGGGAAAATCTATCAAAGTTATTAGAAAAAATAAGATCCACTACAGATGATATAGGTGGTGTAATTCTATTATTTAAATAATGGATACATAGATTTAAATTTCAAATATCCTTGGTGAGTTGTGTAAGATGCCAAGGATATTCTAAGTACCACTTCACGACAGTTATATTTTTATGATTGCCAATATTAAAATTCAATGATGTTCTTTCTTTTTTATCTTTTCTGTCATCACTTTGAAAAAAGATGACCCAAAATCAACCCGAATTTGGTCAAAAATAGAAGAAGGAAAACGGGAACTATCTCTCCAACCAACATCGATTAATCGACTTCTCTCAGAAGTTGTTACGACCTACTCACATATTGCGACTTAGGACAAGGTTACTTCATCGCAAAACCTATGAACTTCGATGATTTTTTGAAATTTTGTGATCAAAATTTGGTTCATCCAGCCTAAATTTAAATCATCAACTTTTCTCCCAATAAAATGATCGAAGAAACGATTATTTTCAACAATTGCTGAAATCTTTATAAAATGAATCTATTTACAACAATAAGATTAAAAAAAAATATAAACCTTATATTACCTTCATAACTTTGGTTGGAACCAGAAAATGCCCACAAACATAGAATTAGAGACATTAGAAGCCGTACAAAATTATTATGGAAAGGTCCTCCAAACAAATAAAGATTTAAAGACAACCGCTTGTTGTAGCATCGAATCACTACCTCCGGCCTATTTACCTTTTATTACAAAAATTCATCCTATTGTAAAAGATAAATTTTATGGATGCGGCTCTCCCTTCCCACCTGCATTATCCGGAAGATCGATATTAGATTTAGGTTGCGGGTCGGGCAGAGATGTTTATCTATTATCTCAACTAGTTGGTGAATCGGGATCTGTCATAGGAATTGATATGACAAAGGAGCAGTTGGATGTGGCCGTAACCTATCTTGAATACCATCGCAGTGAATTTGGTTACCAAAAATCCAATGTTTCTTTTCGAGAAGGTTATATCGAAAACTTAAAGCCTTGTGGTATTGAGGATAATTCTATTGATCTAGTTGTATCCAATTGTGTCACAAACTTATCACCAAACAAAAAACTTGTGTTCTCGGAAATATTTAGGGTTTTAAAACCAGGTGGTGAATTATATTTTTCAGATGTTTTCTCTGACCAAAGAATTCCAGAAGAATTAAAAGAAGATCCTGTTTTACTTGGGGAATGTTTGGGCGGTGCCTTATATACAGAAGATTTCAGAAGATTACTCTTACAATTGGGTGTAAACGATTATCGTGTTGTATCACAGTCCAAAATTAATTTACTAAACCCTGAGATTGAGAAAAAAGTGGGGAATATAAATTTCTATTCCATTACATTCAGAGCATTCAAAATCCCCTTAGAAGATCGCTGCGAAGACTACGGTCAAGTTGCTTATTATAAAGGAACAATAGACGGCTTCCCACATTCTTTTACGTTAGATGATCACCATGTTTTTGTAACAGGCAAACCAATGTTAGTTTGCGGGAATACGGCGGATATGGTCTCAACAACTCACTATAAAGACCATTTCAAAATTGTTGGGGATAAATCAAAACATTTTGGGCTCTTCGATTGCGGCCCAAACCCAGTGGTGTCAACATCTAGCGATGTAACACCCGGTGCTTGTTGTTAAAGGTTAAATCCTCTATGGAAATTCTTGAAGCGAAGAATAAAGGTTCAGTCTTTTTGCAATTTTCGGGAGTTCTTTTGTTCTTCAGAAATTTGCATTTTTTTAATAGCATCCTTAGAATTTTTATTGAATGACTGCTTCATTTTCGAGGAATCCATCGACTTTTCAGCATAATCTAAGAACTCTCGCTCTTTTATGAGAGATTTCACTTTTACTGAAATTGCATTTGGATCACTTTCATAGTATTTACTAACATACGATTTAATCGCAGACTGTCTTACCAATCTGTGCTGATTCGAGTTAGACAAATTATTTTCCAAACTGGATTTTGCTTCTGGTGACTCAAATTCAGAAAGAGCTTTCACCGCGTTTACTTTTACATATACGCGTACGGGGCTATTTTCAATAATCTCTTTTAGATAAGGAACTGGATTGGGGTCCACAGCAGTGGCTAACTTTTTGAAATCAACGTCGCCTGGATGCCTACTAAGAGATAAACTTGCAATTAGTTGATCCAGTTTTCCTTGGTCTAAACCTTCAGCAAACACTGGTAAAACGAAACTAAACAAAGAAAGTAAAATTATAAAAACTAATCTTATCATTATTTTAATACGCTAAGGGATTTCTTCGAATGATCCAACCCTGCTCTCCTGTAATCTGATTTTGATTCGTAACCCCATCACTTGCCCAAAACATCATATTATAACCACCTGCGTCGATGGTTCCTGTCCCTACACATTCTAGAGGTGCAATGTAACCATCGCTGACCAAAAAATTTACTCGAGCATTACCACAATAGGGAGTTTCAATCAGTGGATCCTGGGTATAATTCAAACCAGAGGTACTTGTCGATCCAGTACTCTCTGAAGTATGGAAAAGTCCCAGAAAATGCCCTGCTTCATGGGCCATTGTATTTCCAACAAATGTTAGGTCCGAGTTTGAAAGTAAACTCCCTGCACCACCAGAAGTACGATGAGGCTCGATGAATACAGTCATTGCGGAGGCTTTTGTACCAGTAAATCCCGGAAGTCCAGGAATCCCACCTGCGATTCCTAGTAAACCACCTTCACCAGTTGCCTCGCTGGCAATATAGATGTTCAATGCCTTCGGATCTTGTAAGGAGGCGGTCGTTGTATACAATCGAAGCAGTCCTCCCGTGAGAGAAGTATCTTCCGAAGACACATCGGAGATAGCATTAAATTCAACGTCAGATGAAGTTTTAACTGAAAATACTAGTTCAACATTCACTGTGTTTTGTATATACAATGCTTTAAAACGATCGAGTGCAGGTTTAATTGCTTCCAAAGTTTTCGTTTGATAAGAATTGTTTAGAAAGATAATGTTTACATTGATTTTTTTTGTTTTTGCCCAGGTACGAGTAAGTCCGTTAGTTGCACTTCCGCCAACATTCGCAGAAAAGAACCTTTCCTCATCTGTCAAAGGTTTACAACCGATGGTTTGTTTGAGCTGAAAGTTTGTTCCCACGGGACCATTTAAATCAAGATACCAATTCCCTGCTAAAGAAACACTGACATAAGGGGCCCCACCCGCAAGGTAATAGAAAGGATTAGAGCCATAACCAAACATTGATGTTGCGTGTTGACCTGCCAGGATTCCTTCCCTGTTACTAAAAGATGTACCGCCACTATTATAAAAATAATAATGAACAGGCCGAAAATCGGCACCGGTAAAACTATGACTCTGTTCTATATAGAATATCGCATTTGGGTTTGAAGGACCCACAGAAAAAGACTGTACATTAGAATAATAAAGCGACTTCCCCGTTCCGTAATAGTTTGCAACTGGACCATTGCTTGCCGCAATTGTTCTTTGTGTACTAATCATACAAGGTTCGGTTCCAGAATCCCCTGCACCTGCACCAGCAGCAGCACCTGCAGCAAGAAGCATCAGTAGAGCCGAAGAATCTCCGCCACCTCCACCACCGCAGGAAATCAGTAACCCGAAAAAAGTAGAAACCAAAGAACGTTTCAACTGTGACATTTCCATTATTTTATTTTTGAACATATATTGTTTCTGCTATTATGACCGAGAGTTAGGTGAATTAATAGAACGATTGAATTTTAAAGCTTTTCTACAATCAGATTCTACCTCCGGACTCCAAAAAAAATGAGAAATACCGTTAGAAACGTTTGAAAACAGCCTAAAAAACGTTCTGGCTGTTTTAGAAATTATTTCTAAAACATTCTCCAAATTTTAGCGAAATCACCAAATCTAAAATCTCCATCAGAGATTCCCGTAGATTGGAAACGGATCCCTCGAATTTCGCAGTGATGATGCCAAAAAAATGTCGCAATCCAGAAGCAGACCAATTGTTTAGCGCCGATTCCTTTCTCCGAAATATCCTCCGACCCTCTTTGGGCCTATGGATATTGGATCTCCGTTGATTACGAAAAAACGGGCAAAGAGAATCAATTCCCTTCCCGACATTTTCGCCATATCCCTAATTTTTTTTATTAGCTTTGTGCTTACAGAAATTACATTCCGCTTATTTTTTCATGAAATAAAGAATATTCATAAATCAGAATTTTCGTATTTACTATTTTACGATACCATATAACTTCGTCTATGCTATGAAACCTATCCTTATCATAACTATTCTTCTGTGCCTGTTAGGCTGCAAAAAGAAAGAATCTTCGGATACTGAGACATTCCTCCTTGGTATGCTCCTCCTCGCGCCTAATGAGGTTGTTTTTGAATGGGGTTATCCCGGCTCACAAAACCAACTTCAGAATGCGGAACTTGTCGGCAAAACTTCAGGTATCACTATAAAAGTCGGTGGAGTAGCCGCTACTGGAGTTTCCGCAGTAGCCTCCGATACGATCCAATTTACAATGCCAGTCATACCCGGGATTAACGAAAATACAGCAGTTGATTTTGCTCTAGAAAAAGATGGAGCGGTTGTTTATAATACAAAGGTTCGATATCGACCTCTCGTAAGTTGGAATGTCAATGAACCCAATGGAATTTATAGACCCATTGATAGTAGAGATAATAAGAATTTTTTTCAAATCACCGCGACGACCGCAACCCATGTCTTCAATACTTTTGGACATGCCTTATCCGATTTAGATATATCTTATTTTACGAGTTTGAATGGAACTCCTACTCCTTTCGCAACAAAAAGAAGGAATGGGGCAGAGTTCAACAGGGTGGCGTTGAATGCAGGTACTGTTTACATAATGGTACAACATATCAGTGGATTTGGTGGCACCTATAATTTACAAGTGGCCAATAGTGGCGTTGTTGCAAGTACTTCGGCCACACTTTATACTCCACCTTCTCTTTGTTATGATACAATGGGGGTAGGCCCAGCTACGACAAATCACTGTGCTGTTCTTATGGATGCTGTCATCCAAGCTGGCTTCGCTCGTACTGGTCGCTGTACTTATCCATCAGATAATGGTCTTACTACGCGTAATTATTACCAGAATGGATTTGGCACTGCTTATGCAGAAAGCACTTGCCTCTTTCCAGGTGGTGGATCCCAAAACGAGGCTGAGTCTATTTTTATTGCAAACTAAATCAAATTAGACAATAGTTTTGATGCCGATTTGTGAAGAAGTCGATTTTCCCTAAGTCTCCTTCTTCACATCTGCAGGTTCGCATAATCTTTGTTTATCGTTCTGCGTAAATCCGTGTTTGATTTTTGGTTTCATACATCGATTTAATTAGTGTTTCATATTTTGCCGTAATAACATGTCTTTTAATGGAAAGTTTTGCCGATAATTCGTCGCCAACTTCAAAAGTTTTGGGAATGAGTCTTACCTCAACAATCCTTTCGAAACTTTTGAATCCATTCTCTGTACGAATCATTTTCTTTACTTCCTGTTCGATTCTCTCCTGGACGGCTCTTTTTGCTGCCAACTCTTTGTAAGTAGATCCATATTCTGTAAACTTTTCGAGCGAAGGCAAAATCAAAGCACCTAAATATTTCTGATCTTGACCTACAACCATTACATGATCAATCCATGGTGATTGTATGAGTCTGTTTTCTATCGGCACAGGTTCGATATTTTCTCCATTGAGTAGGACAATAGTTTCTTTGGTTCTACCAACAATTTTTAGTGTATCGTTGTAGGTCATGATTCCCAGATCTCCAGTGTTAAACCAACCATCGGCTGATAGAACTCTAGCGGTGACTTCAGGTCGTTTATAATAACCTTTCATGATCTGAGGCCCACGTACATACACTTCACCTTTGAGTCCTCTCTTGGGAGGGTATAATACTTCGCCTGATTCTATATCTTTCAGCAAAATTTCAGTTTCAGGAAACATCTGCCCTACGCTACCAACAACAAAACGTTTTGGCGTGCGGAAAGCAAGTCCTGGAGAGGTTTCTGTCAATCCATATCCCTCGAACACAGGAATCCTGATTGTATTAAAAAATTCATCGATATGAAAGGGTAACGACCCCCCACCAGACACGGAACCCCGTAATTTTCCACCGGTAACCTGTCTTAGTTTTCTTAATACAATTAGATCAAGAAAAAGATAAGGAATAAAGAATACAGTGATTGAAAGTAAAGATAAGATAGATAGTGCGAAGGATTCAAAAAAATTCCTACCATCAAGATCCAATCGATTCCCTTTCAAAAAATGGATCGACCTTTGTATCTTCAGCGCAGATCCAAACGCTAATTTGAAAAATACCTGTCTTATCAAAGAAGCTGTTTGAATCTTAGATTGTATCCCTTGATAGATGCTCTCCCAAAGTCTTGGTGCTGATGCCATAAAGGTAGGTTTCACAATCATTAAGTCTTCTCGAATATTTCTTACATTAGTATAATATTGTGCGGCCCCCATAGCGATGGTTCCCATTTGAAAAACTCTTTCGAAACTATGCCACACAGGCAGAATGGAAAGGAATCGATCTTTTGGGCCAATCTCAATCGGAATATTTCGTAACTGTGAAATCATGTTTCCGTGAGTTAACATAACTCCTTTGGGTTCTCCTGTTGTTCCAGATGTATAAATGATTGTAAATAAGTCTTCCGGTTGAATTGCGGCAACCCTATCTTCGACCCTTTTGTCACCTAACCTTCGCAAACCTATACCTTTTGCGATAAGATCATTCATACTCATAATTTTTGGATAGGAATCAAATTGAATCTTCCCATTCCTATTGCCTTTTCCATTTAGGACATTAACATTAGGGTCGCTATCCATGAGAATAATATGTGTTATATCTTTTAATCCGAAAATATTTTTCTCAATCCTTTGAAGAACACTTTCGTTTTCGACAAAAACCATTTTTGAATCCGAATGTGGAAGGATGTATAAAATATCGCCATCTGTTACGTCAGTTCCTCGAGGAACATCTGCAGCACCGCAAAGTAATATTCCATAATTGCTGATGATCCATTCTTTTCGATTCTCGGAGAGAACTGCTACATGATCATGTGCCTTCAAACCTAGATCAATTAAGCCAGTCGCCAGGGCAACTCCCGTTTCATATACATCACGAAAGCTGATCGTAGAGAATTGTTTTTCTTTGTTCCTTGTTCCAAAAGCGGGCTTATCCCCAAACCTTTTAGCACTATCGTAAAACAATTCTGCTAGATTTTTTGCTGTGACTTTAAAACTCATTGATTCTTTCTCCAATACGCTAAGCATACCAGATTTTGAATCATGGTCTTGAACGCAGCGGCTACTTCGAAAAGAAAATGGCTCGGAAAGGTTCTTTCTTTTTTGTAAAATCAGAAGGGCCGATTCCAAAGGAACGGCGGAAAATACGAGTGAAGTGTGATTGATCCGCAAACCCACCCTCATAGGCAGCATCCAATAAGTGAGAATGATTTGCCAAATAATCGACTGCCTTTTTTGTTTTGAGCCAAAGTCGATACGCAGAAAAGGGAACACCTGTTTCCTGCCGAAAAAGATGGCGGAACCGTTCCACAGATAAAGAGGCTTCTTTTGCTAGGTGGGTGAGTGAAAAATCCTCTAGTGCAACATCTCTAATACTTTTTTGAATACGTGCATCCAATTTTCGCTTCGTAGTGTGAAGAAAATTTTTATTAATCATGTCTAGAATTTGTTTGCGGATCTTAGTATTTGATGAGTTTAAAACTTCCTTAATCGTTTGTTTCACAAATTCGGTAAATACATCTCCCACTTCGAAAGGAGAATGATTTGCGGCCAAACTTTTCTCATGAAAAAGTTCATATCCTGTTGTCAGTGGATCCAGATAAAGTAAAGTCAGATTACCTTCCGTAGATCTCATCTCGTGACTCACACCAGAAGGAATACAAACTGCATTATAAACTTTCCAAACACCATCTAACGTTCGCAATTCAACTCTACCGGAATCTGGCAGACTGATTTGGATAAAGAAATGACTGTGTCGGCTGGTTGAAAATCCATCACCCCGATAGGTAGCAAAATCTTCCCAAATTAAAAATTGTTTCATGGATATAAATTCAGAAATACACTTATTCAAGAGTTTCCGATCTTTCGATAAAGAATCAAACTACGAATCACAAAGTAAATGAAAAAAAGAGAAGAAAAAATGTCACCAAAGAACCTACAAAGGATTCATCATTTTTGCTACTGGAATTTCAAAATCGTAGGGTATCAAATGACAGACGTTAGTGTTTATTAACCATTTCCGACCAGTAAACAATTTATTTCTCCGAATTCCCGTCCCAGGACGACAATTCTTTTTATTCAAGCTAAGGTAAGTATAACTTAATCAATCTGATTGGATTCAATCCATCAGAAGGAGAATCCATTGTTAAAACCTTTAATAAAAGAAAATAAAATAAGGAATCAGTATTTATCGATTCTAATCTGTTTGCTTCTGTTGTCATTGTTGCACTGTGCTGGCGACGGTTATGGTAAAAATAAAAGTGAGTCTAACGATTTATACACTGCTATTTTATTAAACCTCTCAAATACAGACGGAAATTTACCCCAACCAGCAATCAATACGGTAGAGATTACAGTCGGAGATACAAAGTTTACCAAAGCACTTGGTGTTTGTCGTGGCGATTTGAACGTGAATGGAAATGATAATATTATGGTTCCAGGGAATGACCAAACGTTACCTCTTTTCTTTCTACATAAAGTTGATTTTACGGCAAATACAAATGTTTTCCTTACCCCACTAGGACCGACCTTTATATTTAACATTGATATGCCTGGAGGCGGTGGCTATGATCCAATCAGTACTTGCGAAACAAAGATCATCGAAAACACAGCAACGATCTATGACATCCAGGTAAAAAATTGTGCCGTAGACAAAATCGCTGGTGCGGTTACTCCTCCTACAAATACGATTTCTTTTCGAGCTCGTTGCACCAAGGGACTGTAATTAAAAACTGACAGTAAAACGTCACCTTTACGATGTTTTACTGTCCTTTAAAAAAGAACAAAATCGTCTTTGATTGCAAAAGCAATTATCTCGGTGCGCTTATTTGAATACAAAAAGAGGAAATTAAAGAAATAAAACTCTAGCATTTCCATAGATTTCTGTTTCATTTACCTCCGAGGTATTTAAAATGAATTTTATCTTTTCCCATATAAAATGGATTATGCTCGTTTCAGGAATCATTACTTGTTCCATGATCCTTTCCGCCTTACATCCTAGTTTAGGACTTATGTTAACCTTTGGTGACACTATTAGTGGTGATTTGTCCAATATCATTGTTCGAAATTGGGGGGCCTTAATTGCCCTTGTCGGAGGAATGCTTGTTTATGGCGCCTATAACGAACCAAATCGCAATTTAGTTCTCGTAGTTGCTTCGATTAGCAAAAGTACGTTTGTGATCCTCAATTTGATTTACGGAAGTGCCTACTTCGCAAAATCAGGAGTGGCTTTAGTATTTGATTCCATTCTTGTGATCATCTTTGTTTTATACCTTCTCTTACACAAAGCAAACAAATAAGAGAACGAGAAACTAGAGAAAAACTAAAAAAAGAAATTCGATCGGTTAATCAATGGGTAATCAATAAATTAAATTTTGTCTTTATTTTTTACCCATCGCCTCTTCCAAAAATTGATTCAAAGGATATAAGTTCCGAAATGATTTTACAGTTTCTTTTGCAAAGTCATTGGAAGTTAAATTGGAATTTTTTATTTTTTTGGCAACGGCGAATCCTTTGTATTTTAAAAGTTCGATCACAGGATGGTCCTTAGCAAAACCTTTTGGTGCCGTTTTTAATTTTTCAGCATAAAACTCTGTTCCAAAATCCTGGACAAACTTACGATCGTTCAAAATTTTTTGAAAAGTTTTAGAATCAGAAATCATTCTTTCTCTTATTTTAAATAATGATTTTGGATCCGGTTGGTAACAACCACCTCCAATTAAGGAATCATTTGGTTCTATGTGCAGATAATAGCCAGTGCCTTCGATTTTTTTACCCCCACCTCTAATAAAAATTCCGAAGTGAGTTTTATAAGGACTTTTGTCTTTTGAGAAACGAACATCTTTATAAATTCTAAAAATACAAGACTTAGGATCTACACCTTGTACAGTCTTATCAAACTTTTCTATTTCAGATAACAAATATCCAGTAAGTGATACCAATTCACTTTGAATTTCGGTAAACCTATCTTTGTTTTCGAGAAACCAGTTTCTGTTGTTATTTAATTTTAATTCAGACAAAAAACTTAGTATATTTTTACTAATTTTCATAACGAATGAACTCCCTATTTTGTCATTTTGTTTTTCACTGAAACATTCGTAAAATAGAATGAAATGATCACGTAACAGACTTTATAAATCTATTTCACCAGAAAAAACTCTCCTATGGCAAACCAAATAACAGAATACAATTACCTTGCTAATTTTATAAATCGATGTAACAGAATTATAAATTCAATATGGATCGACTACGATAGGCACCGGAATTCAAAAAACTTGGGAAAAAGTCTGTGCGAACAGACACCAAACCGAAAGGGTTTGCACCCTGTAAAACAACCAAACCCTTTTGCCTATGGAAAACGAACAAAGCATTGGCCCAAATTAATAGTGCCAAACGCACATTAAATTCACAAAAAACATTCGTTAATCGATATTTTTTAAAAATATCCTTGCCAAAGTATTCTAGATATATATTAATGGTACTTGATTCAAAGCATTATCGTTCATTTAACCACTAGAGTAGTCCCCACTTTCTTGCATTCTGATCTCTTTCTTAAGTTTTCCCCTGCATTTTCGTTGAGTTTTTACCCGATCTCCCGTATGGGTTAGTTGTATTTAAATTTTCAATACTGAAGAATCAAAAATAAAATTTTGAGGACATCACATGTCAGTAAACATATACGTAGGTAACCTTTCTTATGAAATGACGGAAGGAAAGTTAAACGAACTTTTTTCCGCACACGGCGCAGTAACTTCTGCAAAAATCATTATGGACCAGTACTCTGGTAATTCTAAAGGTTTCGGTTTTATCGAAATGAAAGAACGTGGTGATGCAGACAAAGCAATTAGCGATTTGAATGGAAAAAACATTCTTAACCGCGAAATGAAAGTAAACATCGCAAAACCAAAGACAAACAACTGGAACTAAGTTCCCGTTAAATTTTTGATCTCAGTCTTTAGGATTTAGATTCTAAGACTGGGATCGAAATGAAATTCTTCACCGATTTTCTTCCTATAAAAACAGACTGTTTTTAAAAATCTCTCATCAAAGCCCACATTAATCCAAGTTAGTTACTATACTTTGCAGTAAAGTGTTGTTATGCCCTGCTCCCCTGGATTTTAAATAGGTCAATAAATTTCAGAACCATCCCTTTTTTATAGAACAATGAAATTGAGATGCAACTTTAATTTAACTTCAACTACTGTCTGCCACTCCGCTAAATTCCAATTTCCGCAGTGATGATAATAGACACTTGGTAGGTTTAAATCAAATCCATTGTTGAAAATACTGAGTCGTTTTTACTTATATTTAAAAGTTTAAACTTAGAAAATTAGTTCTGCAGAAATTTTTGAAAACAAATTTGCCATTCCATGTTTGCTTGGCGATAGTACGTAAATTATAATTCCACCTCCAGAGGAAAATTTATTTCGATTAGCTTCTTTCTCACTCCATGCCAGTCCGAATCAAAATGATAACGATTGCCAAATAGATTGTCCAATTTACCCGAATTATCTCTGTTAGTATAAACAATATCTTCGATTTCCCGTTTGCGACTTTCCAAATCTGGATTGATTTCTTTTCTATGAGTGATCATTACTTTTACAATTTTCTTTTCTAAAATTGTGACTTTGTTGAAAATATACTCTGTTTTTTTGAATCTGTTTTTTCGTTTGAGAAACCAGCGATTCGCGTCAGGATACTTTTCCAATAGTCGCCAATATTGCCGCTTTTCCAACATTATCGGTTCAGGTTCCATTTGATGGACTTTTCTTAAATTTTTCACATGTTTGGTTCTAGAAAATGTATTGATGATATAAAGGTATGCCTCTTTGTACTTCGACGATTGTAATTTCAAAGTCCAAATCAATCCATAGGAATGAAAAATTGGTTTCTTTAATTCGATCAAAGGTAGAGAACTAATTTTATCACGAATTTGATTCAGTTCCCGGTGCAATCGAATCAATTCTTTTTCTTTTGACTTAATATTGATTTTTCGGTCTACTCGCATTAATAATAGACTATGGATTGATCATGTTTTCATTTAAAAACGGGAACAGTGGTCGCCACATTCATAAAGAGGAATTGCCATGTCAGAATCAAATTCATTTATCAAACGAGGCCTAAAATCAGCCTTCAGCATATTTTTAACACAAACCAAAATATCAAAAATCGAATCGCTGTCTAAGAATTTCGTTCTGATCGAAATGACGGGAACAAAATTAAAAGATTCAAAGTGGGTTCCTGGAGGAAAAGTGCAAGTTGATGTAGGAAATCTTACTTACCGAACGTTCACTCCGCTTACTGTTGATCGAGTCGTAGGCAAACTTTCCATGATTTGTTACAAGCGAAATGATGGCCCAGCTTCCAATTGGATCAGTGCGTTAAAAGTAGGTGACCTTTGCGAAGTTTTCGGACCACGCGAGTCTTTGAATTTTTCAAATATTGAGGGAGAGGCCATTCTTTTTGGTGATGAGACTTCTTTTGGGATCGCAAAGGTTCTGCAAAACAAAGTGGGCAATCAATCTCATATATTCTTTGAATTGACTTCGGCTGAAGCTGGCAAAGAGGCTCTCGCGTCATTGGGAGTTACGGGGCAGAGAATGATCGAACGATCCCTTGATGGATCGCATCTCCAAAAAGTGGCGAAGGAAATTCTTGAGCGCCTTTCGCAAATCCCTGACGCAAAAATATTTTTGACAGGCCGAGCAAAATCAATCCAACAAGTCAGAACCTATTTGAAGGATTCTGGAGTTCCAACTAACAAACTAAAAGTTCGTGCCTACTGGGCGGATGGAAAGATTGGTCTAGATTGATTTGGGATTTATTTTCGGGGCATAAAAATAACAACTGACCTAACACCTGTGACCCGAAAGTGTAAGGGTCACACCTTCTTCGCCTGGCCCACTTGTTTTTCCGTCAAATTTTCTTCTTGCGAATCAAAGAAATTCGATCTAAATCTTACATTGGATATACGAAAGAAAATGACTCCCATTAAAACTTATTTACTCAGCCTTTTTCTTTTGATTGGATTTGGAATTCCATTAAATTCAGAACCATTATCGGAGACTAACCAAAAAGCCATTGATGCCTTTTACCAGAAAAACTGGTCTCAGGCCGAAATCTGGTTCAAAGAAAGTTTAAAGAAAAATCCGAATGACCCATATGCAAACTATAACTTGGCCTGCGTTTACACCATTCACTTAAGCCAATGTGAGAATTTGACAGAAGAACAAGACGTTTTTCAGTTATTGCAAAATGCCGTCACATATAAAAAAACTTACAAACGTTTGATGCTTAAAGACAAAGACCTTTCCTTACTTCGGAATACATACAGATTCAATGAAATTGCAGGTTTAAACACAAAAGAAATCTTTACAAATATTATTTGGTATGGTCCAAGTCCAGGTGCTTATGGATCAATAGCGGAAATTAAGTTTGATTCAAATAGTTCATTTGAACTCTCTTTGGTTGAATTTCGGGAAAGTGACGGTACACTGGAAAAACCAAAGTATAGAGGAAAGTATCAATGGATTTCCGAAAAAGTCATCCAATTAGAATTTCAAAAACTTCCTTCCTCACTTCCCAACCAAACGAAAAAAAGGCAAGCACGTTGGAATAAAAATATCCTCGAAATCGAGGGCTTTGACTATCATTTTCAGGATACACCGGACCGTTGCTCTGCATAGAAGAAAGCAATTCCATCTATCGCATTGCCCAATAGATTGGCTTCGCTTTTGAATGAAACAAACAAAATTAATTTCGATTTGCGGTTGGCGTTTGTCCGTTTTGTTTGCTTTTTAGAGTATAAAATAAATAGATTGCTCTCGGAATCAGAGATTAGAAGCTTCAGTTCAAGCTAATTTTCTCGTTTGAATCAAACGCTCTATTTCTTTCTCGCCTATGGGTAGTTTTATGGTAATTTCGCTTTCTTTTTTTAAAAAAATTTTTTTTTTACCTCTACTTGTAGTTTTTATATCTTTTTCTTTTTGTAAAGTCGCAACCTCTCCCCTCCCCGATATAAATTCCGGATCAATGGATCTTACCTCATGGGAACCTAAAGGAAGTTTGATAAATTTGAAAGGAGATTGGGAATTTTGTTGGGATGAATTGATTCCTCCTGAATCGGATGAGTCCGTTTGGAAGAAAAAATGCCATGGTTATTTTCCGGTTCCCTCTTTTTGGAAATTCTATAAAATAAACGGAAAAAACCTACCGATTTTCGGAAAGGGAACCTACAGACTCAAACTAAAACTTCCAAAACGGGAAATGAACTACGGATTGTTTTGGACGGAAATCATGTCCGCATTCGAAATTTTCGTTAACGCCCGTTCTGTGGTAAAAGTGGGACAAACGGGAGACAGTTTTGAAACAATGAAGCCTGACCTGAAACCAGGCACGTCCTATCTGGGAAATCTTTCCGATGAAGTGACAATCGTCGTTTGGGTATCCAACTTCAATCATGAAAATCACGGATTTTGGGAACCTCTTTATTTCGGAGAATGGAAATCCATAGAAAGACAGCACATCAATCTTGTTATACGGGACATTGCGAGTTCTTCTGCAATCATCATCATCGGCTTGTACCATCTGATTATCTATCTGTCAAGATTCCGTTCCAAAGAATATCTGATGTTCGGTTTTTTCTGTATGATTATGGGAATTCGCCAATTGAATTTTGAAACGCATACGTTTTATTATCTATTCCCCGATCTGGATTTTGATTCATATATCCGGCTGCTCTTCGGAGTGATTTATATGATCGGGGTTTCCATGGTAACACTCTACGATCTTTTATTTCCGAAGGACATCCCCAAAATAATCACAAAAGTTCTCAGGTTGGTTTTCTTTAGTTTTTTACTAACTTTGTTTTTGCCGGTTTCCACTTTCACACATTACGCATTGTATCTCTTCGGTTTTGCAATGATTGCACTCATATTGTATGTACCTTTGTTCATCAGAGCTTTTTTTAGAAAAAGGGAAGGTGCGGGACTTATGCTCATTGCCTATTCCATTACAGCGGTTACCCTACTGAACGATTTATTATTCAATTTCGGATTGATTCATACAGGTTATCTCTCCCATTTGGGGGTTTTGTTATTTATCTTCATCCAAGCGATTCTATTATCAAAAAAAATAACAAAGGCATTGCAAGAGGAAGAAAAATTAGTTCAAAAACTCGGTGAAACTTTGGAAGAAAAAAACAGAACCCATACGGAACTCTTGAACCTGAAAGAATACCAAAAATACGAATTGGAATTGCAGGTAAAACTCCGCACGGAAGAATACGAGACCGCCAAACAACTAGCAGAAACCGCGAACAAAGCAAAGTCTCAATTTTTAGCGACAATGAGTCACGAAATCAGAACTCCCATGAACGGAATTTTGGGAATCACGGAACTTTTGAAAATGACAACTGTTTCGGAGGATCAAGCACAATACCTGAAGATGATACAGGACAGCGGACAATCTCTTTTGACCATATTGAATGATATTTTGGATTATTCCAAACTGGAAGCGGGAAAAATAGAATTATTGGAATCCGATTTTTCCTGGAAAATTCTACTCGAACTTGCGGAAGGGATTTTTAAGCACCAAGCGGAACAGAAACAAGTTCGATTTGAAGTCAGGTTTGATCCAGATTTTATATTTTTAGCACATGGCGATGAAAACAGAATCAAACAAGTGTTATTTAATCTAGTCTCCAATGCGGTCAAATTTACGGAATCTGGAGAAATCAAAATCATTCTCTCTTCCCAAAAGGAAGAAGTAGGAAACTGGATTCAATACAAAGTATCGATAACGGATACGGGAATAGGAATCCCGGAAGACAAAATAGGCTCCTTGTTTCAAAGATTCACACAGTTGGATTCAAGCATATCCCGTAAGTACGGAGGAACGGGACTCGGTCTTGCCATCTCTAAAAAACTAATGGATGTGATGGGAGGAGAATTGAAAGTAAAAAGGAATTTTCCCACCGGTTCCTGTTTTGAAATGGAACTCAGACTTCTTCCCAACCAAATGTCCAGAGTCATACGATCCGAAGATTCGGTGGATCTTTCAAGATTACCATCTAACACAAATGTGCTGATTGCAGAAGATGATCCTACCAACCTGTTTCTACTTTCCAGTTTTTTGAAAAAATTAAAAGTCCGGCATGATGTGGCGAAAGACGGCTGGGAAGCGATAACCAAGGCCCAAACAAACGAATTCCATCTGATTTTTATGGACATCAATATGCCCAATCTGGATGGTATCGGTGCCTCGGAAGAGATTTTAAAAGACGAACGAATTTTTCCCAAACCAATCATCATAGCCGTTACGGCGGACGCCTTCCAGGATGATCAAGACAAGTGCATTCGCGCCGGAATGTCTTCGTTTTTGCCAAAACCGTTCCAAAAAAGAGAAATAGAACAAGCATTATATGAATGGCTGATTGAAAGAAAAACCGGCCTTTAAAAGCCTCACATCTTTCGACGTAAGGCTTCTCCCAACAAATGTATACGACATGTAAATGAACAAACAATGCTTCAATCTATACATACACGTTAACACATGCAAATTGTAATATGGTCAAGCTCTGGCGATTCGTATCACTTGGCTGATCCAGCGCTTCGCGACTGAACTTACACCTATGACCTTATAGCCAGGTCGTCTGCCCGGACTCTCAACAGGTGTGATCTTAACTTCAGGTGGGTGTCCACTTATATGCTTACAGCGGTTAACTAGATCGAATACAAGAGTCTAGATAAATTTCATCACTGTCCTCAACCGAGGAGGTCATTCGATAAATATAAGACTTTAATTGTCTTTCTTCAGAATCAAAAAAATGTTCATATTTTTTTGTTAAATCATTATCGACGTTTTTCGAAATTCTCTTTCAGTTGAAGTTTTCATTTCAGACAGGCTTACCCCAACGAAGCAGTAATCAACCTAACGTTCGTAATGATCAGTATAGAATGTCTCGCTACCTAAATCGTGACATTTTTGCTTTCGGCGTTTTTTTCGCACTAGGAGATGATTTTTTAGGCTCAGATCTATTTCCTGAATTACTTGGCTTTCTTTTTTCCGATTGCCCTTGACTTCGATGTGAGTTTTGTTTGGAGTTCTGCTGTGAGTTCGCATGACGGCCAGATGAAACATCTCCCGATTGCGTGTGACGTCTTTGCCCTCTATTGCCGCCACCTCCAGATCCATGGAGTTTTGGAGCCTTGCCTGTATGCGATTCAACCCGCGCTGCATGGTAAGGATGGTCCCGATCCACTGGGATCGAAATTCCAATTACTTTTTCAATGTCTTTGATCAGTGATCTTTCGTCTGCCTCTGCGATGGCAATGGCAATTCCATTTTTCCCTGCACGTGCTGTACGGCCAATTCGATGTACATAAGTTTCAGGAACATAAGGAATTTCATAATTAATTACATGGGTGATGTCATCGATGTCTATTCCTCGGGCAGCCAAATCGGTTGCGACAAGGGCTCTGTTTTTTCCCGAACGAAAATCTTCTAAGGCTCTTTGTCTAGCTGATTGACTTTTATTGCCGTGAATTACATCAGTTTTGATTCCACTTTTGTTCAAGAGTTCCGAAATTTTATTTGCTCCATGTTTTGTTTTGGTAAAGATAATAGTTTTTTTAAAATTTTTATCTTTAAACAAATGAAGGAGAAGATTTTTTTTATCTGCTAGTTCTGTATACATCACAGATTGTGAAATTAGTTCTACTGTCGACGAAACAGGTGTTACATCGATACGAATTGGTTCTACCAAAATTGAGTTTGCCAATTTTTCTATTTCAGGTGGCATAGTTGCAGAAAAAAACAAATTCTGTCTGCGCTTTGGAAGAAAGGAAATGATTTTTCGAATAGCATGGATAAAACCCATATCCAACATCCTATCTGCTTCATCTAACACAAATATTTCGAGATTTTTCAATGATACCAAATTTTGGTTCATCAAATCGACCAGGCGACCAGGCGTGGCAATGAGAACATCCAATCCACTTGCAATGGCTTTTGCTTGGGGATTTTGTCCCACACCACCAAAAATGACTGCCGTTCGAATTTGGGTATATTTTCCATATAAAACAAAACTTTCATGGACCTGAATGGCAAGCTCACGAGTGGGAACTAACACAAGAGATCGTGGTTGTTTTGGATTTGGTTTTGCCCTCGTGGAAATTAAATTTTGGATCATAGGCAAAGCAAAAGCAGCGGTTTTACCTGTTCCTGTTTGAGCACAACCTAACAGATCGTGATTGTTTAGAAGTAAAGGAATGGCTTGGATTTGGATGGGTGTAGGTTTAGTATAACCAGTTTCAACGACTGCTTTTTGGATGGATCGATCTAATTTCAGATCTGAAAACGTTTCAATTTGTTTTTGCAAAATATGCCTTCGTGTCTATCCTCCTAAATTAAGAAAAGCAGTCTATTTGGATAGGTCAAAAATTTCTCTTTTGGAGGTTCGAAATGAGAACATGGGTTTGGGCAATCTCAAGGTAGAGGAATGAATTTTGATATAATGGGCGTTCCCGATTGGATCGGAGTTTTGGAAATGGAATGTGTAAGGGTCGGGCTCCTCCGGGGTGCGCTGACGCTTCCGTCCTGCGGACCAAGCCCTACGGATCACCTAACGCGGGGGGAGTTTTTTTTCTACTACATAATTGATAAACCAAGAAGGAACTTTGTTTGGAGTAAATCTTTCAACTTCGACACCATTCGAAACTCCCGCAAATAATAACGCTTCAAACGTATCACTTGAAGTATCAAAAAGATATGCTCGATTCGACAATCGAATTGCCTCTTTCAAATTATCTAGACTACGATAATAGCGTTCTTCTATCTTTTCCGGTGGAACGTTATGCCCATTTTCTTTCACTCTGATTTCAACTCTGTTCTTATTGATTTCAGGATCGACAGTGCAAAAAAAATAAAGATAAATTACATAATCTGCTTCTTTTGCTTTTTTCAAAAAATCAAGCTTCCGCCTATCACTCATTACTGTTTCAAATGAAAAGGAGATGTTTGCTTCGAGCAATTTTTGTCTCAAAAATTCTGCTAAGTCCGCTGCTATGTAAGAATTTATTTCTAAGTTTCCATCAATGCATAACTTGCTATCCGTGACTGAAAAGTATTTCCAAAGATCCAAAATTTCACTTTTCTTAGGAGAAAACTGGGAAAGGCGAAAGAAGTTTTGAATTTCATCCGTTGCAAATTGTATCTTATAATGATTGATGTCTAAAAAATGATCATTTTTTAGATTCTTTTCGATCTCATCTGCGTTTACATAAACGCCGAGTTTATATCTAGGATCGGAACTTTCAAATTCATTGATAAATGTAGATTTTCCAGAGCCATTGGGGCCAGCAAAAATACGAAGGCGTTTTTTACTCATCTAAGTAAGGTTAAACTTCGTAGGTAAACTTTCTGAGTGGTTTGGTAATTTTTTGAAAAATACTTTGTGGCCATCGGGATGTTTCCAATAAAGAGAATCTCCTTCCTGAATTAATACTGGAATTTTGGTTTCCTTCGCTCTTTCCGAGGCCTTCAATGAGGCCAAAATCGCAGCACCGAGAAGAGCCCCAACAGCGATATCTTCACCGTCTGCCTGTCTCTTGAGAAGTGCCGTTATCCCCGCTCCCAGAAGTCCACCTTTGATAAGATTGTTTAAGGTTTCTTCGTCCTCTCGATTCATGACTCTAGTGTATTGAGAATTGGAGTTGTTGTCAACTAAAGGAGAGCAAATTCTTGTGCTCTACGAAGATGAAATCTATGTCTTCCCCCCTCACGGCAACTCTGCCAACCCCAACTCCTTCAAAAAACCATTGTGTTTCCTCTTCGCCTCTGCAATCTTCTTCTCTAAAGAAACCAACTCCGCATTCACTTGTTCCAAGTCAATGACCTCATCTGTCTTTGCGGTGCTGATATAACGGGAAATATTTAAATTGTAATCGTTCTTTTCAATTTCTTTGAGTCCCACACGACGCGAATACTTATCTTCTTCCTTTCTAAATTGATACGTCGAAACAATTTTTTCAATGTGTTCCGCAGAAAGTTGATTTTGTCGTTTGCCTTTTTCAAAATACTCACTTGCATTGATAAAAAGTATATCATCAAATTTTTTGCATTTTTTCAAAACCAGAATACAAACAGGAATCCCAGTCGAATAAAATAAGTTAGATGGTAATCCGATAACTGTATCGATATGGGAATCTTGGATGAGTTTGGTGCGGATTCTTTCTTCGGCTCCACCGCGAAACAAAACCCCATGCGGGAGGATGATGGCCATCGTTCCTTCGTCACTCAAGAAATGAAAGCCGTGCAACAAAAAGGCGAAGTCTGCCGCAGACTTTGGAGCTAGCCCATAACTTTTGTAACGAAAATCTTCTCCTAACGAATCATTTGGTTCCCAACGCAAACTAAAAGGAGGATTTGCCACGATGGCATCAAAATGCATTTTCTTTGCTGGGTTGGGGTTGTTTAAAATTTCCCACTCGTTTAACAAAGAATCACCATGGTGGATTTCAAACTCGGTATCCTTTACCCCATGAAGGAGCATATTCATTCGGGCTAAGTTAAACGTAGTAATGTTATTTTCTTGTCCGAAGATCTTGCCAATGCTTCCGCCTTCTTTCAAAATCTGATTTCGCACATTGAGGAGTAAGGAACCAGAACCGCAGGCAAAGTCTAATACCTTCTCTAGTTTTTTCTTTTTTCCCGTACTCGGGTCTTGGCTATCGAGTGTTACAATGGCAGAAAGGATCGTCGAGATTTGTTGTGGAGTATAAAACTCTCCTGCTTTTTTTCCTGAACCTGCGGCAAACTGGCCAATCAAATATTCGTAGGCATCACCTAAGATATCTAAATCGGAGGAAAACTGCCGGATCCCTTCGGCAATTTTAGAAATAATGGCACAGAGTTTTTTATTTCTTTCTTCATAGTTTTTACCTAGTTTTTCTGAACTCAAATTGATTTCTGAAAACAGCCCCTGGAAGGTACTGGCAAAGGATTCTTCTTCGATGTATTTGAATCCCTTCTGTAATGTTTTTAATAAGTCTTTGTCTTGAGTGCGAGCCAGTTCCCCGATATGGCTCCATAAAAATTGCGGCTCCACAACATAATGCAGTTTACGTCGCATCTGTTTTTCAAATTCTACTGTATCTTTGGGATTGGCCTCATACCAAACATTCAAAGGAGTGCGGTTGTCTGTATCTGCGAGTTTCGGATAATCTTTTCCGAGTTCTTTTTTTGCCGCCGCTTCATAGTTATCCGAGAGATAACGCAAAAATAAAAACGAAAGCATATAGTCACGGAAATCATCCGCATTCATGGAACCACGCAATTGGTCTGCTATGTTCCAGAGAGTTTTACCGAGTTGGTTTTGTTGTGGTTCTGTCATATAGTTCCTATTTAAAAAAATTAAAACCACGGAAGACACAGAAGAACACGGAAAAGGTCTGTCGAATTCTATGGGCAATATTCGTTGTTTTCATATTATGTTACTACCCTCTCGATTTCTACTTGAGGATAATGTCCAAAATTGACAAGAAAGCCTAGTTTCAGGTTGCTAGCTTTCAAGTAATTGATTAGTTGGGCTCGATGCTCCGGAGCTAAATTTTTAACTGCCTTAATTTCTATAATTATTTTTTCGAATGCTATTAGATCAGGTACAAACTTTCGTAATAACTTCTCGCCCTTATATTGCAATAGAAGCTCTGGTTGACTTTGAAAAGGAATTTGATTTTTTTTCAATTCCAGCTCCAAACATTCCTGATATACGGATTCAAGAAATCCTGAACCCATTTCTTTATAAACTTGGAAAATAGCACCTCTGATTTTAAAACTTTCCTCTTCATAAATCAGTTCACTTTCCATTTATAAGATCTCTTAACCACCGAACACACTGAACATCTCGAAAAAAAAACATCTTCATCTTCCTTCCTTCTGTGTCTTTCCGTGTTTTCCGTGGTTAATCTCTTCTTCTTTTTCCAAACCACGGAAGTCACTGAACAACACGGAAAATACAATCTTCATCTCTCTTACTTCCGTGCCTTTCCGTGTTTTCTGTGGTTTCAAATCTTCCAAGAAAGTCATTAACCACCAAACACACTGAACATCACGGAAAAATACTATTTTCATCTCTCTTACTTCCGTGCCTTTCTATGCTTTCGGTGGTTCCAAATCTTCACCTTACGTGGTCACTCCCCCATCACCGGAAACAATCCTTGCAACAAACCCTTCTTATGCGATTTCAACCCTTCCACTCTCTCCGACTGCTCTTGGATCAGTGCATCCACCGAAGAAAGGCAATCGGCAACCTTTTGTTGTTCGGGGAGAGAGGGGAATGAGATTGGAATTAAGGAAAGTTTAGAAGCGGAAATTCCTAATACCTTCGCACCTTGCGCAATTCTCTGAATTTGGGATCTTATTTTTGGCGACTTAAATAAGTAGCCACCAAATCCTATAACGAACTTTTCTTTGACAGGTCTAGCATGAATTGTATGCAACCCTGAAATTAATTTTTCGTTATTCAGGTGAACTATTTCAATACTTTTACCTATATCGGCGAGATCTTCAGAGGCATCCGCAATGATAATGTCTCCTGCTTCACAAATAGTTCGTGTCTTAATTTTATTAAATGCTTCTCCTTGATTTACATACGGTACAATTTCCTTCGTAATATCAAATAAAGTGGAAAATTTTGTATGGATGTCGCCATAATGAATATTTTTAAATTCGCCATTACTATAATTTAGCTGGTCTCGTGATAGCGAATTAGTTACTATAAATGTATAAACTTCCCCCAACTTCCTCTCCTCCCAATCCCCCTTACCCACAAACTCCGGAAACCGCAACTTAGGAACCGTTTCCCCTTCCCTAGGGAATAAGTTTTGCAACAAACCCTTTTTATACGACTGGAGCGACTGCAATTTTTGGGACTCCAAAGAGATAACATTATCTAAGGAAGAAAGACAATCGGCAATCTTTTGTTGTTCGGGGAGCGAGGGGAGAGTGACATTCATCTCCGTTAATGCTGCCATAACTATGTATGGCGTGTTGCCTTCTTTTTTTTCAGTAGAGATTCTTTTGCTTAAGTTACTATCAAGAAAATATTTAATATATATAATATCCTGAGAAAATTTATCTAACACATACGTTCTTTGATAAGCATTAAACTTCCCTTTATAATGATGAATATATCCAACGTTTGCTCCATTACCTGAAATTAAAAGTGCATCAGTATCGAAAGCAAAATCGTTAATATAGTAAAAATCCTTTGCACAGGTATAAAATCGATACTTCCCGTTTGGTATCATTGCATTCGCGTCTAATTTTCCAGTTGTAATAGAACAAAGTTTACCCAGAAAAGTGTTCTCCCAATCCCCCGAATGGGCAAACTCAGGAAATCGCAATTCTGGAACCATTTGTTTTAAGGAACTTTTTTCTTTTTGATTCATACACTGCCACCTAATACAAAATTGGCCCTTTTCAGAGTTTTTGAACCACGGAAGGCACGGAAAAGCACTGAAAAAATTCCTTTTCCTTCTCCCTTCCGTGTCTTTCCGTGTTTTCTGTGGTTAATCTCTTCTTCTCTTTTGATCATAGCTCTCATCTTGCCAACACCTGATAGAGCCCCAGATTGATATAATAATTAGTCCGACCCATTTTTTGCTTTTTCAAGAAACCTTGTTTACAAAGCTCTTCTAAGTATTTAGCAGCCGTAAGCCGACCCACTCCTAGATCCTTTTCAATAAATTCAATTTTAGTATAAGGATGATAGAACAAATTGTTAATTAAATCTTGGCTATAAAACTTACAAGATGTGCGAATTCTGTGTTTATAATCCAACATGACTTGTTTGATAGACTGGATCGTTTCGATCGTTTGTTTGGAAGTCTCCTCAACGCCAGCGAGTATAAACAAAATCCAGGACTCCCAATCTTGCGTATCCCTAACACCTTGCAATAAGTCATAATACTGTGATTTGTTTTTGATAATGTAACGACTTAAATACAAAATAGGAAGAGTAAGTAGATCTTTTAAAACTAGATAAAGAATATTGATGATCCTTCCTGTTCGTCCATTTCCATCATAAAACGGATGTATGCTTTCGAATTGGTAATGAATCACAGCCATTTTAATTAAATCATCTGCCTCGGACAAACTGTCATCATTGACGTACATCTCTAAATTTTTCATCAAGATTTCAATTTCATCCAACCTCTGAGGAGGTGTATAAACAATTTCGCCTGTTAGTTGGTTCTTGAGATCTGTTCCAGGCAATTTCCGATAACCAGCTTTATTCTCTTCCAAAATTTCTTGGATTTCCAAAATATGGTTTCCCGTTAGGAGTTTGGTGTTTTTGACCAAAGCAAAACCTTTTCGCAGTGCCGTTGCATAGTTTCCAACTTCTTTTGCTGCCGGATGGATCGTCTCCTCAGGAAACAGGCCTTCTTTGAAAAGTTCATCATGTGTTGTGATGATGTTTTCGATGGCGGAGCTGTCTTTTGCTTCCTGTAAGGAGAGAGCGTTGATCAAAATGTTTTGGTTCGGAATGCTGGCAGAAACGCCTTTCAATTCCGCCAAGTATCTCTGTGCCGATGAAACCCTCCGAAGCACCGACTTGGTCTCTAGTTCAATCTTCGGAGGCAGTGGATCCAATAGAAAATTCGAATTCACAGAATTCCCCCATATGTATAAAAAATCGCCATTTTTATACATATCAAACAGAATCTGTCTAGTTTTCTTAATTTTCTATGCATGTAGTCATTTCCTACTCATACACAGCAAGTCCCGAGATCTCTCTTCCTTGTGCGAGTTTCCTTAGCAAGGGAACCAGGTCTTCCATGAGAGCCAGTTCCTTTTTGGTCCTTTCCTTCCAACTCAAATCGAAGGGCGCCATCAGTTCACTCAAATCATCCGCGTCAAAAATCAACCGGTCCATAATCGAATTCACAAAGTTTTGTAAGGCGACTGGTTCGATTCCGTGTTTCTTAGCAACACCTTTCAATTCATTTTGAAACTTGTTTGCTTTGAACTGTATGTAACCACTCTTTATCTCAGCTTCACTCAGAGGTTCGCCCACTTTCAAAGTACCTATATAAGAAATGATTTCATCTTTCTCATCCAACATATTGGAACTAGAAGAAAGTATTCCAACAAGTTGATCTCGGCTCATCTTCTGTTTGGATGTTTTTTGCGTGTATTTAGAGATAAGACCCATGATGTAATCATAGTCAATCACAGCAGAGGCAAAGAGAACAAATTCAAAGTCCAATTGGTGGACAATCGTCTCCATACCGTTAGGTGCATTTTCCACCTTAAACCTGTGTGCCGTATCTAAGTAAACTCCTCGAAAGCTTCTCAGATCATCGTCCGATATTACTTTTTCAATGGCTTCCGTTTGCTCATGGGAGATATCTGTGTATTGATCGAGTTGTGTTTTGATCCTTTGCACTTCTTTAAAGAGATTGATAAACTGACTTCTTGCCTCATCCCCATGCAAATTATTCACTTGTTCTGGTGCAAATTCCAAACCTTGTGATTTTAGAAATTCACCCAGTTTGGATACTGCTGCCTCATACTTCGTAATTACGACAGGGGCTGGATCCACAAGCCAAATTTCTTTGGCACGATTTGCTTCTTCCCCAGAAAAAAGCGCAATGGCATCATCTACCGCATTCTTTTGATTTCTAAAATCCAATACATTTCCATACGGTTTTGTATCATTCAAAACTCGATTGGTTCGAGAAAAGGCTTGGATCAAACCATGGTATCGCAAATTTTTATCAACATACAATGTATTTAAATATTGAGAATCAAAGCCCGTTAAGAGCATATCCACGACAATCACGATATCAATCTTATTTATTCTTGGATAATCAGCGTTTGAATACTTTTGGTCCTTAATCCTTTTTTGCACATCCTGATAATATAAATCAAACTCACTCAACTTATGGTTCGTATTGTATTGTTTGTTATAATCAGAGATGATAGCAAGTAAGGCTGCCTTTTTTTCTTCGGGTGCTTCCTTATTATCCTCTTTTTCCTGAGGCAAATCTTCCTGAATTTGTTGTACATCACGATTCCCTTCAGCGGGAGGAGAAAAGACACAAGAAATGTGAAGCGGACGATAGTTTTCATCCACTCTAACCTTTTCTTCCTGTAATTCTTTAAAAATTCCATAATAGGCAATCGCTTCATTGATGGAAGCCGTAGCAAAGATCGCATTAAACTTTCTATTGTGAGTGGCAATATCATGTTTTTCTAATATTGCTTCGGCCACCGCTTTCTGAGAAACTAAGTCACTAACTTTTGCCCCTTTCGGTCCCTTCAATTCTTCCTTGAAGTAATCTACGTGAAAACGTAAAACATTTCGATCATCAATGGCATGAGTGATAGTATAGGCATGAAGTCTTTTTTGAAATACATCTTCTGTTGTGATATAAGACGCTTGTTCTCCTTCCACTCGCGTATAACTCGAATTTTCGCTAAAAATAGGAGTGCCAGTAAAACCAAAGAGCTGTGCCTTCGGAAAAAAAGTTTTGATGGCATTGTGATTTTCACCGAACTGAGAGCGGTGGCATTCGTCAAAAATAAAAACAATCCGTTTTTCCCGTAAAGACTCTAATCGCTCTTTATATTGATTCTTTTGGGTTCCATCCAATGCGAGACCTAATTTTTGAATCGTAGTTACTATGACTTTGTCCGCATAGTCAGTAGAAAGAAGTCGGCGAACCAGAGCCTCTGTATTGGTATTCTCCTCGACGCAACCTTCCTGAAATTTATTAAATTCTTCTCTCGTCTGCCGATCTAAATCTTTCCGGTCAACGACAAACAAACATTTTTCAATATTTGGATTGTCCTTTAACAATGTAGAGGCCTTGAAAGAAGTGAGTGTTTTCCCACTCCCGGTTGTATGCCAAATGTATCCGTTGCCTCGATTCTGTTCGATGCAATCTACAATTGCTTTAACCGCATAAATTTGATATGGACGCATGACCATTAACTTCTGTTCACTTGCTACAAGCACCATATATCTACTGATCAGTTGCGCAAGCGTACACTTAGGCAGAAATTTCCCAGCAAATTCATCTAAATGAGTCACTTTTCTATTATCCTCAGTCGCAAACTGATAGATTGGTAAAAAACGTTCATCTGCATCAAAACTAAAATGTTGGTTCTGATTGTTTGCAAAGTAATATGTGTTGGTTTGATTACTAACAATGAATAGTTGAATAAAACACAGAAGTGAATTCGTATATCCATTCCCTGGATCGTTTTTATAATCAACGATCTGCTGCATGGCTTTTCTCGGGCTAATTTCTAATGTTTTAAGTTCTATTTGAACAATTGGAATCCCGTTCAAAAGTAGGATAACATCATATCGATGAAAACTCTTCTGCGTATTGATTCGGAACTGATTGATTACTTCAAAATTATTTTTACACCAATCATTCAAATTTACAAGAGTGTAATGAAGAGGTGTTCCATCCTCTCTCTCAAAGGTATTTCGACTTCTGATCAATTTAGCAGATTGGAAAACATCTGCATTTACAATTTCATCCCTTAGCCGAGCAAATTCTGAGTCTGTCAAATTGACTTTATTCAGCTCCTCAAAGTGTTTTCGGAAATTTCTTTCAAGATCTTCCCGATTTCTGATTTCTCCTCGATAGGTATATTTTAGGTCCTCAAGTTTTTTAATAAGATTCGTTTCTATATTTAACTCATTGACCATTTAATTTGCCTGACCAGGTAATATTCAAAATTTCGAATTTTCCCGTCTAACCTTACCTTAGTTTACTGAAAAGTCAATAGAATTGAAATTAAAAACCATATGATAATTAAACACACATTTAACCTATAAGACTAAGTGATTTAATACCCAGGAATTAACGAGAACCTATCGATCAATCTTCATTAATTTTATGATACAGGTAGGACAAATCTGAAGAATTGGAACCTATCTCATGCTCTAGAAATAAAAAAAGCCTCACATCAATTGATGTAAGGCTTCTCCCAACAAATGTATACGACAAGAGTTCTATCCTCTTTTCCTCATCCACAATTGATTCTCATCAGCCAAGATCGAGGGAAAGCCTGCGGAGCACCAAGCGGCACTGCCGCGACTGCGAGCACCCGACTTGATGCGTGAGCTCCTTAGCTCTAGCATCAAAGTCGTTTGGCGCAGACCGCCAAACAGAACAAAGTAAAACAAACAATGCTTCAATCTATACATACACGTTAACACGTGTATATTG
>NZ_JAFFPR010000023.1 GCF_016918735.1 Leptospira abararensis
AGTAGATTTTTAGATGATGCAACGGCTAGGGTTTCGAGTAGATTCTTACGTGATGCAGTGAGGCACTTCCCATAATTGATCTTATGTCGCATAGCAGGCGGTATGCGACTTGAGTGTACTCGTACATCCTTTACAGTTTTGTCTTTGGAAATGTCCAGACCAAACTTACGATGCAAAGTTCTACGAAACTTTTACTGTTCCACACAAACCAGTTTCCAACTGTTGTTGGCACATCCGGCATTACCCACTGTCAGAAAAGTTCCTATGGTTTTATTAAGGTGATTCCCATTGGAAACATTTCCTGCGCTATCAGTAAAATTGGAGCAATCATTGGCATTGTTTGTCCAATTTGCACTCAAACCAGTAGCAATTGTCGATGTCCCACTGACTGTGGTTGAGACCTCATTCGTCAGATCTGCAGTAAAGATTCCACTGGAGGTTGTCGTACCAATCATGATGAACCCATCCGTCCTTCTGTATTCTTTATTCGGTTTGAGAACCCAGTCCGTTTGTTCTGCCGTACCACCAGTTGCACAATTGGCTGACGCACAAGCAATGCGATTTGTTCCATCGGCAACGAGTGCTTTGTAAGTGCTAGTACTACTAGAAGGTTTGTTTACGTCAGAAGCACATTGGCTATCAAGTCCTGAAATTCTAGCATTCAGAACGGCATAAGAATTTGAGACAAATTGTGAATATGAAAGATAATTTTAGGGAAAACCCAATGAATCTTCGGAACATTCCTTCTTTGTGCACAGAGATTTCCGCTACAATCGATAGATTTGGGAACAAAAAACTTAAAATTGATAACAATGCCAAAATGATCCTTATTTTGTACCACAAGATTAGGTTGTATTTGGTTTCTCGGTCAGTCTGCTTCTGGGGGACTTACTACCCCATTTTTCGGGATTTTCATACGATAGCGAATGTTATCTTCACACTCCAAATGCCTGTAAGAGGAGAGAGAGGGGATGGTTTTGTCCGTGATTTCGCCACGATCGAGGTCGTATTCCCAGTATTTGGTGAAGTTCCCTTGCCAATCATAAGGAACCAATTTTTGAAAAACAAACTCCCGATCCGACAACAATTTAGTATGTTGAATCTCTAAGTTTAAATTCCCTCTAAAGAAGTTAGGAATGGGGAAAAAGTACAAACACCCAACCAGTAGGATTTCTTCCTGATATTTTGTTTTAGGTGTTAGTGGCAAAAAAAAAGGTTCTTGGGACCGAGCCAAGGGCAGAGGGTAGATACGTAACGAGTGTTTTGTTCCTTCAGAATGGGATTCAAAGGTAAGCGTTACAGGAATCTCCTCTACGATTCCCATCGTTTTGTCTTTCCCACGAACCAATCGTAGAACTAAGTAACTCTCTTTATCTGCCGAAGAAGTAGGAGATATGTCGGGGTCATTCTTTTGATTGGACCGAAAAATCATACAATTTGAAGAATATAAATGGATAAAAAAAAGTAAAAAGCCAACAGTAACTTTAGTCAAACTTCTTGATTGCATTTACTTTAGAACCATGTTAATATCACTTATGGTATACTACTTAATTCTCACAACCATTCCCGTAGCCATTGTTTCGGCTTTTTTTATCCATTGGTTTACCTTACAAGAAGAACCAAATCCTCTCAAACGTTTAGAACATTCGCGTGGTGTTTATTTGGGATTTTCCTTTCAAATCCTGCTATTTGCTTGGTTATTATTCCAATTGGGACATGCAAGATTCTCTTATCCTTTATATGCCATTGGATTTTCCTTTTTGGGAGATTGGTTTAATTTACAATTCCCCATCGCAAAAAAACAAATGAAAGATCCGGTTCTTGGGGGAATTTTTAGTTTTGCCATTGCCCAAGTTTTCTTTCTGTTATCGTTTTGGAAGTTAACCAGTTGGGATGAGTTGTATACCGGCATTTTACCTTATGGGATCACTGGCACTTTGTTAGTCCTCCCGGCTCTAATCTTTTATTTCCGAGTCTATAATTCACAAAGGTCTAAATGGGTGATGGCTTCTGCCTTTGTTTATGGGCTCATCCTCTGTTTTTTTGTTTCGTTATGCTTTAACGCCTATCTCGCATTTGGTGGAGTTTGGATTTATTTGGCCATTGGAGCAGGATTCTTTCTTCTTTCCGATGCAGTGATGGGAGAAACCACGATCAATGGAACAAGACACCCCAAATGGGAATTCCAAGTTCCTTGGGTCACTTACCTAATCGCACAAAGTTTTTTACTCGTAGGTTTCTTTTTAGTCTCTCATACAAGACATTTGGTTTAATCTAAAGAATTAGGTGTGATTAGGTTTTTTAGAAATTAATTCAGGTTATTTTGACCATTCATTGTTTGGTGAGACAAGTTTAGATTGTTCCCAGGCAATGATCATTCGTTTTCGGTTTGGATCCCACCGATAACCACCAAACAGACCTGATGTTTGGATGACACGATGGCAAGGAATGAGATACGCAATTGGATTTTTCCCGATGGCAGTCCCCACGGCTCTTTGAGCCGATGTTTGCCCAATGGATTCGGCCACGTCCCCATAAGTACAAAGATTACCTAGTGGAATTTTTAATAAGGATTTCCAAACTTTTAATTGGAATTCCGTTCCATAAACATATAAAGGGATGGGAGTTTTGGGGATCATAAATCTTTGGAAGTAGTCTCTTAATTTTTGGTGTTCTGATGATTCCCCTTCCTTCCAATCTGCATAAGGAAATTCTTTTTTCATTTCCAGGATCCCTTTCTCATATGAATCTATAAACTGCAGTGATTGGATTCCCCTTTCAGAAGATACAATTAAGATGTTTCCAAACGGAGAAGGAAATACTTCGTATTGTAGAATGAGTCCCTCCCCTCCCCGTTTGTATTCTCCTGGGGTCATGGCTTCCAATTTAACAAAAAGATCATGTAATCGTCCTGTTCCCGAAAGTCCTAAAGAGTAAGTTGTATCTAAAAGTGTAGATTCTTTTAACAATCGTTTGGCGTGAGAAATTGTGACAAATTGTAAAAATTCTTTGGGGGAAACACCGGCCCAGGTTCGAAATACCCGTTGAAAATGAAAGGGACTGAGAGAAACTCTTTCGGCCAACTGATCCAAATGGGGTTGGTCTTCAAAGTGTTCCAATACATATTCGATAGAGTTTTTGATGATTTCGTAGTGTTTGTGATTTGCATCCACAAGGAAATCTTAGCGGATTTAATCTCTGCTGAAAACCCGATTCTTGCGATTTCTTAAAATAAAACACAAATTGTTTGATTTTTTTTCATAAAACCCCACCCTATTCTATAAGAACAAAAGTGTCACTTCCTTTGGATCCATTCCCCGTACTTACCGCCTTACAATCCATAGTTGATTCGATTCAAATTAATCCCGTTACCATTTTGGATGCACCTCCAGGTACAGGAAAAACCACGGCACTACCCACAGAACTTTTAAAGAAGGGGGTATCTTTTGGGAAAAAAATCTGTATTTTAGAACCGAGACGAATTGCGGCCAAAAACGCAGCCAAACGTATCAGCCAATCTCTGAACGAAGATGTGGGAGAAACAGTAGGATACCGAGTCAGATTCGATACAAAAGTGGGTAAAAAGACAAAACTTGAGTTTGTCACTGATGGAATTTTAACAAAGATTTTACTCACAGACCCAGAGCTTAAAGACTATGGTTTGATTGTTTTTGACGAATTTCACGAAAGAAGAATGGATTCGGATTTATGTTTTGCTTTGGCGAGAAGATCCCAAGAAGTGTTTCGAGCGGATCTAAAAATACTCATCATGTCCGCAACCCTAGAAGGTCAAAATTTTGAATCCATAGGAATTCATTCCAAACCCATTCGAGTCAGCGCACAAACACATCCTTTGGAAATTTTCCATATGGGAGATTCCAATAAAAATACAAATCAAAGATTGTTGGATCTTGTTCCTAAAGCCGTTGAACAGACGGAAGGTGACATCCTTGTTTTTTTATCTGGAAAAAAAGAAATCCACAACTTAAGAAGCGGATTGGAATCGATTCCGCTAATCAAATCGAATGCCGTAGTTATGGGTTTATTTGGGGATATGGATTTGGCAGACCAAGAACGAATTTTTTTACCTTCACCACAGGGTAAAAAAAAGATTATTCTTTCGACTAACATTGCAGAGTCTTCTGTTACCATCCCTGGAGTCCGTGTGGTTTTTGATTCTGGCTACCAAAAACAAGCTCTTTTCGATTCCGATTCCGGAGTTTCACATTTAATCAAAACACGAATCAGTTTGAGTAGTGCCAAACAACGCGCAGGACGCGCTGCCCGAGAAGGAAAAGGTGTTGTGTATCGCCTTTGGTCCAAGGAAGAAGAAAGATCATTTCTCGACCGAACAAAACCAGAAATTCTCGACGGGGATATTGATCGTTTAGTTTTGGAAGTGAAGTCTTGGGGGGAAGAAATTCAACAATTACCATTTTTAGACCCACCAAACAAAGGTTCAGTGATAAAAAGCATCCAACGTTTGCAACTGCTCGGATGTTTGGATGAGAAAACCAACCTTACCAATCTCGGAAAAGAATGTTTGCGTTATCCCCTTCCCATTCGACTGGGAAAAATTCTGGCCATCCTACCAAAAGAAAATGAAAATCTTATCGCCGACATTGTTTCATTAGTGGGGAAAGAAAATTCTGGTACTGAGGCAAATACTTTCCCCAATGAAATTTTTCCCTCCCAATTTTCGTATGAGTTACGAGCTGTATATGATCAAATTTCGCGTATTTACAGGGAAAAAACGGATTTTTCGATGTTGCAACCAGGAAAGGACCGCCTCTTTTATCTAGCTTCTGGATTTCCGGATCGAATTGCCAAAGCAAAGGTTCTAAATGAAAAAAATTTCAAACTTTCGAATGGAAAACTAGGAATTTTAAATACAACCTCCATCCAAATTCCAGAATTTATAATCGCACTCGATACCTTTTCCTTCGGCCAAGATCTTTATATTACCCATTTCCTTCCTATAGAGGAAAACCAAATGGAAAAATATTTCTCCCCTATCATTGCCAAAAAACTTGTTCCCGAAAAAAGGACAAACCAACGAGGAGAATCGTTTCTTGTTGTCAAAGAAGAAATGAGTTTAGGCGATTTGATTTTAGATTCTAAAGAAACTAAATCTTCCAATCCGACTGTACTCGGTTTGGCGCTCGAGGAATACTTAGCTAAGTTTCCTTGGGAAGAGGAATGGAAAAAAGATCTAGAACTACAAAGTTTTTACAACCGAGTGAGGTTTTTAGAGCGCCATGGAGTTTTAGATACAAATACAGACATGAACCATTTGAAACAAAATTCTAAAGAATGGTTATTCCCTTTTATCAATTTAGATTCAGGAAAATTATCATTAGACAATCTTCCTTTTTTCGAAGCATTTAAAGCCTATGTGGGATACGAAAAAATAGGTCTCATTGATTCCCAAGCCCCCATATCCCTTCAAGTCCCTTCCGGCTCACGGATTCAATTAAATTATGATGGCCTGGAACCAGAGTTACACGTCAAATTACAGGAGTTATTTGGTCTAAAATCTTTGCCAAAATTGGCGAATGGAAAGGTGAGTATTCTCATCCATCTACTTTCTCCTGCGCGAAGGCCCGTACAAATCACAAAAGATCTAGAAAGTTTTTGGAACCATGGCTATCATGAAGTAAAAAAAGAATTAAAAGGAAGGTATCCAAGACACCCCTGGCCCGATAAACCCTGGGAAGCCATTCCTACAAAACATTTAAATCACACCAAACGTTCGTAAGTAGAGACCCATCCTTTTTTATTCACAAAAAATTTATTCTTACAATTAGGGCAGAGGTAATCCCCCGCAAGTTTCCATCGAAGAAGGGTTTGGCATTCAGGGCAATGGACGGTTTTTTCTTCTGATTTGGGAGTGAGTTCGTTTGCGGGAGTTTCACTTACGATTTGCGATTCTAAATAATGAATACAATCCGATTCTGTTGGATACAAGGAAATAAGTTCGGAATTTTCGTTTGATGTGGGTATTCCGAGCCCAAACCCGGCCACTTTTGAGCCCGTTTCTCGACAGCGTTCTACAATCTTTCTAACAAACTCCCAGCCTACTTCTGTGACTTCTTCGACTTGTGAAAAATCAAGGCAAAAAAGAGAGGGGGAAAGAGTTTCCTCCTTCAGTTTTAGATAGAGTTCGGAGCCAATTTCCGCAGAAAAGGTTCCCGCTAGGCGGAAAAGAAGTGATTTCAAACAGGTTTTTCCTCTTTTCTATTCTTCGGAACAGATTCTGTATTTACAAGGAATTTTGTTCCAAATACCCTTATTTATCAGATATGAAAACGATCCCGAGACGATACTGGGTTTTTCCTGTAGACATACTCTTTATGTTTTTGTCGTATTTTCTCGCACACCTTGTGCGTTTTGAAAACATAAGATTTTTGGATAGTTATCCTGACTTTTGGGTCTGTGCCACTATCGTAGTTGTCTCAAGGAGTATAGTTTTTCTTTTTTCAGGAATCTACAGATCCCTCTGGTCCTACGCCTCGTTACATGATCTTCTTGCCATCATCAAAGCCACTGTCCTTTCTTCGTTAGTTTCGACTCTTGCCCTTCTTTTCTACAACCGGTTCTACCAACTCTCTCGAATGGTACCCATTCTCGACACACTCATCCTTCTCGGATTTTTATGTTTAAGAAGTTTGAGCTGGAGGATGTTACGAGAACAAATTTTCAATTCTGACAAATCAAAACGCGGCACACCCATCCTACTTGTCGGAGCAGGAAAACTAGGAAGTTCCTTCTTAACAGAGATTAGACGAAACGTGGATTTAGACTACCAACCCATAGGATTTTTGGACGACAACTTATCCAAAAAAGGTGGTTACATTCAAGGAGTTCCAATCCTTGGAGCGACGGATGAAATTGGTAAAATTTTAGTTCGGTACGGTGTGAAAAAAGTAATTATGACGGTTCCGCAGCCGGATGGGCGAGTGGTCTCAAAACTCATGAAAGAGTGCGAAAGTGCAGGCGTGGATTTTAAAATCCTTCCTACTTTCGGAGAGTATCTTTCAGGAAAACCTAATATCACACAACTGCGCGAAGTACAAGTAGAAGATCTTTTAGGAAGACCTACTGTGGATTTAGAAATTGAATCCATTCGCTCTTATTTAGAAAAAAAAGTAATTCTTGTGACAGGTGCTGGCGGTTCGATTGGTTCGGAAATTTGTAGGCAAGTTGCCCTTTTTAAACCAAGTGTTCTCGTTATTTTAGATGCCGCAGAAACTCCGTTATATGAAATTGATTATGAACTGAGAAAAAGTTTTTCTGACTTACAGATAGACATTCGCCCAGTCATTGCTGATGTAAAAAACCTTTCTCGTATTTCTGCGATTTTTGAAGAACACCGACCTTCCGTTGTTTTCCACTCTGCGGCTTACAAACATGTTCCTATGATGGAAATCAATCCATCAGAAGCAGTTCTAAACAATGTGATGGGAACAAAGAACGTAGCAGACGTTTGTCGCCTAATTGGTGTGGAACGATTTGTTTTAATTTCCACTGACAAAGCGGTAAACCCTGTCAATGTGATGGGAGCCTCCAAACGGGCTGCAGAAATTTATTTGCAACATATCTCCCAAAATTCCAGGACTAAGTTCATTACTGTAAGGTTTGGAAACGTATTAGGTTCCAATGGAAGTGTGATCCCCCGTTTTCGTGAACAAATCAAGCGAGGTGGTCCTGTGACTGTGACTCATCCTGACGTCATTCGTTACTTTATGACCATTCCGGAAGCCACACAACTAGTGTTACAAGCCGGAAGTATGGGCGAACACGGTGAAATTTTTATTTTGGATATGGGGGAACCTGTAAAAATCCTTTCTCTTGCGGAAGAAATGATTCGTTTGTCTGGATACACTCCACACAAAGACATTGCCATTGAGTTTTCTGGCCTCCGTCCAGGCGAAAAATTATACGAAGAACTTCTCTTAAACCAAGAAGGAATTAAAAAAACCCACCATCCAAAAATTCGGATTGCGGCACCTTTGGAAAACTACAACCTCCTCCTCTTTCAAAATAAATTGAACAGGTTGTTTTCTTTGGCAAAGGCCAATAAAAATAGAGAAATCTTTGGAGCTTTCAAAGAGATTATTCCCGAATATAAAGTCCACGACGAATACATCGAGTGGGAAACATCACATGGTAAAAGGAACTTATGAGCGAAAAACTCACGCAGGAAGAAATCACAACATTACGTGAGTTTAAAAGAGATTTATTTAATCTCTATTGGGAACGATTTGGAGTATTTTATATTCACGTAATGCCACATCCAAAATTAGAAATTGGAAAACGTGGATTACTCAATGCAGAGAAAGAGTCCGGCATTGTACTTGTGTTTGGTGACAAAGCAGTAAAAGTTTTGGATAGTAAACCAGACTATTTATTTGCAGAACTCCAATTTGGTTCTGCTTGGGAACCAACAATGATTCCATGGGATGCTGTCTTTCGAATTTATGATAAATTTCAAAACTCGGCCACACAACTTCGGTTTCTCCAAGTGGAAGCAGCTCCCAATGCAGAAGAAATAAGCGCCAAACCAAAAGTAACTAAGCCGGAAGTGACAGGAGATGGAAACGTGATTCGAGTTGATTTTGGAGGGAAACGAAACGAATGAATTTTTTTACCATCACTCGAGGAGATCTCGACGGTTTTTTTGGTCTCATGGTAGACAACCTCATCCAACTTCTGGTTCTTTCCGCCCTCTGTATCGGAGTTTGCGGGTTCCCACTTGCCTTTATCACTGCTGTTGTTTTGCCAGGGGCTGCCGTTTCCTTACTTGTAGGAAATATATTTTATGCCTGGCAAGCGTGGAAACTAGGGCAAAAAACCAAACGCACAGATGTTACAGCCATTCCTTATGGAATCAATACGGTCTCTCTTTTTGCTTTTGTATTTTTTGTTATGTTCCCCACCTACCAAGCTACAGGTAACTATGTAGCTGCTTGGAAAGCGGGACTTCTTGTATCTTTTGTTTCCGGATGTATTGAAGTGATTGGTTCTTTTGTTGCCGCAAAGATCCGTAAATACACACCAAGAGCCGCTTTACTTTCTGCCTTGGCAGGAATTGCGATCACCTTCATCTCTATGGATTTTTTACTCCGCACTTTTGAAAGACCAATTATCGCCTTTATCCCGTTAGGTGTGATTCTATTACAATACTTTGGGAAGGTTCGTTTCCCTTTTGGAATTCCTGGTGGATTACTTTCTGTTGTCCTTGGGATTTTATTATCTTATTTGTCTAGTTTTTGGGGAGATCCTATTTACAAACCAGGAGCCATCGACAGTGGGTTAGAAACTTTAGGATTCTACTTTCCCCAACTTTCCTTAGGTCCTCTTGTCGAAACTTTAACATACGCCAATATCAAAGCTTATTTTTCTGTGATCCTTCCGATGGGAATTTTTAATGTGATTGGTTCTCTTCAGAATATAGAATCTGCTGAAGCCTCGGGTGATAGTTTTGATACCAAAACTTCCTTACTTGTAAATGGCCTTGGCACACTTGCGGGAACTGCTTTTGGTTCCCCATTTCCGACTACCATCTACATTGGACATCCAGGTTGGAAGGCACTAGGAGCTAAACATAGTTATTCGGTGCTTTCTGGAATTTTTATGACTATCGTTAGTTTATTTGGACTCATGGGACTCATCCAAGCTTTAATTCCGGTGGAAGCGGGAATGGCAATTGTCCTTTGGATTGGAATTGTGATTACAAGCCAAGCCTTCCAAGCTATTCCCAAACACCATTCCCCTGCGGTTGTAGTGGGACTTTTACCTGCCTTTGCGGGTTGGGCAGTCCTTATTATCCAAAATGTATTTATTTTCTTAGATGGGAAATTACAAACCACTTTGCAAGAGTTAGGTGTAAAACAGATAGTCCACTTTTCCTTATCAGACATCCCTCCTCATTTAAGTTTTCTTCCTTATGCTCTGAGTGGAGTGCTTGCTTTGTCTCAAGGGTTTCTCATCACTTCTATGGTTTGGTCGGCAATGGTGGTTTTTGTTTTAGAAAGAGAATGGGACAAAGCTGCGATTTGGGCATCCATTGCCGCAGTCCTTTCTGCGATTGGCTGGATCCATGCTTATGAATTGCAAGGAAATGCCATCCTCAATCGATTTACAGAACTTGCCAGCCTAGACTTCCCGATCGCCTATTTATCCCTTGCGACCTTATTTTTTTCAATTAGGTTCCTTGCTCCAAAGGGAAAAGCAGAGAAATCAGGACATTAATTTTGCTTGTAATCTAGGGCTCAAACAAGTAAAGTTTTAGTCTAAACAATAGGTTTCAAAAAAACCTTAAGGAGAACAATTTCCTATGACTTGGATCAAACGAATCGGTTTTTTCCTGTTAACCAATATTTTGATTATGACTACCATCTCTATCGTAACCACACTACTTGGTTCGATGGGATTTAGCATCCGTGCCTATGGTTTGGATCTAACTAGACTCATTGTATTCTGTTTAATGTGGGGTATGGCGGGATCTTTCATTTCCCTATTACTTTCCAAGATGATGGCGAAGTGGACGATGGGTGTCAAAATCATCGATCCAAAACAAGCTTCTGCACCAGAAATGGATGTTTATCGCCGAGTGCAATCACTAGCACAAAGAGCCCACCTTCCTATGCCGGAAGTGGGAATTTACGAATCTCCCGAAGTGAATGCATTTGCAACGGGTCCAAGTAAATCCAGTGCCCTTGTGGCTGTATCTACGGGACTTCTCAACCGTATGAATGCACAGGAATTGGAAGGAGTACTCGCTCACGAATTGTCACACGTTGCCAATGGAGACATGGTTACACTCACTCTCATCCAAGGTGTTGTGAACTCTTTTGCTATGTTCTTCTCTCGCATCATTGCCTATATCGCATCGAATGCGGTGAAAGAAGAGATGGCCCATATCGTAAGAATTGTTGTCACCATCCTTCTGGACATTGTGTTCTCGATTCTCGGTTCCATGGCTGTGGCTTACTTCTCACGCAAACGTGAGTTCCGTGCTGATGCTGGTGGTGCCAAACTTGCGGGTAGAGAGTCTATGATTTCTGCATTGGAATCACTACGCCAAATGGTGGAGATGCCAGAAGATCCAAGAGGAGAGGCTCTGGCTTCCCTTAAAATATCTTCCAACAAAGGGGGATTTCTTTCCCTATTTGCCACTCACCCAGCGTTAGAAGAAAGGATTCTCGCTCTCAAACAAATGAGATAGAATTGTAAGCGCTTCTAGTTTGTGAAGAAAAGGTCGGCTCTATGCCGGCCTTTTTTTATTGCAAAGCCCTAGTCATCTTTGGTTTCATCCTAATATGTCCATTGTTAAATCTAAGATTCGTACCATTCCCGATTACCCAAAACCAGGGATTCTCTTCCGCGATATTACTTCCCTTCTCATTGATCCAGAAGGATTCCAACTGACAATTGGAATGTTTGTAGAACGATACCAAAATGCTAAATTGAATAAAATTGCTGCCATTGATGCCAGAGGATTCATTCCTGGGGCAGCCCTCGCCTTCCAGTTGGGTGTAGGATTTGTTCCCATTCGTAAAAAAGGGAAATTACCAGGGGAAACTATTTCTGAATCCTATGCCTTGGAATACGGCGTGGATCATGTGGAAATCCATACAGATGCCATCAATCCCGGTGAAAAAGTTTTGATCATGGACGATTTGATTGCCACGGGTGGGACTCTGGAAGCATCGATCAAGTTGGTGCAAAGTCTAAAAGGTGTGGTTCATGAATGTTCTACGATCATCAACTTACCAGATTTAGGTGGAGCAAAAAGGATCAAAGATACTTATGGAATTGATGTATTCTCTATTTGCGAATTTGAAGGACATTAAGATAAAATTATAAGTTTTACCGAAAAACAAAGAGTTTTGATTAGGTTACAGATTTCCAATCATTACTCTTTGTTTTGTCCACGCGGATACTTACCTCGTTACCAAGAAAATTCCACCGAACGACAAATAGTTTTTTCAAAATATGAATCCCACGTCCCCCAGTCACTAACTTCCGATCCGATTCAATCGGACTTGGAACGAGTCTTGGATTAAAACCTTTTCCACTATCAATTACATAAACATCAATGTATTTACGAGATTCAAACACGTGTACGGTGATGATGTCATCTTCCCGTTTGCCTCCATGTTCTAAAGCATTGTCTAAAGTTTCATCCACAAGAATTTGGAACCAAAAACTATCCATAATTTTACGCCAGTTTCTTGAATCATAGAGACTCCAAAGTTTTTCTTTGATGAGTCGGGAGTGGGACCTTGTGGCAAGGATTTGGTCTTCAAAAATCTTAGTGGATCTTTCAAAGATAAAGGAAAAAGGATGAGTTAAATAATTTTCTGTAAAAGAATAATGAAATAAAAAAACAGTAAAACAAAAGAGAAACAACAGATTCACAAATAGAAAAAAATGTAAAAAGTATTTGGTTGTTAAAGGAATCCAGTTGGGGAAAAAACAAAGGGTGATAAAAAATACGCAGGTAAGGAAAGTCGCAATATAGATATATTCCATAAACTTTTGGATGGCAGGAAAATTATATCTCAGTTTGGCGATGATAAGGTAAGCAAAAGCTAAAAACGCAAGCACATAATAAGTGTTATAGTAATATTTCAAAAGAATTAAACTAGCCATTGGGTACACCTCGTTCAGTAGTCCCAAATCCACAAATAACAACATAATTCCCATTCCGAAAACAAAAGAACATATGACGACAAGTCTCGAAAAATTTCGAAAAAATGTAGGGAATTGTAATCCAAAATAAAGTAGGATAAAAGATTCAAATACAAGATATGTAGAAATAGTGTGGGGTTGGTGTAAGATTCGATTTTCTAAGAACAAACTATCACAAAGGATTGTCAAATCACCGATACAGAAAAAAGCCGCAAGGATAGAAAAACTTGTTTTCATTCTTGTCCGTGGATTCTTTCTAAATGAAACAATGCCGGCAATCAGTGAAAAAAAAGCAGTAAAGCCAAATATGATGGATTCAAACAAACTCATGCAAAAACAAAAAAAAATTCTCCTCTCCCCATTTCTCTTTGCGAGTACTATTTTATTTTTTACAAGTTTATTCCTAAGCCCACTTTACCCGGAAGAATACAGACAATCCATTGACGAAATTAAGAAATCTGTAGTCCAAATCCGCGTATTTTCACAGGCCAAAGACCCCTTCTCTCCCTGGATCTCTTCTGGAATTTCCGCATCCACCGGTTCTGGATTTTTAATTTCAAAAAATCGCATTCTCACCAATGCCCATGTTGTGTCCAACGCCAAGTTTATGGAGACCCAAAGGAACAACCAAACCGAATGGTATGAGTTAAAAGTTTTGTTTATCGCACATGATTGTGATTTGGCTCTTCTTGAAGTTTCGGATCCAGAGTTTTATAACGACAGTAATTACTTAGAATTAGGAAATTTGCCAGAACTTGCAAGTCCAGTCGATATTGTTGGTTATCCGATTGGCGGTAGTAAAATATCTGTTAGCCGAGGTATTGTTTCTCGAATTGAACAGTCAACCTATGCCCATTCGCAAATTGATAGCCACTTAGTAGTTCAAGTCGATGCCGCCATCAATCCCGGAAACTCTGGAGGACCCGCACTCCAAAACGGGAAGGTGGTCGGTGTGGCTTTCCAAGCTTCTACAAAAGGAGAAAACATTGGCTATATAATTCCCACAGCGGTGATCCAACATTTTCTAAAAGATATTGAAGATGGGATCTATCATGGGTACGTGGAGTTAGGAATCCAAACACAACCCTCCTATTCAGAATCTCATCGGTACTATTATGGAATTCCAAGTGCTGAAGAAGGAGTGTTTGTCACAAAAGTTTTAAAACAAGGATCTGCCGATGGCCATTTAAAACCAGGTGATTATTTAACTGCAATTGACGGACGAAAAATTGGTAAAAATGGAAACTTATTAGAATCTAATTCCATAGATTTTTTGGAAGTAGTAGACAATAAATTTGCGGGAGAAGAGATCCGGTTTGATCTTATCCGTGATAAGAAAAAAATAAACGTAAAATTTCCGGCAAAAAAAATGCCTCAAATGGAAAACCAAAGAGCAAGGTACGGAATTAATTACGACTACCTTGTATTTGGTGGATTGGTGTTTCAAACCGTTAACCGAGATCTGCTCGAAGCTTGGAGCAAAAATGGACAAACACAAGGTGGCAGTTTACTTGTTTACCGGTTCTATGATGCCACCACTCTTTCAGATGGGGAATCCGAAGATGTAGTTTTATATCGTAAATTACCTCACCCTATTAATTCTAATTCTGATTTTTATTTGAATATGGTAGTCGAATCTTTTAATGGAACAAAGGTAAAAAATTTAAATCACTTAAAAGAAATTTTACAATCTTCTAAGGATAAAACCATTCGAATCCAATTTTATGGAATCCAATTACCGATGATTTTAGACCGAGAAGAGTCAGAACGTGCTGACCTTGAAATCAAAAAAAACTACCACCTAACAGGAAACTAATATAATGTTATTTTTGAATCAACCCTGCAGATTCACCATCGTTTTTCTTTTGTTTCTAACTGGATCGGTAACCGGGAAATCCAATCCCGTTGCGATGACCGATGCCGCCATCCTTCAAGTAAAGGTAACCGTTCAATACCCTCACTTCATCCAACCTTGGAGGTTTAAAACACCTGAAATTCGCCAATCGACGGGAATTTATATTGGAGATAATAGAATTTTAATTCCAGCTCAAGCAGTTTATTTTTACACAAGTATTGAAATCAAAAAACCGGATGCTCTCAAAGTATTCACCGCAGAATTGGAAAGGTTGGATCCTGACTTAGGTCTCGCTATTTTAAAATTCAATGATCCTAATGCTTCTAAAGATCTAAAAGCCGTCACATTTCCTAATGAAGTTTTTTTGCCTGGAACAGGCCTTGTGATGGAAAGCAAAGACCAAAGGAATCTAGAAGAGAAAAAAATAAGAATGATTCGTTTGGATATGGATTCCTATTCCAGCGGTTATGTGGAACTTCCTTACATGGAAATCCAATCCGAAGAAAAATTAGATGGTGTGGGAGAACTGATCGTAGATGCAACTGCTAGAATTCCACAAGGAGTCCTTTATCAGTTTAAAGAAAACAATTCAGGAAGAGTGATTCCTGCTTTCACCATCAAACACTTTATAGACGGAAAAACCTTCCCATTCAAAGGATTTCGTTTCAAGCCACTGATAGATTCTTCCACTAGAAATTATTACGGACTTAGAAAAGATGATTTAGGAGTGCTTGTAGCAGAAATTTATCCGGGTTCTTCTGCCGACGGAGTTTTACAGTTAGAGGATGTATTACTTGAAGTTTCCAATTTCAAAATAGATCCTAAAGGTTACTTTGATCATCCCAAATTTGGAAAACTCAATGTTTCCTATCTGTTTCATAATACAAATGAGCCCGATTCCTCCTTTGGCAAAAAAATCAAACTGAAAGTGTTTAGAAACAAAAAACCTGTATCTCTTGAGATGGACTTAAAACCACTACCAGAGTCTGCCATTCGAATCCCTTATGGAAATTCCAGATTCCAGACTCCAAAATATTTAATGTTAGCTGGAATTATTTTTCAAGAATTATCGGAACAGTATTTAACGGAACATGGGAACCAGTGGAGAAATCGAGTTAGTAAAGAGCTTCTTTATCTAAACGATTTTTATCGTATCAAGCGAAATTCCAATGAAGGCAAAGTGGTTTTTTTATCACAGGTTTTGCCGCTCTCAGGAAATAAGGCCTATCATACTGCCCATCAAATGATTCTGAAATCAGTGAATGGAACCCCAGTCCAATCCTTGGATCAATTACAAACAGTGATAAAAGAATCAGGAGCACCTTACATTCATTTTGTGATGTCTGACGGATTTGAAATGATTTTCAAAAAAGAAGAAATCCAGACATTAAATTCAGAAGCCAAAAAAAGTTTCCAAATCCAAAAGGATTCTAATTTTTAGAATCCAACTTGGTAACTTAATTGTTTGGAAATAAGCAGAACCTTCACTAAAAACAATATGAGTATAATCAAAGTTAAGAAGATATACTCTTGTTTTCGGATGGTTTTGTCTTCATTGATGAGAAGCAAAAGAACAGGGATGGAGAGTGTAAACATTCGCGATACGTTTTCGTAAACTGACCAAAAATGATAGTACCCAGCGGTTCCTATCATAAACATTATCAGTAAAAAAGAAATACGAAACTCCCAACCCTTACTTACTTTGCCAGTAAAAGGTAAAAATAGTCCAAGAAAAAACAAAACAACAAGAGGGAACCTTGACAATAACCGAGCCAAATCTTTCCAACTTGTTCCACTTGCAAGTAAACGCCATATGGATTCCATATAAGAAATAAGACCTTCCAATGGCAAAATAAAGTCTGTGAGTCGACCAGGTCTCCAGTTAGGAAATCGATATGCCAAATACAAATGCCAACAAACAGGAATGATAAGAACTGACCCTACAACAATGATTCGTTTCCAATCTTTACGAAAAAGTGCAGCAAGGCCCACGGGAAATAACACAAAAAGTGCAGGTTCTTTGGTTAAAATCGCCAAACTCGATAAAACGATAAAAGGGAGGTAATTTTCTTTTACGTAATGATAATAAGCAATGATAAGAATGGATACCATCACCGAATCACTTACCAGTACATAATAACTTCCCAAAGCAAAGGGACTTAAGAGGTATAAAATGGAGTATGGTTTGGTTTCTTCATCTAAAAGTTTACGTAAATAAAAATAAGATATTAGTGTTAACGCAATATTCCAGAAATACATTCCAAAGATGGCAGCCGTTTTTCCAAAAAATCCAAATAATGCAATTAACAGAGGATAGCCGATTCTTGGTGCTCGGTAAGATTCATCAAAACCTTTTGGCCAATTTAAATGGAATTCAGAAAGAGGCCTTGAAAAGTAATAAAAAATTTGGCCATCATAACCTGCGCCCAAATCCCCTGCTTCTCCTTTGAATAGAACTGCTTTTTCGGGTGTTTCCACCTGGTTTTGTATAGCGAATTCATAACCAAAATTCACCATTGAGCTAGGATTCCATTCGTACTTTTTCCAATACCCTAGAGTGGATACACCCCAGATCAGGAAAAAAAATAAAACGGTGAGCCATTGTTTCGAATTAAAAAATAAAAAAATGGGGGATAAACGTTTTAAGATCATTTGATAACTCCAAATCAAGGATTAGGTAGTAAAATTTTAGGCTCTATCGAATTAGAAAAAATTGAATTATAGAAATGAGCACCTTCATAAGTTAGATGATGTGGATCAAAAAAGTATCGAACATCACTTACAACATCCGTATGATCGATAAAAGTTTGGCCTCTTGTCTCCAAGTGCGATTTTAAACGTGCGATCCAATCCTTTCTCCATTGTGAATTTTTATAAAATGCAAATTCAATTGGATTTTCTGGACTCATCACTAAAACAAAAGGAACTTTATGTTGGTAAAAATAATCAGAAATAATTAGTATCCGGTTGAATTCTAACCAAGGTTCGAAGGAGAGAGTATTTGCATTTTTTTTGGCTTCCCGAACAAAGTGTAACCTCCAAAGTTCATTCCTTGTTCCTGCATCTCGGATCATTCGCTCAAAGTAGTCAGCCTGAAAATCCGAAATAGTCATTGTCACCAAACGAGTGTCATCCCAATAACTTCCACGAGAATAAGATCTGTTTTCCAAGGTTACTTTTTTACAAAAAAAATGAGATAACCGAACACCAACTGACTCATCCCTACCATAACGAATTAGATTCACTTCTTTTGCCGAAGATAACTCAGACAAAACTTGGATTTGCACCACTGACCATTCTATGGAATTTGGGATCAAGGTGGCCCATTCCAAATCATTCCAACCGGCACGTTCAAAGGTTTTTTCTATTTCTTGAATAGGTTTTTCTTTCAAAATAGAATTTTGATTCGAATAAAAGCGAAATTTTAACTTTGTTTTAGCTTTTTGAAAAAAGATAGATTCTTTCGATTTTTTTTCAGAACAAAAAAGAGTTGCCGTTTCTTTTGTCCATCCTTTCGACCAAATCCCTTCTTTCGGTTTTTCACCTTGGTAAAGATGATACTTTCTTCCACTTCGGAAGTGGTTGTCTATATAAACCTCTATAGGATCCCAAAAGAAAACTCGGAACCGACTCACATAAAATAAAGATTTTGTAGCTAATCTGGAAATTGTTTTTCTAGGTAACTCTACCCAATGGTCTTTCAAATAGGTATTTGGATAGATAGTTTTTGCAGGATAACGATCTCCAAATTCTTTCACCCATTTGCCTTCGTTGAACTGGAACTTCCCTTCAATTGGTTCTTGGTATTCCCACTGCAAATCTGCAAAATTATGTATATAAACTACTAAATCTGGATTCGAATCCAAAAGATTTTCTTTATAATAATAAAGATCCGTCGGAGCCATGGCAACATGGGAAAAAAAAGAATACTTAGTTTTTGAATTTAATCTTTGATTCAATTCATCCGGTAGAACCGAATACAAAGCAACTGAACTTCCAGTAATGATGGTTCTATGTTCATCTCTCGACGATTGTAATTCTTTTGTTTTATGGATGAAATTATACCAAGGAGAGGAATCCCATTCAGTTTCATTGGGAAACATAAAATATAATTCAAAAAAAAGAAGCCGATCTAAAACAAAAATTCCACCTAGCAAACTACAGGTGACAATAAAAACCTTCCATTTCAAACCGAAACGTAATTTGTCTAAGGGTATTGTGGGATCAGTTTCCATTTTCGTAACAAAAGTTTTTTGGCAAATTGAATAGCTAGTTTCAAAACCTTACGATTGAAACTACTATTCGAAAAAATATAACGAATTGGTAATTCTTTTATGGAACCATCATTGTTTGCAACAATCGATAGAGCTTCCATATGAAAATCAAAGGCAACCGACTCTAATGGGTACTCTGCAATTTTTTGAAACATAGGCTTTGAATAACGTCTGTACCCGCTAGTGCAATCTCGTAAATTTGCGCCAAAAAGATTGAACACACCTTTTGACAAACAATAGTTCATCACCTTAGCAGCAAGCCAGGAAATAAACTTACGATAGATTGGAACATTTACCGTAGATGTTCTGGAACCGATGACTAAATCACAATTGGGAAAAGTTTGAAACTCTTTTAGATAACCTGCGTCATGCGATAATCCAGCATCCATTGTGATGACCCAGTCATATCCTTTTTCCACAGCATACTTCATTCCATCTTGGATTCCCTTTGGGATATGAGTATTTTTCTCATGCCGAATGACATGGAGACGTTTCCCAAATTCTTTCTGTAGTTTTGCCAAAATGGTAGGTGTGGCATCTTTACTGGCATCATCCGTTACAGAAACATCTGCAAACGCAATTGCCCCTCGAACCACTTCTTCAATGGTTGCGGCTTCATTATACGCCGGGATGATGACCAGTGTTTTGTTAGACATTCTACTTCCCAGCGATATTGAAAACGTCTTTGTTCGCTTCAATCCATTTGATCAGTCTTGTCACACCCTCTTTTGGCAAAATTTTTGGATTGAATCCGAATTTTTTTGCTTCTTTGATATCGCAGATAAAGTAACGCATGTCACCCGGTCTTTCCACCTCAAAAAGAATTTCTTGTTTTTTGCCTAGAATTTCGCCAATCAGATGGATACATTCCAAAAGGGAAATTTTATGAGGGCTCGCACCACCAATATTATACACACCAGGAATAGGGTTTTTAAAAAATTCTAAATAAGATTTGGCGCCGTCTTCTGCATGTAAGATGTCCCTTGTTTGTTTTCCAGTTCCAAAAATACGGAGTGGCAATCCAAATACAGAACGAATTGCAAAGTTTGCTACCCAACCATGGTCTTCACCACCAAACTGGCGTTCTCCGTAAATTCCAGTAAATCGGAAACTAGCGGCTTTTACGCCATACATATCTGTATATGAGCGAACATAGTGTTCGGCACTCATTTTGGATGCATGTAATGGAGAAATTTGGCCCACCATAGTCGGTTGTTCTACAGAAATTTCTACTGGTTGTCTTTCGTAGGAAGTTTTACCTTCCGTCAAAGTATCGTTAATCGAGTTTCCGTATACGTGAATGGAAGAAGTATTCACAACAGGGATTTTGTGTTTGCGAGCCGCTTCCATCACATTAAAAGTCCCAATTACATTCGTTGAAAAATCTAACTCAGGATCCTCCCAGGAAATTGTCATCGCAGGTTGTGCTGCAGTATGAACGATATAATCACAATCCGAAGAACGGTCCATTAAATGTTCTAAGTTTCGGATGTCACCTTTCACCATTGTGACACCAATCGATTTCAAATAATTCCAGTTATAATCACGAGTTGCATCCGAACCATATCCAGTCCGTTTTAATTCATATTTGGTCATGTTATCAAAACTAACAACATCCCAACCTTCTTTACGAAATAATTCACAAACATGGGATCCTAAAAATCCGCATCCACCTGTTACCAATACTTTATTCGCCATCGCGATCTTCTCCTAAGTAAAACTTTTTAGATAAAATCAATTTCATTATATGGATTAAATCTGAAATCATATCACGCAACCGGTATTCCACTTGCCCTACAGGTTTAAAATAAGATACAGGAATTTCAATACAACGCATATGAGACCTAACGATATCAATCATAAGTTCTAAAATAAACTTACGATCTTCTACAACCAATTGTGGTTTTACTCTTTCGTATGACTCTCGCCAAATAGAGAAAAACTGGCAATCCACATCAGTAAATCTTGGTTCTTGTCCCCACCAAAACACTTCTACTATTTTTCCCATAAGTAAATTTATCAAACGATAAAGTGGCCTGAGGTTTGAACCTTGTTCGATCATCTGTCTTGTGGTGCGAGTTCCAATCACCATGTCAGAATCTTTCATGTATTCTAACAATTTAGGAAAGTCTTTAGAACGAAATGATCCATCAGGAGAAACCACGACAATGATATCACCTGTTGTATATTCGATTCCCCTTCTCACTTGTTCTCCAAGTCTTGTGGGATCTCCATCACCGGGAAAAGTATAGGTTTTGACTTTTTCTTTTTTACTGAGAGTCAATGTATCATCTGTAGATTCATTATCGATAACTATGATTTCATTAAATTTATCTTTAAAGTCTACGATCACATCGGTGATGGATCTTTCGTTATTGTTTGTTGGGATCACTAAACTTGTTTTAAATTTATGGAATAAATCATTTCTTACTTCATACACTGCATGATAGTAATCCTGCATGGAGTTGATATTGAAGTATTCGCAACTTAGCATAGTTGCATAAACACCGCCCTTGGACTCTTTTGCCATTTTATCGATAACATCCGTTATCTCAATTACTCCTGATTTTGCAGAGGGGGGAGTTTTTTTAAAAAAATCAAAATACTCTGGAGTGAAAAAATAACTTCCCAATCCTAAAAGTTCATTCGGTGGGTTCTCTGGTTTTTCAACCAGATTTAGTATTTTATCATTTTCTAATACTACGGAATAGTTTTTCCGAATTCTCGAGAGTAAGGATGTTTTTACGACCCCGATGGATGCTGCCATTTTTGGGTGTTTGTTTAAAACTTTTAGAAAAACATCATGATCCGTTCGGTAATAAAATTCATCACCAAGGATCGTGAGAAAAGGTTCGTGAATGGTTTTTTCCAAACTTGCCACATCAGATGCCAAACCTCTTTGAGTCCAATCAACTGCTTCAATCACTACCTTTGGTAGAACCAAACGAATGTGGTCGATTTCGGCGATGATTTGTTCTTTGAGGTGGCCTACCAAAACATAGACCTTTTCGATTCCAAAAGTCTTGACCATTAGTTCCACATTGCGGTGGAGAATGGACTTTCCTTCTATGACGAAGAGAGGTTTTGGAATGAAACTGGTTCGGGGATATGCTCGGGTTCCTTTTCCGGCAGCCGCTATGACCCCAATTCTGATCTTTTTCAATGTAAAAGGAAAGTCTCTGAAACGAACACCTGGGTCAATTAGAAAAGGTTCGTTTCCACCGATAGAATTGTAAACCTTCCCGGGACTGGTAACCTTGGAATGGCTCCCAACTGCGTTTGGAAGGATTCCAGGTCCATTCTGGGTTCCTTGTTCCCAGCCCATTCAAATGAAAGCCCCAAATGCCTTCCGTTGTCATCTGTGGCGCTTCAAAAAGGACAGCAACAGAATTTCCCACGGTATGTTCTAGGACATAAGATAAAGTCACTTCTTTTCTGGTTCCAAACAGGGATTCAGAAAGGACAAAAAATCCAGAATCTCCCACTCCCAACCGAAACTGCAAATGGTCGCAATCGAACCTGCGTAGGAGTGCCATTTTTTTGCCCCAAGTTGCAGCGGCGCGGATTTGACAGGCTTCTGGGATAAGGAGGAAATCCGTTCCCTCTCTTGTAACTTTGCCGACAAATAAAATCTCTTCCCAGCCACGAGATTTTTGGAACCTAAGCTCCTGGGCGTTATAAAAAGAGTTTCCCTTTTCTGTAAAAATCTCTATCCCTAATAAAAGGTAGCCATTCTCCGTAGGTAACTTCTCGGAAAAATACAAACCGTCTAGAGACTTTCCAAAGTTTGGATTCGTCCAAAAGAAGGTTAGGGAAAAAAGACAGGGTACCAAGAATTTATGCATTTAAAACGACTGATCCTTTTTCCCTTCTTCTTTTTAACATCATTCACATCTTATTGCATTCCGTTCAATCCACAAACAGAAAAAAATGACGACCTAGTTCTACTTCTTGGAACCTATGCACTGATTGGAGCCAATTGTGTGAACGGAGCTGATCTTTGGGCCAGGGATTTAATCACACAAGCAAGCGTCTGTGTTCCTGTCGATTTAGTTAGTTCTGGAACCAATGTAGAAGTTTATAAAGAAAGATCTTTATCCGTAAATTACGATTTAGTTAAGTTTGCTCGAGATTTTGATACCATCACTTATCCTGCACTAATTGCGACCTTTGGTACACCAAGTGACATCGATGGAGATGGTAAAGTAAAAATCCTCGTTATGGACATTCGGGATGGTGCTACAGCAAACAGTGCTTACGTGGCTGGATACTTTGATCCCATGAATTATTTTCCAGACAATTTATTTTCTCGAGTTCGCTCCAACTATGCAGAGGTTCTGTATCTGGATGGGAAGGAACTGATAGCCGCTATTAACCACGACCCCAATGCTTTTGCTTCCACCGCAGCCCATGAATTCCAACACTTACTACGATACCCAAGAATGCGTGCTGCAAACCAAAACGACGAACTTTGGATTAACGAAGGTACAAGCGAAGTCGCAAGTGATATTGCAGGATATGGACCACAAATAAGTAGAATGGATTGTTATTCGGGAGTGAATGACTCGCGTTGTGCTGATGGGATCAACGGAGTATCACTACTCAATTGGGATAGCAGTGGTTCGGACATTCTAAAACAATATTCCTATGCCTATGTATTTATGCGTTATCTCTATGACATCTCTGGAACTACAGATACTCAAAGACAAAACTTTTTTAGAGAAACAGTGATCGGTGCTTCTGGTACAAGGGCAAACTCGACAGGGAATCTGATTAATGTTTTTAAAACCTCTGCCAATTTTGACTCCACCGCATTAGGTTCTCAAAATTCGGATGTATTCTTTCGTTTATTTGCCTTACTCAGTGCCCAAAGTTTTGGGATCACAAACCTAACTTCAGTAGAACAAGTCAATTCTGATGGTGCCGGATCAACCACGGTCAATTTATCTGCAGCTCTAGTAAAATATCCGTTGTCAACAAGTCTGACAAGAATTATCACAAATCCCGTTTCTCCCACTACCTCGAAAGGTACAATCAAACAAGGATCAACAAACTTTTATTATACGAACACGCCGATCATCTCTGCAGCAAATTCGCGCAAGAACTATGGGAGGATTGTGACGGCACCGTCGAAAGGAGTATTTTTTTGGGCTGATTCCCCTGCTGGTGTCAATGTTAGCTTCAAGTATATACAAACAAATGAAGAAGGAACCACAATGGTGATTCCTAAAAAACCTCGTTCGTTAAAATCGGTGATCGAAGAAAACCCTAATTCAGGACCAATCCCTATCTGTGGGATAGAATTTACAGATGATTCGGTTCATACTTCCGAAAGTATTCCAATAGAATAGAACGCATCAAACCACGATAACAATCCTTTGCCACATGTCCACCATCGGCAAACGCATTACAAGTGTATGATGGATCATTCTTTAGTTTGAGAATGGAAAAATTACGTTTTGCCGTGACTTCGTCAATTTCTTTCTCCCAAGTTTTGACAAGAGGTTCTTTTTCCATCAAAGTTTCAAAGTCTGGGGAAGAAAGGGGCCAAATAATTACTGTTTTGATTTTTTCAGTCTGCAAACGATTCAAAATCTTTTCATAAAAACCAAATTGCATAGGACTACGAACATAAGATGCAAATAACCAATCCAAAGTCCTATGGCTTGTCATTTGCAGAGAGTTTGAGTCCTTTTCCATATAATTGTCTATGGGAGAAAGCCCATTCCCATTATGAGTGAGGATAAAATCGTAAGTAGCCTGATGCATTCCAATGGCATTATCCAAATAAGGGTTTTTATAGTTCTTCCACATTTGGTCTAGGTAAGGTTTGTAAGTTCCCACAGCAAAAAGTTTGCGACCTATGTAAAAGGACACATGGTCTTTTCCAAACAAACTCAAGTTGGAAAGAACATAAGATAGATCAAAACTATAAGTTAGGTTAGAACTTTTGAATACCGAGTTATGGTTAAATTGATTTGGATCGGTTTCCATGATGACTAGGTCAGGTTTGATCCCCGCATCCAATACCTTCGTAAGTTGGAAGTCGTAATAAGCAGGAGTTGTTACAGCAGAAGAAAGATTATAAATATCCCAATCAGGATAAAAAGAAACAAGCTCATCATGATCGAAATAAAGTAGGCGCGAGGATCCCAAAATTAACATGATTTTTTTGGTTTTTGGAGAATGGACCCCTGGTTTTTCAGCAATCAGTTTTTCTAAAAAATCTGATTTTGCCTTATAGTTAACAGCCGTTAAATCGATCTTCGTAATTGTCTGAACATAGGGGATTCGAAATAGAGAATCAACTAAAAACAGAAATAGTAAAAGGATAAGCGGGTAAAAAAGAAACCGTGCCTTGAGCATATCTGAAAGGAGAAAGGAAATGGATTTAATTGTAAAGCGAATTGAGGTGACTCTCCCTTGGTTTCGACCGAGGGAGAGAAAAGTTTAAGCGACTTGTGTACGAGCGAGTTTGCGTTTCTTTTTAAGATTTACAAACCAGTCATCCGCATTACGAACATGACTTACCAGTTTCTTTACATACTCCCGGTTTTCCGGGTTCAAAATCTCGCGTGCTTCTTGAATGATTTCTTCCACAGTTTTTACATGAAAAGTAAAATAGCTAGTAAAGAGTTCATAATACTCTCTATCCGTATTCTCCCAATCCTTTGACTGAATGTCAGCGGAAAACTCAGATAACTGTGATATGTCGATTTCAGGTGTCGCATCAAAATGATTGTTCATCATTGCGATACGGTCTGTTATATCAGTTAATTTCTGGAAATACGTTTCCAATTCGGGATATTCCATCTTCCAACCCTCCTTAACAACCCTTACTTTTACCAGGATTTTAGAAAGGCCTTAGAGATCAAGGCTTTTTAAAAAATTTTGTGATATCTGGGTTTTCCTTAAGAAAGCCTTTTAAGTGTACGGCTTGCCCATCCCATGCTTCTTTTGCTCCCTCAATCCACACATCGGAACCTTCTCCATCCGGGAATCCGCCATTAACAATTGTTAGTTGCGACTGATTTGGCCCCAAAGATTCGAATAATAATTGTAAATAAATGTTTCCAGTAGGATCTGCGGGATGGTCTTTCCATTCCATAACCAATTCTTTGAGTGGTTCAATCTTTTTATAAATCCCATGAGTGGTGAAATCACCCTCGAGTCCCAATTTCCATGTCCAAGAGAAGTCACCATCGACCTTTGGTCTTCCCCTTACCTCATCAGCCAACCAATGGACTAACACCTCGTAGACGGTGATTCCCGACCACAATCGTTCAATTGGTTCATCAAAAGTAAATACTGACTTCGTTTCTCTCATAGACAGAGTAGTAAAGACTCAAGGTTCCTTTGGCAAGATGTTTTTTGGATAGAAAACTACCAGTCTGGCTTCTGCACCGGTAGTTTCCGGCGAAAACCCAATTTAGATTTTTAGATTGTTTGGCCTAACGTAGACAGACTGAACTACGCTGATATTTCTCATTTGAAATGCAGCCGCACAATAAGCCAAGTAGTATCTCCACTTTCTAATAAAAGTTTCGCTATAACCTTGGTTTCTTACTTCAGTCAGATTTTCTTCAAAACTAGTAAGCCAAATTCTTAAAGTCTTCGCATAACTAAGACCCATATCTTCTAAATGGAAAAGATACATATCTCCTGTGCGATTTATGGCTTGGTTCATCCGGCCAATGGAAGGCAAAAGAGAACCAGGAAAAATATGTTTCTGAATGAAATCGATTCCATTTTTGAAAGATGTAAATCTAGAATCAGGACAGGTGATTACCTGAAGTGCCATAATCCCATCCCTTGTAAGAAGCTCTTGGCATTTCTGAAAGAAGGTTTCATAAAATGCATCCCCCACTGCCTCTAACATTTCTACAGAAACAATCTTCGTGAACTGCCCTTCAATTTTACGATAATCTTGAATTCGAATTTCTATTTTATCAGCAAGACCCTCTTTTTCAATCCGTGCTTTCGCATAAACATATTGTTCTTCGGAAAGAGTAACTGTAGTAACCCGACATCCATAATTTTTTGCTGCATGAATCGATAAAAATCCCCAACCACTTCCAATTTCCAAAAGATGGTCGGCTGGATTTAGTTTTAACTTTTGGCAAAGTGTATCTACTTTCTTAGTTTGAGCTTCTTCCAGTGTCTGGTCCAAGGATTCGAAATAAGCAGAACTATAAGTCATTGTCGGATCTAAAAACAATTTATAAAATTGATTCCCTAAATCATAATGTTCTACGATATTTTTTTTACTCCCAGTTAAGGTGTTTTTTCTTAGAAAATGTAAGAATTTATTACCTAAATTAAACAAATCCAAATGAAATAATTTTTTCTTTGCACCCGAAAGGCTAGGACTGTCATCCACATTTAATATAAACCAAGAGATCACATTTTCAATCGAATCAGTATCCCAATCCCCAGTTAAATAGGATTCTGAAAATCCGATATCTCCGTATAACACTGATTTTTTGAAAAAAACTGGATTTTTCACATGAATCAGCGCTGAATGAAATTTCGGATCAAAGGAAGAATTGGGATCTCCAATGACCAACTGTTCTCCCTCAGGAAGGATCATTCGAAGTGATCCTCTCTTCATGGAACTCATTGCTTTAAAAAATATTTTCCTATAAATGGGAAATTGTTCTACGCTAGATTTGTTCTTTAATTCGGTAAAAAGTTCTGAATCAATCGTGTCTTGTAAGAGGGACTGGTTCTGTGATTTTTCCAAGGGGAACTCCTGTTTGTTTCTCTAAGTTTTGGCCTTTCTGTATGTATGGAATTTTTTTCATCCATAACTTGAAAGCTTGCCAATGAATCAATGTTATTATTTTGACGGTGATGAAAGGAAATTGGGTAAAAAGTTTTAATAAGTATTTAGAATGAAATGGAATTTTTTTTCCAAGAAAGGATGTCGTAAGAATTCGTTTCCCATTTTCATAAGAGTCGACACCGATCTGCAATTGTTCTTTCGGTATGTTCAATCGGAACTCAAATTCGGAATCTAAAGGAATGAAAGGTGAGACATAAAAGTTCTTTTGTTCTCGAATGTACACTTCTGGATTTGCAATCGTACCTTTGGTGTTCTTAAAGTATCCGATGTATGGTTTGATCTCTCCAAACGTATTCCCTACTTCTGCAATGGATACTAGGGGTTGTCCTGAATTGTCATAACAAAAGTAAAAACTAACCGGATTGAATCCGTACCCGAGCACCCTAAGGTTCGTTAATAGAAATATCTTTCCAATGTTTGTTACCCCCGATGCGGTAAGGAAGGCCTTTATGTTTTCATAAATGTTCTCTTTTCCAAACTGGATATGGTCTTTGTCATAAAAGGAAAACAGGTTCCAACGATTTCTGGAAAACCAAAAGCTTTTGTGAGACAACTGGTCTATTTCAGACAAATCCAAATAAAAATTAAAAATCCTATATTGGAATTTGTTAGGTCTTGGAGCGGTCCGTGCATGAAATACGTCCGCTTCATACATACAAGAGTTTAAGTCCATGGATCCCTTTTCAGAATGTTTCGAGAGACATTTACGGCAGACAAAAATCCATCTTCATGGAACCCATACCGAAAGTAAGCACCTGCATAGTAGATCGGACCGGTTTCGTTTAACTCTGGCAGACGGCTTTGTCCAAGAGAAGCTTCTACAGAAAAAAGTGGATGTTCATAATCAATTTTTTTAATGATTTTGTCTTTTCGCACGCGGTCAGGATCATTAATGGTCACAAAATAATTTTGTTTGTTGGAAACATTTTGAAGTCGGTTCATCCAATAGATCGTATAAGGATCCTGTTTTCCACCGGTCCCTTCGACAATTTTGTAATTCCAACTCGACCAACAAGAATTTACCTTTGGCATATCACTGGCATCGGTATGGAGTGTGGCGGTATTGTGTTGGTAACGATAAAGTGGAAGTAACTCACTCTCTGATTTTGTCGGATTTCCTAACAATTTCGCAGAAATATGGCCATGAGTGGCAAGTAAAACTTTATCGAATACTTCCCGTTTTCCTTCGCCAAATACAAGTTCCACCTTACTTTCAGCTGTCCGGTTCACTTGTTTTACAGGTGTATTCAAACGAAAACGATCTTTTATCGGTGCAATGATCCTTTTACTATATTCATGGGATCCTCCATCCACCGTATACCATTGGTGTTGGGTATTCAGTCCCAAAAATCCATGGTTGTAAAAAAAACGGATGAGTGATTTTGCTGGAAATTCTAACATCAAATCTGGTGGAGTGGACCATACTGCCGAACTCATTGGGATTAAATAAAAATTTAGGATGTCTTTCCCATACCCAAAAGTTTCCATATACCGACCCAAATCCCAATCGTCATATTTCGGATCTTCCAAAATCTTTGGTGCCGATTGATTAAACCGGTCGATCTGAAGCAACATCTTCAAATACCGAGGTCGAAAAAGATTTTTTTTCTGAGCAAAGAGTCCAGTAAGCCCAGACCCACAAAACTCTAATTTGGTGGGATCATGTTGTACGCTAAAAGACATGTCCGATTTTTTTGTTGGAACATTCAATGTTTTGAAGAGTCTAAGTAAATTGGGATAGGTTACATGGTTGAATACTATAAACCCAGTATCAATCGGAATGGAAACTCCATTCTCCTCTACCATCACTGTATTGGTATGGCCTCCGATATAATCGGCACTGTCAAAAATCGTTAAATCAAAATCATTTTTTAAAAAGTAGGCGGAGCCGAGACCTGCGATTCCTGTACCAACGATGGCTAATCTTTCTTTCACTTGTTTCCCTGTTGGTGATTAGACCATCAGAGAAAGAGTTGGTTCATTTGTAAGTGAACTTCTTCTGCTTTCTTTTGTGCGACTTGTCCGAAATTTTCTTCTAAAGAACTAAGAGTAATCCCACGAGAAGAATTGATGAGCGATCGTTTCCCTGAGGCTTGGATGATGGATTCTAAATCCCCCCCTTGCGCTCCAAATCCAGGAATAAGAAAATACATTTCTGGATGACGGACACGTAAGGCTTTGATTTCCGAAGGATGGGTTCCTCCCACCACAAGTCCCACTTGGTTCGGATACTCTTCCCCAAGCTTTGCCATCTGATCACTCACCTCTTCATAGAGAAAGATTTCCTTTCCTACCAACTTTTGTTTTTGGAAGTCACTAGAAGAAGGATTGGAAGTAAGTCCGAGGACAAAAATATACCCACCTAGATCCAAGTAAGGAACCAAACTATCTCGGCCCATGTAAGGATTCACTGTCAGAGCATCTACTTTCAAAGATTGGAAAAAGTATTTCGCATACTCTTTGGAGGTATTTGCCAAGTCCCCTCTTTTGGCATCCATCACAATGGGCACTTCTGGGGAAACTTCTCGCATCACTTGTACCATATGTTCTAAGGCAAAGTATCCTTCTGCTCCCAACCGTTCAAAAAAAGCCACATTTGGTTTCCAAGCAGTCGTATAAGAATGGGTATAACGGATGATGGTTTCTGTAAAATGTACGAGCGGAGCTTTGGAATCCAAACTCACTTTAGGTAATTTTTCCAATTCCGGATCGAGACCAATACAAAGTAAGGATTTAAGCGAGTCTCTACGGGAATTGAATTTCTGGATGAAGTTGGATCTTGGATTCAAATTTACTTAGGTTCCTTAAATGGAGTCTTTTGTTTTCTCTTTTCTAATTCCATATCAATATCCCTTTTTTTATAACGACCGTAAATATGACCCGGGATCACCGCCACAGCAGTGATAGGATTGGCCACCACATCTCCAATGGCTCCTCCCACATAGGTGGAATAGGCAGGGGTAAGAAGTTCGTAGGATGAATTCAATTGTTCTTTGTCATTTTTTTCAGCAAAATAATTCAATGCATCATCGGAAGCTCTTGCTTCATGGTAAAGGGCACCCACCACCGGAATTGCATAAACTGCTGCATATAGAGTTCTTTTTTCTCTCTGTGCAAAGTCTTTGGCATGGCCTCCTTCATGAATGACAACAGGAGGCAAATCAGAATATACATTGATTGTGTTTGTAAAAGAATTATAATGATCCCCTCCGATCGTTCCTGCAAACAAACGACCTGGAAGAAAAGTATAAGCAAGTAAAGAAATCGATCCAAAAAAATACCGGACCACTGGGTTGATATTTTTATTTTTCGGAAGTCGTTTCCATTCCGAAAGGGGAGAGTATTGATTGAAACGAACTTTCACATCACGTAAGTTATTTTCTTTAATATAACGAATCAAATAGTCTTTGGTTTCTTTGGAAATATGGTGGTTGTCTGCCTTTAGATTCCAAAGGACTAACTTGGAAGGAAGAGAAAATATCCAATTCCCCGTTTGGTCCAAAATCCAGACCGGTTCCCCTTCTTCAAATTGAGGATCCTCTTCCGTAAACTCTGGACTCGGGAGATATGGATTTCCATAATTGTATGGTTTTTCTAGAGAGTAACAATTGGAAAAACTAAACCCAATCCAAAATAGAATGACAAAACCTTGGAATTTCATAGACTCTCTAGAATTTCCTTTAGTTTTGGATCCACTGGCTCTTGTTTGGTGGGAGTTTGTTTGGGTTTTACGGGTGTCGGCTCATTTTGAGGTTCCGACATCTTTTCCATCATAGGGTTATTATTATATCCAGATAATACTTCCAATCTAGTAAAAAATTCCGATAAAGAATTTCTACCTAATTGGTTCAATTGGTCCTCTCGGTTTCCCCGAAATCCATTGTATGGCACATACCAAAGCAAAGGTACTACCGTTAAAATACTCCCTGTTAAATAACAATTGGTCACACGAGAATCAATTTCATCATAATAGGAAAACTGCTCTTCTTGTGTTCCTGCAATTTGAATTCGCACTTTCATTTTTACAAAACTTAGGTTTTTTGAACACCTGTCCAAAGAAACCAATTGAAATTCATCGACTAGAATTTTTCCTCCTCTATCAAGTAACAAAGGAAAACGGTCTCCTCGGATAGAGAGTTCTTTTCGTATTAAATAAGACAAAGGACCATATTCATTGGGAAGTCCTTCGGGCTTAAAAAAATACCCATCATAAACTCCCATCTTCATTCGGTTTTCCTCATTTACAATGATTTGAATATGATCCATTTTTTTGACATATTCAAAAGCTGTCTCCTTAGGAAAAGGCCGATACACCCGAAGGGAAACTCCGCAGCCCATGGCTAAAAAAGAACCAAACAAAAGCATTATTGTTGAAAAACGAACACTAAAAAACATAAGTGTATCCAAAGTATAAATTCTGAATTAAGTAACTGCGAGAAGGACGTTTGTCCCGACCATCCGCTTCGTAATAAGCAGAGCTCAAATAATAATCTCTTACTCCCGAGTGAAAAGACTCTTGGTTTAAGGCTCGAATTCCTGGCGCATAGGATTCGTTAGCTCTCCAAATGTATTGGATGACTTGTAATCCCAAGTGAAATTTATGGTGCTCTAACGGTTGCCAGTTGAATTGTCCTAATAAATCAAGACCTACAATGGTAGTTTGGACTGGTTTTTCTGAAAAAATGGAATAAGCTTCATCTCCTAAAACTATACCTTCCGCAAACCTCGGTACACCGCCGATTTGTGTGAAAATATCCCTTCTGTATTGGAGCCGACCTAGGGGAGTAAAAAATAAATCTCCCCCCAATTCATAGGAAAAACCATTTTGTAATTTATAATAAAACTTAATCCCAGTACTCGGTGCAAGATAACGCATCGAGTCTCGCATAACGCCCGTCTGTCCCAAGGTCTGGGAGGAAAAAACAGAGTTTGTGTGAAAAGAACCCGCTCGGATTCCGAAATCCCAGCTATAACCAATATTTCTAGAATACTCTTCGAAAATTTTTACTACTAACTTATGTTCTGCGCTATACAAACGATCTGAGTGGTAAGCCGACTGTGTTCCACCCAAAAAACCTAAGGAGATAGAATCATTGGTTGTTTGAAACTGGAAGTAGGTATATTCCAATCCCCATTTTGCCGATTTATGTTTATAAGCCACTCGAGGGGATATAGAACCAGAGGTCCGATTTACATCCTCAAACTCATAGGAATAAGGAAGGGTTCGAATATTCTGGTATCCAATAGGAGAACGCGGATAATACGGAGTCCCTCCTTGGAAAGCAACACGACCATTATCAAGTGCCCATTCATTTCCTGGAGAAAAACTCCCAAACTGAGTAAACCCCCGAAATCCTATTTCCCAAGTACCTTGGTGAAACTCTAAAGAACCTTTGTTCGTTGCAGGTAGATTCGAAGTGATCGGATAAACATCCGTTTGGTGGTCTCGATTTTGGAATTGATCCGCCCGAATCCGTTTTACCTTAGAGCGGAGTTCTTCTGCTTTTTTAGAATACCCACGTTCCTCATAGGATTCCGCTTCTAATTCTAATTTTGTGGCTCTTGTTTCTTGGGCCCAAAGAAAACCAGGCCTTGTCAGAGCAAAAGCAGAAACTAAAAAATAGAAAACGGAAACCCATTTCACAAAGATTTATCCTTTTCGTTTGATATAAGCTTTTGCAAATTCAGGAAGTACAAAAGCCGCTTTATGAATTTCTGGACTATAGTATTTGAGTCCTTTGGGAACACGTTTCGGATCAGGTGTTACTGAATAAGGATCAATCGCATTGGATAAAAAAGTAAAACCAATGATTCCCGAAGGGTACGTCGGAATCGTAGTGTAATAATATCCATACTCAGGAAAAATTTTGGGAATGAAATCAAATAGTGAAGAAATCACATCTCCATGATACCAAAAAGATTCCGCTTGAGTGGCAATGATTCCTGTTGGTTTTAGGGCACTTGCCATATCGCGAAAGAATGGTTCTTTGAAGAGTACTTCTGCTGGCCCCACAGGATCACTCGAATCTACTAAAATCACATCAAAGCGGCCTTTGTTGTCCCTAGCAAATTTTGCCCCATCATCATAATAATGGATGACCTTAGGATCTTTCATGGCATCCGCACATTCGGGAAAGTATTTATAACTAATGTCTACAACTGCTTTGTCAATCTCGCATAACACAACTTCTTTGACGGAAGGGTGTTTTAATACTTCACGAACAGTTCCCCCGTCTCCCCCACCAATCACAAGAACGGATTCTGGGTTGGGATGACTCATCATTGGGATATGGGCAATCATTTCATGATAAGAATGTTCATCCTTATTTGTAACCATTGTTACACCATCGAGTGTAAACATTCTACCAAAGGATTGTGTTTCAAAAATATCGATTTTTTGGAACGGAGATTGTAGGCTTTCGATTGTTTTTGTTACCCGGTAACTCACAGCACGGCCTTTTTCTAATTCCAATTTTTCGGTATACCAAATCTCCATTGATTTCTCCTAAGGTTTCTCTCTTTAAACCAGATTTGATATGGGAAGAAGAAGGTGTAGTTTTTTTTGAAAATTTGGGTTTACTAAAGATTAAAAATTCAACTTGGCGGGAACCAGACCCTTAGGTTCCATTGCCTTGTATGCAGAAATATTCCCGTGTTTTTTACCTGGTTGGTTTTTTATCCATGCCACTATTCATTTTACTTTTGGTTTATGGTTATATCAAAATCAATGAAATGGTGAGTGAAGAAATCCACTGGGGCCATAACAAATCCTTCGCTTTTGGGCAAGCGTCTCGCGAAGGAAAACTCATCCTCCTTGCAGTGACCAAATCTAGGTGTGAGATGTTGCAAGGGCTTGAATGTGGGGAAGGGAAACCAGACCTCGGCACTTACGTCCTTCTTAACTACACCCCCAGAGAGCAGGAATTCCAAACTCTCATCTTGGATGACAGGTTTGCTTCCTTAAAAACCGACCCACTCCCTCAATACTTTCTCTTAAATTCCACAGGGGAAATCCGTCACATGTCCACACAGCTTCCTAGTGTGGAAGAGATGCAAATACTCCCGAAAAAAGAATGATCTTTTTCGAAACCTAATCAAAAATTTCTTGCAACTTCATTTCGACTCCTATACCCTACGGGGTATAGGATAACGGAGGAATTATGTTAGGACTAACCGTTCACAGAAAAAAGAGTTTTGAAGAAACCATCACCGACACAACCGAAGCTTTAAAAAAAGAAGGTTTCGGCGTTCTGACCACCATCGACGTCAAACACACCCTCAAAGAAAAAATCGGAGTCGATTTCAAACGTTATACCATCCTTGGAGCCTGTAACCCTGGTTTTGCGCACAAAGCCCTCCTAACCGCTGATGAAATCGGACTATTACTGCCTTGCAATGTTGTTGTCACCGAAGAAAAAAATGGGGAAACTAAAGTTTCTATCTTTGATCCCATGACCATGACAAAACTAGTTCAAAATCCCGAACTCGAAAAAATTGCCAAAGAAGTACAAGAAAAACTAATTCAGGTCGTCCACCACTTACACGATTGAATTAGATATTTTTTAGGAAATTTTTTGGGGCGCCTCGCCAATGGAATTTTGTTTTCACATTCTATCGATTAGGCGATCCCGCTTTCCGCTCCAATCTTTCTGGAAGGATTGCCTTTAGAAAACATGGGTTCTCCAACCAGAAAGGATTTACGCTGCAATCGGTGGCGCGGAGAAACTTTGTATTAACAAAAATCTCCCCTGTTTTTACAATTGAAGTTTCCCTATCACTTACAAAAAGCTGGTGGATTGTATATTGAGCCTTTCACACGAGTATAACAAACCGTTGATCCTTGTGTAGTCATTCCGAAAAGATTCAGAGGTCCTCCCACAGGATACTGAGCTGTTGACGCAGGACCTTCCGCCCAATCGATGTTATAATTTCCCTCACTTTGTTTGATAAGTAATCCCTTCACAACAGAACTATTGCTTTTGTAACAAGATTTGATATCCCGATTGTTGCTAATGAGAAGCCATGCAACGGGATTAGGGCTCGGGTTTTTGACACAATTGTTTGTTAGAACCCAACTCCCTTCTAATATCGTCCGGGAATCATCAACAGTTGTTTTTTCTCCTGACTGGCACTGGAATGCAGAGACAGAAACTGCCAATGCGATGATTAAACTAATTTTTTTCAAAATTTACTCCTTTGTAGAAATTTATTATTTCTACAAAGAGAGATTAGAAACTTAAATTTTTGACGTAAGTCAAACTATATTCTAACTATTTTTATTAATTTTTCAATTTCAAGGAATCCGTGACCACAAAACAGAAGGTATATGGTAAATCACTATGATTTATTGGCTTGCAACTGAAGAATTTCGATTGGTCCGAGGATGCCCGTGGATATCAGTCCTCTTTTTTTTTCTAACTTTTTTTCCACAACTCTGTCACAACTCCCCCATTCTTGGGTATCCACTAAAGAGGCAGAAAACCTCAAGGAAGGATACCCATTATGTTAGAAAGTTTAAAAGCCCAAGGCCAAGATTTACTTACCCTGGAAAGTTTACCCCCATCAACCGCCATCGAAATTGCGATCGTTGAATGTGCAGTGGAGGACTCGGAAAGATACCACCAGATGCGGAAAAAAATGTTACCGCTTCTGCAAACCCAAAAAGGTTTTCTCGCATGGCGAGCCTTCCGGTCAAATACGAGAGAAGGAATCATGTTAGATCTTTTGTATTGGGAAAACGTAGAAGATTGCCATAAAGCAGGAGAAACACTACAAAATTCCGAAACGGGAAAAGATTTTTTCGCCTTGATGAAACAAACTTTAATCTTTGAAATGTTTGAACGACAAACACTCTAATGAAGACAAATTTACCAGAGGAAACACAATTAATTGAAAAGGCACGGATGGGAGACCGCCGTGCATTAGAATCATTACTCGCCAATGTACAAACTTGGATTTATAATGTCATCCGCCGTATCCTTTTAAATCCACAAGAAGCGGAAGATGCGACACAAGAGGTACTTTTAAAAATTGCCACTAACCTTGCGGCCTATGATCCAATACGTGCTAGTTTTAAAACTTGGGCTTATCGTATTGCCGTCAATCACGCGTTAAATGGAAAGAGAGGTCGTTTAGAGGAAATTACAATAGGGTTTTCGGGCTATGCAAACGAATTAGAGAAAATGCCAGATATAGAGATTCCAACAAACGAACTATCAAACCCTGAAAATTTAATTCTAGTAGAAGAAGCAAAAGCATCTTGTACACTCGGGATGTTACTTTGTTTGGATAGAGAACAAAGGATAAGTTTGATCCTTGCGGATTTGATGGGCTTGAGTGACAAAGACTGTGCAGAGTTACTCGATATTTCCAATGATGCCTTTCGAAAGAGATTAAGTAGAGCACGAAAAGATCTATATACATTTATGGATGATCAGTGTGGACTCATGAATGAAAAAAATCCCTGTCGTTGTTCTAAAAAAATGAAAAGTTTTCAAAACAATGGCTGGATCGATCCAAACCTTCCGCGATTTTCTATGCCCCATGTGCGGAGATTAAAGGAACAGGTGGGAGAAATCCATTGCGAATACGAAGACTTTCAAAGGTTAGACTATCAGGAAATCTTTCGAAATCATCCGTACTACGAAACACCTTCTAAAATATTGGAAGAGATGTTAGTCAAATACAGTCCTGCGGTATAGAATCAAAATTAGATTGGGGGATTAAGAAAATTTTTCCCCAATAGTTCTCTGGGAGCCATTAAACAGGGATCCATCGGCACCAAACTCCAATCAGCTGAAGCCGAAAAAAGGGACTTTTCTAAATCTTGCTATTTTTCCTTTCTGCGCCTATTTTTTAATTGAAATAAAAAAAATAGAATGTCCTACATTGCTTTAACAGCCACAACCAAGTATTTCCTGTTAAATGGCTGTTTTTTGTAGAATTCATGAAAAAGAATATTATTATAATCTTTCTATGTTTAGCACTCGCTATCTCTCTTGTAGGGAATATCTTTACGTACCAGAAAGAAAAATTAGAAAAACCTAACCTCCAAGTTTCTAAACCGGAAAATACGACACCCAGATCACCATCAATAAAGGCAAAAAACCAGGATGTTTCATTATTGTCTGTTTATGTCCTGCCACATCCACCAGATTTTTTAGAAGGACGTAGGATTTATTTCAAAGATTATTATATTCAAAATTTAAATAATAAACAGATCATAATATTCAATGAGATAAAAAATGATGAATGGGTTGAGACAAAAGTAGATAGTGAAGCGGTTCGTTGGAAATGATTGGTAGCAGAAATTCTCTAAATTTTGGATTTGTTTTACTTTCTCTTCTCCTTAACTTAACATCTTTGTATGCGGAGGGGTCTTTCCAAAAAGGGATACTTCTCTTAAAAAATGGTGATACCATTGAAGCGGATTTTACGGAAACGAATGATGCCTATTTCGTTAGATCAGAGAAAATGGGAAAGTATATTCGGAAAAGCGATACTATTGATATTGTCTCAAACGATTACTTCCAAAAGGTGCATGATTCGAATCCTTGGAAAAGTAGTTTGGACTCTGTCCTATATTTTAATTCTTCCGCTTCCTATCAATGGAATCAAAACAAGGAATCGATTTATAAGGAAGATTTAACAGATAGAATTGTTAAAATCAGTTTAATTTTGTTAACGGGTTATTTTTACTTTGATGCACAAAATTCTAACGAAGCTTTGAAACGAACCTATACTGGATTTAATTCCAGTGCAGCAAGAGATCGATTTCAAAGAAGTTATACAAACTACCAAATTGCGGGTGCACTAACCATTTTTACTTTCACTTTCTCGGCAATGAAAGCATACTTTAGATTTGGAAGGAATGTGAGTATGGATCATTTAGGGATTGAAAATCGAAAAATTGTGACGTTAGACGAAAAAAATGAGGCGAAAGCTATGGAGAATTTTTTAAAAGGAATGCAAGATTTGGATCTTATGACTGACGTTGCTTTAAAACAACAATCCATTGAAGCCTGGAAAACCATTCAATTTTCACCGTATTCAGACGAAGAAATGAATGGCAAAATTGTCCGTGAAATGCGAGGAGAAACCATCCCCGATAAGGTAGCAGGTACCAAAGAGGAACTCTTAGTCAAAGAATCAAATGCTGCTGACGCCTTCTTTGGAACAGTGGTTACCTCTTTTCCCGAATTGACCACTCAAGAACTTATCGATATCCGCACACAACTCACGGTAGCTTTAGTTCTCATCCGACTACAAATCGATTATGGGGATGATGTGCAAGGGATTCCAGAAGAATTTCTGGTTATGGTGCGGACAAAAAATGTAGCACTTCGCCAAAAGATCACACAAGAGCTGATGGCTCGCGGAGTAAAAGAAATATGAAACCCATTTCGTCATTAGTATTACTAATCTCTTTATTCCTATTTACCAACTGTAGCGACGAAGAAGCAGAAATTCGGGAAAGAGGGCAAAGGTCTACGATAGTTTCCCTTTTTATGGCTGGTTTTTTTAAACCTAACTATTGTTCAGCTCCAGAGATTCTTCTAGAAGAAGGGAAAGTTTACAATATTACCTTAGAACCGGGGAAAAGATTTTGGTTTACATTTGTTGAAAATCAGGCTTTCAAGCAAGATTACAAAAAAATTAGATTAACTATAAATCGCACGACAACTCAAAACATTTACCTTAGTAGGATAGGCTGCGAATTCACAATAAGCAATCGAGATAGAGGGAATCCTACTTCCTCTACTCCTACTGAAACTATTTATGAGTTTGACTCATATGGAAGTTTCGATTCTACGGGATTTGAAGTTGGTCATTTTTTAGAAATTGAGAATGAAAGTGCCAATGTATCCATTACATACACATTAATTTAACTTATGGAATTTAAAACAATGAGACTGCAGAATATTCTTTTCTATACAATAATTTGCTTTTTTGCGATGTCAGAAATCAGAGCGGATAGGACTTTAGTGATTAAAACAAATGACATTACAAACCCATGCCAAACAGATTTCGATCCCAATTCCACCCAAATTACCTTTTACGGAGATTCTCTGGGTGATTTAGTCGATGCCCCTTTGTATGGGTACTTTGGCTGGGAATGGTATCTTACTGTTCATGAAATGGGTGTAAGGTGGGATATTCAAAACTTAGCAGTTGGCGGAAATCGAAGTTTTGTGATTTAACTTCAAAGTTGCATGTGATTACGACAAACAAGCATATACGAAATTTTTTCCTCACCAAATTTTTTAATCAAAGCCATAGCATCAGCAACGAAAGCTTACTTACAAGTGAAATCCCTACCCCTAACCCACCTCTCCTCCCTTCTCACCCTCCGCTTTTTTCCGAAACACCTCAAGGACCGCACAAAATAAAATCACAGCGCCACCTAACCAAAGTCTTTCGGGTGGCACCTCTCCGAGAAAATACCAGGCCGCTAAACTTCCGTAGATCGGACTTAAGGTAGACAAAGTGCCTGCTGTGGTCACAGATAAATTCGATAAACTGCGAATCCAAATCGTATGAGCAAGTGAGGTAAATACACCGGCCAACACCACTTGAAACAAAAGGTATTTGGGTTCTGCAAGCATCACAAAAAGTCCATCGGCAAAGGGGAGTAAAATCAGGGACGTGGCAATCAATTGAGTGAAAAGAATTTGGGAACTAGGATAGTGGACATGCATCTCTTTAGTGAGTAGGTTGCGAATCGCATACAATACCGCAGAGACCACCCCCCAAACCACTCCTTGGAACATTTGGTTATCCCAAGAAAGATCGGGCACAATGAGAAAGAGTCCAAATAAGGAAAAACATGCCAGAAAAAAAGCAAAAGGTTCGGGACGTTTCCCACCAAACAGTGGCTCCATGAGAGCAGAAAACACAGGATAGGTGAAAAGAGACAACATCCCGACAGCGACAGTGGACACTTGGATGGAGTGAAAGTAAGTCACCCAATGCAGGGCAAATAAAATCCCAATTCCGAAAACAAATAAAAAGTCCTTAAAACTTCGGTAAGAAACCGACTTACCACGAAGCCAGAAAAAAAGACCGAGCAGAATGACAGAAAATAAAGCTCTACCAGAGATGATCGTAACTGCAGGAAAGGGAAGGAGTTTGGCAAACAAAGTGACGTTCCCCATAATGAGGATCGTCAAATTGAGTTCCAATACAGATCGTAAAAAGCTAGGAGAAGAAGACTTCACTTCTTACTTAGGATTCGACCCCCAGAAATTTGGCGATGGATTTTCTATCTTTTTCCAAACTATGTTTGTGAATTTCTTCAATGGCTTTTTCCACAATGGGAGAAACAAATAGAAGACTAGAAACCACATCCACATCATAAGATCTTTTGGATTCGGCCCCATCGGCTTCGTATTTACTTTTCCCTTTGATCACAAACACATTGTCTTTTCCTGGAGGGGAGATTTTGAATTCGTGAGTATTGGTAGTAATGTCAAAAGTGGATTCTTCCAAAAGAGAGAGGTCGTTGAGTGCTGCCGAAAGAACGGCAGGCATGGAACCTTCCAAACTCACTTTCCGTTTTTGGCGGATGATATTTCCGTCCTTGGTTTCTTCCAAAAGAGTTACATTTTTTAAATCAGGGAACTGATCTAGGTGTTTGTATCTCTCTTCTCTTGCATGAAGGAGTTTCTCGAGAGAAACGGGAAATGAATGAGTTACTTGGTATTTCACTATTTTTTCTTACCTTTTTTCTTAGCGGGTTTTGATTTTGGTTTCGCTACTGTTTTTTTTACGGCCTTTTTCGCTGCCTTTTTCACAGCTTTCTTTACCGACTTTTTGTTTGCCGGTTTGGTTGGTTTAGAAGTTTTTTTAGCCGAGGATTTCGGTTTTTCCGCTGTTTTAGAAGCTTTTGGTTTTGGAGCCGCCTTAGTGGGACGATTGACCTCTTCCATCAAATCTTCATCTTCCCAATAGAAAACTTGGTCTGCAGGAGTGGACTGCTCCATAGCCATAGCTTGCGCTTCTAACAATGAATTGTTGGACTCATTAAAATTGGCCAATTTTTGGAATAATAAATTGATTTTTGGATCTTGGAATTTATTACGGATCGTCGCATAAAAATTACGCGCATCTTCCCCTTCTCGGATGGCAAGCTCTATTGCTTTTCTTTCGTCCGCTTTCACTTCTTCGTTTTTGTTTCGATCTAACCGGTCCATTACCTTTTGAATGGTGGAAGAATGAAACTTTTCTATTTCAGAAAGTTGTTTTAAGTTAGGAAGTTCTTTTCCTTCGGCACTTTTATAAATATCTTTGATAAATTTAATATGTTCATCACCATCTAACGCAAGTTGGCTGAACAATTCTCTAATCTGGCCTTCCGGTAAACTTTCGGAAAGTTTTAAATAAAAATTGAAACATTGAACTTCATGTTCAATTGCGGCAGCAACTGCCTCAATAAAGGATGTTTTTTTTAGCGATTTCATAATCCCATTCCCTGGTTTTTAAAAACCATAAATACGATACTCGTGAGTTGTAATCGAATCAAGTATTTTTCACTGATTGAACATCCAACTCTTCCGACTTTGTGGCAGCATAAATGAGCACTTGGGCAAGATAATAGGTGATCATAATTCCCATAGAAGCAGTGAATCGGTCCATTTCTGGTTTTAGAAACATGGAATATGCAATAATGGAATCAGAAAGAATGAATACCAATGCACCCACGAGCCCCAGGTAAAAAGGTTTTGATACGGAATTTCTTGCTGCAGCTCGCCAACCCATCAAACAAATCGCAGAGATGTAGACACCAACTGGAATGAGAAGTGATCCAAGTTTTGGTACGAGAACAAGAAAAAAGGAAGAACCAAAAAGTAAAAAAGGGATAGCCAAGATGGGTTTTACTTTCGAGTCCAATGTGAACGCGTAAGAATAAATCAACTGTGCAATGAGGAAGGAACCAAGTCCAAAAACAAAATATCCTTCTTTGGGAAGCGCAAGAAAAGCATCTCCAAAAAGAGAAAACACAAGGCCTACAGCCACCAATTTCCCACGTTTTTCCAAATTCGGAAAGTAGCGGAAGAGTGCTACAATGAGGATCAGGATGGGAATGATTTTTGAAGGGAGATAGAGGGCATCCTGCTTTGTGATCGTAGCGATCGCAAAAAGATGCACAACAGAATAGAGAACAAACAAAACAATTTCTTTAGCCATATTTCTTACTTTACAGGGATATCATTCTCGAGATTTCATCAGATGAAAGCCCGAGTGATCAGCCTATGAAACAAACACGACCCTTGTCCATCTTTTTCTTAATCTGTCTCCTATGTACACAAACTTTGTCCGCAAGAGAAGTGCCCTCTGGTGGCGAAATGTTGATTGATCTGATGGTGGCGCGTCCAATGGGACTTGCAGGAACCGTTCTCGGAACTGCAGCTTTTATCGTTGCCTCCCCTTTCACACTCCTGTCAGGAACTTTCTTGCAATCCGGCAGACGCCTTGTGGTTTACCCGGCAAAATTCACCTTCACACGTGGGTTAGGCGACTTCCCAGGTTATATGGAAGATTACCAAATCGTAGAGGAATAAATTGAACGAATTTCTATTTTCAGACTTCCCTGAAGTTTCGACTGAGGATTGGAAAAACCAAATCCTGAAAGATTTAAAAGGTAACCCTTGGGACAAAGTCACTTGGGAAACAGAAGAAGGTTTCAAAATCGAACCCTTCTATCGCAAAGAAGATACGAAAGACCTGCCAAGAGTTTATAAACGTAACCCTGGTTGGAATGTGACGGAAACCGTAACTTCCGAATCGGACCTGAGTGACCTCTCTAAAAAAGGTGCCGATGCCGCAATCCTTATCTCTCACGAAGAAAAAGGAAATCAGTTTGGACTAAAAATAAGCTCTGCTGCCGATTTAGAAAATTTGGCTGGCCTGACAGAGAAACTTCCTTTAGTAATTTCTCTTGCCACAAGAACGCTCTCCTTTGCCGAATCCCTTAAAAAGCTCACTTCTTCGCATAACACTGTACTTGGCGATTATGATCCTTATGGGACAGCACTTCTTTGTGGGGAACTAGGAACCGAAGAAAGTTCTATAGGCAAATCCTTTGCCGCACTTTCCGGATCCAAAGGTTTTGCTGGCGTTGGAATTCACAGTTATTACTTACGTGATTCTGGAGCTTCCATCGGCCAGGAACTGGCCTATTCCCTCTCCTGGGGAGTGGATTATTTAAATCGTCACATAGATACAGGCGTTTCTATCGAAGATGCAGCCTCCAACATTTGGTTTTGGATGGGGATTGGTTCTGACTACTTCACAGAAATCGCTAAATTCCGAGCTATACGAATCCTCTGGACGGAAATTTTAAATGCTTACAAACCAGGACTGGGGGAATCAGTTCCAGCTCTCATCGTAGCAAGGACTTCCAGTTTTCAATTCACAGCCTATGATCCTTATGTAAACATGTTACGAGGAACAACGGCTGCCATGTCTGCTGTTATGGGTGGGGCAGATTTCGTATCAGTATTACCATTTGATTCCGAATACTCCACGCAACAAGAGTTAGGCAAACGAATTGCAAGAAACTCACAACTCCTCCTTCGTTATGAATCCTTTCTCGACAAAGTGGAAGACCCGGCTGCCGGTTCTTATTATTTAGAAGTCCTTACCAAAAAACTAGCAGAAACAGCTTGGGCCAAATTCCAAACCCTAGAATCAGAAGGTGGATTTGGGGAGGCCTTAAAAAAAGGTACTATCCAAAAGGAAATCAAATCTCGGGCTAATAAAAAAAGAACGGCCCTGGCGACTAAAAAAGAAATTTTACTCGGAACGAACCAATACCCTCTTCCTTCCGAAAGACATCCGGAACTCGCAACTTCATTAAAAGAAGTAGAGAATCGGGGAAACTTTTCCAACAAATCGACATACACTCGTTTGGTGCCTGTCCGGTTGTCGTATGAATTTGACAAATGGAGAAATATCACAGACGCGCACTTAGCTTCTGGGAAAAAACTCCCAAAGATTTTTTTACTTACCATTGGTGACCTAACCATGCGGAAAGCAAGGGCCGGTTTTAGTTCCAACTTTCTCGGTTGTCTCGGATATGAAATTATCGACACCCTTGGATTTTCTTCGGTCAAGGAAGGTGTGTCGGAGGCCAAAGGATTGGGGGCTGATATCGTTGTTCTCTGTTCGTCTGACGAAGAGTATGCGACCTATCTCCCTGAATTTGCTTCGGAGATGAAAACCCAATTGCCAAACTCTTGGAAATTACTTGCTGGATATCCAAAAGATCTCATCGCACAAGCAGAGTCACTCGGAATCAACGACTTCATCCATATGAAACGTAACATCGTGGAATTTATGGAAAAAGCCCAAACCAAATGGATCGGGAAATAAAATGAACAAACCTAATTTTGCAAAACTCCCTCTTTCTTTCGGTTCAGAGAAACCTGATCCAAAGGCCATTTCCCTTTGGCAAACAGCAGAAGGAATCGCCATCCAGTCTCGTTATGCGAAGACTGATTTGGAAGGAATGGAACATCTCAGTTACGCTGCAGGAATTCCCCCTTACTTACGCGGACCCTATTCCACAATGTATGTCAACAAACCTTGGACGGTCCGCCAATATGCAGGATTTTCCACTGCCGAAGAATCCAATGCCTTTTATCGTAGAAACTTAGCCGCAGGCCAGAAGGGACTTTCTGTTGCCTTTGACCTTGCCACCCATCGCGGGTACGACTCGGACCACGAACGAGTCGTAGGAGATGTGGGTAAAGCTGGTGTGGCGATCGATTCGGTTTTGGATATGAAGATCCTCTTCGACCAAATCCCACTCGACCAAATGTCCGTTTCCATGACTATGAACGGGGCCGTCATTCCTGTCCTTGCCTTTTATATTGTTGCCGCAGAAGAACAAGGCGTCTCCAAAGACAAACTTTCCGGCACCATCCAAAACGATATTTTGAAAGAGTTTATGGTGCGTAACACTTACATTTACCCACCTAAACATTCGATGAAAATCATCGCAGATATTTTTGGCTATACTTCCAAATATATGCCTAAGTTTAACTCGATTTCCATTTCCGGGTATCATATGCAAGAAGCCGGTGCGACAGCCGACTTAGAACTTGCTTATACTCTTGCGGATGGTTGGGAATACATCAAAACGGGAATTGCTTCTGGACTTACGGTAGATGAGTTTGCTCCAAGGCTTTCCTTCTTTTGGGCGATTGGAATGAACCATTTTATGGAAATTGCCAAAATGCGTGCGGGCCGTCTCCTTTGGGCAAAAATAGTGAACCAATTCCAACCAAAGTCTAACAAATCTTTGGCGCTACGAACCCATTGCCAAACTTCAGGTTGGTCACTCACAGAACAAGATCCATTCAACAACGTTGGAAGGACTTGTATTGAAGCTATGGCTGCAGCCCTTGGCCACACTCAGTCCTTACATACCAATGCACTGGATGAAGCGATTGCTCTTCCTACTGACTTCTCAGCAAGGATTGCAAGAAATACACAGATCTACTTACAAGAAGAAACCAATATCAACCGAGTGATCGATCCTTGGGGTGGTTCCTTTTATGTAGAAAAACTCACAAACGACCTAGTTCACAAAGCTTGGAATTTAATTCTCGAAGTACAAAAGTTAGGTGGCATGGCAGAAGCCATTGAGACTGGAATCCCTAAGATGCGTATCGAAGAAGCATCCGCAAGAAAACAGGCCCGGATCGATTCTGGCAAAGATGTGATTGTGGGAGTGAATCGTTTCCGTTTGGATAAAGAAGCTCCTATTGATATTTTAGACATTGATAATACTGCTGTTCGTATTGCTCAAATCAAACGTTTGGAACAAATGAAAAAAGATCGCGACAGTACTGCCGTAGAAGCCGCGTTAAACGCCATCACCAAATGTGCCGAAACCGGGGATGGAAATTTTTTGGAACTCGCAGTGGATGCAGCGCGCAAACGTGCTTCTCTCGGTGAGATTTCCTATGCCATGGAAAAAGTATTTGGGAGGTACAAAGCAGTGATTCGTTCCATCTCAGGAGTGTATTCCTCCGAAATTTCCGAAGACAAAGGGTATCTGGAAGCAAGAGATCTTGCGGATGAATTTGCCAAACTCGAAGGCCGTCGTCCACGGATCATGGTTGCCAAAATGGGCCAAGATGGACATGACAGGGGTGCCAAAGTGATCTCTACTAGTTTTGCTGATATGGGCTTTGACGTTGATATCGGGCCTCTTTTCCAAACTCCCGCAGAGGTCGCAAAACAAGTTGTGGAAAACGATTGCCATATCTTAGGAGTGTCTTCCCTAGCTGCAGGCCACAAAACTTTAGTTCCCCAAGTGATTGAGGAATTAAAGAAACTCGGGGCCGAGGATGTGCTTGTGGTCGTCGGTGGAGTGATTCCGGCCCAAGACTACGACTTCCTCTATAAGTCTGGCGCCACGGCCATTTTTGGACCGGGAACTGTGATTTCAGAAGCGGCCAAACAAATTCTAAATATCCTCCTCGGCGAAAGAAGAGCCGCTTAAGGCCTCTAATTGTAAAGAAGGGTATCTTCACCAAACACCGATTTGTCTAATAGGACAGTCGGTGTTTTTGTATCTTTCGCACTCAGGTAAAAAACCAATATGGAAACACCAAACGAGGACATGGGCCAAAAGAAAACTCCTAAGGAAGAATCGAATCCAAAGTCGGCACTTTCGGTAAATCCTGGTGTGGCCGATGCCCCAGCCATTTCTCCCTACATTCGTGACCAAAGAAAAACTCTCTCTCGTAAAGAAACTACCGCAGAGGAATTAGCAGACGGAGTTCTATCGGGAAACCGAACCCACCTCTCAAAGGCAATCACTCTGGTAGAAAGTAATTTAGAAGCCCATAACGATAAAGCCCAAGCCATTCTGGAACTTGTGATGCATAAAGTTGGCAATTCGATTCGCATTGGAATTACAGGAGTTCCCGGTGTTGGGAAATCCACTTTCATCGAAAGTTTTGGAAGTTATCTTTTGGAACAAAATCATAAACTCGCAGTGCTTGCGATTGATCCGAGTAGCCAAAGAACCAAAGGTTCTATTTTGGGGGACAAAACAAGGATGGAGGTTCTATCCAAATCTGCCAATGCCTTCATTCGTCCCTCACCTAGCAGTGGTTCTCTCGGAGGGGTTGCCCGTAAAACCCGAGAATCCATGTATCTCTGTGAAGCCGCAGGGTTTGATACCATCATTATTGAAACAGTCGGTGTCGGACAATCGGAAACCCAAGTCCACTCCATGGTGGATTTTTTCTTGTTACTGATGCTTGCAGGTGCCGGAGACGAACTCCAAGGAATCAAACGGGGAATTATGGAGATGGCGGACCTCATCGCCATCAACAAAGCAGACGGGCCAAACGAACCTTATGCGATGCGTGCCCGGGTGGAATATGAATCTGCCCTCCACCTTTTTCCTGCTCCTGAATCCAAATGGACACCGAGAGCCACCACTTGTAGTGCGATCGGCGGCAGAGGCATTGCTGAAATTTGGAAACTCATTTTGGATTATGTTTCCGCAACAAAAACAAACGGTTATTATGCGAAAAATAGGGAAGACCAAACCCGAATGTGGTTTGAAGAAACTCTCAAAGAAGTAGTCCTCGAACAGTTCTTTGCTAGGCCTGGCAAAAAAGAATCCATCAAAACCTCGGAGAAAAAACTAATGTCCGGCCAGTCCACTCTCTTAAAAGAAATCAAACATCTGATGGATTGATTAAAAAAAACCATCACGTTTGCGACGCGATGGCATTTGCATTGGCAATGGAATATTTAATGGAAATTGTACGCTAGTCACCAGTCAAAGTATCGAAGACCAGAATTCAGTTGTACGATAATAGCGGAAATTTGAAGGATTGTCTATCTACCAAATGGTATAAAAAGGGGAAATCTTTGAAGAAGTACTGCAAAGGGTAAATTTACGACTGGCCTCAAATGTTCTCTTTCTTTCCAAAATTAGGGAAGATTCGCACGGACTAAAAAACCCAATTCATAAAGAATACGAGGACAAAATACACCCCAAACCAAAGAACTAGTCTTAGTTTTATGAAAAGAGCAGAGATCCAATCTACATACTCTAATCCCGTTTGTTTGTATTTTGGTAAGTCGATGGTTTTAGGATACACGATTCCCGGCCCTTTGTCCATTTACCAGATGGTATAAATTGTCGAACCACTTCCCTTCAAAAAATTCCGAATTGACGGGCTTTTTTTAGCATTTGAACCCTTGTATTCACTTGGAGTTTTTTGTAGATTGCTTTGATTTGTTGGCGTACGGTTCCCACAGTGGTTCCAAATAAAGAGGCGATTTGTTGGGGGTTGTCTCCTTCGACAATGAGTTCCAAAATTTGCCTCTCTCTAGGTGTTAACACTTCTACCCCAATTCCGTGTGGATCCAAATTGGTTTGGGGTTTCCGAAAAGATAACAATACTTTTGCTGCTATCGAAGGAGAAATCACACTCCCCCCGTCGAGTAAAGTTTGGATGGTATCGTGTAAGGAATCCAGTTCCGATTTCCAAATATAACCAGAAGCACCATTGCGAAGAGCTGAAAAAATAGCGTCATCGGTTTGTAAGGAAGAAATCACAAGGCTCTTTCTAGATTCAATGGTATGATAGGTCTTTAGTACATCAATTCCACTCATACCAGGAAGTCCAATATCCAAAATGAGTAGGTCAAATTCTTTAGTCAGTCCAGTTGCCCAAAATTCTTCAGCTGAGTTCCAAGTTGTCAAATTAAGGTTTGGATTTTGTTCCAAAACTCCACATAACGACTGCAAGAAGTCCTCATTATCTTCGATAATTCCAATGGAAGTGGACTTCATAGTTCGAAAATTCCTATAGGAAGTTTCATTTTGATTTGATAAGGCGAATCTAGGATGGTGATCTCCCCGTTCAAAGATTTAATTCTATGCTGTAATCCTCGTTCGCCGATGCCGGATTCAACGAAATCTTCTTTAAAGGTTGTGAGCTTAGAACCTTCTTGTCCCTCTAAAACTTTTTGTATTTCAGATATAAATTGGAATAACAAATGTTCATTCGTTCGTTCTACTAGCCAAGAGGAAGTTCCAGTCCCATGACGTAAGTCATTGGTTGTGATTTCTTTAAAGATTTGAATGATATGATGAGCAACTTCTGGGTCAGGAATTTTTATAATTGAATCTTCCTCTATAGAATTCCATTCCAACTCAATATTCCGACCCACAAGTTTGTATCTTTTTTTGATTAGCAATTTGAGTCCGTCTAACAACGATTCCTGAAACAAATCCCTTTGGTCTTCTTCTTGTACTTGTGTTCTTAAAGATTGCAAAGCGGACTCCGAAAGTTTTTTTAGTTTTTTCAGTTGCACTTCCGTAATCTCGGAAGGAGTTTTTTCCATCTTTTGGCTAAGTAGGACTAAGTCTGTAAGTTGGGAACCCAGACTATCATGAATATCTTGCAAAAAAGTTCTGCGTTTTTCTTCGAGTAACATACCTCGGTAAGCGGCAATGTACCGAGTACGAAACCACCAATGGTTTAAAAAGAAGGCAACTAGAAATAAAGGGAAAATTGTGGACATCTCACGCCACGTTTCAATAGGAATGACAGTATGGTTTGCAAAGTAAACCCGAAGAATATAAATCAATAAAACAAAAGACCATTCTAGTATGTACTGCCACACAAGTCCGGGATAAAAGAAAGAAGAGGTGGCAAGAAGGGCCGTTATAGTTAACCAATTCCTTGGATCAAAATAAGGAATGGTCGGATCATGAAATCCTGTTTCGATTTCTACAAGAACCAAAAGAAAAAAAGTCAAACGAACAAGGATGGGTGCGATCCGAAAAATCCTCCGATAGAAAAAAGAAGTACAAACGAGGAGGAGGCTCAGCACCAGTTCGATGGCAGAAAGGATACAGTTAGTTTGGTCTGGGGCATTCCATTCCAAATACACACTCTGAATGTAGGCTAGACAATAGGCAAATCCAAGAAAGTATAGTTTACTGAGGATTTCGGAATAAACAGCAAAAAGCGAAATAGGATCGAGAGGATTCCCACGGAAAAAAACTAACAGCCGATGAAACACGGGGATGTTCTACCTAAACACCAAACAATTGTTCAAGATAGAAGAACATTGAATTCTAGATTTCTAATCGGCTAATGTGTTCTAACAAAAGTTTTAGATCATCGTCGAACATTTGGTTAAATTCAAGACCCACTTCATAAAAAGCTCCCTCTCCAAATTCCTCCAAACGTACTACCTTTGCTTTTGGGTACAAAACGTACTTTACATCGGGAAATCTTAGTTCTAATTCCAACCTTGTCCCAAGAGACATGGGTTCTTTGGTTCGGAACAACAATCCACCTTCAGAAATGTCTTGGGATTCCCCCTCCCCTTTGTCTTTGGGTAAAAACTGGGCCGAGCCGGCACCCGATTGGATCACTCGGTATGTGAGATGGACTTTTTCGGAGATTCGTTTGTAGATTCGGCGTTCGCTGGACATGTAAGCAAGAGAACGCCGAATTCAAAGTTTGGGCAAGTTTAAATTTATGCCAGAGATTCGATAAGTTTTGAGCTTAGTCCTCTAAATCTTCTGGTCGGATTTCAAAATCAGGACGGAAGGCTCCCTCAATTTTTTCCCGCAAACTGTCAATGTATCCAAACACCGCAGGCACCACAATGAGAGTGATGAGAGTCGAAAGAACAAGTCCCCCGATGATGGCAATCCCCATGGCAGTTCTTGATTTAGATGCTTCTCCAATTCCCAGAGCAATCGGTAGAGTTCCCGCAATCATCGCAAGAGATGTCATAAGGATGGGGCGAAGTCGTTTGGAACCCGCATCAAAGATGGCTTCATCCCTTGTCATTCCATGTTCTTTCATAGCCAGGATGGCGTGATCCACAAGGAGGATGGAGTTTTTGGCTACAAGTCCCATAAGGAGAATGAGTCCAATCATACTAAAAAGATTCAGCATCTCACCCGTCAAAGCCAGAGCAAAGAATGCTCCCGAAATCGCAGGGGGAATAGCAAAAAGAATGGTGATCGGTGTGATAAATGACTCATAAAGAGAAGCTAACACAAGATAAATGAAGATAAGCGCCATTCCAAAAGCAAGGACGATGTTTTGTAACAGTTCCTTAAAATCTTCCGATTGGCCCACAAAGGAATAAGTGATTCCCGGAGGTGGAGGGAGTTTTTCTTTTAATATCTTTGCTGCTGATTCAGATGCAGAAGCAATGGCTCCTCCTGGAGCAAGATTTGCGTTGATAGGAACCACTCGAGATCTGTCTTCTCGGATGATCCTTGCAGGAGAACTACTTTCTTTTCCTTCCGCAATGGCACTGAGAGGGATAAGACGGTTCTGGATGTTTGGAACTCGAGTTTCATAGAAGGACTTACGAAGGTTTCGTTGTTCTTCTTTCAGCCTTAGGCGGACGTCATATTCAATTCCGTTTTCCAAATACTTTGCCACTTCCCCACCTTCAATATGGTAACGAAGCTCAGCCCCCATCACACCAGCAACGACACCCACCGTTTGCATTTTAGCACGGTTTGGAACCACTTGGAATTCTGGTTTTCCGGTTCGGTAGGTGGTGTCCACATCGGTTAGGTCAGGAACTTTGCGCAGTTCTTCCATCACTTTGAAGGAATAGGTTTCTAAATCTTTTAGGTTTTCCCCTTTTAGATTTAAATTGAATGGGTATTGCACTCCACCACCTATCGCCGAATAGTCGTTCACTTTGGGTCTTGCTTGTGGGTAAGCCTTTAGGAATTCACGGATTTGGTCTTTCACATCTCCTGTGGTTCGTTTGCGATATTCTGCAGGAAGAAGTGCCACACCAATGGTTGCAATATTGGATTCTCCATCGCTATTTCCAACAACCGTAGCAAGAAGTTCTAATTCAGGAATGGCTTTGATGATTTCATTCTGGATTTGTTCTACTGTTTCGGATGTTCCTTGCAAGGAAGTTCCCGGAGCCATTTCCACATTCACCATAAATTCCCCTTGGTCGTTGGCCGGCAGAAAGGTCTTTTTCACAAAAGCAAGGGAAAAGATACTCGTAACTAGAGTAAGGAAGGTAAGTAAAATGACTGCCCATGGTTTTTTTAGGGCAAACTTCATGATGATTCCGTACATTCTGTCCAAGAAATTTTGAAACTTATCAAAGTTACGAAGAACTATGTTTTTCTTTTTATGGATGTCTGTTTTTCCTGCAAAATAAGCAGATAACATGGGCGCTACGGTCAGACCATCAAAAAGGGAGATGATCATCGCAAAAACTACGGTTAGCCCGAATTGTTTAAAAAACTGACCTACAATCCCTGAAAGAAATCCAATCGGAAGAAATACAGCAATGACAGTTAAGGAAGTCCCGATAACGGCAAGTGTCACTTCTTCTGTTCCTTTCCTTGCCGCTACAATGACAGATTCCCCTTCCTCTAGTTTACGGAAGATATTTTCCCTGACCACAATGGCGTCATCCACAAGGAGTCCAACTGCTAAAGAGAGGGCAAGGAGAGTCATTACGTTCATGGTAAAACCCATGGCATACATAATGATAAAGGCACCTAACATAGAGTTGGGGAGGGCCATACCGGTAATGAGAGTGGAACGAATGTTTCCAAGAAAGAGATAGACTACAATTACAGCCAGTAAAATCCCAAGTATGATGGCAATGGTTACGTCTTCAATGTTTGCACGAATCCATTTGGATCCATCTCGAATCAAAATGACCTTGGGTGCCCCTTTGAGGTCTTTGATTTGAGCATTGATGGTATCAATTTTTCCAAGGATTCCATCGGCAACTTCTACTGTGTTAGCTCCCGATTGTTTGTAAACATCTAGGAAAAGTGCTTTCTTTTGGACCCTTTCTTTTTTTGGAGCATCATATTTAAATAATAATTTCCCGATGATCGAAGGTTCCTCGTGTTCTTCTGCGCTGATTGGTGCATACAACATACCCAGCGTTTGGCGGTCTTGAAGAGTGTCCTTAACTTGGCCCAAATCTTTTACAAGAACCCCTCGCCCAAACTCTCCACCAAACGAGACAACCGTGTTCTCAATTTGAGATAAGGATTCATATTTGGCAACAGTTCGAAAGGAAGTTTCTTTATCTCCCCCTTCTACTTTTCCGGCAGGAATGTTGACTCCTGAATTTTTGATTTGGTTCCCAATGGAGATGGCCGGAACTTGGAAGGCATTGATTTTGTTTCGATCCAGCTCAATATGGATTTCTCTACGAGATCCACCGATGATTTTGACAGCACCTACGTTGTTGACTTGTTCGAGTTTGGTTTTGATTTTCTCTTTTGCCAAATCATAAAGTTCTCCTTCTGGAAGGTCAGCAAAAAGGGAGATCCGCATGATGGGTTGGTCAGAGGGATCAAACCTCTGCACCAAAGGTTCTTTGGAGGATTCAGGAAAGAGCGGTTTCACACGAGCTGTTTTATCCCGAACTTGTTGCTCTGCGTATTTGATATCTGTGGTTAGGTTGAACTCGGCAAACACCATAGAGATTCCCTCTTGGTTCCGAGATGTGATCCGTTTGAGGCCAGAGATGGAACTGAGCTCTTCTTCCAATGGTTTGGAAATCGAAGTTTCAATCTCTTCTGGACCAGCACCTGGATAAACAGTGGAAACCACAACGAAGGGAATGTTGATGTCGGGGAAAAGATCGACTCCAATTCGTTTTAAGGAAATAAAACCTGTGATCACCATAATGATGACTAGTGAAGAAATGAAAATGGGCCGTTTGATGGAAAAGGAAGCAATACTCATAAATCTTTTTCTCTATTTGAGCAATTTATATTCTTGAAGACAAGCAATACCGGAACTCTCTCTATAAGTAGACAGTAACGTTGACTTACTATTCAAGATTTTTGTTCGGTTTTCAAATTTTTCTTCTACAAAACTATCAGGACAAACATCACTTAATAAAAGAACAGAATCAAAATCTGTCCATTCTTTCCATCGGTATTTGTGGTCATTTCGTACCATCCCTGTTTTATAAGTCTTCAACTTCATGGCAAGATCAAAATCGGAAGCAAGCACACGACCACGAGAACCATATTTTTCCTCAAAATGAAATGCATTGATAAGAACATATTTTTTCTCAGATGATATCTGTTCGGCGATCTCTCTTGCCGGTTGGAAATCACTCGCATTCATTCCCCGATAACAAAACATTTTCGTTTTATAAAATTCTCCAGACAAAATGCCTTGAGAATATATAGAATTAGAAAATACAAAAAGGGAGGTGAGTAAAAATACCGAAACTGAAGCCAATCTTTCTATTTTGTTATCAGCGAGTTCATACAAACGCAATATCCAAAGAAAGCCAACAAGTCCAATGGCAGGGATGAATTGTAACACATGCCTTGGTTGTTTGTTTCCAGTCGTGAGTTCTAAGATAAGAAGTTCTAAAAATAAAATGAGTGTGCCTGCAAGGAGAGGATCTTTTAGTTTTGTTCGAAATTTGGTCCCCGATCGAAAGAAAAAATACAGCAAGGACAAAACAGAAAAGAGAATGAGGGCTCGAAATCCCCAGATAAAGTCGAACACTCCTGGTGTGGAAGGATCAAGTCCTGGTTCTGTCCAAAGTGTTAAGAAGAAACTGCGAGTGTATGCATTCACAATCATCTGTGCATCGATAAGCGCATTCACTCGGTCCGGATTCATAAATAACCATAGAAAGGCAGGAAAAATGGCATAAACCCAAAGAACCACTGCTGTTTTTGGAAATACTTTTTGAATTGCATCCCGTTTTCGAAAAAAATAAACAGAAAGATCCACAAACAAAACAAATGTGATCCCGAACATAAATTGTTTGAATCCTTTTTGGTTTAAATTGATTTTTGTGACCACTCGAAGTATAGGTAAAGATAAAACCATAAGCACAACAAAGATCAAATACATTAACCGAATGCCTTTGGCATAATTTTTTAATAGATAGAATAAAGCATCTTTGTATGTGGATGTGGATCGTAAGAGTTCATAGGCAAAACATGCCATAAAGAATAAAATCCCATACGGGTATTTAGTAAAATAAAATCCGAACAGAGAAAAGAAAACAAGCCACTTGGTCCCGGAATCAATTTCCGATTCCCGATTATCCACATCATACAACCGATAGATGGCATAAATAGAAAACAAAAGAAAGAACATAGACTGGGTTTCCAACATCGAAGAAAGTGAATAGGCAGGCACTTCTCCTGTTTGGATGGTGAGAATAAAAATAAGGCCTGAAATGATTCCTGACCAAAGGAGAGACTTTGTTATGCGATAAGATATATAAATCAAAGCCGGATACACCAAAACCAAAAACAAAAGTCCTAAAAAAGAATCACGATAGGTTTCATAAGCGTCGATTGGCAAATAGAGCGTAACAAACGTTAATAGGGAGCGAAGAGGTGGCCAAGTGGGACTTTCCAAAAAAGGCAAAATTCCTCGAAACCAATTTCCATTGCGGAAGTCGACATACTGGTCAAGCACCTGGTTCAGTCGAATATTCTCATCCCAAGACAAAAAATCTTTGTTGGGACAGAGACCTAGGAATGTCTCCCATGATTTTGTAGCATAGAATACTACCAACGAAACACCTAAAATGATGAAAATGAGCCCCAAAAAACTGGGAAGAATGTCTTTTGCCTTCATACCAATCCTTGGAATCATTCTTTCTTTGGGGTCGGCTTGGAATCAACCGAAGTTCTTTTTCCGTAATTTTTCTCTTTGATTGTTGTCCAAGGTAAAGAATTCTGTCCGTTAGAAGGTTCCAAAATGCAAGATTTCGTAGACCTTGGGGAAAAAATCATTTTCCTCGTTATGTTATTCGCAAGTATTCTCGCGATTGCCGTATTTATTGAAAGGTTAATTGTTTATAAACGTAATTTTAACAAAGAATCAGAGTCTCTTCTGGATTCTCTCACCCTCCTTGTTCGTCACAGAGACCTAAAAGGTACAGAAAAACTATTGGAAACCCATCCCATGGAGAATTCCTACACTCGGTTCATGCATTTTGTTTTAGAACGAGAAAAGGAAAATCACAAAGGCCTAGAGGAACTGATGGAAGGGAAAATTCTAAAAGAACGTTTGGGTCTGGAAGAAAGACTTCCGATTCTCAACACCCTCGGGAATAACACTCCCTTCATCGGATTACTTGGAACGGTTCTTGGGGTTATCAAAGCTTTTTATGGACTGGGAACTCTTGGTAACTCGGGAGCAGAAGTGGTAATGCGTAGTATTTCCACTGCCCTTCTCGCCACAGCGGCAGGACTTGCGGTTGCGATTCCGGTGGTGATGGCAAACAATTACTTCACTCGTAAAATGAAACTCATCATTGGTCACTTGGAAATCCTTTCCAAAGAAATCCATGCCAGTTTCATCACTAGCGGAAAACACAACCAATCTTCTAGTTCTACTCCGAATATCCATCACTAGTAAGTCATATCATGAAGTCATTTACCTTGTATCTGCAATACAAACTGAGACGATTCGGACTCTTCCGTGCTAGTCTCTTTGCCTCAGTAGGATTGCATCTATTTTGTTATTTGATTTATTTTATACTGACCCTTCCTAGTAATGCTGCCTTTCAAGAAACATCGATGGAAGATATGGATGTTTCGTTTGAAGAGATTCCTCCTGAACTGATCGGTGGGACGTCAAGTCCCGCTCCAGTAGAAAAACAAGAATGGGTGGAGGGATCTAACAAAGAAGCCGAAGAAAAACCAGACAATTCAGATTTGAATCCAAATCAACTCTCAGGGAATGGAACTGACAAAGATGGGTATTTGTTTTCCTTCAATGGAGATCGTCCTCCGACTCCTATCATTGATTTTGATTTGAAAGCTTATTTTCCTGAAGCTGCTAAAGCCGCCAATATCAGCCAACGAACAGTCGTTGTGATGGTGCAGGTGGACGAACATGGAGTCCTCCAAGGTGCGAAAATTGTTTCTGGCAGAGCAGGATACGGATTTGATGAAGCCGCCATTCGGATCATCCAAAGGGCTCGGTTTTCTCCTGGATATGACAAGGGAAAACCAACACGAATGGCACATAGACTTCCTATCAGTTTTGATTTAGAAGAGGATTAAAATGTTACGGAACACCAAACATCGAATTGCGATTGGAACCATTTTTATCGCAATTTCCGTTATGATCGCAGGATTCCAACCTAAACCCATCACCGGAAAAACAGAATCCAAATCCTCTGCGAGAAAATCTGGTCTTATCCCCGATCCCTTCGAACTCTACCAAAGTATCCCTACTTTTCATTCCGAACTGACAAGCTCCGATCTACCCGGAAGTTACGACATGAGTAACGAATTCCCACTGCCAGGAGACCAAGGCATCAACAAAGATAATGTTGGTTATACGGTTGGATATGGGCTCATTTCTTATTTAGAAGCGAAAAAAAAAGGAATCCGCAATCTTTCTTCTGTAGGGCCCTCTTCTGCCAATGGACAAAAAATTTTATACTCACCTAACTTTATTTATAACCAACTAAACAGTGGAAAAGACCAGGCAGTTTCCCTTTTGGATGCCCTGGTCCTCGCAGAAAGCAGAGGTTCCGTTTCTATGGAGCAGATGAATGAATCTTCTTCCAGTTTCCGAACTAGGCCAAAAGCGAATATTGTCGAAGCTGGAAGAAAAGCTAGACTAAGAAGGATTTATAGAATTGAGCCTCACGACCTAACTTCCATTAAACTAGCATTAGCTGAAAAAAGACCAGTCCTCATCGGATATTTAGTTTATGAAAATTTCAGGGAACCAAAACCAGATTCCATTTTTGAAATAGGAACTGGAGAAGTTTTAGGGGCGCAGTCTCTTGTGGTTTTAGGTTATAACGACAAAAAGAAAGCATTCAAAGTATGGAATTCTTGGGGAACCACTTGGGCTGACCAAGGGTATTTATGGATTTCTTACGAAACCTTTCCCAAATACACTAAGTCTGTTTATGTTGCTGATTCTGAAGTCGAAAATGAACTCCTGACACAGAATAAACTAAACGATGCTCTAGAATCTTTGGAGTATGGGGAACATAATCTATTTCCTCCTAAAGAAGTTTTTGCCTCTCGAGGTGATTTTTCCGATCGCATTCGGATCAGTTGGTCGAGAGAAAAACGTGCCATCGGTTATGAAGTCTATCGCAAACGTAAAATAGACAGTAAATACCAACTCGTCGGACTTTCCAAACAAGCCTTCTTTGAAGACTTTGGAATCCAAAAAAGTACTGCCTACAATTATCGTGTTGCAAGTCTGGATGAAAATTATTTGTCCAAACCATCGCTTGATTCAAACGATGGTTATGCGGTAGATCCGACTAAACCTGCAGGAATCCTACCTGTGACCAACCTTCGTGCATCCGTGGCAGCCACAAATGATCGAATTTTATTAGAATGGGACCCGCAACCTATCTCCACAACCTACGCCGTTTATAAATGGAATCCAGTAGCAAGAATCTATCGGTTTCTGGGTAAAACGGAAAAAACTACTTATATTGATCTAAAAGCCAGCCGCAACGGGGATAGCGAAATTTACCAAGTGATCCCGGAAAGGAACCAATTGGTTGGTGAATCTAGCAGTTATGTTTCTGCTCACTTGGATCCTTCCGAAGTTTTAAAACCCAGGCCTAAAAATTTAACTGCATCGAAAGGATTGTATGCGGGTTCAACCATCTTACAATGGGAAGGTTCTCCAAGTGCCGTAGCCTATCATATCTTCCGTAAAACAAATGGACAATGGAAAGAAATTGCAAAGACTGCCGAACTACAATTCAAAGATAATGACAGCTATGAAAAGGAATCTTTCTATGCAGTGGCTTCAGAATTTGAAGGAGAATTATTTAGCCTTCCTTCAGAACCGGACATCGGATTTCCATCTCTTGTGGCTGGAAGGTCCATGGGATTAAACCCTCCTGAGTTGACTGTTTCCGAGAACCGAAAAACCGGTGAATTTTTGTTTAGTTGGAATGTGATTCCCAAAGCAACTTCGTATAAAGTCTATATGCGTAAAAAAAATGATCCTGATTGGAGTCTCGTTAAAGAAACATCCGAATCAAATTTTAAACTGCAGAACTTAACAAAGAATCAATTCTATTTTTTTGCTATCCAATCCGTATCTAAAGGAGTTGGAGAGAGTTTGTTTTCAAAACCAGTCACTTCTGTCATTTCTGATACAGTCCTTGATGTAAAAAAAGTGAAAACCTTTGGTGAGTCCGCCATACAAAAGTTTATTGGTCCTTGGACCGCTATGTATTGGGACGGGAAAAACAAAGTGAAACCCATTCGTTTGACCATCGAAGCCGAAGATGTGGAAGGAAATATTATTATGAAATGGAATGAGAATCAAATCTTCCGCGGCAAAAATATTGTAGATTCTGACTTACTCGAAGAAAAAGGAAAATGGAAAATCAAATTATCACCTAACTACGAATCTTTGTCAGGAGAGTTTGAAGACAAAGGACTCGTTCCCGAAAAAAGCCAACTTTCCTTTATCAGAGAATAAACATAAACGAAAGCTTAGCTTAAGGAAGCGACTGGTTACTATTTAGCGTCTCTTCTGCTCTAAACTTCGCAAGAAAAGTATCAGGGATTTTCCAAGGTCTGTTCTTCTCAAAATCAAAAAAGAGAGCCGAAAAAATAGCTTCGCAAACAAGAGCCCCATCCGAGATCCGATACATATTTTGGATTACCTTCCCTTTGATTTTTGACATATCCCGAAATCCTGTTTCGATTCTAACTGCATCTGGATGGTGGAGGGGTTTATGGTAAGACAACTCCGCTTTGAGCATCACTGGGCCGACTTTTTTTTCTCGCATTTCCTGGATGGAAAATCCTTCGTTTTCTAAGGCTTGGATTCTTGCTTCATCAAAATAGGATTGGTAGACTCCATTGTTTACGTGCCCGTTGGCATCCATATGACTCCAGAGTACGGGGATTTCGGTCGTGTGGGGCATGTGTTGGTTCCTTGTGGTAGGGATAGATTCTTGTAGACCGTTCTGTCTGTAAACGAAAAAACAGACAGAACGGTCTACAAGATTGACAAATCCCCCCCTCCCTGCACACTCGAATCCCATGAAAGGCTCCCCCCGACACCGCATCCTCGAAATCGCCAAAAAAAGATTCTACCAACAAGGATACTACCACACTGGGATCAACCAACTCATCCGAGAATCCAGGACAGCAAAAGCCTCCTTCTATGACCACTTCCCATCCAAGCGAGATTTGGGAATTCGTGTGATCCAAACCTACGGAGCTGATGTTCTGATTTGGTTTCGCCAAATTCTAAAAGAATCGAATACCCCTGATGATTTTATTTCAGAATTAGCAAAAGCAGTTGCAATCCAAATCAATGAAGATGGTTCTTATTATCAAGGTTGCCCCATTGCCATTTTTTCTTGCCAATTCCCTGTCGGCGAACAACCATTCAGTGACGAATTCAAATCTATTGTATTTCGATGGGAGTCTTTATTTGCAATGTATATTGGGAAATGGCAATCAAATGGCTTTTTGAAAGAATCCGTTGATCCAATGGAACTGGCTCGTGACTTGATTAACATCTACGAAGGGGCCTTGATTAATTGGAGGATTTCTTTGAATGAAGTCTACTTAAAACGTATGTTTGTTCAAATGGGCCAAAGGTTTATGTTTGAAACTAAAAAATAGTTCCGCTTTCACAATTTTTTTTACAAGTTTTTTCTAAACCCAAACAACTTCCCACTATGGCAGCAAGATCTTGGGGACTATAATCCGGACTACTTGTCGAAATCTTATAAAAGGCATCATTGCGCAAAAAACACTCACCCTCAATCGTAGAACATTTGTTACGTTCGTAACAAGCAGATCGGAATGAAAATGGCGAACCACAATTTAAGAAAAAACTAAAAAACAAAAAAACAAAAGTTTGTTTCATAAATCGATAGTTTCGTTCTCAAATTCCTTCCGATTCAAGGAAGAGATTGTCTTCAAATCTTTCGATAGATTTTGGAATTTAACTTTCCCTTTAATAGTAATAGGAACATCAAAAAGAACCTTACCAGTAACAACTAACTCTTCGCAGTATAGGAGTGAAGGATACTTTTGGAAAAGATCATCAAACTGGTGGATTTTCTTATAATGCGATTCATCTAAATGAACTAAAACTTCCCCCAAACCTGCAGATTTTCTTTCCTTTGCCATAGTAAGGGAAAAATCAGCATTCAATACATAGGCATCCGAACGGCGGATAAGATAGTCTTCGGTTTTTTTAACCGGCGCAAATCGATCCCTGGGAATAATGATACCTTTGAATTTAGAAAAATTTCCCACAGCACTTCCCATGGCAGTTTCCAATTGGATCACTGTTTTTCCATCAACTTGTTTGGGATTGACAATGAGAGATAAAGAAAAATTCCCTTGGTTAAATCTTTCTTTTAAGGCTCGGAGATTGATCCAAAGGTTGTTTGTGGAAAAGGTTCTGAATTTGCCAAGACCACTAAATTCATTCTCATGTTCTTTGGGAACTTGTGCTGTTTCTAATAACTCATACTTAATGAATTTTCCACCCACCATTTTTTTGTAGATGGCTCCACCTTTTTTATCGGCTAAAGTTTTTGGAGTCATCTCCATGGCAAAATGGATATCTTCCTTTAATAAATAACTTACAATATGCGGATCAACTGTCGCACCTAAATTGTCTCCATTGGAAAGAAAGGCGATTTCAAAACCTTTAGAGAGTAATTCATCCAAAATCCCCTCTTGCACCATAGTAAAATAAATATCACCATGACCGGGCGGGCACCAATTTTCTTTTTCATTTTTATTTTGGATGGGAGCAAAGGTTTCTGCATCCAAACGAGGGACTTTGTTTTGTAAAAAACTAGTCCGCAACGTTTGTTTGAATCCGTTTTTTTCTAATTCTATTTGCGAATCTTTTTGAGTATTATAAGAATCCATAAAAAGGAGAGGAACATCAATTCCATACTCGGAACGAATGAATTCAATTTGTTTAGCCATGACTGCAAGAAAAGACATGGAACCTTTGATGGGAATGAGAGACTTTGCTTTGTCGAGTCCCATACTGGTTCCGAGCCCCCCATTCAATTTGATTACCACCAATTTGGAGAGAAGACTAAGGTCTGTAGGATAGGAAGTATGAATGGATTCTAAAGAAATTTCATCAGTTTTAGGATCTAAATCTCCTACTTCTTCCCAAACGACCATTCCGGTTTCGCCGTTTCTTACAGCATCTACCTTAGTGATAAAATCGGCAATGAACGCATCCGATAGGCCGGCAGTCTTCATTACTTCTGTGATCAGTTGATCCGATTTCTGTTTCTCCATATTATTTCCCTTCGTGTGGTTCCCCAAGTTCAATCCGGTGGGGTTCTTCTGTTATCCCCGGATTCCATAAAAAAAAGACAAGGATGCTGCGACCGTCTTCTTTTGGGACAGCAACGGTTTCTTTTCTTTCATATTTTGGCATAAAAACTTCGAAATTGTACATCCAATACTTTCCCTTCTTACGGGTCACTTGCCGGATCCCTTGTTTCAAAGGGTCCTTTTTCGTGAGTTTCCCATAAGGAAGAGGGTACTTGGTTTCCCAAATTTGGGGCAAAAGCTTTGCTGCTTCTTCATAATTGCCCGGTTCGGCCCAAAGAACCGCAGGAAAAATTCCCAAAAGTAAAATAAAAGAGAAACTATGACGCATACGATTCTAAAAGGCAATCCTATGTAAGTACGGTTATCGGTCAATTCAGGAATTCTTCTGGCGCTGGAATTGATTTTCATAGACAAGAATTGAGTCTGACAGAATCATTTAATTCATGTTTCGATTCATAGAATATCTGGAACGTTTTTGGGCGTTATTGTCGTTTTATCTTCCCAGCCATTTGTTTGTGGAGAATAATAAGGATAAAAACATATTGATCGTTCCTGGGTTTCTCGCCGGACGTTCCTACTATTCTAGACTTAAATCCAACTTGGATAACCTGGGATTCAAAGTAGGAATCCTTTCCACTCTCCGTGACCCTTTGTCTTTGGAAGAGGCCGTCCAACACCTTGCGAGCCAAATTCTTACAGCGCCTAACGAAGTGACTTTGATTGCTCATAACACCGGTGGGCTTCTCGTTTTAATTTTACCTGATGAAGCCAGACGAAAAGTCAAACGCCTCATCACTCTCGGAACTCCTTTCCATGGTTCTGACAGGTTTACCAATACAAGACAATCCTATTGGGGTTTTGAATCCGATTGGGTAAAAACTAATTATAAAAATGCTTTATCTTTTCCCCTCTTCCAACCTCTCTCTGCTATCGAAGATTTTTCCTTTCCTCCACAAGAAAGTACGGAGTTTGGCCAAGGTCGTGACTTATGGTTTGATATTCCTGGAAATTATAACTTAGTACGTAGGAATGAAAACATCCGTACACTCAGAGAATTTTTGGGGACTCCGAAAGACAATATTGCCATCGCTCCTTCTCCCAAAGCAAATCCTGAATTTGCAGTACCTAAAAAGATTGAAGTAGATTTTTCAAAATATGAACCATCGGTTTATAAAAAGAATCAGAAACAATTGGCAACAAAAAAGAAATCTGCAGTTAAAAAAACAAAGCCGGCAAAAAAATCAAAAGCTATGGCAAAACCAGTAGCGAAACCAAAAGCAAAGAAAAAGGCTAAAAAACGTTAGATATTTCTTCCAACCTGAACAATAAAAAACTGCCCGCCAAACGGCGGACAGTTGCAAGTTTTATCTTTCCGATCGGTTAGACTTTCTTTAATTCTTTCACGCAAGTTAGGCAGCTGTCTCGACATTCTTTACAAACAGCGTGGTGACTGGCATGTTTATCACATTCCTTCGCACAAGCTTCACAAACTTCAATACATAAGTTTGCTAACTTCTTTGTGTAAGCAGAAGATTGGCTTGCAAGTTTCACAAAAGACTCACATAGACTGATGACTTCTCTTGTACTTGTGGCACAAGCAGCCAAAGACTTCTCTCCTTTTCCAAGTTCTGTGAGGCAATGGCTGAGACAAACCTCAGCGGAAAGTTGACAATGCATAGCTGCCATCATTGCTTTCGAGTACTTTGATTTCCCAGTTGTTGGCATGGACATAGTAGAATGGTCATGGTCTTCTGCGGAAAGTGTAGATAAAATTCCGGAAACGGCAACAGCCATTCCTGCTTTTTGTAATAATTCTTTGCGATTCATATCGTATAACCTCAGTTAAAAAAATAATATCAATTGAAATGTAAGATCCATTCACCTAAACTTAGGTGTGGCCATCTCAAATCAAAAGTCGAACTGTGGTAGTCGGAAAGTAGGGAGGAGGATAACGAAGTTGGGATAACAATCCTGATTTGGATTTGCCAGGTAGGAAATTAGGTTCGAAAGTCGCAAAAGCATTCCCAAAGGTCAGTTTTACTGGTTTCCAAATCGGGAAATCCGTTGAAGTAGAAGATTGGAGTTCCTCATGAGAGATGGGACATTCACAAGGATCAGCAGAATCCGATTTGGATTCGGCGGATTGGTGGCAAGGCGGAACAGATTCTCGTTCCACAAATTTTTCTGCGGAAGTACAAAACCCGAAAACCGAGGACTTACACCCCAGATAAGCAAGAAAAATTAGAATGAATCCAATTGCAAATTTTCGTTTCATGCTCTGTTTCTTCATCCTTTAGACGAAACCAATCATATATCCCTAAAATAAATTCTTCAAGCCTTTTCCGGCAACAATAAAGGTTCCAATCGTAGATCCAAATTGGGGAAGGAAAAAAACGAGAAAGATATGAAGGACGCGGTTCTTCCAAAAACCAACAAAGGTTTCTGAATCTTCAGCAATGTGTTCGAAGTCTTCTACAAGGGGTTTACGTAAATACGACTCGGAAAGAGCACTCACCCATCCCGCTTTAAAGATGGGAACAAAAGTTCCAATGGGAGCCGTGACAAAAGCAAGTAGGATAGAAATCGGATGAGCTAGTGCGATCAAAGCACCGAGGGCTGCAAGGCCACCTTTGATATAAATCAGTTTCGAAAACAGGTCCATACCAGCTTCCCCCCCTTGGCTCCAAGTGGTATAACCAATGAGTCCCGCAAAGAACACAGGATATAGAATGATACTAATATTGTCCCACCACTTACGTTTGGGAACTTCGTCTAACACGGACAAGTCGTTTATTGTGTGAAGATTCCTTTCGATCCCGGCCAAATGACCCGCACCCACAACCGCAAGAAGTTTTTTGACAGACTTACCTTCTGCTGCTTGGCGAATCTTTTCTGCCAAGTACACATCCCTTTCATCAATGATGACATGTTTGACTGATTCATATTTTTTAGGAATTTGAGAGAATAGATCTTTGAGAATGTCATCCGATTTCATCTCTTCGATTTTATCGTCTGATACATCTTCTCGGACCAAAAGAGAGGCAAGAAGAGCGCTGAAGAGATACATTTTAGAGAAAAAACCTACATTCCCCCAGGACCTTTTTAAAGTAGTTTGGATTTCACGGTCTACTGCCATCACTGGTTTTTTTAAGGACCTTCCCATCGTGATAGCCTTACGCATTTCATCACCAGGTTTGATGTCTTTATTCCCGATTTTTTTCTGAAAAGAGGAAAGGATGAGGCTCGAAAGGAGTAACCACATTTTCCTTTCTTTGAATACTTTAAAGATATCTAATTTTTTTAAATAATCCGGATCTTCCACCGACTTCATTCGAGACTCACATAACTCAACACAAATGACATCGGGTTTTAATGTTCGGATCATTTTTTCGACTTCGTCCACACTTTGTTTGGAAACATGTGCTGTTCCCAAAATGTGGACTTCCGTTTTTCCGATGGTTTGAAAGAGATAAGGTTCTGAAGTTTTGAAACCTTTTTTGGTAGATTTTCTTGGGGGAGTAGTTTTTTTGATTGAACGCATAAGGAAAGCTTACTATCTATAATACCTAAGTAACGGTTCCACTCTCTAGAAACAAGTAGAATGTCTATTAAATCCAAAATCATCAATGTGGGAATTGCCGACATCAAGGTCGGAAAAGATACGGATGTGCTCCGAACTACATTGGGTTCGTGCATAGGAATCGTTCTGTATGATCCAGAACAGAAAGTGGGGGCCATTTCCCATATCATGCTTGCCAAAGATCCTACAGGCAAGGATGCCACCAAGTTTCCTCACAAATACGGAGAAACTGCCCTCCCCATCCTCATCGAAATGATGAAACAACAAGGCTCCAACATTGGCCATTACTCTTGTCGAATGTTCGGTGGCGCCTCTATGTTTAAAGGGATCAACTCCCAATTTTTACAAAACATTGGGGAACAGAATATCGCTATTGTCAAAAAATTTATGGAAGAGAATAAAATCCCTGTCATTGTGGAAGATGTGGCTGGGAACGAAGGAAGAACTATCAGTCTTTACTGTGACGACGGACGTGTGCTGTTAAAAAAAGCTGGTATGGAAAAATACCTTTATAAGGTGCGTTAGGCGAATATGCTAAAATCGAAGGTTGATGAAGTATTACAAGACGTAAATAAACTACCTGCCATATCGTCGGTTGTGTCTAAGGTATTGGAAAAACTCCAAAAACCAGACGTAAATATTGCTGACCTTGCACAGGAAATTTCGAAAGACCCGGCCATCACTGCCAACGTCATTAAACTTTCCAATTCTGCATACTACAGGGCCTCCAAACCCATCCGCACTGTCCAAGAGGCTCTTATGACTCTCGGCATCAAGACGGTAAAAGAAATTGTCCTTCTCACTGCAGCCAAAGGAATCCTTTCCCAAGACCTAAATAGTTACCAAATGGAAGCAGCACAACTTTGGACTTCTTCGCTACTGGTGGCAGAACTTTCGAGTAAAATTGTTCAACACAAAAAACTCAAAATAGATAAAGACCTAGCTTTCACTTCTGGCCTTCTCTGTAGTGTGGGTAAAATTGTACTCGCACAGTTCTTTAGTCCGGTGATGATGCAACTTAAAGCAGACCTAAAAGACAACCAAGAGCCCTTCCCTGCATTAGAAAAAAAGTATTTTGGATACACACATATGGAAGTGTCTGAGAATCTTTTGAAACGTTGGAACTTCCCGCAGGAATTGACCGATGTTGTCGCCAATTACCTCACTCCAGAAAATTCCAAAAACAATCCGATTCTTACTTCTGTTGTACATATTGCGAGTATTCTCATAGTCGTTTCTGGAATTGGAATCGATATTGGTGGTGAGTCCGTTCCGATTTCTCCTTTTGCACTCAGCCAAACAGGCGTTACAGAAGCAGATATTGAAACCTACTTTGTCCATATTCCTGATTTACAAGCCGGCCTAGCTGATTTGTTAAACGTATAACTTTTAAGTCATTAGCCTCAGGTTTTAAGTCAAATTTTATGAACATTATCTTTATTGGAGCAAGAGGCGCCGGGAAATCCAAAGTTTCTCGTTCCCTATCCAAAAAAACCGAATTTCCAGTTGTTTCTACCGATTCCATTGCTGTTTACGAAGCAGGTGGACTTCCCATCCCAAAGTTCGTGGAAAAATCTGGCTGGAAGGCTTTCCGAGAATTAGAATATTCTATTTTGCAAAAATTGAAAGCTGCGGATGGAATCATTCTGGATTGTGGTGGTGGTATTCTATTTGATTTAGACGAGACCGGGAACGAAGTCCCAAGCCAAAGAAAACTGGACCTACTCCGTAGTATGGGAAGGATCGTTTATTTGGAACGTGGAGCAGAGGAACTCATCGAAAAAGTAAAGGGAGACTCCACAAGACCCGACCTCTCTAAAGAAACGTCTTACCGTTCCATTTTAGAAAAAAGACTCCCCGTTTACCAAGAAGCCGCACATTTTAAACTGAATCTATCTAAACTTTCCAAAGAAGAAGCCGCCGAACACATCTTAGATTGGTTAGGGATTAAATCCAAATAATGGAATTACTACGGGAATCGTACGTTTAAGTAAAACCTTCGATTTTCGGCTTTTACGAATCAGTTTCGGATCTCGTGCAATCCAGAATGAAAAATCCTTTGGTCGTCTCCCGAACTGCCTTAAAACTAGCAAAGCGACCACCCAAACTTCCCGGAAAATGGTGCTCAGATTTAAGCGATCTTCCTATGGAAGTTGCAGTTCGCTTGTTTCTTGTACTCCAGGATTTTTTAGACCAAATTCAATCTGGCTTAGACCAAGGGCATAATGATTTAAAAATAAACCTATCGTACCGAATCTAAGCATTTTCTGATGTTTGGATTTGCCTAAAAATAAATCATTTTGCTGAAAACAAAATAATTGGACAGTACATCCAAATTCAAAAACAAGGTACAGTAATTGCTTTAGAGTAGGGTACGTATGTCAAAATCTAACCAACCACCCATCCTTCCGCCACTCGGCCCACAGGCCCAAGGTATGTATGACCCTGCCATGGACAAAGATTCCTGTGGTGTTGGTTTTATCGCAAATTATAAAGGCAAACGCTCGCGAGACATCGTAGACAAAGGGATTCGCCTGATGTGTAACCTCGAACACCGAGGGGCCGAAGGAGCTGATCCGAAAACCGGTGACGGTGCTGGGATCATGATCAACATTCCAGATGCATTTTTTAGAAAGAATCTTCCCTTCACTCTCCCGAAAGAAGGCGATTATGCCGTAGGATTTCTTTTCCTACCGCAAAACACAGAAGTAAGGACTGCTGTCGAAAACGTGATTGAAAAGATCATTGTTGATGAAGGGGAAGAATTCCTTGGATTCCGAGATGTTCCGGTGAACAAAGAATATGCGGGTGTGGTTGCGTCCAAAACGATTCCTGTATTCAAACAAGTGTTTATTGGTAAAAAATCCAAAAAACTAAAAACCTCTGACGACTTCGAAAGAAAACTATTCCTCATCCGCCGCCTCATAGACAGACGAATCCGCTCGGAAATGAAACTGGATCGTTCTCAGTACTACGTTCCGAGTTTTTCGTCACGTACGATTGTTTACAAAGGGATGTTACTTGGGGACCAAGTTAAAAAATTCTATGAAGATTTAAAATCTCCAGATTTGACTTCTGCTTTTTGTTTAACACATACAAGGTTTTCGACTAACACCTTCCCTACTTGGGATTTGGCTCACCCTTACCGCCAAATCGCCCATAACGGAGAAATCAACACACTTCGTGGGAATATGAACTGGATGGCGGCTCGCCAAATGGTGATGCAATCTCCACTTTATGGGGATGAACTTCGTCGTATGCTTCCGATTGTTATGGAAGGCCAGTCTGATACAGCAACCTTCGATACGGTTCTGGAACTACTCGTAATGGGAGGCAGATCTTTACCTCACTCGGTTATGATGATGATTCCAGAAGCATGGTCTAAAAACAAAGCCATGGATGCCGACAGACGCGCGTTCTACGAATACCATGCCACTTTTATGGAACCTTGGGATGGACCTGCTGCCATCGCCTTTACTGATGGCCGCATCATTGGTGCCACATTAGACAGAAATGGACTCCGCCCCGCACGATTCATTGTAACTAAAGATGATGAAGTGATCATGTCTTCAGAAGCAGGAGTTCTTAACCTCCCTCCAGAAGAAGTTTTAGTCCAAGACCGTCTTCGTCCAGGACGTATGCTCCTTATCGATATGGAAAAAGGCCAAATCCTAGATGATGAAGAGATCAAAAAACAAATCGCTACTCAAAAGCCATACCGCAAATGGGTAGAAGACAATATGATTCGTTTGGGATCATTGCCTGATCCAGAGAACGTAAAACAGCCGCAACACGAAACTATTCTAGAACGCCAAAGAGCCTTTGGATACACTCACGAAGATGTATTCACCATCATCAAACCGATGGGAGTTTCTGGAGAAGAACCCATCGGCTCTATGGGTGTGGATTCCTCTCTAGCAGTGCTCAGTGAAAAACCACAACCCCTATTCCGTTACTTCAAACAAAACTTTGCCCAAGTAACGAACCCTCCCATCGATCCAATCCGTGAAGAGTTGGTGATGGAACTGACCACTTACATTGGACCTGAAGGAAACTTACTCTCCGAAGAACCAGAACACGCACACCGTTTGGAATTGGAACATCCCATCCTCACAAACGAAGATTTTGAAAAAATCAAACAAATCAGCGAAGGTCATTTCAAAGCCAAAACCTTTGCCATCCTTTTTGATCCATCCAAAAAACATGATATGAGAAACTCACT
>NZ_JAFFPR010000014.1 GCF_016918735.1 Leptospira abararensis
TTTTTAGATAAGGAATGAGTGCAAAAGGAGTGATGGCCCCAGCATGTCCACCAGCACCTTGGGAAACGGCGATGAGTGCATCCGCTCCAGATTTTGCTACAATGTTTGCATGTTTTAATGTGGTCACATCGCAAAACAAAGTGGATCCATTGGATTTGATTTCTTTTGCGATGGTTCTTGGGGTTCCTAGGCTCGTAATGATGAGTTCTACTTTTAAATCCATAACCACTTCAAATTGTTTGGCCCAATTCGGGTTATGTTCTTTGTGGAGGATGAGGTTCACCCCAATAGGTTTTTTTGTTTTAGAACGAATTTCCAGGATCCCTTCGCGGAGCTGTTCTGGGGTTCTATAGTTCAAAGAAGGAAAACACCCAATTCCCCCGGCTTCCGAAACTGCCACCACTAACTCCGGATAGGAGACGAGGAACATGGGGGCTGCGATGATCGGTAGATCAATTTTCAACATTTCACTGATTTTTGTTTTGATTTTCATAAATCTCCTGTTATACGATTATGGTTGGGTCGGTTTTGGGATCAGATTAGGTAATTCAGCGGGATATCTTCCTGTGCGAGGAATGCAACTCATCGCAAAACCTTGGATAATGTAACAGATAGAATCTTGGGAAATACATTTGAGTGATTTCTGGTATTCTTGTCCGTCAATTTCCGTGGCGATGGAATAACATTCCATCTTATCTTCCACGAATCGTTCTTTGGCGGTTTTCTCTTCTTGGGCTATAAGCGCGGTAAGAGACAATAATAGGAAGGGAAGTAGGTAAAAAAATGATAGGAATCGACTTCGATTCATTGAACATATCCTGCTTATCCTATAGGAATAAAATTTTGAAAGAAGTCAAATCATATAAATCAATTCATGCTCTCTTGCAGTTTGTTCTTTATTTAGGATTTCAAATTTTATTCTCAGGATGTTTGGACTTACATTCTGAAGTAACACCTGACCGCCAATTCCAGCAGTCCGTTTACCTTCTCGATCGATATTATTATTGGTCGAGTGAGGAATTAAAAGATCCGCATTCAGTTCCAGCTATTGTTTGGAAAAAAATGGAACCTAACCGGTTGGGATTTGAATCCTTAGAAAATCAATATTTATATGTTAAATTTAGTGATCAGTTTGTAAGACAACTCAAAAGCCCTGTTCTTTATACTGAAATTGCATTGGAACAATTTAAAATTTTCCAAGGTAATGATTTGGTTTTCGAATCAAAACTTCAAGATCATATTTTTCCTTATATCATTCCATTAAACCAAAACCCTTCAGGTTCACTCATCATCCAATTTCAATCCAGGTATCGCGGTTATATCGGTATGGATCGAGATGTGTATTTGAAAGACCATTCCATGGCCTTAGTTGATTTGTTTTTGGATAACTTTTCTGAAACATTTTTTGCTCCGATTTTACTTGTGCTCTCGACTATTTTTCTTGGTTTTTATTTTCTTAGAAAAAGAGAAACTATCTTTTTAAATTTCTCTATTCTTTTGTTTTCCACCTCGCTCATTGAGGCTTTAAACGGTTTCGTTGGTTTTTCTCTGACTCAATTTTCGTACATTGTTGTTCCACTTACTTATTTAAATTTTGCATTTTTTCCTTTTGCACTTTTGCTTTTTTTAATTGGAATCTTTCCTCCATTCTTTCGCAATTTATTTAAGATACTCGCTGGCATTCATCTCATTGTCTTTTTCATATCCATTTTAAGTAATTATGAAGATGGAATTTCTTTTCTCAACAGTGAAGACGATTACAATTGGGTGATTGTATTAGAAGCGATAGGAGCCATTTTTTCTTCCGTTTATGTTCTAATCAAAGGTAACAATAATCTGCGTACAATCACCTTGGGACTCCTCATCATTGTGTTTGCAGGATTACATGATATTTTGATGGATCTTGAATTGTTTCCACACGGACACAGAATCATTCATTATGGATTTTTTTTAATGTTAGTTTTGTTTGGATTTTATGTTTTCAAACATTATTGGCAACTTTTACATTCAATCAACAGAATGAATGCTGAATTGCGGACAAAAAATAAAGAGCTACAAAGATTAATTCAGATTGATAAAGATTTAGCTTTGGCCCACGCACTCCAAAAGTCATTGTTATCATCGAAGTACAATGAAGATGAAAAAATTCGCATCATTGGATTTTCGCAAAACTTAGAGTCGGTGGGTGGTGATTATTTTGACCATACCAAAGATAGTATGGGGAATTGGGCCATACTTATGGCAGATGTTTCGGGTCATGGAATTTCTTCTGCCATGGTGGCAGCTATGTCTAAGATGGCTTTTGTGGGGGCTGGACCTTATTTACAATTTCCTTCTAGAGTGTTTCATTTGATGAACAGGCATTTGGTTGGGAAAACTAAAAATCTTTTTATCACTGCATCCTATGTGTTTATTGATACAGAATCTTATACAGCAACATTCAGTAATGCGGGTCACCCTGGTTTTTTTCTGATTCGCAATTCCGAACCCGATGTCATTTATTTAAATGCCAAAGGAAAACCTTTGGGTTTGTTTTCTCATTTGCCTTTTGCAGAAGAAATGGTGAAACTAAAACCGGGAGATAGGATTTTACTCTACACCGACGGGATTTTTGATCTCCTCAATGAGGATGGTGAAAGTTTTGGCGAAGAAAGACTCAAATCACTGTTATGGGATAATCGATACCAAAAATTTCAAGAACTGGCAACAATAGTGCAAGATTCTCTCTTTCGGTTTTCTTCAGGATGGAAATACCAAATGGATGATTTGAGTTTTCTATTAGTAGAGATTAAATAAAATGAATTCTAAATTCAAAACCTGATATCATGAAAATTGAATCAAAATCTTTGAGCCATAAACCATCAAACTGAAATCCGGAAGTTATAATTCTGGATTGATGATAAATCGAATGGGGTTTCCTTTTTTCTCTTCCAAAGCATGCAAAAACTCATTGGTTTCTTCTAACTTATGAACTCCACTGATGGACTTAGTTAGGCTTAATTTTTTATCTTTATAAAGTTGGATGAGCTCAGGGATTGCCCTTCTGTCGGAACCATAGGAACCTGTGATTCTGATTTGCCGTTCGATGAGAAAAAATGGCATGGGAATTTCTAATTTGTTACGCCCGATTCCAACTAGAACAATTCGTCCGCCGCGACTCATGGCCCGAACAGAGTTTTCTATATTGGGCATATAACCAGAAAAGTCGCATAACAGATCAATCCCACCCGATTTTTCTTTTAAAACTTTACCGACTTGCATGTTTTTTTCAACTAATATGAGTTCGTCGGCTCCATAAGCTTTTGCATTATCCAGAGATCCATTATCAATATCCACAGCAAAGATACGACCGGCTCCCAAAGCTTTTGCAATGGCTACCGCATGGATTCCTAGTCCCCCACAACCAATGATGGCTACTGTATCACCCGGTTTGATTTCGCCTTGGTATTTCACTGCATGGTAAGGAGTGGAAACGGCATCCGCAAGAATGGCCCCTTCTGTAAAAGGAATTTCGTCAGGTAAGAGATGTAAATAACGCTCTTCGATTTGTAAGTATTCGGCAAAGCCTCCGCGTTGGTTGAAACCAAGAACTCCAATCTCTTCACAAAGATTTTCCCTACCCGCCAAACAGTGTTTACATTTTCCACAGGAAGTGCCGGCACTGACTACCACTCGGTCTCCTTTTTTAAATTTAGTGACTTCTTCCCCAATTTCATCCACAACCCCTGAGGTTTCATGTCCTGGGACACAAGGAGTGTAACTAGCCTTCATTTTTCCATGGAGAACGAGATGGATGTCTGAGCCACAAATTCCGCAGGCTTTGACTTTGATTTTTACTTGGTTGGGAAGGAGAGTGGGTAGGTTTAATTCTTGAATTTCAAGGGATCTCGATCCTGCGGGTAGAACTGCTGCTTTCATTGAAAGATTCCATCTAACTCCGTCAACATGTCGCTTGCATCCGTTTCATTCAGTTGTTCTAACGTTACTTCGATTGTATCGGTGAGGTAGTATTTATAATTTTTATATGTCGATAAAAACTCTTTTAGTTTCTCTTTTTCATCATCGGAAAGTCGGTTTTCCATATTGAGTTTGCATAAAGCAAGAACAGCGAATGCAGATTTTAATTCATCAGAATTAGAGGCAATCGTAAAGAGTTCGCGAATGTCTAGTTCCTCAAATGTGGGAAGTAAATCGGAGATCAGCTCCATAGCACCGATGGGAATCGCTCGGTCTAGAGATTTGACATAATTAAGTATTACCCGATAACTTTTTGAATCCCCCACGTAAGAGAGAAGATAAACCATACCAGAGAGTAATGCTTTATGGTATCCCCAACTAAGTCGACCAGAGTCGGCTTCTCGAATGATTTGGTAGATCATAGCCCAGGTGTTTTTATCACCATCAGCTGCTAATTTCATCAAATCCAAAAGACGTGATTCCCAGACTGGTTGGTCCATCTCGGATTTAAGGAGGTCAATGGCTTCCAAAGGGGAAGTTGGTAGTGATCCTAACTTTTGCACAGGTTCCTCTCTCGACATAATACTAGAATATGAGACGTAAATGTCTTTTCTTTTTTATCATGCTAATGTTTTCTTCATACGACCGAAACTATTTTCATAGATGAAACGTTTTTCGGTAATCATACTGCTCTTTCTGACAGCAATCGGAGAGATGACACCGGACCAGTCCAGTTCCAAAGCTACCCAGTTAATCCGTGTTAGCTATGGACTTAAGGACAACTACGAGTTTCTGCGCATTTTAAATTCTACAATCAGCAATCGAGGAACAGAAGACCAAAAAAAATACTTCAAACGTTGCGTACAACACCATATTGAGTCAGAAATTCTCCATTTACAAATGGATTTGGGACGTTCGTATGCAGAACTTAGAAGGACACAAGGGCTTCTTATCCAACTTTACATTTTTGTTTTAGAAGACGAAATAGAGGAATTGGAAATTGAATTAGGTCGTCTTGCAAGACTTGCCAATGGCAAAGAAAAAACAGAAACGAAATCATACCTTCGGTTAGGGTATCGTGAAATCGCGGTAGCGAAACAGAAATTACTCGTAGGAAAGAATATCCGTCCTTATTTGTATTTGATGAAACTCCAAGAGTTGGCTTATTCCTTGAAATCCCTCAAACAAGCGGAAAAGTACATTGTACTTCTTGGGCTTTTACATGATTCTATAGACGAATTAGATAAAGAAAGTCGCAGTTTTGAAGATCTTGTTCATGAAGTGAACCGAATCATCGTTACTGACCGTGAAAAGTATTTACGTTTGCTATACGATAGCCATTTTGATTCTTATGGGACTCTAGATTATTATGAGCTTATTTGGAAACAACCGGATTTACATGAATTGGCTGCTGGGATTCCTGGTTTTGATCCCTCTTACGTAAGAAATCCCGAAGAACCTGTTCCACCCACATTTAAATAGTTATGCGATCATTTATTTGGGAATTTCCACTCACTGCCGGTTTTTCATTATTTCTTTTTTTGTTATACCCGATTGTTTCCATTTTTTTTCCAGATTTGATTGGACCTTATTTTATCGCAACGCCAGGAGAATTGGAACCAATCAATTGGATCCTATCTACCTTCTTTCATGGATCGGGCGCTCACCTTCTCTCCAATTTATTTTTTCTTCTCCTGCTCGGAAGAGTGGTCGAAAACCGGGTCGGTAAAGGTAAGTGGCTTCTCTTTTATTTTATGGCAGGTATACTATCTGTGTTAGGTGATGGAATTGTTAGGGGACTAATATTGGGAGATAGAACACCGATTGTCGGTGCGAGTGGGGCTATTTCTGGTTTGGCATCTGCAGCTACATTACTTTCGCCTTTTCGTTTTCCCATATCAAAAACAAAGTCCATTCCCTTTCCTGTTTTTTTATTTGGTTGGATGATGGTTTATTCTGATGTTACTAATTTGTTTGCACGTGACCAAGTAGCGCACTGGGCTCATCTTGGAGGTTTTTTCTCTGTCTTTGTTACGAGTTATTTGCTCGGTGATAAAGAGAGGCGGGAAATTAGACAAGGCTTTCTTTTGAACTTTACCTTTTTTACATTGACTATCATTCTTCTTTTTTTTATCAACAATAGGTAATGAACTTAAAATTCCGAGCGAAGGATTACAAATCCGATGACTCGTTTGAATCAGCAGAATACGAGTATTTTGGCAATGAAAGGGAAGGTTGGGAGATCAAACGAAATGGCAGTCCCTACCTTCATTTAGGGCCTGGCTATATCCCTCTAAAAACCATTTCTTGCGGCGTTTGTTCCACTGACATAGACCGACGTTTTTTACCTTTCCCCCTACCGCAAATCATTGGCCATGAAGTTTTGGCAGAAGGCCTTGGTGAGAACGAAGGCAAACAGTTTGTAGTCGAAATTAACGACACCTTTGAAGCTCGAGGAGACAAAAATCTGGATGCCTTTTGTAAAGAAGGAATCCCCACCCATTCACCAGAAAGAAGAGTCCTCGGGATTGATCGACTTCCCGGAGGTTTTGGTCCTTATATTTTAGCACCGATCCACGCAGCCATTTCCCTAGAAGGGGTTTCTCCGAAAGCGGCGGTTCTTATGGAACCTTTTGCAGCCGCCTTACAAGCGATCCTTGCTTCTCCTCCCAAACCGGGAGATCATGTCGCTGTCCTTGGGCCACGTCGCTTGGGGAGTCTCATTTTAGCGGCTCTTGCTTCTTATAGAAAAACAAATAAAGCAAATTTTCGCATAACAGCAATCACTCGCCATGATCATTTGGTGACTTTATCCAAAGCCATGGGTGCAGACGAAGTAGCGGATCTTCGAAACACTGACATAAGCAATTTGAAAAATCAATTTGATATCGTCTATGATACAACCTCGACAGCTTCCGGTTTCGAATCTGCATTACAAATTGCCAAACGCGAAGTCCATCTTAAAACAACCAATGGCCAAGTGATGGCAGGCATTGCTCACTTAACAGAACTTGTGGTAGATGAACTTTCCATTCTTCCCTATTCAGAATCTAATACGTTATTTCATTGGAAAAAGGAAACTCGCAAAAACCAAAATGTTTTTGTGTTTAGCGGTGTATCGGAAACCATCAAAGAAAATCTAAAAAAACAGTTCACTGTATTTGAAGGTAGTTCTTCGGATGCAGAAAACACCTTAAACTCTGAGGTATTCTCCAATCGACTTCCGCGTTTTGACTTTGTCGTTGTATCAAATCCTGAAGAGTTAAGTCTTGCCATTCGGCCCAATCCCCATCACGAAAATTCTTTGGTGCGCCCAAGGGGAGCAATCCTTGTAGACTCTAATCATTCTAAAATCTGGCCTGATAACTCTAGTTTGGTGGCTAAGTTTTTTGCAGATGGAAAAGAAATTCATAGTTCTCGTTGTGGAGATTTTCATATGGCAATCTCTTTACTCCGTGACAATCCTGAGATCACTCATGCCCTAGAGACAAATTTAATTTCCCATCGGTTTTCATCAGACCAATTAGAACTCGCGTATGCGACAGCAAAAGATCCCTCTAGTGTAAAGGTAGTGGTTGATTTTAAATAGCCTTATGACCAAACAGAATCAAATACATACATCTCTTGGGCCAGTCCTTCATCCTGTGGAAGATGGCCTTTGGGAGATAGACCTTACAAATTTAAGAATATTTTTTGGGCTTTCGATTCTTTCTCGAACCATCGGGGAAGAGATTGGGAACCAATTACATTCCCTTCCTGGGGATTTATCTTTTACTTATAAAATAAATCCTAACATTAACCATGAGTTAGTGGATATGCATATCCAACATGTTCAGGTTTTTGCAAGAGCAGGAATTTTAAAAGATTGGGTTTTATTTCGGGAACAATTTGAAGAGAATTTGCGTTTTGTATTTGGATCTTTCCAACAACAATCGGTGGCAAAAAAAATTCATCCAGAATTTTATGGAGAAGATCCCAACCGTAATTCTTCGGTTGCATTATTATTTCCATTTGAAGCAGATTTTGTCCATCCTTCAGGTTATTACATACTGATGGAAAGAGTTGCAAGTCAATACAGGATTGGTGATTTTTTCCTTCGTATAACAATAGATACACAAGAGGATGGATGTTTGAATTTGGCAAATATCAAACATGAAATTGTTAGCGATGCTCATACAAGGACTTACATTGCGGGAGCTTCGAAAATTAGTGAATCACTCAGTAATGGAATGATCAATGCCGCACAAAAGGGCGAAACTTTTTACGAAGAAGAAAATAGCCATTTTAGTAAAGTATTTTCTCAAATCGAAAAAACCCCTCTCGGAAAACTTACAAACATCAATTTCTATTGGGAAGAACAATACCGAAACTTAATTTTGAGTTCGGACCCGAGTGTATCTTTATCGATCCTAAAAAAACTTTTTCTTTTATTGGAAGATTCTTCTGCTTCAAAAAAAATCAAGGAGGGGAATACTATTCGAGCCCTCATTGGAAAGGTTTCGGTTTATGTTGATCTTTCCCGTTTAGATCGTGTTTTGAATTTTAGCATCAATCAGAAAAGAACCTTACTCGATTCTTCCTTTTATTTGAAAAGGATGCCCTTATTGGAACAAATTGCAAATTCCAATACTCATGATTTTAGTTTTGAAGGTATCAATGTTTTTTTAATCCATCACATAACTTCTGAAATTATTTCACTCATCGAAGCCTTTAGAAGACTAAAGGTAAATTCTTTGGATGTAGCTTTTGTTAAATATGGTGGAAACATTCCTCCCATATATTTAGATATTCTGTTGGATATTCCAACGGAAATGTTTTTTATGTCGGGTCTTGAATTTAAACTTACAAAAAACAATACTCCCTATTATGGCGTATCACCACTGTATAGTGATTTTGAAGTCCATTCCACATTTCGTCATAAACTAGAAGATGCTAAATTAGGTTTTTTTGATGCAATGAGAAGATTGGCAGTATTTTTGTTTCTAAACAAATTAGTGTCCATAATTCCGAAAAATGAAAAATTACTTTTGATTGAAGACGGTGGTTATGTGGCTCCTATTTTGAACGAACGTGCATTAGATAGTGTTTCGTTCGGAGCTGTTTTGGATGAATTTTGGGTAGAAACAAAAGATCGTTCCATTAAAGAAAAACCATTTAGTGAAATTTTAAAGTCCTATGTCATTGGGACAATTGAACATACGCGAAACGGTTATGATCGTTTGGTAAAAGTGAAACAAGAGAAAAAATCCTTATTTTTACCCGTCTTTTCGATTGCTATCTCTACTGAAAAAACACAAGAAGAATCTAAGGAAGTTGCTCGTTCTATTTTGAATGCCTTGGACAATACTTTGCATGGAATAGGAAAGGTTTTATCAAAAAGAAAAGTCCTATTACTCGGATCCAAAGGGAACATTGGTGGATTTTTAAAACGATACCTAATTGGTGGTTTTCTTCATGAAAATAATTTAAATATCTTAGAAATAGATCGAAAATTTAACTCAGAGTCGAGATATTTAAAATCAGATTTTTCTCATGTATCTGATTCCGAATTTGCAGAAATTGACCTTATTATCGGTGTTACCGGTGAATCCATTATTTTGCCCAAAACTTGGGAATCTTGGATACTAAATAGTAAACACAAACAATTATTTATCGCTTCAGGTTCTACGAAAACCGTAGAATTTGCTGATTTTATCAAATGGATTAATGAATTAAATTTATCAGCAAGACCGAAGTTAGGTGGAGAGGATTTGACTATTTCCTTTCATAGGATCTTAGATCCACAAACACAAATGGATTTAGGATCTAGGATTCTTTTTAAGATAGAGAATAAACAAATCGAAAAAGAAGTGTTTCTTGTCAGTGACGGTAGTCCCGTGAATTTTTTGTTTTTCGGCGTTCCGACTGAATCAATGGATCCTATCATTTCACAACTTGCGAGTGTATCGTTAGGTATGGTGAATGCATATAAAGCTCAGGAACTTCCGAATCCTGATTTATATGCAGTAGATCACCAAATTGATGTTTGGGGAAAGTTTTTGTGAGTAAACACGGTTTTTTTCAGATTACACAAAAGTTGTTTCTCCGCAATGGGAATCAACTCTTGGTTTTACGAGATAGAAAGTCCGGCCATGGCGATCTTCCTGGTGGTCGGATGAACGAAGATGAATTTTTTTCTGATTGGTCTGAGAGTATTTTTCGCGAAGTTTTCGAGGAATTGGGAGACCAAATTAAAATTGATGTAAATCCTGAACCAATTTTTATTCATAAACATAGGGTCAATGAAGGAAATTTCCCTTGTGTCATCATTGCTTATACGGCCAAACTTGTGGACGGAAAAATTCAGTTATCTGATGAACACGACTACATGGATTGGGTTGATATTGCAACTTTTAATCCATCCAATCTTTTTTCGGAGTATATGTTGGATGCAGTCCAACTCTATTTAAAAAAATATGCATAATTTATATGTTCCGCCTTATAAAATTCTTCTCTTTATTCTTTTGTTTGGTTTTGGTTTTTTTTCTGCCACACTTCTAAAAGAGGATCAGACTACATTACCAAAATTTGACATTCCAAAACCAGATATTAGTTTTGATTTTAAATTTGATTTTAGCCTCAGCAAACCAGAAGTGGATGAAGATATTTCGAAACCTACAAAATCCTGGAATGACGTAACCATTCAAACCAATGGAACAGATCGAAAGTATGGAAATTTAGTTGGAATTCAATTAGTTCTTCAACCAGAAGACTTTGTGAAAGAAGAGTGGTGGCGAGAACGAATTGAAGAGACTTTAACGAAAGGGAAATCATCTGGAATTTTTGATCGAAAAACAATTGTTATCTTTCCTGAACATACGGGAACAGGATTGTTGTTCCTGGATGAAAAATCCAGATTTCTAAATGCGGATTCTTTGGAATCAGCTTTAAAAACCAAAGGAGAAACCTTTACGGTTTCCGATTTATTCTATTTGAAAGCGGAGAAAATGGCAGAAGTTTATGTCAGAATTTTTTCCGAATTAGCGAAACAATACAACGTACCGATATTAGCTGGTACAATTATTTTACCGAATCCAAAAATCGTTAAAGGAAGTCTTGTTCTCGATCCCAAAGGACCATTGTACAATGTTGCTATCCCATTCTCAGCCGATGGTAAGCTTATGGATCCGCTCGTTAAAAAAACTCTATTAACAGAAGAAGAATTAACAATACTATCTCCGGGTGAAATCACTCAAGATAGGGTTTGGATTGTTCCTGGCTGGAAAGTGGCGATATTTATCGGACAAGAAGTTTTTGATGTCAACATTTACAACCGGCTTGTTGGCAAACCTATTGATGGTTTGATTTCACCATCTGCCTCTTATCCAAATATGAAATGGCAATCCTTAGATTTGGAAGATAACAATGTTTGGAAACAAGAAGGGTTGGCAAAGTTTATCAAATCAACCAAAGCACAAGACCTTGTACAAGTGTTCTTAGCCGGGCATTTATATGGTAAAAACTGGAATGGAAAAACTTTTAACCTTCGAGACTTTTCGAATGAAGATCAGGCAAGGTCGGTTGAAAATCCTACAATCTTAAACTTGTACTTTTAATTTTCACAGGATTTAATCGTTTTTTGAACCTTTAATTTTGGGATCAGACCTAAAATCGATTTGACAGGGGATTCCTTTCCACAAAAAATTTTCAGAGTTATGGCACAGAAGTCGCTTCCAAAAAATGAGTTTTATGTAAAATGCCCTTTGTATACTAAAGGACTTTCTGTTTGTCCTAGTTCCAAAGATCGTTTACAGGCTGACGACTTGGAAAGACTCACATCTCATTGTATTGCCGACACTTACAAAGTTTGCGATATCTTCTCTGCGAAAAAAGAAAAAGAACAGGCAGCTTAGCCGTCGTTCAATTTTCTAACTTTTTTGAAATATTCATAAATCATCCAATCATCTGCTGAAAAAATAAGATCATCTAACACTAGTTCGCCTCTTTTGCTTTCATAAACGATTTTATCACCGGCAACGCCCCATAGTCTTTCAATAAAGAATGGGAAATGTTCCTTTTTGCCGGAAACTTTCCATTTCATGGGTTGGTTGGGATCATTTTGGTTGGTGGCGATAAATTCATCTTTCCCACTCAATCTCCAAGAGAATGCTTCGCGTGTTACAATGGGAATTCCTCGATTGATGGAGGGAGTTTTACCTTGATGATAGACCACTTCTTTTAAATAAAGATCACCGATTTTCCCTCCTACAACATAGCCCGAATTACCATTGTTATAATAAAATCTTGGAAGTATGATGTCTTTTGAAAGTAAAACAACTCTTTTGGATTCCAGATTCAGAAAGAATAAATTATAGGAACCGGCAATTCCTGACCAAACTAAAAACTCGTTTCCAATAGAAGTGATATGGTAGTGTGTTTTTAATTTTGGGAATGGGGTAGGAAAAAGATCACCAGAAATAAACTTTTCGGGTTTAGAACTGTCACCTGTTTTTTCAACGAATAATTGATTTTCAAAGAAATATAATAACAAATCCCCTGAATTAGAGATAGTCATTCCCGTTTTGCAAGGTATGTGAACTATGGATTCATGTTCTAATGAGGAATCCGATGTCGAGTAACCAAATAAAGCACAACCGCCATACTGTTTTAATGGATACTGAACTGCCACATAATTTCCATTAGCCGAAACTTGAATTGAGTCAGGTCTTAGTTTTAATTCAATAGAATTTCTATTGTCATTCACTAAATCTTTAAAAAAGAGGGTTTTGTTTTCGGTCCAAACAATCTTTGTTCTATCTTCGGAAAGTGCAAATAATCTAGGTTGGTTTGGTTTATTTTTAGAGAGGATTTCTGATGTTGAACGATTGGAGGAAAGTCTATCTTGTAATAGAACCAAGGCTTTTTCATATTTTTCTTTTGAGATTAAGTCTTCTATTTCGGAAACTAAAGATTCATGTTTTGATTGGCAAGAAAGAAGGAGTAAGACAACAGCAGGGATAAAAAAAGAAACTAATTTCACTGAGACTCCAAATATTCTCTGATTTCTTCCGCGTGGATTTCTTTTGAAAAAAGGTCCATCGCCGTTTGACCAACACGTTTTGTGTCATAATAAGCAAAGGTTCCTGTCACCACAGCGCCTCCGATCGGGATCCAACGGGCAAATTGTTTGCGAATGATAGACTTAGAAATTAGTAATCCCAATTTTTCTAACATAGTTTGAAATACTCTAACAGTTGTTGGGCGAATTAATATTTTTAAGGATGATTCCTCTATAATTTTACGAAAAACTTGGGCACCGCCATGTTTAAAAAGGCAATATAATAACAGTTCTTTCGTGACTTGGACTTCTTTTCCATAGAGAGCAGCTATATCCAAAATCAAATGCCCTTGGATTCGGTACACAAAAAGTAACTCAGGAAGGATACTGAGAATCCCTAGAGGGCCTGGGGGAAGGGAGCAGGTGGCACTAACCAGTCCTGATTTAAAGGAAGCATTTTGGACCAATTCCTGAATGAGACCGTCAGGAGGTTGGATTGTGGGCGCATAGGGACTTCTGTAGTCCTCTAAGCCGGCGAATAATTCGACTAGACCCTCTAAAAAACCTTCGGATTTGACCTGAGATGGTGTTTCGTTCACGGGTTTCTTAAATCCTCCTTAGATTTTGGTTTATCAAAAACAGGCATTCTATATCCTTTCCATAGACATGATAGATAGATTGAAAAAAATTCAAGAAAAATACCTGCGTATTGAGGATGAGCTAGCGAAAGCCACATCATCTGATACATTGAAGAATCTATCGAAAGAAAGATCTCGCCTAACTCCTGTATATACAAAGGCTGATGAATATTTAAAAATAACGAAAGATTGCCAAGATGCAAAATCACTTCTTGAGTCTGATAATGATCCGGACATGCATGCCATGTTGAAATCGGAAATTGAAGAAGGCGAAAAAAAGTTAGAAGAGTTAGCTAAAGAACTCGAAATTATGTTATTACCTCCAGACCCAAATTCTGGAAAAAGTATTCTTGTTGAAATTCGTGCTGGAACAGGTGGAGAAGAATCCGGTTTATTTTGCGCACATTTATTTCGTATGTATAACAAGTATGCTGATAAACAAGGATTCAAGACAGAAATTATAGATGCAAGTCCTACCGGTATTGGTGGTTTTAAAGAAATTGTATTTTCTCTAGATGATGATAGAGCTTACGATCTATTTAAATTTGAATCGGGAACACATCGCGTCCAAAGAATCCCTGAAACTGAATCTGGTGGAAGAATTCATACCTCAGCAGTAACAGTTGCTGTACTTCCTGAAGCTGAAGAAAAGGAAGTAGAAATAAGAGAAAGTGATCTAAGAATTGACGTATATCGTTCGTCAGGTGCTGGTGGTCAGCACGTGAACACAACTGACTCTGCAGTTAGGATTACTCATATCCCCACAGGCATTGTAGTTGCTTCACAGGAAGAACGTTCTCAAATTAAAAACCGTGATAAAGCAATGCGAGTTTTACGTGCAAGGATTGTTGACCAAATGGCCGATGCCGCAAAACAAAGTGCAGATGCTTTGAAAAAAGCCCAAGTCGGGTCAGGGGATAGGTCCGAACGAATTCGTACTTACAATTTTCCGCAAGGACGTTGTACAGACCATCGTATTGGTTTTACAAGTCATAATTTGCCAGCCATTATGGAAGGTGACTTGGATGAATTAATTGATGCCTTAATCCAAGAGGACAGATCCAAACGGCTCGCAGAAGCAAAAGCATAAAAAGTTTCCAAATTTCATCGGAATTGGATTGATTCGAGTGTTTCATCTGTTATAAGAATTAGGTCAGGAATTTCCGTCAGATGAATCAAATGAAAACTGCAATTTCTATCCTTGTTTTTGTAAGTATGTCTTTTGGAAATTGTAGATCAGTTCACAATAATGATCCGTTCAGTGATGCCCTTTTATACTATCTCCTGTTTAATGCAATAGCAAATGGTACGGAAGAAAACTGTAATTTTTCTGCTGGAACCACTGACTCACTTTATAATGACCAATGGCATTTGCGAAACATCGGCCAATTTGGCGGGACTTTTGGGGAAGATGCAAATGTAAATACTGTCTGGAACCAAGGTGTTTCGGGAAACCAAGTGATAGTGAGTGTTGTCGATGATGGTCTCGACATTCGACATGAGGACTTATCTTCCAATATTTCAGTGACTGCAAGAGGTTTGAATCTCCTTAACAATACGATTTATCCAACACATTCCTACTCCAGTAGTTTCCATGGTTCAGCGGTCGGTGGTGTGATTGCTGCTAGAGGTGGAAATAATATTGGAGTCCGTGGTGCTGCCCCCTGTTCCAAGTTAGTTGGGGTTAACCTACTAGAAAAATCTTCCATTTATACTTCTGACGAATATAGAGCTATGGTCAATGAATCCACTCGGGTTTCTGTTTCCAATAACAGCTGGGGTTCCCCTGATGGATATGGTTGGCTCTGGCCTTCAAGTGCTCTTTGGCAACAAGGGGTGAATGAAGGAACCTTAAAAGGAAAGTCCGGAAAAGGTACTGTCTATGTTTGGGCTGCAGGGAATGGTGCGAATGGCGGGACAATTGTTTCTCCAATTCTTGTAGACAACGCTAATTACGATGGACAAGCGAATTATAATCGTGTTATGGCCATAGGCGGAATTGGCGAAGATGGCAAAAAGGCAAACTATTCGGAATCTGGTGCCAACTTATGGGCGGTTGCTCATACCCAAGGAAATAGTGCTACGGCATATACAACAGCTATTTCCACAACAGATGCTACTGGTGCATTAGGATTGAATGCGGGCGGAACCTCTGGTGATTATTCCCTTGCAAACTACACAAAAAAATTTAATGGAACTTCTTCAGCAACTCCACTAGCTGCCGGTGTGATCTCGCTGTTATTAAGTAAATACCCTGATTTGACTTGGCGCGACGTACGCGAGTTAGTTGCTTATTCTGCAAGACAAAACGATCCAACAGATACAGATTGGAGCATGAATGCTGCTGGTCTAAACATCAATCATAAGTATGGATTTGGTGCGGTGGATGCGGCAAGTTTACTGACAAGAGCAAGTTCGTGGACTCCGATTTCTGCACCTCATGTTACACATACTCAGCTTGCTATTTCTCCCAATACACCTATTCCTGATAATGATTTAGTAACAGGGGCGACAGTAAATTATCCTGTTACCTCTAGCATTAGTTATATTGAATATATGGATGTCGAATTTACTTCGAATCATACTTACTTCCCAGAGTTATACATCCTCATTACATCACCTAGTGGAACAACTAGTTTCCTTACCGAAGCACATGCTTGTGCCAATCCCTATAGTAATACTCTATGTTCCTCGGGAAATACTTCTATTGCCACAATGACAGGATCTTCCACTTACCGTTTTGGATTAGCTCGTAATTTAGGAGAAAATCCGAACGGAACTTGGATCATCCAAGTGTATGATGCCAGTGCTACTGATACCGGCTCCATCAATTCTATTCAATTACGAATCTATGGTAGGTAACCAATGAACGAACATAGAAGAATGAATGTTACCAGTTGGACTTATTTATTCGCATTAGTTTGGTGGGTGTTCGGACCAGTTTCTGTCAGTGCTGAACCGAAAGACCCTCCAAGTTCCATTACCTTTGTGGAAGGTGGAGTCACAAAAACTTTCTATAGGAATCCCAGTGTTGTTGCAGAATTTGTGAATGAAAAACAGGTCCAGACAAACCAAAAAATAACGCAGGGGAAACAAGGAATTAAAGCTGGATGGAATGTTCGTCTAGCAGGGAAGGATCTTTTTCCAAAATCATCTAAATCGGCTACTAACTCTAAAGTAACAGAAGTATATTCCACATCCGTTGGTGTTGGTGCAAACATTGTGTTGCCTGGAGTAATAATTGTAACATTTTCTACTGACCAATCAGCGGATTCTCTGGATCGAATTTCTAAAAAGTATGGAATTCAAATCCAGAATCAATTTTCTCCTCGTTTGGTGAGTTTCCTAACGGAACCAGGTTTTCTTTCCGCTGAAAAAGCAAATGAAGTTCTTTCTGAACCAAATGTTTTAGAAGCATATCCAGATCAAGCTGTTGAAAAAACTTTGAAGTAATATTCGCCTAACCACAGTAAATAGTTACATAGCTAGGTAAAAATACATCAATTTTAGGATCTCTTGTTTTCTAACTGGTTTTGATAGATAGGAAGTGATTCCTGCTAAAAAACTTTTGCTAATGTCTTCCTTCTGAACATTTGCTGAAATAGCAATGATTGGTACGGAGTCGCTTGTTCTAATCTGATTAGCTAATTCGATTTTTCTGATTTCTCTTGTCGCCTCTAACCCATCCATCTCGGGCATTTGCATATCCATCAAAATGATGTCAAATTTTTGCGATTTAAATTTTTCTAATGCTTCCTTTCCGTTATAAGCGATACTAATCTCAATTGGATATTTACGAAAAAAAGTTTTAATGATAAAAATATTTTCTTCTGAATCTTCTGCTAAAAGGACTTTGCAAATGGGAAACTTTTCTGGTTCAGGCAGTTCTAAATTGAGCCAATGCCGGTGGATTCCAGATAAACGTTTAATAAACCCTTCATACGGTATTTCAAAAATAAATTTAGAACCAACTCCAACTTGGCTGATTACAGATATATCGCCGCCCATCAGTTGGATTAATTTTTTTGTAATTGTTAAACCAAGTCCGGTACCTCCATATTTTCTTGTAGTTGAACTATCCACCTGAGTAAAACTTTCAAAAATCGAAACAATCTTTTCAGAAGGAATACCAATTCCTGTATCTTCAACGGAAATTTTCAGATTTTTTTTGTTTTCAGAAAGTGAACTATTAACAAATATTTTTCCCTTTTCAGTAAATTTCATCGCATTGCCAAGTAAGTTAATCAGGACTTGTTGTAATCTTGTCGAATCACCAGCAATACTTTCGGAAATTTCATCATCTACATGGAATTCTATTTCTATCCCTTTGCCTTTCGCCTTCATATAAAACAGAGAAATAGTTTCGCTCATTAATTCTCTTATTGAAAAATGGATATGTTCCATTTCTAATTTTCCTGATTCAATGCGCGATAAATCTAAAATATCGTTAATAATATTAAAGAGAGCCTTTCCTGAGTTTTTAAGAACAGTCAAATACTCTTGTTGTTCTTCTGTTAGATCTGTTTCATTTAAGGTTTCGGTCATACCAAGAATTGCATTTAACGGTGTCCGAATTTCATGACTCATTGAGGCCAAAAAATCGGTTTTTGCTTGCGATGCTTTTTGTGCTTCTATTTCTCTTAAATTAGCTAAATTCATTTGTTCCCTTAAAAGTTTCTCTCGGACAACTTGTTGGGAAACATCTGAAATTTGAATCATACAAAAATGATCTGTTTCATTTTCGATTGAAATAGGTATAACATGTAAATATTGATAAATTTTTTCTCCGGTCTTTTTGCTTTTTTCGTTATCATAAAGTGGGAAAGGGAAAGGATTTAAGGTATGAGTTAATATAGAATATTGTGAATATTGCAAACAAAGTTCAATCGATTTGAATGTTCTCGTATTCGTTAATTCGGGGAATACATCCAAAAAAAAAGAATTTTCTAAATCTGTTTCTATAAATCCAGAACTCTTAAGAAACCAACTATTTGCTAAAACAATATTAAGATTTTTATCCAGGATGAGGATTCCAATCCCAGATTTTTTAATGATTGTTAGTAAATGCTTTTCACTAAGGGTGTTCACTACTTCAACTTTTCAATGAGTACTCTGGAAAGATTTTTTATACTATCGAAATTTAGAAAAAAGAATATATAACCTTTGATATCTTTTCCACTTAGTTTATAATCAATAAAAACTAAAAGAATAGAGTTGTGTTTTTTTTGATCTCTCCTAAGGAGCAAATCTTCATATTTCCCTGTAAAAAATTCAGGAACATTGGTTTCAATTTTATAATCAGACATTTTTGCTAAATTAGAGAGAATAGCATTTAGAATGATGTTCCCGATTTCACTCAGTGCGTCTTTTTCAAACTGTGAAACTTCATTCAACGCAACATAATCCTTCATCATCATTTTGACAATTTCCAAACTTGCACTTTTGTGAAATAATAAAAAAGCTGATCCTTCGCCAATACCACCAATAAACTTTTGTTCTATGGTACATACATCTTGGTCTGCAAGATATTCGATATTTTTAGCTTCTTCTGGACTAACTAACTTTAAGCTAGGGACTGTGAGCAAAATTTCATCAGAAATCATTTCGCTCATTAACTTTGCCGCACCACCCAAACTAATATTGAATAGTTCGCTTAAGGAATCTCGTTCTATTTCGGTTAGAAAATTCATATTTAGTCCAAATGGGGGATGATTTTATCTGCTGTGACAGGTTTTTCTACAAAATCAATGCCGATAGACTTTGCACGATTTTTAATTGTATCTTGAATGTTAGCTGTGATTAAAACAATTTTTACATCTTTGTAATCTTTTTTGAGATCTTCTGCTAAATCTAATCCGGATAAAGTTCCTGGCATGTTTTGATCCAAACTAAAAAAATCGATATCTTGATGATCGTTTAGAAGTGATTTGGCATCGTCAGCTGAACTTGCCTCCAAAATCTCCCAATCTGGGTATTTGTCTAAAATTATCTTTCGGATCATTAAACGGGTAACGGTGCTATCGTCTACGATCAGCGCTTTTTTTTGTGACATATGTATTGCCTTAATTCCGAACTAGTTTATATATGAGATTGCACCTAGTAATTGACGGAAAAAAAATCTATATCCTCAGCCATACATGCGACCCAAATATTTTTTATTACTATTTTTATCCCTTTTCTTCTTCTGTAGGTCGAACCAAAAAATTTGTGAGGGGGAAAATTGCAGAAACGGAAAGTTTCAGATTTCCTATGATAACGGAGATCGTTTTGAGGGGGAATTTTTCGAAGATGTCAAACATGGTTCTGGTATTTACCAGTATTCTAATGGTGATATTTTTGAAGGCATTTACCAATTTGGTTACAAAGAAGGTCCGGGAGTCTATCGTTATGGTAACGGAGACAAATTCATCGGCTCTTATGCTAAAGGCAAACGGCAAGGTTTTGGAAAGTATATTTATTCAGATGGATTGGTATTGGAAGGTCACTGGAACAACAACCAGTTGCAGGGAAACGCAAGGATAACAAATGCGAAAGAAAGTTTGGTATTGGAAGGAATTTGGAAAGATGGTCGGTGGACGGGTATCACACCGACAACATCATCAACCAATGCTATCGAAATTTCGAACCCCGAGTGATTCGTAGATTTTTAGAGTCGCCTTAGACTTATTAAGCGTATACATATGGATACCGGCAACTTTGTGATCCAATAGATCTCTCACTTGTTCTGTAGCCCAATGGATGCCAACATTTTCTGCATAAACATCATCTTCTGCACGAGAAAGAGACTTCAATAATTTAGCAGGGAAATTAGTTCCTAAGGACAATTCAGCCATTCTCGCCATTCCTTTTCTGGAAGTGACCGGCATAATTCCGGCGATGATAGGAACTTTGATTCCTGCAATTTCACAGCGTTCGACAAAATCATAAAAGTAGTTATTATTAAAAAACATTTGGGTGCAAATGTAATCAGCTCCTTGGTCCACTTTCCATTTTAAAAATTCAATTTCTTTTAAGCGGTTGGGAGTGGATGGATGTCCCTCAGGAAAGCCAGCAACACCAATTCCCATTTGTGGAAATTCCTTTTTGATAAACCCAACTAATTCACCGGCAAAAGCAAATCCGTTTTCCGTTTTTTGGAATTCCGTTTGTCCTTTGGGAGGATCCCCACGGAGAGCCATGATGTTATGAATTCCGCTTTTTTCGTACCGTTTTAAGATATCTCGGATATCATCTTTGGTGGATCCGACACAAGTAAGATGACTAATAATTGTTAATCCTGTTTGTTCTTGGAGTTTAACAACCAAATCGTGTGTGAGGTCCCTTGTAGAACCCCCAGCCCCGAAGGTGACACTTACATAAGCTGGGTTCATTTGAGACAATTCTTGGATGTTTCGAAACAAATCTTCAGAGGCTTCCGCATTTTTTGGAGGAAAAAATTCGAAGCTGATGGTTGTTTGTTTTTTACCGAGTACCTGAGAAATGTGCATAAAACCTATCCTCTAAACAGGAATATTTTTCTCAAGCCCCTTGTTAGCCAAGAGCCAACCTTTTGATGCTTTTGTTTTCACTGCCAACCAGAGTGCAAATTTTGGAAACAAGGCTGGGAGGATGACAATGGAGGCCCGTAAATAAGAGGGAACCAAAACTTCACCAGGATTTTTTTTAATGGCATATAGAATCGCATCAGCCACCTCATAGGGTTCAATGACCGGGGTAAAAATAGAGGGTTTGACGCCATCAATCATTCTGGTATTGACCATTGTGGGACAAATCCAACTAACACCAATTTGTGTTTCGTAGAGTTCCATTTTAAGCGCCTGTGAAAAACCAACCATAGCATGTTTTGTTGCAGAATAGGTTACCGTACCTTCTGTTCCAAATTTACCGGCAATACTTGCTAAATTAATGATAGTTGCTTCTTTTTGTTTTTTGAGAAGGGGAAGGGAGAGATACACCAGCTTCATGGGGCCAGCGACATTGATTTGGATGGCCTTGTTCCAAACGGAAAAATCCTTTCCATCATAGGCACCGCTCGGCGCAATCCCTGCGTTGTTGATAAGGATTTGGAAAACCAGATTTTTCTTTTCGATTTGTTTGATTAGAGATTCAATGTCTGGTTCTTTAGAAAGGTCACAGGCAAAGCCATAAAACTTTCTTCCTAAAGATTCTACTTTGGTTTGAATTTCTTTTAATAAGGGCAATTGAATATCAACACCTATGATATCATTTCCTTCTTTTGCTAATCGCTCTGCTGTTAAAGCCCCGATTCCCATACCACATCCCGTGATAAGTACTGTATTTCCCGATAATTTCATTCCTTCAATCTAAGGCATTTTTTACTTTCGTCAATCCGAATCGAATGAGAAATAGACGCATGGAATATAGATTGTTAAAATCGGAACTGGGTCACAGACTTTCTACTGTTGAGTCTACAAATGAATGGATTCGTGACGTCAAAATTCCCTTTGGTTCATGGGTGATTGCCGATGAACAAACAGCTGGAAAAGGTCGCGGAAAAAATGTTTGGCAATCGTTAGGCGAAGATCCTCTGATTTTTTCAGGTAAAATCAGAATATCAGCTGCCGAAATTTCTCTTCCCTTATTATCTATTTTTGTTTCTTCTGCGGTTTTAAAAACAATCTTTCATTTTTTTCCCGAGCGTGAAAATGATACAACGGTCAAGTGGCCGAATGATATCTATCGAAGCGAAAAAAAAGTGGGAGGAATTTTGGTTCAATCCGAATTCATAAACGGAGTGTTTGATGTGGTGATTGGCATTGGACTGAATTTTTTTGGAAACTCCATTCCCGATACTTTAGAGGAGAAAGCTACCTTTTTATGTGATCTAGCTTTGGGGGAAGGTGATTTAGAAAGATTTGTAAATCAGTTGATCACGGACCTAAATCAATCTGTTATTTCGTTATTAGACCAGGGGCAAGTTCTGAAAGATTTAGTTTGGATTGAGAACCACTCCTTGTTAAAACACAAAGTAATTGAAACAGAATGGCAATCCAGAATGGTTCGTGGACGAGTTTTGGGAATTGATGAATTAGGATTCCTTCTCATCATGACCGAAACCGGCGAAAAGATTGAGCTGATGGATACTTCACCAAAATTTCGGATTATATAAATGTCAGAATCACCATTATTATTAGTTATCGATGTGGGAAATACAAACACCGTATTTGGTGTGTTTCGTGAAGGGCAAGACACTCCCGATTTTCACAAGAGAACCGTGACAAGAAGAGATAGAACTTCTGATGAATTAGGCCTTTTTTTAAAAGGGTTTTTAACTCAGGAAAATGTAAAGGCTGATCGAGTAAAAACGGCGATCTACTCAAGTGTAGTTCCCTCTTTGAATCCAATCGTTGAACGTATGTTAGAAGATTGGTTTAATGTAAATCCACTGCGTGTACATTACCAAATGAAACTCAATTTTGGAATTAGTTATCCTCGTCCTTTCGAAATTGGTGCAGACCGATTGGTAAATGCTGCCTACTGTGCAAAAACCTATCCTGGAAAGAAAGCCATCCTTGTGGATTTGGGAACTGCGACTACTTTTTGTGTGATCAACGAAAAACCAGAATATGTAGGTGGTGTGATTGCACCTGGTCTAAAAATCTCCATGGATGCCTTAACTCGTAATACAGCGCAACTCCCTCCTATTGTTTTTGGATCTCCCAAACGAGTATTAGGCGAATCTACTGTCGAGTCTATTCAGGCAGGGTTTTTCTTTGGTTGGATTGGTTTGTTAAAAGAAATTGTAAGAGCCATAAAGGAAGAACATCCTGGAGATTATGTAGTCGTAGGAACGGGAGGACTTGTCACTACCATTCATGCTTCGCATAACCAAGTGTTTGATGAAATTGATCCTATGATGACTTTGAAGGGTTTGAAAATTTTAGCGGATTTAAATTCCTAATATTTTTTTCCGATAAGCCTCACCCATAATTTCATAACCAATTTGGTTGGGATGAATGGGGTCCGAAACGGGATACAAAGGAAGACCACCAGGATTCGACTCAAAAATCGACTCAATTTCGACATAATCGATACTCGGTTTGTTTTCTTTAAGCTGGCGTATGGTTTGGTTATTGGTTCGAATGGTTTCTCGAATGGAAGTCATATTGGTCAAGGGGATTGTTGTAAGTATTACCTTGGATACTTGAGAAGACTCCAAAAAAGAAATAAGCTCTCTTGTTCTAGATTCAAATCCACTGGTACCGTATACCATGGCATCATTAGTGCCTAACTCCAAAAGCCAAAGATCCGTTGGAATTGTATTCAAACGATTTTTATTTTGTAACCAATCTTCTGTAGTGTAACCTGCAACGGAAACATCTGTTACTTTGAATTCGGTAGGTAGTTTTGTTTTTAGCCCAAAACCATCTGACCATTGCCCCAACGAATCTCCCACGATTGTAATCTTACGGTTCAATGAAATTCCTCCTAGGAGCGATAAATATTGGTTTGTTGGTTTATCCGAATGGTAACACCCGATTGATAAAAAGAAAGAGATCCATGGAATTACGTAAGATGGGAAGGATTTCCAAACTTTCATTTTTTTGTATAAACGATCGTTTTATAGTGCAGCCAATGATTACCGGAAACAGGAATCTCCCATTCCTCCCGTTTCCAAGAGGAGGTTTTTAAATAATCTTTGATCACATGATTTATCAATTGGTCATCATAGAAAACAAAACTGTCTCGTGACTTGATAGTTTTAATGTATGCTTCCGAAGGAATGTCTAGTTCCCCTGGGATAAATTCCAAAATATTCAGATCAGGTCGTTTTTTTCGTAAGCTGAAGTAAGGATCAGGGAGTGCTTGTAAATACACTGACTTAGAATTAACCAAACTCATTTCTAAGTGTTGGTAATGTGATTCTAAAAGTTGTTTTGAATCTGTTTGAAACCAATGGATGTGATTGGTATAGAGTAAGGCAAAAAGAGATAATAAAACACCAACAAATGGCAATTTCAAATTGTATATTTCAGATTCGCATAACAAAGCCATTCCCAATGCTAATGGAAATAGGATATGGAAAACATACCATCCTTCAGAAGAGGTATATAATGCGATTAGGATTGATAGAATCCAAATCCAAAATAATATCCATTTCTGATCTAGTTTCCCAAACTGTTTGAAGCGTTTATAGGAAATAAATGCCAGAGCCATGAGTTCTGTTAGGATGACGGCCAATCGTAATTTTGGAAATCCAAATCCAAAGGAAAATACTTTTACCTTGTCGATCAGCGTGAAGGTTTCGAGAAGATTTCTTTTGCGTGTGAGTTGTGCTCCGAACTGAATTTCAAACCAATCCCAATTCGGATGGATGTAATACAACCAACACAAGATAGGTAGAATTCCTCCGAGGAGAAACCAAGGAATGGATTTTAAGCCGAAATTTCTCCAAACCAAAAAAAGTGTTGCGAGTCCAAAGGAAGCACCAATGGGATGAGATAAAAAAGAAAGTGAGAGTGTAACACCTGCTAAAAAAACAAACCACTGTTTGGATTTATCTTTATTAGTTGAAAAAAGTAAACTTGTGATAAAGAAAAAAGCAGTGAGCCCTTCCATTCTGGCAGCAGTTCCAAAACGGAAAAGAAGAGGTTCCCATAAGATACTAACAAAAGCAATTTGGCAGGCAAATTCGGATAGAGATTCTCTTCTCAATAACCAATAAAAACCTACGGCCGTGAAATACACTATTACTACGTTTGCAATACGAACCGTTGTTAGTGTGTCAGGAAAAATAGATAAAGAAAGGCCGGAGAAAAGTAAATACAGGGGTGGCATCCAGAGGGTTTTGGATTCCATACCGGGGATGAGACCATTCAAAACATCGGTTTGTAAATGGCCATATTTTGCAAAAGACAATGCGGGGGAAAAAAACAAAACTTCATCTGGCCAGACAACTGGGAAAATATCCAAGTTGATCCAGACCTGAAAGAAAAAGAGTGCAGAGATAATGAAAAACGAGGCGTAAGCCACGTGGTTACTATTTGGAGAGGGAATTAACGGCTTCTTGTTCCGTCTCAAAGACTTCAAACAAGTCCAAAAGTTCCACTACATCGAACACCTTTTTGACAGGAGGTGTGATACAGCAGAGCTTTAGCTTTCTACCTTGTTTGTCCAACTCTCGAACCATTCCCACAAAGATGCGAATTCCAGAGGAAGAGATGTAAGAGATAAGCTCAAGGTTGATGATGATGTCGCCCTCGCCGTTTTGCACGTCGTCGGCCAATTTGGCCTCCACTTCATCCGAATGGGTAATGTCCAAACGACCGTTAAGGTGAACGAGTGTGTGCTTTCCGATTTTTTTGGTCTTAATTTCCAAAGCGAGCCTACTTGAAGACTAGAATCTCTGAAAACACCAAAGGTTCAAGAAATTTTTAGGCTGCTTGGTTTTTGTTTCGGTTAAAAAGTCGCGGATCTGTTCGTTCTTCGACCGGAATGTGCAATAATATTCTTTGTTTGGTAGAACGAGTAGATCTATGTCCCAAAAACTCTTGGATTTCCCAAACAGGAAAACCTTTTTTGAAAAGATCCAAGGCGATCATATCACGAAGAAAGGGGATATGGATTTCTTTTGAGATGAGGTTACTTGCATTCTTCAGAATCTTTTGAATGGTTCTTGTCCGTAATTTTCCATAACGACCAGGAAATAGATAATCAGTGGGTGAGAACTCGGATGAGTAACGATAGAGTTCTAATGCCAAGTTAGGTTCAATGAAGATCTTTCTCCTGCGCAAACGACCGCCGTTCTTTAATTTGAAGAGAGTTCTTTCGGGGTTGAAGTCTGCGATTTTGAGATCGATTAATTCGGGGAGTGATAGACCTGTACACACCAAAAACTTGATGATTAAGTAATGGAGGTAGTTCCGATCACGGAGTTTGAACAAAAGAGTTCGAACTTCCGATTGGTCAATCAAACGATTATCAAGTGTCATGACATCAACGGTCAAAACTTGTGGGAGGAGGGCCGGTAATTTCAAATCATTATTTAGCATAAATTTTTCTCGCAGGAATGTAACAGTTATAACAATCTATGCAATCAATTTGTCACCAAACTGCAGTTTTGGATCAAAAATTCGGAAGAAATAAATTTACTTGTTCATGTTTTTGCACCTTCCTATTTTCTGCTTGATTCATATTTCAAAAACGATCCTATCTTTGGGAGAAAGGATAAAGGACAGACACGAATGGACTCTTTGGAACTGAAAACGAATGACCCGGAACTACAACTGACAAAGGAAGATTTACTGAAAGTTGAGGAACTTACAGGACAAATTAAACTCAACAATCCGAATGATGTTGTCTCCTACGGAGCCTCTGCACAGGCCAAGGTTTCCGAATTTGCTGACAAAGTTCTTTCCGAAATCAAAACAAAGGATTCGGGATATGCTGGTGAACTCTTAAATAACCTCTTGTTTAAAATCAAAGATTTGAATTTGGATAGTTTTGCAGGTGAGGGTGGAACTTTATCAAAAATCCCCCTCATTGGTGGCCTTTTTGATGCCTCGCGGAAATTCTTAGCCAAATTTGAAGACCTACAATCCCAAATTGAAAAGATTGTGGAAGAATTACATACAGCACGGACCAATCTCACAAAAGACATAACATTATTACAGGCGTTATATGAGAAAAACTTGGAATATTTTAAAGAAATCCAAGTGTACATTGCCGCTGGGGACCAAAAAGTTAAGGAGTTAAGAGACAAAATCCTACCAGAAATGTTGGCGAAAGCAAAAGCCCAAGGAGATACTTTGGCTTCCCAACAGTACCAAGATATGGTACAAATGGTGGATCGATTTGAGAAAAAAATCCACGATTTAAAGCTCACTCGAATTCTCTCCTTACAAACTGGACCGCAGATCCGCCTCATCCAAAACGGAAACCAAGTCCTAGTGGAGAAAATCCAAAGTTCCATTCTAAACACTATTCCTCTTTGGAAAAACCAAATAGTCATCGCATTAGGTTTGTTACGCCAAAGAAAGGCATTAGAGGCGCAAAAACAAGTTTCGAAAACCACCAATGACCTAATTCAAAAAAATGCGGAAATGTTGAAAACAGGAACTGTTGAGATCGCAAGAGAGTCCGAAAAAGGAATCATTGAAATCGAAACATTAAAAACTGTAAACCAACAGTTGATTGAAACCATTACGGAAACGTTAAAAATCCAAGAAGATGGTCGTCAAAAACGAAAATCTGCAGAACAAGAAATGATTAAAATTGAATCAGAAATCAAACAAAAACTATTGGAATCGAAATAGAATGACTGAAGTGCAATTGGAACAAAACCAAGAAGAAAAGAAATGGGCGAGGCGTGCCCATCTCTCGACCATCCTAACCTATCCAATGGCTTTATTGCCTTTTCCCTTTTTTATTTCTTCCCTTGGTGCTATGGTTTATCCATTTGTCATGTGGCTTTCGAGAAATAAATCTTCCTATTCCGCCAAACAATCGCTAGAGGCTATTTATTTACAGGCTTTGTTGTCACTTGGGTTTTTTGGGTTTGGAGCAAAGTTTGGTGATGATCGGGTTTTACTTGTGTTTTCTTATGTATTTATGGCATTCCTTCATGTTATCTTTTTAGGAATTGCAATCTATAGAACTACCATTGGAAAAGCCCACCACTATCCGTTTAGTTTTTTCCCTCTTCTTTTTTCATCCAACCAAACGAAGGAGAATTGGAATGAATTAAAGAAAAAATTTGAAGATAAAGTCGAGTTTACCGAATACAAATCACAAATGGAACGATTGGATGGATTTCGAGTTTTGACAGAAAAAGAATCCAAATCACTCACGGATTCAACACTGCAAGGACTTAGTAATGAATACTTACATTCTCTCTCTGATTTGCGTGTTCGACTCGCCGAAGATCCTTTGTCTTACCGAAAGGCAAAACAATTTCTGAATTACTTTCCTGAAACTGTATCTAAGATATTAAGTCAGTACAATAAGGTGAGTGCCGATGCGGGTTCTGCTGAAACTGAAAAAAGAAAAACAGAATTGAATTCATTACTCAGTGAAGTAATCAAAACGACAGAACAGGTCAGAAATAAACTGAAAGCAGATGAAACCCTAAATTTAGATGTTGAGATCACTGCGATGAAGAAAAACATCGAATTTGGTGGGTATTGATGCAATCAGAGTTACTGGATAGATCTTATCATTTTTTAAATTTCCTTCCAACGGTTTCTGATTTCTTAGTGCAAAAACACAAAGAATCGGGATTGAAGGTAGATGAAAAAGGTCTATACAACCTAGTAACGGAAGCTGATTTAAAAGCAGAGTCCATGATTTTGGATGAGATCCAGAAAAATTATCCTGCTGATGGGATTCTTTCTGAAGAACGAGGAAAGATAGAAGGTAAGTCGGGATATACTTGGGTGGTGGATCCTTTGGATGGCACTACCAATTACACTCATGGACTACCATTATACGGTATTTCCGTTGGTGTTGTCGAAACAGAAACAATGACTCCTCTCATTGGAATGGTTTTTTTTCCAGAGTTAAATACCTATTATCATGCGATCAAAGGCCAAGGTGCCTTTCGAGAAAAAACTCCTATTCAAGTTTCTAAAACGAGCTCTCTTAAGGACTCTCTTTTTGTCACAGGATTTCCTTATGATCGGAATCTATCATTAGATACTCTTATGCAGTATTACAAATCCATTTTGCAAAAATCTCGTGGCATCCGTAGAACAGGAGCAGCAACTCTCGATTTATGTTGGTTAGCCGAAGGTAAGTTTGAAGGATACTACGAACTTGGATTAAAACCTTGGGATATGGCAGCCGCTGGTCTCATTGTGTTAGAGGCAAAAGGAAAAATTACTTCCATGGATGGAAACGACTTTTCTATTATGATTCCCAGTTTACTTGCAACGAATGGTCTTGTACATGAATACTTATTAGCTGAATTTGAGGGACAAATCAATCGAGTAGCATACTAACCATCTGGTTTAGTTTTTTCCGGACCACTTCTTTACTAAAGTTTGCCAGAACATACTCCCTACCATTCTGCCCGAGTCTATTGGCGATGTCTCGATTCTCCAACAAAAAATCCAAAGTTCTTTGGAAAGAAAGAGAATCTGAATAATAAAGTCCACCTTGACTTCGTAAACAATGTCCTTTCATTACAGAGGATTTTGCATTTACGAGTACGGCTTTTTTTTGTATCCATGCTTCCATAATCGAAATAGAAAAACTTTCAAATGCTGACGGATTGAGTAAAAGAAATGACTTTTGGATTTCGGAAATTTTTTCTTCTTCACTGACAAAACCAGTAAAAGTAATCAAAGAGTCCTTCGGAGTTTCCATGGAGGAAATAGAACCTAAACATTTGACCGTAATGTCTGTTCGGTTAGAATATAACTTCCAATTTTGAAAGTTTTCAAAAAGTTCAGGGTATCCCTTTGCTGGTTCAATTCGACCAATAGTAATCAATTGATTGGAATCTAAATCTGGTGGATTAAGATCTGTAAAATTATCATCGATATAGGTTCCAATTAAAAAATAAGACTCTGTTTTTTGTTTCGTATAGGTTTCATAAACAGACATTTCCTCTGGTGCATTGAAGCTATATACATACTCTTTTGTATAGGTCTTCCTATACATGGGAAGACGAAATGGAGGTTCATCATGAAATGTTGGTACGATGACAAAGGGAATTTTTAAATTAGGAATACTTGCGACAACAGGATAATAAAGATAGCCGATAAGAATCGCAATGTCATAAGAATTCTGTTCTTTGGTAACGAAGTTTACTAAGTCTGGACAAAACGGCCCTTGTTCTTTTAGGAATTCGAATTGTTCTTTTTCGGAAACAGAATCTCCTTTTTCTAAACATTGATTTAAAATACGATTCATCTTCACCATATTTCGAGTTTGGGATACTGGAAATCGAAGGATTCGAATGGAATTTTCTCTGGTTTCTCCTCCTCGAAATTCATTTTTCCAACTTACATAATCTTTGGCAGAAGAAGTACAAACTGTAACATCGTTGGATTCCGAAAGAATCGATGCGTAATCGTATGCTAATTTTTCTGCACCGCCAGAAGCATGTTCTAAAAAACGCGCGGTTATCATTAAAATTTTTGCCATAGTTAAACTCTCACTACTTCGAGTAAGGGTAGGATACTAGTGGATTGTAAATATTCATCTAACCTAATATTCTGAGAACCAATGATTGAATTTCGAAGTTCCGTTTTTTTGAAAACGGAATCAACAAGGGGAACAAGGGAATCAAAATCTTTCGATTCAAAAAGAATCCCGGAATGGTTTAAGGTTTCCGGGATAGCTCCTGCGGCAAAGGCAACCACTGGTAAGTGGAAATACATTGCTTCCATAAGGGGAACACAAAATCCTTCATGTTCACTCATCGATAAAAACATGTTACTTTCTGAGTAGATCTTTTTTAACATCGTTTCATCAACGTAAGAAATAATTTTTACTTCTTCAGTAAGATCTAAGTGGTGGATCATAAAATTGAGTTCATCCAAGTAGGATTGTTGGTTTGGGTTGCAGAAACCAAGCATTCGCAAGGAGAATTGATTTCCCATTTTTGATTTCCATGTTCTTGCAAAACGTATTAAATCATCCTGGCGTTTGTTCGGTGCAATACGACCCACAAACAAAAAGGAGGGGTTTACAAATGATTTTAATTTGAGATCACGTGGAACATCTTTCCATTTTTGAAAGTTTAGGTGAAGTGGAAGTAATCTAGCATGTTCAAATCCGATCTCTCTTAATTCGCTTAAATTAAAATGAGAAACAGCAAAAGAATGATGGAAGGTGTTCCGAATGATTTCCAAATCTTCTCTTCCTTTTCGCAGTAGATAAGAAAATTTCAGGTCATAGTCGGTAAAAAAATTTTCAGGAGTGACATTGTGATAAATAAGGATTTTTCGATTTGGAAATTTTAGAATAAAATCTAGTACTTCGCTGTGAATGGAATGGTGGTATACCAGTACATCATTCGGTTTGATTTTTGCTTTGGTAATTTTTTCTGCATATTTTCTATCGTAAGAAAATACATTTTCTGCAAATATTTTTCCATTGTATCCTTCCTTGGACAACAAACGTTTTATCTCCAACATTTCTTGGGAGATGGCGTCGCCTAATTGGAATCCTGCGGAAAATTGATGTATGTTCATTGGATACCGGAATTAAGAATCCCTGAAATCACTTCTTGAAATGGAAATTGGTTATAAGATTGCAATACTTTGTATTGGTTATCAATCAGGGAAGTTCGTTTTTCCATTTGGAACAAATTCTCTTGGATTAGTTTTATAATAGAAAAAAAATCTTTTGTTTGGAAAAGAACGCCTGCTCCTTTCATGGTTCCAGGGACTGCTCCGGCGGAATAGGCAAAGACTGGAATTCCAGAACCAAACGCTTCTAGAATCGGTAGGCAAAAACCTTCATGTTCGCTCATAGAAACAAAGGCACCTGCCTCTTTTAAAATTGCGATTACTTCTAAATCAGATTTGCCTGTCAAAAAAAGAACCTTTCCTTCTAATCCGAATTTTTGCACATTCGCAGTCAGTTTATCAAAATAACCATCGAAGGCACCAATAACAGAACCTATACACAAACAGTTGGCTTCAGGAAATTCCTTTACCCAATAAGAGAAGAGTTCAATCAGGTCTTCCCATTTTTTTTGTGGTGAATAACGACCTACAAAAACCAAGGATTGATTTCGGGATACGGATTCCATTTTAGAATCGGTTTCATAAGATTTGCAAATGGGGATGATATAGGGATTTTTGAATTGGTACTCGGAAATAGTTTGGAAGTTAAATTCAGAATCGCACCAGATAGAATCACAAAATATGGATAAACTAGCAATTTCTAAATAGGATAAAGATTCAAATTTTTCCATTGCTGAAAAAATATCGGGAGTAGTGGTATCTCTATAAAACTGAGCGGGCGTTATGTTGTGGAATCTTAGAATCTTTCGGCCAGGTAAGTTTTGGAAAAGAGAATAAGGATAACCCGCCCCACCATAATGTAGAATGTGAATATCATCCGAAGTTGTTGGGTGCTGAAAGGAATCTACAAAGTGGAACTGGCTATTTAATTGTTTTCCCTTCCGAGGTAATCTTGTTACAAAATGCGATTGGTAACCAAGGGAAATAAAAACATCTGCAAGTCCAATTGCATCATTTCCTACACCATCAGAATCTTTTAGTTCATCTAAATGTTGGAAAACATTCATGTATCGAGTTTTGTATATCTGTATATTTTCGTATCTTCTGTGACAGAAAGATCTCGAACTTGTTTAAAACCAAGAGTTTCTAAATAGTTGGGTAGTTGGTCCAAATTGATTTCAGAAACTTGCAGATCACGGAATGGGCGATTGGAAAAGTTGGGTTTGATGGATACGGAAAAATACAAATGTTTACCATTGGAAAGCGAATTTGAAATTTCAGCAAATATCCTTTCGATCCAAAAAGAAGGAAAACGATTGAGTGGTAAATAAACCAAAAGATCCGTTGGATTTTTTAAAATTTGGTTTAAAGGAAATATTTTTTTTTCTAATTGGACAGTCGCGGTAATTTTACTTTGAATGAATTGAAATTCACTTTCATGAGATGTGATACAACGAAAAGGAATTTTCATTATAGAAAGTTGTTTTAAAATGTCTCCCCATTCCGGAAACAAAACTGTGATTTCACTAGTTTTAGAAAAATCTTCTAATGCAAGTTTCCAAGTCGGATTCGAACCTGCATCAGTAAAGTATGAATTTATCGCCCAACCAAAGTTAGGTAATTCATTTGAGGATTCATGCAACAAATGATCCCGATAAAATCCATCAAAACGACTTTCGATTTGTTCTATTCTTTTTCCCAAACGAACTAACTCATGCAAAACCGAAAAAAATGCACGGATTCTATTCTCCGAAAGTTTTTTATCGATAAGTCCGTAAACAGAGATTAGGCGGTTGATGAAGTATTTAATTGGCCCTCTAATAAACCAGAATTTTGGATTTGAAAATTTGGGGCTTGAAATGCCTTTTTCAAAGAGATGAGCGGTGCCCGCAGGATCAAATTTTCGAAATCCTTGTGGGGATTCGGGTTTGTAACTGATCTTTGTGAGTTCTCTCCAATTGGGAGTTTGTCCTGGGTCTAGAGGGATCTTTGATTCGATTCCCTGGATCAATTCTGATACATTCAACTGTGGGTCTCGGACTTCGACAAAGGGGGAGGGATTGAATTTCTTTTTGTCTTCCACAGTTTTCTTTCTTTTGTTGAGAGGATTTGAAAAATTGGAAGAATGGCAACTAAATCTTAGGGCCGAATCGGAAATTTCCCTTTTCTATGAAAAAAAAACAAACTTTAGTCACCGGAGCCAGTGGATTTGTCGGAAGTTACCTACTTCCCGCTCTCGAATCGGTTGGCGAGTATCAAATCCATTGTTTTCAAGGTGACATTCGCGACCGAAAGGCCGTTGTGAGAAATCTAGAAGAAATTCGACCGGATATCCTGATCCACTTAGCAGCCCAAGCATTTGTTCCCATTGCGATCGAAAACCCCTGGGAAACAGAAGAAATCAATGTTGGTGGCACATTGAACCTAATCGAATACTTGCATAGAATTCAGAAGCCATGTAAAATGTTGTATGTTTCGTCCGCAGATGTCTACGGGAAACAAAACCTATCATTTCTTCCTTTAAAGGAATCTCTTTTGCCAAAACCATTGAACCCCTATGCGGGAAGTAAATTGGCAGCCGAATCTTATTGTCGCCAATACGCGGAATACAGTCCTTTTGTTTCTGTTGTCATTGCTCGTCCTTTCAATCATATTGGGATTGGGCAAAGGAAAGAGTTTGTCATTCCTAACTTTTGTTCTCAAATTATCGAAGCCAAATATTCAGGAAAAACTTCGATTGCTGTAGGTGATTTAGCACCGACACGAGATTTTTCTCATGTGGAAGATATTATCAGTGGTTATCTAACCTTAATCGAGAAGGGTGAGTCTGGAGAAATTTATAATATCTGTTCTGGTGAAGAACGTAGTATACGTTTTATGGTAGAGGAATTAGTAAAGATTTCAGGTCATGATATAAAATTTGAAGTGGATGCCGGACGAGTCAGAGCGTCCGAAACATCCAAGGTGTATGGAGATAATTCCAAACTAAGAGCACTCGGTTGGAAAAACAAACACAGCTTAAGCGAAACTCTCCAACAGATTTACAATCATTTAGAATCAGAATTTTTGAAATCCAAACAAACCGATTGAACTTCTTTCCATGTTTTGTCTGAAACCACTTTTTTGATTGTTCCTTTTTTTCCAGATTCAATCAAAGTTGCCAGCGTTTTCATCCTTTCATCTGTAGCAGGATGTGTGCTTAAAAAATCAGTGAGTGATTTTGTAATCACTTGATCATCTTTTGCATTGGTATCGGATGGATTTTTTTCAGATTCTGCAATTTCTTTTTCTAGTTCCTGCATTCGTTGAAAGAAGGTAAGAAGGCCAGATGGAGAAAGGTTTTGGTTTCGTAAATACTCGATGGATGTAACATCCGCTTCTGTTTCAAAGTCTCTAGAAAACTTTAGAACAAGAATTGTGGAACCAAGTTCCGTAAATGTTTCTAAAAATTCCATATTTCCCAAACCAGGACCCACAACCAAACTAATTGCAAGTGATGTACCACCAGCTTTCACTAAGTTTCTCATATGATGTCTTTTTTCGATATGGGCCACTTCATGTGCCAAAACACCGATGACTTCTTCTTGGGATTTGGCCTCGTTTAACAATCCAGAAAAAAAATAGATTTTTCCATTGGAGAGGGCAAAGGCATTGGGAATGGTAGAGCCAATCACTGAAACTTTGAATTGATGAGGGCTGCCTTTGGGCGCAATTTTTTTTAAGGCTTCTGAAAAGAATCTCTCTGTTGCCTTGGTATTACATTCTTGAAATTGGGCATCCATTTTCATTTGAACCGATTCACCGAGTGATTTGTCCATAGAAACTGGGATTAAGTTAGTAACAAGTTCCAATCCTTTAAAATAGAAAAAGCCAATAACTGCGACAATGACAATCGACAAGGTTCCAAGCACAATCGGGTTCATCTCTCTAATGGAATAGAAAAATGCATGTGCATGACTTTGGTTTTTCTTGGATTGGATCCAGATGGATTCTAATAGTTTTGCATCACCCTTAGAACAAATAATTTCTAAAACAGGACTTTCTTTTACTTCATCGGGTCGTAAGACCAACTTACAACCTTTATGCGTTAAGGTGAATTCTGCAAATTGGGAAATGTTCAGTTTGTGTGCTGTTTCTGCAGACGAAAAGTCGATGGTTTGGCCATGAATCAGAACAGTCCCTTCTTCAGGGACTGCTGATACTCCGTCAAAATATCGGGATGTAAATGTTTGATTTTGGAACAATGTTTATGATAGGAAGCCTTCCAGTGCTTCGGCAAGCGCTTCCAAACCCTCCGCAGTGGCATTTGCTGTTGTATCTGCTTTTGCTGAAATGGTAGAGAAATCGACCTCTGCTTCTAAACTAACTGATTCAATGAATAGTTTAGTCAAACGAACGACAGCCCAAGCAAATCCAATTCCTAAGGTAAATAGGATGATCAAATAAGCGATGATAAAATTAATGAAAATTTTTCCGCCAGTGATATCGGATCGGAATTTTTTTCCTTGGAAACTAGTTCTGTTCCAAATGTAATTTTGGACATCTGCCAAAAACCAGGAATAGTAGATTCCGAGAGTTACGATACTCAATAGAAATCCCTTTAAGTAGAGGAAAAAGATCTCTTTTCCTTCTGCAGAAAATCCAAAATTTGTATTTCCGTATCTGGTTCTGCTTTGTACGTAAGCTTCCTTTTCTGCAAAAAACCAAGGGTAATAAATCCCAAGTGTAATGATGGTTAATAGGATCCCTTTTCCATAAATTTTCGCCACTTCCAAAATTTTTCCATCGAATCCAAAGCGAAGGTTACGGTACCCAGTCCGAGAAGTCAGATACTTTCTACCTCCCACTACAATAATCGGGACCAAGGCAAGGAACACTCCGAGAGTCAGGACATACCCAACAATCATCCCAAAATATGGGATAGGAATATAAGCAAGGATGGTTTGGATGATATAGATTCCGAGATAAAGAACTATGAAAATTCCTAAGGCCTTCAGAAAACCTATGAATCGCTCTTTTCCTGTTCCATGAAAGGAAAAACGTTCCCCAGCCCATTCCAAATTTTCTGCCATAAATTTTTGTACATTGGTTCTGGCCCAAAAGCTATATATCCCCAAAGTTACTACGGTAAGAAACATATTCTTCAATAAAAGGATGAAGAGTTGCCCTCCCGTGGCATGGTATTGTAGTCTCGTATTGTTCATTGATGTCCTCAAAGGATGATTGGTGGGGAGATTATAAAAGATTTTGTAAATGGGTAAAGAAAAATATTTCCTATTCATTAGAAATACAATTTGTACGATTGAACCTAATTCATGACTTTTTTAGAAATCGCCGAACTTGTGTATCTTTAATCAAGTCTACCTGTACAGAATGCGAACCATTTTGATTTTTCTCTTCTTGAGTGTGGCTTTTTTATCCGAAGGATTTGCCGATTCGAGACAAGAACTGCCGCCGACTCTTGGTGATTTGAAGGGCCAAGACAAGTCCGTGCGTCAACCGCCTGATCGTAAGGACAAAAAAGGATGTTGTAAAATCAAATATCCCGCCGGTGGATATGATTTCTTTCTTGCGACCGAAGACGATTGTCGCGCTAGTTTATACTTTGACAGATTTTTAGGAGAAAACAACACTCTATGCTTTCGTTGGGAAGGGGAATAGAATTTGTCGATTTTATGGGCGTTCGAGAACAAGTATTACAAACACTAGTCAAAATATTTCCCTCTTATGATGCTTCTCTTGCCATTGCCGGTGGTGGGTGTAAGGCTTTTTATGCTTTGGGGGTTGGAAAGACTCTTCGTGAATGGGGGGTTCGTTTCACTGAGGTTTCTGGAGTGTCTGCGGGTGCTGCTATGGCCCTTTGTATTCTCTCCCAAACAGAAGAAGAATCGGTAGAATACTTTGAAGAAATCACAAAACGCAATTCGCGTAACTTTCATTTTTCGAATTTTCTTCGGGGAGAATCTACCTTTCCACACGAAGATATGTATCGGCGAACCATTCGTTTTGGAATGAAGTTCGATAAGGTTTTGGAATCAGGGGCCAAAGTCTGGATCCATTCTGTGAAAGCTCATCCCAAGGAAGATTCACTAAAGAATAAGTTCCGTTTGGCGAGACTTATCTCTGAAACAGGTAGGGCCTTTATTTTGGATGATCGAGACCGGTCGGATGGAATCCCTGCGAACCGGACTGCCGAGATGATTAAAAAATGGAATATGGTGGATGTGGATTTTACAGAAAAAGACTTTGTGAATTCAGAAACAATAGAACAATTCATTATGAACTCATCTTCAATTCCTCCTATTGTGGACTTTCAATCGGTTGATGATGAATATTATTTGGATGGGGGACTCACCAATAATATGGTCATCGAAACTTTTTCGCCTAACGCCAAAATCATCGGAATTCATTATGAACCGAATACGATTGTGGGTAAAGACCCAGAATTATTGGCAAAATCCTATTTGATGACTCCTTCTAAACCTCTACCTATTACCTCTTTTGATTATACCAATCCAAAAGGAGTTAGAGAAACTTTTGAATTAGGAAAAGCGGATGCCTTGGCCCAAAAAACGGCAATTCTTAATTATTTAAGATAGGATTGAAGGGCTTCTAAACCTTTTCGTAAAGTTTCTTCCTCTGAAATTAAGCTCACAACCAATATGCAGCGGTTATGCGAAAAGCCATACCAAGATCCAGGGTGTAAAAACACCTTGGTTTCTAATAAAATCTCTGCAACCAGATCTTCATCCTTTTTTTCCAAATCTAATTCAAATAAAAAATACCATCCTGCTTCTACTGCGGATTTTTTTTTGATTATCGGATTCTCTTCTGAAAAGAAAATACATTCTGCAAAGTTTCGCATAATTCTTGTTTGGATGCGATTTTGGATCATAAATTTCCAAGGTATAAGTTCTGGGGCCGCGAGTTGTACTGGAGAGTTGACAGAAAGGTAAGTATCGGCAATGAATCCTAAATTTTTCTGGATTTCGGATCTGTAGAGTTTTGGGCTTTGGTTCAAGATCCAACCTAGTTTGAGCTGAGGAAGTGCTAACATTTTAGAAAATCCATTGCAGATTAATAGAGGAAAATTAGGCGAATCAGGAATCTCGTGGGGCTGCCCAGAAAACTCATACCCTACAAAAACTTCGTCTAAAAGAATTGGAATTTTGACTTCCAATGCCTCCCATTCTTTCCAAAAACTCGCAGTGGTTCGAGAACCAGTTGGATTTGCGGGACTGACCAACACAATCAGTTTGGTTTTTGTACTTACACAATTGGCAATGGTTTCCGCAGAATAAATCCACTTCCCAGTTTCTGGATCTTCTTTTAGCGGGTAGTGGACTTCTTTTAGATTTTCAAGTCCAATTAAAAAACTAAATAACGGATAACCAGGGTTTGGTGTAAGGACTTCGTCCCCTGGATTTGTAAAAAGTTTAAAAATATAGGAATAGGCTTCCGAAGTACTGGCCGTAAGAATTAAGTCGGAGGTTTTGGATTGAATTCCTCTGTTTGTATATTCGGAAACAATGGTCGCTCTTGTGGATTCTAACCCTTCTGCCAGAGGGTCATACTGGCTGAGGTCCAAACGGGAAAGTATATGGGACAAAGCTCCCGGAGGGAATTCCAATCCTAATTTTGTAGGATTGGAATTGGTGAGATCCAAAATTGTTTTTCCTGACCTTTCCAGATTTTGTTTTGTTTGGTAGATTTTATTTTCTGAGTTTAAATCACCTAATAACTGAAAGCGGTTCGAAAATGAAAAAGGGAAATCAGCCAAATCATCCTGCTTGGTGTAAGTATTTCGCAATCAAACGAACGAGAAATCTAGGAGAAAATCGAACCGATTGTGCTAAAAGGAAATTAAAGAATCCCGTAATTTTTACGACCTTTTTTCCAAACAGAGCATCGAGTCCAATATCCACCACATCTTGTGATTTCATAATCAGAAAAGATGACTTAACTAAATTGATTTTCGTCATATTGGCTCTTTCGAAAAATTCAGTTTGAGTTGGTCCTGGGCAAACGCATGTTACAGTAACACCATAATCTCGAACTTCTTCGGCAAGTCCTTCACTTAAGGAAAGAACAAAGGCTTTTGAAGCATAGTAACTTGACATCAGTGGTCCTGGTTGGAAAGCGGCAGTGGAAGCAACGTTTAGAATATAACCTTCTTTGACTTTTACCATATCTTGTAAAAACAAATGGCAAAGTTCTGCGAGAGTAGTGACATTGAGTTGGATCAACTCTGCTTCTTTTGCAAAGGAATTCTTATGAAATTCACCGTTGAGACCAAAACCAGCATTGTTCACCAAACAGTGGATGTTTAGTTTTAGTTTTTTGACCGCTTTGTATAAAACTTCTGCCGATTTAGGTTTGGCCAAGTCTTGGGCGATGACGACACTTTGTAATCCGTATTTGGATTTGATTTCTGTGGCGAGCGCCTTCAATCGATCGGCACTACGTGCGACTAAAATGGGAGTAAAACCCTTTTTAGCCAAAGTCAGAGCAAAGTCTTTTCCGAGTCCAGTGGATGCACCTGTAATTAAAGCATATTTCATTAGGGAAATTTATTACTGAATGCAAAAGTTGGCAATTCGAAACTAAATAGTTTTGGAAATTTTGAACGGCTGGTCAATATTAGTTTTATGAGCCAACCTCTCACCCATCCGCTTCATACCATCCAAAAAGAAAGAGCCATCATCTTTATCCTTGCGGCCCTCCAATTTTTACACATCCTGGATTTTGTCATCATGATGCCTCTCGGCCCCGTGTTTATGGACAGTTTCAAAATCGATTCTGCAGCCTTTGGGTTGCTAGTTTCTTCCTATTCCATCAGTGCTGGTTTATTTGGACTGATTGGAGCTTTGTTTTTAGATTCCTATGATCGTAAAATGAGCCTTCTTGTATTGTTTTTTGGATTTTCTTTCGGGACATTGTTATGTGCTTTTGCTCCCAATTATGGATTTTTACTTTTTGCAAGGATTGTTGCCGGTGGATTCGGGGGAATGATTGGGGCTACTGTTCTTTCTATTATTGGAGATATCATTCCTGTATTTAGAAGAGGGGCAGCAACCGGTGTTGTGATGAGTTCCTTTTCTGTGGCTTCAGTGATTGGAATTCCGATCGGGCTTTCCTTAGCAAATAAATTCGGATGGCATTTCCCATTCCTCTCTTTGGCTATTGCTGGTTTTTTGATTCTACCGATTGGTTACAAAGTATTACCATCGATCCGTTACCATTTAGATTCAGATGTTCACCCGAAACAGTCCCAACTCAAATCATTAAAACAAGTGATTACCAAAAAAGACCATATGGCCCCTTTTCTTTTTATGGTTTTTTTGATGTTTGGTGGATTTACAATCATTCCTTTTCTTAGTCCATTTCTAGTCTCAAACGTTGGTTTAGCGATTAGTGATCTACCTTATATTTATTTCTTTGGCGGACTATTTACATTTTTTACTAGCAGATTCATTGGAAAACTGTCGGACCGTTATGGAAAACTAACTGTTTACCAAATCATTTCGATCATAGCTGTGATCCCGATCGTGATTGTTGTGACCTTAACAAAAACTTCCTTACCAGTAGTTCTTACCATCACAACTTTATTTATGATTTTAGTTTCTGGAAGGATGGTTCCTGCCTTTGCTATGATTACTTCCGCTGTGGAACCAAGAATTCGTGGAAGTTTTATGTCTGTGAATTCGGCCATCCAACAGATTTCTTCGGGCGCAGCATCTTATGTTGCCGGGCTCATTTTGGTACAAACTTCTGATAATCAACTAGTAAACTATGAATTGGTAGGAATGATTTCTGTATTTAGTTTGTTGTTTAGCGTGTATCTTGCTAAAAAAATAAAAATTGCTGGCTAAACTTTGAATTTTGTATAATCAACTAGCGAAGATTAGTTGATTCTACAATTCTAATTTACCAGTGTTAAGAAAATCGATAATCATTTGTTTTTGAGATGGAGTAATCATTTTTCGTTCTAATAATTGATTTAGAATTTCTGATGCAGTTCCAATTTCCATTCCATTCATTTCTGAAAAGATAAACTGAAAGTTTTTATCAATTCTATGCTCTCCGATATAGTTTATGAGTTTTTCACTCGTCTCTAAAATCAATTGTTGTCTTTCAATGAGTCCTTCCATTGTGGAAAGTATGATCGAAACTTCAGGATCGTCTGCAAATAATTGCATCATGTGTTCATAGATTTTTGGAGATTGTAATGGTAATTCGTAGATTGAATCTCCGAGTGCGGTATATAAAGATTTTTCTTCTTCAAAATCCAAACCAGTATATTTGTTAAGGTTTGATACAATTTCGGATGGTAATATTACTATAAACTGACATGCATATTCTGGTTCTTTTAAGTAACGAACAAAATACTGAATTAGATCGCAAATGCGTAAATAACTAACAAAAGTCCAATATTTAAAACTTCTTATATCAAACATGTGTTTGATTGATTTTTCCCTTTTAATGGAATCCCGAATGTTCATGTAATTTTCAAAATCACATTTGAAAAGATAACTCAAAGTGTGGTTTGAAAAGGACTCAATAATCTCTCGAACGAGTGTAGGTTCTCCAATATAAAGAAAATACGAAATTAGTTCTAAATTGTCTTTAGAGGTCCAAAGAAATTTTTCTAATGTTTTCGCAGGAATTTGAGAAAATGCAGAAAACCCAATTTTAAATGTAACTCTATCCTGTAAAAAGGCTTCTAGTTTATTTTTTGCAATACAATCTTCATCTAAGTCTTGTTTAGCGAATGAATGCCTGCAGCTAGGTGGGCAGGCTTCATATAAAGATGTACCAAGGAAACATTTAGGCATAGACTATTGTATTAATTCTCCGCAGTCTCTCATTTCGGGGGCATAAGGATTTTTTACTTCTCTCCCTGTCATTAACCAAGATTTATCGACCATAGGACAGTAAAATCGATTGTACTTAGATTGATTTGGCACTTCCGTTTTGATTTGGATCAATATTTCCTGAATTTTAGAAATTTTTTCGTAACTAGATTCTAAATCTACCCCGTTTGTGGGAAGGAGTGGACGTAAAGTTTCTGCCCAGGCCTTTAATTTGGGATGTCCACTCGTCCCCAAGGAATCAATAGATTCTGAAAATACTTTCCAGTTCGGTTTTGGGTCTTCTTTTAGATACTCTTCTAGTAGGATTTGGTTCTCTGCTAGGAGTTTTGCCGCTAGGTTTTCATGGGCAGTTTCAAAAGGAACGACCTCTTCCTTGCAAGAAAGGGCAAAAAAGGCTAAAACGATGAGTAATATCCGAAATGCATTCATAATTTGATTCTTTTTTCCTAAGTTGGAATTGGAATTCAAATTTTAGTTTCGAGTTTGTTAGAGGGAAATTGCTTTTTTCTCGACAAAGCCGGTTTTTCAAGCATGATGACAGAAAAGTTCACGAAGGTGTAATTCCATTATGATTATTGTAGAAGGCATTGGCCACGTCAGTATCCCAGTCTCCCAACTCGACACCTCTATCGATTTTTACAGGGACATTTTTGACTTCGAAGTGGAGACAAAGAAGGCGACTGAGGCAATTCTTTCTCTGGATTCCTTTCGAATCCGATTGGTGGTTGCAGAAGTTTCAGACAGATCTCTGCCAACCTTAAGTTTTGTGATGGATGTGGATGATTTCACTGAAGCCATCAGCGAACTGGAAGAGAAAAACGTGAAGATCATTAAAGGGCCAGAAGGAATTGATTCTGGAGAATCCCTCACGTTTGCGGACCCAAGCCAAAACTTAATCGAGATCTTCTACTCCAACTAAATCCTGCTGATTTTTAAATTCCCAATGAATATCTTCCTCTTGGCTTCTGAACTGAAACCAAGAGGTGGGAATGCCTAAACCTAAATTCCAATTTAAATAAGCTTATAGACGATTTTTTTTAAAGGACTAAGCTGCAAGTCGCAGATTCAGCCGTGATGTAAAACTGAGTCGCAACCCCTACTGGAAAAGGAATCACCGGGTCGTTTTGCAAAACGTAATCGGTTGCTCGGCACGATCTATCAAATACTCTCACAGTCACGACACTTTGGCAACCGATGGTCAAATTCCTAGATGATAATAATGTATCTGTGCGAAAGGCTTTCGTTTCATTTCCATCAAACTCTATGGATAAACTTTGGCCTTGTTTTAATTCAATTTCTGCGCCATATTGTTTGTTTGTCACCGCATAGCAGTCGATAAAGTATTCCATACCAGCACAATTCACACCTTCTTTCGAATTTGGTAAACAGGAGCCACCGGATTTTGATACTGTGATGAATCCCGAATAAGCTCCATCCGGAACTTTCGTATACAATTCGGTTCCAATGTTTAGGCTGATGGTAGCAATGATGTCATTGAATCGAACCACAGGATCGATTCCAAAGTTTTCCCCTTTGATGACAACTTCGGTAGCTGAATAGAGGGCATTTAGATTGTTCTGTGCAGGAGTTCCAATTTGTGGAGTTACAGAAGACACAACAGGGGGAGAGGTAAGAAGCGCGGCCAAAGGATCTTCCGATGAGGAAGATATACAGGAAAAACTGCTTCCAAGTACTAGTGAGAATCCGATTGTGTATAAAATCCTTCTCATGATCACTGTTTCCATTATCGGAAAATCAAAAGAGTTTTCATTTCTATTTTTTCATTCGGGGGAAATTCTATGAACACTGTCACTCTCCAAACCCACCATACTTATGTAGCATTGATGGAACTAAATCGTCCCGAAGCAAAAAATGCCATTTCCATCCAACTTTTGGAAGAACTAAGGGAAAGGATTCAAGAGGTTAAAACAAGCAAGGCACGGGCTCTAGTCATCATTGGTACGGGGGATTCCTTTTGTTCTGGGGCTGATCTAAAGGAAAGAAAATCCATGTCGGACTTACAGGTAAAACAATTCCTAAAAGATATCAACCTCTGTTTTTCTGAATTGGCAGGTCTTTCTATTCCGACGATTGCAGCGATCAACGGATTTGCTTTCGGGGGCGGATTAGAAATGGCATTATCATGTGATATTCGTTATGCGAGTGAGTCCGCGCAGATGGGACTTACAGAAACAAAATTAGGAATCATTCCTGGAGCTGGCGGAACACAAAGACTTTCCCGAATTGTGGGAGAATCCACAGCCAAAGAATGGATATTTTCTGGAAGAAAACTTTCGGGCAAGGAAGCCGTAGCACGAGGTTTGGTATCTCAAATATTTGAATCAGACCATTTACGGGAATCTTCTCTTGCCTTGGCACGGGAGATATCGGAATCTGCACCTATTGCGGTTTCTGCTGCTAAAAAAGCCATACATCGCGGGATGGAATTACCAATAGAATCTGCCCTAGAGTGGGAGAGGTTGTGTTATTTTGAGACAATAGGTACAAAAGATCGAATGGAAGCCTTACAGGCGTTTGCTGAAAAAAGAAAACCTAATTTTAAGGGAGAATGATCCGTGATTTTAACCGGAAAAGAAATTTTAAAAAGACTTGGTAGCGATATTAAAATCGAACCATACGATGCTAACTTACTAAACCCAAATTCATATAATTTGCGATTGCATGAAGACCTTCTTGTATATTCGGAATTTCCTTTAGATATGAAAAAACCAAATCCTGTACAAACTCTGAAGATACCGGAAGAGGGTTTGTTACTCGAACCGGGCACATTGTATTTAGGAAGGACCATCGAATTTACAGAGACTCATAATTTAGTTCCCATGTTAGAAGGTCGTTCTTCGATTGGGCGACTGGGAATGTTTGTTCATATTACTGCGGGTTTTGGAGATGTAGGGTTTAAAGGTTTTTGGACTTTAGAAATCCAAGTTACACATCCTTTACGTGTTTATTCAGGTGTTCAGATTTGCCAGATTTTCTACCATACAGTGGAAGGGGAAATCAGCGAATACAAATCAGGAAAATACCAAGCAAACCAAGGGATTCAACCATCTTTATTGTATAAGGACTTTGAAAAGAAATAGATTCTTGGGTTTTTAGAGAAGAATTTGGAAGTGAAATAGAGAACCTGCCTTCTCGGTGGAGGGCAGGTATTTCATGATTACAATTATTTTTTAGCTTTAAAGGTACAATCCCATCGAGCGTCATCTACGCTCATGTTACCAAGTTTTACCCAGTTGTTTGTCTTTCCAATGAAGGTAATGGAACAGAGTGTCCCCTTCAGATCCAAACGATTCCCACCTTCTAAGGAAGTGAATTTTCCACAGTAGGTTTTACCATCACGTGGGTTATAGATCTTTCCGTTTTTATATACACCTTCCCCAACATAGTCGAATCCAGTAATAAAAACCATTCCTAGGTTCGGACGGTTTCTTAGTTTTGGATCTTCGTTGTTATGGTCGAGATACGGAGTACCTGGAACGCCTTTGTCTTTCTCTTTTTCAGGGTAAGCATTGTCTTTGATACAAACCGTTTTACCGCAGTATTTATCACCACATTTGAAAATTTCGATGACTGAGTCTTTTTCAGGGGGTAGATAGCGGCCTAAAGCAACGTCGGCCTCTTGGGCAAGTAGAGAACTTCCGGCGAAGAGGATTGCCGTCCATACACTTAAAACAAGTTTTTGATTCATAAGGATCCTTATTCTATAAAATTGGATTCGCTTATTCTGACAGAATTTTGAATCTCTGGCAAGCTGGTTTTTGTAAATTAGCTGTTACAATTTAATAAAATGCCAGATTCATTATAACGATTTTAAATCGTATTTTGTATTATGTTTCATTCTAAATCGTTCTATTAAGAAAAAGACTAACCTCAATTAATTGAGGCTAGTCGCTTTTTCTAATAGTTTTGAAAGTTTGAGAACATTTTTGTTTGTTGGATCAATGGACTGGGCACGAGTTACGTAAGTAACCGCCCGGTCGACGTTTCCAAGCAATCGGCTAACATCGGCAAGGTTAATTAAGTTTTGAAAGTTCTCTGGGTCGTATTTCAAAGCTTCCTGTGCTGCTTTTAGTGCACTTTCATAATTCCCGAGTTTTTTCTCGGACATAGCTAAGTAATACCAATACTCACCTGAACCTTCGTTTTCCTTTAAAAATTCTGTCAGAACTTTTGCTGCAATGTCGTATTCTTTTCCTTTGTAACTCACAAGACCTAAAAACTTATTTAGTTTTTGGTTGGTTGCATCTCCGAGAAAGGCTTTTTTCATTACCGTAATGGCTCTTTCAATTTCTCCATTTTGATAAAGAACTTTTCCTTCTTCAAAGGCACCTGAAGTTGTGAGTGCTTCATCCCAATCATCGCCGGGAGTGTCAAAAAAGTCATCAATTGGTTGGTTTGATAAGTCTTCTTTTTCTGGTGTATGGAGGATTGGAGATCGTTCACTTTTGAAAACAACACTTAACATAGAGATATCATCTGTAATATCTCCCGATTTTTTTACGAGTTTCTCTACTTCGTAAATATCTCCGTCAGCTTGTTCCACAAAGCGAAGGACCATTGTCTCATCTTCATTAATGGTTCTAACATCTTCATCTGGAGTGAGATCGATATCATCCCGTCCATCGGAACCAAGAATCAACTGGTCTCCCGGTAGAAGTTGGAAGGTTTGTACTTCGAATGGATATTCTGAATCTAGTCCCAATTTACGAAGTTTTAATTCATCTTCTATGAAACTAGCCTTACCATCTCGGTAAAGAATACTATAAGGGTGTTCTGCGTTAAAATACCAAATTTTTCCGCTGTCATCATCGATCAACATGACTGTTGCCGAGATTACCATCGTTCCACTAAACGATTTGAATACGGCATTGACTTCTTCGTATACGTCTGTTAGCCACTCTTCAGGGGTTCGATTGAGAATTCTTTTATTACCGGCGGAACGTGCCATGATGGAATTCATGACCACACCCATTACCAAAGAACCACCGGCACCTTGCATGGATTTTCCCATAGCATCACCGTTCATCACCATGGTGTAACGATGGAAATCATCAGGTTTTCCTAACTTTAGGTTTCCAGTGATACAAATATCGCCACCAAGATCTCCGGTTTTATTTCGGAATTCAAAGGTTTTCTTTTGGTGAACAAAGAAGTCACAACGAATGTTATCTGATTTGTTTGCGTTAAAGAATAATGGTTTTGCAAGGAGGGAAGTGAGAAAGTAATCACCATCTTGTTGTACTTTCAAACGATGGATCTCATCCATTTTTTCCTGCAATTCTTTGGTTCGTTCCTTCACTTTTTCTTCTAAGTTTTCTGCGTAGTCTTGGAGTTCGCGTCTTGCGTCACGAATAGAAGAAACCATTCCATTGAAGGATTCTGCAAGGTAACCAATTTCATCATTTACTTTGATGGGAACTTCTACTTCCAAATTTCCTTGGTTTACTTTTTCCACCCCAGCGAGTAATGCATAGAGTGGATTCACAAGTGCAGAACGAAAGAAAAGCGGGAAAACAACTAATAAAACGAACATCACGATCGCAAGAATTACTAATTCGAGTTTTGCCGACTTGTGCATATAAGCCCTGTAATCTCGATAATTAAAACCAACTTCTCTGTTGATTTTGTTTTTCGAATCATAGGTCATATAAGCTACGTAATGCGAAACACCGTCTAAGTCTTTTCTGTAGTGTCTAGTTAAGTCTGGTTTGAAATAACGGAAGAATTTCAACATCTCAACCCGAAGGTCCCTTCCTGAAATTTCCTTCCCGTCCCACTTACAATCGCTTACATGTTTGAGAATAGCATCACGAAATGAATCTACGTTTTTAACTTTTTCGACGTATTTGACACCTTCTTCACAAAACTGATCAGGTAGAATGTCCCCGAGTTTGTTAGTATTGATAAAGGTTCTTCGGTTAAGTTTCTCGATTAACTTAGAGACTTCGGTCTTTAATTCTGCACCTTCAGAATCCGGATTTTCATCCAAAAACTGACTGATCGCATTCTTATAACCTTCAAAATAATAGGGTGTTTTAGATAGAATAGATTTAAGAGAATTTCGGTAATCAGATTCTCCAATCGAAACTACTTCATCATACAGGGCTGTATTGTAAAGATCTGCTTGGACAAGAGGAAGGTCCAGATTTACAGAAGAGGGCAGGTAAGCTTTTTTAAGGTTTTGGCCAGAGGAATCGTATTCGATGACAAATAAAATGTCCTTGGAACGTTCGCCCCCTTCCGCAACACGAAGGGCCTTTTGGATGGCAGTATTGTCAAAAGAGGATTCTTTTTCTTGGTCTACCAAGTAACTGAAGGCCTGCATGATTAGTAGAATTGTAACAAATGAAATTCCTACAATTTTTACCATGAAGGTAGTTCTTTCACTACTATTATTGATAAAAGTAATCGTGATAATAAAGAAGGTAAAAGTGAAAAGTAATACAAGCGCTGTTAGGTAAGTAGAACGCTCCATAGCACCATCACGGCTCATTACGTTGGTTATGTTTGGTACTACAGCCGCAATGAGAGCCGCAACCAACATGATAATGAGAGTTCCCCGTTTGTCTTTACTAACATGGAATATGCGATACCCAGGAAGGACAAGGAAGTTGATAAAAGAATAAGCTGCAATGAATAGACTTAAAATTCGGCTCGGTCCTTCGGAGTTAAAATCCCAATGGTGGGCAGTAAAGTGATACTTTCTTTCCCCTTGAGAAACGGTAACAAGAAACCAGAGAACAACAACGATGGCGATGGCATAAAGGATAGCCTGGAGGATGGTCGCTGCTTTTGGGTCTTCGTTATCTGGAAAACGAAAAAAGAACTGTCCGAAATGAATGATCCCGAAGATGATAAAACCGCCAGTGATCCAGCGATGGTAAGAAGCAATGGGATGGTAGTAAAAGGCTCCTAAAAGGTATCCGAACTGAAACAAACACAAAAACAAACAAGCCAACCCCATGTGTTTTGTGGCCACAGTTTTGTCTTTCAGCGAGAAAAAGAATGTAGTCAAGACCGCAAGGAGGACAGTGACAATTAAACTACCGAATGTATAATAATTTGTTAGTATGTGGTCAAGGGATAAAATGCTTTCACTCATAGGGTCTTCTAGTTGCTAATTTAATACGAAATCGTAACAGGCAGAAATTCGAAATCAATCCATTTTCCTACCTTCCCGAGCAAATCAGTCAGTCGCCTTTTTGCCCGGAGGGAAGGATAAAAATTAACGATTTGCGATAAAACAATCAATCCCGTCGTATTTCAATTTTGATTTGAGAGATTCGGCTTTTGTGCGGTCTGCAAAATCCCCAACTTGAACTACGAACTTTCCATCTCGTGGAGTTACGAACACAGATTGGTTGTATTCAGATTTCATGTTTTCTTGGTATTTTAATGCTCTTTCTTTTTCTTGAAAGACACCAACTTGAACAGTAAAACCTTTCCCAGCTGCTACTGGTTTCGCTACACCTGGTTTTACCGGTGTCAGTTTTTCTGGTTTTGTTGGAGCATCATCCAAAAGATCCGCATCATCTAAATCATCTCCAAGATCATCTTCCCCTTTTTTGAGAACTTTGATCCCTACTTTGGTAATCCCTTTGTCTTTAAACTCAAGAATCTCCGCAGTTTTTTCAGATACATCAACAATTCGTTCATCCACAAAAGGCCCACGATCATTGATACGAACTACCGCTTCCTTATTGTTTTCCAGGTTCTGGATTTTGATCACACTTCCGATGGGTAATGTTCTATGAGCACCCGTCATCTTCATTCGATCAAAAGGCTCACCACTCGCGGTAGGACGACCTTGGAACTTTTGTCCATACCAAGAAGACAATCCAACTTCATCAAACTGATCCGCTGGTTTTTTGGTTGGGATTGCTGCGGCAACAACAGGTGTTGCTGTTTTTGCATTAGAATCTAAATCGTCAATGATGGAGCGAGCCACTGGATCTTCCGATTTAGTGTTACTTGCCGGTTTTGACTTTCCAGACCGTTCGAAAAAAATATCTTCCGGATCGCCGGAAGCACTATAATCTCTTCGGGTAGCATCTGCAGAACTGCAGGACACTAGCCACAATACTATGGATATAAGTATGAGTCTTTGCATAACTTTCCCCTTCCTCTGGACTCTTGTGTGTACCTTTCGGAAGGTTTTTCCAATCTCCTGATAATTTTTCTCGAGGGAGATTCGTTTCTGAAACGATAATGGCTAGTATGGCACAAGAAATCCAAACTCTATTCAATGAGGCAGTCCGTTTGGAGCGAAACGGGGAGTTTGATCGTGCCGAAACCCAATACAAAATTTTGCTCGGAAAAGACCCGAATTATCATCTGGCCTTACAAAACTTGGGTGTAATTTACGCCAAACAAGGAAAACATGCAGAAGCAATTCCTTTGTTTTCTAAAGCATACAAACTCCATGCAAATGTCAAAAACTGTTATAATTTAGCTGTTTCCCTTTACAAACACGAGGAAACAGAAAAAGCCATTAGTTTTTTAAAACAAACCTTAACCTTCGAAAAGAAGTTTATTTCTGCACACCTATTGCTCGCACAGGCCTATCAGAAGTTAGGCAATGATGAAAAAACCGAAGTATATCTAACTAATGTTATTAAAATCGAACCAGACCATAAATCAGCTTTAGGAGGGCTTGCGATGTTTTACTACGAAAGGAATCGTTTTCCAGAAAGTTTAAAAATGATTGAACGTTACTTGATTCTGTATCCCGGAAATGCTCAATTAAAGATCATACAATCTGAAATCCTCGCCAAACAGGGAAACTATAAAGCATCGGCCACTTTGCTTGCCACAATGGTCAAAGAGGATGCGGGATTTACAAACTTTAACGAAAGTTTGCAAGCTGCTTGGAAAGAGGAAGATGGAATTGCAAATGAAAGTTTGCATCGGATCCAATCCAAGGCCAAAATGAAATTAAAGGAATTCCAAACCAAATTAGAACTTTCTAAAGAGAATCCAGATGAGTTTTCTCCACCGGATGCACAAGAAGCTTTGGATTTAAGTTTGTTATATCTTTTCAATGGCAACCCCGAAAAAGCGATGCAATATTTGGTATTTGCTCAAAAGATGAAGGAAAAGACAGATCCAGACAGGCCATCCTAGATTGAAATTTCGTATTTTATACATTCTATTTCTTTGTAATATTTTAATTCTAATGGGATGTAGATATCCTATTGCAAAACAAGAGGATTTGGAATCCGATTCCTTGTTTATAGAAGTGACGGGTTCCCGTGCTACAGAGTGCAATGCAGAAGGAATTCGGTTGTCCAAAACCATTCAACTGGACCAAGCAGAATCCGTTTGGGATAAATGCATTCAAACCAATCCGAACGAAGTAGCCGTCCATTTGAACCGAATTCGATTTTATTTTTTGTTAGATGAATACGAACTCTTAAAGCAAAAAGTGGCGAAAGAAGCTCCCTCAAGGTCTTCTGTCACCTACACCAATATTTTAAAAGAATTGGAAGTTCGTTTGCGGAATGATGAGAAGGTTGTTTTACTTGATGCCCTATCGCGCGTAAAGGGATGGGAATTGTTTGCCTATGAAGAGTTAGCAAATTATTATTTGCAAACAGGTAACTATGCTTATGCGGAAAGTTATTTCAATCAAATTTTAGAAGTAGTCCCCTTCCATGAGAACGCACTTTATGGAATGGCAGACATCCAAGTCCAAAAAAATAATTGGTATAGTTTATTGGATTATGCAAAATCCTTGGAAGTTGCCTCTAAAAAGAATAAGGAATTTCATTTTTACTTTGTAAAGGCCAATTATGAATTGGGTCGTTATGAAGAGGCTTTGAAGTGGGCAGAATCGGCTACTGCGAGTGAAAAAACACAAGTCGGATTTTTAGAAATTTGGCGTGATACTTTACTTGTTTTGAAAGATTTCCCAAAATGGGATGGGCTTTTGCCTTACTACCGTAAGGCGATAGAAAAAGGGTATTCGGTTCCAGAGTCGGTATTCTTTCCTACTCTTTCCAAAGAAGGAAAGGATGTAAGGAAAGCTTCTCGTTCCGGAAGAAGTTAGCCATTAAATTAAAAATTCAAATCCTAAAGATAGAGTTCATTCCCGATCTTGGCATAAATTCCAAATTTTTTCTGCTTGTCGGAGTTTAAGAACGTTATGCGTTCTTATGAAAGGAATTTTATACCTTAAGAGATGGAGTTCACAGGCCAAAGTGGCAAACTCCCTATCTGCGATTGGTAAATTACCAAGTACATTCCCAAGAAAAGACTTTCTAGATACTCCCACCATCAATTGCGGAAATTCTAATTTAAGGATTTCCAATTCTTGCAGAACTTGAAAAGAAACCATCGGATCGTCACTCAAAAAAAAACCCATTCCTGGATCATAATATAGGGAAGGCTCAGGAATTCCGAATGATATAAGATCCGAACGACGGTCTCTGAAAAAAGTTTGGATTTTTCTAACTACTTTTTCTGGAGTGAGATCTGATTTGTATTTCGCAATATTTTTGTTATGCGAATGCATGATTATGAATTTTAAGTCTGGATGTTTTTCAATCGCAGGTTTTAGAAAACTACGTTCACCTTCATAGGTAAAACCGGTGATGTCGTTAATACAGCGAACACCTGCTTCAATTCCTTTCTTTTGTACTTCCGGACGAAAACTGTCGAGGCTGATACGCACTCCCTTGGGAACAAAATAATGAATGACTGGTTCGACTCTTTTCCATTCCTCTGCTTCGGAAACTAGAGTGGCATCGATGTTTGAAGATTGGCCTGACACGTCCAACCAATCAGCCCCCTCTTGTAACAGTTTAATTCCTTGATTGATTGCGTCATCTGGGTTAAGAAATTTTCCCCCATCACTAAATGAGTCTGTGGTAATGTTTAAAATTCCGAAGATTTCGGCCATGAATGAGAAGGATTATCGGTAAACCTTGCCCTAAAAGCCTTATTTTTCCCTTGGCAGAAAATTCCGATTAGCCGATACATAGGAGAGACGGCAGATGAAAAAACTCCTTATTTCCTTAATCATTTTGGCATTCCCACTTCTGGCGCAGCCTTTACCAAAGGCGAAGGACGTAAGGTTTTACCAGCCACTGAACACCCAAAATGTGGAATACAACCCGATCATTTCTCCAACAGGTCGGTATTTAGTATTCCAATCCAATCGACCTGGGGGTGAGGGGGGGATGGATGTTTGGATTTCAGAAAATTTAAGTTTTCCTGATCGGATGAAATTACCTGTTTGGTCTCCTCCAAAGAACTTTCGCGAACTCAATACAACCAATTTTGAAGGAATGTTTTCCATCCTCTTTGATGAAGAGGAAAAACCTTACGAACTCTACTTTACTTCTGTTCGTGACAAATCACAGGCTGATCCGAAAAAGAATCGAGAAGGGTATGATGGCCTTAATATTTATTATACAAAAATCAATCAAAGAACCGGTCTTTGGTCTATACCCATCCATGTGAATGAAATCAATTCTCATTTTGAAGATAAAATGCCGGCAGTTTCGCCTGATGGTTGTTCTATGGTATTTTCTTCCAACCGTCCAGGGGGACTTGGGGGATTTGACCTTTGGATTTCGAAAAGAGAACCTACAACAGTTACAAAAGAAATAATCCCGGACAAACCTAAAATTAAATGTCGAGATGGAATTTGGCAAAAACCGATTTCTGTGGGAACCATGATTAATACAAAAGATGATGAGATTAGTCCCAATTACCACTGGGATGGACTTCGTTTGTATTTTAGTTCCAATCGTGGGGATAAAAATCGTAAATTTAGTTTTTACTATAGTGAGTTCAATGAAGCACAAAATCTTTTTGAAACTCCTATATTATTAGGATCTCCATTTAATACCAACCAACAGTTGTCAGGTGAATCGACAGGATTCCCATTTGATACTCCCTCCGATTATTCCACTTATAGTCTTTGGGAAGAAAGTGATAACGAGGGTATTTCTGTCACCTTTGATGATTTGTGGTTTTATTTTTCTTCCAACAGACCTGGTGGGGAAGGTCAGTTCGATATTTACAGAACTATGGTTCCAGAAGACTTGAGACGTAGTTATGAATTTGTCTTTCGTGGACTCGTTCTGGATGGATCAGAAGCCATCATGATTGGGCTTGATTCTACTCTCAAAATCTATGACGATACAAAACCCATCCAAGTGATCACTTCCAAAAGGATTGGAGGAGACTTATCCATTGCGGATGCGGAGAATTTTCGTACAACGATCAAAACAGGAAAATTATACCGTGTAGAAGTTTCTTCTCCTGGATTCCACCCTACGGAATTACTCTTAGATTTGAGAGGGAACGTGGGTAAGGAAAAAGAACAATATTCTCAAATCATCTTACAGCCTATACGCCCTACAAAAGACGAACGACCAGACAAAACCATCCAAGGAATTCGGTTCATTGTCAAAGATAGGAAAACAGACCTTGTCATTCCGAACGCTATTTGTTATTATTTTGATGACCTAACTCGTAAAGGAAAATCTTTAGAATCAAAAGATGCGCGTTTTGATTTGGATAAATCTCCTACCATGGATTTTGAGATTTTGGTGAGAGCCAAAGGATTTAAAGAAGAAACTTTCCTCTTTTCCAAAGACAAAATTTCTAGCATGGAAGGAAAGGAGACCGTACTTTATCTAAGAAATCTAAATGATTTTGATAATCTGTACAATGCAATTATTTATTTCCCGTTCAATGAACGAACTTTGAGTGATGGAGATAAGAAAAAATTGGATCTTTTTGCTGACTTCCTCATACAACATAAAAATGAAAAAGTTGAAATTGGTGGACATACTGATAATATAGGGAATAAGGAATACAACATCAGTTTGAGCGAAGATAGGGCTCTTTCTGTTTATCAATACTTGCGACTCAAAGGTGTCCCCAAGGAACGAATGAAGGTACAAGCTTACCATTATTCTCAGCCAATGGCCGAAAATGAAACGGAAGAAGGACGATCTCGAAATAGACGTGTGAATTTCAAAAAGATAGACTAATTATGATCAATCGTGTTAAAATTCATTTCGACCAAGAGAGAGAGTACCTTCCCTTAGAAGCGGTACGCGCTTTACCTGAATTTTTCAAACAAATGATGGGTGCCGGTGGATTGTATTTGAAAGGATATGACACACCTATCCGTGTTAAGTTCAAAGGTGAGAGACAGGACGGAGCCCATATTTGGGAACTGGAAACTATTCCTGAATTGATTGAGACAATTTTTACAGTCCAGGCCACACCAGCATTCCATGTGGAAGTGGATTATGAACTCATAAACCAGAAAGATAATCTCCTTCTTGGAAAAATTATAGACCGAAGACAAACCTATGCTACGAGACAAGATCCGAGAAATGAGAAGGTTCGGGGTAATGTAGTCGCCTCCAACTTTTTAGTTGCCAAAACAAATATAGATTTTTCGAAACTAACTGGAGTTAGTTCGCAGGTAATTCTTTCTGATATCCAACGAACTGTCCTAAAAGATTACCCGCAGTCAAAAGTGGTATTTCTTTCTGTATCAATTCATAGTGATGAAATTGATTTAATGAAAGAACATAAAAAACCTCTTTTTATCTTAGATACTGAAACGTTTGAATCCTTTTCTTCTGAAGATGTGTTTGATCCTAAAAAAACATTCGAAGATGAGTTTTTATTGGATGATAAAATCCAAGAATACAAAAAGAGAAAAATCGGTTCTTTTATTTATTACCCTCTATTCATACAAATGAAAGACATGCATTTTTTTGCATATCTTTCCCTAGAGACTGAAAGGCCAGGAATTCCTGGTGAAGTATTGGATTTGTTTAAAGAGGTTGAACGTACGTTTCAAGAAAGAATCATGGACTCAAATACCCATATTCTTGATATCAGACAAAACGTACTGAACGTTTCCCGAGGTGGAGTCGCCTTGGAAGTTAACGATATGGAAATTATCAAAGCACTGAAAGTGAAACCTACATTTACTTTAGATATCAATTTCAAATTGCAGGCACCGATTCGGATGGCAGTAGAATTACGACATCTGGAAGAGGTGAATGATTATTTTAGATTGGGTGGCAGGATCACAGGTGTCAGCGGAGATAAAAAAGCCAAAGAGATTTACCATAGTCTTATTGAGTTTTTTGGCTGATCTTCGCTACCGGTTCACAGGGGCCATACATTGAAAGAACAAAAACTAACAACAGAAAACTATAAAGGCACAAGGGATTTTTATCCGGAAGATATGCGCCTTCGTAATTATTTATTTTCAGTAATGAAAGATGTGGTCAAGTCATACGGATATGAAGAGTATGATGGCCCCATGGTGGAGTCATTGGATTTATACCGAGCCAAAACTGGGGAAGAAATTGTAGGAAAACAAATTTATAATTTCATTGATAAAGGGGATCGTGAAGTGGCAATTCGCCCCGAAATGACACCGACCGTGGCTCGGATGGTGGCAAAAAAATTACGCGACCTTCCTCGTCCTATCCGGTGGTTTTCCATTCCCAACCTTTGGAGATATGAACAACCTGGCCTTGGTCGCCTTCGGGAACACTGGCAGTTGAATGTAGATATGTTTGGTGTGACAAGCCAGAGAGCTGAATTAGAAATTTTGTCTTTAGCTTGTGATATTCTTTTTGCCTTCGGAGCACCGAGGAATAGTTTTAAAGTTACCATTTCTCATAGATCTCTTCTCGACGAATTTCTGTTAGATGGTTTAAAAGTAAGTCCAAACCAAGCGCATGAAGTTTCTAAAATTTTAGACAAAAAGAATAAAATTACAGAAGACGAGTATATTGCCCTTGTTTCGAAAACAATTCCGAACGACCCAACAGCGGTCTCTAAAATCAATTTGTTTTTGGCAGCTACTACCGAGACATTGAATCAAATTCCTGGTATTAAAGAAGAAACTTTAAATGCCATCCAGACTTTGTTTGAAGATCTTAAAACGATAAGATTAGAAGATATCGTCTATTTTGATCCCTCAGTGGTTCGCGGATTTGATTATTATACAGGTTTTATTTTTGAAATCTTTGATACCTCTCCACAAAATAAACGATCGTTATATGGTGGTGGAAGATATGACAACTTAATCGGGCTTTTTTCCAATGAAGAACTTTCTGGAATTGGATTTGGTTTGGGTGATGTGACTCTTCAAAATTTTTTAACTGCACATAATCTATTGCCGAAATTTTCAAGTGATTCGACTGTTTATATTCCTTTACTGGATGAGTCTTCTTTTTCCGAGAATCATAACTTTGCAAAAGAACTCAGAAAGGAGAAGATTGCTGCAGAAGTGTCTTTAGTTTCTCAAAAGATGGGAAAACAACTTTCTTATGCAGAGAAAAAAGGATACCGTTGGATCCTTCTTCGAGGGGAAGACGAAATCAAAGCAGGGACTGTGACTTTAAAAGATATGGTTACTCGTAACCAGTGGACTTTTTCTTTTGCTGAAGCACTTCAAAAGATAAAAGAAGAGCTTTCTAAATGAATTTGATTTCTGCTATCGATTTGAAGTTATCGATTTGGATTCAAAAAAATCTCCACCATCCAAAACTTAGTTGGGTTTTGTCCCGAGTCAATCGTGGGGAAATGTTCGCTTTGGTTTTGTTGCCACTGATGTTTTTGAGTGACCTGTACAAACCTGTATACTTTAGTTTGCCTTTCGTACTTATATTCACTTATGTAACGGATCGTCTGGTGTTGGTGCTAAAGAAATACTTTGCAAGAAAACGTCCCCTAGTCAGTGTTATGGGAAAAGTAGATTCCAATCCAGATATGAAACACTCCTTTCCCTCTGCACACAGTGCCAATTCAATAGTTGTATCTACTATTTTGGTTTTTGCATTTCATGAAACTCCGTATTTCTTTTTCTTCAGTTTGTTTGCTGGTGTGGGTAGATTAATTACCTTACATCATTTTGTAAGTGATATTGTGGGGGGATGGATCATTGGTTTTGGGATTGGGCTTGTTGCGGTTCTATTTCATTATTATCTTTGGCCTTATTGTTTGACGTTATGAAACATATTGGATATTTTTTCTCATTTTTAATTGTTTATTTGTTCTATTTCCCTTTCAAGGTCCTTCCGTATAAGTGGTGTTTGGCGTATGGAGTTTTTTTAACAAAACTCCTTTATCCATTAGATAAAAAACACCAAAAAGTGGCAGCCGATAACATCCGTTTTGCCTTCCCAAATTATTCCGAAGACCAAATTCAAAATTTAGTCAAAGCACATTATCGTCATTTGGGGATCTTACTTGCGCATACACTTTGGGCTCCGCGTATGACTAGAAAATGGTTGGATCAAAATCTAATCATCGATGCAGAAAGTTTGCAAATTGAAGAAGAAACGAAAAAACAAGGGGTGGGAGTGATCTTGATTTCTGGTCACTTTGGCACTTGGGAAATATTGGTTCAATTTTTGGGAATCAGAATGAAGGGCGGTGGCATCTACAAAAAGGTAAGAAATCCTTTTGTTGACCAACTTTTAAGACGTATGCGTACCAAGAATGGAGTGGTCCTTGTACCCGTTCAAGAATCTACCCAAGTGATCAAACTTCTAAAACAGGGTTATTGGATTGGTTTTGGAGCTGATCAAAATGCAGGGAAAGCAGGGATCTTTGTTCCCTTTATGAATCGCCAAGCCTCTACTTTTGTGGGTCCTGCATTAATGGCTTACTTAACCGGTGCTAAGATGTTATATTATTCAGTGTTAGCTGGCGAAGACGGTAAGGTGATTGTTCGAGTTAAGGATTTGGGTTTTGTAGATAAAAAACTTTATCCATCAAAGGACGATGTAATCAGACATTATACGGAACTTTGGACGAAAACTTTGGAAGAGGAAGTGAAGTTGTTTCCGGAGCAGTACTTTTGGGTGCATCGTCGTTGGCGAACCCAACCGCAAATCACCGGGAACGAACCGTCTTAAAATTCAGATAATCCGAATTTTAAGACTTTAAATGCAAAATACACAAATCTCAGAGTTACTCTCCGAGAAGCGCCAGTGTAGGTTTGTGACGAACCGCTCCATTTTCTGCAATCATACATGCATTTATGATTTCGTCTTCCAAGTTGATGTTGAATTGTTTTTCTTTATTCACAAACAACTTGAGAAAGTTCACAATATTCTTTGCATACATCTTACTTGCATCCATTGGTTGGGTACTTTGTAAATTTGAATTTCCAATCACAGTGATCCCTTTATAAACAATAGTTTTATCGTTTTCAGTGACTTCACAGTTACCACCATTGATTGCTGCTAAGTCTACGATCACAGAACCCTGTCTCATTTTATCTACCATCTCTTTTGTAATGAGTACCGGAGCTTTTTTCCCAGGGATGAGAGCTGTTGTAATGATGATATCTGCTTTTTCTGCAAATTTTGCAATGGCTTCTTTTTGTCGTCTTTGGTAGTCTTCTGATTGTTCTACCGCATAACCACCGGTATTCGATGCATCGGCGGCACCTTCCACTTCCACAAATTTGGCACCAAGAGACATACACTGTTCTTTCACTTCTGGCCTTGTATCAAATACATCGACTACAGCACCCAATCGGCGAGAAGTGGCGATGGCTTGGAGTCCTGCAACACCAGCTCCAAGGATGAGTACTCTTGCTGGAGTGATGGTTCCTGCCGCCGTAGTTAACATTGGGAAAAACCGGCTGTAGTTGGAAGCGGCAAGTAATACGGCCTTGTATCCAGAAACAGTTGCCTGGCTACTGAGAACATCCATGGACTGTGCACGTGTGATTCGTGGGATGGTGTCCATAGAGAATATTTTAAAGGAAGCATTTGCAATTTCTTTTACTTTCTTTGGGAAAGCAAGTGGGGAAAGAGTAGCAATATAGATTTTGTCTTTGCCTATTTTTTTTGCGCTTGTTTCATCCAATGCATGAATGGAAACAACGATGTCCGATCCGGAGAGAATTGAATCTCTTGATTCAATAGTTGCACCGACATCTTTATAATCTTGGTCGGAGAAAAACGCATTGTCCCCAGCAGTCGTTTCAACTGAAACAGTGAAACCTAACTTTTTCAAAGGGTCAATAACATCCGGTGTGATAGCCACTCGGTTTTCATAAGATGGTTCTTTGATTACGCCTATTTTCATTTTATACTCTTTTGCTAAAATATTCGATGGTTTTTTTTACGCCTTCCACGAGCGGGACGGTCGTTGAATAATTCAATTTTTCTTTCGCTAAACTTAGGTTTGGTTTTCTTCTTGTTGGGTCATCTTGTGGGAGAGGAAGGTAAATGATTTTGGATTTACTTCCTGTTTCTTTGATCACAAGTTCAGCCAATTCCTTCACAGTAAATTCGCCGTCATTTCCTAAGTTTACTGGTCCGATAAAACCTTCTGTGTTCATCATGGTAATGATTCCACGAACTAAATCATCTACATAACAAAACGATCGTGTTTGGCTTCCGTCACCATAAATGGTGATGTTTTCACCACGTAACGCTTGTACAATGAAGTTACTCACTACACGACCATCGTCCGGAATCATTCTTGGTCCATAGGTATTAAAAATACGGATCACACGAATGTCCACAGCATGTTGGCGGTTGTAATCAAAACATAAAGTTTCGGCCACTCGTTTACCTTCGTCATAACAACTGCGGATTCCGATGGTATTTACATTCCCCCAATACGATTCGGTTTGGGGGTGTTCGAGTGGATTTCCATAAACTTCAGAAGTACTTGCTTGAAGAATCCGCGCCTTCACACGTTTGGCAAGACCAAGCATGTTCATCATTCCTAAAACATTGGTTTTGATGGTTTTGATGGGGTTACTTTGGTAATGTACCGGAGAGGCCGGACAAGCCATATTGTAGATTTGGTCCACTTCCAACTTGATGGAGTCTGTGATATCATGGCGGATCAGTTCAAAATTCGGATTGGTAAGAAGGTGGGTTAGATTTTCCTTTCTTCCGGTATGGAAATTGTCCAATACGATGATCTGGTTTCCCTCTTTCAGAAGAGTTTCTGCAAGATGGGATCCGATAAATCCGGCTCCACCTGTGATAAGGATTCTTTTTGCCATTGAGATTCTATATTTGTGAAGTCGGTGTCCTACGCAAATGAAAATTTGCGATAAGGTTTAAGGACTATTGTCTTTGGGAGGGAAGTCTTGGAACAAATTGGGGGGCAAAACAATCCCACTTTCGGGATCCACTCCACGTTTTTCCAACCAAAGTTTTGCTTCTGGGGAAAGGTCTCCCGGAAATCGCTCAAATGTTTCTTCTGTACCCGGAAAATCGTGGGTTTCCTCGTGGCTTAGGGAGCTGCGTAGGGACATAAAAATAATCCCGATACTGAGGAGTGACCAGAGGGTAGCAATCATATAACCGAGCACCACAACAACGGTGGGAACTTCCTGATTTTGTAGGTCTTCCGGTCCAAGCCCGGCCATCCAAAAAGCGAGAATCCCAGCATCCGTTTCTGTTAATCTTTCTGCAAAGTCAGAAAGGTCATATAAGGAATAGAGAGAAATACTGGTTCCTAAAAATACTAAGGATAGGATTGAAATTGTCTCACCTAACATACCGGTAACGAGAATGCCTACACCCCAAAAAATACCGGTAAAATAAGCAAGATCTCCTAGTTTGGAATATAGGACACTGACAGAAATCAGAAAAAGTCCAAACAAAATCATTGTTTGGCGAGCATGACGACCTTGGAAACCCAAACGAAGTAAAAAAGCACCCACAAGGGAGGAACCAATGTATCCCGCAGAAACAACTAGGATAAAAGAACCGCGAAAGGAAGCTGGAACGGCAATCGTTTCCCCACCTTCATTTCCATGCAGAGCGATTCCTTTGACAACTCCACCACTGAAGAGTGCTGCAGTGGCATGGCAAATTTCATGGATGAGTACAACAAATTCTTTGAGATAAGAGGTGAATTGGTGGTCCCAAAACGCAACCAAGCTCAAAATTAAAGAGAGAAAAATGACAAATTTGACCGGTTTTTCTGCCATCATCGATTTAAATATCGGCTAGTTGGGAGTAAAAGAAAGACCAATAAATGTAATATCATCCGATTGTTCTCGATTCCCACGAAAATTTGTCATCTTGGCATCCAATAGTGGCGGAATTTCTTTTACAGTTTTTTCAGCATTAAAATGCAAAAATTCTATCAAAGTTTCTTCACCAAAAATTTCATCTCTTTCGCTGAATGCTTCCGTGATTCCATCGGAGTAGAGAAAGAGTTTGGTGCCTGGAAGTAACTTTAATTCTTGGGCATGATAATCGGTTTCCAAAATTCCAAGGACTCGTTGTGTTTTGGAATGTAATTTGATTTGTCCATCAGCTCGCATTTCAATCAATGAAAGATGGCCTGCATTGACATATTTAAAGATATTTTGGTTTGAATCAAAAATTCCACCCAGCAAAGTCATAAACTCATTCCCTTTATATCGGGCGCGGAAAAAAGAATTGATTTCACGAAATAATCCTTCAAGAGAAGTTCCATTTCTAAGTTGTTCTCTCACAATTCCTTTGATGGCACTTACTAAAAATCCAGTTCCGAGTCCATGTCCGGCTACGTCACCTAACAGAACGATCATTTTTGTTTGTGAAACTGGAATGATATCTAAGTAATCTCCAGAAATTCCAACTGCCGGTTTAGAAATATAACCATAATCGATACCTTTCACTTCACTTGGTAAAATCAAACGCAGCGTATTGTCTACAATGGATGCAGTTTGGATGTCTCTTACAATTTTACGTTTTTGAATTTCATCTTCAAGTAAACTGTAGTTCTCAAGCAACATTCCAGAAATTTTGACAACTTCGTTGATAAATTTTAATTCACCAATGGAGAAATATTTTTTATCTAACTTTTCTCCTATAAGGATCATTGCCTGAATGTTTTTTTTGTTCGAAGAAGAATCATAAGCAGGAAATGCTAATTGGACGTGTAACCCTTTCAGAAAATTATATAGAGTTTCTCGGAGCCCAATTCCATATTCGAGGTGAGAGGTTACTGTCACTCTATCTGTACTTGTAAAATAGTTCCATATTTCTGATTGAGGAGAGATACGAACAAAATTGATATTTTTTAAATCGGTACTCGCAAATTGATCCCCGGGAATTAAGATGATGATATTCGAAACATTCACCGTTTCTTTCACTGTGCGATTGATCGTTAGGATAGTTTTTCGCATGGATAGAGGTGAAGACAAAAGCGCCGTAATTTTGTTAATTCCTTCGCTGAGTTTGGGATTTTGTTCAAAAAACCAATAATCAAATAACTCCTTCACTCGCAGTTTTAGCGGAATTAAGTAAGCAGTGACTAAAAAAAGATAGATAAGATTAAAAACCCAACGGTCTTTCAGATAACGAATCGGAAGGATAAAGTCTAAAATAAAAATAGAACCTATATATGTTCCCAAAATGATAGAAACTAAAATCAAAGTCACAATACTTGGAGTGAAGATGACTAAGGATGGGACAAAGGTATATCGGTATGTTCCATAGAAGAAGGAGAGTATAAACAAAAGGTAGGTGATAATAAAAAGAGATCTATGAACAAAAAACCAAGGATATCCATCAAAAAACAGGATACTGATTGGAAGTGCTACATAAAGAAAAATAGAAAATACCAAAACGATTCTTTTAAGAAGGGCTTCTTCTTGCGGTTTGGATCGAATGATTTCGTAGACATTCGCAATGATATTGATGGAACCAAATAAAACAGTGATTGCGTGGGCAACTAACACAACTCTTTCGATGAGCACCATGTCGTATTTTTCTTGGGAAGCAATCATCGCCATGATAAAAGAAATTAATACTTGAGGTAATAACCATTTGGAATTGATTTCTTTTCCGCGAAGTCTGTATATCAGATGGTATTGAAGAAAACTCCCTAAATAGAGCGTTAGAACAAAAAGAAAAATTGAGTTTTTGAAAGTTAATACAAATACATTAGATAGAATCACTAAACCAAAGTTAAAGAAAAAGCCAAAAATTAAACCATCCCTTGTGGAATAGTAAAAATAAACAGCAATGGCCAAACTAAAAAACGCTAAAAATAAATCGGAAAAAAATACACTAAGAACATCAGTTTTACGGATGGTCGTTAACTTAAATTCCTCTTCATAAATATTTCCTTTGGTATCTTTAATGTGTAATCGAAAGGATTCGATATTAGAAAAATCGGAAATGGAATCAAACCTTTCTAGATCTTCCCGAATCACGGAATTTCCCCAATCGGCTTTGTTTCCTTCTCCAATATTAACAATGAGACCAGAAGGATAATGGTAAAAGGGAAGTCTTTTTGCGTTGTTTTGAAATCCAATAAAGGAAAAGAGGAGAATCAAAAAAAACAATAGAGACGAAAGTATTGTAATTGCAAGCTCTCTCATTTGATTTCTGGCTCTTCAAAACTAAATTTAAGAACTGCTTCTCCGCGTTGTTGGATGATGATTGGACCTTTGTCCATATTGATCATATTTT
>NZ_JAFFPR010000005.1 GCF_016918735.1 Leptospira abararensis
CTAAATTAGTTCTAATTCGTAGCCATGGTTTTCTCAACTTTCCTTTCAGACTTAATTCTTTCCTTAATTTCCTTAGCGATGGCTTACCGATTCGTTGGGAAGTCTTCGATCCCTTCTCGTTCTGCTTTTTATGGATTTGCCATCATCGGTATTTCTGCAGGACTTGGATCCATCCATTTTTTAGGGATCAATACCCTTGATTCCATCTATCGATTCTTTGTAGGATTGTCTGGATGTGTGGGTGTTCCGCTTCTTGGACTTGCATTCTTTCATTTTACTTTCCGATCCCTTTCGGAAAAAACTTTTTTCCTTTTCATTGCCGTAGCATTCCTTCTCTACTTAGCATTCTCTTATCTATATCCACTTCCTATTTACTCGACTGTTGTTGGTGGATTATCTATGTTTATCATTCTAATCAGTTCACTTGTTCGGTTTCCTAGAAAATCAAATGCAGCAGTGATGGGAATCATAGGATCTGTTTTGTTTATTGTTGCAGGCCTTGTGATCGGAACTAAAGGTTCAACTGGCCCTGTTCTGAACGTTGATATCTTTCATATTTTACTTGCGATTGCTAATTATTGTTTAGCAGAGGGAATTCGAAAATTAAGCTAGATCAAAAGAGAGGAGTTTAAAATATATTTCCAAGTGTATCTATGGAAAACTCCTCCGATTCAACATTAGAAAAAATACTAAAACTCCAGACAGAATTAACTGCAGCCAAACCAGATGTCCCGTTTTTATTAGACCTCATCACTCTCCGAGCCAAAGAAATTACAAGTTCGGAAGGTGCTGTGTTTGAACTTGTGGAAGGAGAAGATTTAGTTTACCGTGCGGCTAGTGGAATTGCTGAAAAACAAATTGGACTTAGAATTCCAAGGGAAGGTAGTTTTTCCGGCCTTAGCCTTCAGTTGAAAGAAACATTGTATTGTACTGATTCCGAAGTGGATGATCGAGTCAACAGAGACGCATGTCGTGTTGTTGGTCTTCGTTCTATGATTGTACTTCCCTTGTATTTTGATTCTGAAGTATTAGGTGTATTAAAAGTCCTTAGCTCTGAAATTGGTGCATATACGTCTAACGATTCTTATGTGCTCAATATGTTGTCCGGCACTATGGCTGCCATTTTACATAATGCTTACCGATGGGCCGAAAGAGAAAAAAAACTACAAACTATGGCATACTTGGCGAGCCACGACACCCTCACTGGGGTTTACAATCGCTCTGCATTTTATGACTATCTAAGGCGAGGACTGCATCGAATTCAAAATGACAAGTCCAATGTTACAATAGCTCTGTTTGATTTAGATGATTTGAAAGTGGTGAATGATACTTACGGGCATGCAGCGGGTGATTTTTATTTATCCAAATTTGCAAATCGCCTTTCCCATTTGCTTCCAGACCAAGATGTTTTGGCTCGTCTCGGAGGAGATGAATTTGGCCTTATTATGATCCATCAAGAATCAAAAGATTCTGTCATCGCAGATCTTGAAAACCTAACAAAAATGGTTGAGGGAGAAGTTGAGTTCGAAAATACAAAGCTCAAAATCAAAACCAGTGTAGGCGTTGCTTTTTATCCAGAGGATGGGTCAGAGCCGGAAACTTTAATGGCCATTGCAGACAGCCGAATGTATGAAAACAAACAATCTCGAAAAAAAGGACAAAATCCTTAAGATTCATCTATTCTTTATCCATTGATTTCGAAAAAGGAGGTTTTCGATTTCAGGATGCAAAAGAAGTCATTTCCAAAATACAAACGTTAGGTGTCGATTTTATTGAATTGTCTGGAGGAAATTATGAAGCTCCTGCTATGCAAGGTGAATCTCGGGATGGTTCTACACTAGCAAGAGAAGCATACTTTCTTGACTTTGCAAGTGAGGTGGCAAAAACGGCAACGGTTCCCATTCTTGTGACAGGAGGAATTCGAAGAAAACAAATTGCAGAGTCTGTTTTGGAATCAGGAGTTCCCTTGGTAGGCATTGCAACGGCTTTGGCTCTCAATCCAAACCTTCCCAGTGATTGGAAAGAAGATAAACAAATTGTGGAAAGTTTGCCTGATCCTCAATGGAAATCAAAAACATTAAAAGGATTGGCTAATATGGCCATGGTCCGTTACCAATTGAATCGTTTGTCAAAGAACCAACTTCCAATAGTGAATGTTTCTCCTTTGATACGACTCATATTAGACCAACTTCGTTTGTCGAGGTTAACCAAAAGGTACCGAAGCTGGATCAAAGGCCGTTCTCATTGAGAATCGTTGAGAACGGATCTGCATTTACGAGAGTTTGGTATTTTCTTTATAAAATTTGTTCCTAAATCCTATCGCAAATTTAACGAGTAAAATAAGAGCTGGCACTTCGATGAGTGGGCCAATCACTCCCACGAAGGCAACTCCACTTTGGATTCCGAAGACACCGATGGCTACAGCAATCGCCAATTCAAAGTTATTACCAGTTGCCGTAAAACTAACGGCCGCATTTTTTGAATAATCCACACCGAGTTTGTATCCAATCCAAAGGCTTACAAAAAACATAATGCCAAAATACAAAAGTAGGGGAATCGCTACGCGAATCACATCATCCGTTAAATCCAAAATCATTCCACCTTTCAAACTAAACATAACGATGATGGTGAATAGAAGTGCAGATAATGTTACTGGCGAAATTCGAGGAAGGAATTTTGTTTCATAAAACTCTTTGGCACCGAATTTTTCAAATCCATAGCGGGAAATAAAGCCTAAGAAAAATGGAATGCCTAAATAAATTCCCACAGTTTCTGCAATATCCGAAATCTGTATAGAAACTTCCGTTCCAACCAAACCAAAGTGAGGTGGTAAAATAGTTATGAATAAATAGGCATAGAAACTATAAAAGAAAACTTGAAAGATACTATTCAGTGCTACAAGAGCTGCCCCGTATTCTCTGTCTCCATTTGCCAAATCATTCCAAACTATCACCATGGCAATACATCTAGCCAGACCAATTAATATGAGTCCCGTTCTGTACTCCGGTTCGTCTGCCAGAAAAAAAATCGCTAATAAAAACATAAGGATGGGGCCAATAACCCAATTGAGAACCAGAGAAAGGATGAGTAACTTTCCATCCTTAAATACTTTTCCCATTTCTCTATACTTCACCTTGGCAAGCGGGGGATACATCATCAGTATCAGTCCCATCGCCAAAGGGATATTGGTAGTTCCAATCGATAGAGAAGAAAATTCTAAAACAACGGAGGGTAAAAAATTTCCAATGAGTAACCCAATGGCCATGGCACCAAAGATCCAAAGGGTTAAAAATCTGTCTAAAAAAGAAAGTTGTTTCATCTAACAGCAGCCTGCTGGTTCACTAATGTCTTCTCGTGATACTTTAGGAGAACAACAAGAGGCACTGGTTTTCTCTAATTTTGGAAAACTAACCACATCTTTTGGTAAACCACAACTGACAGATGCTTTACATTCTGTTTTTCCATCTTTTAAGTGGATGAGAAGAGAGTTTTCTTGTGGCTTCATCTCCGATACAAAGTATTGCCTCATCGCTGTATCTTCATTTCCAAATTCAATTCGTAAGGTAGCCTCTTCTGGTATATTCATAGAATTTGTTACTTTTTTTATAATGGAATTCACTTTTGCGAGAGTCATAGACTCGGTATCTTTTTCCACCTTTGGCTCTAATACTTGTAAAATGATCTCGGACCAAGAATCTGATTTCCCACCACAATCAACAGATTGGATATTTGCTAATTTGAATTCGGTAATATGATAGTTTGGAAATATGTTTTGGTTTTTGCCATATTCAAATTTTAATTGAAGTTCTGGATATAAATCCAATTTCGTTTTAAAGTCTTTCCATGTGAGTGTATTCATTGTATCCTTCTTTATCCTTTATAGTTCGTTCTTTATAAAATTTTCGCAGTAATTTCTGATCTCTTCTCTGGTTTCTGCGAAGGCTTTTTTAATTTCTTCTTCTGATCCTATCTTTTTGGATGGATCGGTAAAGTTATGGTGGAATTGTTTTGCATTTGTTGGGAAATAAGGGCAGTTTTCTTTTGCGTGGTCACAAACTGTAATTAAAAAATCAAACTGGATTTCCTTGTATTCGTTTATATGATTGGATGTGTGATGAGAGATATCGATTCCTGCTTCTTTCATAGTCGCAATAGCTTTTGGATTCACACCATGAGTTTCGATTCCTGCACTATAAACATTGGCCTTGTCTTTTGCAAAAAAACGCATCCAACCCTCTGCCATTTGGCTCCTGCAACTATTTCCGGTGCACAGGATTAAAATATTTTTTGGATTACTCACAACAGTTTCCTTCCTTATTATTTTTAAATTTTTGAATGAATGCAATATGCTCTGAAAATTCACTATAGGCCTTGGATAAATTTTCCCAATGGATACAATAACAAGAAGATGTTCCTTCAACCTCTCCCTTAACTAGCCCGCCCTCTTTTAGTTCCTTTAAATGTTGGGATACAGTGGATTGGGCGAGGGGAAGGATCTCTACAATTTCTCCACAAACGCAGGTTTGTCGGCTTGCCAATACTTCTAAAATAGCAAGCCTTGCAGGATGGGAGAGTAGTTTGGTGAAGGAAGCAATCCTTTGGATATTTTCCGGAAATTCCGATTTTTTATTCTGGGCCATAGTTTATCGTAAATATACGATAAACTGAACCTTCCAACTTCCGTCAAGGGAAATTGGAGATTTTCTGAATTTGGATTGGAAACTTTTTTAAGGTTCTCGGAGTGAAATTGTCTATCTAGAGTCCAGAGTTATCGGGAATGACCACAGGTTCATCAGAAGTAGGGGTATCTGGTTTTACATCGGCTGGAGTGTACCCGCTGTCATTGGGGGATGGTTTGGTACGGTTGTCCCATTCGCCTGTGCCCGGTTTTTTGTTTCCTTCCACAGAAAACAACCATTCCTCATCTTGTTTGTTTACTACCCCGTGTTCGTGAGGATAGGAATCAATGGGTCTTATCGTAATGGAGATGTATTGGATGATCCTTTCGTCTTTGATCGGATCAAGGTATGCCAAACTATCATTGCGCCATCGGTTTTTAGTCCGAGTTTCGCGGCGAAAACTTTTCATCACAAGGTCTAGGTCTTTCGAATACTTTGCAAAAAAGGCACGGGGTGTTTTTGCCTGAATTACATAGTACAATCCACCCTTTCTATGGAATAAAAATCGATTGGAAACAATTTGTTTGTGTTCCGTGTAGTGTAACACAACAAAGACGGATTCATCAAATCCGGCCACTTCATTCTCTAACATTTTTTCTCGGACTAATTTTAAGTCCGGGTATTTTGTTAAGAATGTATCTACTGTTTCTTCAATGAAACGGTCGATATCATAGTCTTTGGTCCTACGAGCGACATCAACTTGCAGGATGGCTTCTCTGTTGGTTTTGGAAAATTGGATTCGGACTGTGTCGGGGTGTCGTAAAACAGACTTTGCCCATCCTCTTGGATATTCAAATGCAAAACTCAAAGAATCTTCGATCCAGGTTGCTGCATCCAAATGAGAAAGAGTAAGACATAATAAAACAAGTAGGCAAAGTCGCTTTTTCATACTTAGAATATCGGCCCCCAGTACCTTAATTATTGATAGTCAGTGAGGCCTTTTCGTAAATCTCGTTCTGGAAAAATTCCTAAATTTTCAAAGGATTGGGAATCATAAATGGCTACCGATTCTAACAAAGGTTGGAGAGGGGAACCGTGGAAGGGTTTTCTTCTGAAAAAAGAGAGAAGTCGGAAAGCCAATTCGAAAAATTTGGCCCAAAATCCACCCACGGGAATGGGAATGAGGAAGTCTCTTGCGATCCCGAGTTCCTGAAATGTTTTTATCACTTGGTTTACTGTCACAAATTCGGGGTGAGAAAATACATACACCGGTTTTGGTGGTTTCCCACCTAGTGTTTGTTTGGTCCATGTCACTATAACTTTTGTGGCATCATCAATATGGAGAAGGGATTTTTTACGGTTGGACGAAATGAACGGATAAACCCCTCGTTTGGTGAGGGAGCGTAGTTTTGAAATAAAACTTTTTGTCCCCTTACCATAGATACTCGCCATTCGAAATATAGAGTAGGCCTTACCCGAATTTAATACATAATCTTCTGCCAAAGCTTTAGTTTTAGCATAAATGGTGGTTCCAGACCTTTCACTACTTATGTTCAAATTGATTTCTTTGGATCCATAGACAGAAACAGAACTCACAAATCCAAAATGGGGAACATTTTTTGATTTTGCAAATTCCACAAGTAATTTTGTGGAATTAACATTGATTTGGTGGTATATTTCTTCTGTGACTTTGACTCCAGAAACAACAGCAGCTAAGTGGAGGATCAAATCGATAGATTCTGGAATCAAAAAATCTTCGATTTTATGGATGGAAACGAGATCTCTTTCGTAAAATTTGAAATTTTTATGGAACCGGATGGAATCGGGAAAACTCGCATAGTTTTTCCCAATGGCTAAAATTTTATAGTCTTCGATCAAGTCCGATAATAATCTTTTTCCAAGAACACCACTACCACCGGTGATGAGAATTGTTTTTGTCATACAATAAATACCATTTGAAACCATCCCACCATAGCACCGAGTGCTGCACCTACTAAAATTAATAACAATTCATCTTCTTGAAATGCAGATCGTAAGATGGATTCAAATTCTTTGGGAGGAAGGGCTGACATTCTGTCCCCCATCATCTTTTCTATCTCCAAGGCCTCACCTAAATATTCTTCTAAGTGAAACGATTTTTCCACGGCATTGTCTGCCATAGCAACAGCAATCCTTTCTTTTGCAGCTTCAAACTCTTCGATCTTTCCAGCTGCGTAAAGCGCCGGTTTTGCGAGAAAAGTAATGGTATCCACATGTTGGATCACCTCTTTTCTGATGATGGTAATGATATCATTAGAAGCCTTTCCAAAAATTAGTTCAGACAAAATGTTTTTAGGAGTTAGAATTTTTTCGCTTACCAGCTTTGCATAAAGTCTCGAAACTTCGGATTGTCTTTTCAAAAACAAACCTTGGTAAGTGAAAATTCCTAAAAACTTTTTCGGGATTAGCGGTCGAAAGATCATTTCTAAAGCTAGGTAATTGGTTAAATAACCCACAATCACACCTTGGATGGGAAGAGTCCATGGTACGGGAAAATAAATCATAAAAACCATTTGGACAAGACCAAGTAAAAATCCAAAATAAAATCCAGACCGTTCAATGAAACGAAACTCAGGGGCTCCTACTTCTTTAAAAAGTTCTACCACAAGGCCTACATTTTTGCCGGAAAGTTTTTTTAATACTAAGGCTTTTACATCAAATAAAGAATCGATATCTCTTTGGAGTTTTCGAATCACTTTTCGGATCGTGACACCACTTTCCCTTTTGACCTTATGATAGATTTCTTCTCGAACCACTTCGGGAATCATATCCCAAAGTTTGGGATCCAAACTATCGGAAAATTCTCTCATCGTATAGCGAATGCTAGTTTCTAGTGCTGGTAAAAAAACCAATTCTGCTTTTTTCGGGTCTACTTTTAAAAAGACTTCTCTAATATTGAGGAGGCGTTCCGTAATCACATCCACTGATTTACTGGCCATCTTATGGGCCTTTCTAGGAATGATGCCTTGCCAGCCCAAATAGGGTGGGATTCCCACAAACTGAATTGGATAAAAGGTCATTTTTAGGGCAAGCCAGTTCGTCACCCAACCCACAAACCCATAGGTAAAGGGAATCATGAGGAGTTTCCACTGTTCTGGTGTCATCCAATTCTCCCACATATTCCGCTATGAGTAAGCTAAAAAAACAAAGGCAAGTGCAATACAAATTCCTCTCCGAGTTCTATTTTTCACTAATTTCGATAAGATTTGGTTTTTTTTTGCCGATACCCCTAAAAAAGATTTGATTTGTGTACGGAAACGAACTACAAATAGTACACTTCAGGTGTTCTTAGGTATTTCCCGAAGTGAAGTGGAAAGTCAGTGGTTCAACCACAAAGCGAATTTTGATTAGAGGGTAAGTCTATGCGCGTTCGAGGAATTTTTACAATTCTCGTTCTCATCTCTTTGGCAGTTGTGGGTTGTTCCCGCAAAAAGAAATCCATGCCGTTTTGGTTCCTACTCGGGACTGGTGGTGCTGTCTCTGATGCAAGTGCTGGTGCTTTGACTCCTCCCGATTCTAATGGTGTTCCCCTTCCTACTCCCGGTGATTCTGTCGGAGTGACAGATCCTGATGAAGTCCCAGGCAACAATTCTGAACAAGAAGTTCCTAACCATGGTCCCGCTCGTGTGATGGGAACCATCGTTCCTGTGGTTTCGGGTGTTCCTGCTAATATTATTTGCGGAAACCCTGGAGCGCCCCAATCTCCTGGATGTATTGATCTTACTTTAATCTCTGTTAGGATTGAGGTTGCCAATGGAGAGACAAACACTCTCGTTGCTTCAATCAATGCAGAATCCAATGGAAAATTCCAATTTGATTTAACTGACCTTCCTAATAACAACTATCGTGTGTTAATTAATACAGGATATGGACTCAACTATACATACCAAGACTTTTCATTTGTTTTTGATCCTACACAAAATCCTTATACCCTAGTCAATGTCGGAAATCTTCTCGCAGAACGTTTGTATTATGGGCAAGGTCCTGCGCAGTTTACTGGTATAGTCACAAGCCCTGGATTTTCTGGTAGTAGTGTCACTGTGCCTGCAGGTCCCATTGCTGGAATTACTGTTTCTATCCTGGATGCCAACGGAAACACAGTAGGAACAGGGGTGACCAATTCCAATGGATCCTATGTTATTTCTATCAACCCATTGCCTAACGGAAATTATACGGTTGTGTATTCTGGAGATTCTGTAGAAGTTTCTGGTCAACCTTTTGCCAATACTACAGAGTTCATTCATTTTACCTTTCCTGGTACCAATCCAAACACAGTGGCACAAGTGGATTTGGGAGAAACAAGCCTTCCTTGGATGGCAGCAACGGAAAGTGATCTTCACCTGACGGGAAATATTATTAATGGTGCCATTCCTTCCGATTCCACTACAGCGTTCACAATCAAATTAAAGAACGAACAAGGCGCCGTTTTACAAACAGTGCAAATTACGGGGAATGGGGGTTTTGCCATTGAAGGAAGTGATCTTACTAACGGTGTGTATTATCTAGAAGTAACCAACCCTGTTTTTTATACTGTCTCTAGATCCTTTTTGTTTACTGCTTCTCCGACGGGGGGAACCAAAAATGTAGCTCTGACAGATCCGATCTACATCGTTGCAAAACCTTCGCTTGTTACCGGCTTTGTAAAAGATTCTGGTGGAAATCATGTGGCAGGAACTGTGATCAATGTAAGGCCTTCGGCAAACCAAGCCCCATCTCGTCTTTTGTATTTAAAAGATGATCCTACTTTAGGAAACGCCATCAAACTTTGGATTGTGGAAGCACTGAGTGCAGTCGCTGGAACTAATTGTTCTTTAAACCAAGCAGGTTCTATTTGTTCTTGTGCAGTGAATCCGACTGCTTCTTGTTTGGCGGCTGTGCAAGGGCCCGGTCCTTGGGTTTACCAAACTTATGGAAACAAACTTTATGAAGTAAATCCAACAACTAAGGAAGTTTCGTTTCTTGGAGCTAGTGGTCTTTGGGCTTATTATATTTCGGCCCCTGGATTTGAAAATTACTGCGGATCCAATGCCTCTCCCTGTTCTTCCTATCCATTACAAGTGAGTTTGAACGGTGGTAACTTCAATGCGGGAACGATTTCATTGACATCGATTGCAGCTCGTTCCCAAATCCTTGGATCTATTTCCGTTCGTGATACAGCACCCACTTCGAGCGCCGTCCATACAAACCAATCAGGACTTTTTGTTGTATTACTCGGGAACACTTCTCTAGACGGATCCAGTCTTGCTCATATCACAACCACTTCTGCTGGCCAGTTTAGTTTTGGTGGTAGTTCCTATGTGGTGACTTTACCTGCGATTCTTCCGGTCCCTTTTACCAATGATGAATCGGGTCGTGTGGGTTATGCTTTGTATCAATTAGGTTCTGGCCTTGCGACAACCCTTTCGCAAACACCAGGTGTGGCTCGAGCAAATGATAACACTGCATCGATTGATATCATCAATGGAGACGAATACAATTTCCGCCAAAGTTCCTACCAACTCATCGTTGTGGACCGAGTGGCGCCGACTTACCAATCCAGTTATTTATCTTCCGCCAGCCTACGTGTAGATACTTCTACTATAGCTACAAACCAATATGCATCTAGTCCCGCAGTGTTTACTGTGAATGGAGTGGTAATGCACAGTCCAAGAGCTACTGTAACTGGTGTTGTCACTGACGCAGTATCCACTCAAAATGTAAGTGGAGCCACTGTGACTCTTGGCCGATTGGTTGGTGGAAATTTTTCCGCTGATGTTCACCGTGACTGTTCGGGTGGATTTGATTCTCCGAATTGTTCTGTTTCCTCCGCAAGGACTTCCGGCTCTGACCAAGTGGTTGGTTCTGTGACTTCACAATCAAACGGAAGTTATAGCTTTCCTTTTCTTTCTCCTGGGTCATACCAACTTCGTGTGGAAAAAAATGGAATCACCACTTACTTCCCTGTAGAAGTAGGAACTGGTGGTGGCACTGTCGTTGTAAACACGCCTGTCATTACTAATGATGGTCGTGGTCATCTAACAGGATCAGTACGAACTCCTGGTGGATTTTCATTCCTTGGAACTTATTCCTTAGAGATTGTAGATCCGAATGGAGGCACACGCCGTCCATCAGCAGGGGTACAACCGACTTCCATTGCCACGGGAGCCACAATATTTTCCAATGCAAGCCAATACACAATCTTTAATATCAACGCGGGTCGTTGGAAGGTTCGTTTTGTTTCTGCTGGTTACCAAACAGTTGAAGGAATTGTAGATATTCAAGCAGATGTCACCACAAATTTTGATATCATTACTTTTGTTCCAGGAAGCCAAACCAGCGGATCCATTTCCGGAAGGGCTTTGTCGGCACTCTACAATACTGGAGTTTGTAACCTAACAGCACGGATTCGACCAGGTGTAAACGTAAAGTCTGGTCCTTATGCAATCGATGCCAATGGAGTGACCATAACTTCTGTTAAAACTTCTACTGATGGTTCTTATGTGATTCCATCGGTTCCTCCAGGTAACTATACTTTAGAAGTATCAGGTGCAGGAAAAAGAGGGGATTGTACTTCCGTTCAGGAAAGTTATTTAACTACTTACCGAACCGTAGTTTCCGCAGGATCAGAAACACCGGCAAACCAAAACATACTTGTGACTCCTATCCTTCCTGACAACGAAATGCGAGTGGTGCTTTCTTGGGGTGCCAAACCTCGCGATTTGGATTCCCACCTGCAATATGGAAATTCTGCGAATGATCGCATCGTTTGGAATAATAAAACTCCACTCGGTGCAGGCAATGGAAGTTTGGATTATGATATCACAACGGGTTATGGTCCAGAAACCATCACCCTCCAAGGATCTGTTTGGAACCAACCCAATCGTTATTACAGTATTTACAATTGGTCTGGGGAAGCCCTTATGGGAATTTCTGGGGCAAATGTTCGGATCTTTAAAGGAAGTGTAGGAGAGGTGAGAAACTACTCCATAGCTCCAAATCATTCCAATCGTTGGTGGAAAATCTTTTGTATCGCACAAGACAAATCCATTTCTGATGTGGGGACGGCAGGTTGCACGGCTTCCAACTTTATTGAAAGATCCATGTATTCTCGTTAGATGGTAATATTTGATAAGCTGTAGCCAAGTTTGGATATAGCTTGAGCTTGGTTTTTGCGGATAGAGGACTATTCGTAATCTGAATCAATCAAAATTGAATTAGGAAAGGACAGTAACGGAATACTGTCCTTTTTTTTCGTTTACTTGGAGTTCCAAATCATAGAGATCTGATAGGTTTTTGTCCGTTAATACTTTGTTTTTCTCTCCAAAGCTAAGAACTTTCCCTTCTTTCATTAATAGTACTTTGGAAAAGTCTTCTGGAATTTCTTCAATTCTATGAGTGATAAGAATCCTTGTTAGATGAGGGTTATTGGTTTTTAATTGCGATAGTGATTTTCCAAAATCAGTCCTTGCTGTGATGTCTAAGGTGGCGGTGGGTTCATCCAAAACGAGGATTTCTTTTCCCACGCCAAATGCCCGCAAAAGTAAAACCTTCATTTTTTCCCCAGAAGAAAGTGTGCTATAGGTTTGGTCGATTTTATGACCAAGGCCTATGGAATGTAACAGGGATTCTGCGGTTTGCTGTTGTATTTTTGTTGGTTCTTTGTAAAGGCCTAGGGTTCCAATCACACCGGTGAGAACCATTTCAAAAGTAGTGAGCCTTTGTAATAAGGATTCTTGGTGGCCTGGTTGTACCATTCCAATTCGATTTTGTAAAGGTGCCATTGGTGTTTCGCCATATGTTTCCCCGAAGGCAGATATGGAACCTGTTGTGGGCCAAGAATAACCGAAAAGAAGGTTGATAAGAGTTGTTTTTCCCGCACCATTGCGGCCAATGATGGCTAAAGAATCTCCTTGGTTTAAGGAAAAATTGATTTGCTCTAATATCTTTTTGTCGTTTCTAACAAATGAAACAGAATCAAAAAGAATTACTTCACTCATTTGATTTTTTGAATAGGAGTTCAATTTTAGTAACGGCTGCAGAAAACACATCGATATTATCTAAATTAAACTTTGCGAGTAAGTTTTTATCAATGGCATAGAAACCTTTTTTCTGTTCATGGTAATCGGCCATCATATTAGCCATATAAATGACTTCTACAAGGTCACGCAATTCCGGTGGTGCTAAAAATGGTTTATGATGGTATTCGATAGCCACACGAAGGTCGAGAGGAAATTCCCATTTTTCGGCAAGAAGAGCACCGAGTTGAGGATGACTGAGACCAATTGCCATCTCTTCCAATAAAGTTGAGTTTGCAGAATCGGCACCTCTTTGGTAGGTTTCAATTTTTTTAAAAAATCCACGGTCCACAGAAAGCAAAAGAAACTTTCCTATATCGTGTAACAAAGCACTGACGGCAATGATATCGGCAATTTTATTTGTGTGATTATTTTCCGTTGCCAGATACCGTGCATAATAACTGCAACGACTTGAGTGGTCCCAAACATCCATCATTTTGCCGTATTGGCCATCCATTATTTTACGAACCCCAGATACATAGAGTAGGTTCCGTAAGTTTTTCAGACCCACTACCTTCACAGCTTGTAGGATAGAACTCACTTGGCTTCTGTTCGCAAAAAAAGCGGAGTTAGAAAGTTTGAGTAAGTCTGCTGATAAGGCAGGATTTCTTTCAATTTCTTGAGAGATCATATGTAAGTCAGAATCTGGATTGTTACAAAGTAGAATGATTTTTGTAAGAGAATGAGGTAGAGGTGGTAGGCCATCAATTTCGTTTAGAAGTTTTGTTTTTAGGTCAGTTTGAATTTCTACTGGCGTAGTGACTTCCGGTACAGATAGTGTAGCGCGTGTTATTTTGTCATTTGTGAAGATTTTGAATTTTTCGGAACCAATTCCAGAATTCTTTAATAGAAGTTGGATGAGTACTAATCCTAAACCAGCTGACTCTGTACTATCCGAAACGTCAGTGAACGCATCGGAAAGGTCATTGTAGTTCTTCGCAACTTCAATCCTTCGATTAACTCGTGCTAATTCTTCTTTGGTGATGGGCGCGTTGTTTTCGACGGCAAAGTGGATGGACTTACCTTCCACTTTCATGAGTAGGCTAATGTAGTAATTTCCGCCGTCTAACCTACTTAGCTGTTCATTCCATTTCATGATGATATTTTCTTGGAATCGGGACATTCCTTTTGCATAATCACCAGAGTTTTGGATGTCTAAATTTTCTCGGGTAAAATAATCACGTTTTGCATTGGCCTTATTGGCATTCATAAGAAGCTCTTTTAAGACAGTAAAGATGACTTCTACTAAATAGAGTTTGTCCATATACCCCATTACATGGACAAGTAATGCGTATATCTCCTGATTTTGTTCTTCTGTAACAAAGTAAAAGTTAATTCTCGATTCTTTTGCAGTTTCTAATTGAGAGATAATATCTTGAAAATTCACAAACGCTTTTTCCCGTAACACTCTTATATTTTAATTTCTTTTGGACGCAATAGATATTTTTTTCTCATCCAATTTCTATTTTGTCCCAGGGAAATTGTATAGTGATTACAACAGTGGAGGAAATCACTATGGATATGTTAGACCAAATGAATTTGCATTTACTCATGCAAGAGAGATTGGAAAAAATTCTTGAGGATATAGAAAGAAGACCTAAGGGGAAATCCAAAAAAACAAAAGTTTTTGATCGAATTCCCGCAAACAAAGAGCGCGCTGAGTGGAATCTACAAGAGATACCGGTTCTATTTGGTGCTTAGCTTAGTGAAAACCGCAACCAAGTGGTGAGGGTTTTTCGATGGATGATGCCGGAATGGTCTTGGTTGGCCCACTTTGCCAATTCCGCTAATGATGGGGGAAAACCCTGAAAAGATTGCAATAATTGCGTTGTTTTATATTTAGTTTGGAAACTTTTTTCTTTGGATTCGGAGAGAAACTGAATGTTTTGTTTAGATTCCTTTTGATTCAGCTCATTCCAAGCAATCTGATTTTTCCCTTTCCTTTCACCAGAATACAAACGTTTGGTGGTAAGTTCTAAACTTTTTTTCCGATTGGTTTCTGGTAAATAAAATCTTTCGTATCCGGTCCCCGCACAATGGGACTTCCCTCGTTCTGCCAAATAACTAACACCGCTCACAAAAAATTCTCTGTTTTCGATATTCTCTGTTATCGATAAAACCATACCGAGTAAATTCAAACTAGGGTTGGAATAATGAGGCCATTGTTTTCCAATTTTTTCCCGAAATAAATGTTCCAAAATTTGGTCTAGAGGGTGGCCTGTATTTACTAAAATTTTGGGATTTGTTAGATCAAAAATATAACTCGATCCACCTAACCAAGTAATAATGGGAATATGTCTCGGTATATTTAATAAAAAATGATAAGCGGTTCCCCGCCCAGAATCAAATGAAACTATATAATCGGGGATCAAATCATTTGTTAGCAAGAATCCAAGGGCGGTGTCACTGGAAAAAATAAGAAAGGACTCCCGTTCTTTCTGAATGGTTTTCAAATCCAATTCCAACCCTGGACTTGCTCCCACAAATAAAACTCTGGTTTTATTTGATGTAAAGTATTGGAACCATTGAATACTTCTATCGTTATAGAATAGTGTGATTCGATTTTTTAAGTAGTTATGAGTCCATAACCTCTGGAAATGTTGGATTGTGTTTTGGTTGACCCCATCGGAAAGAAACTGCGATCGAAAAGCCTTGCTGCATTTGCTCACCAGTTCAGGAAAAATTCGTTCGTAACTAGGAGTAATGTACAAACTCCATTTGGAAAGAGCTGATGGGGATGTATTCGAGATGTTTTGGACTTTGTTTTTTAGTTCCGACCAATTTGGGGATAATCCATCGACAAAAAATACAGAAATTCCTTTGGTTTTTGCAAGATTTTCCCAACTTTTTATTTCTGTTTGGAATTCATTTAATTCAAAAATTTCATTATATGGTTCCCAAAAAACAATGATTTGGTGGTCCTTTGGGTTTTCTACAAAAGAGCGGACATTGTGTAAGGCACCTACACCTAGGATAACAGGAATGGAATCTGTGTGAAGGGAAGACAAAAATCGGGAAGCCTCCTTTTCAGGGGAGACTTTCGAATGTAGGTAAAAATTGTCGGGAGTTTGAAAATTATAGAGGAGTTTGTTTTGAAAGTGAGGGATTAGAGGAATGGGAGTAACCTCTTAGTCCTCTTCTTCCTCATCAGTTTCTGCTTCGTCATCGGAGTCGTCGTCGAAATCGTCATCATCGTCGTCGTCCTCTTCTTCCTCTGCTTCATCACCAAATTCATCCTCAAAACCATCTTCGAGTTCTGGTTTACGAGCTTCTTCTTCAGGGATAAAATCTTCTTCAATATCTTCTTCTGCATGAGGAGCAAAAGACGCTCCTGCAGTAGAAGTAACTCCAGCCAACTTGTCTTTTTCTGCTTGGAGAATCGCTTTTTCTTCAGAGGAAAGGTATTTCCACTGAACCATATCATTGGTGAGTGCGTATAATGCTTGAACCGTTAATTTACGGTTTTTTAATTTTTTTGGGAGAGTGATCTTATCAATTTTATCGATCGTGCTGAAACCGGCCACGCAAGTTTCGTATTTTTTTTCCCGGCAAAGTTCTATTAAGGATACGATATCGAAGTCTTCTTTGTGCGATTGGCTCATTTTTTTGATTCCCTGATGGAAGAGAGTGGAATGTTAGACCAGGTTGAGGGGCAGGGGTCAGATGTCAAGGTAAAGTTCGAAAACGGGCTTTACAGGCCTTCTTATAGTCCAAACCATGGGGATGGACCGTCCAATAAATGGGATTTATGAAAGCCTCCCTCATCTTAACTGTTAGTTTATGTCTCATTAGCTGTGCCCCCGCGAAATCCTCCTATTTTGGAGAGGAGTCTTGGGTTGGCCTTACCACCACTGGTGCCGAAATTTCTTTTTCCCGACTGGAAAAAGAGGAAATTGCACTCAATGTATACTCCCCCGATTGTGTTCCTTGTTGGAAAGAGATCCCAGCACTCAATCTCCTACATGCGGAAATTCAAAGTCGGTTTCCTTCGAAAGCTTTATTCATGATCGTAGATCCGTATCAAATTGTTCCAGACATCACCGAAGATCGCCCGTTTGGTGAAGTATATAAGTTGGCAAAAGAACGGATGGAAAATGAAGTCAAAAATAGAAAAATCCTAGTTCCGATTGTATTTATGAAGCCACCTTTCCGAGTGAAAGAAGGGGGGCTCATCACGGGAACACCGGAGACAATGCTCTTTGTCACAAAACCCATGCGATTGTATTATAATTTTTTAGGATCGATCTCGGAACAAGTTTCTGCAGATCTTATTCGCAAAGATGCTAAGTTCAATTTCTTTCGCTATCAGTTTGGAATGGAATCATTATGAGAGCAGTATTCATCAGGTTTATCGATTGTGAAGGTCCAGGGATTTTAGAACCAATACTTCGTGAAGCAGGATATCGGATCAGTTATCAAAATGCTTATGATAGACGAATCCATTTGATGCCAGAAATTCATTTGAATTTTGATTTGATTGTTATGTTAGGTGGTCCTCAGTCTGTTGCGGATCCAGCGGAACAAGAGTTTTTTAAACCATATTATGATATCGTAAACAATGTGGTCGTCTTACCAAACAAAAAATTAATAGGGATTTGTTTAGGTTCACAAATCATTGCCAAGGCGTTAGGCGCCAATGTTCGTCCGGGAACCAAGGGTCCGGAGACAGGTTTTTCTGAGTTACAAATTTTAAAATCAGAACACCCGATATTTAAAGGTATTGAAACAGAATCCATTTTAGCCTTTCACCTTCATGAAGATATTTTTGACATCCCTGTGGGTGCAGAACATTTGCTCGCAAGTGGGTATTATGCGAACCAAATGTTCGCATACAAAAACAAAATTTTTGCTTTTCAAACTCACCTGGAACCAACTTTAGAAATGTTAAACGTTTGGCAGTCGGTTCATAAGGATTTTATCGCAAAAGGGACTGGTGATTTTTCTGAAATCGCCACCAAACAGAAAGCAATGGCAGAAACTGCCACTACGATATTTCGAAATATTATAAAATTATAACGGACTCGGTATGTTTCAAAAAATATTAACAATTTTATTCGGCAGTAAGTATGAAAGGGACTTAAAAAGATTAAATCCTATTGTAGAGGCTATTAATTCATTTGAGCCGGCAATCAAAGCGATGGACGATGAAACCTTATCTCTGCAAACTACAAAGTTTAAAGAAAGGTTAGCAGCTGGCGAAACTTTAGATGATGTTTTGCCTGAAGCATTTGCCACTGTGCGTGAAGTTGCATATCGAACCTTAGGAATGAGGCATTTTGATGTGCAGATGATGGGTGGTATTTCTTTACATTGGGGAAATATTTCTGAAATGAAAACAGGAGAAGGAAAAACTTTAACTTCGACCTTACCCATTTATCTCAATTCCCTTTCTGGAGAAGGTGTTCATGTTGTCACAGTAAACGATTATTTGGCAAAGCGGGATGCGAATTGGATGCGACCTGTATTTGAATTTTTAAAAGTTTCTGTTGGGGTGATCCAACATGATATGGATCATGAAGAGAGAAAGGTAGCTTACAATTCAGATATCACTTACGGAACCAACAACGAATTTGGATTCGATTATTTACGTGATAACATGGTTAGTTACAAAGAACACCGCGTACAAAGACAACATAACTATGCGATCGTAGATGAAGTGGACTCCATTTTGGTGGATGAAGCTAGGACCCCTCTTATCATTTCTGGTCCTGCGGAAGAATCGACAGACAAATACCTCAAAGTAAATAAAATTATCCCTAAACTTGTTGAAGGGGAAGACTACGAGATTGATGAAAAAGCAAAAAATGTAATTTTATCAGAAGCGGGTGTTCATCATGTGGAAGAATTGTTAGGTGTTGAAAATTTATACCAGGCTGAAAATATTGAACTAGTTCACCACGTGCAACAAGCGTTAAAAGCCCATAAGATTTTTTATAGAGATAAAGATTATGTAGTTCAAGATGGTGAAGTTATCATTGTAGATGAATTCACTGGTCGATTGATGAAAGGAAGACGATACTCCGATGGATTACACCAATCCTTAGAAGCAAAAGAGGGAGTGGCTATCGCTCGTGAATCGCAAACCTTAGCATCCATCACTTTCCAAAATTATTTCCGTATCTATAAGAAATTATCTGGTATGACGGGAACTGCAGATACCGAAGCCGAAGAGTTCAAAAAAATCTATAGTTTAGATGTGATTGTGATTCCTTCCAATTTGAAAATACAACGCCAAGACATGCCCGATCGTGTTTATAAAACAGAACGCGAAAAGTTTGATGCCGTTGTTAAAGACATCCAAGAAAAAGTTTCCAGAAAACAACCGGTGTTAGTGGGAACAATTTCTATCGAAAAATCAGAGGTTCTTTCTAAACTTCTAACCTCTCATGGAATTCCGCACAACGTTTTAAACGCAAAACAACATGAAAGAGAATCGGAAATTGTCGCAAACGCGGGTCGTCCCGGTGCTATTACGATCGCTACAAACATGGCGGGTCGCGGAACGGATATTGTCCTTGGTGGTGCACCAAAATACAAAGAAGATTTGGAAAAGTTGGATGAACTTTGTGATTCATTGGGTATTAAAGCCAAAGTGGAATTAGAAGTCGTTTATAGTTTTCGAGAACATCTCATCAAACAAAAGTTTGAAGAAGCTGAATCAAAAATTTCAGAAATCCGTAACGAAAACATCAAAAAAGAATGTAACAAGATTTTAGCAGAAGCTAAAAAATGGAAAGTGGATCATGACTTTGTGATTGGTGCTGGTGGTTTACATATCATTGGTTCGGAAAGGCATGAATCCCGCCGTATTGATAACCAACTTCGTGGACGTTCTGGTAGACAAGGGGACCCTGGTTCTTCTAGATTTTATTTATCCTTACAAGATGATTTGATGCGAATTTTTGGTTCGGATCGAATTGCTCGTATTATGGATACACTCAAAATGCCAGAAGGTCAAGAGTTAGAGCATAGTATGGTATCTAATGCCATTGCACGTGCACAAAAACGTGTGGAAGGTCATAACTTCGACATCAGAAAGCACTTGTTAGAGTATGATGACGTAATGAACCGCCAAAGGATTTATATTTATGGAATTCGCAATGAACTTTTAGACAAAGGAAACATGTCACGAACCATAGTAGATTTCTTTGATGAAGTGGTTGAGAACCAAGTCATTCTGTATTGTGAAGGTAACAATGTGGATGCTTGGGAAGTGGATTCTCTTAATGAGTGGATTCAAAGTTTAGGTATCACTGAAACTATTGATCCAAAACAATTCAAAAAAGAAGCAAATCCTCAGCTAAAAGTTTTTGAGATTTTATCCAAATTAGTAAAAGATTTATACGAATCCAAAGTTTCTTCCATAGGAGAAGAGGTTTGGCGATCGATCGAAAGGAATGTGTTCTTAGATATTTTAGACCATCGTTGGAAAGAACATCTTTATGCCATGGATCATTTGAAAGAAGGAATTTGGACCGTTGGTTACGGTGAAAAAAATCCTTTGATTGAATACAAACTACAAGGGTTTAAGATGTTTGATCAGTTGGTAGAAAGTCTTAAAAACGAAGTGGTTTCTTTCTTGTTGAAGATTGAAGTTACCGATTCGGATCGTAATCAGGATGAATCTACACCTAAAGAATACAAAAAGATTGGTGAGGAACAAAGGGCGGAAGTGGATATGTTTGGAAATGAAATCAAATCCAACAAAACCAAACCGCAAGTTTCTTCTACAACTAGTTCTGGTGGTGGATCTGAAAGGAAATCGAGTCGTAGAAAGAGGTAAATAAGTTTTATCTCTTTTGTTTTTAGATAAGTCCAACTCTGATGTGAGAAAATTTCTCGTTGTTTTAGAGTTGGACTTATAAAGTTTCATTTGGCCTTAATTGAATTCTGAATTCGGAAATTGAAACTCCAAACCATTAAAATCAGTTAAATCTGTTTTATTGACTTAATGTTTTCCAATCATTCCACTGATTTTGCAACCACCCCATCAATATCAGCTCCATTATTATAGGAATGTGGATAAACATATCCTGATCCTGTATTTGGGTTGGTCACAGCAGATGCGGAAATCATTTTGATAAATTTAAAGCCATTGGTTTGGACATTCGTACGAGCTGCTGCATCACAATTGGCACCAGGTCCACCAACGATTAAATCATCAAGATTGAACCCATCGCCGCCTCCGACTAAAAATCCATTTCCTGAAGATGTAAACAATTCATCCAAGTTAAATGGTTTGGTGGCCATATGGTAAAGAACGGGTCTAAGTCCACCAAATCCTGGCCAGGAAGAAATTAGATTACTATCGCCTGCACTTGGATTAAACCCACTGAGATCAAATCCACAGTAGTTTGTCCCGTCAAAAGATACTTGCACTACCATTGGATCAAACGCATATCGATCGCTAGTTTCTGAGACTCTAAAAGGATTTTCATATACAATAAAATCAATTCCCGTAACGTTCTTTACTGTTTTACCTCCCCATGATAATACGATTGTTGCACCAGCGCCCGTTAAATTTAATGCATAAACATCCAAAGATCCTGAAAATTCTCCACCACCGCAAATGCCATTGATTGCTTTAGATGAGTCGTTGAATCCATTCACAGTGGAATTGGCCGTGACAACTGTATTTGCAATGGGTATCGTTGTTGGAAGAGTTGTCGGCGGGCATGGACCCACAGCAGTAGAGTTTGTCAGTGGAAGCGCTAGTAAAGGTAATAAGAGGTCATTATTTTTGTTTTTCTCAGTACATTGCAATAAAAACAAAGTGAATAATAATAATGATTTTTTTTGAAACTGGCACATAAATCGTCTCCTATTTGCCTTTATCCAAATGAATAAAGGCAAAATTTCTGAATTTAAAAAGTTCTAGTTAAGAAATTAAATGCAAATGATCCATTGCAGCCTGCTGCTTTTGGATTTGTCGTATAAACTGTTCCAGATGCTTTTCTTGAGGCAAGATCTGTTTTAGTTTCAGCTAATGTTGGTTTGCCGTTAAACACGTCACAAATTAATATTTCATTTTCAGCGTTGATAGTCCAAATTAAGGCCGAAATGTTTACACTGTTTTTTGGTTTATAATAAAGCACTCGATCTATGTTGCTAAATTCCACGATTTCCGCGTTTACTCGATATGTTGAGGTACCAGCACCATTTACATAATCAACATATAAATATCCTGTTGTGGTTCCGAAGTTAGATTGGATAGAAACTGTGTTGGAACCTGGTGTGTTACATGTTCCTGCAGAACAGCTAGCTTGAAAGTATGTTCCTCTAATTTCAATTTGGCCTGCTTCTTTTGCAGATGCCTCTGCTGTTTTCAATAATCCTAGTACTAAATTATTGTCAGCTTCCGATTTATCTACTTTGCCTGCATCAGCACATGCCGTAAGTATTGTCATTGCTAAAATAGCAATTGTTAGTTGAATTGTTGTTTTCATTTAGATTCTCCTAAATCTTGGTTTGAATTTAGGGGAACACGAACAGGAAATAGGTTTATTCTCGTCAGAAGACGGGAAATCTTAAAATCTATAGATAGAAATGTAAGTAATGTTTTTTCCATACGGGTGCCCCGAATTTACCTTCGGGGCCCCTTTACATCATCTGTGAGACAGATAAATGTAAGTGTGCAAAGTTCCCAATCCACGGAGAAAACATTGCGGGGAAGATCTGGCTTATCACCTAATATAGATTATACTATAGTTGGTGCATCACAGTTGCGGGTCAGCACAGGACTTTCACCTGTTTCCTCCCTGAAGGTAATGCCAGAGTTCCCACCTCAATATATTTTGTCAATGGATTTAGTTTGACTTTGTTTTATCTGATAATGATTTCAGAAAGTGAACAATCATTTCGATTTCTGAATCGTTCATAGCGCGGTTCAGTTTGTAATGATTCATCCGTCGCACTGCCTCTTTGAGTGTGGGAACGCTGCCATCGTGAAAGTAGGGAGCGGTCAATGCGACATTTCGAAGAGGTGGAACTTTAAAGAAATAATTGTCATCTGGATTCCCGGTAAATTCAGATCTTCCTAAATCATTAGGATTGTATGGATACACTGTATCTAATTTTGAAAATTGTGATCCACCGAGTAAACTCTTGTTATGACAGTTTGTACATCCTACATCAAGAAATACTTTTAATCCATCTAACTCAGCTTTATTGAGAGCGAAGGGATTGAATTCTATAAAATCGTCAAATCTTGACTTTGAGACAAGGGAATTTTCGAAGGCAACCAGTGCAAGACGGATAGAATGGATACTTGGGCTCGGAGAGTCAGGATAAACATCTGCAAATAAAGTTGTATAACTAGAATCATTTTGGACGCGCGATAACAATTCTGCTTCTGAGGGGAGTGACATCTCCAGAGGATTAATAAATGGATCAGTTGCTTGGTTGTATAATGTATCTCTTCTTCCATCCCAAAAAATTATTGGTAAAAAACCAACGTTAAGAATACTAGGAGTGTTTCTTTTTCCCGGTTGGCCAAAGGTTCCACGCGAAGTGGATTGTCGATCCATACCAGCGGCACTTCCATCAATAGGATGGCAAGTAAGACAGGATTGCACATGGTTAGATGAAAGTTTGTTATCTCTGAAAAGTTTGTTACCTAAATTAATTTTCGCTATTGAGTCTGTTTCGGAACCAGGGACAGAGTTTGGTAAGCTGCCAATTTTCGATCTAACAATTACTTGGAGTTCCGAGGCATATATGAAATCAGATGAGATGCTTAACGTAATTAAATTGTTTACGATTTCATTTTGATCAGATTCAGTTTTCAGAAATGTGCAACTAGCAAACGTTATACATATTAGATGAGAAAAAAGTAGCTTAAATATTGATTTGTGAAAGGGAAAGGATGGAAGTAAAACCATAGAAACCAAACAGGGAATTTATCCCGAATCCATCAATTCAAATTTTGGATCCGGTTTTTATTGGTAGCATTGAAATTTAGAATAAGGACTTTCTATTCTAAGACCTCAAACCACATTATTTTCTAATGAGTGTGAAAGGAATTTGTGACTGAAGCAATCGTTTCTGCAATTTCTCCAATCTTTTGGCTTACTTGATTTAAATCTTCTGAATTGTTGGCAAGTTCTTGTGCACTACCGGAAAGTGTATTGATGGTGTTCACCATATCTTCCGATGCTTTTTTTTGCTCACGACTTGAAAACTCAATGGTTTCTGCCATGTCTTGTAGTCCTTTGAGTTCAGTAGTGACACTAATTAAACTATTTGTTTGTATTGTCATTTCCTCTTTTAAATGATCTACACCAGATTGCATTCTGTTGGACTGTTCTACAATTTCGCTAAGTGCGTTGACAGTTTCATGCACATGAGTAGTGCCGATGTTCACTACGGAATTACTTTTATCAATAAGTCGTTTAATGTTTTTAACGGATGATTGGGTTTTATCGGCTAATTTAGAAATCTCTTCTGCTACTACGGCAAAACCCATTCCTGCTTCACCAGCGCGAGCGGCTTCAATACTTGCGTTTAATGCTAGTAAGTTGGTCCTTTCTGAAATTTCGGTGATAAGATCAACAATTCCAGTGATGTCTTTGGTCACAGAACGAATTTCGGACATGGCATTATCCGTATTTTGAACGGAAATATTGCCGAAATTGGCTAAATTTGTAGAAGTGACGGACTGATCGGTTAATTGTAAGAGAGCTTTTTCGATATTAAAAATGGAACCTTCAATGTTTTTCATTTCTTCCGTAATTTTAACAATGTTTTTGGTTTCATTCGTAATGAATTCAAACATAATTTCAAAGGATGTTGTGAGCTCTTCTAAGGAAGCTGCCGATTCTTCGGAGATGGAAGCAAGTGAGGAAGCGTTGTCTGAAACTGAAATTGCATCTTGTTTTAATTTATAAGAGACTTTCTCTGCATCACTTACTGAGATTTTTAATTGGTTCATGATGTGATTGAGATTTTTTAGAAAAAGGTTGATCGAATCTGTTATTTTTCCAATTTCATTGTTACCAAAGTTAGGAAGAGTTTTTGTTAAATCAGCCTCTCCACTAGAAAGTTCATTTACCTTAGAAAGAACAGTGACTAACGGGTTATTGATACTTCGAAAAATAAATATTACAAATAAACTCGAGATAGATAAAGATATCAAAACTAAAAATATGTTCATATTTCTCTGAAAGGATAATAATTGGATTCTATCGTTTACTAACTTTTCTAAAATTCCAATGGAACTCTCATGGATTTCGCCTGCGATCAAAGTTCCTTTATGAATTGTGGCAAATAATTTCTCTGAGGAACTTGGTTTCACTTTGGAAAGGATGAACGTTTCTTTTAGTTCGCGAATATAGTTTTCACAAGAAATCTTAGAAACTTCATTTGCTTTTTTTAATTCTTCTACATAAGGAGAAATATCTTCAATGGATTTTGTATTGGATTTTTGAATCTCGTTGCATGTGGACTCAATAAAATTAATAGAAATCAGTGCTCTTGTAAAATTAACACTAGAGTATTGTTTGTTTTTGTTATTGGCATTCGAAAACTCATCACGAGCAATCTCCTTTAAAACTCCGATATTTTTGAGGATTTCTGGCACTCTGAAAAAGGTAATCTCCATTTGATAATAGGAGTTAACTTCTGGATCCAGGATTAAGTTAGAAAAGTCACCTATTTTCAAAGCAAGTTCTTGTGTATCATAGAGGAACTTTGTAGCAGTAGGTTGGTCAAAACTTCCGATTTTTGTATATTTATCCCAAGCTGTCAGTTCTTTCGTATCACTTGGGAGTAGGTCCGTTTCTTTGATTTTCGTTTGAGCGGCTTTGATCAGAGGAACCAAATTATCGGTGTTTTCTTGTCCAATTTTTAGTCGTTCCAATCCCTCTCGGTAGGCAAGATAGATGGGCCTCAATGCATGGATTCCTAATTGTTCTTTTTCGGAGAACTCAATCGTTCCATTCAGTGAACGTACTAAAATAAGCAAAATGATGAATAGTGATGCAACGAGTGGTATAGGTAGCAGCAAGAGCCTGGTTTGAATGGAAAACTTTGAAAGAAATTTGGACATAGAGCTGTGTATCTTCCTATAATGGACGAAAAAAATCCACTTAACTTCTAACGATTATTGATGTTCAATAAATCAATCATTTAATTTTATAGGTGTAAGAATGGAGGGTTTGTGAACAGATCCCTAATACTAATTACGTTATTTACTACTGCATCTTGTGCTCGCACTTTGGAAGTAAAAAACCAAGACAGTCTTTTTGAAAATTGTATGAAGACTTTTCAGGATGAAGTTAAATGCCGAGAATTTATGTCGACATCTGCAAAAGACATCCAATCGGAAGATCAAAAACGAGAAGAAGTTTTAGCTCAACTAACAGTGGAACAACTAGCAGGTATGAAACTTCGAAAAGAGATTAAGGACACTTTACCAGGTAAAAATGGGAACTTTGTCCGAGAATATATCGGTGATCCAGATGAAGTCAAACGTGGTGGGGACAGAGAGTACTGGGTTTATAAACGACCCATTAGCAAGTTCTCAGGTGATTCTCTTCCAGATAAAGAAATTACAGTAATCTTCCGGAGATCTTTTGTGGAGAAAGTAGACTACAAAAAACCATAAATCCTTTGTCTCTGCTCTGATTGGGGGAGGTAACTTACTTCCCTTGCACATTATTTCTATCCAAAGACTGCCTTTACCATTGAATAAAAGTAAACTTCTCACGTTTTTATTTCCATAAATAAATTCGTGAGTGTATCACTAAAGCTACCTAAACAATTTAATACGAGAAAGCTAAGACTCGCAAGAGTAGTTTTATTATCATGTGATCTGGCTGATCTAAAAACAATTCAGAAGGGGATGGATAGGAAGGAATAAAGTAGTCAGGAGAGGTCATCCCCTGACTTAAGTTTTGTTAGTATACTAGGTAACTGGTCAAGTCGACTGTTGTACCAGCAGCTGTTGTATACGAAGTGTTACAAGCGGCAAACGCACCCGCAAGGGCTTGTTGCGCAAGGCCATAAGTAAATTGTGGTAAGTTACAAGGCTGAATTGGGTCATTGACTTTTTTAAGGACACATTCTTTCAATGCATTCAAGTCAGCTGTTGTTTTACCATCCAATTTTGTTAGAGAACAACCTGTTCCTGCGTTGAAGTATTCTTTTCCACCGACGCAAGAGTTTGCTGCGATATAAGAACCGACGCAGATTTGTTGAACTTCGTTGAAACTCGCAGAGTTATTGACTAGGTAAAGTAGAGCCGTTGGGTTATCTTCTTTTTTTGCACCAGATTCCGTGCAGCCAACTAAGCTAGCTGCCAAAAGGAGTGCCAAAGAGATTCCTACTAAACCAGATTTAAAGGATTTCATATTCTTTTTCATTGTTTTCTCCTTAGAATTTTGCTACCATACCGACGATGATTCCATTTTGGTGGGAAGCAGGTCTTCCGGAAGTATCTATGAATTGTTGACCAGGACCCCAATCTCTTCTTAAGTCTACTTTCACTTGGAGGTTTTCCGTTAAGTCAAAAGTAGGTGTGAAAGTAAGAGTTTTGATTTGTCCGTAGTTACTAACTGCTCTCATTCCGATAGAGTCTTGGAACTTGAGGTCATATCTGTCTGCAGGTGTTACTGCAAATAGAGGAGGGTTTACCGCAAGTGATCCACCGTAACGTTTGTCATCAAGATACTCAAAACGGAAACCAAGTGCAAAGAAGTTTGTAAATTGGTACTTCGCTTGTAATTGGTAAGTTTGGTAAATTCGTTTGATTTTGTTTTCACGAGTTAAATTGGTATCTTTTGTGAAACCAGCAGCAACTAATCCTGGATCTAATTCAGGAACAAGACCTGGAAGCGCAGAATCTAACTTTGCTTTGGTAAGTCCGCTTGCTTCGTATCCAAAAGCTGCTGTGTTTGTTTGACCAGTTCTTTCACCATAAGTATAGTCAAAGATGGTAGTCAATTTATCAGTAGGTTTGAAGATCAAAATCAAGTTTTGAATCATCCAGTGGTCAGTTTTGAAAGCTGATTGTTTTGGAAAAGAAGTTCCAGTTGACTGCTCAAGATAATAAAGAGAGTTATTTTGTCTCCCTTTGATGTTATCGTTAGCTTGCAAAGTGTTCCAAACTACTTGGAATTTGTCAGGAACTACATCATACTTCACTTGTGTTCCAATCGCTCTTGTAGGGTTTGGACCATCAGCGTAAGCATGTTGTTGCGTGCTAGTTAAACTAGATCCACCTGCCGCATCACCATAAGCTGCCAACCCGCTGTAACCAAATTGTTGACCGTTTCCAGTGTAACCAGTTCCTTGCGCACTGTTGTATAGGTAAAGACCAGTGGAAAGTCTATCGTTAATTTGGAGGTTTGCTCTCGCACCAGTGTGGATAAACGGGATTGTGTTAAAGAACACATAACCAATCGTGTAAGCGATGTTATCCTTTGAGTCAAGTAGTTCCAATCCAATATGTGTTGCCATCTTACCTACGTCAACTGTCAACCCTTTCAAAACTGGGAAGTATGCTGAAACATAAGCTTGTTGTAACAACTGCATATTATGAAGCGAGTTTGTTGTTTGATACGGACGTTCTTGGTACATGTTGTTCTGTCCGTTTTGCATATCCAAACGGAAACCCCATGGACTTTCTTTATCCGCCAACTTCTCCATAGAAAGTTTTACTGCATTCACAGCAAACTGCTTGTTGTAAGTGTGGAAAGTTCCCGCTGTATCTTGGGTAGCCCCTTGCCGGTTGTTTGTAGTATAGTTATAGTATACATCCACATATCCGGAAAAATTTACCAACTCATACCAAGACTTATCCTTTTCCTTTTTATCCTGAGCAAAAAGGGAAGCCTGGGAAAATAAGGTAGCAACGATCGTCGCCAACAGAGTGTATTTATTTCTCATTTGCCATTTCTCCTATGTGAACTTGTTGTGCAAGTTGTGTACCAGGTTGGCGGAGTTTCTTCCGAACCAAGGAAGAAAAAAAGAGAAACACTGTATTTGAATGGGTTCTAGGGAAAAAAAAATAAGTTTCTGATTAATTTAAGGGCAATGGGAGGGTTCATTTGGTAAAAAAAAACGAATTATTTGGTCAAATTGCCTATAAAATGAGCAGAGTGACGCAATAGTCTTGAATATTCATTTTCTTTAGGCGAGTGTAGGACAAGGTCTAAGAGATAATTTAGAACCATTCCATAATTGGTTTTTGCGAGTTTAGGGTAAGTTTCGGCAAGATGGTTGCCGTTGAACTTCATATCCGTAAGGAGTAGAGGTGGTTCCTCTTCCCAAATTGAAACCATCTGCCGAGTCATTTCTCCGAAAATGGGAGTAAGTTTTAGGATAAATTCTCTATCAATAGGGAACCGAGATTGGAAGTGGCGCTTAACGGGCGCTAGATATTCTTTTTTTAAAATAAATTCATCTATGTTGGGAACATTCTGATCCTTTTCCCACTTGGTTAAAAATTCGAAGAACAATAGACAGTCCTTTGTATTCTGGCCTGAGAATTTTAAAGTCCTTAGAATCGTTTCTAATTCTTTTAAAGCGACATTCTCCCATAGCGCATAAAAAGCTAAAGCCAACTGGATTCCAATTAAATCCTTGGAAGATTGATCTAACCTTTCGAGAACATTTTGTTTAGGGGAAAGTTGTTTCTGGATATTCGGAAGAAAAATTTGAAAGATTTCCTCTTCCGCTAAAAGTTGAATCATTCGTGAAGGTTTGGGGCCAACGAATGCTTTCAGCACTTCGTCTTGGAAACGTTCTAAAGATATTTTTTTTGTAATGTGTTTTGTTTCGTGAATTGCCTTTTTTGTTTCTGGTTCAATAAAAAAATCTAAAGTGCTGGCAAAACGTAAAGCACGAATCGGACGTAATCCATCTTCGGTAAAACGTTGGATCGGATTTCCTATGGTACGAATGGTTTTTTGTTCAATATCTCTGATTCCAAAATGTTCATCGACAATCAGTCCCGTTCTTAGATCGAATGCGAGCGCATTCATAGTAAAATCTCTGCGTTTTAGATCTTCCGACAAAGTGGTACCAAACTCTACATGATCGGGCCTCCTTCCATCAGTATAGTCTTTGTCAATTCGGTAGGTTGTGATTTCATAATTGATTTTGTCTAAAACAACGGTTACGGTACCATGTTCGATTCCCGTGTCTATTACGGTCCGAAAAAGTTTCTTTACCTGTTTGGGTTCTGCATTTGTAGTTAGGTCGTATTCTTTGGGAATTTTCCCCATAACTAAATCCCGTACGGATCCTCCGACAAGATAACATTCAAACCCCGCTCCTTTTAGTGCGGAGTCAATTTGTGACAGATGATTTAAGAATTTTTCGGGAACTAACGATGGAATGTCTATTGGCAATTTCTACATTTGCCTCTAAACACAATTTCAACTGATTCCGTGGAAAAACCTTTCAAGTGTTTGGCGGAAGGAATTCCATTCCAAGGATCGTCAATACATTCTATTTTACCACAAACATTACAAATCAAATGCCCATGAGCTGCTGAAACAATATGGTTCCCATCTGACTTTAACTCAAAGTAGGTGACTCGATCTGTGGAGTGGAGAGAGTTTAAAAGGTTCTTTTCTTCTAAATCAGATAAGGCTCTGTAGATGGTAACTCGATCCCAAGATTCCTCTTTGGGGAGTTTTTCCATAATTTCCTGGTGGTTTAACGGTCGAGGGGATCCTTGTAGAATCGATAGGACTTGTTCACGATTTTTCGTTACTTTGAGTCCGATTTTTTTTAATATTTGAGAAGGGTCTCCAGCCATGATTTGTTTATCCTGCGATGGGGGAAGATTGTCTATTCTAAAATCACGTTGGCTTTCCAGATTTCCCAATACCGAATTCCCAACCGAGTATGGACTTGTAAAAACTCCTCGATTTCCTTTCCTTTATTTTTTTCTACAATCACTGGCGCAATGCCCAAATCTAATCTTCGATTCAGAATGGAATCGATTTCTTCTTTTGCCGACCTAGTGACTCTTTCACAGTCTTCTCTTCTTTCGGAAAGTTGGAGTTTGTTTTTTTCGCAGAAGGTTGCCGATTGGAAGGATGAACCAGATTCTAGTAGATCATCCAATTGGCGAGTGACTGATTTTTTACAATGGGATAAAAAAAATACCATCACTATAATCGCGACTGAATTAGTCAAAATCCGAAAAATCAAACCTTTGCATCCTGTGCTAAGTTTGCTAATTGGTCGGCTCTAGAGTTTTGTTCACGTGGGATGTATTGGATGTCAAAATGTTGAAAGGAAGATTTTAAAGATTCACATTTGTTTTTGAAAATGAGTAAGTCTTTATTTTTTACTTTGTATTCACCTTTCATCTGTTTGACGACAAGCTCAGAGTCCAATCGAAACCTAATTTTTTGTAGATTTTGTTTGATTGCTTCTTCCATACCTCGATGTAAGGCTTGCCATTCTGCCACATTGTTGGTTGCATTTCCAATTTTTTCAGATAGAGAAAAAAATTCGATTCCATCATTGTCTTGAAAGGAAACACCTATGGCAGCAGGACCTGGATTTCCGCGGGAACTACCGTCGCAGTAAATGAAGGTGGTATCTTTAGTAGACATAGCCGACAGTCTTTTCCGTGATCTCTCTCTCACCAATCAAAAACACGAACTGGATTTAAAAAAATCTTTTGGATTTTGATTTATGAAGGACTTTTTTGCGGTGCCGTGGTAAACGGAGCGTATTGGGTGGCGGGTGGATTACCCCACCCAGTCTATATAGGGCGGGGACATCTATCTAAAATTCCCAAAAAAACCTCCCCTAAAAAAAGGAAAATTCATGACCGAACGGGGATTTGGTGCCCTTACCATGTTTGAGAACCGCCTTCGTAAGCTGAAAAAAGAGCGCGAAAAGTGGGCAAAACGAGAATCTGTTACTTGTTACCGAATTTACTCGGAAGACATCCCACAAATATCCTGCATTTTGGATCGATATCCCAATGGTTTGGTTTTGTATGATAAAAGTTCCTTACGTTTTCAAGCAGAAGAAGGACATGATGAACGGTTTGATCGAATTGCCTCTATTGTTCGTGATGTATTCCAGATCTCAGAAGAACAACTGTTTCTAAAAAGACGTAAAAAACAAAAAGGCACAGATCAATATGATAAATTATCCATCGAAGGAAACTTTGAATGGGTAAACGAATCCAATTTAGAATTTCGAATCAATCTCTCGGATTATTTAGATACAGGCCTTTTTTTAGATCATCGGATCACAAGGGATTGGTTGAGGAAAGCTTCTAAAGGAAAATCAGTATTAAATTTATTCTCTTATACTGGAGCATTTTCCGTCTATGCTGCGTCAGGTGGAGCCACAAAAACGAAGAGTATCGATCTTTCTAAAACTTATTGTGATTGGGCGTTACAAAATTTAGAACACAATGGTTTTAAATCTACAAACCATCAAATGATCAATGCTGATATTTTGCAATGGATGGAAGAAGAAACAAAAAATCCCAACAGAGAACGTTATGATTTAATTTTTCTCGATCCACCCACATTTTCCAATAGCAAAAAAATGAGAGAAGAGTGGGACGTACAAACGAAACATAGGAATCTTCTTTTGTTACTTTTAACAAAATTCCTCTCCGATGCTGGGGAAATTTGGTTCTCTACTAATTTTAGAAAGTTCAAAATGGAAGTGGATGAGGAAGAGTGGAAACAACGCGGATTCCAATGTATCAATCGTACAAAGGAATCAATTCCGGTAGACTTTCGAGATGAAAAAATCCATCAGTTGTATTGTATCAAACCAGATCCAAATTTTTAAACTTCAGTATTTAACAAAAGGATCAATTCGTTCGGCAAGGATCCTTCTGTTTTCACCTGATTGTAAGGAAAGAATCCCTCTCATGATGGCTTGACGTTCGTTACTTTCTTGTTTGGCGACAACTTTCAATTGGTTAGAAATAGGCAGTAAAATTAGATTGGCAAAAGAAATTCCATAGAAGGTTGCAATGAATGCAGTTGCAATTCCTTGTCCAAGGACTTTGGTCCCGCCATCTAAGTTTTCCAAAACAGTTACAAGGCCAAGTACGGTTCCGATAATTCCTATAGTTGGAGAAAATCCAGCTGCAGTCTCAAATACTTTAGCCGATTTTAAATCATTTTTTTCTTCTTCTTCATGTGCTTCCCAAAGAATTTCTTCAATGGTTCTCGGATCGGAACCATCTACAATCAGTTGAATTCCCTTTTGTAAAAAGGGATTGTCTAGTTTTTTGGCTTCATCTTCTAAAGACAATAATCCATCTTTTCTTGCCTTTTCCCAAAAACGAAAGAAAATCAGTTTTAGATCCTTTTCTCGTCTTCTTGAAAGAGCAAATCGAATATCTTTAGCCGCTTTGGTTACCTGGGAAATGGAGTAAGATGCAAAAGTAGCACCTAAGGTTCCGCCGACGATGAGTAACATAGCTGGTAAGTGAAAGAAGGATCGCAAGGAAGCGCCTTCAATCAAAATAGCAACAAACACCGACAAAACGGCTGCGAGTATTCCGAGTAGTGTGGAATGGATCATTGGATTCTTGCCTCTCTTGGATCAGGTCGAGTGCTCAACCTTCGTAGTGAATCTTTTTTTTCTATAACTTCGTTTTTGAGTCGTTCCCAAATCACCGAATCTGGATTCTCTCTCATTCTTGCTCCGATGACGGGCTCTACTTCTTTCCAGTTTTCTTGGTTGATAAACAATCGAACGCGAGCTAACTCTAGTTCGTTTGCTTGGTCGATTTGATTGTTGGATCGATAAAACTTTTCCAAAGAACTCATTGTAAGAAGTGCATGATTCCAATCTCCCAAAGATTCAAACATGGGAATCAAAGAGTTCCAAGCAAATTCTTGAAATTCAGTATCCGAACTAAGGTCTTCAAGGATGGGAATATATTCTGCTTCAGGTGTAGTGAATTTTAAACTGTTAAAGGCAATGCGCAGTAAATCTGGTTTAGGTGTTTCAAATTTTCTTGCGACAGCAATTGCATCTAACGCAAGTTTGTTCTGTCCGATGTTGTGGTAAAATCTTGCATATTCGGCAAAGGACTCATAATACAAATGTTTGATTTCTAAAGCGTCTTTTCGTAAATCACCGGATGAATACTTTAAAATGGAATCGAGTACGGCAACTACTTCTAAGGTTGTGGCATTGTCTAACTTCTCTGCAAAATACTTTAGTTTCCAATCTGATGGAAGAGTTGTGGCAAATCCAATTTTTGATTCCATATAATTCGGATAATAAATATCGAAGTTCCAATAAGACTTCCTGTTCAAGAGAGACAAGGCATTGATATGATGAAACTGATTCGATTTGTTTCTGGTTGTAAGGATGAGGAACGGATGTTGCTCTTGGCTTAGTCTTTCTATGTAAGAAATGATTTGTGATTGGTTTGAGCTCAGTCCCAATACAACAGTTTTCCCTTTGATTTCTGAATGTTTTGGTAAAAACGGATTGGATTCAAAAGGTAAAACAGATTTATAATAAATATATTCCTCTTCATTGAATGATATGTTGGTAATGGCAAAAGGAATGGGGTCAAAGATTTCTTTTTTCGAAAATGGGGAATTGGTTCTTATTGTTGGTGGTGAAAAAAAGAGCAACACGATAAGGACCGCCGTCACTAACATCAAAATTCTTGGTAGACGCACAATATGTTTTTGTATCAAGTAGGGATACATTAAAACCGGAACAAATAACAATGCGGAGATGGTTCTAATCCCCATCGGTAAATTCCAAAAGTATAACAAAAAGGAAAGCCCCAGATAGATACTGGTCTCTAAACCAACAAACAGATACTCTTTGTAAACAGTTTTGTTTGGTTTAAAAAATCCAACGATGGAACCTGTGATGATACAAAGGGCAATGAAGAAGGAACTCCAATAAGTTTGGTAGATAAAAAAGAAAAAGGCAAATAGTAGTGCCACCCTTCCAATTAAAAACACTGCTTTGGTTTCTTTTTTTAAGCCACCGAGAAGGGACAAAACTCTACCGAAGATCACAGAAAACGATACAGATAGAATCAGTGGTATTTTCGGTCCGGGTTGGAAGTATAAATGTAAAATACAATACGAGATGAGGAGGGATAACGCAGATCTATAAAACGGTGCAAATAACGGATGTTTACCGATTTTGGAGCGAATTTTGTAGAATTTGCTAGAATACGGACTATGTTGTACAAAAGTACTAATGAGATATAAGGATAATAGTATATAGAGAACAGCCAACAAAACCTTCATGGAATAATTTTGATTTGGTTCGAATAAAGAGTAGAAGGTAAATACTGTCACTCCCAGGGCAAAACTTAAAAATCGAAAGTCACGTAAAGACCCTCCATAAATACCTACTGAAAATGCAGATAAAACCCCGCTGAGTAAAACCCATTCAAAGGAAAAAATATAATCAATTAGGAATTCAGCAGAATTGGCTCTTAAAAACCAATAGACCTGGATGATCGCGGCAACCAAAAGGGCAATCGCCAAACTTGCAGGTAACGTTTGTTTGTATTTTCTGTAGATAAATCCAATAGCAAAAGAGACAAGAAGCAGTATCTGTAAAACGGGATAAGCTGTATCTGTTCGGTCGATGAGAGCAAGTTCAGATCCGGCTACATAAAAAAATAGAGAAAGTACATAACCAATGGAAAGGCTAAGACTAAACTCCAGTGAGGGGAAGAGGCCGGTTTCCCAGAAACGTTTCCATTGAGAGTCCATAGAATTAGCTACCAAAGATGTTTTATGGGCCACAATCGCAAACTAAAGAAAATCTTATTTTATTTGGCGGTGCACAAAATGTTTGACCAAATGGGCCCTTGTGCCGATTTTGACTATAACTATGCTAACGTTTTTATCTATATCCTTTTTGGTTCTTTACGGTTTCGACATTTTGGTTCTGTTCTACTTCGGTCTGCACACTTACCTCATGGTTTTTTTGTATAGCAAATACAAAGAAAACTGTGCGGAGGACGAAACGAAACTCCTTTCATTCAAGGACAAAAACCTTCCTACGGTTACGGTTCAGTTGCCCATCTTCAATGAATTCTATGTTGTGGACCGTTTGATTGAGTCAGCATGTAACCTTGAGTATCCTGCAAAAAAACTCCAAATTCAAGTCCTTGACGACTCTACTGATGAAACAGTGGAGAAGGTGTCTCTGCTTGTGGCCCAGTACAAGAAAAAAGGAATTTGGATCGAACACGTTCATAGAACCAATCGCAAAGGACACAAAGCCGGAGCTCTAGATGAAGGAATGGCAAAAGCAAAAGGGGATTATATCGCTATTTTTGATGCTGACTTCACTCCCGATTCAGACTTTCTCCTTCGCACTATGGGATACTTTGAAGACGAATCCATAGGAATGGTCCAAACACGTTGGGGCCATATCAATGAAACATATAATATTCTCACCAAAGCACAAAGTTTTGGAATCGACGGTCACTTTATGATCGAACAAGTCGCAAGAAATGGAGCGAGCCTTTGGATGAACTTCAATGGAACTGCGGGAATCTGGAGACGGACTTGTATTGAAGACGCAGGTGGATGGGAACATGACACTCTCACCGAAGACTTTGATCTTTCTTACCGTGCCGAACTCAAAGGTTGGAAATTCCGTTATATTAAAGATGTAGTTTGTAAGGCAGAAATTCCTGCCACTATGAACGCTTATAAAGCGCAACAGTTTCGTTGGTGCAAAGGGTCAATCCAAACCGCAGTGAAACTCATTCCACGCATTTGGAAGTCCAAGGAATCTTGGAAGATCAAAGGGGAAGCGATCACCCACCTCATCAATTATTCAGTGCATCCACTGATGATCATCAATATCTTACTTACGGCACCACTTCTCCTTATGGAATTTTGGGCAGGGTTTAAGATGGATGACCTCCCGATGGAAATTCTTTTTGGATCAGCCGCTGTGCTTTCCATTGGATCGATGGGACCTGTCATTTTCTACGCTTACTCCCAACGCGAAATCCACAAAAACTGGAAATCCAAATTGGTTTACCTTCCTATCCTTGTGATGATTGGAACAGGTATCGCTGTCATGAATACTTACGCTTGGATGGAAGCTGTTTTTGGCATCCAATCCGGTTTCAAACGCACCCCAAAACTCAGAATTGAGAAAGAAGGGGATAGTTTGCAGGACAAAATCAAATATGTGGTTCCCGTAGATTACCGAGCTTTTCTCGAGTTTTTTATGGGCGCTTATTGCGTATTTTGTATCTACCTTTCCTTTATGGTCGGAAAACCATACATGATCGGTTTTATGGTTCTTTATTCTATTGGTTTTTTCTATGTCTCATTTCTTTCTGTGGCGGAGTCGTTTTGGAAATTCAAACCGGCAACCAAGGCAGAAAAGGAACTACGTGCCGTCGCTTAGGAAAGAGCGATGGTACTTACTTGACGAAACCTTTCCTTCCAAAAAGCTGTAAATTCAACCTAGGTCCAGGGGTCATCCATGAGTGAAAAAGTCTACTGCGCGAACTGTTTGCATTGTGTTGTGGTTCGCCAATACGAATCGGAGCAAGATAAATACATTCTTCGAGTCAAATGTAACAAGAAGAAATGGTCTAAACGTTCCGGTGAAGAAAAACTTTATAAATACTTTACAGTGGCTCGCCGTATGCAAACCAACTGCGAGTATTATGAAGAAATGGGAGAGATTCTACCTTATATCAAGAACTTGAAAAAAGAACTCCCAATCAAAGATGAAATCTACATGGTGAAAGCCGTCTAAATTATAACCGGCGTGTTGTTCCCCAGGTTACCTCGCGCCTTCGCTCGCAAATTTCATAAAACTGAAAACAAAAAAGAACGGACGATTCAGGGTCAATTCCTGATCCCCGTTCCTGCGGGCAGCGTTCTCTCTGATTCCTATCCCACTCGAGTTACCCATGGTCAAGTTATGCTCGCACATAACGGGAAGAAGGTGCTTGCTCCTGTCAATGGGGTAGCGAGTCTTACACCAGACCAAAAATACTTTCAAATCAAACAAGATGGGTCTTGGTCGACCACATCTCCTTATCATTTCCGACAGTATGATTTTCCTACCCTTTTAGAATCCTTTGATGAAGGTGGATTGTATTCTTTGGATTTGATAGAGACTCCTCTTAAGGATTACTTTCAAAACTTTAGGAAAGAACCTTCCTTTAAAATCGTTTTATCACCGTTTTGCAGATACCAACATCTCAATTTTGAAGAGATGATCCTGCGTGATATGAAGGATGCTTATTTATCATTCATTGAACTTTTGAAATCGATATTCCCTAAAGCGGAAGTATCCAATTTTTTTGAAAATCCTTCTTTAGATTTTGAACATCCTAACGGAATTCCTGAATTTTTTCTCCACAAACAGTTTCATCAAGGTGTGGATAAAACTAGGAAGTCGTTAATTAGGCATGAGGTTTTATTTTTAGGTGCAGAAACAATCTTTCATATTTTACGAAAGTTATACTATAACGAACCTTTTACGAAGCGACATTTAGCCGTATTTTTAGTGGATCGTAAAGGCAGAATGGATTTAGAACCTCGTCAGTTCTTTTTAACCAACGGCCAAGCTTTGGCCTTCATTCCAGCAAACTTAGACAAACGATATAAAATTGCCTCCTTTGAAACTGTGTTCGAAGAAGTAAAACCTATGGACGTGAGTTCTCTTGGTTACTTCAATATTTATGAACATTATTCTATTACTTTATATGAAAAACTTCCCGCAGCAAGAAAAGAATTCAGTTGTATTGATTGTATGGAGTGTAATAACTATTGTCCCACCCATGCAAATCCAGTGCAACTCATCAAAGGGAAAGTAGAAGAGTTTGAAAAGAGTCAATGTATTTCCTGTGGGATTTGTACGGTGTATTGCCCTTCTGGAATTGATATTCGGAAACGAATCGAAGGAGTTGTTGTTTAACAATCATTAAATTATGTTAAAGAACCTTTATATTCTATCTGAAAATAGTTGGGGAGTTAAATCTTCCGAGATATTTGCTGATTTTTTTTATTTTCTGACTCTCATGGGATTTCTTGGATACTCCCTTGCTCATGTTTTCCCAATTCCTATTTTGCCCATTGCCATTGGATCGATACTCACACTTGTCTATTTAGGTTTTTGTATTCGTGCGAATCAATCGCCGTATTGGTTGGGACTACTTTCTCAATTACTGATCGTCTTTTTGATTTTACCAACAACTTGGTTGCATCCGATTTTATTACCGTTAGCGTTTCTTTTTGCTATGACGGTTCATTATTTTCTCGGTCAGCAGTATTCTTTACGAGTTCCTATTTTTAGTTTGGTTCTCCTCTTTGTTCTGGTTTGGGACAGTGTTTTCTCCTTACTTGGATATTCTTTTCGAACTCCTGTGGAACTGAATCCTTGGACGGGGATTCCATTTGAGTCTTCGCTTTTGCCTTTGACCTTACCTTGGTTCTCTAATCTTCCTTTGAAAGGACTTACGTTTTTATCTTTTGCTGATAACATAGGTATTTATGTTTTAGTGGGAATTGCTTGGGTATCTTTTCGAAGAACGATTCTACTTGGATTTTTTTTGGGATGGCTTTTTCTATTTTCCCTCTGGGGGATTGGTTCGGGTCAGTTAGGCTTGAATTGGATTCTTTCCTATTCCGCACTTGCTTTCTTTTTGCATATGAGTCCGGGCCGGAATTTTTACGGATCGTATTATGTTTCCTTACTTAGTTTTGTCATTTTACTTCCCTTAGCCTTTTTTGTGGGTAAAATGGGGATCAGTGCAGTTTTGGTGCTCGTTGTTTTTTTTCTATTAGAAGGCTTCTTAGTCAGGGTTTTTCTTGGAAAATAAGTCGATCTTGAAAAGGTGGGAGTAAGTTATACCATATGAATCAACTTCTGGAGATTCTGGACCCTAAAAATATCATTTTCGAATTCAAAGCATCTACAAAAGAAGATGCCATTCGAAAAATGATCTCCCATATGGTCACCACACAATCGTTAGATCCAAGTCATGAAGAAGAAACAGTTTCTTCTCTAATGAATAGAGAAAAGTCCATGTCTACCGGCATCGGAAGTGGAGTTGCCATTCCACATTGTTCTGTTCATTATGTGAATGAGTTAAAATGCGCTATGGCCATTGCACCACAAGGGATCGACTTTGATGCACTTGATCACGGTTTAGTGCAAATTTTTATCATGCTCATTGATCCTAAAAATAAATTTCAGGATCATATCAAAACATTAGCTTTGATTGCGAAAACACTCAACATTCCTGAAGAAAGAGAAAAACTCATCAAAGCCAAAAATTTCGAAGAAATCCAAAAGGCATTCCTTTCGAAAAGTTAATCCAGTGAAGTCGGAACTTTTCCGTTTTCTGTATTTCCTACTACTGTTATCTTGTATCAGTAGTTTTGTTTCGGAGTTTCACACAAAAGATAAATCCTATTTGTATGCTGATGCGGGTATAGCAGAGGTACAAAGTCAGGAAAAAGGATTTTTGTCTTCCTACCTTCAGTTCTGGAAAGCTTTGGTTTTGGAATCAGGTGGCAAAACAGAAAATGGAGAGACTGTTTACTCTCATATCGGAACCCGTTTTCTTTCTACCTTACACTTAGCAATCTTTAGTATATTATTTGGTTCTGTCCTTGCTTTTGCACTTTCTCTTGCAGCGACCTACTTCCGATCTGGATTATTCTATGATATTGTTTCTTTTAGTTCTCATCTGATTCTTTCGACACCTGTTTTTATCGTCGCCATACTGTTGTTACTTGTATTTTTTTACCGATTGGAATGGTTCCCTCCCGGTGGATATGAATCAGGTAACACCTATTATGTTGTTTTGCCTGGGATTAGTTTGGGTTCACGAATTTACGCAAGAATGTCCTTATATCTATTACCAGAAATTCGTAAAGAAGCAGATTCGAAGTATGTGCAGTTATTACAAACAAGGTCTTATCCCTGGAGCCATATTGTGGGAAAAGAAATTTTCCTAAAAGTCCTACCGATTGCACTTATCCTCTTAGTTTTAGATTTTGGGTCATTGTTGTCAGGAGCAATGGTCGTCGAAGAGATTTTCTTTTTTCCTGGGATAGGGAAGTCTTTATATTTTTCCATCAAATCAATGGATACAAGGTTACTCGCAACACTCCTTATGTATTCGGGGATATTATTTTATATTTTGAATCGGGTTGGGTTTTATCTGCAAAGATTTTTTTCAGGTGGGGTATGAACGTGCTTTCAGTCCACACGCTGGTGCGGTTTTTATTTTTTGGGTTGGTTCTTCTTGGCGTGTTTGTTTTACCAGCACCTACTAATGTAGATTTGGCCCATAATAATCTGCCCATTTTCTCTCCTGGTTTTTTTGCAGGTACAGACCGGTTGGGTCGTGATAATTTTGCTTTATTCTGTTATGGATCTTTAGCAACCATTACCCTTGTGGTTCCGGCACGTATATTTACTATTTTCGTTTCGTTCCTTATGTCTGCCTTTTCTCTCTTCTTTCCTAAAAGGTCAGACTTTATCCTTTCAGGAATTGTATCTGTTTCCCTTGCCATTCCTTCTTTATTGTCTGCTCTTGTTGTGATGAGTTTGTTACCTGACAATCCGTTTGCTATATTCATTGCTATCTTAGTTTCCGATTGGGCATTGTCGTATGAAACGCTCACCGCGAAGATTCGCGAAATCAAACAAAGCCCTTATTTATCGGCCTCCCTATGTATGGGAGCTAAACCGTATCAGTTACTTCTTTTGCATTATCTACCAGCACTTAGGGACATGTTTGGTTTTTTGTTTTTTTCGGGATTACCTGCCGTAGTAATGACAACAGCTTTGTTTTCTTATTTAGGAATTCAAACATCACTTGGAGATACTGGCCCGGGACTTGGAGAACAGATCTCATTTTCTAAAGATTATTTTGACAAGTCACCCGTTTCCGTTTTGCTTCCGATCGTTGCCATTTTAACTTTGGTGTATTCTTTGGGATCTAACCAGAAAAAGAATGAAACATAAAATTTCAGCATTACTTATTATCCTTGGGCTTTTATGCAATGTATTGCCATTGTATTCCATTGATGATTATTATAATTTTCCGAACCAGAGTTACAAAGGGACTGTCACCTATGAGTCCTCTCGTAATTTATGTTTATTCTCTTTCGTTGCCACTACTCCCGATCCGACCAAAGAATATTTAGTCAAAGGCATTCCTTCCGTTTTACTTTCGGAACTTCGTAGTTTAGAATATACCTACGTGGAACATCCTAAGGCAAATGTAGTTTACCATTCCTTTGGGGAAGCACCAGTTTTAACTTTGCAAGAGAAAATTGATGCCGAATCCCAAAATGTAAAACGTAAAAAGAAAGAAATAAATGATGAGAGGGATTTAGAGGACCTTCGATCTGGAAGAAAACAACTCGCTCCAGAAAAAGACCCTCGTTATGTAAAGGTCACCATCAAACAATTTTGGGAAAGGAGAGCACCGTCTCCCGATGAATCATTTGGTTTGGCTAGCAAACTAAACTGTGATTATATTTTGACAGGTTCTTTTGAGATTCGAGATAACGAATTGCTAACAAAAGTTTTTCTTTTTGATGACTTTGAAGGAAAAATCACCCCTTTCGAACACAAAACCTCTGTTACTCGAGCCTATCAAGAAATGGGGCCACTCGGGGAATCTATTCGTGAAAAACTGCAGGGTAAAGAAACAACTACTGTTGAAGTAACAGCCGCAGGAGAAGAGGGGGCTCTTGTTTATCTAGATGGGATTTATTTGGGAAAAACTCCCTTAAGTAATAAAAAATTCCCCGTCGGTAAAAGGGCATTGTTTGTTTTTAAAGAGGGGTTTTATCCTTATAAACAAGAAATTCAATTGGAGAAGGGAAAATCTTTTCAATTGGATGTTAAACTTTCCATAAAGTTAAGTAATTCATACATTTCTGTTAGTTCCAATGTCGAATCGGATGTGTACTTAGGAATTCAATATTTAGGCAAAACACCATTGAATCATATCGCTATTCCTGCCGGAATGAATCGATTGCGAATTTCCAAAGAAGGTTATATCGATAGTTTTCGTGCAGTGGATGCTCGTGACAATGAAGAGGTTGTAGTTGATGTAGAAATGAGAGAAGGAAAAACAGATATTTATTATAAAAATAAACAAAATGTTTTTCTGGATCATACTTATAAAGACTTCGCCACCTATTCATTGTATGGTTCTCTTTTGTTTTATGTAAGTTATGTGTATTTAAATTATGCATCGAGACAGGCCTATTCGGCTGCTCGGTCTCAGGTGACTCTTGTAAATGCTACCGCCATATCTTCTTTTTATCAAAACAAGCCAGATGAATTTTTCTTTTGGTATGGGGTTCAAAATTCAATCATTGATGATGCCGAATCAAAAGCTAGAAGTTTGAAAAGTATGGCGGGGACTTTGCCGATGGAAAACCGCAGGGATAGACAATTGGTAGGGGGGCCCATGGTCATTATGATGGGACTCATGTTAGTTTCCGCTGCCACTTTTTATATCCTGGGACTTGATGAGGAAACGTTGGAGTTTGGGTACCTACCTGTGAGTCCATCCGCTGTCAGTTACGGCCAGAATGCACGCGAGGGTTATGGTTACATGCAGTTTAACGTGCGTTATTGACAGTATACTCTCCCCGCCCTGATCAGAGGGTGGGGAACTAGACCCGCCACCCAATGGCTACCTTCTATCATAGATTTCTCAATCCATCAAATACAAACCGATTCCTTGAAAATTTTCTCTGTACAAGTTCATCTTTTCGTCCGAGACCTTGGTTTTTAGTTTAACAATGGGTAATCCTGGTTCAGGTTACCTGCGTACACCGGCGATCGCTTGTTATTCGCCACGCCTGACTTCTTTGTGGGTCGACTAACTCTTGTTATTTATTCGCCGGACGTGTGTTATGTGACAACCCCTCTGCTACCCATCCCGTCACCGGATTATGTCTCATTGCCGCTACTAACCAACACCAAATCATATAAAAAAAATCTTATTGTTCCCTATGAACTGCGAACTTTTTTATAAAACCTTGTTGACTGCTTAGGTTTTGAAATTACTTTGGTTTTTACCGCATGGATCTTTTCGATTCATGAAACCGGTAGCTTGC
>NZ_JAFFPR010000024.1 GCF_016918735.1 Leptospira abararensis
TCCATAGTGTGGTAACCTCTAAGATCCACTATAACACTGGGGTCGGACAAAAAAGTGGGGTCCTGAAAATTTTTTAGGAAATCTTTGAAAATAATCTGATTCTAAAACTCAATTTGGGGTGCCGGAATTTCCATTGATTTCCTCGTTCCTTTACTAAGAAATTTTCACTGAAAGTCTCATTACAAATCTTTGTATGGGTTTCGACGCCTCTTTATGTGCTTTGTACGAAATGTCCGAAAAGAGAAAACGATTCGAAAATTTAAGAAAATATAGGCCTTTCTTAAAAATATGAGTGATCAGTTAGGCCAATCTAAATACAAATAGATAGAAACTTTATATGACAAATTCTACTCCCATCTCTCAAACCTCTCTAAAAGAAAAAATTAATAAAAGTAAGGTGATCGGAATCAAAGGCCAACTGATGTTATTTATTTTTTTGATTCTCTCTAGCGTGCTCTCTTGTATTTTTTATATCTCCTATACAACAGCCAAAGAACAAGTTTTGAATGTGGGAGAAGAAATGTTTACCAATGTCCTCAAAGATGCTGTCGGACTTGTAGATGCCTTAAACGAAAGGGTGAAGGCTGGTGATATGACTTTGGAAGAAGCTCAAGAAATGGCAAAAACCTATATTGTCGGTCCTAAGTTAGCTGATGGGAATCGGGATATTTCTAAAACTAAAATGTCAACTAACGACTATATGTATCTATGGGGAATTACACCAGAAGGGATTGCAACCATGCATCCATTTAACATTGAAGGTGCAAATATTTGGGACTATCAGATTGAAGGGAAGTATACAGTCAGAGATACTTGGGGAAATCCAAAAGCTACTGGATATCCATTACGAGAAATTTGGCAAAACCCTGGAGAACCTATTTATACCTTTATGGCTTATCAGGCTTATTACAAACCATGGAATTGGGTAATTGGTGCTGGTGGTAGAGAAGAAATTATTTATGAAAGAAGATTGTTTGGAATGCAAACTATCTTTCTTTTAAGTGCAGTCATAAGTTTAACCTTATCAATGTTATTTTCTTATATTCTTGCCTCTTTCATAGCAAAGAGAATTCAGAAAATTAAGTTTGTAGTAGAAAAGGCAAGTCAGGGAGATCTCAGAGAGAAAGTTGATCTTGCATTTAAGGACGAGTTTGGAATCCTCGGCGACGATTTTAATACAATGGCAACTAATTTACGTGAGATGATGAAACATGTTTCCAAATCATCCGTAAAAGTTGCTGAATCAGCTAAGGACATGTATACCAGTGCAGAACATTCTTCTGCAGTTGCCGGGAATATCGCCAAATCAATCCAACAAGTGGCAGTGAATACTGAATCACAATTAGTAGCCTTTACAGAAAACAAAAGGGCCATGTTGGAAAATTCTCAGGCCGTGGCGAAAATTGCTGAGTCAACAGCGACAGTTTCTGATTTGGCAAATGAAGTGTTGGAGAAAGTCCAAGAAGGTAGGGATGTAATTGGAACTACCATTAAACAAATGTCAGTTGTTAATTCTTCTGTGAGTGGGATTTCGAATAGTATACACGTACTTGGTGAGAATTCAAAAGCAATCGGCCAAATTGTGGAAACCATTAACCAAATCGCAAGCCAAACCAATTTGTTAGCCCTGAATGCCGCTATCGAAGCTGCAAGAGCAGGAGAACAGGGTCGAGGTTTTGCCGTTGTGGCCGATGAGGTTCGAAAATTGGCAGAAAGGTCAGAGGATGCAACCAAACAAATCAGCGTCCTGATTGGAGAAATTCAAAAGAATACCACCTCTGCAGTGGCAATGATGGAGAACGGAACCAGGGAAGTAGACCAAGGTGTTTCCATGGTAAACGAAGTGGGACAAACGTTTGAAAGGATTGCTGGTTCGATCGAAAAAGTAACCGATGAAATGCAAGGAGTTTCAGCAACAACAGAAGAAATTTCTGCAAGCACTGAAGAGCTAAACGCATCCACCGAACAACTCGCTCAGATTTCTAATGGAATTTCTGATAGTACACAAGCCATCGCTGCATCTTCGGAAGAGCAGCTTGCTTCTTCAGAAGAAGTAACATCCGCCGCAAACAATTTGGGTGTGTTAGCGGATGAACTTAAATCCGAGATCGATAAGTTTAAAATTTAAGTGAACGGGAGTTATATTTTGCTATCTCCCGGTTTTTTTTACTTTTTTACTTAACCTTAATCACCACTTTTCCTTTTGTGCGACCACTTTCTACATAGGCCATCGCATCGTTTACTTTTTCAAAAGGGAATACTTTATCTACAACTGGACGAATTAGCCCGGAGTTGATCCAACCTGTGATTTCATTTAGTTGGTTCCCTTCTGCTCTCATAAAAAGAAAGACAAAATCTACTTTCAGTTGTTTTGCTTTTTTTCTCACTCCAAAACTTAATAATCTAAGTATTGTTTTTAAAAACCAAGAGGAAGTAATTTTTGTCGCAAAATCTGGATCAGGTGGACCTGAAATGGAAATGAGTTTTCCTCCAGGTTTCAGTATTCGTAATGATTTTTTTAGAGTTTTTAGATCCTGACTGTGTAATACCAGATCATAATCTTTAAGAATCGTTTCAAAGTCTTCTGTTCTATAATCAATGACGATATCGGCTCCAAGACTTTTCACCAATTCGAAATTAGTTGCACTAGTTGTTGTGGCTACCGTGGCACCTAAGTGTTTGGCCAATTGAATGGCAAAGCTGCCTACGCCACCAGAACCTGCTTGAATGAACACCTTTTGTCCTTTTTTGAGATTTGCTTTTTCAATGAATGCCTGATAGGCTGTTAAGCCAACCAATGGAATAGATGCCGCCTCTTCCATTGTCAAGTTTTTAGGTTTGATTGCTACATCGTTTTCGTTTATTGTTATTAGTTCGGCAAAAGTACCAATCCTGTAGTCAGCGGGCCTTGCATACACCTCATCACCAACTTTAAATTTTTTTACCCGAGGGCCAACTTTCGCAACTACACCTGCAACATCATGGCCTAGGACGATTGGAAATTTGTAGGGCAAAATAAGTTTAAAATCCCCTTTTTTGATTTTTGAATCCAGTAAGTTTACACCGGCGGCGTGGACTTGAACCAATACGTCATCCTCTCTCATGGTTGGTTCCGGCATTTCTACTAACTGTAGATCATCCTTTTTGTTATATTTTTGGATTGTATATGCTTTCATTTTTTCCTCAACAATTAGATGAAATTATTTTGATTTTCTTATTTGTTTCAAGATAGAATTTTCAAAAGCTTTATATGCATAATGTTGCATAGTCAGCACTAAGGAAGCTCCTTTGCCTACTGGATAGTTGAATTTTGGATCTTTTTGATCAATGATTTTGATTACTGTATCTACGACAGGCTCAGGTGATGGGGCCTTGTCGAACAATTCTTTAGAGAATGCCTCAGTTTGTTTTCGAAACAAATCATAATCATCAATTTTAAATTCGGATGGAACTGCACTATTACCAATGTTAGTTTTGAAAGCCAGTGGTTCTACCATACTAACTTTAATATTGAATCCACTTAATTCAAACCTTAATACTTTAAAATATCCTTCCAAAGAATGTTTGGAAGCAGAATAATACGCAACGTTCGGCAGTCCGATGAGGCCCAAGAAGGATCCGACAGTGATGATTTTACCGTGCCTTTGTTTTCTGAAATATGGCAATAGTTGATTGGTTAGATTTACAGTTCCCCAAAAATTAGTTTCAAATTGTTGGCGTCCTAACTCGATAGAGGTTTCTTCGGCAAGTCCTCTCACTAAATATCCTGCATTATTAATCAGAACATCTAGTTTATCTATTTGTTTAAATAGTCGTTCACCAAAAGATTTGATCGAACTTTCGGAAGAAATATCTAATTCTAAAAGTTTAAAAGGTAAAATTGACTTATGTTTCCCTGGATTTCGGCTTGTGCCTATTACAGTAAAACCAGTTTCGTGAAGTTTGTTGGCAATTAAGAGTCCGATCCCTGAAGAAGCTCCAGTGATTAATATTGTTTGTTTCATTTTTTTATTCCTTCTTCTCTCAAATTTTTGTAACATTAGCAGGAGGATTCAAGTAATCGAAAAAGTATTTACTTCTAGAATTTCCTAGCTCTGATTAGTTTGACTCATATTACTTGCAAAATGCAAGTAATATGCTGATAAAAATACTTGTTTTTTGCAAGTATTTTCCAGAAAATCTATTTATGTCATCGAATCAAAAAAAAAGGTCGGATTGCCCAATCAGCTGCTCTCTTGATATTTGGGGCGATAAATGGTCACTTCTCATTATCAGAGATATGATGTTTTTTAAAAAAAGCACTTATGGCGATTTTTTGAAGTCGGAGGAAGGGATTGCGACAAATATCTTAGCTTCGAGGCTTCAGGCGCTGGAAGAAAACGGTCTCATCGAAAAAACAGACCATCCAGACAACAAAGTAAAAGTGTTGTACAAGTTAACACAAAAAGGAATCGATTTGGTTCCGATCTTTATAGAGGTTTATATCTGGTCCGAAAAATACTTTGAGATTCCAAAAGAATTAAAAGCAAAGTTAAAGGAGGTAAAGAAGGATAAGGAAACGTTTAAGAGATTATTATCAAAAGATTTGCGTGAAGGCAATATCTAAAAACATTTCCATTGTGGGTTAGGTAAAGGCGGTATCCATCCTTAAGACTAGGAATGGATACCTTCTATTTCAAAATCGAAAACTCTATTCTTCTAAGTATTTCATAAAACTAGCAGATCCTTTTAGTTTTTCCATAAGAACCTTGAGGATGGCGACAAGGTCTTTTTCTTTGTGCTCAAAGAACCGAATGATTTGTAAAATTTCCCAGACTTCTTTTCCGACTTCCATAGTTTTTTTGACCATAGGAGGGGGATTTTTAAGATAAAGGTTTTCTCCTGCCGCATTTACTTTTACGATCATTTCGGCAAGTTTGGATGGGATTTGGGAAATATCGGTAACATACTTCCAATTATAACTAAGTCCAGTTAGCAGTGGATTGTCTAGACCGTTGAACTCAGTCCTTGGGTCATTTTTATAAATGACGATAGGTTTTCCTGTGGCAAAGGAAATTCCAGTTTCAGAAATAGAACCGTCGTCAGCTGGTCTTCCATTCATATTAAAGACAGTGGCATTACATCGTTCCACGACTTGATAAACATCCATAGCAAAAACTGCTTTTTGAACAAAGATCATAATGTCCCGAAAAATTTCTCCGGAGATGATAGGCGTGTTGATCATAGCCATCACTTTCGCCACTTCAATCCCATCCCTTTGTGGAAGGTAAGTTTTGTATCCTGCACTTTCTAAAGTTGCCGCAATACTTGCCATCGTGTTTAGTTCTTCTGGGCTAAACATAGGACCAGAACAGTAAATATATTCGCTCATAATTTCCCCTAATTCATTTGAAATGAATCAGAGCAGTTTTTCACTGAAGACAAATTTTAATCATCACAATTTTTTTGGAGTCTGAAAAAAGTTAGCCGTTTGGTGGGGAAGTTATAAATCGACCACGACAAGAGTTATGTCATCATCGGGAACGGTTTTCTCGCAGAATTCTTTCACGTGTTCTAAAAGACCATCGGCAAAAAGATCTGCAGATCGATTCTCTGAATTTTCTATAATATAATGGCTTAAACGTTCATCTCCGAACATTTCTCCAGAGGGATTTCTTGCTTCAGAGATTCCATCTGTATATAAAATAACTCTGTCCCCCGCTGCAAACGGGAGATCCAGAATTTCGTCCGGAATTTCCGGAAAACAACCGAGTATCCTTCCTTTAGGTCGAACCAACTCCACTTTGTTAGTTTTCCGTCTATAAAAAGCAACGGGTGGGTGGCCTGCACTTGCATAAAGCACTCGTTTGTTTTCTAAATCAAAAAACAAATAACATGCTGTCACAAATTGTTTGTGGATTGAGTCGAGTAACAGTTTGTTGATTCGTTTTAATACTTCATTTGGTCGTCTAGAGACATGTTTTTGTAAGTTAAATGCCATCTTAAACATCGCAGCTACAATTGCGGCTGGAATCCCATGTCCGGAAACATCTGCTACTACTACACCTAAGCTATATTCGTCGGGTGTGTGAAAGTCGTAATAGTCACCGCCTATAGCTGTCATTGGGTTATAACGAGAAACTACTTTGGCTCTACCACCCGTGGGTGGATGTAATGGCAATGAAGAGTCTTGGATTTTTTTAGCGAGTTTCAATTCCGCTTTGATACTGATGTAATCTTCTTTTTCTTCTACAGCAGATTTTAATAGGATCAGAGTGTTGACTCTTGCGAGGAGCTCTCTTTTATCAAATGGTTTTCCTAGATAATCATTGGCTCCCGCCTCCAATCCAGAAAGAACATCTTCAATTCTATTTTTTGCCGTAAGCATCAAAATAGGCATTTCATACATTGAATAGGTTTCTCTTAGGATTTTACAGACTTGGTATCCGCTCATCTTTGGCATCATGATGTCCAAAAGAATCAGATCTGGTTTTACTTCATGTGCTATAGTAATGGCGGTTGGCCCATCCAAAACGGGAATCACATTGAATCCGGATCCACTGAGTTGGATTTTTAATACTTCCAAGTTGATAGGATCATCATCAACTGCAAGAATTGTTAGGTTCCGATTTAGGTCTTTTGAAAGATTAGGAGTGATCTCAACTCTTTCAATAAACTCTTGTTCAACTATGAAGTTTCCGCGAAGGTTTTCTTCGTGAAGCCAGTGGCTAGATAGAGTCACTTCTTTTTCTGTTTGTTCTTTTTGAAAACTGGTTTGTCCATTTGCAAGAGGCAAAGTAAATCGAAAAATAGATCCTTTCCCTAGTTCTGATTCTACAGATAAAGTACCTGTATGGAGTTCCACTAAGTTTTTTGTAATAGATAGTCCAAGACCAACGCCACCAAAGTTTCGTGAGATGCTGGAATCTGCCTGTGCAAATGGTGCAAAAATTCTACCCTGATCTTCCTTAGAAAGTCCGATCCCTGTGTCAGTAATTGAAACTTCCAAATAATCCACAATCCCATTGTTAGTTGGTTTTGTGGAAATTCGAACATTTCCTGCTTCTGTAAATTTGAGGGCATTACCAACTAAATTAAAAAGAATTTGTTGGATTTTGTTCTCGTCACCAAACACCAAAGGAGTATCGTCAGGAATTTCACTTTCGAGTGTGATTCCTTTTTCTTTAGCAGCACGTTCAAGCAGGGCAATCACGGTGTCTACGGAAGGTTGGATGGCAAGAGTGATAGGAAAAAGATTTAATTTACGATTCTTCATCATAGAAAAATCGAGTAGGTCATTGACTAAACCAGAAAGTCTCCTTGCTGAGGAGATGATAAGGTTGAGATTTTTAGATACACCAGTTGTCACTGCACCCATTGCACCTTCTAGGAGAGATTCACTGATTCCTATGATCCCATTCAAAGGAGTTCTTAATTCATGAGAGGTATTAGATAAAAATTCATTTTTCATTTTATCCAATGATACCAGTTCTTCGTTCTTTCGTTCTAATTCACTTTTTAATTGATTGGTAACTTCATAAAGTTTGGCAAACCGGATTGAGAGAGCAAAAGATAAACTTAAAGTATATATTAGAAATCCTTCTGAAATGGATCGATCTAAGATTGATATGTAAATTTGTAGGTAACTTAAAATGGAAAAGAGCGCAGTAAAACCTAAAGCAATTTGACCAAAAAGAATAATGATAGCTCCTGGTTGTTTGTTTTTGACAGCAACGAAGTTGAGACCAAATGCGTAGATAAGTTCTAATGTTGATAAAATACTGCTAATGTTTAAGGTGTATTTTGAATAGAGATTCATTACCGCTGGATTGAAGGTAAAAAAGGGAACAAGTCCAATTACAAAATGAAACCAAAGAATCCCTTTCACAACTCGAGAAGGTTTGTGTTCAGAGAATTCTAAAAAGAAGAAAGTTCCAAAAACTCCTATTAAATTTAAGGCTGGGTGGAATAGGAAATGATTGAACCAAAAATTATCCCAAACGAAGTACGGAAGAGAGAGGTTTCCGAAAGTAGTAAGACCTGCAATGGTTGCAAAAAAGAAATAAATTAAATAAGCACGTTCCCTTCTACTTCGTAACCAAAGGATCAGGCAATACAATGCAGAATAAATAAAGGCAAAACAAGTTGCCGAATTCCACATGATGTATTTATAAAATTTTCCCTGGATGAGGTTTGATTCTCCAATATAAAATTCAGAATTTACAAAACCACCCCAGCCGACATCATCTCCGACCCGAACGGCTATTGTATTTTCTTTATCAAACTTAATGATTCCTGGTGGGATTTGGTAGACACTGATTTGACTACTTTTTTTAATAATCTCTCCAGTTTCTGTGATCCGTCCTGTTCTTCCTACAAACACTCCATTGATATAGATTTCATTGGCATCTGCTATGATAGGTGTAAGAATGCTAATATTCTGATTTTCAAATGTTTTTGATACTTTAAAGGAATGTCTATACCAGCCTACCTGAAATCCAGATAACCCTGAATTATTCCATTGAGCTGGGATGGGTAAATGGCTCCAATCTGAGTCGGCAAAGTCTTTTTGTGAATGGGCCAAATTATCTTTGGGATTGAATTTCCAAGGTCCCGATAATTTGACCAATTGGGTTGGGTTCTCCAATAAGAATGGCGTGAGATTTGGATTTGCAAAAAGAGGTGATAGGCTTAGCGAACAACAGATTAGTAGATAACGAATTTTCATTTCAAACCCAAAGAAAAAAGCTCACCATTTACGTATTTAACGGGGATACCGAATTTTGACCAAGTACAAATAGGATTTCTGTCGAAGGAAAACCGGATTCTCTTTTTGGACCTAAATTTAGTCCATTGCTTAAAAAATATTCAATGAGTAAAAAAAATAGCGAGGAAATTCGATTTACTTTCCTTTTAGTTGATTTAGGTTTTTGAAATTATCACTTCTTGGTGAGTAAAAAACATCTATGTTCAAAAATCGCATCTTCCGCAATATTAGCATCCTTCTAACTCTAATTATACTTGTTTTTTTGATCAAACCAAAAGACGAAGGATCGACTTACAGTCAGTATTTTTCCGAAATCAACAACGAACTAAAAGAGAACGGTTTGGGTAAACCTGTTGTGCTTTTGGATTTGGACCGTTTGGATGATAATCTGGCGATCCTTTCCAAAAACATTCCACCTCCTCTTCGTTATCGGATTGTTGTGAAGTCCCTTCCATCTTTGGATCTTCTCCGTCACATTACCAAATCAACCAAAACCAATCGACTCATGGTCTTTCATTCGGGTGACCTTGTGATGTTGTTAAATGATCCTGAATTTTCTTCCTTCGATATTCTTTTAGGCAAACCAATGCCTGTACGAGCGTTAGAGGAGATCTACAAAAAAACGAAAACAGGTAAGTTTCAGAAAGTACATTGGTTGGTAGATTCAGAAAACAGACTTACGCAATATCTAGAGTTTGCCAAAACGAAGGATATCAAGTTACATGTAGTTTTAGAAATTGATGTGGGACTTCATCGCGGCGGATTTACACAAACCAAGGATACAAACCTTGCACTGGGAAAAATAACAAACCAGCCAAACCATTTGGAGTTTGATGGATTTATGGGTTATGAACCGCATGTAGCTTCTGTTCCCAACTTGTTCGGCGATAAAAACGAGGCTATTGAAAAAGCAATTTTATCTTCTTTATCTTTGTATGAGGGGTTTGTCACTTCAGGGAAAAATTCTTTTCCTTCTTTATTTGCGAAAGAATTACTTCTTAATGGTGGTGGTAGTAAAACCTACCGTTTTTATCAAAAGAATAATAAAACCGTGAATGATGTTTCTGTTGGTTCGGCTCTTGTAATGCCCACAGATTTTGATGTGAGTACACTTACCGAACACAAACCAGCATTTTTTATTGCAGCACCTGTCCTCAAACGTTTGGAAGGAACTACCATTCCCTTTTTAGAATCCATTTCCTTTTTATTTCCTTTATGGAATCCCAACCTTCAGCTTACCTATTTCACATACGGCGGAGCTTATCTTGCAAAAAAAGAATCACCGAAAGGGTTGTTTGATAATAGCCTGTATGGCGCGAGCACAAACCAAGGAATTTTAAACGGAAGTCGTAAGACCGACTTACAACCAGATGATTATGTTTTTTATCGTCCCACACAAAGTGAGAAGGTGATGGCGGAGATGGGAGAGGTGGTTCTTTTGCGGAAAGGCAAAATCATAGGAACTTGGAAGTGTTTTATTAATTAGTGTGCCTTTCGTGACACACTAATTTTATATTCTAACTACTTATCTGAAAAAAAATCCCACATAACATCATTGGCTTTGATTGCTTTTGAAGGAGAGGCACCACCAAAGAATAAGGAGGGCTTTTTGCCACCTGGCCATGAATGTCCTCCAGATTCTGTAACACAAAGTTTTACCTTCACACCTTCTTTGCATTCACTATACTCATCACATGTGACACCTTCTGTTTCTAACACTCGTTTGGGTGTTGGATTACATTCATTGAATTTTACCCATTGGGAGATGGATTTAGGAACAGAAACAAAGTCTGTAACGAGAGACTTGTCTTTAAAACTATCTCCAGATCCTCCATAGAATAATACTTTATCATCGTCTTTGGCATGGATATGTAAAACGGAGATTGGTTTTGTGGGATTACAAGTGACCGTGTTATCGGTTCCTGCTACTGCTGTGATGGCAGCCAGTTGGTCTGTCATTTCGCAAGCCAAACGATAGGACATCATCGCCCCATTGGACATACCCGTAGAGTAAACTTTGGATTTGTCGATTTGCAGTTGTTTTGTGGCATGATTCAAAATTTCTTTTACAAACCCAACATCATCAATTTTTTTATCACGGGCATCAGCACAACAGTTACCTGCATTCCATGTCGCAATTTTTCCTGATTTGTATTTGCTATATCCGTTCGGGAAAATAGTGATATGGCCATTTTCTTCTGATTTAGAAATTTGGTGGTAATATTCTTCGTTGGATTGGATTTCCATATCACCACCACCGCCATGGAACACAAAAAGAAGGGGAACTGCTTTGTTTGCCGAATATGTTTTGGGAACATGGACTTTATAATAACGTGGGATGTCGCCATGGGGAAAAGTGAATGTGTAATCTCCCGGTGCATCGATTTTTTTGGTTAGGTCAGAAGAGGCGATCGGAGCTGGTTTTTCCTCCATTCTTTTTTGGAACCGTTCTTTAATTTTTGTGCGTAACCAACCCCGCGAACAGGACTCAGTGGTAAAAGTGAATAAGATCAAAGTTAAAATAAAAAGAAATTGGGGTCTAAGTATCATAGGATCCTCCAAAGGAATCTAGGCATACGACCTGGTTCTTTCTTAAAAAGTTCCATCGTATCCAACTATTTTAAAAAAACTCTTTCTATCGGAAACAAATTCTCTGGATTCTAAATCTTTAAGTTTAGGTCTTTACTTTTGCTAAAATTTTTAAGGAACGGATTTTGGCATCCATATCATAAACAGAAGTCACTGTCATTAGCTCATCCGCCTTCGTTTCTTCCAAAACCTTGGTGATTCCTGCTTCTAAGGTGTCAGCGGAACCCACAACAGAGTAGGATAACATTTGTGAGGCGATTCCTTTTTCTTGTTCTGTCCAGTAGGATTCCATATTCTCGATCGGCGGGGGGAAGCTTCCACGCATATTTCTTAGGATTCGAGTGAAGGACTGTTGGGAGCTGGTAAATAGAAATTTTGCTTCTGCATCCGTTTCTGCAGCAATGACATTCACACCCACCATCACATAAGGTTTATCCAAATACTTAGAAGGCCTAAATTGTTTTCGGTAAATGGAGATGGCCTCCATTAAGGCTCCCGGTGCAAAATGAGAAGCAAAGGCATAAGGAAGGCCAAGCATCGCAGCAAGTTGTGCACCAAATAAACTAGATCCTAAAATCCATACGGGAACATGAGTCCCCATACCAGGAATGGCCCGGACTTGTAATTGGTTATGATCCTCTTCAAAATATGTGAGGAGTTCTTTCACATCTTCTGGGAAATGTTGTGAACTCATGGGATCTCGACGTAATGCACGTAAGGTGAGCTGGTCGGTTCCAGGAGCTCGTCCCAGTCCTAAATCAATCCTTCCGGGATACAAACTTTCTAAGGTTCCAAATTGTTCCGCAATCACAAGGGGAGAATGGTTCGGCAACATGATCCCACCCGCTCCAATCCGAATGGATTTTGTATGTGCAGCCAAATGACCAATCACTACAGAAGTAGCGGCACTGGCAATGGAGGGAAAGTTATGGTGTTCTGCCACCCAAATGCGGTGGTAACCTAAGGCTTCTGCTTCCTTAGCCACTCGGACAGAATTAGCAAGCGCGTTACTTGGATTATTTCCTTCGTTGATAAAAACTAGATCGAGAATCGATAATGGCACCATTAGGAACACATTCCCTTTTTCACCTCTCCAGTGTAAATTTGTAAAAATTTAAAATCGAGATTTATATTTTAAAAATTACATACATCTGTTATGTTGGCAATCAACCTAAATGAGTTTTCTTTGTGAAAAATTCCACTAAAGATAAAAAACTAGAGTCTAAGGACTCTAGTGGATTTAAATCTATTTTTAAGTAGAACCTTGAGAATAAAATCACATTCTCGTTGTATGATATGAAAGTATCCCGTCAAAATTTAAACTCCCATCATAAAACACTGATCCATTCTGTGTTTGTATTTGAATCAGATACTAAGGAAACAAAGAATCTCCCATTTTATGCCGATGGTTTTCCTGGAATTGTATTCTTTCATTCTGAACATCCAGTGACTGTATTTGTTGGTTCTGAATCTAAAGTGATGGATCCAGTTTTTGTCTATGGACAAACCATCGAACCCATTCGCATTCAGATCGAAGGCCCGTTTTTTTTTGTAATGGTCCAACTTTTTCCTGCAGTTGTGGAAGAAACCTTAAAAATTCCAGTAGTGGAACTTACCAATTCTTGTTGGACCATTCCCGATGCCGATTGGAGTTCGGAACCTAACTTTTCATTGGCGATCGAGAATAAATCTTCCTCCTTTGCTGCAGAAGCTCTTGTCGATTTTATTTTAAAAAAAGGAGAAAAGTTTCAACCAGATCTGATATTACATGCTTGTTTGGAAGAGATTTTAGATCTCAAAGGAAATTGTGAAATTGCAAAGTTATCCAAAAAACATGGACTTTCGGAAAGGACCTTACAAAGGCGGTTCCAAAATTATGTAGGGCTTACACCCAAACAATTTTCTACCATCATTCGGTTCCAAGCCAGTTTATCCGAGTTAAACGATATAAACAATTCTAAATTAACAGATATTGCCTATGCCAGTGGATATGCAGACCAGTCTCATTTCATTCGCCAATTCAAAACCTTTACCAAAGAAAGACCATTTCGGTTTCGCGAAAAAATTTAAACTCTGTCGGGTTTGTTCAATTTTTATAATACAGTTTCCTGTATCCTGAATGGTATGAAACCCTTTACACTCATCATTGGATCCAGCGGAAAAACTGGATCAAGAATCCTATCCAGATTGGAACAATTGGACTACCCTGTTCGATTGGGATCAAGAAACGCTAAGCCCTCTTTTGATTGGGAGAAGCCAGAAAATTGGGAATCTGTCATTCAAGGAGTGACCCAAGTTTATATCAGCTTTCAACCGGACTTAGCGGTCCCATCTTCTCTCGCATCCATACAGCAGTTAGTGGATATTTGTAAAAAAAACCAAGTGAAACGATTGGTTTTGTTATCGGGGAGAGGGGAACCAGAGGCGAGAGCCTGTGAACAAGTGGTGCAAAATTCCGGTTTGGAATGGACAATTTTAAGAGCGAGTTGGTTTTTCCAAAATTTCAGTGAAGGAATGTTTTTGGATCAGATCTTAGGAGGACCTGTTTTGTTTCCTCGGGTGAGCGCAAGCGAACCGTTTGTGGATCTAGATGATCTGGCCGATCTTGCGGTAGAGTCGCTCATTACAGACAAACATCGCAACCGGTTGTATGAACTGACTGGCCCTGAACTTTGGAATTTCAAAGATGCCTTCCAAACCATAGCGGAAGTTACGAACCAAAATATCTCTTTCGAAGAACTGCCGTTAGATGATTACATCCAAACCTTAAAAGAATGGGGACTTCCAGAAGACACCATTTGGCTCGTAAACTATCTATTTCGCACTGTCCTTGACGGCCGCAATGAATCGGTAGTCAAGGATTTGGAATTGGCTCTGGGTAGAGAACCAAAAGATTTTCGGACTTATGTGAAAGAAACCGCCGAAACTGGAATTTGGAAACTACCCGAGAAAGCCATTTAGTCACTGTTCGGTGGGATACCCGCTGTAGGTCATTTTTCCGGTAAAATAAATCGGACTTTTTTCTTCCAAGAGAATCCTTGTATTCAGTTTAGATTGGATCTCTTGGAGAGTTTGCGTTGAATAGGAACTACCATTGCCATCCACTATCAAAACATAGTGGTAAGATGAGTTTGGATTTTCCTCTAGATCCAAGTCGTCCCAAATATGGACAATATTTCCCGAACCAACATCCCGATTTCTGTCAGGAACGATAATGGCTTCGTTTGGTTCTTGGTTTGGTGAATTAGGTAGACCTTGGTTATAAATTCTTTTTTCAGAAATCAGAATGGTCTTTGTGGGATCAAAATGAGAAGGTAGATAAACTTCTGTAGGAGCATCGGAAAACCTTCCCTTCCAAATCAGGAGTTGGAATCTTTTGTCACCAAAGTATTTGGTTTCCGTATTTCCTGGTTTGATGGCCGCCCAAGAAAATACTTTATTCCAAGTATCAGATCCTACTGTATTGTAATGACTGCTCATCACGCGGCCTTGAGACTTTCGAAAGTAAGCGCGAGCCACCACACGTTCATCTAAATTAAAACTAGTTCCATAATTTCCTACAACAGAGAAGTCTTCTTCATTCCATGCATCTTTGGTTGTAACGAGTTTAGAAGGATTTCCATTCATATATTCGGCATGGTTGTTGTAATAATAATCCCAATGCCACTGGGTTCCCGATACAATGGGATTGTAAAAATCAGCAAACCTAGACTTAGAACTTTGGTTTCCATCGGATACTTCCATGGCTTGGTAAACAGCACTAATCATTCTGGCTGTATCTTTGGCACCCGTTCCTTTCAGCCACATTCCAAATTCACTTAAAAAAACCGGAATTTTTAAAAACCTAGATTCCTTTCTGATTTCATCTAAATACTTAAAATACGTTGCATTATCAATTCCAGTCAGGTCAGTACCCATTCGGCCTGCATCATAGAAGTGGGAGTTAAATACAAAACCGGGGCCAGGGGGAGTGAGTAAATGACCACCACCTGTCGCAGGGGCGATCGCTGATCCAATGTTTGTATTCCAAAACACCAAAGGTTCTGCAAACACCCATTTGTTTTCCCATCCATTTTGGTTGAGGATGGTTCTTATTTTTTTATACATAGGCCAAAGTTTTTGGTTGTCCCACTGAGCGGGCGTTAGTCCTTCCATTCCCCCATCTACTGGTTCATTGAAAGGATCAAGTCCTAAAACATAAGAGAATTCTTCTGCGGTTAGTTTCCCTTTGATATAGGAAGTCGCTTTTGCAATTTGCCAGAGGAACTCTGTTTGCATATTCCTTGTTCCTTGGGTTGTTGAAAGAGGAGCGTTGTTCCAGAAATTGCGAAAAGCCCGGCGGACGGCTTCGTTGGTTAGATTGTTTTGGCTCCAACTGGCGCAAATAAATCCGCAGTATTCCGTAGGATAACTTCCTCCTTTGGTGATCCAAGCAGGAGCACCATTTCCTGTATGCCAAGAGTTTTTATTAAAGAGATGGCGTGAGAACAAATCTTGGTGGTAGTCAAGAAGGATGTACATTCGTTTGGCGGTCGCCTTTTTCATCTGAGCGATGACTGCATCTAAATAAGAATAATCAATGGTATCAACTCCCGGATGGACTCCTTCCCAGGCGATAGTAAAACGAATGAGATTGGATCCTGTGGTTTTGCCAAGTCTTGTAAGAGCGATCTCAGCTTCAGTTTCATTCGCAAAAGGTTTGAATCCGTGTTGTGCTAGTTTCATATTTCCAGAGATATTAAAACCTCGGAAAGAAACTTCGCGACCGAGCCCATCTACAAAGATCTGGTCTGTGAATTGGTTGTTTGTTTTTTCAGAAATCAAAATCTCCCTATCGTTTGAGCTAAGACTATAATCCAAACTATGAAGGGAGCTTGCTGTCACTAGAGACCTTGTGGAAAGACTTGCTCCCGAACCACTCGGTTCTGAAACAACGCTGGCACCGGGTAGGAGGAGGGCAAGGGCCGCAGATTGTGAATCCTTTGTGGGAGCACATGATAGAATAGACAATAGGACTGTTGTGACAGCCCCATAGAAGGTTTGGGATTTTCCTTTCGATTTCATAGATCCTCTCTTTCGCATTCCTTGGGAAATGAAGCTTTGGTCACTTGGGTCGTACTAGCCGACAATTGTCGATTAAAAAATTGCCATCAAATTTCCATAAATGTGGATTCGAATGAGAAAATCGGAGACACACTGGTTTTTTTCCTGATTGCCCCATTCCTTTTTATGGGAATTTCACCAGAAAATCGATACATTTGGGCAGAATCTGTCGAATTCTAGGGAGTACTTCCTTGTCTTTGTAGCAAAATTCTGAACGCTGATCTAAAAAAACCGACATTTGTCGATTATTTTTCTTGCCATATTTTTAACACCGTTTAGACTTATAAACCAAATTTGGCCCTTGCAGACATTCAGGTCCAGACCCATGCGAAAAAGATTTCATTTAGAAATTTAGATTCGGAGAGAGAGTATATGAATTCCATTAGAGATTCCCGAGTGCGCTTGGGTTTAACCATTGTTTGTTGTTTTTTGGTTTTGACTTGTTCAGACCAAAAATCGTCCCCGTCACCCATTCTCGGTTTAGTGAGCTCTGCTGCTTCCGACACCGCTAGTTCTGATTCAGTGAGCACATCTGGTGTGAGTCGTGCCGTCGCACCATCACTCGGCTCCTCTCCTTATCTTGTCGGTGCTGGGATTTATGACATCACCGGGCCTGCGGCAGAAGTAGGGATGATGGGTTTTGCCGAATCCGCCCAAAAAACAGAAGGGATCTACATGCGCCTTTGGTCAAGGGCCTATATCATTGGAGACGCATCCAAACGAGTGGTTTTTGTGAGTGCTGATTTAGGAATGATTTTCCAATCCATCAAACAAGCAGTAAGTCGAAAGATTGCATTGGATTCGGAACTATCTCCTTATTACAATCAAGCCAACGTTCTACTCTCTGCAACTCACACTCATAGTGGACCTGGAGGATACTCTCATTATTTTTTATACAATGCCACAACAGCAGGTTTTATCAAAGAAAACTTTGATGTGATTGTAGATGGAATCTATCGTTCCATTAAACTAGCTCACCAAAATTTAGTTCCCGGAAATGTATATATCAACCAAGGAACTTTGACTGATGCGAGTAAAAACCGCTCTGCTGTTGCTTATGATAAAAACCCAGCTTCCGAAAGAAGTTACTATTCTTCCAATGTAGACCAAACCATGACTTTATTGAAACTGGTTGCTGCCGATGGTCGGGAACTTGGAATGGTAAACTGGTTTGCCGTTCACCCAACAAACGTTGGTCCAACAAACAAATTGATTGGAGGGGATAACAAAGGTTATGCTTCTTATTTATTCGAAAAGGCGAAAGGGGCTAATTATTCCGCAAGTCAAACTTTTGTGGCTGCCTTTGCTCAGTCGAATGCAGGAGATGTGACTCCGAACCTATGGGGTCCAGCGGATGGTGTGAACGACTATGCTCGTCAAAACATCATTGGAGAAAAACAATTCAACAAAGCTCAGTCTCTCTATTCAAGTGCCAATACACAATTGACGGGTTCTGTGGACTTCCGTCATACCTATGTTAACTTCTCTAATCTTTATGTTAGTAGTGTAGGGACCACCACTTGCCCTGCGGGAATGGGTGCTTCCTTTTCAGCAGGTAGTGTGGAAGACAATGCAGTCTCCGTGGATTTTTTTGATGAAGGAACCACTGTTGATTCCTTGGATTGGAATACAAACACTGCCGATGCCTTTAAGTCTAGTTTCCTTGGGGGTTTTCTCGGGATTCTTTGGCCGGCTTCTACAAGCGAAGCATACAAACTTTGCCATGCAGAAAAACCTGTCCTCATTCCTACAGGGGTTGCTAGTTTCGATGGGAATCCTTGGACACCACCGGTGATCCCTATGCAAATCATAAAAATTGGGAACTTAGCGATCCTTGCGATCCCTGCCGAAGTATCCACTATGGCGGGCAGACGACTTCGATCCCTCGTGAAAAATGTATTAGAAAATGAGTATACTGTGATTGCAGGGCTTTCCAATTCCTATACTTCATATTTAACAACAAAAGAAGAATACTCTTCCCAACAATATGAAGGAGCTTCCACTCAATTTGGACCAAACACACTTTTTGGATATGAACAAGAATTTGGGAAGTTAGCGAGTGCTATGCGAAGCGGAAGTGCATCTCCAGCGGGTCCAACACCAGCGGATCTAACGAACAACCAAGCCACTTTCCAAACAGGAGTGGTATTCGATGATGTTCCTCTCTTTAAAAGTTTCGGAAGTGTCATCACTCAACCCTCTGCGTCTTATAGCAGTGGCGCTACCGTCAGTGCCGTCTTCTGGGGTGGTCATCCAAAAAACAATATGCTCATCGGTAGTAGCTTTGTGGATGTAGAAAAACAAAATGGATCCACTTGGACTGTTGTGGCACGAGATTATGATCCTTCCACTACTTACAGATGGCAAAGAGATGGGGTTGCTAATTCCAAAATCACCGTTTCCTGGAAAACCACTTCCTTTCCATCGGGAACCTACCGCATCCGTCACCGGGGCCACTGGAAGTCGGGATGGACGGGAGCGATCAGCGCCTACCAAGGTGTCACAAACAATTTTACAGTACAGTAATATCTGAACAATCACTCACCTGGCCCTTAAAAAGGTCAGGTATTTTTCTTTCACAACGGGATTGACTGGGTAAGATTCTCAAGAAGGCTCGTACTATGGATAAATTGGTAGACGCATCCTTATCTCCTGACCTTGCCTCGCGGCCTTTTAAATTTACAAGTAAACAAGGGAGGAACCGACGGACACAATTGTTGACAATTGCTTTAGAGTTTCTCAGAGAAAAATCTCCCGAAGAGATTAGTTTTGCCGACATCTGCAAAGAGGCAAATATCCCTAGACCCTCAGCCTACCATTTTTTTCCCAATGTAGAAGCCATCTTCCACGGAATTCGATTATTACACTCAGAAAGCCTTATTGAAAAGTCACTTCTCTTGAAAAGAGAAACTTTTGTTAGTTGGGAGCAATACATTGAACGTTCAATCGATGTAGCTGTAGAAGTCACTAATAAAGAAATTGCTTTTCCTCGTTTGATTTATGGATACAGAATGAGTAATCCTGAGATGCGCCAAGTAGGCCAAGAGTTGGATGCAAAACTTGCCAATTTAGCAAAGTTAGGTCTTATGGATCGATTTGTTTTACCTGAATTAGAAGAGGCCGATCAAATTTTTGGGGTAGCATTTTCCATTGCGGATTCACTATTAAAACTTTCTTACAGAACCTATGGAGACTTTACTCCTTGGATGGTGGGGGAAGCCAAAAAAGCAACCATCTCTTATTTAAAAAATTATCTACCGGAAGATTGTAAACGAAAGTAGACGTTATTCGTAATTGCCTGAATAGGTAGCCCCTCCGAGGGTTCCACCATTGACAGTTCCAATATCATTGATAGCGTTTGAGGCATTATCATAGTAGAGAGCAGTCGGACAACTGAAGAGTCTGTTTCCATTAAAAATAATAGGACTTGATCCTCCATCTTCAAATAAACAATATCGAATGCTTCCGCCGGAAGTAAAAAGTGTATTGAATTGATAATTTCCGACATCACCGGCTCCTGCACCTTGGTATATCGCATAACTTGTGTTTCCTGACCCTGCATTCAAAATATTATTTGTTACTACCGAATTTGATGGATGGCTATTATTAAATGCATAGGAAATACTTCCCGTACCTCCATCAATTGTATTAAAAATAATCGTTGGTGTATTGGCATGAGGAGAATTATAAATTCCATGGGAAGAACCATTTGCAATCCCACCATAAATCGTATTGTAAGCCACTGTCGGTGAGGAACTATCTTGGACAAATACTCCAAAAGTACTTGTGGTCGAAGAAGTCCCTCCTTGCATCGTATTGTTCGCAATGATTGCCGAAGATGTGGAAAGAAAAATAGCAACGGAAATAGCGTTACTGACAGTACCTCCTTCCAATCGGTTGTTTGTGATCGTGGGAGATCCGGAGAAACAATTGAAAGCAATTGATGCTGTCGGTGCATTGGGATTTGATGCACCTCTAATCGTAAATCCATCCACCACTGTTGCAGTTGTAATCGTTGCCCCAGCATTGACCGTTATGCTGTCGGCGCTTGCCGTCGCTGTATCCACAATCCTTGCGATGTAAACACTGGAATTACGATTTAAAAAATCGGCACTAAACCCACCGTATAAAGAAACAAGATTTACCAAATTAATCTGAGTTCCGAGTCCACTATTCACTAAATAAGTCCCTTCAGAGACCAAAATGGCGGCCGGTGGAGTTGCTGCAGAAATTGCAGAGGGAATTGTGAGTTTTGTATTTCCTGGGCTTGTTCCTGAATTTCCATCATTCCCAGAAGGACTTACATAATATAAATTGGTATTGGAAGAAAGAACAGTGTAATTTCCAATCACAGGAGTTATATGGATTCCAAGAGGATCTGTTGCCTCTAAAATAAAGGAATAGGTTCCGACAGGAATGGAACCCGAAAGAACCACTGTGTCATTGGCAGAATAAGAATCGGACCAAACTGGTGTTAGTTTTGATCCGAGCGTTGCCGAAAACGAATCTGGAACCATACTTCGACTAAAAACAATCCGAATATTTGTATTAGCGAGAATGACATTTCCGAGAGAGGGAGTGACGGTTGCCGTTGGACTCCCGTAAAGCCCTAAAAGTAAACCAAGCTGTTTCAGTTTGTCATTTTTTTGGGTTGGGTCGAGATCCAAAAGTTCTCTAACAATTGGGTTTAACAAACAATGGAATTGGATAAATAAAAGAACGAAAATAAATAGAAAAGAGAACTTGGGGATTTTTCTGTATTTTCGCATAACATATCCAGAGTTGGGTAAGTTATCTTATTTTGTCAATCAGGCAATTCAAATATCAATTTAGTCTGAACCATAGATTCAGGGTCCAAGCCGGATTTTGGTTCTGAAAGTCCAAAAATATTGTTTAGAGATTATTTCATACCGTTGTAGGCATATTCAGTAACGGTTTGGATAAATTTTTCCATTTCACCAAGATCATTTTTCATCTGCAAACGACCTTCTAAAAACAACATCGCAATCCCATGAATCATCGCCCAAGAGGCTAAGGTTTTTTCTCTTGTGTTTCCTTTTTCTAAATATCCAAGATTTTGGCCCATTCGAATGATTTCGTGTAACTGGCGATAGGTTCTTCTTGATACCGCAAGTAGAATGGGATGAGTTTTTACATCCACTCCCGTGCCACCAAACATAATTCTTGCGAACTGTCTGTTGGTCATAATGAATTGGAAGTAGGTCCAACCGAGGGCGCGGTATCTTCCTTTGAAGTTTTGGTCTGTTTTTTCTAATTCTTTTTGGTAGGTTTCAAAATACTTTTGGAATCCGATTTCCGCAATCGCAGCAAAGAGGGCATGTTTATTTTCAAAATGATGGTAACTGGCAACATGGCTCACTCCAGCTTTTGCTGCTACTTTACGAAGAGAAATGTCCTCTAAGGAAGTGTTTTCGAGTAGTTCCACTCCGGCTTGGATGAGAGCTTCCCGAACATTGACCCCGTTTTCTTTGGAAGGTCGACCCACCCCCATAGGTTTCTTTTGTGAAGATTTTTTTTTCGAAGCGACCATTTCCCCATTTTTACTTGTTACGCTTTAGATTGCCAGTAGTTATTTACCGGTGGTAATTTATGGCTTGCCCCATTTTTTCAGAATATTACCAATGGTAAATTAATTCAAATGAGGATTAATTCAAAATGAATACAGCCTTTTCACCCATCTCTCTTGGCAATTTTACACTCCCCAATCGTTTCATTATGGGATCTATGCATCTCGGCGTGGAAGGGGAAACGGGCACAGCCGAACGTATGGCAGCTTTTTACGGCAAACGTTTCGAGGGAGGAGTAGGACTCATTGTCACTGGTGGGATCAGTGTGAATGAAGTTGGAAAGGGCTCTCATACTTTTTTTAACATCCAAAATACAGAACATGCCAAAGAATTAGAACAGATGAACTCACTCCTAAAAGGAAAAGGGACAATGTGTGCCCAGCTTTTCCATGCAGGAAGGTATGCAGCGAGCAGGTCTTGTGTGGCTCCATCAGCCATCAGAGCACCAATCAACCGTTATGTTCCAAAAGAACTCTCCGAAGAAGAATGTTGGAATACAGTAGAAGATTTTGGCAAGGCAGCAAAACTTGCACGCGAAGTAGGTTTCGGAGCCGTGGAAATTATGGGTAGTGAAGGCTATCTTTTAAACCAATTTTTTTCGGCAGTCACAAACAAACGAAATGATTATTTTGGCGGAGACTCTAAACGGAGAATGAATCTTTCTATCGAAGTCTTACGTGCGGTAAAAAAACAATTACCCGAAGGATTTCCTGTGATTTTTCGAATGTCTGGGATTGACCTCATTCCAGGGAATCCAACGTTTGAAGAAGTAGTGGAGCTTGCACAAACTTTACGCGATGAAAAAGTTTCTGCACTCAATATTGGCATTGGTTGGCATGAATCAAGAATTCCAACGATAAGCCAACTGGTTCCGAGAGGAGCATGGGTTTCCATTGCAAGTCGTATTAAAGAAAATACACCTGGTGTTCCAATCATTGCTTCCAACCGAGTGAATGATCCCATTACCATGCAACAAGTGTTCGATGAAAATAGGGCTGATATTATTTCCATGGCAAGGCCATTTTTAGCTGATCCTTCCATTGTTAAAAAATTCCAATTGGGTATGTCGAATCGAATCAATACCTGTGTGGCTTGTAACCAGGCTTGTCTTGACCATGCCTTCCAAGAAAAATCCGTTTCTTGTATCGTAAATCCCGAAGCAGTCAATGAATTAGAATTTACGAAACCAAAAGTTAAAGATCCTAAAAAAGTTCTGATCATTGGAACAGGACCTGCTGGCCTTGAAGCGGCGCGTGCCAGTGCCAGTCTCGGTCACAAAGTTACGCTCATCGAAAAAGCAAATGTTCTTGGGGGGCAATTTCAATTGGCATCGCATATCCCTGGTAAGTCGGAGTTTAAAGAAACCATTCGTTATTTTTCCAATGAACTTCCTGCTTTAGGTGTCGATATACGATTGAATACAACAGCAACTCTAACATTGTTAGAAACAGAAAATCCAGATGTAACAATTTTTGCAAGTGGTGTGAAACCAAGAGAGTTTGTATTAAAAGGACTAGAAAATCTTCCCTCAGGAAACTATAGTGAATATCTCACGGGAAAATTCCAACCAGGCAAAAGAGTGGCTGTGATCGGTGGAGGGGGAATTGGCGTGGATGTGGCACATAGATTGACAGAAGAAGAGGATCCGACCCTTGCTTCTTATGATAAAAAATACAACATCAGTTCCTTTACCGATGCAGGTGTACAAAAGAAAAAAGCAAAGAGAGATGTGGCCGTGTTTCGTCGGAATGGAAAACATGGAGCAGGCCTTGGACCTACAACCTTTTGGGCACTCAAACAAGAGTTAGATTCAGTGGGAGTCGATTTCTATCATGGACTGACTTATAAAGAAGTGACTTCGGAAGGGCTCAAAGTGGAATTAAAAAACGGAGAGGAATTTTTGTATCCTTGTGATTCAATCATCTTATGTGTGGGACAAGAAAAGGAAACATCCCTCTTGGAGGAATTCCAAAACAAATATCCGAACAAACCAACTATAGTGATTGGTGGAGCCAAGGATCCAAGAAACATCGATGCCAAACGAGCCTTTTTTGAAGGTTTAGAAGCAGCACATAGCATTAATTAGGAGAAAAAAATATGATCGCAAATAATTACTTTTCAGAGGATGCCGATTTACAGGTAATCTTTAACCAACTTCTCGATTGGGATTCTATCATAAGGGAAACAGAAGGGGAAGGTTTCTTTGACCACCAAACATTCCTTAAAACAAAAAATCCAAGATTTGAAATGGCTCCTTCCACAAAAGAAGAAGCCCTGGAGTTATATACTTCGAGTTTGGATGCAATGGGAGATTTTTTTGGAAAAGATGTTTCTCAAAAATCCCAAACCATGGATCGTAATGAACTAAAATATTCCAATGGGAAGGTAATTTTTCCTAAAGAAACGATAGAAATTTACGAAAAATTCAGAAATACGGGCCTTATGCCCTATTCGATTTCGAGAGAGGCGGGGGGCCTTGCCTTTCCTGCAACAGTAGGTGCCTTATATGCCATGCTTATGGCAAGGGGTGATGTTTCATTTTGTATGACGACCACCTTACTCAACTTAGCTCAAATTGTCGCCAGGTTTGGAACACCAGAACAAATAGAAACCTATGCTACAAAAGCGGCCACAGGCGAATGTTTGTTCGCTATGTCACTCACCGAACCCGATTACGGATCCGACCTGAATAATGTCAGAACTGTTGCGGTAAAACAAGAGGATGGAAGTTATCGCCTAACAGGTACAAAACGGTTTATTTCCCAGGGTTGTGGATTGGGGGATAATCCCGCACTCCTTCTCACCTTAGCTCGCACAGGAAAAGCTGAAGGTGGAGCCAGAGGTTTATCTGTTTTTATTGTCAAAAGCCAAGATGTATTTGTAGCTGGGATTGAAAAGAAGATGGGGATTCATGCCTCTCCTACTTGCGAAATTGTCTATGAAAATACTTATGGAGAAATTCTAGGCGAAGAAGGACTCGGGCTTACTCGTTATACAGCAGGGATGACAAACTTTATGCGTCTTGTCAGTGCTTCCGGCGGTTGTGGTGGGGGAGCCGCTGCATATTATGAATGTGTAAAGTATGCAAACGAAAGAAAACAATTCGGAAAACCTATTGGTGAAATTCCTGCAGTCGCAGAAATGATTCATAAAATCAAACGAGAAACTACTGCGATGCGACTTTTGACTTTGGAAACGGCTCGTGTCATTGATATGTACCAACACCACCAGATCCGAATGGAAAAAGCAAATTTAGAAGATAGAGAAATCCGAAAAGATGAAAAAGTAAAGTATTGGTCAACACTTGCTTCGACTCTCACTCCTATGGCAAAATACTATAGTTCTGAGGAAGGGCATAAATGTACCAATCTCGCTGTGCAAGTGTTTGGTGGTGCAGGTTATACTGAAGATTATGATATCTCTCGCATGTTTCGAGACTCGCGTATCAATACCATTTACGAAGGTACAAGCCAGATCCATGTGCGAATTGCAACTGGTGCCATCCTTGCGGGTATGGCTGGGGATGGAAATTTTAGAAAGTACTTAAACTCTCTAAAAACAGAGATTCCATCACCATCTAAATTTCTTTTAGAACAGGAACGTGTTTTAGAAGAATCCATTCGTGAAATGCGCAGTATCCAAGAGGAAACGAGAAAAGAAACCGTAGCAGAAAATTTAATGATTCAAATGTGTCGGTATATAGGAAGTCTATTGTACGAAAAATCGATTCCAAAAATCACTGATTCCAACACAAAAGAAGTTTGGTTAAAGGATTGCCGTGCCTATGTGATCGATAGCACTGCCATTGCTCAGTCCTGCTTGTATCGAATTCAAAATTTTGGATAAGGGAATTTCTTAAATCTTCTGAAGAAAATTCTGATTTTCGATAAGGGCCAAGATCCTAAATTGGGTCTGGCCTTATGGAGAAAAGTTCACTTTACAGTCGTTAGGATGGTTTCCACTAAATCGATTGTCTTTTGAATGGAAGTTGGGTTTCCATACCCTCCGGCCGTTGTGACTATCGTCATATCCAAAGAGGGGATCACAAAGATGAGTTGTGCGCCGTTCCCAAGGGCCAAAGACCAAGGAATTTTCCTGTCACCAAGAACGGTTTCTCCGAGCCACCACTGGTATCCATAACCTAAAGATTTTCCGTCTTTTCTAAATAGGGTAACACCGGAATCAATGTGTCGCAAAAATGATTCATCTAACCATTGTTTTGAGATAATTTGTTTCCCTTTCCAAATCCCTTGATTGAGAACAAGTCTCCCTAGTTTTAGCATATCCCTCGGTTTTAGTCTTAGGCCTGCGTGGGCAAGAGCTCTTCCATTTTGATCTTCTACCCATTCAAAGTGTTGGATTTCTAAGGGATCAAACAACCATTCCTTTGACAAAACAGTCAGTGATTTTCCTGTTTTTTTGATCAGTATATCCGAAAGTAGAGAGGTTCCTCCACCATTGTATTTGAATTTGCTTCCTGGTTTTGTAAGGACTTCCCGATCCATAACAAAATCAGGAATGTCTTTTTTCCAGACCAACCTTGTTTCATCACTGAATAAAAACCCATACCTCCATTCTTCCCAATCTAGCCCACTACTCATTGTTAGAAGATGTTTTAACGTGATCTCATGTCTTGGGTCGTCACTGGGAATCAATAATTCTGGATAGTAGGACAAAACAGAAAAGTCCAAACCTTCTATAATCTTTTTATCAACTGCAATTCCAAAAAGTAAAGAGGTTACTGATTTACTGACGGATCGAACATCATGTAAGGTATTTACATCAAAAGTTGTTTCTCCATCGAAAGGTAATCTGAGCCCATAGCGTTTGTTCAATGGGTTGTCCTTTCTTGTGTTATACACTTCGGTGACTAGCTTTCCATGGCGTTCAATTACAAAAGAATGAAGTTCACTTTCTTCCGATTTTATCTCTCTTACCAATTGGCAAAATTTCTTTTGATCAAATTCCGAATCGATAGAAATACTAATTGCCCATTCATGATTGAAAATGGGTGTGGGACAATCCTCCGTACTGACAGGGTTTGCCATCACTAAAGAGGAAACCCAAACAACAAGGAGTAGGGATATTAAAGTAATATAAATTTTTTGTTTCAAGGTTTTAATCCACAAAATCGACTTTAGAAACAATAAACATTTATCTAAAGTTTGGATACAAAAATCTAAATGATTCTAAAAAAGACGACTATAAGGGAAGAACCTGCCTTACATAAAGATCTGGGATTGATCATTTGCCTCTATCTTTTTCGTTGTGCTTTGCTTTTGTCTAAAAATGTTAAACTAAGGTCTTGACGAAAAGAAAAATCTCTCTAATATAAAGCCGAGGTTTTTTTATGAAAAAAATTCAAACTATCCTTACTAGTGTTGCTTTCTTTTTGACGGCATCTGTTTTTGCTCACGACCACGAAGGTCATGGAAAGAATGTTATGGCAGGGGATCATTTCAAAAAAATGGATTCCAACAGCGATAACAAAGTATCTAAGGAAGAATGGCAAAAATTCCATGATGGTTTTTTTACAGAACTTGATAAAGACGCCGATGGATCTGTGACTTTTGAAGAAATGAAAGCTGCTCGTATGGAAAAACGGGAAGAAAAAAAAGAAGCAATGAAAGAGAAAGTAAAGGAAGCCAAAAAGAAAAAAGACGAGAAGAGTAAAAAAACTTCCGAATAATATCTCTTAGGATTGGGGCGCCTCGCATTGGATCGTTTATTATAAATTAAACAATGATCCGACCGGGCTCTCCGCTCCAATCTTTGCACATCCGTGCAAAGGATTTCCGCTTCGATCCCTGCCGCAGCAGGGATTTTTTTAAAAAAAGAAATTTAGATATTTTCTAATCCATTCCTTGCTTTTTCACATACTTAAAGCCTTATTATTTCTTTCGATTGACGGATAAAAAGAATGCTATCTTGATTGGTGTTACTATCATCTTATGAAAGCGAAAAAGTCAAAAGCCAAAACCGCAAAAAAATCAGTTCGCGTTACAAAACCGCTGAACAAACAAAGTCTTAAATCCAAACCCAAAAAAATAACCAAACAGTCCTTAGTAAATTCCAACCTTCCGATAGCTCGGGAACCGGATACAACAGTAACTGAACTTATTGATACCATTCATGAATATTCGATCGGCCATGAGATTGCCAATGCAGTGACTCATGGAATTGGAGGGGGCCTTAGCATTGCTGGTCTTTCGATTCTATTGACCATGGCTGTTTTGTATGGGAATGTTTGGCACATTGTCAGTTCCGCCATTTATGGGGCCACACTCATTCTTTTGTATCTGGCTTCCACTCTTTATCATGGAATCTACCATACGGCTACAAAACGTATCTTCAAGGTAATCGACCATGCATCGATCTATCTTTTAATAGCAGGGACTTATACTCCATTTACGCTTGTTAGTCTTCGGGAACATTCCGAGTGGGGTTGGACATTATTTCTTGTTGTTTGGATTCTTGCATTTGCCGGAGTTCTTTTACTGTTGTTGTTTCCTGGAAAATACAGTGGAGCAAGAGTGGTAGTTTATATTTTAATGGGATGGCTTGCCATTTTTGTTGTCAAAGACATCCGAACAGCGATTGGAGTTGGGGGAATTTCATGGCTTGTGGCAGGTGGACTCAGTTATACGGTGGGAGTCATCTTTTACCTTTGGGACCGGTTGCCATTCAACCATGCCATTTGGCATCTATTCGTTTTAAGCGGAAGTCTTTGCCATTTTTTTGCAATTCTATTTTATGTCTTACCTCCCATACCGAAATAAGAAAATATAGTTTGTCAATTTTTTTCATTTGTATAAAATTCACTCTCTTTCTGTTTTTTTGAAACAGTAAAGAAGGAGATGATATGAGAACATTGGTCACGATTAGCTTTATGCTTATGACTGTTTTGGCTTCTACCACTTTGGTAGCGGAAGATTGTTTTCTCTGTGGAAACGGAAGTACCAACGGCTGTGAACAATGCAGGGGAAAAGATAGGAAGGCCTGTGAAGCAAAAGGATGTAAAATATCAGGTACAGCTTCTTGTTCTACTGCAGCAAACGTAAAGGTATGTAAAGTGGATCGATCCTATACTGATCTAACCTTTATGGATACTGTACTACAAAATAAAAAAGTTCAAATAAAAACAAATTAATCCATAAAGGATGGCCTACCACAGAAATTTGTAGTAGGCTTTTTTGTGTTAAATCCGCCAAATCTGAATTAGTTGGCAACAACAATCACTACATTCCCTTTTTTGTGTCCCGCTTCCACATAACGATGAGCTTCCACCATTTCTTCTAAAGGATAAGACTTATCAATCACTACTTTAAATTCCCCTTTTTTTGTGAGCTCAGTTAAGAAATTTAAGTTTTCTAAAGTTTCCGCAATCGGTCCAAACTTGATATTGATTTTTCTAGTCAATGAAATCCATGCCGCATGGAACATATCTTTAAAGGAAGCACCGACTAATATTAAGGTGCCGCCGTTAGAAAGATGTTGAAGGTTAGATGGGATGGAAGATTTCCCAACACATTCAAATACAACATCATAATTATTATTATGTGATTCAGAATGAAACTCATCATAATCCATAACTAAATCTGCACCAATCGATTTGACTAATTCGAAATTTCCTTTACTGCAAACAGCAGTGACCACTGCTCCAAAATGTTTTGCCAGTTGGATGGCAGCAGTGCCCACAGAACTGGAGGCACCATAAATAATGATGGTCTGATTTTTTTTTAAGTTACATTTCTGAATGAAATCAAGTGCAGTCAGACTTCCAAAAGGTAAGGTAGCACCTTCCTGAAAAGATATTTCTTTTGGAAGGAAAGTGATGATCGATGATTCCGGTAAACAAATGGATTCGGCGTATGCTCCCATTCGTAAACCCGTGGATCCAAAAATTTTGTCTCCCACCTGAAACTTGGTAATGTTTTCTCCCACAGCATCGACTACACCTGCGATGGATCCTCCGAGGATGGGTTGCCTTAATTTGGTGATTCCGAAAAACAATCGAACGAGTTTGGGATCAGGTTTACGAATGCGCCAATCAGCCGAATTTACAGAGGTATTATGAATTTTGATTCTGATTTCATCTTTCTTTGGAAAAGGTGTTTCCCATTCTTCTAAACGGAGTACTTCTGGGGTTCCATATTTTCTTGCGGTGATGACTTTCAATGACTTAGGCTCCTGAAACACTAAAAATACTTACAGTGTAAGTTTGTCAAGGAAATATATTTCTGTTTATTTTGGAGATAAAATAATGGAAAAAAAATGAATTAGTGATATAAGTTTATGAAGGGGATGGCGTGCATAAAAAAAAGAAACCTAAGTTAGTTTCAAGTAAACTCCCTAAAAAGTCAAAAAAACGTCAGAACTTATCTAAAGATTTAGTTCTAGAGGCTGCCATCCAACTTGCAGACAAGTTTGGACTGGAAGAATTGTCTATGCGAAATTTGGCGTCCAGTTTGGGTGTTGAGGCAATGTCTTTGTATAATCATGTCAAAAATAAAGACGAAGTTCTTGATGGAATGGTAGACCTTGTCGTCTCTAAGATCAGCTTACCAAAGATAGGTGGAGATTGGAAAAAGGAAATGAAAAAGAGGGCAAAATCTGCAAGAGAAGTTCTGATTTTACACCCATGGGTGACTCTTCTTCTTGTCTCTCGAATGAATGTAGGGCAAGCTATGTTAACTTATTTTGATGTTTCTCTTGGATGTCTTCACTCTGCAGGTTTTTCATTACAAGCAGCAGACCATATCATCAATGCAATCGATTGTCATATTTATGGATTTATATTACAAGAATTGAATTTTCCTATAGAACCAAGTGAATATGCCAAAAAAGCGGAAGGGTTTATGCCTCAGTTAGAATCTAGTCCCTATACTCATTTAACCGACCTAAGCAAAGAAGTTATTTCTGGGCGATACAATGGACTTCATGACTTTGAATTTGGTTTAAATTTGATTTTGGACAATTTAGATAAATTTCGTAATTCGGCCAAATGAACTTAAGTTGGTCAAAACTTTAATGGACCGGAATAGAAGACCATCGAGTTTCTTCTAAATCTAGTTTTGTTTGTTTTTTTATCTCTTCAATAATTTCAGGAGTTTGAATTATTTCTTTAAATCCCGCATAACCAGAACTATCTGACTGATTTGCTCCACCCGTTAGAACTGCAGAGATAATTGCTGAGCCAATTTTTGCCGTAGTACTTGTTTTGAAGCTTCCGATAATCGATTCCCCTACATTGTCCATATCAGGATCAAATTCCAATGCTGTTTTATTAAATTCTACTACATATTTACCTAAAACGAGGATTTGATTTGGTTTGACTGTAAATTTAGACTTCTCGAGATTTTGGCGATCCAATACATAGTAAATATTTGCCTCTTTTTTACTCTGTGGATCTTTCTCATGAACATGAGCACCTGCGAAAGCATAATCTCCTGGTTCAATATTTAAAATGTAATAGCGGGACTGTGAAAAATAGTTTGTTTCAATTATTTTTAATTCGCTAATATTGTTTTTCGATTTATCAAGTTTGACTAAAAAAACCCTCTCTGGATAAAAATATCCCATCAATATCTTAGGTATTACGAATTCGAATGCGATCGCTGAAGACTGATTAGGTGAATTAGGTAAAATATCTGGCTTGATTCTGCAATTGGATAATATAATTGTGAGTGTTAGTATAACGAAAGTTCTCATTTGAATATTGATTCCTTAGGGTCAATATTATAAATCAAGATTCTAGAATATCGGTCAACAAAAATCTTCAAGAAAACAGACTGCGAATTTAAAACCAGAGTGTTTGATTTCACTCTGGTGACGGGAAATGAAAAGAAAAAGATTTAGATTGCAAACACACTTTGTATTGTAAAGTAGCTAGAGTTAGGTTTTAAATCGTATCTATGATAAGGGTCTGTTTCATAGGGATTATTTTTTTGATTTCGAATCGCTTCTCCGGCATAGAGTGAACTTGCGCCAAACCAAAACGAAACATTGTCAAATGGTGTGACTATATAGATAAAGTTAATTTCCGTAGCGACATGCCGTCCTAGTTTAGGTCGGTTTGGATTATAGGCTTCTGTGTTATAATAGTCTTCGGTCGAGGCAGTTTCCCCTGTGGCTTTACTTCCTGCCACGTAATTATTGTTATCGTAATATCCGTCTTGGAGTTTTACTTTGTAATACCAATGAGGATTTAAGATAAAAGTTCCCCATTTAGAAGATTCATATTTGATGTGGACCGAGTAATCTTTAATATTTTGCCAGAAAACCATTCCAGAGTTACCGTTCCCGGAGAATGGCATTCCGCCCCCAGCCATCCTTCTTGTGGCAAAAAGTGGATTGTAGGTGGCAACACTTCCGTCGTTTCGGTTTGGATCACCTGAAGCTTGGACATATTGAACACCGATTCGGAACTCTTTTACGGGCGTATATCCTAATTGGACAGCAACAATGTTCGCCTTATAACGAACAGGCGAAGATAGCGGAGGAGCCTCACCAGTTTTTTTATCCGTTGTGTATGTTCCTGTTTGGTTCAGCCAATCGGGAGAGACTCTTTCTCCATTAAATCCAGTTTGCCAAGCAGCTTCGACCATCCAGTCTATGCCGGTTTCGCTCGTAATCATATTGTTTTTAGTTCTGTTTGTTAGGCGAAATCCAGAGGTATTGAGTTGGTCTGGTCCTCGGTAATAGATATCAGATCCATAATTGGCAGTTGTATTGGTAGCCTTTAATTTTTGTTTATAAAGAGTAAAGTTGTAGAGTTCAATTCCTAACCATTCCCATGGTTTGAACCCATAATGAGCACCATAATATGAAGCATTACCGGTTCCCCCAAGCCTAGTCGAGTTATTGGAAATCATGCTGTTGGAGTTGTTTTCCGATCCAATGATGGCACCAAAAAAATCTAAACTTTGTTTTTGGATGGTAATGGTAGTTCGAACCGCATCAAAAGAGTTACCATTCAAACTATCATTTCTTGAACCTAAAATCCGACCATCTCCATAATCCAAAATTTGTCGTCCGGTACGGACACGGAACATTTGGTTTGTGGTTTTTAAGTCTAAAAAAGCTTCCCGAAAACCTGTATAGTTATTGAGAGGAACTTCTCTTTGTTTTGTGGTATCGATAAGGTTTCCTGAGTTTGGGATCACTGCCAGTTTCTGATCGGAGGAACCATTGACAATCTCACCTCCCGCCAAACGAACATCCTGAAAGGAAAGTTTGAACGCAATATTAGGTGATAAATCTCCGATGAGGTAAAACTGAGTTTGGTTGCTTACCGTATTACGATTATCGGGAGTGGACCTATCGAAATCAGTGTTGTAAAGAGAGTCCGCTTTGGGTCGAATCCCAAAACCAACTCGGAACCTGTCTGCAAACCAAAGGTTTGTATTTTCTTGTATCGCCTTTCTTTGTTTGGCGGTAACTTGAATGCTTTTTAAATACTCTCCAGATAAATTGCCCTTAAGTGGACTTACATATTCCTTGGGCTCTTCTTGTTGGGGAACTTCTTGCACTGGAGGAGGTGGTGGGGCTGGAGCGACAATTGTTTCAGGAGGAACTTCTTTTTTAGCAGGTACGATGAACTGTGCCTCTAACTGGGATGCCAGGGGTGATAGGAAAAGCCCTAGCGAAACCAGGACTATGATGATTCGATGATTGCATATATACATTGGATACCACCTGTGTTTGAGCCAGTGGATACAAAATGTTACAACATTCAAATCTTATATTTCCTAATTGGTAGGAATCCTAGTCTTTTCTCGTTATAAATATATTGCCAAATCAATCACCTATATGGAAATCAAAGGCCCAGCTTTTTCCATCCTTCATGCCCCAATTTCTGTAATGTTTTTCGGTTGTTTTCAAAAATACTGTCAATATTTGGATGAGAGTCAACAATTCGGCTAATGCTATCTTCACGTAACAGATGCAATATAGGATAAGGGGATCTGCCTACAAAATTAGTTATGTCGTTTATAGTTTTATCTGCAAATTGAAATTGGGGATGGAAATTTGCGATTTGGATTGAGCCTTCCAAATTCATTTGCTGAAGTAAAACATCCGTATCATCTAAAAAATCATTTTGATCCAGAAAATCGGATAAAACAAAAGGATGGATCAGAAGAGTGGTTTCGGTAGTTAGTGGGTCTGTTGTTACTAGATTTTTTAATTCAACTTCGAGTTCAAATAAAAGATCTTTTTTGTTTTCTGCTGCACTTATCACATAACGGATTGTATTTGATTGGAATGTTGGTTTTGCAAAAGGACAAAGATTGAGTCCAATGACAGATTTCAATATCCATTCTTTTGTTTTGGATTGAATTTCATCTGCGTTTTCTAAAGGGTCTGGCTTAATATTCAAAGAGTCTCCTTTTTTCTATTCCCGATATTCTGGTTTGTCCATTTTCAAAAACGGGAGGTGGATGTAATCCAAGTTATCGTATCAGATTTGTTCTAAAAACCATCTTTAAAAATAAATCTATTGGCTCGGGATTCGGCGTTCGAATCAGAATATTTGATTTACGAAGTGAAGCATACACCAGAAGATTTCAAATATCAGTTTCTTATGGAAAACATTTCAAAAAATTTCACTCAATTCCTGTTTGAACAGACTACAAATGCGGAACGGAAATGGTTAGAAGATCAGACACAATCAAATGCCTTAGATTTAATGACAGCTTTTGTGGCAGCACCGCGTTTTTTATCAAAAAAAAATGTTTTTTATGATTCTCATTTCCATGGAGAATTCATTTCTCATTTGCCTGGATTTCAGGTGGATGGATGGAATTTGGTTCGGTTATCGCGTGTTTGGTTATTGCTACATTTAAACGTCGAACCCAAAGAACAATTCATAAAAAATATAGAAACACTTTTCGATACGGCCGAGTTAAATGAATTGGTTGCATTGTATTCTGCTTTGCCACTTCTTCCTTATCCTTGGGAATGGTTGGCTCGAGCGACTGATGCTGTTCGTTCCAATATGGGATTTGTATTCGATGCTATTTCTCTAAAGAATCCCTATCCGGAACTTTATTTTCCTGAAGACGCATGGAACCAACTTGTATTAAAAACAATTTTTAATGGGAAACCTATTCATTGGATTTACGGGCTTGATAGGCGTAAAAACAAAGATCTATCCATCGCCATAACTGATTTTATTAGTGAAAGGTTTGCTGCGGGACGAAAGGTGCCAGCACAAGTTTGGAGACTCCTTGGTTCATTTACGGATGAAACCATTTATCCGAAACTTGTTCTATTATTTGCATCTAAGGAAAAGGAAGAAAGGGAAGCGGCAGCACTTGTTTGTTTTGAATCTAAGAATTCACAATTGCGTTCCTTGTTATCAAAATATCCAGAATTAGAATTATCGATACAAAATGGAGATTTGGATTGGTCTAAATTAGAATCCATTCCCGAATAAAATTTTTATGTGCCAAAATCCAAACGAACATTCAAAAAACCCATCCCATTTTGAATCCATCCACGCGGAAGAAGAACCAACTCACCGCGACTTATTATGGGAAGACTACCAAAATCTAATCCAAGGAATGAGGTTTTTTGATCCGCATATCCACATGGTATCAAGAACTACCGACGATTACCAAATGATGGCAAAGGCAGGGATTGTTGCTATCATAGAGCCTGCTTTTTGGGTGGGACAACCGAGAACGGGCCTTGCTAGTTTTAAAGATTATTATAGTAGTCTTGTTGGTTGGGAACGGTTCCGATCCTCACAATTCGGGATCAAACATTATTGCACCATGGGATTAAATTCCAGAGAAGCAAATAACGAGCGTCTTGCGGAAGAAGTGATGGGAATTTTACCATTATTTGCTTACAAAGAAGGTGTTGTGGGTATTGGAGAGATTGGATTTGACGATCAAACCGCTTTAGAAGAAAAATACTATCGCCTCCAATTGGAACTTGCAAAAAAAGCAAAATTACCTGTTCAAATTCATACACCTCATCGCGATAAAAAAAGAGGAACTGAAAGGAGTATGTCGATTGCTTTGGAACATGGACTTGATCCTTCTTTCGTTGTTGTGGATCATAATAATGAAGAAACCGTGAAATCAGTGTTAGATCAAGGTTTTTGGGCGGCCTTTACTATATACCCATTTACGAAAATGGGAAATGAAAGGATGGTTGCTGTTGTCGAAAAATATGGATCAGAAAGGATTATGGTAAATTCAAGTGCCGATTGGGGAATCTCAGATCCCCTTGCCATTCCCAAAACAGCAGCCCTTATGAAACAAAGAGGGATTCCTATGGAAGTAATTCGAATGGTCACTTATCAGAATGCAATTGATGCTTTTGCGAAAAGTGGCCAGATTGATGTGTCTGACTTTGAAATAGAATCGCAACCTGATCCTAACGCAAAATTTCATGGTAACTCAATCCTTCGTGGTGGCCAACAACCAGTAATCAATAAAAATTCCTTACTGATTCAATAGATGAATACAAAAGCCTATCTTACACTCCTTAGGCCCGCCAATCTTATAACCGCCATAGCCGACATTTTTGCTGGTATGGCCATTGTGGGTTTTCTATGGAATGGTTTTACTCCTATCTTTTTAATTTTATCTACCCTCTGTTTGTATGGTGGTGGGGTAGTTTTAAACGATTATTTTGATTCCTCCATCGATCGAATCGAAAGACCGGAACGTCCCATCCCGAGTGGGAAGGTATCGCCAAGATCTGCGTTAGCGTTTGGAAGTTTTCTTCTAGGATTGGGTTTGATCTTTGCCTTTTTGTATCAAATACAAAGTGGATGGATTGCAGCTTCGATTACAATATTGGTGCTTACTTACAACCGTTTTGCGAAACACAATTCAATTTTTGGTCCCATAGTGATGGGAATGTGTCGTGGAGGTAATTTAATCCTTGGAATGAGTCTTGCGACAGTAATACAGTTGGATCAACTTTCTCTTGCGATCCTTCCTGTTTTATACATCGCCGCTATTACAATGATTAGTCGAGGCGAAGTACATGGTGGGAAAAAAGAACCTTTGGTATTTGCTGGTATTTTGTATCTTACTGTCTTCGTTTTACAATTAAGTATTTCTTATCATTTGGGAAATTTTTTTCTAACTCTTCCGTTTGTTTTATTTCATTCTGGAGTGATCCTTCCTCCTCTTTTTTTTGCCTTCCAGAAACCGATTGGTCCATTGATTGGTAAAGCAGTGAAGATGGGAGTCATTTCACTGATCATTTTGAATGCTTCCTTTGCTGCCAGTTTTGGATTTATTTTTATATCCATTTTTATCCTTTGTTTATTGCCTCTTTCTTTAGTTTTGGCAAAATACTTTTCTGTTACTTAGTGTTAGATTATGATTGAAAGTTCGTTTTCCCCTCTCTTTTCTCAGTTTCAAGTGCAATACCGTTATTCGGTTCAATTTACAAAAGGTCTCTTTGATTTAAAAAATCCCTGTTTAGTTGATTTTTTGGCTTCCGAAAAGAAGGATGGGGATTCTAAAAAAGTTTTGGTGGTTCTTGACCAAGGTTTAGTTACTCATTATCCAAATTTAGTTTCTGAAATTCAAACTTATTTTAAAGAACTAATTCCTTTTGTTCGACTAACGGGTGATATAATGGTTATACCTGGTGGCGAAGAGTGTAAAAATAGTCCACAACTTTGGGAATCTTTAGTGAAGGCTGTGGATGTTCATGGAATCGATCGCCATTCCTATATCATTACGATTGGGGGAGGGGCAATCCTTGATTTAGTTGGGTATGTGGCTGCAGTATCTCACCGCGGCATTCGATTGATTCGAATTCCTACCACAGTCCTTTCTCAAAACGATTCTGGAGTTGGGGTCAAAAATAGCATTAACTTCCAAGGGAAAAAAAACTTTCTAGGAACTTTTGCACCACCTATCGCAGTGTTTAATGATCTGTTATTTCTGGAAAGTTTAGAAGAAAGGGACTGGCGATCGGGAATGGCAGAAGCAATCAAAGTTTCTCTTATCAAAGACAAAGTTTTTTTTGGTTGGATCGAATCTCACGCCCAATCTTTAAAAGACAGAGATTTAGAAACGATGGCTTATTTGGTTCACCGCTGTGCTGAGTTACATATGGAACATATCGCAAAAGGGGATCCTTTTGAATTTGGTTCTTCACGCCCTTTAGACTTTGGTCATTGGGCAGCTCATAAATTAGAATATCTAACTGAGTTTTCTTTGCGTCATGGAGAAGCCGTTGCCATTGGGATGATATATGACAAATCCTATTTTTTTTAAGAGTTCCAAAATACGGTCCATATCCTCTTTGGATAAAAAGTT
>NZ_JAFFPR010000003.1 GCF_016918735.1 Leptospira abararensis
GTTTTGTTTGAGAGAATGATGAGAGTATTAGTGGAAGTCCTATTTTAAAATTCAGTTACACCCATTCTAAACTAGGATGTCATTCTGTTTTTTCTGGCTCTTTGTCATCATCTGTCATTCGTATCGGCATTTCAAATCCCTACTTAAATTTGAAGGTTGTTTTTGTTTTGTTATCGGTAACGATTGCAGTTTTCTTTTTGAAATTTATAGAGTCTATAGAATCATATTCTGGAGGGATAATGATCTTTCCTTTTTTATTGATTAGTCCATACTTCCCACCTACAATTGTGCTGTGCTCACCATTTAACTTTGATTCGCATCCATTACATACAATGGAGTGCCCGTTTTCAAAGGGATAAACAAAATCATAATTAGCGGGAATTTGTTTTTTACAATGAGAATCAAAAAAGCCAAATTTTTTGTTTTCTACAAAACGAGCTAGTTTTTCTGAATAATAATCTGGACCATTATCATAAATATAAACTTGTAAAAGTAACTGGTTCTTTGTATCAATACAAACCCATTTGTTATTGGAAACGACAAAACTAATTCCTTCTTTTGTGAAATCCATTGCCTGCTGGTATTGGGGTTTGATGGTGATTTTGCCAGATTTATTTTTATAACCATAAAATCCATTTTCTTCAAATGCAATGGGAAGATTGGTTTTGGCAACAAGGGGAGTGATCGACACTAAAAATATGAAAAATAGTTTCATAAAACCTACTGATTAAAAATTAGAAAATACACGGCGACAATTAGACTTAAGAGGACCAGAATTGGTCAAATTGTCTAATGATAAATGGGTAAAAGTGAAAGATCACCAAACACCGTTAAATGTGTTTCCTTTAGTTGTTCCTCTTACACTTGCGCTGTTCGTATCATAAAAACCAGTGACCGAGATTCCTTTTTGCGCAGAAATGGATACAGTTAGCGTAAAAAAAATACAAATCAAAATGACTCTAGAAAACTTGAGTTTCATCGTAACTCCTAAGGTTCTTTATTGTAGGGTGCAATATGTAAATGTCAACTTCTTTGGATTGATTCTAAAAATTAAAATGTTCGATCAGTGTAAGGAGGTTGTTTATATTATTAATGTATGAGTGATTTCTTATTTAATTAGAAGTATAATCATCATTTGTAATTTGTTTGTTTTTGATAGTTCAATAAAAATTTGTAGTTGGGATTTGCTAACAATTTACATCTTATCAATAATTAGGATGTGATAAAATGGAACAACTGGTTCACAACGAAGAAATAATGAAGTTTTGGATGTCACTGGTTGATCGAATCCCGTGGCAGAAAAAACCAAGTATCGCCTATGGACTTAGTGAAGATGGGCTCAAGCATTGGTTCCCTGATGGAATATTAAATACATCTTATTCAGCTTTGGACCAACATGTTGAATCAGGTAAAGGAGAAGAGATTGCTATCATCTACGATTCTCCAGTAACAAAATCAAAGGCTAAATTATCCTACCGCGAACTTTTAGAATCAGTCGAAAAAATGGCCTTCATTTTAGATTCCTTGGGTATAAAAAAGGGAGATACCGTGGTTATCTATATGCCCATGATCCCGGAAGCACTGATTTCCATGTTAGCTTGTGCAAGAATCGGGGCAGTGCATTCTGTTGTTTTTGGTGGGTTTGCTCCTCATGAACTTGCTGTTAGGTTAGAAGATTGTCGGCCTAAAATCGTGATTACCTCATCATATGGTGTTGAAATTAGTAAAATTATACCTTACAAGCCATTGTTAGATGAAGCAATGCATTTATCGACTCACAAACCAGATTATGTGATTCTCAAGTCTCGCCCTAATTTAGAAGTGATCATGCATACAGGTAGAGATTTTGATTGGGATGAACTAATGGAAACAGCAGGTAAAAAGAAGTCAGTTCCTGTTTCAGCTACTGATCCTTTGTACATACTCTATACTTCGGGAACAACGGGAAAACCAAAAGGAGTTGTACGTGATAATGGTGGCCATGCGGTAGCTATGCATTACTCGATGGAAGTCATTTATGATATGAAACCTGGCGATGTTTTTTTTGCTGCATCTGATGTGGGATGGGTCGTAGGACATTCTTATATTGTATACGCTCCCTTAATTTATGGTTGTACCACAGTATTATATGAAGGAAAGCCGGTAAGGACCCCTGATGCGGGAGCGTTTTATCGGCTCATTGAAGAATACAAAGTAAAAACTTTGTTTTGTGCCCCTACAGCATTTAGGGCTATTCGTAAAGAAGATCCGGAAGGGAATGAGTTATCCAAATACAATATATCTTCTCTTAAATACTTATTCTTAGCTGGAGAAAGAACAGATCCTGTCACTTATGACTGGGCATGTGAACTTCTGAAAGTTCCAGTCGTGGATCACTGGTGGCAAACAGAAACTGGCTGGGCGATTGCTGCTAACATGATGGGCGCATCTCCAATTCCAGCTAAGGCAGGTTCGGCGACAAAACCGGTGAAAGGCTTTGATGTTCGGATTCTTGATGAAGAAGGACATGAGCTAAAACAAGGAGAAAAGGGAAATATTGTGATTAAACTTCCGTTACCGCCGGGATGTTTGCCAACTCTTTGGAACGACCATGCTAATTTTGAATCCTCTTATCTTTCGCATTACCCTGGCTATTATTTAACTGGTGATGGCGGTTACTTTGATGAAGATGGGTATCTATTTATTTTGGGCCGAATTGATGATGTGATTAATGTTGCAGGTCATAGGCTTTCTACAGGAGAGATGGAAGAAATAGTGGCTGAAAATCCATCGATAGCAGAATCAGCTGTGATTGGGATTGCAGATGAGATCAAAGGGCAAGTCCCCTTAGCGATTGTTGTATGTAAAGATGGAAACCTCATCGACCAAAAAGCAATTGAATCCGATTTAACACATAGAATCCGAGAAAAGATTGGAGCCATTGCTTCCTTAAAATCGGTTATATTTGTAAAAAGGCTTCCAAAAACTCGTTCAGGAAAGATCCTTCGTAAAACAATGCGAAAGATGATTGATGGTGAAACATACTCCATTCCATCAACTATTGATGATCCTTCCATACTTGAGGAAGTGATGAATGCTGTTAGGCAAAAAATCCTAGAATAATTATTTTGATAGATCTTAAAAGGGGAACTCCTTATCAATTTGAAGCAAACCAAGATTATGGAATTTTCTTTGGATCTTAGTATCACCAAAAATATTTTCGGTATCTCTGCGTTTCGGGGAAAACAGGAGACCATCATCCAACATAGTCTTGCTGGTGGGAATTCTCTTGTTCTTATGCCAACGGGAATGGGGAAGTCGTTATGTTACCAAATTCCTGCCTTACATTTTCCTGGAATTTGTATTGTGATTTCTCCCCTCATTGCACTTATGAAAGACCAGGTGGCCGCATTACAAAGAAAAGGCGTTTCTGCCGATTTTATCAATTCCAGTTTAGGAAAGTCAGAACGAACCCTGCGTTATGCTAAACTAAAATTTGGTGAATATAAAATTGTTTATGTTTCACCAGAAAGGTTTCAGAAAAAAGAATTTTTGGATGCTTTGAAAAGTCAAACTGTATCTCTGCTTGCAATTGATGAAGCGCATTGTATCAGTCAATGGGGTCATGACTTTCGGCCTGATTATACAAAAATATCATGGTTCCGCGAGGTATTGGGATTCCCAACAACGATCGCTCTCACGGCCACTGCATCCAAAAGGGTTCAGGCTGATATCATCTCGCAAATTGGGATTCCTAAGGATGAAATTCGAATTTTTGATGATGGTCTGTTTCGTCCAAATTTGAAATTATCTGTTATCGATTGTTTTGATACAGAATCGAAATACAATTCAATGTTTGATGACTTAGAGAATACAAAAGGGGCTACTATTATTTATTTTAGTTTGATCCAGGAATTAGAAAAATTCAGTCACTGGTTGGATACTAAAAAGAAAAGACACTTGGTTTATCATGGAAAACTCTCTCCTGAACAAAGAAATAAAATACAGTCTTTGTTTCTTAAATCAGAGGCTGCGATTTTACTTGCTACCAATGCTTTTGGAATGGGAATCGATAAACCTAATATTCGCAATGTTTATCATGCACAAATTCCGGGAAGTATAGAATCTTATTATCAAGAAATTGGTCGTGCCGGAAGGGATGGAGATCCATCTGATTGTAAACTGTATTATTGCCAAGATGATCTTGCTGTGCAAATGGAATTTATAGAATGGCAAAATCCAGATAGATCTTATTTGAAAAAACTCTTTAGTTTTCTTTGGCAAAAACAAAATGAATTATCTGGATTGGATTATGGAACTTTGCAATCCTTTATGACTTATAAAAACAAAGGGGACCATCGCATTCAAACAGCTCTCAACTTACTTACAAACAAAGGTTTGATTTCAGGGGAGTTAGATAGAGGAACATTGCAGATTGAATCTGAATGGGCGGATTCAATTTTTTCAGAATCAGAATTATTGGATAAAAAAAAAGAGAATCAAAAGCAGTTGTATCAAACCTTGATGTATACGAAGGCTCTTGATTGTCGAAGAAAGTTTATCCACGAATATTTTGATTCTGAATTTAATGGGTGTGGGTATTGTGATTTATGTTTAACAAGTCAAAATCCTTAGCTTTCTGAATATTGCTTAACTTTTCCATTTTCGTTAATTGAATTTCACGAGGAACTTTTTTCTTCATCATCTTTCCGCTGAAAAAATTCAAATACAAATTTTTTCTAGAAAAAACCTTTTCATTGAGCCAGATCTTGGCGGTGATTACATGAAGTATCCAACCTTTGGATCGATTTATTCGATTGGGATCCCTTGTTTTATTTTAGAAAATCGGTTACAATGGATAGTAAGAATTAGAGTGAATTCAACTTTTTCCCATTGGATCGGTCGCTAAGTAATGAAGCAGAAAGTGTATTTGAATATCGGCGAAGCATATTTTACTTCGGGGGTATATGAAATTCGTACAATTTTGGGTTCTTGTGTTTCGGTATGTTTGTTTCATGAAAATACAAATCATAGTGCAATCAATCATATCCTTTTGCCTGGCAGTGTCGGTAAATTAGAGGAAAAACAAAGTTTGAGATATGGAATTACTTCTATGGAATTATTGATTAACGAATTTGTTAAATTGAATATTCCCAGGAACAAATTAAAGGCGAAAATTTTTGGTGGCTCACAAACACTAAAACATACAACAAATAATGCTGGCCCAAAGAATATAATGTTTGTTAAAGATTTTTTACAGACGGAAAAAATTCCAATCATAAGCGAAGACACAGGTGGTGAATTATACCGAAAACTAGTTTTTCATACGGATAGCTTTGATGTTTTCATCACAAAACTACAACCGAACCTATCTACTGAAATTTTAACACAAGAACGCCACTTTGAAACTAAGGTTAGAGAAAGAATGGTTAAAAAAACATCTGTATTTACTTTTTAAACTCTCTACCCCATTCTCTAAAGTGAGTTTGGGAGTGACAATTTTATCTTATCCAGTAATTCGCTTTAATACTTCGATTAAATCTTCATCATCAAATGGTTTGACAATCCATGCTTTCACACCTGCATCTTTCCCTGCTTGCCGTAAATGATCACTGGATTCTGTGGATACGATTAAAATGTTTGCCCCAGTTCCTTTCGGATGAGCCAAAAAATCACGAGACAACTCTATTCCATTTTTGCCAGGCATATTGACATCAAAAACACATCCATCGAAAGGGCCATTTAGTTCGAGGCTTTTCATAGCTTGTTCTGCATTTTCTGCTTTGAAGATTTCATAACCTTCATCTCCAAGCACCATTTCCATGAGTTTAAGCGCAGTTGGTGCATCGTCACATAGTAATATTTTTTTTGACATTTTTTTAAATCTCCATTATGATTCTAAAATTTGTAATATAACATTGGGGATAGTTGAAAGGCTCACTTGTTTTTCTACGGCTCCTAATAAAAAAGCTTCCTTTGGCATTCCGTAAACTACACTTGATTCTTCATCTTGGCCAATTGTTTTTCCGCCTGTATCTTTTATCCCTTTTAAGCCTACCGCTCCGTCTCTTCCCATCCCTGTTAACAAAATAGCTAAACAATTGTTACTCATTTTTCCTTGTGAAATGGAGTTGAATAAAACATCTACAGAAGGACGATGTCCACTTACTTTATCAAATACTTCTAATTCCAAATAATACCTTCCTGCCAGGCGACGAACAAGTAAATGTTGGTCACCCGGTGCCAGATAAACATGACCAATCTCCAGTATATCTCCGTGTGCCGCTTCTTTTACTGGCAGTCCTGTAGTTTGATTTAACCGCTGCGCAAATAAAGTTGTGAAATGTTCGGGCATATGTTGTACAACTACAATTGGAGGGAGGTCATTCGGTAATTGATGTAAGATAAAATCTAGTGCTTGGGTTCCACCGGTAGAGGCTCCGATGGCAATCAATTTAATATTTGTATGTTTCCCCTTGAGTCCTATAAGTTTAGGGGTAACTGCAGGAGTAACATATTGTTTGGGTTTTGAGAGAAGTCCGAGTTTTTTGATTTTAAATGTTAACTCTTCCAACATTCTAAGGAAGTCTGACTCAGTACCATCCGGTTTTTTTACAAAATCCATCGCACCACGTTGGAGAGCTTGAATGGTTGCATTAGCACCGGTGACGGTGTAGGTACTTAACATAATCACCGGAGTGGGGAAATTTGGCATAAGCCAGTCTAAAAATTCAATACCTGTCATTCCAGGCATATCAATATCCAAACTAATCACATCTGGCCGAAGTTGTGGAACCAGTCTTTTTGCTTCCAAAGCATTAGAAGCAGTGCCAACAACTTGTATTGTTTTGTCTTTGGAAAACATTTCCGAAAGTACGTTCCGTACTACATTTTGGTCGTCAACAATTAGTAGTTTAATCATTATTCGTTTCTATGCATTTTCTGGAAAATTGATTTAACGTCTAAAATTAAACTTACGTTCCCACTGCCAAGAATTGTGAAACCATTAACCCCATTTGCTTCTTCTAAAATTCCTTGTAATGGTTTGATTACTACATTTTGATTTCCTACGATTTCATCGACTCGAATACCTAATAAATTCTTTTCATATTCGAGAACGATCATAAGTGGATCAACACCTTCATAAACAATTTCTTCTCTATGATTAAGAATTTGGTTGATGTCAAATATAGGGATAAAAGTTCCCCGAACATCGATAACTTTCTGGTTATCTTCGAGAGGGATCTCTTCTTTTTCTCGAAGACTAACAAATTCTCTCAGTTCGATGGTTTGTATTGTGAAAAACTTTTTACCAATGCGAACTACGGTTCCTTCCATAATCCCCAGAGAAAGAGGAATCCTTAGAATAAAACTAGTGCCTTTATGCAAACGGCTGTGGATTTCGATTTTCCCGCCCATTTTCTCGATATTTTGGCGGACAATATCCATACCGACACCTCGACCTGATATGTCAGTGACTGCATCTGCAGTGGATAAACCAGGTACAAAAATTAGATTGTAAACTTCTTGGTCTGATAGGTGTTCGGTCTCACCGCTTAGGATCCCACGCTCTAAAGATTTTTGTATTATTTTTTCTCGATTAAGTCCACGACCATCATCACGAATCATCACCCACACTTCATTGACTGATTGTCTTGCACTAAGTTGGATGGTACCAACTTCTGCTTTTCCAGATAACATGCGTTCTTCTGTAGTTTCGATTCCATGGTCAATAGAGTTTCTCAGAATATGAATGATTGGATCAGCAATTAAATCAACGATAGATTTATCGATCTCTGTCTCCTCTCCGCTGATATACAAAGCCACTTTTTTGCTGGCTTTCTTTTGAAGATCCCTCACCAAACGTGACATCTTTTGAAAAACGCCACTAATGGGTATCATTCTAGTGGATAAAGCTACCTCTTGTAAATCTAATACAATTTTATGGAGTCGATTGATTGACGAATTAAAGTCTTCGTTCCTTAGGGATTTAAGGAGAGGATGTTGTGTAACATTCGATTCAGCAATCACTAACTCTCCCACTAAATCCATCAGGGCATCCAATTTGTCATTAGCTACTTTGATTTCTTTTTTCTGAATGGTTGCTGGAGCACCAGTAGGCTCTTTATCATCTGATTGTTTTTTGCCTATTTTTAGTATTTCGGTATTTTTTTGTTCTGCAATAATTTGATCGCTTGTATTTTTTGATTCGTTAAATGAGGAATTTTGTGAATCGCTGAAAATTTCAAATGCAGGTTTTTTTTTCGTAATTGTTGGTTCTGCTTTTGATTCATCCTCACCAAAGATTTCGAAACTTTTCTTCTTTACTGGGTTTACAATTTCTATTTTTGCATCGAGAGTTTCAGATTGTAGTTGTTTAATCTCTCGTTTTAAAACTTCAATGATTGCTTCTGACTCATCATCTAACTCAGGATTTGATTTTGTTTCATCTACTTTATGTAGAAGTCTTCGTAGCTGATCGCAGGTATTGATTAGCACTTGGCAAATATCTTCACTAGGAAGTTTTTTTTCTTTGCGTAGAATATCCATTAAAGTCTCTGCTTCATGAGATATCTTCACTAAACTTTCTAACTTTAGTAATCCTGTTGAACCTTTAAAGGTATGAACAGCTCGAAATAGGTTATTGATCAGATCTTCATCATATTCACCTGATTGCTCATTGATGTCCTCTATGGATAGGATTGCTGATTCGCAAACCTCAATGAGCTCAAAACCTTCAGGGATGAAGTCGAGTAAGAGTTGTTCTCTTCCCATAACTTATCTCAGAATTTTTCAGTCAGAGAGTTATGTTCGTTTCCCGAACCATAACCATTTGAAGTTTTATTATTTTTCCCAAATTCAGCTGCAATGTTTTTAAGATCACCTGGTTTGTTCGTAATATTCTTCTTTTGTTTCGCCAAATTAATTTTTTCTTGGTCAACTTTTACGAGAGTTCCCATAATTTCCATTAGGTGACCCGATTGTTCTTTAAGTTCATTGGAAGTTGCTGCCAATTCTTCTGAAGAAGAGGCTGCAATTTGTGTAGTCTGGTCCATCTGAGTCATTGCCAATGAAATTTGATTGATACCAGAAGATTGTTCTCTTGATGCGTCTGCAATAGAGGAAACTAATTCCGCAGTTTTACTGATACTAGGTACAATTTCTTCGATGACTCTTCCTGCTTCTTCCGCAAGCGAAACACTGTTAAACGATAGTTGATTAATTTCTTGAGCGGCTACTTGGCTTCTTTCAGCTAATTTTCTGACTTCATCTGCAACTACCGCAAAACCTTTTCCATGTTTACCCGCACGTGCTGCTTCTATCGCAGCATTCAATGCGAGTAAATTGGTTTGGTAGGCGATTTCTTCAATGATTTTGATTTTGGAAGAAATATTTTTCATTGCATCCAATGTTTTGAATACGGACTCTCTACCTTTGGTTGTTTCTTTTGCCGATTTTGATGCAATTTCATTTGTTTCTGTCGCTGCTTGCGAATTTTGAGTCACCGAGGATGACATTTCTTCGATAGATGCGGTTGATTCTTCAATTGATGCCGCTTGTTCGCTTGCTCCTTGGCTCAGTGAATAAGCAGTGGAGGAAACTTGTTCAGCTGCAGTGGACACAGTAGTTGCAATTTCCACAGCTGAGTTTAGTGCCTTTGTAATGCTTACAATAATCCAAGCAGCAATCAGTATTGAAACCAACGCCGATACTAGAAAAAGACCTACCATAAAAATAAATATCCCTTGGTAGTATTCATCTGTTAGTTTATTGGCTTCGTCCATATCTGCCGCTGCCATTCCGGCAATGTCATCTGCAATGGCATCAAATTTATCTGCTGCTGGGCGACCTTTTATACTTGATATATCTTGAGCTTGTTGTGTTAAATTTTTTAGCGCAACGACCTTAACTTCTTCGAATGCTGCAGCATAATCGTCATAGGCTGCCTTTAATTCAGCTAATTTTTCTTTATCTTTTTGGTTTCCTAGTTTCTCTAAATCCTTAATGTAATCGAAGAGCTCGCTTGCATATTTTTTCCTTGCTGTCAGCCTTTGGTTCATTAGCTCCATTGTCTGATCAAGGATTAAGTTTTTCTCGTTTCGAGCTAACCATATGAACTTAGTTCTAATTTTTTCGGAGAGTTGTACTTTTGGTGAATAAATTAAAACTAAATCAGTGACTTTGTTGTTAAAAATATTAACGCTGTAAATGCCTGATCCTGTTCCAATTCCGATAAAAAAGATTAGCAAACTGAACCCGAGGATCAATTTTCCTTTTACTGTCATAGATTTTAAATTTAACATATTTTTTTTCCTTCTTTTATCTTTTAAGATTGGCTACTAATTGCTGCATCTAATGCGAGTTTGTCTTCGTCTTTGAGTAGTTTTTCAATATTTAATAGTACTTTTACATCATCGCTAACCTTCGCTATGGATTTAATGAACTGATTCCCTTGATGTTCCCCAAATTTTGGTGCGTCTTCCATGTTATTGGGAGCAATTTTAATTACTTCTTTAACTGTATCGACGATAAGGCCTATCAATTGTTGGTTCACGCTGAGAATGATCACACAAGTTCTGTCGTTGTATCCTATCGATTGCATACGAAATCGATCACGAACATCAATCAGCGCTATCACTTTTCCTCTAAGATTGATTACACCTTTGATAAAGGTTGGCATATCTGGAATTTCAGTAATGTTTTGCATACCAACAATTTCTGTGATAAATTTGATTTCTATTCCATAACTTCGGTCAGCGAGAGAGAAGATAAGGTAACGCCCGTCTAAAGTATCTTCGTCATCATAGTCGTCGTTTTCATCGGACAAGGGTTCCATTTCTAGGTTATTCATTTTCTCACCTTTGTGTTAGCGAAGAATTGTATATTAAAATCTATGTAAATAAAAAAATAGAATTGTTTCAACTTATGGAACAATATCGAACTCTAACGTAACTGAAACTTCAGATGATTGATCGTTATAAATATTGGAATCCAAAACATTGAAGTATATTTTTGCGTTCATATCTTCTAATATTTTTTTAACGATAGGTAATCCAAGACCCAATCCAAATTCTTCCTTGGAAAAACGTTCGTCCACATATTTGTTTACGCGATAAAAAGGTTGGAACAATATGATCTCTTCGGATTTTTTGAAATTAATTTGTTGGATTGAATGATCCATAGGCGCATTTAAAATTTTTAGCGAGAGTTTTTCACCTGCTTTCATAAAAAGAATATAAATACTTGAGCTTTCGGGACCATATTTCATCGCATTAATTAGAAGTTCTCTAATCGCAGTTTGTAAAAGTTTAAAATGGCAGTGAAACTTGCCCTCAAGGCCAGTTTGTAAATTTGATATATGGAATCTTTGATTTTTAATAGCAGTCATATCAGAAAGGTATGTAACTTCCTCTTGAATCATGTTGCGAAAGTCTTTTAGCGTAGTTGTTTCTGTTTTTGCTGCGCTACCTTCAAATACAATCTGTGCTTCTGCTAATGTTTGAACTAATTTTTTAGTGCTACTGAAACTTTCTTCTAACAATTCATAGAGGGTCGATGGAATGATATGATGGTTCCCGTCTTTTTTTGCTTTTCGAAGTAAAGAACCAACTGTAGTGACAAGGGCTCCTAATCCTGATCCTTGCATTAAAGATGTGTTTAGATTAGGGAGGGCTTTTTCCATCCAATCTCTATGATTACCTTTGCCTTCAATTTCGTGTCTCCAATTGAAGATTTTGATAATTTCTTTGTGCAAGTTTTCTTCATATTGAACAACGGATCTTTCCACTTCCGATAAATCTCTGTCTGCTTCTTCTTCTATTTCTAGAGCAGAAAATAAGATAAAGACTTCAGACTGAGTCGGCAATGAGCAAGGTGCAAGTTTGATCACCAATTGAAATTTAGGGAATGAATATCGTGCAGTAAAAGAAGTTCTTGATTTGATTACTTGCGAAAAAGTTTCTGTTAATGTTTCCAAGGATTCAGGAAGCAAATCATGAAATGATTTTCCAATGCTCTCTTGATCGATCCCCCATGGATTTGCTTTCGAAGCAAAGGCCTCCAGTATCAGGCCACTTTCCGAAAGGAGAACATAGTTTCCATCAGGAAGAGAAGAAAATAAGGCATTTGCAAATTCTTTTAATGTGATTTCTGTAGACATCCCTGCCATTTTTCCTGCTAACCCCAAATTGAATCCGTTGGGAACGGCTTTCATTTATAACATAATCACGAATAAATACAAGAGGTTGTATGAAAAAAAAGCATAAATACAGATCGAAGATGAGCTCAATACTATGTCGTATGTCTACAAATTTGATCTTAATCCGATTCTCTTTCCTTCGCTTGAAAGGCATTATTTTTTTAGAGTTAAAGTTGTAAAGACAATGTAGAATATAAGTATTTACGAATGTTTTATTTGAATCTAGTTAAAAAATTGCATTCATTACGTTGTTGTACTAATGTTTTGAGTCTTTCAGGGGATGCTGTGATCGATTCGAAGAACAGATTGGTCGGTTCAAAGATATTTAGTTATTTGTTTTTGCTATAAATTTGGAAGCCGTGATTTTGAGCTCTTTTTTGAAAGCTTGGAAAAACTAGAAAGTGATTGATATCCAACTTCAAATCCTATATCACTGTTATTTTTTTTCTGAACGGATTGGGATTTGATTCGTTAGTGCATTATATTTATGAAACTAGTAAAAAAATAACCTGAAATTGGTTTGAAATTCCAGGCTTAAGCGCTTGATTCCCTTTTCTGATTTTTTATTCCAATCTAATTCGACCGGTTAAATACCGAGTATCAAAGTTTCCGGTTTCATCGTCTTTTACTATAAAACTTTGTAAGTCCATACATGTATAATCTCTACCATAGGAATTTAGGTTTGTTGAAATTGAACTTACTCCTTGTGGAAGTGGTGGATCCAGAGGATTGTCCCAACTGTAGTAGAATTCAGCAAAATCTAAAAGATTTAAACCAGTCCTTGGGGAGGTGCCATTGATATCAAGTTGAAGATAAACTAAGTTATCCCCATGTTTGTATTTAGCTTCGAATTTCAACTCTCCAGCTACGTTGGAAGTTTCTATACAATGGTCATCACAATCTCCAATGACTGTAGGAACTAACGGAGCGCCAATACAGTCTCGATTATGAGAAAAATTGATTTCTTTGGAAGAAGATCCAAATTCATTTCTAGCAACTAGGATTAATTTTTGTTTTATATTGGAACGATGGATAAAACTAAACCAGATAATTCCACCTGTATTTGGAGTTGCCGGAGTTAATGTATGATAGTTTGTCGCATTCACTACGGTTCCATCTTGTTCTATTTTCATATTTCTTTTTCCAATATAAGCTGTAATCGTTGTTTGGTTATGGACAGGCTGTTGAAAGCTAATGTTATTAATTAAGATTCGACCATAAATCCCATACTGATCTTCTGTCACTGGTGCATTGTTAATTTGGGTTTGGGGGTCGTTCAAAATCGGAGCATTTAAAGGTTGTCCAGGTAATGCCGGTGGACCTACGACTGGTGGGATCGGTGGCAACACCCCATCTAGGTTTCCGTCATTGGATTCTGAACTGGGTTGGCCTCCAGACGCAAGTCCTAATAAACCAAAGGCAGCTGATGGGTCTGAACCTTTTTTTTCTTCTCCACAACTAATAAATAGTAGAGAGAAAAAAAGAAAGAGATAAAGGAAGGATACATAAAACATCTGTTCCATCGATTTATATTTTTGAACGCGCAACCAACTTGAAGCTGCTATTATTTTCTTAAACATTAAAGAATCTCCTAAACCAAAGGAATCATCCTATTCGGATTCTTTAATATTCTAATTCGTTTTGGAGTTGGTGTCTTCCTGGGACGGGAATCAGGAGGGAATTGAATAGGTTTTTTTCTGAACGGAATAGAAATTGATTCGTTGGGCAAAGGAACTAAAGAAATTCGCTACAAAAGTTTTTTTAAATTTCTTTAGTATGTTGATTAAGAAAGGGATGTTTTTTGTCTAAATTCGGAAGCTGTGATTTTAAGTTCTTTTTTAAAGGCATCATAGAAACTAGAGAGCGATTTATAGCCAACTTCAAAACCAATATCACTTACATTTTTTTCCGGATATTTGATCAGTAGGTCTTTTGCTTCCCTGATCCGGTAACTATGCAAAAAAGAATTAAAACTAGTTTGTTTTTTCCCATTTAAAAATTCCGAAAGTTGTCGTGGGTGTAACTCAAGTTCTTCAGCTAAAACTTCGAGGGAAAGATCTTCGTTGAGATAGATTTTTTCAACTTCCATAAGATGGGACAATCGGTTTTGTAGTCGATCCAGATCTACTTGTAACAAACGAGATTTTGTGTTGTTTTGAATTTCGCCTGTTCTCTGGTAGGTGCTTGCGAAAAGAGAGTGCCTTTCCAAAGCCAATCGTAATCTATCTTCAGATACCGGTTTTGCGATGAAGTCAATAACGCCATATTCGAAAGCGCGAATGGCATTGTCTGTATTGGCTGAAACAACAATGGTATTTACGGTTGTTGTTGGAATTCTATCTAAAATTTCAAAACCATCAGATCCAAAAATATTAAGATCCAGGAAAAATAAATTGATTGGCGATCCTTTTAACTGAATCTCCGCTTCCTCGATAGAGGAAACATGTTTGATTTCATCAATGGAAAAACCAGAAAATGTATTTAATAACTTCGTTAAGTATTTGGCGTGAACCGGTTCGTCTTCTAAAATCAATATTTTCATCTTAATTTTTTTGAATCAGAATCAAGACTCTGTATCCTTTTTTTGATTTTCCATGAGTTAAGGACCACTTCCCTGAATACGACTCCTCCAAACGGAGCCTAACATATTCAAGGCCAGTCCCTGATCCACTCTTTGGCGGGTTTGATTCCTTTTCTTTGTGGTGGTTATATACAATAAAACAATAGAGAGAAAATAATTTCTCATCTTGTGCGATATTTTTTTTAAAGATTCCAAAATTTAGTTTTGCATTGGGAGAATCTTCGTGAGTGAAAGCGTTTTCAATTAGCGTATGAAAAATAAGAGGAGGGATGAGTTCGTTATTATCAATGCCAATTGTTTTGAATTTATATTCTTTTTCCATCCGCATCTTCATTACTCCTATATGGTATCTGCATAAATCAATTTCGTCACCGATAGGAATTAATTGTTTCGATGCTACTTTGAGGATAATGCGCAGCTCTCCGACAAGAGAGTCTAGGATCGATGCCGATTTTTCGGGACTTTCGGAAACCCAATAGCGAATCGCAGAGAGTGAGTTCATTAAAAAATGTGGTTGGATTGATTTTTTATAGAGTTCCAATTCCATTCTCTTGGAATGAATGTTTGTATGGTAAATTTTATCTTTCAATAAAACAGATTGTTCTAATTCTTCTTTTTGTTTCTCTACTATTAAATTTAGTTTTGAATGTTTCTTGGAAAGAAAAAATGATTGTGAAAAGAATAAAACAAATGTACCGAGCGGCCCGTATATTTCTGTTTTAATAATGTTTTTTTCAAATAAAATGTCGTTCAGGACAGCTAGAAATAAAAATAGAAATCCAAATAAAAAACCAGCCGCGCTTTCTCTTTTTTTGACAAGAGCTTTGGATAAAATACAAAAGATATAAATACAGCAAAATAACATAGCAATTTCAGCGGGGAATAATGTTTCTTCTATCCATGTGGATTCCGAAGATAAAACAAAAATTGAAAAGGAAAAAAATAGAATTTGGAAGGCATAGTAGGGAATTTTACTTATTTCATTCGGAAAAACTTTGCCAATGAAGCTTAATAAAAAAGGAAAAGTCAAATAAACGGAAAGGAAAAAAATCTTAATTAGCCATCTCCATTCAAAATCGGGGAAAAGGATCACTAAAAAGAATTCTCCACTTGTTAGTTTGTAAACCAAACTCACAAAAGCATACATGGAAAAGTAAAACAGGCTTTGGTCATTTTTTCGTAATAGAAAGAGTGTGAAATGATAGAGAGAAATGACAAATAAACTTGCGATTAAAAAAATATCTAGTGCTAGTCGAATTTGTTTGGTTCGTAGCATCGATTCTTGTTTGTCTATTTCTATGCTCTGTCGAAAACCTGCATTTAGAGATTTATAATTTGCCACTTGGATGATAATTTCTGTGGTTTCCGAACTAGGTGTAAAAAAAACTATCTTGGGCAACCAATACTCGTTGGTTTCTTTTTCTGAAATACCAACGACACCGTTTTCAGATATCAAATTTCCATCTAAATACATCCGATAGGTAGTGAATGCATGTGGGATATAGAAAGAATATTGACCATTTGTTAAAGAATTTGGAAGGATAAGGTGTAATCGAAAGGTGCTATAACTTTGTGCTGAATAGAATCTCCCTTCAGTTTTGATCTCATTCCAGAATCCAGGAAGTGTAATTAATTCTTTTTTTAATAATGAATTGTTATTTTTAAAATCTTCTGAACTCAAAAGCCTTTGGTAATAAAATTCCCATTCCCCATCTAACTTAATCGAAGTTTGGTTTTGAAACATGGCTTCGTTTAGAACCATTTTCCCGTCAATAGCCTTCGGTAAATGATTGTTTGGTGTATTGTTTTGGCATGTTATGAGCAGTGAAACCAGAATTAGAGCTTGTATGTGGTTTAATGCGCTACGGGAAATCCTTAGAATGAATTGATAATGAGTCATTGTATTGAAAGTGGTTTAGTCTGACGCCACTCCTGATTCCAGTCCCAGGACGACAGAATTCATCACATGAATTAGTATACAATGTATAGGAATTCGTCGTGAAGAATCAATTCAATATTGTAAATTTATTTTTAATCACCATATCTCTGTTTTTATATCTTCAATGTGCTCCAGCAAAATTAAATTCAACTTGTGATCCAGAAAGTGAAAGTTTTGCGATAACCGCATTTTTGGAGTTTGCTTCAAGCGATGAATCTTTCTTATGCCCCATATTTTCTGGTTTTAGTCCATTACGATTAGATTATGGAACTGACTTTCTTGTTATGCGACAAGAGGAAACGATCGGTATTTTAAAACCGTTCTCTTCGGAGCCAATAACTCATTGTGAGTCATCACCTAGTTTACCCCTTGGTATAGTTCTAGATGAATCAAATTGTGCACTTTCGGGCACTCCTTTGGTAGGAATGAATGCAACCAAATTTATGATCACTGCAAGAAGTCGACATAAACAAATAACAATTCCGTTGGTGATAAAGTCATTGTTTATCCCCAAGTTTGCATTTGTTGCTAATATTGGATCGGGCCTGATTAATTCTTATACCATCAATGCAACTTCTGGAGTTCTTGGTGCGGGCGGTTTTGTTGCGGCCGGTGGAGGTCCAGAATCGATGGCTTTAAGTGCCAATCAAAAATTCCTAACGGTTGCTAATCGTAACACTAACAATCTTAGTCAGTTTTCTATCAATCCAGTGAATGGGAATTTAACTATTGTTGAAACAATTTCCAGTGGAGGAACAATACCAATTGCAGCGGTTTACCATCCATCAAAGGATTTACTTTATATAAGAAATAGCGAAAATATTGCTACTTTTTCACTAAATCCACAGACAGGAGATTTAACCTTAGTAAATACAATCGCCAATGTTTTTGATTCTTCGGGGATTGCAATGGATCCGTTGGGGAATTTTTTATATGTTGCTTCATTTAATGCTAATGTAATTAATTCTTATGGGATAGACCCAATTTCAGGTTTCTTAAGTGCAAATCTTATTCAGTCAATTTCAACCGGTATCCGTCCAAGAAGACTGGTAACTCATGCGAATGGTAAAACTATGTATCTCGCATACGATACTGGTAGTAATATCTCTACTTATCAAATTGATGTTAACACAGGTTTTATGAGTTCAATTTTTCCCGATACTCCATCCACTGGAGTAGTTTCTGGAGCTATCGTTTCTGATCCAGTGGGAAAATTTGTTTATCTTGCAAACCGAGATAGCAACACAATTTCTATGTATGTTACCAATTCTTTGAATGGTGAATTGATCCCTCTTTCTCCAAATACTGTGGCCACTGCGACTGAGCCTTTCGGGATGGCGATAGATCCTTCCGGTAAATTTTTGTATAATACTAATATCGCAGTTGGTTCGGCAGGAATATTTACGATCAACCAAGCGAATGGTATTTTAACACCGAATGGTAACATCGGAACAAGTACAAGCCCGGCTGTCATCCTAACGGCAGGAGCCAATCCTTAATTAGTAAACTCTGATAAATCTATTTTATTTAAATTGATTCATTTGGTAATTTGTTTTTCGTTAGATGCCAATTTTCTTATGTATATAATTTTTTTAATAGTGGCTATTGTGATTCCTTGAGAATCTGTCACGTTAATCAAAAAGGTATAATCAATTTTTTTTTGTACCGACAGTAGAACCTTGATTTTATCTATATCACTTTCAGTTACTTCAAATTTTGCGATCACTGATTGGCTATTTTGTTTGATATAATCAATTTCTGCTCGTTTATCCCAAACCATATATTGGCTACCTAATCGTTTCATTAATAGAAAAACATAAAATGGATCACACATGGAATATAGGGAACCGCCAAAGTGTGTTCCCATATAACCTTTATTAAAAAAATTCATTTTTAGTTGAACAACGATCAGGTGTTTATCTTTTTCATATTTGATGACTTTGATCCCGGATCCAAAGAAAGGACTGTATAGATTGATAGTCCACCTAAAGCCGAGGAAATACTCTAGCCATTTCCACTTTGGATCGGGGTGAAACGAGTCGCTTAAATTTTTCTTCATCTGTTTGTTCTCGCAGTATATTTTACTAATTTATAAATAAAAAACGATGAAACAGAAATAAATTTGCTCCAAATAATTTGAACATTATATTTAAAATGTATCGTTGGAGCTATGAGTGAAAGGTGCAATGAAAATTTCTAGGAACATTGAAATAGTGTTTACCAAACGGTAAATTGTTTACCATTTGGTAAACATGGCAAAAGCCGTTACAGAAAAAAGCGATTTGGTTCCTAAGTTGTTAGGGTTATTTTGCGGACACGGAATTGACGGAGTATCCATTGCAATGGTATCTGAAGTTACTGGTTTGGGAAAAGGAAGTATCTATTACTTTTTTCCGAGCGGAAAGCCCGATATGGTCGAATTTGTTATAATGAATGCCGAGCAGTTTCTTAAGGATAAAATAGTTCTACTAACTGAAAATAAAATGAAGGGAAAAAGGGGCATCGAAGAGTTTTTGAACTCTTTTGTAAATGATAAAGATTTTTTACCTTATATTCATTTTATGAGTAGTTTAGCACTTTGCAGTCAAGGATCCAAATTTCCTGAAAAATTAAATTTATTCTATAAAGATTTGGCAATGATATTAGCTAAAGTGATATCCCGCGAAGGTTATTCGAATAGTAAGGCTTGGAATATTGCAGAAAACGTGATTGTATCAATTTACGGGAGTTATCTCTTTTCCTGTTCGTTGAAAGATAAAGATTATTTCGTCAATCGAATCAAAAAGATAAACAAAATTTTGATGGAAAATCTTAAATCGATTTAACTTCAATTGTAAAATTTGTTTATCTTCGCTGATTCAGATTACATAAATCATCAGAACCTTTTTTTAACAGAATCAGCTTAGTATTATTTCCTGTTAGTTGTATGATTTGGGAACAATTGTCGACACCACCCTCATTCAAATAGACTGGAGTATACTCTGCAGATTTGTCATCTAAGGATCGGATTTTAAAAGAAAGAGCACAGTTTTGTTTCATACCGATTTTCTGTCCCTTAAATCTCTAAGCTAAACTGACCAATTAAATGATTCGATTTAGCATAAAAAACTACGTACCAGGAATTGAGGAATCGGAATTTTCCTTAAAATAGAGAAAAAGATAATTTTTTGACTGAAAATACTCACTAAAAAGAGGTGGAAGAAACAGGAAATTTACTTATAGTGAACGGGGGTCTATCGATTTACTATGAACTTTAAGGACAGTTGTGATGATTTTAATTAATGTAAAAAATAATATTCTAATGTTTTCATGTATTTATTTGTTTTTGTTTTCTTGTTCAACGGAAACTGTTAAGGAAGGAACAATTGCTGCAGTAGAAAATTCTGGTTCTACCAAACGAACTTGGAATCCAATACCTCAATGTTGCGACTTACATTCAGAATTTTTAGGTGTTGTTGTACTAAGTAAAGTTTGTGTATCGGATACGGAAACAAAATTAGAATTATATACAAAAGAATCTAAAAAAGTCTGTGTATTGAAAGAGGGGATGGTGTTTCGAGATGATTTGGGAACTTCCTATCCTTTCTTAAAATCTGAGGGAGTAGGGCTTTGCCCGAAAAGAATCCAGATGAAGAACACTCCTTTCACTTTACATTTCCAAAGTATCTCTTCTCTTGCCAGCTCTTTCGATTTGATTGAGGACAAAAATGCAAAACATGCAAACAAACCTTGGGTCTTTGAGAAGGTGGATTTGGCTCAATGTATTTGGAAATAAAATTTCGAATATTTTTTAGATGTTTTTATCCATAATAAAAACCCCTGCTAATACTGACTCGCAAGGGTTTTTGATATTTTATATACTGAAAAAAAAGTAGAAAGGAGTGTTTTACTTTTTATGTTCTCTGTGACCAAGCAGAACACCAACCAAGAGAAGAGACAACTCCTGCACTGATAATATTGCACTTACCCCAGCTATCGTTCAATTTTGAATACTGTGCACAGTGTTTGCAAAATTGATTTTTAGCAGAAGGTTCCTTTCTTTCTGGGTAGAGTATAAAGTCTGTCTGTTTGGCATTTTGATGAAATCCTAAAGCCTTGGCTGTGGGATCCGACTCGGAGACGGGAGTGAGTCCCTCTGGAACGGATCCAGAGGGTTTGTTTTCTGCCTTTACTTCCGCGGATAACCCCAAACCTCTCCCAACAAAGGTAAGAGAGGTTACCAAATACAATGACTTGGTTAAAAAAGTTTTACGTGAAGTTTGAGACATCTTTACTTCTTTACATCAAATCTGTCTAACATCATTACTTTGTTCCATGCAGTAACGAAGTCCTTAACGAACTTGTCTTTCCCATCATCAGCTGCATAAACTTCCGCCACAGCTCTGAGTTCCGAATGAGAACCGAGGATTAGGTCTACAGAAGTCGCGGTCCATTTTTTAGCGCCTGTTTTGCGGTCTAGTCCTTCGTAAAGGCCCTCTGTTTGCAAAGATTTTTGCCATTTTGTCGACATATCGAGTAAGTTGACAAAAAATTCATTCGTAAGAACTCCTGGACGATTTGTTAAAATCCCATGTTTTGATTTTCCGGAATTTGCATCGAGAGATCTAAGCCCACCCAAAAGTACGGTCATTTCTGGAATGGTTAGAGACAACATGTTGGATCTGTCCACTAACATTTCTGCAGGTGAAAGTGAGTTACCTGCACCATAGTAGTTACGGAATGCATCAGCCTTAGGTTCTAAAACCGAAAAAGAATATACATCTGTTTGTTCAACAGTGGCATCGGTTCTTCCTGGACTAAAAGGAACTTTTACATCGACTCCCGCTTTTTTAGCAGCTTCTTCAATCGCAGCATTACCACCTAATACAATTAAGTCGGCAAGTGAGATTTTGTTACCAGATTCATTAAAATCGGACTGAATTGCTTCCAGTTTCTTTAATGTTTTTGAAAGCTCTTCAGGATCATTCACTGCCCAATTTTTTTGAGGTGCCAAACGAATCCTGGCCCCATTCGCTCCCCCTCTCATATCTGTGCTTCGGAAAGTCGCAGCAGAAGCCCAGGCAGTTTTTACGAGTTCAGGAATGGAAAGACCTGATTTTAAAATTTTGCCCTTCAAACTCTCTATTTCTTTTGGACCAACTAACTTATGATTAACTGGTGGCAGTGGATCTTGCCAAATGAGAGGATCTTTAGGAAGATCTTTACTTATGTAACGGGAAAGAGGCCCCATGTCCCTATGTGTTAGTTTAAACCAAGCTTTTGCAAAAGCGAGTTCAAATTCTTTTGGGTTCTCTTGGAATTTTTTTGCGATGACTTTATAACTTGGATCAAATTTTAAAGCCAAGTCGGTAGTAAACATGATCGGTGCATGTCTAAGTGTTTTGTCATGTGCATCGGGAACCATATTGGCCCCTGCACCATCTTTTGGAATCCACTGGATGGCACCTGCTGGACTTTTTGTTTGCACCCATTCAAAACCAAATAGGTTGTTTAGATACTGAGTAGTCCATTTTGTGGGATTAGCTGTCCATGCACCTTCGAGTCCGCTGGTGATAGTATCTTCGGCATTTCCTTTTTTGTAATTATTTTTCCAACCAAACCCCTGTTCTTCGATACCTGCTGCCGCAGGTTCTTTTCCCACATGTTTGGATGGATCTGCTTTTCCATGGGCTTTTCCGAATGTATGTCCCCCAGCAATCAGTGCTACTGTTTCTTCATCATTCATTGCCATGCGACCGAATGTTTCTCTAATGTCTTTAGCAGCTGCTAGTGGATCTGGGTTTCCGTTGGGACCTTCTGGGTTTACGTAAATGAGTCCCATCTGCACTGCCCCGAGAGGGTTTTTTAGTTTTCTTTCCCCTTCATACCTTTCGTCAGCTAACCATTTTTTTTCTGGTCCCCAATAGACAAGATCAGCTTCCCAATCATCTGTCCTTCCACCGGCGAAACCATAGGTTTTAAATCCCATGGATTCGAGTGCTACGTTTCCTGTGAGAACCATAAGGTCTGCCCAAGAGATTTTTTTTCCATATTTCTTTTTAATCGGCCAAAGGAGGCGGCGTGCTTTGTCTAGGTTGGCATTGTCTGGCCAACTATTGAGGGGCTCAAATCTTTGTTGTCCGCCACCAGCACCCCCACGTCCGTCACTGATACGGTAAGTTCCCGCACTGTGCCAAGCCATCCGGATGAAAAACGGACCATAGTGACCGTAATCAGAAGGCCACCAATCTTGGGAGGTTTTCATTAGAGTTTTGATTTCTTCTTTGATAGTTTGGATGTCCAAATCTTTGAATTCTTTAGAATAGTTGTATTGCCTTCCCATTGGGTTGGATTCCGCTGCATGTTGGCGGAGTGGTGCTAAATCAAGCCTCTCGGGCCACCAAAACTGATTGGAAATGTTTTGGCGCTCCATTGAACTTGCGGATTCTTTGGTATCCGCAGCTCCCAGTGGACTCAGGGCGAGCACCAAAACGGCAATGACGGAAATTTGTATTGTTCTCATATTGACCTTCACTTTCTAGATTTAGTTTAAATTTAGAATAAATCTAGTAAATAAAAGCAAGACATTTTTTAGATTTAGTCTAAATTTAAACTGTTGAGGAGTGAAAATCTAGAATTTGTCAATGAGAACGAAAAAAAATTCTGAATCAGATTCTTTTAAGAAAGCCTCGGCGGCTCTTCTCTTTGGCCGTGAGATCGGGTCAGTCCCTCCCAAACGTTTGCTTTTTGATGATAGAAGGGAGAAAATCCTCGTGGGGATGGGTGAGCCAATACGGGTGGAAATCTATGGTTTTAGGGTTTCCTGTAAACTTCCCCATAGCAAAACAAACGTTTGTTGGAATTTCGGTTTATGTTGTCTTTCGAAATGAAACCAAACGTATACTAGCATTTACGACAACAACCTATCGACTTCATCTACAGTTTCGATCACAACCTAGATTCAATATTTGAATTTTCAAGACCTATGTTTTTTAGAAGCCTGTCGTGATCAGAAAAAAAGAAATGTGGAGAATGAATTTTTAAAGCTCAATTTCCCCAAATACCCAAGAGAAAAATTCTGTCCGGAATTTTCTGAATAGGGTATACTTGTAGAATGGGATATCGAATCACCCTTGGCACAAAAACCTACCACTTTCCTGAATTAAAAGACCTGCTAGCAAAAGCCAGTCCGCACAGATCTGGTGATGTATTGGCGGGACTTTCTGCATCAAACCAGGAAGAACGAGTGGCTGCCCAAATGACCCTCGCAGATGTATACCTTTCTGAATTCTTAAATATAGAATTAATACCAGCAAACAAAGATGAGGTGACGAAACTCATTTTAGATACTCACAATAAAGAAGCCTTTACTTTGATTTCTCATCTTACAGTCGGAGGGTTTCGTGATTTTTTGTTAGCTGAGACAACCGACGCGGAAGTCATCACTTCGATCCAATGGGGAATCACACCAGAGATGGTAGCCGCCGTATCCAAACTTATGTCTAACCAGGATTTGATTTTGGTTGGTAAAAAAATAAAGGTAATTACCAAATTTAGAAATACCTTAGGCCTACCCGGTCGTCTTTCTGTAAGGTTACAGCCCAATCATCCCACTGATGATCCGAAAGGGATCGCCGCAAGTTTACTCGATGGACTTCTTTTGGGCAGTGGTGACGCAGTAATCGGAATCAATCCTGCAACTGATAATATTCCGACTTGTATTGCCCTTTTGGAGATGTTAGACAATCTCATTCAAAAATATTCTATTCCCACGCAGTCTTGTATATTAACTCATGTGACCACTTCCATGGAAGTGATGAAACGAGGTGCCCCATTGGATTTGGTATTTCAATCCATAGGAGGGACAGAAGACTTAAATAAAAGTTTTGGTGTGAGTCTTTCTATTTTGAAAGAAGCAAGGCAAATGGCTCTTTCTTTGGGTCGAGGCACAGTGGGAGAAAATGTGATGTACTTCGAAACTGGACAGGGTAGTGCTTTGTCGGCTGGTGCACATCATGGAATCGATCAACAAACGTTAGAGGTAAGGGCTTATGCAGTTGCTAGAGAGTTTTCCCCGCTTCTTGTGAATACTGTCGTTGGGTTTATTGGCCCTGAGTATTTATACAATGGAAAGCAAATCATTCGAGCCGGTTTAGAAGACCATTTCTGTGGAAAGATGCTTGGGCTTCCTATGGGAGTGGATGTTTGTTATACCAACCATGCGGAAGCAGACCAGGATGATATGGATACACTATTAACATTATTAGGTGTTGCTGGATGCACTTATATCATGGGAGTTCCAGGGGCCGACGATGTGATGTTATCCTATCAAAGTACATCCTTTCATGATGCTTTGTATCTTAGGCAAGTGTTAGGCCTAAAACCCGCTCCGGAGTTTGAACGGTGGTTACTTGAGAAGGGGATATTTTCAAACCAAAATGGCTTTTTGCCAAAAGAAAACCGAGAACTTCGTTTGCTCGAAGAACTGTTAGGAAATTAAATTGTATGACTTTCTCAGAGAAATGGAAACAGTTTAGTAAAGCAAGAATTGGTCTTCATCGATTTGGAGGTTCTATATCCACCAAAGAAGTGTTACAGTTTCGTTTGGATCATGCTAGGGCTAGAGATGCCGTTTTACTGAGCCCTAATTTCCCTAAGTTACTAGAGGAGTTGAGTGTTCTGGGTAAACCAAAAAGACTTCCAACTCTTTTTGTCGAAAGTAAAGTTCATTCAAAGGAAGAGTATTTGTTAAGACCTGATTTGGGGAGAAGGTTGTCTTCTGAGTCACTTGTCAACATACAGACATTGGCTGGTGAATGTGATTTGGTTCTTATCGGTGTGGATGGTCTTTCTGCAAAAGCAATCGATGAGAATTTGATCCCCTTTTTTGAAATTTTAATGGATGCCATCAATAAAACAGGTTTACGTCTTGGCCCACTCGTTCTTTCTAAATGGGGGAGAGTTGCCATTGGTGATGAAATCGGAGAGGTTTTGAATTCTAAAATATCGATTGTTGTGATTGGGGAGAGACCTGGATTGTCTTCGGCAGATAGTTTAGGTGTTTACATCACCTATCGGCCGCAAGTTGGAAAAACGGATGAAAGTCGTAATTGTATTTCGAATGTCCGTCCTGGTGGTTTTGGATTTGAAGCTGCCGTGACAAAAACAATGTATCTTGTAGAAGAATCAATTCGTAGAAAACTATCAGGTGTAGAATTAAAAGATGAGATGCCACCAGAGTTTTTATTAAAATCGAAAGATCATCCGAACCTTAGCGATTAAGAATATGAAAAGACTCATCATTCTATAATTTAGGTTTTGAGAAGATTAAAAAATAGAAATCCATAAAAAACAGAAGATTGACAGAAACTGTCTCTATCATTTGGATAGAATTCATTCCGGGAGGAATGAGGTGAAATTCCTCAACTGACGGTGCAACCGTGAATTCTCATCCCAATACCAGGGGTTCAGAAAAGTCGGATCTTCCCACAAATGAATCGCCCGTAAACGATCATTCGTTCCTAGATTGAAAGGGCCCCGGACAAATCATACCGGAATGTCCCAACCTCCACCAAACAGAGATTGTGTGATTCCTAGCTTAGAGGAGATAAATCTTGGAAAAATCCAAAATGCCCACCCAAAAAAGTTCCGACATCACAAATGATTTACCGAAACATGAAGAGAAAATTTGTCCCAATTGTTCTCGAATTTTTGAATGTAAAGTTGGATCCATTAGTCTTTGCCAATGCACCAAAGTCACTCTCTCCGCAGAGGAAAGGGACTATTTAGCTCTTCAATTTGCGGATTGTCTTTGTTATCAATGTATGGAAAAATTGGCCTTTGAATATAGAATTACAAAATCATATAAAGCGATCACCTGGAGTTTTTGAATCGTAAAAATTGGAATGGAATCAAAAAAGAATTATATGGATGAATTATTAGAATTAGGGTCGAAAGCTCTACGAATTGCAGCATTGAATACAGATGCAAAAGATTATATCTTAAACAATGAGACCTTATTCAAAACCTTAAAGAAAGCCGCTGACCGATATATCGGCGGAGATACTTTAGAAGAAACAATAGGGAAAGTTATTTCGGAAAATCAAAAAGGTTTTAAATGTTCCATTGAGTTTATGGGCGAAAGTACAAAAACAATTCAGGAAGCAACCGAAGTTACTGATGAGTTTCTAAGAATTGTTAAAGAAATAAAAACCCAAAAACTTTATTCAACAATTTCTCTCGACCTCTCCCATATCGGGTTAACCCTTTCTAAAGAGTTTTGTCGGGATAATTTGGAAAAAATTTGTAAAGAAGCAAAGGCTTCTGAAATAGAGGTGATTGTTAGTGCAGAGGATGTGGGAAAAACGGATGCGATCATTGATGTTTATAAACAAACTCATAAAGTTTATGATAATTTAGCAATTACCTTGCAAGCTTATTTGTTTAGGACAAAAGAGGACTTTCAGGAACTCATCAAAGAGAAAGGAAGGATTCGTATAGTGAAAGGTGCTTTTGAAACCCCTCCCGGCCACTCAATATCCAGAGGAGAAATTCTCGATACTGTCTATTTGGAATATGTGGAAAAACTGATTTCCAAAAATCATAAATGTTCCATTGCAACACACCACCATAAAATACAGCAGGAAACAAAAACTCTCATAGAAAAGTACAAACCAAATCAAAGTTCGTATGAATTTGAAAGTCTTTATGGGATTCAAACGGAGAATTTGGCGACACTTAGAAAGGAAGGTCATCCTACCAAACTATACTTTGTCTATGGAAAGGAATGGTATCTCTATCTCTGCAATCGTATCGCTGAATATCCATTGAATATTTTTCGAGCACTAGATGATATCATTTCCTCTTAAAATCCACCAAACAATTGTAGTATTTTCATTATTTCTTATATAGAAATTTCAAAATTGAATGGAAAATATGCATAGGTAGTTGTTCTATTTGTATAGAAGGATGAAACTCTTTTGACCAGCATATTCTTTTTGGTGCCTCTCTTTGCTTCTTTGGCAAACGTTAGTTGTTTTATTGAAAATATCACACGTGACCACCGTTTTCACAGGTTACTCAGTGTATTTTATTTCACGATTGGAATTCAGAATGCGGCTACTGCCGCCCTTTGTCTTGCACCAAATGAAACTACTAGTATGGCTTTATGGATTTTCCAATGCCATTCATTTTTTCTTCTCGCTCCTGTCCTTGTTGCTTTGTGTTCCTTTTGTACAGGTAGAAAATTGTTTAATAAGGCCACAATCGGCATTGCAATTTATGCACTTGCGATAGATTTACTCTGTTCTTCCATACCGAATACCTTTGTTTATGGATTTACCTTACTCTCATTTGGAATCGCACCTTTACTTACCATTTTCGGTGGAATTCTTGGGGGATCTGTCCATTTTTTTGCTATTGCTGTTTCTTTGTATTTTGTTCTCTCACCATTAGAATGGATTCCTTTTTTTGATCGTAAGACATTTATCATTGCCTTATGCGTTTGGTGGTTTGGTCTTTTTTCCAATTTTTTACCTATGTATGGATTTAATTTCCCTCCTTTTCATCCTGTTGTTGATGCTACTTTATCCGTGTTACTCTCAATTTATTTGAATCGATATAATACTTCTAGACCTAGCTTATATAGTTTAATTGCTTCCATTTTGATCTCGCTTGCTGTTGGATTATTTGTTGGAATTTTAGTTTTAGGAATTCTTCCTACTTTTCCTTTGAAAGAATTGGCCACTTCTGTGATTACAACCGTAACCAGTCTTTTGTTTTTTGCCTATTTGTTGAAAACAACTTTGAAAGACAATCGGCCAAATCTTTCTTTTTCCTTATCTCTTGAAAATTTTTCTTTATCAAAACAAGAACTTAGGATATGTGAATTGATTGCAGAAGGGCATAGTCGTTCGTTCATTCGTCTGATTCTTAATGTATCGGATGGAACTTTACGGAATCATTTGAAGAATATATATGCAAAAGTACTCCCTGAATCCAATTCTACCTCAAAAGACCAATTGCAAAGGCTGACCGTATTTTTATCCAAACATAAGCGAATAGAGGGCAATTCTGGCAAATAAATACCAATCTGCAATATTTAAACTTCTTTTACTGCTCAACACAAACTAACTCGCGATTGCTGGAACATTGTTGTAGTCCTTTCCCTCTTGTGAGTGTCAATATATCTTGAGTATAAGCATCTCCAGCGACTCCCAATTCGCCAGAGGAATTTGTAGTCCACTTCAGACAAGCTCCATCTCCATTTAAATATGTTGTCCAATCTGATTCGAGTCCTGTCCAATGGTCAGAGCTAATTGTTGTAATTGGTGTAGAAATTGTTGATGTAAATAATCCATTGGCATTGGATGTTTCTATTGCAATTCCGTTTGGTCGTATGTAAGCCTGGTTTGCTTTAAAAACCCAATCGATCTGACCATCGCCCAAATTTGATGTGATACTTGCTCTTCGTGATATTCCGTCGACGACCATTGCTTTGAAATTACCAGAGCCTGGGTAGTTTGGATCAGACTGGCAACTGGAATCAAAGTGAGATGCTTTGCCAATATTGGCAGGGTATGTATTCTGGGTTATAAATATAATACAGTTGATACAAGAAGACTTACAATTGATTTCAATATCCTGTATATTTTTGTTGGTAACCGTTCCCGTGGCGTTTATCAACTCACAGAAGTTACCGTCTGCTTGATTCGCAAAATTAACTTCGTAAATAGAGCCAACAGGAACAAGGATAGGAAAAACAAACTCTGTGCTATCAGAGGGAATCTCGAGCGTTACTTTTTGATTCAAAATCAATCTAAGTCCAGCACCAGTAAGGCCTGAAATTTTTCCACCAACAGTAAAACTTGTAAAATTTGGTATATTCATAGAAATACATTGGGAGCTTAAATCACTTAATATTAGTTTTGCTGCTATGGTTTTGGAAAAGGATTCGGAGCTTGCATCACATACATTCTCCATTGGGGAGGAAGCACAGTAAGTTAGGATACTCATAGAAAAAATAAGAACAAAAAAAGTTTGAATTGAAGGAAAAATAGAAATGAAGTGTTTATTGAAAATAAACAAGCGAAATTGTATTTTTACCAGATTAAAAAAATATAAGATTTCTTTGTAAGAACAAAATCCGGATCTGAAAATTATTCTTTTTGTCAAATAATCAGATCTGGATTTGATAATAACTGTATCAATCATTGGGGATACTTAGATATCCTTCTAAGATGGCAGACCTTAATGGTTGGTCGATAATGAGGAAGGATACAACCTTCGTGCACAAAAATTCTTTATCATTAATGTTGAAACTTGTTTTGGTTGAATGAAGGCCTGCATTGGGGATGGGTATTTCTAAGTCGACTGTGGGGGCAATAGTTTCCGTACTTCTTGGGCTTAATCCAACCAAGTCTAAGTGTAGAGAATTGCCCTGGCTTGGAAGGTTGTAGTTTGCCGTAAGTTCTACAGTCTCTCCTACTTTTGTGGCAGTAATACAATGGTCATCACAGTTACCCCAGGTTGCAGGAATTTTCATTGCGTCCGCACAATTTCTTGGGTGTCCTATGGTTAATTGTTTTGTAGACAATCCAAATTCATTTTTTGCCACAACGAACACTTTGATTTTTTTGTCCGCATCAGTAAGATATGTATAACCGCTGAAGTTGGCAGCAGTTCGTTTGAGGGATTCCAATGCGTTCGTCACCGTTCCATCGGGATGGAGTTCCATATTTTTTTTCCCGAAGTAGAGTGTGACTTCCGTATTTTCCGGGACAGGTTTTTGGAAACTAACACTAGTTTTTTGGAATTGTAAGAGGCCCTTGGTGGAATAGGGATCATCTGCTGGATTGGCATTATTGGTAATGTAAGTAATTTCATTCAGAATTGGAATCCCTACCGGAAGGTCATCTACTGCTATGGGGGCTGTTCCGACAGAACCACCTTGTCCGCCACCTAATTGGGAAGCCGTGTTGGATTCTGAAGCAAGTAAGATGGGTACTAATTGGGTATCCGCATCCGAGGTTGTTCCTTCGCATTGCAAGAGGAAAAGAGAGAGACCAGTCGTCAGAAGGATAAGTAAGTTCCAGCGAACAAATTGAATGGTTCTATGGCGGAGCCGGTTCCCATGTCGAATTGATTGTTTTGGTGTTTTCATGCACTAGAAGGTAACATGAGTAGAGTTTTTTTGCCATGTCCTGGATGTCATGAGTGGGGGAGAGGGCCTATCCCAAATGTCATGTTTGGAATTTTCAAGGGATCTAGGTTCGGGGAACTTTCTTTTTTGGACCGGTGATTTCGGAACTCACTTACTTTTTCACCAAATTGTTTTTCCAACAATAGTTATCCAAATAGATAACTATTGTTCTTGCCAAAAAAACTGTCCATTTTAATAGTTATCCATATGGATAACTATCACTCACCAGACCTTTTGCTTTACATCCATCCTCTCGCTTCTTTTTGTCATAAGGTGCTCGTCGCCCTATATGAAAATGGCACAGAATTTGAACCTCGGATTGTGGATTTCTTAAAGGAAGATTCCAGTGCGGCCGAACTGTTTGCCTATTGGCCAGTAGGAAAAATTCCCCTCTTGCGGGATAGAAAACGGGAAAAGACAGTTCCCGAAACTTCTATCATCATTGAGTATCTGGATGAATTCTATCCCGGTGAAAAAATACTCATTCCTAAGGAGAGTCAACTCGCCTTAGAAACAAGACTTTGGGATAGGTTCTTTGATTTATACATCAGTGTGCCTATACAGAAAATTGTTGTGGATCGGTTGCGGCCAGAAGGCAAAAACGATGTTTTCGGAGTGGAAGAGGCCTACAATACCTTAAAGATTTCTTATGATATGGTGGAGAAACAATTGGGTTCCCAAGGTTTTATTACAGGAGAAAACTTTACTATGGCCGATTGTTCCGCAGTTCCCGCTTTGTTTTATGCAGATACGATTGTAAGTTTTCGAAACACCCATCCAAAGATTACAAATTACTTCGAAAGTTTATTGGAAAGATCTTCCGTCAAACGCACGATAGCTGAAGCAGAACCATATTTTCATATGTATCCTTTGAGTGATCAAATCCCCAAACGATTCCGAAAAGGATAGTCTTTAGGTTTCAAACAAGATGCAATTCACTAATATCACTGTAAATTTATGAAGGCTAAAATTTTAGGTTTAGAATCTATTTTCCATGCTCTTGCCGATCGCAGTCGTTTGGGAATGGTTGAACGGTTGAGTTTGGGGCCTGCTTCTGTTAAAGAATTGGCCGAACCACTGGATATGGCCTTACCCTCTGTTTTGAAACATTTAAAAGTTTTGGAAGAGGGTGGGATTGTGATTTCAGAAAAATTAGGTAGAGTTCGTACTTACCGATTGGATCCTTCAAAACTTTCGGGAATTGATTTATGGATGGAAGAAAGAAAGGCAGCTTGGAACCGAAGTTTCGACCTGCTTGATCAATTTTTAATAGAAACTTCGGATGAAAATTCCGACTAGGGTAAAATGAAAGAAGGACAAGTAAAACACTCTACATTTACAATTGAAAGGATTCTTCCTGCATCTAAAGAGAGATCTTTTGCTGCTTGGGCCAATGCTGAATCAAAAAGAAGATGGTTTGCCTGTCATGATGATTGGAAAACCGTAGAATACCAGTTAGACTTTCGTATCGGTGGATTGGAATCTAATCTTGTGCTTACCCCTTCAGGAAGTCGGCATGTTTTTGAAGGACGTTATCATGATATAATACCAAATGAAAGAATTATTTATGCTTTTTCTATGTATGTAAATGAGATTCGAATTTCTGTTTCACTCGTTACCGTTGTTTTTGAGTCAAAGGTTGAGGGAAGAACAAAGATGATCTTTACCGAACAGATTGTAATATTAAAGGATCCGAATCTGGGTGATTTTTCTATCGAAGAGGAAGTTCGTGGTCGAGTAGAAGGAACCAATGCTGGTTTTGATCGACTTGAGAAAGAAATAAGCTGAAGGCTTCTGTTTAGTTCAGGAGCCTTCGTCTATTCTTTATCTTTTCTCTAATCCATATAAGAATCAAATGGGATAAACAAATTCATAAAAGGTTCCATTAACAATAGGAACTCTTATGTTTTTGATATCTCTCGATTCTTCTTCTTTTTCTAGGTATTGGAAGAAGGTTTTTTCTGGCTTGTAAAAGTATTGGGTTCTCGCGCGTTCCAAGGATTGGAGTGAATTTTGGATATTCGTTTCTTTCGATTCCTTTGGATCAAAAAATTGAAAGAGTTGCCTATTTTTGGCAGAAGCCGGTAAAGAACATTCGAAGCAAATTTCTTCTTCAATGGACAATATCTCATCATAGATTTCGGAATTTTTACCTGGCCCACCGATTGCCTTTAGTTTTAGGGATAGTTCATAGTATTCGTCGAGTAGGGATTCAATGTATTCCATAGTGTGGTAACCTCTAAGATCCACTATAACACTGGGGTCGGACAAAAAAGTGGGGTCCTGAAAATTTTTTAG
>NZ_JAFFPR010000059.1 GCF_016918735.1 Leptospira abararensis
GTTATACGAATGAGAATTGCCATTTGCATCTTTAACAATCCTTGCTACCGGAAGTTCTCCTCAAATTCCAAAATCCATAACACCAGATATGGTGGGAGTTTTTAGTTTACGTGCTAAAACTGATGCAGATCGCATCAAAGGTTTTTTTGTTCCTGATTCCCACGCTCTGATTGTAGGTGGTGGACTTCTTGGTTTGGAACTTGCTGCGGCATTAAAATCTCTAAATGTAAAAGTCACTGTTCTAGTTCGAACGGATCGGTTGATGTCCAAACAGTTGGATGTTGTGGCTTGTGAGATTTTAAAAGAAGAGATCCTAAATCGTGAAATCGAAGTACTTTTTAATTCAGAAATTGCGAAAGTCAATGGGTATGGTCGCATCACCAATGTGGAGTTAAAGGATGGAAGAAAACTTTATCCCGATGGAATTGTTTATGCGATGGGAACCAGTCCCAATTTGCACTTAGCGAAAGGGTTAGGGTTTGATTTGGGTGAGGGAATTAAGGTAAATGAATTTTTACAAACCAGTGATCCGGATATTTATGCCATTGGAGAAGTGGCGGAACATACCAGTGGCGTTTACGGAACGGTTCTTGCAGCTGAAGAACAAGCGGAAGTCGCCGCCTCACATATATTTGGTTATAAATACAAAACTTATTCTGGATCTTTACATTCTAATCTTTTAAAAATTCCTGGCCTCGAGTTGGTATCACTACGGCTTCCGGGTGTTTCATTTGAAAATCTATCTGATGAATACGAAGAAATTGTATTTTTAGATCGTAAAAGAAGGCGTTATAAAAAATGCATTGTGAAGGGTGATAAACTCGTTGGTGCCATACTCATTGGAGATAAAGCCGAATTTGTTGAATATAAAAACTTGATTGCGAGTGGGGTGGAACTTGGGGACAAACGAGGGAAATTACTTTCGGGAGGAACCACCACCAAACCACAAAAAGGTGCTCTTGTCTGTTCATGTAATAGTGTAGGTCGGGGGAATATCGAAGAAGAATTCAAAAATGGTGCCAACAATTTAGAATCCATTATGACAACAACCGGTGCCGGCACTGGATGTGGAAGTTGTCGTCCTGAAGTAAACAAAATCATCCGAGAGATGGTGATTCAGCAGAACGAATCTGTTTAGCTGATTTGATTAGAATCGGGTAAATTTAAGATTTACTTGATAATGAGACCTGATCTCAGTATTATGGCTCTATCCCCTCTTGGAGTCGATCTTTCGTGAAGGCTAAAACTTGGTATCAGTTGCATATGGTTCTCGGAATTTTTGGAGCCAGTTTCCTTTTGGTTTTGGGTCTGACTGGATCTTTATTGGTCTATGGAAAGGAAATTCAATCTCTTACTGGCTCTTATTCTATTTCGGTAGAGCCGGATCGTCTTCCTATCGATACTTTATACAAACAGTTGTTAAGCCAAGTTCCGGAGGGAAGTGTTGCAGGTTGGTTGGTTTCCGACTTAAATGACCAAGCCGACCAAGTTTGGTTTCATAATTTAGAAAACCCTAGCCGTGAATCTGTCTACTTAATCAATCCATATAATGGCAAGGTAATTGGAATAATGAAAGAGGATCGAAGTGATAGCCTCTATGGTTTTTTACTTGTTTTGCACTATAGTCTTTTTCTTGGTGGGGTGGGTTATTTTTTAACGGGATGTTTTGCTCTTATTTATTTGTTTTTGGTGATTAGTGGGATCAAACTTTACAAACGATTCTGGGTGAGTTTGTTTCGCCTTCGATGGAAAGAAAGCGCCCAAATCCTTTTTTCCGACTTGCATAAGTTTGTTGGTATTAATGCAGTTTGGTTCCATTTGATTTTAGCAATCACTGGTGGATGGTGGAGTTTGCGAGACACAGTGATCCTTACTTTTCCAGAAGAAAAAGTAGTCCATCATCTCTGGAGTAAGGAAGATTCAATCAATCAATTGGTAGAACAAACGAAAATAGAAATCCCTGGGTTTCGTTTGGGATATGTTTCTTTTCCACACCATTCCAAAGAAGAACCAATTGGAATTTATGGGAATCGTTTTGATTCCTCTGGGTTGGAAAGTCGTTACGGTTCCTATATTCGGTATGATGTGAAATCCAAACAAATATTTGATAAAGTCGATATGTCTAAAGAAAGATTTTTGAATCGAGTATTGGATTCATTTCGTCCTCTACATTTCGGGACATTTGCAAATCATTTGAGTAAGGTAGTTTGGGTGATCGGGGGACTTTCGCCAGCGATTCTTGCTTTTAGTGGCGTTAGTATATTTTATATAAAGAGAAAGAATAAAAGAAGAAGAACCCAAAAAATTCCTTTGAGTTCCTCTGTGTGATTTTAATTTACTGCCAACACTTACTTGGATCGTAACAAACATAAGTTCCTTTGAATCTTTCACAAGCTTCTTTGGCACTCTTTAAATCCGTTACTCCATAGTATGCGTTTGCAGGAATTAAATATTTATGTTCTCCCTCGGTAGTGTAAGCATAAGGGATCAAATCGTTGATACCGTCGACTCCGTCATAATGACAAGCTGCTACTTTATTTGTGATCGCACAAGGTCCACTCAGTCTTTCTACTACTATTTCAATTCCAATACCGTTTCCAATAGTTGTATAAGTCTGTTCCATATCTTTTTCCCACTCAGCTTGTTTCTCTAAGTAGGCAGTAGAATACTCCCGGCAAAACAAATGAGGCCCATTTTTGATACTAAATCTATGGCTATAAGCAACATTCAGTCCAAGTCTTTGTGCTTCACTCATACTGTTTGCATTAATTTGTTGTAGCGCTAACATGGAAACCAGATCGTCACTGGTAACTTTTGACTCGGGATCAAACAAATCACATTGGAATGTTAAGAGTCCAATGATAATTAGGGTGAGAAGGGTTTTTAATTTTGTTTTCATATTTTTCTCCAGAAATTTAAATTTTATAAGTTAACATAAATCCGTAGGTTTTTGGTGCACCTGGTACTGCTTGAAATGTTCCATCAATATAAGATGTGAAGTAATAGCGATCGTTCATATTGTTCATGTATAGGTAGGCCGAGATGGTATCGGTTTCATATCCGATTCGTGAATTGATCACATAATATGGGTCGCTATAGACTGTGTTATCTGCTGCGAAATACATTTGGCCAACAGCTTGGAATTCACCGCGGAAAAACATTCCATATTCGTTTCTGTATTGGAGGTAACTTACAATATCGTATTTAGGAATGAAATGAACCCACTTCCCATTGAAGTCTCGATTCAGAACAGAATCGTAAAATTTATTAAAAATCCCTTCCGTATAACCTGCAGAAAGTCCTAGTTTTGCATCTTTATGTGGTTTGATAAATGTTTCTAATTCATAACCTCTGATGGTAACTAGTTCTGCGTTGAGGTTTATGTATTGAGAGAGGTTGACGGCTCGAACTACATGAAAGTCTTGTGTTTCCGTATAAAACTGAGTGTATTTTAAACCGAACTTCCCTTTAAAAAATTCTGATTTGACTCCGGCTTCAATGGTATCGTTGATTTCCGGTTTGAATGTTGCTTTGTCTGGAATATTAACTACCGTGCTATAACCGGCATTTTTATAACCACGACTAAATCCAATAAAAAACATTAGGTTTTCTATTGGTTTGTAGTCGAAAATAAACCTAGATACGTTGTAGTTGTAACGATTGTTAATTGTATATGGATCTGACAAAAGTTTTGTCTCGCCGGATGGATTAATCGGAGAAAATCCTATCACTTGTTCGGTATGAGAAATACGACTTTCTTGTCGTTCTAGTCGCGATCCTATAGTGATTGTAAATTTTTCTGCAAAAGTGTAACTGTTATGAGTATAGAAACTAACGTTACGATCCTGCACTCTAGAAACATTGTTTTCTCGAGCGGGAGCACGAAGGCCACCAAAGTCAGTACCTACATACATTTGAACCCGATGTTCTCTGGATTGATCTATATTTGTAATTTTGTTTGAGGCATAAATTCCAGCTTTGAATTGGAGCGGATCATGTTTGTCTTTGGATTCAATATAAACATCGTTGAGAAAGGTTGTGGCCTTTTCAACATAGATAGACCGATGTTGATCTGTTGTGGTAAAGTCGGAATCAGCAGTGATAGGGTCAATGTCCATCTTACGAATTGCTGATGCTGTCTTTAGATTGGCATTAGGTAATTTTGTGGTCGTTGCTAGTGAATATGTGTTTCCAGTAACATTGCTTTTCCCTTCATAGTCCCAGTAAACTTTTCTATCTCCATTGACTCTGTTGGTATATGTTCCATATAACTTGGCACAGTTGGATGGCATGGCAACACAACCTTGCAACAAAGCTTTTTCTCTTTCTGACTTAGCACCTAAATAATTTACTAAGTTTAAAGATCCGTCGTCGAAACTTTCTGCACTGACCTGTAAATCTGCTTCAAAAATTTCATTGGGAGTAAAGAACAGACGGAATCGACCTGCCTTTCCTTTTCTGCCATCCGGATGAGTTTTATAAATCTCTACCGGTAGTTCATAGGGGCGATTCGTTGGATAATAAAAGCCAGTTACATTCGATAGATATCCTTCTCGTTCCGTTGTTTTCCCAGCGATTCCAAAAAATAATTTATCTTTGATGATGGGGGCATTGTAATAAGCAGATGTTTCTTGTTTTTTATAATTCCCTGCATCATAAGTAATTTTTCCCTCGGCGACGTTGGTTGGTTTTTTTGTTCGAATTTCAACCACACCACCTTGAAAGTTTTTTCCAAATAATGTAGCTTGGCTTCCTCGATAAACTTCAATGTTTTCTAATCCATATAACTCTGTGTTTAGCGCCACATTGTCGTTAAGTGGAATTCCATCTAAAATCAAACCAACAGCAGGTTCACTGAATGCAATACTCCGCATTCCTCTAATGTTGAAATAAGTAAAGTTCCGTGATCCAGAATCAATGATTGAAAAATTGGGAACCTGTTTGTCGATGTCGTTCGTCCGGTTGATTCCAGCGTCCTGAATTTCTTGTTCGTTCAATCGGCTAATGCTATTAGGAGTCCGAAGGATCTCTCTGTCTCTCGGGTCTTTTTTGCCAGTAACACGAATTCCTTGTTCTACTGGTTTTGTTCCCGAATTGGGAACGGGATCCGTCTCGTTTGGAAGAGGTTGCGGAATTTTCTCCTTAGTCTGTGGGAGGAGGGGTGCCCCCAATAAGAAAGAAACAAGAAGGAAGGAGGAAAGTATGAATTTGTATTGCAGGATAGTTCCTTGGAGGAGGGAAAGAGCTTTCCTTAATCCTGTATTTTTATGAGAGTGATTCTCAAAAAGTAAGGTCATACGGCCATTCCTTCTGACTCCCCTTCATTTGTCGAGAATTAATGAGATAAAGACTCAATCTCATTAATTTGGGATTTCCCGAAGATCGATTCGGGACCGGATCTATGGACCGTATTTTTAGTCTAATTTACCATGAATCAAGTAACCACAACCGAAAGGACTCTCTTTCAAACCGTTTTACGTATTTTACTCGGGGCCTTTCTGGCCTTCGCTGGAACTGGCCACCTAACATGGCATAGAACTGAGTTTTTGGCTCAAGTACCAACTTGGTTACCGATTAATGCCGATTTAGTGGTATTATTGTCCGGTGTGGTAGAAATCAGTTTAGGATTGTCTCTTCTCTTTCTTCGCAGCAAACAAGTGCAAGTTGGTTGGATCGTTGCTTTGTTTTTTGTATTAATATTTCCTGGAAATATTTCGCAATATATGAATGGAATTAGTGCTTTTGGTTTGGATACCGATAGGGCACGTTTGATTCGTTTATTCTTTCAACCTGTCCTTGTTCTTTGGGCTCTTTGGAGTTGTGGGTCATGGCAAAACTTTCGAGCAAAGAGTAAAACTTAAACATTAATTTTCGGATTGCCTTTCCATTTAGATAATACTTTTTGATTGTAATCGGTAGGTAGTATTGTGCTTAAAAATAGTTTTTCTATATTAGTTGGATTGGTTTCTGCGATGGTCATCATAATGACTTTTGAATTTCTGAATTCTTTTTTCGTAAAACCTCCAAACGATGAGATCATTGCTAATCCAGAACTATTAAAAGACTATATGGCAAACCTACCTACAATTGCATACATACCAGTTTACTTGGGGTATCTGTTTGGATCCTTGGTTAGCGGTATTGTAACGATAAAACTAAGCAAAAACCATAATGCATTTATGGTAATTTTAGTTGGTAGTCTACTTACTCTTTTTGGCGCTTTCAATTTTTTTATCTTTCTTCCTGGTCAACCACTATGGTTTGTTTCCATTAGTTTGTTATCCTTTCTTCCATTTACTTGGCTCGGTAAAAAGCTAGTTTCAAAATCATAATCGATTAAAAATAATTTCTATGTTCGATGATGAGGCAGCGATTGGAGACAACCCGAATCCCAGCCTCTTCTGCCCTTTTTTCAGCTTCTGGATGAGAAATTCCTAATTGGAGCCAGATTACTTCTGTTCCACCGAGGCTTAAAATTTCGTCTATCACTTCAGGGATTTTATCGGAGCTTCGAAAAACATCGATAAATCGCCGATCTTCTTTTGGTATCTCTTTTAGGCTTTTGTAAATAGTGAATCCACCTACATTATGTTCTTTGGGATAGGTTCCGACTACTTCCCATCCTTTATCCCGAATGTAGACAGGAACATAATGACTTGGTTTGGATGGATCATTGCTTAGTCCGTATACTGTAATTTTTTGATAAGACTTAAGGAGGGATTTAATCTCGGAATCTGCTACATTCATAGAGAAAGTATAAAGGATGGATTGGAAATTGCAAGTGGGGAAAGTTATTGTTCCACACAAATCAATTGTTGGATATTCGCATTGCAAGGTTCAGGAGCCCAACCGGTGGTGATAACAGTAACAGATGTTGAATTGCCTTGCCCCATGATCCCATTATAGGTTCCTAAATTGCTAGACCATTGGTTACAAGTATTACTTGTGTTCGTCGTCCAATCTGCATTGAGACCCGTCCAATACTTTGAATTGGCGGAAAATCTTGTAGTTAATGTAGAAATAAATAAACCACCTGAACTTGTTGTTCCAATTGTACCTTCAGGTTGGTAATATGCTCTATTGGGTGCGAAGATCCAATTGATTTGACCATCACCAAGATTGGCGCTGACAGATGCTCTTCTCGTAACTCCATCGACTACCATTGCCTTGTAGGTCCCTGTACCTGGGTAATTCCCGTCAGTGGAACAAAGTGTGTCAAAACTGACTGCGCTGCCTGGATTGGGAGCATAACCAGAATTAGAGAGGAAAATTCTACAAGGGTTACAGGAAATCACACAAGAGATGGATACAGAATTGATATCGGAATTTTTGATAAAACCTTCTCCGTTTGTGACAGTACAAATTAGGCCTACCGGTTGGTTTGCCACCTTGACTGAATAATTCGATCCTGCTGTTACTTGATTGATAAATGAAAATTTGGTACTATTCTGATCGATTACTAAAGAAGAGAATTCGTTTAATCTAAGTTTAAGCCCTGAACTTGTGAGTCCTGTGATCGAACCTGAAACTGAATAGGGGATGAAGTTGGAAATATAATCTTTTCCACATAGTGGAGAAGAATCTTTGGTGATTACCTTAGAAATTTGAATTTCTTTAAAAGCGTTTGAATTTGGATCACAGGGGTTATTGGACGCAAAAGGTTGGCAGTTGACGATTATCGAAAAAGTTAATAAGGTTACTGGCATTAGAGTCAAATACAGATGTAAGAGCTTCCGTTGGTTCATATCTTAGTCTTGATTGAATCGTTTTATTAATGTCAATAAATTGCAATGAAATATCGATCATCGTTATGTTTTATTCACTTGAACGTTTTATTGGATATACCTCAATCTTTCCCGTGGCTCTGGCCGGAAAAATTAGATCATCCTTCTTTTGTGAGGTGGTAACCTAACTTGTTACCACACGCGGGAACATAATTGCTATCTCTCGATCAGAACTTGGTAGAACAAATGGTGGTGATTGAATCGAATCCTAATTTTGCCAATTCGACGATGTCGAATTCTATTTTGTTTCAAAAAAAATAAAAGAAACAATCGCAAGAATCACCTAGGAACGAAAACCAATTCAATCTGTTCTTGATTAATGTTTGAAAATTAGTTTTCTTTTTGTATATATATTTCCTAGGAGTGGGAGAAGAAAAAGATTGGCTTAGGTTACAATTTAATTATGAATACTCTTGAAAAAAAATTCAACGAAATGCGTGCAAAAAAGAACAATTCTACAAACGATTCGTTCGCACTATTTGATGCATTAGAAACAGTCTCTATAGAAGATACAATCGGTCAGTGGCATGGGTCGGGATTTCACACTGCACATACAATGGATGGAGCATTAGAAACATTCAATTGGTATGGTAAAGAATTTGTGGATCCAGACAATGTACACCCGTTGGTGTTTAAATCTTTTGGTAAAACTCTATTTAAAGTAAATCCTTCTCTAATGCCTGTTCGATTAGCGACATTAATCCCTTCTACTAGTTTATGGCCATTGCGATATTTATTTTTATTGGTTCGGTTTTTATTCCAGACTTCTAAATCAAAAGCTCGCGTTCGACGAATTGAATTTCGTGGGCAACTTACTGCTGCGATGATTTATGATAATCTTCCAATTCATGATGTTTTTAAAAAAGTAAACCAAAACACTTTGTTCGGATGTATGGATTACAAAGGAATGAAACAACCTTTTTTCTTTGTTTTAGAACGGGATAAATAAAGATAAAAGATATTACAGATCATTGTTATTCGAAATGAAACAATGATCTGTTGGTTTTATTCGTCAAAAGTTTAGTCGTTTAACCAAGCAATTCCAGATTCCAAACTTGGTACAGATTTCAACTCTACATTCCCAGTTTTCAGTGTTTGGTCATCTATAGATATTGCTGCTAGTGCCGAGTTAGGGACAACGACGGCCATCTTTCGGAGGCTGGAATTACTTGCTTTGGGAAACCAATTGACGTTTACCCATTCTTGTGCGGGACGAGTGACAAGCCCCATCCTTCTAGTGTCTGCAAGCCACTTACGGATGTTATATTTATGTATGATGTTTAATGCTTCGTTTAATATTTCGGTATATTTTTCTTCGCTAAAGTCTGGAGTCCAGACCACTTCTAATAAATCTTTTTCTTTCACATAATAAATACTACCTATCTCTGATCGGAACTGAAGTTTGTGAGTGGCCTCATCTCTCTCGGAAATAGAAGATTCATCAGAAGTAATATTTGTTTTAAAAAGATCAACCATTGATATCAGTTTATCTGCAGTGCTTGCAATTGCGGTAATTTTTCCTGCAAGTACATCGCTACTTTCAGAATTGCTAAAGGAAGATTGGCTAATGGAGGAAACAGACGCCATCACCTCGTTAGTAGCAGTTTTATGTTCGGTTACTGCTTCTTTGATTTCCTCAGATCGTTCTTTAACAAAAATAGCTTCCTTCAGTAGTTTGTTCTTTAATTCTTTTTGTGTATTTACTGCAGAATGAACTTCTGTTATTTTTCCAGAAATAGAATCAATGTTACCAATGATTTCTTGGATTTCCATTGTAGTTCTTTCAATTCGTTCTCTACCCAAAGAAACATCATTCTGATTCTTTTTCATTAAAGAATCAATCCCTTTGACGGCACCAGCAGTTCTTTCGGCAAGTTTTGAAACTTCTTCTGCAACCACGGCAAATCCTCTGCCGGCGTCTCCAGCACGTGCAGCTTCGATCGATGCATTCAACGCAAGCATGTTGACTTGTTCGCTGATTTTCGCAATTACATCTACAGTTTTGGAAATCTCAAGGGAACTATTGGACAAATTGTCCATTGCTTCATTCATTGTGCGAAGTGTATTTTTTCCTGCTTCTGCACGATCAATTATATTCTTTATAGAATCAAGAGTTCCTTCTACATATTCACCTGTTTTATCAATCGCCATCGATAATCGATCTACTTCAGATGTTAAATTACTCATACTTTGTGAATTGTTTTCTGCAATATTTGATATGGATACAGCTACTCCCGATATTTCTTCTATCGATGCAGATACTTCTTCCGTTGCAGCGGACTGTGATTGTAAGTTTGTTGAAAAATCAAGAGTTACCAACTTCATTTCTTGTGAATCAGAAGATAAATTGTCTGCGGATGTTTTGATGTGTTGGATGAGTTCGCCTTGGGCTTGTAACATTCTATGGAAACTGTTGTAAAATTCTGAGAATAAATCATTTTTTCTGTATGTGAGCCGAACTTGTAAATTTCCGAGTCCCACTTCCTTAAAGGCAGCCTCTAACTTCCCAAAGATTTTACTAAACCAGGAACTTAAGGTCAATCCAAAGAGGACACCAATCACCAAAAGGAGAATTGTCGCTACTACAATAGTTGGTGTTAGGTTCTCTGGTAGTGCATTCTGTGTCTGCAATACCAGAGTCATGCTGGAAAGCAAAATTGATCCAAAGGCCAAAAAGGAAAAGATGAAATACAATTTAAGTTTTGAATGCATAGGTTTTCTGATTCCAGTTTTCATAGAAGCAAAAGAGATGCTAGCCTAAAACCCAGGAAGGAGAAATTTTGAAATTAGATCCTAAATATACACGAGACATAATGGTATCATTCGTGCATGGGAAATTCCAATTGCATTGCTACAAATTGCATCGTGAGTGTTCCATACCTACTTTCAATTTCCCGTAAAGTTTCATTCAATTGTTGGCTTGCGATTGCATTCTTTGGAATCTCTTTTAGGATTTCTACTTGATTTGAATGAATTTCTTGTGTATCAGAAACGAACCGGATTCCTGATTTTGTCAGAATGGTTTTTTGAGAACTATGCATAACCACGGCCGTTGATTTGTATGTACGCGAGTAGGCATCGGCCATTAAGGCCAAAGAAATTTCATCAATGCCATCGTAGATTGTAATCCCAATGGTTTCATAACTCCAAATGAAGATTCGATTTTTTGCTGCAGTTAAATAGAGTTTCCAATCCAGATGAAATCGTTCACTTTCATGAACAGAATCCCAATTTTGAACTCCTAAGTCTTTTGCTACCTCCCTTGCTTTCTTTTTTCCCGCTATGGATTCTACGATCGCCAATGAGAAAGGAAGGGAAGCCGTGACACCTGCTGTTGTAATGATGTTTTTATCTTGAAGGTATCTTTTGTTTTTGACCCAAACGGTGTCAGGAAATGATTTTGTGAGGTCAGAGATTGAATACCAATGTCCTGTGGCCTTTTTATTTTTTAATAAGCCTGCATGAGCCAAAGTCCAAACTCCATCGCAAATTCCAGCAATTGTGGCATCCAATTTGTATTGTTTTTGAATCCATTGGATTAAGGTTTTATTGTCCATGTTATGAATGGCAGGCATAATCACAAGATCTGCTCCTTCTGGATGAAGAAGGTCAAAGTCTTCGATGGAAGTAGTGATTTCAATGGATAATGTTGGGAACATTTCCATGATTCCTTTGTTAGGTGCTAACGCATAAACTTCTGAAATGTTGGCCCGCTTTATGACTCCATACGGCACAATAAAATCTGTTAGTTCTGTGTATTTGTTTTCGCCAATAATAACAATCACTGGTTTTTTGTGATTCGGCTTTATGGGAATTTTTGATAAATGAGTGATTGGATCTTTTTCTGTTTGCCCCAGTAGTTTGGCAGTACTAAAACCAAGGGTTAAAATCATAAGAAACGTAATGTTATTTATGAAAAGTCGTTGGAATAGGGGAAATGGTTTTTGGGGTGTGGGTTTGTAATTTACGTCCATCAAAATAGGATCGCATCATTTCTCCGACCCGTCGTCCGTTCGGATACAGATGGACCAAAAAGTTTGTCTTTGTCCTTTAAAAAAATAGACAAGAGACTGATTCGTTGATCCATTACGTTATGAATTTGATTCCGTTTGCCGGGGCTATCGTAGCTCTTCTACTTGCCATATCACATTGGATAGAAACGGTTCAAAAAGAAGGTGAGAGTAAACAAAATCTCACTTCCGAAAAACCACTTCTTAAGTTGATGGGAATCAATTTTGGGGTCAGTTTTTTTTATCGGTATACGTCCACTTTTCTTTTTCTCTCTCTTGCCATCTTACAATTCCATATTTATGGAGAGTTGACAAAGGAAATCAATTCATTTCCCCTCTTTTATGGAATCCATATTCCTTGCCTGCTTCTCATTGGTCCTTTGAGTTATATCTATTTTGAAGAAATGAGCGGAGGTGAATTCTATAAAATTCGATCCTATCATTTTTTACCAAGTATTCTCTCTATCATTTTTATTTACCTATTTCGTTCAGAGAATTTTGAGCCTCCTGTAAATCATTTACAGATTTCGAGTGAAAGTTCTCTTTATCAATCTACAATTGAAATTTTACTTAGCGTCGGAGTTGTATCGATTTTGGTATATACTTTGTCGATAATGATTCGGTTGTTTCGCTGGAAGGTTAATTTTAAAGAAAGTATCGAATCTTCCTTCTTACCATTTTTATCTTTGTTAGTCTATGCCTTGTTTGTAGTTATTTTGTTTGTTTTTTCTCAACTTTTTTACATGCAATTATTTATTCTTGCATGTGCTGCACTAACTTTCCTTTTGGCTTTGATTTTATTATTAGAAATAAACCATAAAGAATTCATTCCTAACTTTAAAAAAGAAACGCGATTGGCCCGATACAAAGAAAGTCGTGTGAATGGAATCAATGTTCCTCAGGTATTACAAAGATTGGATGACCTGATGAATCTAGAACAATTGTATTTAAACGAAGATCTGAGTCTGCCCGGTCTCTCCAAAAGATTGGGTCTACATACACATCAACTTTCAGAAATTTTAAACTCTAGGTTGGGTTGTACATTTCGAAACTATATCAACCAATTTCGATTGCAAGAGGCAGCAAAGCTCCTTTTGGAAAAACCAGATATGACAATTTTGAGTATAATTTATGCTTCTGGATTTAACTCCAAATCTTCATTCCATAAACTCTTCCAAGAACGTTTCGGCATTTCACCACAAAATTATCGCTCACAAGTAGATTAAAACTATTTTCTCTTTGTTTTCTTTTTTGCTTTTTTTGACGAATTTGGTTTCTTGAAATTTTCCTTGAGGACTGCAGAAAAATATTCTCCTATGATTTTGTCAGACCAGGAAGTCGCTTTAAAACCTTCAAAATAAGCAATATGACTTCCACGTTTGGTATGTATATGGATTGTATTGGGAAGAGCTTCTAACCAATGGAGATTTTCTAATACATTTTGGTTCACACAAATGGGATCGTCTGCCGAATTTAAAACGAGCAAAGGTGTTTTAATATTTTGGACAACTAATACTGGGTTGGAGTGAAAATAATAATTTTCCTTATCTTTGAATCCAGAGACAGTATGTAATTTATCTTGAAACTCACCAATGGTTTTGATTTTAAAGAGTTCCTCGACTCCTTTTAATTTAGATAAACTTTTATAATGTGTTTTTAAAAAGTAATTAATCAATCTTTGTCCCATGATTTTGCTATACACGGGGTGGACTCTGTGAAAAGCCTTTTCGATATCATAAGCAGGTGAAACTGCAACGGCAGCTTTAAATTGGCTTTTTACACCTGCCTCTCCCAAATAACGGGCCAACAACCCGGATCCGGCTGAAATTCCTACACCAAACAATTGTTTTTTGGGATATTTTTTTTGAATGTAAGCCAACTGTTCTTTTAAATCCGAAGTGGAGCCCATTGTATTTATTTTTGGTTTGGTAAGGGGAAGATTCCCATGTCCTCTGCGAATACAAACAACAACAATCCATTGAAAACGTTCTCGTAAATACTTTACCGTTGATTTTACATCCTGTTCATCGCCACTAATTGTATGAAAAACAACTACGATCGGCTTTTCTTCATTATTGGATTTTTCATTAATTCCAGACCAAGCAAGACCTGTGATTCCACCATCTTTCATTTTCAACTGTTCTAATTGGTCATATAAGTATGGTTTTGTGCGATACTCTTTTAACATTAGTAGAAATAACATTAGGTGTTGATTGAAACACCAAAATGTAGGATAGTATCTGTTCGTTAAGTTAGGTGATCTATCTATAATGCGTAGTAAAAAATCTGATTCGCTAAATCGAAGAACGGGGGCTTCGACTACTTCGAAAAAATAGTAAAGGAGAAAAAATAGAGTAAGGATTGTTAGAAAGGTGAATAAAGGATAATTCGTAATGAAATCCATTTTTATGTCCTATCGATATACTAATTTGGAATTTAGTTTTCGCATAAAGTCTATATCAAACTTTACCACTTTTCTGTCGTAAGTGACTATTCCATTGATTTCTTCCTCAACATCGCTGACTTGAGTATAAATGGAAGCACTCAGTCCTTTATCGATCAAAGGGATTAATTCGTTTTCAATCAGATGACTATATTCCTTTTCTAAACTTTGTTTATCCGGTAGAATTTTATATCCAAAAAGTTTGTTTTCGTTGTAAACGTGACCTTCCGTTTTTAATGAATAACCACCAAATTCACTAAGTACAAGGACTCTTTTTTCATTTTTAGGAACTTTTAGTTTTTGGTAGTAAAGATGTAAACTTTTAAGGTCACTACTATCTTCCCCTTGGTCATACCAGCCGCTTACGCTATCAATGGTTCTTGTATTGTCTATTTTTCTCAATGCTTCTGTTAGTCTTATACTATCGAACTGACCCCATCCTTCATTAAACAAGACCCATACGGATAAGCTAACTGTATTTTTCAGTAAGTTAACGGTTTTTGGAATTTCGGCTTCAAATTCGTTCCTGCCAGATGCATCAGTTCTATTTAAAAATTTGTATTTCGTATCTTTCGTTTTCCAACCGATAAAGGGTAAATAGGCTACCTTCCAGGTTTCATAAGGGCCACCACCACAGACAAAATCTTGCCAAACCAGAATCCCAAATCTATCGCAATGATAATACCAACGGAGAGGTTCTATTTTAATGTGTTTGCGTAACATATTAAAACCCATGTCTTTCATGAGTTTAATTTCTTTGATCATCGCTTCGTCGTTTGGTGGTGTAAGAAGGCCTTCCGACCAATAACCCTGGTCGAGAAGTCCGTTATGAAAGTATGGTTTGTTATTTAAAAATAATCTTTTGAATTTTCCATCGAAATCTATCGAAAATTTCCGCATTCCAAAATATGATTTTACAGAATCACAAGAGGTTTTGATCAAAACAGTATACAGCTTTGGATTTTCGGGTGACCAAAGCTCCATATTAGGTATCTTTATGTTTGCATTTCCATTTGAAGACTCAGCAATTATTTTTTCCCCGTCCAAGATTTGTATTGTGATAGTAGAACTTTCTGTATCTACGAGAATCTCTACAGATTCTGTATCTATATTGGGAGTAATTTTAATATCTTTTACATAATCTTTGGAAACACTTTCTAACCAAACGGTTTGCCAAATTCCCGATTGAGCTGTATACCAAATTCCACCTCGTTTCAGCTTTTGTTTCCCTCTTGATTGGTTTCCCATGTCAGTAGGATCTGTGACTACTAATTCAATTTCGTTTTTCCCGATTTGAATCCACTTAGTGATATCGAATTGGAATGGTAAAAAACCACCTTTATTAGATCCTACATCTTTACCATTAATATAACATATACAAGAATAATCTACAGCACCAAAATGAAGTAAGGTGGTATCATTGATAAACTCAGAAGATAATTCAAATTCTCTTTTGTAGATTAATTTTTCGTTTGGTTGCAGTATAAAAGTTCCGATCCCACTCGCAGGTGATTCTGGAGAGAAAGGGATATTGATTTTGTAATTTGTTTTAGCTTCTTTGCCTGTTTGAGAATGGATTAGATCCCATTCTCCATTTAAGTTCATATAACTATCTCTTTCGAGTTGAGGGCGTGGGTATTCAGTATGAGAAATCATTTTCATTACGAATTTTTTCCTCGCGATAAAAGGGAAAGAGGAATGAATATAAGCAGGCAAAAGATAGCTCCGAATAAAAATATTTCAGGCGATGGTACATGGGCAATTGTTTCATTTACTGGATCGATATATGTAAGGTTTGTTCTTTCATTGATGGTTTCTCCAATCATGGGACCAATGTACATCGGAATTAGAACAAAAAAGATCATTCGTATCCCCTGTAATTTGCCGGTGTTTTCTGTTGGTGTATTGTCCCTGATTTGTGCTCCTAAAAGTGCTAGGACTTGCACAAACCCCGTGATTAAGATGAGACTCGTGATCCCTGTCAACCACATCACTCTCGAACTTAGACTTAAATCGATTGTTTTGGACATTATATACAATGATAACATTCCAAAGATGTAGAGAATAGAAAAGTAAATGAGTAATTTGTCTTTGTTTTTACCGTCAAATTGTTTTCCAAGTATAACGGTAATTATGCTAGCTCCAAGAATGACTCCTGCGAGAACAATAGAATATTGGATGGCATCGAACTTTAAGTATTCTTGCATATAGATGATTAGGTATGGCATATAAATTTGGCTTGCTATTCCATAGATTCCCATGGCAATAAAATACAAATAGAGTTTCTGGTTTTCTTTGATGATAGTGAATTTGAATCCATAAGATAGATCTGAAATAAAATTTGTATTTTGTTTTTTAAGATTTGGATTGTCTTTGATAAGCCAAATTCCAATGATCCCTGAAACAGACATCATCGTTCCTACCGAAACAAATAGTCCAGGATAACCAAGGGCATTTACGATCATTCCAAATCCACCAGCAACAATCAACATAGCAAGTAGTGGCATGGCAGACAACACACCTTCCGCCAGGCTTCTTGCATTTTCTGTATTATCAGTTACGTAAGCATTAAATGCGGCATCGTTGGCAGTGGAACCAAATGCTGTCATAATACAATCCAAAGTGATCACAATCGCAATAGTTAGGCTTATAATTTGATTGGTATCAGATAATTGAAACCATTGTGCTGTATTTTCTTTGGAAACAAATGCAAAAGAAAGTGTAAGTATACCCCATAGAAGATAACCAAGGGAAATAAAATACTTTCGATTTCCTGCTTTATCTGTTAGGATGCCGGCGACCAAAGTGGAAAAGGTAGCGACAATTCCGCTCAACTGAACCATAAGTGTGACCGACGATGTATTCTTTGCGATCGTATTGTAAATGAAAAGATTGAAATACATATTCTCTACGGACCAAGCGATCTGTCCAACGAGGCCAAATAGAATGAGCACCGACCAAAGCCGTCCACCTAGATTGTGATTGTTCATGATCGCATAGTGTCAGATATAGACGGCTTAATTGGCGACTAAATTTTTGACACTGGTTCAATTTTCTTCAATAGCGATTCTAATTACAAATAGTTGATTAAAAGACTTTTCCTAATTGAAACCCCAACCATTGGTGTTGTTGAGGTAAACCTTTTCCCGATTGAAAGTCAATGGTTTGGTAGTTGTAATGGATACCAAATAAAAACCCTGCATTTGAAACCGAAACAAAACCAGCTCTGACAAAACCGACAGCTCGTTTTAGATCGGCTACATATGTTTTTTCATCCCTATATTCTATTTCTTCGCGTAACAACTGCAATAAGACTTCTCTTTGTTTTGGATCTAAAATAAACTGTGATAAAATTTCATAAGAATAAAGACGAATGAGCGGAGGTAATTTGCCACCTTCCGGTCTAAATATTGAATAAATAGCCAACGCACGTGCGTTATCCGGTATTTGGTCCCATTGGTCTGTTAAGCTTTTTAATAAGAATAATCGAGTTCCTCTTTCGATATCCTCTGCACCATTAAAAATATTATTAAAGATCAGGTAGTTGAGTCCAATGTCATAAGGATTGTTCGTCCCCTTCACCAAAAATTCATTGAACAAAATATATCTTTGTAGAGAGTTTTTTCCATTATCTTCAGCAAGAGCTCTATATTGAATTTCTCTCTCTCCTGCTTCTGGAGTAGGATTGTTTAGAAAATTGTCCCAATTACTAAATGCAGAATCTCTATTCTGAGATTTATATGTTTTGTCTGTTCCCATTTGGCCTTGGATGGTTGCATTGTAGAACTGAAAAGTTCCACCGGGATTTATATAAAAATACCAATATCCTTTCCCATCTTCATGGAGAATGGGGGGGCCTGGTTGAAGAGCAGAACTACCTGGTCCAGGTGTTTTGTCTACATTCCCAAACCGAAAGATAAGTCCAAAAGATGCATCAGTTTGCACATTCCCTAAATTTAAATTGTATTGGGTTCCAAAAAATCGATGATAGAATTTGCGAACATCTGTTTTCAGTGCACCCGAGTAAGAGTTGGGAATTTGCGTGTCCCATCCTTGTGGTGTTGGTGAGCCAATGAGGTTATGGAAATTCATCTGCGCTGATTTACCACCAACAGAGGGACCGATCATTCCCACTTCTAATTCTGTAGTGATGCTAGTATCTTCTGTAGCAGTAGTTAAAGAGTTACTAAAATATGCCCGACTTGAATAGGGCCGATCTCCGTAAGATACATCCGCCTTGGTTATGTTTGTTGGTGTGTAAAACTCTTGTCCTAAAGCAAATCCTTGCAAATACTTTGTTGATTGCGAAGGGGTGATAAATAAGTCATTCCAGTATCCTAATATCCGGCGAGTGGGATTGGATTCCCCGGCTGTCATATGAAATTCCAACCGAGAACCGTTTGTATAATATCGATCTGAAAATGCTCCAAAAGCATCATTTTCCATAATCAGTCGGATTTGGTATTGGTCTTTTGGCTCTGGCTCTGGAGTTATCCTCTCCCTTTCAGTTAGGATTTCCACTTTTGATAGTTTTTGTTTTTTGTTGGTCTTTATTGTTTGGGTCCAAACACCAAAGTTAAATATAAGAACTAATAGGAAAAAGAGGCGAAAAGCTTTCATGATCCTATAGAAACTTCCCCCAGCGAATTCGCAAGGAACTCTCTGGGGTTTTTATCTGTTTAGTTACCTCAATTGACTGTCATGGTTCCCATTTGTGCATCGGAAAAAGAGAGGCCACCATTTAATCCATTTCCGTCCTTATCACAATACGTTGTGGAAGCGATGCCAGTTACCGAAACTTTATAAGCATATAGACTGTTCCAGAAGGGGCACCAGCAGTTACAGTCAGAGACATTGGCCATTGTAGAATGCAATAATCTACCATAGGTAAATTCGTAGGTGTTTTGTTCACTTCTGCAATGAGGAAGATGATTCCGAAACCGAAGAAATTGAGAACAACTAACTCTTCCTCCTCGGTGAAGTCTAACTGAAGTGAGGAGTCTTGGTTTGTAGTGGGAACGACTGTTTCAGATACAATTGAGTTGCCTTATCTTCTGGAAAGAGTTTAGCCTCCCTTCGAATTTTTCCTTGGCCTCTGGAAAATTTTCGGAATGGTAGGCTTTCGTAATTTCCAAATAAAACTCTTTTGTTTTTCCTTTTACGCGCGAACACGGTTCAGAAAACGATATTCTAAACTTTGGATTTCTTTCCAATGGGTTTCTGGCTCATAACACTACTTACTTCAATAGGTCATATTGCACCTGTTCGTAGGAATCTTAGTGGAAATAAGGTTTTAGTAGGTAGTGTTTGGGTGATTTCAAACTAATTTTAATCGTTTCGATTTTGTAAGAACTAGACTTAATGACGTAGGCTGGCTCTGTGTCCCAACGGGACGTAGGGACACAGAGCGGCACTTGCGTAAGCAATGGGAGTGCCAGAAGCCTATGTGTCGCAGACCGAGCGGGGGCTCGTCCCGAACGAAGCGGTTAGTTTCTGTTATACGAAGTCGCAAGCTACACGATCAGATGAATACAGATGGAGAAACATTGAATTTTTCTGCAAGAGCTTTTATTTGTCGAACATTCAATTCTCTTTTTCCATTTAAGATTTCAGAAACAACACCTTGGCTACCTAGAATGTTTAGATCTTTTTGAGTTAAACTATTTTCTTGCATAAGAAACTTTAAAACTTCAATCGGTTCAGCATTTGGCTGTATGAAATGATCATTTTCATATTCTTCAATCAAATTACCTACAGTCTCTAGAAGCGGAGCTAATTGATGTTTTTCGTTGTTTCCAACTTCATCAATGAGTTCATCAAGAACCTTAATTAATTTTCTATATTGTTTATCAGTATGAGGAACAGATAGAATATCTTTAACATCGTGCCAAACATTCTTAACTTTTTCAATTTCTAGAATCATAAATTCTCCTTTTTCCATTTCCCCTTATCGTATTCAGAATGCGTTAAAATGTTCCTGACAAAAACTTTTTGTCTATTGAAATGAATAGCAGCAATTAAACGAAAGTGATTTCCGCTAATATTAAAAACAGTAAACTTACCTACTTGGTTCACAGAATTGAAAACTTTCTTTAATTCATTAAAGTCTTTGAAATTTGTATTTTTAATAATCTTAAACCAACTTTTCAATGAAGATTCAGAATTAGGGTGTTTTACAATGAAATCATCTAATTTCTTCCAGCTGATAATATGCACTAGAACGAGAGTGTATCTCAAAATGAGATACGTCAATGTATTTTTTAATTATTTTATTCGTTACCCATGTCCTGAGGCATACAATTTTGCGATTGTGTATAACGAAATAGCCTAGACGACGTTCCTCGGAGCTGAGCCTGCAGGGCAGGCGTTAGCGTCGGCGCGGATCTTACGGAGGTAAGGGGAGTGTCAGAAGCTTATGTTCCGCAGGCCAAGCGAGGGCTCGTCCCGAAGCGAAGCGTTAAGTCGCTGTTATGCGCAGTACCCAGTGTTTAGTTTCAATCATAATTAGGTAATTCGAGTGGTATTACTAGATCGTTAGAAGAATTGTTTCTACTTTCTTCGACATGAATAGACAGAGACAAATAGATTATTGCTTCTCTTGCACATTTTAAAATTTTGAATACTTTATCATCAAAATTTGTTTCTTTAATAGAATATGCTAGGTCATTATTTTGATTAAAAAACCCATGTAGAAATGGCGTATCATATTTTACAACGCGCATATTAGGTAAGTTAAGGACGTCGTGCGCAATTGCAGACTCATAAAATAAGTCATTTAATGGGTTTAAAAATAACGATTTCTTTAAGACCCATTGTTTATATTCTTTTTCATTTTTTGTTTTTCCCAAAGAAAATGTTCGAAATTTGAAATCGCTATCAAGATGTTTTTGGTAAATGTTACTTTTAATCCATATAACATCTTGGTTGAAAACCTCTCTAGCATTTGAGTGAATATCCTTGCTTTTTAAAAAGCTGGATAACCCTTTGTAGGCATATTTTAAGGATAAAAATTTATGATTTTCATCATGGAAAAAATTTGCTAATTGAATTAAGCCATGGCTAAAACAACATCCTGCCATAGCAAAATTTGGATTTATAGAAAGTGCTTTTTTCCAACATTCTAAAGCATAAATACTCCTGCCTGCAAGGGAGAACATATTACCTAAATTTGTATAAGCTTTTATATGTATGGAACTTATAATGCTTTTTGAAACCTTTTCTTCATTTACGCATTTACGGAAGTATTTAATTGCATTTGCCTGTTCGATTCTATCATATGCCCAGCTTTTGTTATTTACTCTTTTGTTAATTAAGTCGAGATTATACCAAGCGTTACCAACGAAATATGATAGGATAGATCGTTCGTTTGCATTATCAACTTTATCTATAAGATAAGATTCGATCTCACTAGCTTCTTCAATACATTTCTTGAGTTGATTAACATCCTTTTTTTCAAGCCCTTGATCAATCCGATGTCCTAATTTTTCAATTTTTCTCTCTAAATCTTTCATTGTTAATTTTGCTTGTATTCGGAATATCTGTCGGGCATTCCGCATAACATATATTGTCTGTTATACGGTATTATCGTATGCTTAAAAAATATAAAAAATTTCTATTGGTCTTTGTTCACGTTTGAATCTGATTTCAAATACAAATAACGTTCCGCGATGAAGGTTCCAAAAGGGACAACGGAAGCGAGGGCTGCCAATATTGTTTTTTTGGCTTTCCATTCTAATTCCACTTTCACTTGAAATAGTTCGACTAGATACAAAAGGAATAACAATCCATGGACGAGGCCAACGATTTTATTTGGTTCGGGACTTTGATAAAGATATTTGAGTGGCATGGTTACGAAGAGAATTGTGAGAAAGGAAAGGCCTTCTAAAAAAGCTAAAATGCGAAATCGACCTAATTTGGTTTGGAGTAAATGATACACGTACAAATCCTTTTTTTCGTTTAGTATTATCCAGGTTCCCGATGTTCATTCGTTTCGTCCTTACTTTCTCCAGCGAATGACCTTCGAAACGAGTGGGATCTTGGTTCTTTTTTCCGAAAGGGCAGCAACTTTTCGCGAATTTGAGGCAAGTTTGCTCCATAATATCAAATTAGTCGACAATTGTTCGGGATTGACATTTGGGACGGATCCACTTAGAATCTGTAAGATGCAGTTTCGAATTTTAATTCTCGTTCTTTTTTGTTTCACTCTCCCCCTTTGGTCTGAAGAGAGACCGGTATATTCTGCCGCGATGGCGAAAAAAGACATCACAGGGCCGCCTGTTGGTGTTATGTTTTGGGGCTATGCCAGAGAAGACCAAACCGGTGTTGGAATTCATACTAGGCAGTTTGCCAGATCCCTTGTCATTCGTGACCAAAGTTCCAAAAAACTTTTAGCTTATGTGACCGCAGAAGTCGGCGGTATTCCCTTCGAAATCCAAAGAGAAGTTGTGAAAAGATTACAATCAGAACTGGATTCTGGATTTAACTTTGGTAATGTTTTAATTAACGCATCCCATACACATAGTGGACCTGCTGGTCATTTTCATTACTCAGAAGTTTCTTTTTACTCAAAGGATTTTTATTCGGAATCTTATGCCGTCTTAAGAGATGGAATCTTTGAGTCGATCAAAGAGGCTTACCTGAAACTGAAACCAGCTGAGTTGGTTGTAGGAAAGGCGATGGTGAGTGAAGCCGGAGTCAATCGAAGTCTTTCTGCTTATCTTGCTAATCCAGAATCAGAAAGAAAATTATTTTCTGATAATATTGATCGTGAGATGTTACAGCTCACTGTATCGGTTTCTGGCGTTCCTATAGGATTTGTAAACTGGTATGGAGTGCATCCAACCAATATCACCTTTGACAACAGGCATATATCATCAGATAATAAAGGGATTGCATCCTTACTTGCTGAGTCAGAAGCCAAAAAACAAGGGTTAAATGATTTTGTTGCAATTTTTGCTCAAGCAAACGAGGGGGATGTATCACCCAATCTAAACTTAAACAATACTGGTCCGGGAAAGGACATGTATGATAGTAGTTTTATCATTGGGAAAAGACAGTTTGTTGCTAGCCAACATATTCTGAAAGCAGAAGGAAAACGTTTGTCAGGTGGTATATCGTTTACGCAAAGATTCATCGATATGAGTAAACACCCAGTTAGTAGCGAGTTCTCGGGGACTGGAAAGACAGAAACAACCTGTCCATCGGCCTACGGTTATTCATTTGCTGCAGGATCCACAGAAGAAGGAGGAGGACATTGGTTATTTCATGAAGGGATGACAAATCAAAATCGTAGATTCTACATTGATTGGATCGCAAAATTCATGTTACAATCTCCATCGAATGAACTGAGAGAATGTCAGAGTCCGAAAGCTGTTTTGTTCCCCATGGGAGAAACAAAACCTATTCCTAGTTTACCGCAAATTCTGCCCTATGGACTTGCTATTGTAGGTGATCTAACCATTTTAGTGTTGCCACATGAGGTCACAACAATGTCCAGTAGACGCCTGAAACAAGAAGTTCGCTCTGTATTAAAAGAAAAAACTTCAGAGGTTGTTTTGTCAGGACTAACCAATGATTTTTCTGGATACATCACTACACCTGAAGAGTATTCCACTCAAAACTATGAAGGTGGTCACACTTTACACGGACCTCAGAGTTTGAATGCTCTAAGACAAGAATTTCATAAGATGTCTTTGGAGTTACAAAATGGCACACAATCCTCGTCACCTACATTCATGCCATTGGATTTATCGGATCGTATCCACCCATTGAAGGTTCCGTCTTCTGATTCCGTTTCATCAAACAAACCTCAAAATATCATCCAACCAAGTTCTGAGTTTTATAAAAGAGGAGAAGTGGTTTCTTGTCGGGTAGCAGCTGCAAATCCCAATGTAGGTTATCCTAAAGTGTCTTCTTATCTTTGGGTAGAAGTATCGGACAAAACAACATGGAAGCCGATTCGTTCCGATGCAGACTTCGATACAAAATTTACCTATCAAAAACGAGGCATTTGGGGTAGAGCAGAAGAAAGTATCGATTTAATTTGGGAAACAAATACCGATACCAAACCGGGAGAATACCGTTTGGTTCATGAAGGAATCTATCTTGGTCCTGATAGTGTGAGATCTACTTATCGTATCGAGTGTCCTAGTTTTCGTTTAGGGGAAGGCGGAATATAAGATTGCAAAATCGCTAAGATCCATTATTTTTTCTATATGGATCTACTTTCCTCTCGCCGAGTTCTATGGGCCAAGTATTTGGCTTATGGGCTCGGTTCTTTAGTTTTATTATCGATTCCATTTCAGTTTTGGTATTTGTTTTCTGGAGAGACTTTGAGTGGCTGGGACACTCCTGGTCATATTGTTTTAGCAAAAGAATTTGCCAAACTGGTTCCTTCTGGTTCTGCCACAGGTTGGTCCGACGTATGGTTCGGTGGATTTCCAATTTTTTATTTTTATCCACCGTTCTATTACCTCCTTGTTTATTGTATCCACTCACTCTTTTCGGTGACTATTGAATCTGCCTTTTCCATCTCTGTATTTTTAACTATTGTATTGTTGTTTTTTGCCATCTATTCCTTTAGCAAACAATTCTTTTGGTCTCTCTATCCGAAATACATTCGAATTCTTTTAGGATTCTCTGCCGTATTGTTTTACTTTAATTATGCGGGTGATGGATTACAAGGCACTAGTTTGGTTGGTATAGTAGAAGGCACTGTGATCTCAAGTTTTGCCCACTCTCTGATTTTTTTGGCTTTGGTGGCATTAGATAAATATAGAAAAAGTTCTAAATCTTTTCATTTGGTTATTTTCGTTGGTTTAACATCAGTCATTCTCTATTCCCACTTACTCAGTTCTGTATTTTATAGTTTGATTTTATTTTTATATTGTGTTGAGTATCAATCTTTTGTAATTCAAAATACCAAAAGATTGACATTGGCTGCGTTAATTATTTTTTTTCTCGTCCTCCCTGTTGCATATAACTACATTCGTTTCTCTGAATATACAAGCGGTGTGTTTTACGGGTATTCTTATCCTCCGTTACTTTCCATTTTGGGCAAAGATGTCTATGATTCTGCTTTGAAAGCTTCAACAAATGGCGAAAATTTAACTTTAGCCTTTATAGTAGAGTTATTTAGATCAGGAAGATGGTTATCCTTTGTTGCTTTAGTTTTATTAGCTTTCCATCTTCGAAAATTTCACTCCTCACCTAGAAGTAAATTTATCACAACGGTTCTTTTGGTATTTTTTTGGTTATCGTTGGATTATTCGCTTGGATACATACTTCCAAATATTAAAATTCATAACTATCGCGCTTTTGATTGTTTTTTTATCTCTTTTTCAATTCTATTTCCCTTAAGCATTCGTTCTATTTCAGGAAAAAGAAAACTCCCCTTGTTTTTTTTGATTTATTTTGTTCTAATCATTCAGTATTTTCTTTTTTTAAGTTTTAATCCAACAAAATACCAAGGTTATGATTCTCCGCTCTGGAAAGATTCGAGAAAGACAGAAGAACTGGCATTATACCAAAGGTTAGCTGAAAAATTGAGGTCACTTCCAGAAAAGGCGTTGGTTCAACCAGAGATAATCAAATCGAAGTTAATGTTTGGGACACCTCACTTTTGGTTACCACTTTTATATGATGCGGGAGTTCGTAATAATCTTGGTCTTACCGTAGAATCGTCTTATTATTCCACTCTTGTATTCAACTGGCAAGAGTTTGGTTTCAGTCAAACCTTTCGTTGGGGAACGGATGTGGATTGGCGAGAAAACCTTTTGTCCTTAGCAAAAGAAAACGAAGATTCTGGATATTATTTGGATTTTTTATTACGTTCTGGGGTGACCCATATGATTGGATTTAGCCCAGAATATCAGAATTATATAAACTTACATAGGAAGAGGTTGGAAACATTTGCTGCTGAGTACCCATTCGTGATTGTAAAAATTTTACCTGAATCCGCTCAAAAATTGATAAAACCAATTGGGCTCATTCACGTAGACCTTTTAAATTCAAATTCCGAATATGGGTATCGAGACTTTCTTAAAACAAGTAACTTCTTACAAATGCATATAACCAATTTGGGTTATCAGACAAAAATTCTAAGATTGACTAAAAAACAACTGGATGATATGGATTCAATACTTCCCCATCTTTCAGCCTTGATTTTGATGAGTAAGGAGAATGGGCTTGGAGAAGTTTCTTGGACAAAAGATTTAAAAAACAAAAATTTACCATCGATTTTAATGAAAGAATCAGAACTACTATTCCCAAATGACTCTTCTTCCAAAAAAAATCTTTCACAACTTTTGAAACAAATTCCGGAAATTCCACTGACAATCTCAGGCCCAAGGGAACCACAATCCTTTTTTAAAGATAGGAAAGCAGATTTCGGCGAACTTTTGCTAGATGATGCGGGAAAAGAGTTTTTTGTCTTAACGGAGAAAAACAAATATCAAGAAGAACCGGTGGTGAATTTGCCTTCATTAGGAGGTGAAATTTATTTGTTTGGGATGGTTTCCTCTTTCTTTATTTTGTTAGGTGGGATTATTTTCGCAAAAACACCGTATTTTTCATTTTCGAAAACCAAACGATAGTCTGTGGATAGTCTTTTGAATTCAGAATTTGCATAATTATAGTAAAATTTATTAATTACGATAATGTTGTAATCGAGAGCTTTGGGAATATGTTGAAAGCCTTGAGCAGTTCCTTCAAAAAAAGCCTTCTGTGCAAAATATTGATCTTGGTTGTATGACCAAGCATACAAAGGATTGAGTCCAAAAAGAAATCGATAATCCGGATTTTTGAATGTAAAATACGGGTAATCTGCCCAAGAGAGAAAAATTCTTTCTCCTTTTGGGATGTTAAATCGAATCCATTCCGTCACAATGTATCCATATTTGGTTTCTGAAGATCGGAACTGTTGCCCCATTTTTGTATAGGCAATTGGAAATTGAATCACAAATAAAAGAATGGCCGCGAAAACTTGGAACCTTTTTGGAAAGTTTATATTCAAAAATATGAATATAAAAAACATAAGCCAACTCATCTCGAAGATTCTTAGAGATGCTCCCGTAAATATTAAACATACGATTCCCAAAAATAAAAAAACAAAACTTTTAGGATGAAAATAGTTTTTATTCCTGAAACTCAAAAGTAAAAGCGGTAACATCGGCAAAAAACCCAAAATAAGGATGTCCTTAGTCGGCGGGAGCCATTCTGCTATCGACTCTACTCCTGGTGGCGGAAAAGATTGGATGATAAGTTCAATGAAGTAACCTTTAAATTGGAATGGAAAAGATGGGTGTGCAATAAACCCAATAAACATCCCAGCCACAGATGCTAAAAATATTTTAGCCTGTTCCTTGTTCTTTTCTAAAACTGTGATAAACAAACCAGTAAAGAATAGAAAAGGGAATCCGCTATAAGCCCAGATCGATAACAAGGAAAGTAAAAAAATCCACTTAAGGTGTTTTAGGTCCCAGAGACGTAAGGATAAAAAGTAAATAGTAAAGAATAATAAATTTCCCCTACCGAATAACATCCGTCCTGTGAACAGAACAGATCCTAAAATAAAGAATATAATAATGAAGTAGGGAGAGACTTCGGGAGATTCTTTTTGAATGTATTCGCTTACTTGGTATAGTAAGGTAGAGATAGAAATTAAGATAAAGATTTTTATGGTAATAGTTTCTTCTATCGGGAGAAGAAGAAATGGTATTTGGATGAGATGAAATAGAAAATGATAGTCGGTAAATTCTCTAGATTGGATCCCAATTTCGGGCCACGGAAGCTTTGTAACAAGACCCTCCTTTAAATATAGTTTGGCGACAGCAAAATGATAGAATATATCTGCATCGGGAATACCAGAAAATGCAAAAAGTAAAATTGCATACAGGGTAACTCCTAAGAGGATTGCATAGCGGAAAGGGGACACTTAATGATTATTGATAGTATCTCGAAATTGATTTAAGATCCTTAGCACTGAATTCGCCAGACATATTGCTAAACGTTATAGGAGAGTTGACACCTCTTGACAATTGTCCATTCGAAGAAAATTGAAAGTATTCCATTTGATATTTATTTGTTGTTCCACCCGTGTCAGAGACTAAATAAATAAACTTTCCACTTCGATCCCAATCCAGGTACTTCGGTGCATTACCTACACTAAGCTTTTGATCTGTCGGGATCAAATTGCCTGTGATTCCATCAACCGCTAAGAGGCGTATGTAGAATGTGCCACTAGCTGAATACAGAAAAGCTGCAAACTTTCCGTTGGGTTCCATGACCAAACTAGTGGAGAAGTTATCGGTTGGTGCTGCCGCTGTGTAGGCAGGGTCTGGAGA
>NZ_JAFFPR010000064.1 GCF_016918735.1 Leptospira abararensis
TCCTAGTTTAGAATGGGTGTAACTGAATTTTAAAATAGGACTTCCACTAATACTCTCATCATTCTCTCAAACAAAACATCATGATAAATTCAAAATAAATTTGTGACAGTATCTTCCTCGATTCCAAGATGGCTGTGAAGAATGGAATCCGCACTTAGGTTTTGTTTGAAATGAAATGGAAGCTAACAATATGGTTAGTCTGCCTTTGTAGTTGTGCACCACTAACTTCTTTTTCTGAAGCTCCCGTTGCAATCCAAGGACAACTGGATTTAACTTCTTGGGATTCTAAACAGAATCTCCCTCTTTCGGGTGAATGGACTTTTTATTGGAAAGAATGGATCCAACCCCAAACTTTAATCTCAGAAAATTTACCGAATGAAAAGGTTTTATTAAAGAATCCTACTTTTCCTAATACTTTCCAAATGATTGGAGAAAGATGGAAAAATAAATTCGAAGGAACGGGCTACGCTACCTATCGACTAACAATTCGATTTTCTGAAAATGCGAAAGAAAACATATATGCTCTCCGTTTTTTCCAGACGGGAGGTGCCGCCATGTCTGTCTATGTGGACGGCCGCTTGCAATTAGAATTGGGAAAAGTGGGTGCAAACAAGGAAACCATGATTCCCACTCGTAGCTCTGGATTGATTGTTCTACCATACCCTAACAAAGATACAAACATTCTAGTTCATATTTCTAATTTTCATCATGATGATGGTGCATTTTGGTATCCACCATCATTGGGTCTCTTTCATGACATACAAAAACAAATAGTATACGAAATAATCAAAGATTCCTTACTCACTGGTGCTTTGTTATTTATGGCCTTCTACCACTTCGTTGTGTTTTTATTTAGAAGGAACCGGTCCATCATTCTCTATTTTGGATTGTATTGTTTAACGATTGCTCTCCACTCTATTTCCTTAAATGGAGATTCCTTATACTATTTATACCCAGAAGTTGGCTATCGTTTTGCGTTTATCCTCTCTCTCGTATTTTACTTAACAATGCCCTTCTATCTTTCCTTCCTATACCAGCGATTTCCGACAAATTTTTCCAAATGGATTACTAACTTCTTTATCATCACATGTTTAGGTTTATTTCTTTTTGTTTTGGTGACACCTTCTGAATTAGGATCCCGAACTACTTTCTATGGTCTTTTTCTAAGCATCCTCGGATTATTATATTCTATCATTTGTGTTGCTTATGCTGCTTTTCAGAAAAAAGAAATGGCCTTACCACTTCTTTTAATTCAAGTTTTTTTATTCCTAAGCGCCATCAATGATACTTTGTATTTATATGGAGTAATAAACTATTTTTTAATTCTAAAATATTCCTATTTCTCTACTGTTTTATTCCAGTCTCTACTTTTGGCTTCTTATTTTACAAAGTCTGTGATTAAAACAGAAGTATTAGGTAAAGAACTTATAAAACTGAATGAATCTTTAGAAAAAACAGTAACCTTGCGCACACAAGAATACAAGGAAGCTAAACAAATTGCAGAAGAAGCCAACGAATGGAAAGATAAATTCATTTCCCTTGTGGCGCATGACTTACGATCTCCTTTAAGCACCGTCTATTCTGCGTTATTCATTGTAACCGACAAAGAATCCACAGAAGAAGAAAAAACTCATATTTTTAAACAATTGTTTGTGATATTAGAAAATGCAATGTCCACAGTGGAACATTTGCTCAACCTAAATAGATTTAACAAAGGGCAACTCTATTTAAATTTGTCTCAAGTCCAATTCCTAGAAATCTTACGACCGTTAATCGATTCCTTTTCTCTGGAACTGCAAAAAAAATCATTACAGCTAGAATTTTCCATTGCAGAAACCGCAATCATTTATGCAGACAAAACCATACTCATCGAAATCCTGAGAAATATAATTGCCAATGCGATCAAATTCAGCAACCCCAATGGTTGGATCCGAGTAGGATTTCATGACAACGAACAGTCCGCAGAGATTACAATCGAAGATAATGGCCAAGGAATTGCTTTTGAACGTCAAAAAGATTTGTTTTACAAACAAATGACTTCTCCGGGTAGTTTAGGGGAAAAAGGATTTGGAATAGGATTGAAACTTTGTTTCGAACTCATCCGCCTCCACCAGGGAAACATCCGAGTTCAGTCCGAAGAAGGAAAGGGTAGTCTTTTTACTTTAGAGTTTCCGAAAGAAAACTGAATTCACTTCTACTCTTTAGAGATCGTAAACGCAAATCAAATAAGACACTTCCCACCATTTATCTGCTTTCTATCAATCTCACACCTCAAGTGTACAAGGTTTAGGCAATAAGATTCTTCCTTGGGAGTTCTATTTCGAAATGTTTTTAGCAAAAAGGCTTGTCAGATTCTAAAATTCGATGCGATCATTGCGTTCGATGAAAAAAAATTCCTGGGTGTTTTTCCTGTTCCTTATGGTTTTGGGAATCTCCTGTACACCCGACGGATCTGGTAACCAAAACGTAACGAATCGTTTTGAATTCTTTTTAGACAAAAATAAGAATACCCCCTTTGACCAAATTCAAATATTAAAAACTTGGTATCCAATTTCCGAGAACCAACTCTCTTTTAATTTTACAGATGATGTCATTTGGCTTCGGGCGAAAACAACGGAAGAAGGGTTTTCACAAGGAAGAATCCTTTCCTTAGAATGGAAAGCCCTAGATGCAGCCATCTTGTATTATCCAGTAAATCCAAAAGAGTATCAAACATTTAAAACAGGAGACACAATTCCTAAATCAAATTGGACATTACCTGAAACACTTTACCCCAGTTTCCCAATTCCAAAACAGAAGAGAGGCGAATATTTTTTTATTCGAATCCAATCTAAATCTATAATCTCATTTCCTATCCAATCCTTGGATGAGAGAACGCTTAACAAACGTATGATTCTAGAAACTGCAGTCACTTGGCTGATTTTAGGAGTCTGTGCGGTGATGTTTATCTTTGCTCTTTTTTATTTTTTTGCTTTTGGGTTAAGTGAATTTTTCTTTTATGCAGGTTATGTTGTCTGCACAGTTCTCTGGTACAATGGCCAATATGGAAATGCCTATGATGTACTTTGGCCAGAATTTCCTTGGTGGCAAAACAAAGCCATACTAACATTTTCCACTCTGGGAATTCCTTTTTCGTTCCAATTTGTGCGAATGTTTTTAAATACAAAAGTAAACAATCCTAGGATTGATAAAATTTTATTGATCATGGGGATTGTGGCCCTCTTTTGTGTTCCAGCAATTCTTATCGCGGATACGACTAAAATTTTCTCTAGGATTGCCACTTATATTTATCTTATTTCCATTCCGCTAATTCTTGGAACCGCATTACGAAATTATTTCAAAGGAGAAAAACGAATTCTTTTTTTTCTGATCAGTTGGGGGACGTATTTTATTATTAGCTACAATACAATGTTTTATCTTTTGGGGATCCTACCTTATTCCACTCCTCTTCTCTACTCTGCTGTATTTATTTTTCCCATAGATCTATTCTTCTTATTATTTAATCTCTTACAAAAATATGAAAAACTAGAGGACGAAAGAAATGAAATCCTCCATCGTATCATAACCTTAAATACTGATTCCGACAAAAGTTTGCGTTATGCAAAATCAAAACTTAATTCCGTCAATACAGAGGAATCCCTTGTAAAACTGGAATCATGGATGCGGGCAACCAAACCATATTTAGATGAAAAGTTGGATTTGGAAATTTCCTCACATGCGATTGGTCTCACTGTCCAACAAACATCGGAATTACTCAATTCCAAACTTGGTGTTAGTTTTCGCAGTTATCTTAATTCATTTCGAATTGCAGAAGCCAAAAAAATCCTAAAAGAAAATCCCAATATGTCTATTCTTTCTATTGCCTATGCGACAGGATTTGGTTCCAAAACTGCCTTCAATGTGGAATTTAAAAAAGCAACGGGCTTAAGTCCCGTGCAATATCGGAACTCTGGTGGGTCAAATAATCAATAACCACTGTTAAGGACCTAATACGGGCAGACCTTGGTAGATTTGATTTACAGCTGTGGCACTGATAGCCGAGCCAAAGACACGGAATCCATCAATTCCACCATGATACCAATACCCACCACCCCAACTTCCAAAACTAATTCTTTGTAAAATTGTGTCTACAGCACCAGTACCTGTTGTCGCTGGTGTCCCGAGAAAGCTTCCATTGGTATAAAAAGAGGAATTCGTTCCATCAAAAACGATACAAATATGTGTCCAGACACCCGCAGGCGGAGCATAGGTTTGTTTCGCACTAAAATTAGCGCGAGTAAAATATAACCCAGTAACTCCAGCTGTATTTTGCAGACCAAACCCGCAGGCATTACTAAAAAGAGTACCATAAGAAAAAATCAATTCCTGTACGCCAGATCCGAGGAGGGCATCTGGTTTTAACCAAATACAAATGGTTCTTGGCAATGTCCCACTTGGCAACATACTATCTCCCCCAATTTGGGAACCTATATCTGTATTATTGAGATGGATTGCCCCTTCCACATCTCCTTCGTATCCAGTAATTTTGGAAAGAGTCGGGCCAGCCGTTAGAATTAATGGTTGGATGCCTGAATTCTCGAATGATCCATTCGTAAATTTCAAATGGACAAGTGATCCTATTTCAACACCAATGCGAAGAGTTGTGCTAGTTTCTCCAGCACTCGTTGTCGCCGTGACCTTGTAATCAGTATAATTGGTTATAATCGCAGGCGAGCCACTGATCTCACAAGTTTCATTGTTTATCGTTAGTCCTGTCGGGAGTGTTGGTGAAACATTACATGCTGTGATCTGGTTGCATAAATCTGATTTGATAGAAACCGGGAAATTTTGTCCTAAAAGGTAGGTGTTTTGCGGATAGGATAAAGAAGTACCCCCTGTACATGGAAAACAATTCTTACCTTTTAGAAGGCAAGCCAGAATTTGTGTTTCATTAAACTCACGACTATAAACATCCCCTGCATTATTAAAATCAGAAGGATTACAATCCAAAACAAATATTAAGAGAAAGAAGATTGCGAAGGATGATTTGCAAAATTGGCCAAGGAAAAGAAAACGTTCGCATATATATTTTTTCATCTTAACACAAGAGTATAAAGGAATTGTGCCTAGCAGTCGTTCGGATATATATTTCTGAACGGAAGAATTGAAAAAAAATTGATTATTTCGAAATTATCAAAACCAAACGACATTCAATCCTCATTACCAACCTATCGCTCGCTTTTCAAAAACTACTCTAAATAGGCAACGCCCAAGTGATAAATCTGGCCAATTTGTTTGGCACTTAAGGCAATATCATAGACTCGAATGTCATCGGCATCACCCCATTGGACTTGCTCCCAGTGGCAAACTAGAATCTTCACCTACCGATGACGCATAATACCTGTTATTCGTATCAAAATTAAGGCCCCCGTTGGCATCCCCGTCTTTGCCTGTTGTTAGATTTGGAGCCCATTCTTGTGCAGTAAAGTTGAAAACTACAGGTCCCGAATTCACCAAAGAACCATTCGTAAAATCAAATTGAACCAGTGGTTGGATTGGTATAAGGGAATTACGATCTCCTCCAGGAAAACAACCGGGTCCTTTCAAGAGACAGGCCAAGATTTGAGTTTCATTAAATTCGCGACTGTAAACATCACCTGTGTTTTGCAAATCATTCAGGCTGCAAAAAATCACAGAAAAAAGATGAAAAGGAAGGCCAATTGATAAGGAACCTCTGGCCAAAAGAATTGGAAATAGTAGTTTGTTTCCTTTTTCATCTTAGCCAAGAGTATAATGGTTTAATCTCAATCGGTCGTTCCGAAATATATTTCAGAACTTATTTTAGCGAATTCGATCTTTAAATTTTCGAATAATCACACAAAGGGTAAATCCTGGTGACAAACAAATTGGCTGATTACAAAAACCAAACACAAATTAAATGAGTCTCAAGGGAGCGATTGGCATCAGCAGAATATCTGGAACTTAAGTTAGGTTTGTAGGATTTACTTGCAAAAACGATAGCTTAAATTCCGACCCGATTACCGCCACCCAATGCCAAAAAATGGAAAGCGAATCACTATTCAGCGCCTCTTTGCTATGTGCTGATTGACTCCGTATCTAGAGATTATTTTCAGAGCAAAAGAACCGGATTGTCTAAATATCTTGATTAAATTTGAGAACATTCCAATGTTCCTCTAGGCCACGGATTTACCAATGAAGAGATTTACATTACCTTTGGCATTTCTATTCCTCTCTTCCTGTGGACTCCCCTCCCTTGTGCGAAACCCGTTGGAATTTTTGACCTTTCTCCGGTTTTTCTCAAGTCCCCAATTTACAGGACATAGTATTGGTGGTGCTGTTTCTGGACTCACCTCCGGAGCCTCTGTGACTCTGACAAACAACCAGGAATCCATCACCATATCCAATGATGGAAATTTCACCTTCCCCACAAAATTAAGTTCAGGCCAAAATTACGATGTCAGTCTTGTTACTAACAATGGCGGGGGCCTCACATGCACAATCACGAACGCCCAAGGCACTGTCCAAAGTAGTAATATAACCAATGTCAATGTCACTTGTGGTTTTGGGAGTAACTTCTACGAAGTTGGAGTGAATGTCTCAGGCCTCAGTGGTACGATCACAGTCCAAAACAATGCAGAATCTCTAAACATTGCAACCGTTGGCCTTACTAAATTTACAACCTTCATCCAAACTGGGTTCAACTATGCAGTCACCATAACTTCACAGCCTGCTGGTACCATTTGTTCCTTTGATGACCCAACCCTAACATTAGGAACCATGGCCGCAGCGAATGTAACTATTTTCATAACATGTGTTAATGGTTATTTAGTGGGAGGTAACATTCATCCAACACCAAGTGCGGATCTTGGAACAGATCTGATCGGAAGGCAAACCTTAGTGAAAACAAAGGCCGGATCATTTCCAGTCAACGCAGGCGGAGGCGGGGCACTGACTGGCGGTGCGGTGGTGAGTGCCACTCCGACTACCGCTCGGTTTAATGGACCGAATATGATCACTACTGATGGTAGTTTTATTTACTTAGCAGACTCAGCCAATGCTGTAATTCGCAAAATTGATAAGTCCAATGGAACTACAACTATCCTTGCCGGCGGAAATTCGGGAGGTGGTACAGTTTGTCCGGGAACACTTACTACCAATTGTAAAGATGGCGTAGGAACTGCAGCAGAGTTCAACGGCATCAAGGGACTCACCACCGATGGAAACAATTTATTTGTTTTAGAATCTTTGGGAAGACGGGTTCGAAAGGTCAATCTTTCTACCTCCGTCGTATCAACGTTCGCCGGAACTGGCAATGCAGCTTCGGCTGACAACACTTCGGGAATTCTCGCCTCTTTCAATAATCCCTCTTGGATCACTATGTACAATGGCAACCTTTATGTTGTAGATCGTGACAATTGCACCATCCGAGTTGTAAACCCAACTACAACCGCTGTAAACACGATTGCAGGTGGGCCTACACTTTGCAGTTTTGCGAATGACCCAACAGGAACTAACGCTCGCTTCGTGTCTCCAATCGCTGCAGTTGGTCTTGGGGGATATCTTTATATTTCAGATATTGGTGTTGGTGGCGGATATAAAATTCGCAGACTTTCTTTGAGTGGAACCAACGCAGTTGATACCATAGCGGGAGACGGTGTTCAGGCTTCCACAGATGGGATCGGAACGGCAGCTCAGTTCAACGACCCCCATGGACTTACAACCGATGGCACTCATTTATTTATCTCCGAATGGTCTGGTCATAAAATCAGACACCTCAACCTAACAACAAATAAAGTCACAACCCTCGTGGGAAGTGTTTCCGGCTATTCTGACAATACCTCTGGGAATGGTCTTTTGAATTTTCCGGGTTATTTATTGTCAGATGGACTGAACGTGTACATAGCAGACACAGGAAATCATTCCCTTCGTTATTTAGAACCTTCAGAATTATTGCGATATACTTTTGATGGAAATACAAATGACTCCATTGGAACTAACCATGGTTCCATTACGGGGGGACCCACTCCAACAATGGATGAAAATGGCTTAACCAATGGAGCCTACGAGTTCGATGGAAGTGGGGATTTGATCCAATCCACCACAAATGTCAGTTCACCTGCAATCTCCGATAACTTAACCATCTCAGCCTGGGTGTATCCAGCGGGAACAGATTCAGTTGCTACTCAATTTATATTCTATAATGGACAAGGTGGTTCCAATGGCTACGGACTCGCCTTTGAAAGTGTGGGGACTTCACGAAGATTGTATGTCTCCCTTGGGGCTGTTGCACCAAGTGGTTATACAACAATGCGGTTACCTCTAAACCAATGGTCACATGTTGTACTTCGAAGGTCCAACCCCAACTGGCAAATTTATATCAACGGCAAACCAGATTCGATTGTTTTTACTACGAATCCTATTTTGCCAGCTAACACATTCAAAGTGGGTGATGCTGGTAACGGAAATTTTTTCAAAGGAAAAATTTCTGATGTTCGTTTTTTTAATGGAGCACTCGACAACGATTCCATTCAAAAACTTGCGGTCCAAATTCCTGCGGGACTTATTTCGTATTTCCCATTCAATGGGAATGCCAAAGACTATGGAAACTTTCGAAATGATTTGAATATCACTGGAGCCACAACAACAACAGACCGTAATGGGCATGCCAATGGTGCATACTTCTTTAACGGCACTTCCTTTATGCAAAAAATAAATCCGATTGGTTTGCCGACGGGTAATAGCCCAAGAACCATTTGTGTTTGGTTTAAGACAACCAACTCCATTGATCAATACAGTGTAGGCTATGGAACCTTCGCTACCTCTCAGGGCAGTGGCCTCGTCAATTCATCCACTATCACTGGTATGTATGGTGTGATGAATGATGTTAATATATTTCACGAAGGATTTATGAACCAATGGGTTCACCTATGTGGAGTTTATAATCCTACCACTGCCACGGTTTATGAAAATGGTGTCATAAGAGCTTCCTCAAATTCAATCACCTGGAACACTGTACCGGGCCCAACCTTGGAAGTGGGAAGGCTCATTGATGGAACTGCCAATTTCTTTGGAGACCTTGACGATGTAAGAATTTATAATCGAGCCCTTTCCCTTTCGGAAATACGCGCTCTCTCTGGACATTACCCCACACAAGTAAGCTCTTGGAACCAAACACTTGCTAGCAGTAGCCTGAAATTTTTTCTAATGCCTGAAGCCGCCTCCTATGGACCAGGCGCTTGTAGTGGAGGAACCAATTGTGTTGGTGTTTGGGACGACAGGAGTGGGAATGGGTATCATGTCAGTCAAGCCAGTGCCGCCTCACAACCAAACTTCAACTCAACTGGCCTAAACGGATCTTCCGGCATTCGTTTTTTGGAAGGTCCATCGACCTATTTGTCGAGATCCTGTACACCCGAATTAAATTCAATTTCCAATACAATTTTTGTCACCTATCATGAATTAAACTCTGTAGGTAACGATGGATTGTTCCATAATGGTACAAAAATCTTATATTTACCAGACAATGTTGGAAATTACTTAAGTTTGTTTGATGTCGCAATAGGTAGTCCAGTGTTGATCTCATCTGCACCTTACAGTTCTGTAACCAATCCAGTTTTAATGTCATTGCATTTTAATGGAACAGCAGGGAATATTTTTAGAGACGGAACAGTTGTTGGATCAATTCCTACTACCGGTGCCGCATTCAATTGTCTTGCGGGAGACTTAAGTATTGGCCGGCATTTTTGGAATACTGGATTTTATCCTAACAACGGTGATTATTTTGACGGATTTTTAGGCGATATCATTTACTTTGACCAAGTTCTTAGTACCAGTGATCGTGAACTTGTCGAATGTTATCTCTCCAATAAGTACAATATGCCAGTGGGCCACTCCTGTCCATAAGGGGTTGGGAAAGACTCACCTAACAAAAACCAACGATTCGTGTTTTTTCTATTGTTGTTATGGTTTTTTCCTAATCATTTGAATACCAAGGGAAACCATCCAAAAAATGGTAAATAGTTGGCCTAAATGTTCGCCAAGCAAAACTCCGAAAAGGTGGTGAATTGTTTGGAAATTTACTAAGATTGCATCTTTCATCACACTAGATGTATTCGGATCCGTATAAAGGTTGGCAAGAATAGGAACCACAAAGACCCATCGTAGAAGTCCCATTAGTTGGAAAAATAATGATACAACTCCCAATGTCGTTGCTGTAAGCGATGCCAGCGGGCTTTTTATTTTAGTGATCTGATACAAACTAAGATAACTAAAGACAAGTGGAAGACCTGAGATTCCAAAAATCCACCAAGTCCATACGAGGGTTGCTCCCCCCTTTTGAAACTCCAATAGGATCTCACCCACCGGCTTTCGTAAAATATCCGGATATTGAAAATTCATAATCAACATTGTATAAGGAATTTGGATGAGAAATGGTAAAAAGATAAAGATCATACCCGCATACCGATTCCATTCGCCTGCGGATTGGTTTTGACGTTGGTTTCAATTCCAAAAATACTTTTATCAGAGCCTTCAAGGAGTTAACCAATCTAACACCTTCCGACTACCGAAAAAAATTCTCCACAGAGCCAAAAGAAAGAAATCCTTAGTTTTCACTCTGCGGAAAAAAAATATGGCCTAGGACTCAGAAATTTACTTTCTCTCCTTTAAGTTCACCGCAATAAAAAAAGACCCGTTCCTTGTTTCCAAACACGAGGGATCACTTGATAAAAAGGTATTCGCGTTGTTCCGGTCACGGGAATGGACGGAACAAAGTATGAAATGATTCCTGCAATGAAAGGCAAAAGAATCGCAAAAAATATCCCACCCTGAAATCCAAAATCTTTTACCCCTAAATAACCAAGTGGCGCAGAAATGACAACGGCTCCATACATTGCCATTCCACTCCAAGCCATCACTATACATGCGTTAGTTTGTCAAACCAATCCAACTCCCCAAGAAAGTACACCAATAATCAATAAACTTTCAGAATATCCTAATATAATACGGCCTATTAATAAACTAACAAGACCGAGATTATGATTCAAAAAGACTACTCCTGTTGTAAGTAAACCTGAAATGACTGCAAAAAAAAATCCCAAAAGAACAATCACTGCTATGAACAAAATATACTTCATCATAACTTTCTTTACTTTATTACCAAGGGAATTAAGGCATTGATTAACATTGCTGATCCATAAAGCCCAAATCCATAAACGGTGTGAATGGCAAAGTTTCGCAATCGCACTTGGTTTGGTTTCGGGGCTTTGGAAGCGGCAATCCCTATTCCCATAGCTGGTTGCATCAAAAACCAAGGTGCAAAAATCGTCCCAACACCAACAAGGATTGCTGGTAACAGACTGGGATTTCTTAACCAACCTTCACCCCAAATGATGGGCAATAAAAACGAAAAGAAAATCCCGATGGCATAATGAACAGCCCAACCTATCATAGTTTCTCCTGCAATGGCTTGGCTTTTAGCAATCCCATCGTGAAAAAGTTTTCCCCTAAATGTATACCCCACTAGACGCCCTAAAAGTCCCAGATCAAGCGAACTTACCCCCATTGTCTTTTGCAAAAGAAATCGCCAGACATCCATTGCCATAGTGGCTCCAATCCCGATTCCAAAGACATTCCAACAATTTTCTAAAAGAAAATCCATATTTCCCCCCAACAATCATTCTATCATTCAATTGTTTTATTGATTGATAGAATGTATATGTTTTTTTAAAAAACTTATAAAATCTCTTGCCACAAAAGAAAAAATAGTTTGAATTAGAAAAATGATGAGCAGTTTAGAAACCATCCCACGTATGGGTGAAGTTGCCAATATGTTGGGTAACGAATCTCGGCTTATCTTAATGCAACTTTTGTCTGAGGGTGAAAAGTCGGTAGAAACTCTCTCGGAACAGTCAGGAATCCCGGTAGCCAACACATCGCAACACCTCCAGGCTCTAAAGAAAACGAACATGGTGACCACACGCCGCGAAGGGAAACGAATCCTCTACCGATTGGAATCAGGTCCAATTAAAGAATTATTTTTGGCACTGGAAAAATTTGCCGTGTTTAGCACAGCGCAACGTCAAGGTCTTTTCACTGGTGTTGCACCAATTAAGAAGAATCATCTTACCATTACCGAACTCCAAAAGAAAATGAAAAAAGGCACAACCATACTAGTTGATGTTCGCTCAAAAGAAGAATATAAAAAAGGGCATATCCCTGAAGCGGTAAACATCCCCTACAACGAACTTACAATTCACAAATTTCCGAGAAACAAAGAAGTGATTGTGTATTGCCGAGGACCTCTCTGTTTGTTGTCAGTCAACGCAGTTAATCTTTTGAAATCACGTGAAGTTAACGTTTCTCGTTTTGATCCAGGATACAGTGGTTGGTCCGAAGGCAAAAATTAATTACACTAATTTATTTTTTTCGAATTGCTATCATAGCTATATCATCATTGAGATTTGACATTCCTGGTTGTGATAAGTTTTGGGAAGTATGTTTCTCTAATTCTAGAACCATTTTCTTTATTAAATCACTTGCATGTTCGTTTCCATTCAAAAGTAATTGTTTGGCTATTCTCGATTTACCAAAAAATTCTCCGCTGGAACTCCTTGCCTCATCGAATCCATCTGTATATTGAAAAAAGAAGTCTCCGGAGTCCAACGTAATCACTTTTCTTTCAATCGTAGATTCAAAGAATTGGTTTTCATCCATTCCTAAAGGCAAACCACCTGCAGGTAATTCATGAATTTTATTGGTAGAAGCATCGTAGAACATTGGTTTCACGTGTCCTGCGGAAATATATTCTACTGATGATTTTTCTGGATCAAAAATCCCCAAAAAGAAAGTAACAAAAATATGATCTGGAGTATCCTCATACAAGCTCTCATTAACTTCCAAAAGAATCTTTTTGAGATTCCTTTCTCCTTTCCGGAAAATGGCACGAACCTGTGCACGAAATAACGCCATCACTATCGCAGGCCCAACACCGTGATTTGATACATCTCCAATACAAAATGCAAGTTTACCTTCTTTCAATTCAATAAAATCATAGTAGTCCCCACCCACACCAGTCATCGCTTTATAAAAAGCAGCAAGTTCAATTTTATCTTCTAGAATTGTTGGTAGTTTACTAGGTAACAAACGTTTTTGTATTTCTTCGGCAGCAACGAGCTCACCCTTCATTTCTTCACGTTCTTTAAGTCCATGAACCATATCATTCAAAGATTCACTCAAGATACCAATCTCATCATAACCAGCGTTAGGAAATATAACGTTTAAATTTCCTTTTTCAATTTCTTCTGTTTTTTTACTAATGATTTTGATTTTTCGAACAAAGAACCATGCAAGTATATAGGCTAATAAAATGCCGAGAACAGCGATTATACTGGCATAACGAATTTGTTCTTCTCTGTTTTGTTTGATTTGCCTGTAACCCTCTGTCCGATCGATGATGATAACATTGAATCCGAGTAAATCTTTTTGCAGTAATTCATATACTAAACCTGAAACGTTTTCCTTAGAAAAAAGAATGGGGGTTTGATCCAAATCCCACATCATTTCTTCAGCTTCTGTTCTACTCCGAATCAGTATTCCCGAATCAGAAAAAGCAAATTTTCCTTTAAGTTTTGGTAATTCAGTTTCAGAATTTCCTGAGAGTATCCATTCTCTAAACTGTTTATTTTTAGTTGTCTGAATTTCTCTTTCTTCTTCATCCTTATAATACCGGATCAGTCCCGATGGCCCTGTTTGGAATGGCATAAATGCAAAATCCTCTAAAGCTGCACTTCGGATTCCTCGTATTGCATCATTCGATTTAGCTTCTTTAAAAGAAGACCAATCGCCCTTACTCAATACAACTCTTTGGATATGATCATTTGTTTCTTCTAGCGAGGCTTCAAGACTTCGAATTTTATCTTGGATCTCTTCTAGTGTAAAAACCGCGTCCCCTTCTTTGGGTGGTGATTTCAACTTTTCTTCCCAATCGATGATTTCTTTTGTAATTTGTTTCTTCTTTTCAACAAGTGCGGAATGATCCTCATCCCAATTTTTTATGCGTAACGCAAAAACTGGTTTGTTTGGAATCAGTTCTTCAAATTTTAAATCGCGTTTTTTAAGTAAGGCTCTATAGGAATCTGCAAGAGAACGATAAGTTGGATCGGCACCTGGTTTCACTTTGCCTTCCTTACGCAGCTCTCCAACTCTCACCTTCAGCTTAGAAATGACTTCCCTAAGTTGTTCTGAAATTTTAAGATCCTCATTGAAATATTCCAAATAGCCATTTTCATCATCGGCTAATATCTCAGTGATGATCTTTGCTCTCTCTGCAGTTTTTGGGTTCCGAAATACAGGTCGAAATACTACTTCATACTGGCGACCACCAACTTCATAAGTGGTAGGCAAATATTTTTCTCTGACCAAACGCATTACATTCTTTTCTGAAAATAAAGCTTTTTTGCTTTCTAAATAATCGGTTCGTTTTAAAAGTTTTTTGCCTGTTCCTGATGATTCTGGAAATAACAATCCAGTATCCAGGGTTTCTTTACCCATCCGATCATAAGCAATGATCCGGATCTTATCAGGCAATAATCCAATGGATGTAATGTGATCCTTGTAGGATCCCCTGAAAAAATTCTGCAATGCCTTTGTTAACAGTGTTTCATAACTTAAAGACTTTCTTTCATTTTCGGGAATTAATTTCTCGTTTAACTTCCGTTCGCTCAATAGATCGGATTTTTCAGCAAAAAGTTCTTTTTTTCTTTTAGGTAACAAACCCTCAGCTATTAAATCTGATTCGATTAGTTGCAATTCTTCTTCGATCTCTATTAGTCTTATTTTTGCTCGTTCTACATTAATTCGGGCAAGTGCTGTTTTCTCTGCAAAACCTTTGATATATTTATATGTAGAGGGGTCAATGGATGCTCCATTTTCTTTTCTCAGTTCCGCTCTGACCTTGTTCTCAAAATCATCAATTTCTTTCTCTGAAAGATAACGGGTAAAATAAGTATCAACGGATCGATACACATTGTTTCTTTTCAGGTTAAGCCCTATAGATTTTCCAAAATCCTTCAAAGAACCAAGGAGTCCCGTTTCCTTGCTGACAACTGTTCGCTTGAACCGACTTAATTCTTTCTTTTTCCCTTTGACCCTAACTTTAAATTCTTCAATCACCACAAGACTTCGAGTTAAGTTTTCTAAATCCAAAACAACAGAATTGATATATTCGAGTGGAGTTTTTAGTTCCGATTCTAGTTTTTCTTCCAGAGCTTTCTTCTGTTGGTTGTAATGTAAGGAAGACGTAATCACTAATATGGAGATGACGAGGATGGCTGTAAAAAAACTTAGTTTTGTGCGAATGCCAGGAACAATGGCACGTAATATTTTTTTCTGATTCAAGGTTTAATCCTAATATAACTCAACGTTAACTCATTTAACGAATCTTCTGCTATCCGTTTGTATTCTAAAGTCATAATTTTTTTTACAGAACGAATTCCAAATCCACCATCTAATCCCGATTCGTATAAATGTTTCCATGTCGCTGATTTTTTTTTGGTTGGGTCAAAGGGAATCCCTTTATCATTGATAATAAATTTTATCTGATCCGTTGTTTTTGTCATTTTTACTTGGATCAATGATGGCATTTCATCTGGGAATCCATGTTCAATGATGTTCGTGACTACTTCATCTACGCAAAAAACTAATTTCCCAGCAATATCGGTCGGGATCTCTTCCAATAAAAAAGCCCTTACTTCCTTTCGAAGTAATGACAAGCTGTCTAAACTATTTGGAATTTCAACAACCTGTTCTTTGTTTGGCTCCAAAACAATAGTCCTAAAAACCGGTCAAGGCTCCTTCCACGTTTGCGAACACCTTTACTTTTTTAGTAAAATACATCAAATCCATTGTATCTTTAACTTCTTTTGCTAAACTTGTTAATACAATTTCTCCTGATTTCTCTTTTAAATATTTTTGAATGGAATTTAATACTCCAATACCGGCGGAAGAAATATAAGTCAAACCACTGAAATCAAGTATAATCTTACTTGCACCATTTTCAATCGAAAGCTCCAGTTTAATTTTTAATTCCGGAGCAGTTTTTGCATCGATTTCACCCGATACTTGAATTACAGATTTGTCACCGTGATTTTTTTCTTTAAATTCAATATTTGCCATTAGTTTCCCTTTTTTAGATCTTTCATTAATTCTCTCATTAAACCTTTTGTTTGGATAATTCCATATAACTTTCGTTCTAGTGCATCAATTTCATAACTAAATTTTGCATTTGGGTCACCTTCAAAAATATAACCAAACTTCCGAATCCCTTGGATTGCTTTTTTTGTATTGCCTTCCATAATTCCCCGAGTGACAGAATAGTAGATATCAATAGCAAGTGAATCCCATAGGTTTTGTCGAAAACCAGCTTCCCTTTTATCAAGTGCAGTCAGTAAAGTTTCTACTTCTGATTTATTGTAACTTTCAAATTCATTATAAGCAATTATGTAACGAGTTAATAGCTTTTTGCATTTTGTCAGATTGTTAGATTTTGTTGCAGTTAAAACTTGTTGGTATAAAGTATGTAACTCGGTTTCGACATAAACTTTCTTTCTTGTTTTGTCTAAACGAATGGGATTAAAAGCAGTCTGCAAATCTTCAGCAGTTAAATTCGCAATCGTTTCTTCAAACTTCTTTTCGTTCGATTCATTTGTAATTTTTGCGAATTCTTTTAAGGGTCTTTCAATCGCATAAACTAAGTCGATTGCTTCCACAGAAGCAGCAAGTTCTGTGTTCTCTTGTATTCGATCTAGGAAAAAAATACAGGAGTCTCCCAAAGCAGATAAACTTTCCGCCAATCCTTGAGAAATCAAACGTTTGCATTGGTGTGCGATAGTATGTTTATAGGCTGGATCTTCGATGTCCTGGTGGATTTTATCCATCATTTTAGCCGTCGATGATCCCAAGTGTGCTTTGTCTCTTTCAAAGCCAGCAAAGACTAGTGGATCATATAGGTAGGCTACGAAATTCTTTTTACCTGAAAGGGCAAGTAATCTGATATTTTTTACAATTTCTAGTGCAAGATCGGGAGAAATAAAGGTTCGTTTATTGGCCATTGTAAAGAATCACGAGACAATTTCAATTTGCGGATATCCCGAAAAAAGAGTAAAGACAAATCTCTAGTCACCGCTAGACGAAAAATTTGAGAAATAGCAAGAATCGGGTTTTGAAATCCCTGAATTCATTCTAAACTTTTATGAATTGTTTCAAGGAGATGAAATGAAAACTTTTATTCTACTACATGGTTCCTACCACGGTGCTTGGAATTGGCACAAAGTAGTTCCATTACTTCAGAATCATGGACATCGCGCCATTAGCATTGATATGCCTGGACATGGGATTGATAGAAAAAAAATACACGCGGCAACCTTGAGTGACTATGTAAACAAAACGATAGCAGCGATCCAAGCAGTCGAAGGCAAAGTCATCTTACTGGCACACAGTCGAAATGGGATTGTGATTTCACAAGTGGCAGAAAAAATTCCAGAAAAAATTGAGAAATTAATTTACTTGGCTTCTTATTTAATTCCTAACGGAAAGTCTATGATGGAATATGCACTCCTTGATCGGAAGTCCTTAGTGATTCAAAATACAGTTCCAAAAATTTCCTTAAAACTAGCAAGTCGATTGATTAAAAATTATACTGGTTATAAAAAAACATTGATCGACCTTTTTTTACTAAAAAAATTCAGAACCCATCGTTTGAGCCAACATATCTACAAGGAAGCACTTTACCACGATTGTCCACCGGAGATCACGGAACTTGCTAATGTTTTACTCACACCAGAACCGAACTTAGGTGGCTTTGAAAAATTAAAGTTAAGCCAAGAACGATATGGCAAAATTCCTAAAATATACATCGAATGTTTGCAAGACAGAGCTGTTACACTTTTTCTCCAAAGGCGGATGCAAAAAGATTCTCCCTGTGATCGGGTTTTTCAAATCGACTCCAGCCATTCTCCTTTTTTTAGCAAACCAGAAGAATTATGTGGTATACTAAACGAAATCGCTAAGGAGTAAAATCTATGTCTGAGTTTCTTTTGGTTTTTACTATGATCATACTATCTTCGGAAAAGATCATACTCACTATGGAAAAGGTAAATCTTGTAAGTAAAACCAGGGTGGAAATTCAACAGTTTCCGTTTGAAAATACGGAAGCTGGTTTTTCCGCCGCAGATAAAGAACAAAAAAGACTAAGTAAAGACCTGCACCTCCCCGCTTCTGATTGTTTGGTGGTCTTAAACCAAGAGAAAAAAGGTTATATCCATGTTGGTCTAAGCCACCTTGACAATTTACCCGAAGTCGCCAAAATGCGAGAACCTAATATAGAGAAGATAGTGGCACTCTGTCGTATGAAAAAAGCGAAGTTTTAAAACGAACTTCATTTCTATCCAACCCAATATGATCCAATCTTATCGGAATTGGAATCCATACTGGTGTTGGTTTTCAAATATTCCCAATCGAATATTTCCAATCTTTTCGAGAGGGCTTGTGATTTTTAGAAGAGAATTGGGACTCACATGCAGATAAATCAATGTGCTCTTGATATCCGCATGACCCAAAAGTTTTTGGATGTAAACTAAACTATACCCATCCTCTAAAAGATGAGTGGCAAAGGAATGTCTCAGTGTATGGACTGTGGCATATTTTTGAATTCCCGATAATTTTCGAATCTTCTGAAATGCTGCTTGGACGGTGCGGGGACTAATAGGGACATCCTTTCCTTTCTGCGAAAAGAATAAATATGTTTTTGGATTATAAATCTCCATATACTGTTTCAGAAGGAATGCTGTTTTGTCTGCCAAGATTGCATACCTTCCGTGACCACCTTTCCCTGAAGAGATAAAGATTGCCTTTCTTTCAAAATCAATATTGACAACCTGAAGGCTAAGTACTTCTCCAATACGAATCCCTGAAGAATAAAGTAGGGTAAAAATTGTTTTTTCACAAACAGAAGAACAATTCGTAAGGAAGGCGGTTACCTCCGTCTGACTCAATACTGCAACAACAGTCCTTTTCCTTTTCGGAAAAGGGACCAGTTCCAACATATCTTTGCGACCAAGAAGAGTGTAAAAAAACAAAAATGCGCTATAAAAGACAACCAAAGAAGAATCAGATTTATTTGCCTGTCTCATATTCAGAAAAAAATCATAGATATCCATGGGTTCCAAATCTAAAGGTGACTTTTGGAAGTATATTGCCAACCTGGACATACACATCGTATAACTTCGAATTGTCTTTTTTGCATACCCATGCACCGTCATATCTGAAATCATTTTATCTTTTAAAATACCCATTTGTACAGGGGACAGAATATACTAAGTAAGAAAATAAAAATAAAATGATTTTAGTACATTTAAATATAGTTATGGTTTTTTCAGCAAATCTACAATATTTCTGTGTCCATTTTCTAAAGCTAAACTGAGTGGAGTTTGTCCCTTTTTGTTTTTAAACGAAGGATTTGCTTTTTTTTCTAAAAGGAATTTTACGATTTCAAAACTTCCATCCCTTGCCGCGAGAATCAAAGGAGTTTGGCCTTCTATCGTATCTGGACGGTTGATATCACATCCTAATGAAACCAATTCTTTTACAACCGCAGCGTTTTTCACTAAAACTGCTACAATTAGCGGGGTTTGGCCAAATTCATTGATCGCTTCTAAATCTGCTCCTTGGTTTACAATGGATTTTACAAATTCTAAGGAACCACCTTGTATCGCCCAAAAGAGAGGGGTGTATTTATGTTCGTCTATCTCATTGATACCCACCCCCGTGAGTCGAAGGGCATCAAAAAGGAGAAGATGGTTTTCCCTTGCAGCATAAATCCAAAGTAATTTTCTCCTTCGTGAATAATCCAAAAAGAATAAACCAATCAAAAGAAATAACAGTAAAAATGCACCGAATGCTCTCTTTGCGGCAAATTTAGTATCAGGATGAAAGAAAAAAACTGAATTTTCTCCAAGAACACGAACAACGGATTCATATTTTCTAATAATCAAATATATCAATACTATATTTGTAGGCAATGTAAATGCTGCCAAGTAAGGGATATTGACTATTTTACCATTACCTGCGTATAAAACAAAATAAATAGGAAAAAGAGCAATCAGAAAGGTATAAATGGTAATACTCTGAGTTATATAACCTTTTGTAGAACCACCTTTTGAGAGTAGAAGTCCCCTATGAAAGCTCATCAATTGCAACAAAAACGAAGAAAGGATGGCCCATACAACGGAACTTAGAATTTGCACTGATGGAAGCGGAATGGGCATATCCCAACGATTTTTACTCATACCGACATAAAGACCGGCAAGAATGGCGACACCACCAACAAACCAAAGCGAAAAGAAAACCCGAATCGAATGCCTCGCTCGTCGCATACGTGAGACTTTATCCTCTACTACATCTTCTTCCCCAAGGATATCTTCCACTGCCGAGGCAGCGCGTAACATTCCAAAGACGGAAACCGCAATATAAAAACATAGAAAGGAAACTGCTAAAAGGTTCCGTTTCCAAGATATATCGCTAGAAGTGTATCGGACAAAACCAATCAAAAGGATTGTTAAAATTGGCGGTGTAAGTAACCTAATTATAGAAATCAACCCACCGCGAAATGGATTCATCTGAGGAAGGATTTTTTCTGCATTCATATTATTTCACCACCCTTTTGGCCCCTTCCTCTTTCAAATTCAGAATATAGTTAGCAACAGCCGTTAATTTTTCATTGCCCAAATACTTTTGAGAAGGCATTTCGATAAAACCCTCTCTTACCTTCTTTGGCATAGAGGCAAAGGAAACGACTCCATATACATCTTTTTTATATTTTTCTTGTATTTCCCTAATGGGAGGACCAACCGTTCGAAGAGTCATAGAGTGGCAACCTGAACACACGGCACCAAAGACTTGTTTGCCCAACTCCCTTGCATCCGATTTGGCTTCCCCTTGTTTTGGATCCCCAATCATCGTTTTGATTTTCTCAGTATTTTCTTGTGGATTGCAGATTCCGTAACTACTTGTGCCAATTTTTGTGACTGAATCAGGAGAAATCAAACAATTATCTACTCCTTTCCCCGAGGCAACAATATCATATCCATCAGGAAAGATTCCCACCTTCCCACCATTAGGTGATTCCGGAATCGGATTTCCGGAGAAAACAATTCGTATCACATAAAAAAGCCAAGATACAATATCGTTCCACTTCCGGACCCCGTTATCGATAAAAACATTTTCTAAAACTTTATTTCGATCTGGATTTGGTTCCACATCTGGATCTGGTGACTTCGAGTTAGGAAGTAAGTTATTATCACCAATTCCAATTCCCGCAAAACTGTTTCGACGTATGATATTTCCTTCAATGGTAACTTCGTCGCCCGCCATCACTCCAATTCCAATCCCTGGAGGGACACCAGCCACAAGTGCTCCCGGTTCTGCAAAATTCCTATGATTGTTATCAAATATAAAATTTTTCCTAATGATTACGTTTTCCACTTTTTTTAAGGGAAGTCCCGGCAAAGCAAAGGCAACTATTCCCGCTGAATTATCGTAAACAGTATTTCCTTCAATCAATACATTGGTTGAATTTTCTATTTCAATACCAATGACACTCCCATAAACCTCATTACGCCTAACATCTACGTTATGGCACATTCCTATATAAATCGCGGCATCAGCAATTCCCAAACTAACTGTATCTTCCACCAAAATATTGGTTCCCATCGTTGGATAAATCCCATAGATTCCTGTGTTTTCCACGATGAGCTTGCGCATGATAATGTTTCCGGCCCCTTGAGTCATAACACCGTTGGCTTTGTAATTTTTAATATGAAAGTTTTCGATAAGAAAATTGGCGCCGGATCCAATCACTCCATCGTTTAGTTTGCCTTCGCCATCCAAAATAGGCCATTTGCCGTTAACAATCACACCGGACAAAGTAAAATGAGTTTTATCCACAAATAAGAATTCATGGTAAACACCAGGGAAAACTTTTACAGTATCTCCCTTCTCCAGGGAGTCGATTACCTTTTGGATGGATTCGCCTTCGTGAACTTCCGCCGTTCGAGAAAAAACCTGTGAAGTGAAGAAAAATAGAAAACAAATAACTACCCATAGGTGGGGATTCTTTTGATTTCGATAAAAGTAAAAAGATAGAAATGACTTTGTAAAACTCATTTTTTTATGGAACTCCGCTGATTATATGATTCAAATTCTAGTGCAACTGGTAAACCGGATGGAACTGACTTGGGAAATTTTGGCATGTTCGTTTCATCGTTTAATGTTTTTAAAAAAGCGACGAGCGAGGACATTTCATTTTTACTGAGACCCATTTTCCTTACATGCCAATGGATTCTGAGATCCGCTGGAGCCCCGTTTCCTCTTCCTCCGCCTTCATTATAAAAATTCACAACATCTTCCAGTGTTTCCAAATTTCCAGAATGCATATAAGGCGCGGTCTTAGCAATATTTCTTAAAGTAGGAACGCGAAAAGAACCTCTGAGTAATTCTTGTCCCGTAATGGTTTCTCTGCCATAATCTCTCTCCGTCCGATCAAGGACTCCGATGGTAGCAAACACATTGTTTGTGAACATTGGTGGCGGATGGCATTCAGCACACCGAGCTACAAAGGAACGAAAGACATTATAACCTAACAACTCCTCGCTACTCAAAGCTTCCTTTTCACCCTTTGACCAATGATCAAACCGACTACTAAAAGAAACAAGGGACCTTTCGAATGAAGAAATTGCATCAATGACTAAAGAAGCCGAGATTTTTTTTCCTTCCATGCCATAGGCTTGGCGAAACATTTTTTGATAGAAAGAATTTTCGTTTAACCGAGATTCAATGATTTCCTTTGAACTTCCCATTTCTTCCGGTGAATACAGTGGGCCCTCAGCCTGGTCTTCCAGATTAGAAGCTCTCCCTTCCCAAAACAAATTTTTCATATAAACAACATTCCATAAACTGGGCGCAGAACGTTTAAGTATTACACCACCTGTTCTCGTTGGTCCATATCCAATTCCATTTTTCCCCATACTTTGGTTTCTTCCGTCTGATAAACTATAGGCTGGATGGTGACAATGAGCACATGACAGTTGTTTATCGCTAGAAAGAATGGAATCAAAAAATAAATATCTACCCAAGTCAATCACTTGGGGATCTAGTTTGACTTGCGGAAGAGTTTGTCCAAGCCCACCATTTTTCTCTAACGAATTTACGTAGCGATAATCAATCACACAAAAACCTTTTTCTTGTTTCCATCCCTTAGGACAAAGAGAGGATAGATGGAAATCAGAAGGAGGCTCGACCACCTCAAACTCTGATAATTCTTGAATGATTCCAGGTTCTACTTTAGAACAATAACAAATAAAAGCGATAGCAGCAAAGAATCCAAAGTAAAACCGATACTTCACAAGACAAAAGAAACATAAAGAGAAAAGATAGAAATCATTTTAATCTGCGGATTCAAAAGAAAAGCGGTGAATTTGTCATAGAAAAAAATCCTCCGCTAAAGGCTCATTGATATATATCAATACAAACAGTAATGGATGATGGCACGTTAAAGGCAAAGGAGGTTATTTTAGCGGTAACAGAACTACGAACTTTCATAGTCTGTTGGTTTTCTATACAACTCTAACAAACAATACCTAAAAAAATTCTTATCAAATTTCAAACCGTCTAAAAACAGTTAATCGTTTATTTAATCTTGCATTAAAAACAAAAAGCCTTCGATCTCACAATCGAAGGCTTTTAATAATTTCTACCATCTAAGAAGAAAATTATTTTTTCTTTCCAGCGGATCCTTTTTCAACTACTGGTGTTCCTTCAACATAAACACAGTTCAAGAATATGTACACTCCGTGTACTCCTTTGATCGTAACATCTTTTAAACCAGTTGCACCAGGAGCTTTACTCAGTGCATCGCGAGTTGCTTCGGCAATACTTTGGTCATACCAGGCATTCAATATAGTAATACCACAGTCACGTCCTTCCACTGTTCCAGATCCAACTACTTCTAAATTTGTAGGTACTTCTAAGGAAAATTCTTTAAAATTACCAACTTTATAAGAGCAATTTACCACAAATGCGATTGCTAATAATGACAACCATTTCATATTCATATATTTCCTTTTATTTCAACTTTCTTATTTGTGCGCAAGAGGATGCAAATTCAGTATTCCATTGTAAACCAACATTTTGGTTTTTGACATTACCTTTTGCTTTTGCATCACTAAGTACATCGTCATATACACCGATGATAATTGTTCCACATTTCTCACCCAATACAGTGTCCGAAAATTCTGCTGAATCGTTTTCTGCCGGAACTACATAACCCACTTTTCCCGCAGTGACACAATTTGACAGAAAAACGATAATTCCTAAAAGGAATATTTTTTTCATTTTTGTTCTCCTAATTTCTGTTACATAGAGCATAATGAACGTTTTGTGTAAAGAAGAATTCGTTCTTGAGAGTTTGTCCCTAAACTATTCTCTCCTGAAAGCAGCAGAATGCTTTCCTGACTCCTGCCGCTGAACCTCCTGTTCAGACTGGCGAGCTCCGCAAGTCCTAGCTCCGCCTCCGTCAGAAAATCATTCTGACATGGGTTACTATTCTATACCTGGATTGGATTTCTGGGCATAAAAAAAGCCTCACATCTTTCGACGTAAGGCTTCTCCCAACAAATGTATACGACAAGAGTTCTATCCTCTTTTCCTCATCCACAATTGATTCTCATCAACCAGGATCGAGGGAAAGCCTGCGGAGCACCAAGCGGCACTGCCGCGACTGCGAGCACCCGACTTGATGCGTGAGCTTCGAGCTCTAGCATCAAAGTCGTTCGGCGCAGACCGCCAAACAGAACAAAGTAAAACAAACAATGCTTCAATCTATACATACACGTTAACACGTGTATATTG
>NZ_JAFFPR010000016.1 GCF_016918735.1 Leptospira abararensis
TTCAAAACTAAATTTAAGAACTGCTTCTCCGCGTTGTTGGATGATGATTGGACCTTTGTCCATATTGATCATATTTTTCCATCCCATACTCGCAACGACTTCTTCTGAGTTTCGGGTAATACGAAATTGTTTTCCTTCCTGAACTATATAAAGTTCTGAATAACCAATTTTTCCAATGATCATTTCATAGTTTTCCTTCCAATCTAACTTCTGGAAGGTGGACTGAATTAAAGCTTTTATATCTGAAAATCCTTTTAGAATGCGCAATCTAGATTGTGAATACACCACTCCTAAAATATACGAAAGAATGATTCCTATATGTTGATAAGATTTTCCTGTATTTAGGATGACAAAAAACCAACTTCCATCTTCCACTTGGAAAAATTCGATTAGATTTCTATTGGTTCTTTTGAATGCGGTGATTTTCCAGCCCATGAGTTCCGGTATTGTCCCAGTTTCTAAAAGATTTTGTACACGAACCGCATAGGCAGCTTCTTTCTGGTATTTTTTATTTTCCGAAATATGATAGGATAGGATATGATTATGAATTGTTAATGCAGATTGACCCGCGAGCAATGACAAACTATGTGTAGCTTCGGCGTTGGGAATATTGGATACGGCAATAAAACCAAATAGTTTTTCACGAAAGATAAACGGATAAATATAATTTGCATGGAGTTCCATAAAGTCATTGTTTATGTTTTCATGGGAATAGGTATCTGCAACGGAGGAGCCATTTCTTTTGCTGAGTAAAAAAGATTGAAAACTTGATTTGACAATAATATCTTTTGTCGGACTCAATTTTTTCTGACGGCCTCGGAAGTACGAGTGGAAAGCAAAAGTTCCGTTCTGGGTTAATACAGCCATGGTTCCGGAATGGCTTCCTGTAATTTTCACCATATCAGGAAATACGTTTTTAACGAGAGCATCAAAGTTAAAACGTTTGATGGCTTGCCTGTAGGATTCTGCATCTTCAGTTAAGTACTCGGATAAAAATCGTGTACGAATGTATCGTGTGAGTCTTTCGATAATTGGAAGATATAAAATTAAAGCGAAAGCACTAGTCAGCAGTAATGCAAGTTCCAAATGATAAGGCATCTGTTCTGGAATTTGTGAGAGAATTAGAAAATAAGAAAGGTAAACGAGTAAAATAAATAAAGTGCGAGTAAAGATATTGGTTACCGAAAGTTTCAGCTGATAACTGGAAGGTAAAAAATATTTGAGCGAACTTTTGAATTTATTCGAATTCATGTTGTATAGTAAGCATTTTCCTGAATGTATCCTTCAGTGAAATCACAACTCCAGAAAGTTTTTTGAAATGATCCTGTATTTAGGATCACTGAAATTTCAATTTCTTCGTTGGACTTTAGATATTCAGCTAACTTTGTTTTGGTGTCGTTGTCGGCTCCCTTGACAGAAATCCCACCCAATCGTATTTCCAAGGAATCATAGGGGATGGGTTCATCAAAAACTTTTCCAATTGCCATTACAAACCGGCCCCAGTTTGGGTCCCCTCCATAAATGGCAGTTTTGACTAATGGAGAATTAAGAATGGACTTTCCAATTTTTGACACTTGCAAATCATCTCTTCCTTTGGAAACTGTCAGCTCGATGAGTTTGGAGGCACCTTCTCCATCGCGGGCGATCATTTTGGAAAGGTCCGTTGCAATTTCTTTTAAGTGGGATTCAAAAACATCATCGGGAAGGTTTCCGAGAACACCAGAACACATAAGAACCACAGTATCACTAGTGGATGTGTCAGAGTCAATTGTCACACAATTATAAGTTAGGTCTACAACTCGTTTTAAGATTCCTGGTAAGTCACCTGATTCGGGAAGATAATCACAAAGAATGTATGACAACATCGTTGCCATATTAGGTTCAATCATACCCGCACCCTTCGCAATCCCAAACATCACTCCTTCATTCATTTGCGTAGTGATGGTTCGATAGGAGATTTTTTTGCGAGTGTCCGTAGTCATAATGGCTTCGGCCACTTCTTCTAAATTCCCAGGTTTTAAATCATCTTTTGCCGTAGAACAGGCGTTAATGATTTTTTCTATGGGAAGGGGAACTCCAATCACTCCCGTGGAGGAAGGAAGGATGTCTCTGGCAGGAATACCTAAAGATTTTCCAAGTTCAGTGCAGATGGCGTAGGAATCTTGGATTCCTTGTTCTCCCGTGGCCACATTTGAATTTTTTGAATTGATGACTATGGCTTGAAGGAATCCGTCTTGGATATGGTCGCGCCCTACATAAATGGGAGCGCCGGGAAAATTGTTACGAGTGAATACAGCTGCTGCCTTGCAGCGATTTTCTGAATAAATGACTGCAAAATCTAAACTTTCGTCTTTGATTCCTATGTTTTTGCCGAAGGAATAAAATCCCAAAGGAAACTTCATAAATACCTACCGGATACCAATATTCTATCCGGTGACTTCTCTTACGAGAATCTATTTTTTAGGGAATTCAAAGGTAAAAATGGAGCCACCTTTGGGGTTGGGAGAAACAGAGACTTCTCCAGAATGTAGCCTTGCAATGTGTTTTACGATGGAAAGTCCAAGGCCAGTCCCCCCTTCCTTTCTGGAACGGTTGGTATCAACGCGGAAAAAACGTTCGAAGATTCGTTCGGCATCCTCTGCAGAAATTCCAATTCCATGATCGACTACCTGGATTTGGTTTTTGTCCTCTGTAGAAGAAGTTCTTACAACGACACTCGAACCTTCGGGACTATAGGCCGAAGCATTAGAAATTAGATTCACGAGTAGGTCCTCGAGAAGCAAACGGTCGGCCCTAACGCGAAAATCGGATGGAATATCCAAAACCAAACTTTGTTTTTTTTGGGAATAGATAACTCCCAAGGATTCGGATACATTTTTTACAAGATCCAAAACCGATACATCGGTTAGGTTCAAAACCGTTTTATGATTTTCTAAACGAGAGACCGTCAACATATCTTCCACAATTCGAATCAAGCGATCTGTATTTCTAAGAATGGCATCTAAAAATTTCCTTTCATTCGAATCTTGTGGAAGTTTTAGCTTGTATTCCAAAGTTTCGGCATACCCTTTAATCGATGTTATGGGGGTTTTTAGTTCATGGGAAGCATTTTGAAAGAATTGTTCTCGGATGAGTTGATTTTGTCTGTCTTCTGTAATGTCTGAAAGAACACCAATATACAATTGGATCATGGAATCGGATTTAATAGGATAAATGCGCGCCGTATAAAAGTGAATTCCATCTTGAAACTCTGTTTTTCCTTCCACACCATGATGGATTTTATCTTTGATAAAAGTTAAGAGTTCTTTGTTTTTGATCGAAGGAATATAATCTTTGAACTGAGAATTTTTCTCAATTAAGGTATCTGAAATATTACGATTCAAAAATAGGAATTTTTCAGTCCTATCAATGGCAAACACACCTTCTTTTAGATTTTGTAGTAAATAATTAAACTTTTCTTTTTCGACAGTGAGATCCAAAAATTGCACTTTGAGTCGTTTGGCCATTTCATTGATCGATAAAGCAAGTGTTGCCAGCTCACGAATGTCAGGTGAAGATAATTCAACGCCAAAATCTCCGGCGTTGATTTCTTTTGTTTTTTTCTCAACAGTGGCCAGAGGATCTGTGATTCGCATCGCAATGTTTGTGGAAATATAAAAAGTACCAAAAATAGCAATTAGAACAAAGCTAAATAGGACGAGGGGGCGTACGGCAGGTACAACTAGATCGTAAATAAAAAATACACCCAAGGCTAGGGTCAGTAAAACAAGTAAAAGACCCCAGTTGAGTAAAAGTAATGTAGAAAAAAAACTACGCATCTCGGAATCGATAACCGACCCCGCGTATGGTTTCTAGTCTTTCTTTTTCGGAAAGTAACTTGTCACGAAGGCGTTTGATGTTTACATCAACGGTTCGATCTGTTACAAAAACGTCTTTTCCCCAAATGCGATCGAGTAGTTTGTCCCGAGAAAAAGCAACCCCTGGGTTTCCTGCAAACAGTTGTAAAAGTTTGAACTCAATCAGAGTCAGATCAATTTCAGTTCCTTCGACAAAAACTTTGTGGGCTGTTGGGTTGATTTGGATTTTTCCTGTGGAAATAGTTCCCTGAACTTCTTGGCCTGGATCAGTTGTTCTACGTGTAACGGTTCTTACACGAGCCACAAGTTCCCGAATGTTAAAAGGTTTACGAATGTAATCATCGGCACCTAACTCAAGGCCAAGAACTACATCGGTTTCTCCGGTTTTTGCCGTTACCATTAATATAGGAATATGAGGGTATTTTTCTTTAATCCTTCTGCAAAGATCCATCCCACCAATTCCCGGTAACATTAAATCCAAAATGATTCCGTCCGGGAGGTGTTTTTCTAAACGGGGGAGAACTTCCATCCCATTGTGACATACTTCGGTCTGAAATCCTTCTTCCTCTAAATGGAATTGGATGAGTCCAGCAATGTCTTCTTCGTCATCTACAATTAGTATTTTCATGAATTATTCCAAAAGTAACAGGGATTCATTACAAAGAGAATACAAAATGATGACAAAGAAACGATATCTATCTATTTGCCGAGCATTTGGTTGATGTCTCGGATGGCTTGTCTTTGGCGAAGTAACAAAAACCCGAGGAATCCGAAAAACAAAAAGAAGGCCAATCCATAAACCCAAAGTAGGGAGCGCAGGCGCGCCTGTTCTTTTTCGATGGCTTGGATTTCTTCTAAATGGGAGATGAGAAAATAAAAGTGGTCTGCTTTCGGGTAGGATTTTTTGATTTCTGTTCGAAGTTCCGAGACGAGAATTTTCGAATCTTCTTTGGATAGAGATTCAACTAAAGGAAGAGCGCGATCCAAATCCATTTTTAGAAATTCTTCGCCGGAGGGTAAAACCTCTGCAGAGAGAGACAGGGCAAAACAAAAAAAAGGGAGAACCAATAAACCTTTCACGAATACTTTAGACCTCTTCAAATCCAAGTTTCTCTTTCCATTCATTCAGAAAAGGAATTCTTGTGTTGAGGAGTAAAAAGCCAAGGACAAGTGAATAAAAACAAAAAAACAAACTGGAACTAATCAAAATCGGTAAAAGTAACCCTGAGTCTTCGTGGTAAAAAACAGAAAGGAACATGGTGCCGAGTGGGATCATAAATAACAAAAAGGATAAACCCACAGAGGAAAATAAAAAACGTAAAGGCAGAATTTGCCCTAACACTCGCAAACGAATCACCGCAGGTGCTTCGGAATGTTTTAAAAACGGATCTGGATGAGTGAATGGTTTTTCGGCATTAAAATCAGACTTCGATTTCATGTGACCACCATTTTCTCAAAAGATCCTTACCTCTGGAGATATGGCTTTTGATCGTGTTAAGTTTTATATTTAGATCCAAAGCAATTTCTTTGAGAGGTTTGTTTTCAAAGTAATGTAAAAGAATCGGCATTTGGTATGATTTTGGTAATTTGGAGATAAGGGACCGTAAAGTATGACTGGTTTCCTCTTTGTGTAAAATTTCGACAACAGAAGGCCCTGTTTTGTCTGCTACCAAAGAAAGGTCTTCTTGCCAATTCACAATCGGTAGCTTTTTCTTTTTAAAAACTTTTGTTAGGCGAAATCTTGCGATTTGGAATAACCATGTTGAGAATTGTGATTCCCCACGAAACTTACTCAGTGATTCGTAAGTTTGAATGAATACTTCTTGGGTGAAATCTTCCGCTTCTTCTTCCGTTAGAAAGGCTTTTTTGGCTTGGGAAAAAACCATTCCTTGGTAACGTTTCATCAGCACTTCGAATTGGGACACGTCTCCTCTAAGGACTGATTGGATAGAATTCCAATCTTCCTCGTTGCAGACCCTTGTTACAGGCTCTACCGATACATTTTGTAGAAGGTCAAGAGACCGAGTCCAATTGCGAATGGGATTAACCCTCCTAACATCGCCATAGAACTTCCTAAGACGAGTATAAATACAAACGATAAAGCAAAACCAGTGAATGTCAACAAAAGACCAAGGAAAAAGGAATACAATCTGATGTCAAAACTCCAAGGTTTGTACTGGCCCGATTGGATGAGGGCCATTTTTTGTTTATGCCACCACTGGAACAAAAAAAACAAAAGTGTGGTGCCAAAGATGATTCCGATGTTGGGGACTAAATAAAGAACCAAACGATAAGGATCGGATCCTCCCGTTTTTTGAATTTCTGTTAATAATGTTATGATTGTTTCATATTGTTCTAACGTCATGAAACCGCTTCTCCAATTAAATTTGATGCGTAAGAGCTAAGATAAGACATTCCTTCTGGTTTGTCACATTGGAAAATTTGTAATCCAATATTTATAGAATCGGATTCCCCTTTTTTTAAACTTCTAAGACTTCCGTAAAAAGTATAGGGTGAAGAATTGATAACCATTTGGAAAGATACAGGGGATCCTAACGGTCTGCTTTCAATACCAGTTCCTGCGGGTAAGGTCATACCAATCCCACGCCCATCTTGGCTTATATCTCTAACGGGTGTTGTGCGAATTACCGTTTCCCAATCCTTCGCATAAGCAAATTCCAGTTGAAACACAAATTCCTCAGCTTTTTGATCTAAAAAGGCAAGTAAAGGTCCAATCCCTTCTGGCCCTTCTATGTTCGATTGTAAAATAGAGTTCCCGAGGTCTGGTAAATTACTAATGATTTCAAAATAACCTAATAAAACCTTCCCGTTTGAAAAAAAAGGAAATATCAAAGTGGATTTTGCGTTGTTTAAAAGGAGGGAGTCCAAATAAGATCGAACATAGATTTCACTGAGTTTTTTCGGACTAAAAAAACCCCTGTCGGTATAAAAAATTCTGCGATTCGCATCACGCACATAATACGGTGCTCTGGAGGTTGCCAGAGCTTCCATGAGTTGTGTGTCTACGGCATAATAAAAACCAATATGGATTCTTTTGATAAAATAGCCGTAACTCGTTAACACTTGTTCCAGGTGGACTTGCCACTGATTTAAAATTTGGTTAATAATAGAAGTTTTTCCATAGATAGAAATGACGGTTCCCAAATCTGCCGTCTGCGCCATTTTGAATTCGTAGGCAGAGATGTCTTCAATGGCTGCTCGTTTGGCAGACCTTTCTAGTGGTTCAATTAGAATTTCGTATACTTGGAGTAGATCATCTTGGTAGGGGTTGACCGGTTTGACCCGAAGTTCTACTCTGTTTTCTTTAAGAACACATACTAGGGACTTTGGTTTGGAGACAATGGGTTCGGTAGTAACGATAGTGATATGGACTGATTTTAGGATGTCGTTTACCGCTACCGGATTTTGGAGAGTAAACTTTTGTTTGGAATCCTTGTCTTGGAGAACCGTCGTAGTCAGTTTGGAAACGATTCCCAAAACTGTCCTTTGGTCAGTCAGTCTATATTTTTTCATGGTCTAAACAGTATGATACGTAAAATCCTAATTTTTGCCATAGTTTTTCCATCCTTTTTGCCTCTATGGGCAGAAAAACCAAAATTCCAATACTTCGGAAAAGCATACGATCTGAGCACTGGAAAATACATATATTCAGACAATCATAAAGAATATTATAATAATGGAAAACATGTCTATTCAGATATCCTTTACAAAGATGCCGAAGGAAAGGTGTTCGGATCTAAACATATTGAGTTCGATAAAAACTCTGAAGTCCCCACCTTTAAAACAGAAGATTTTAGAGACGGTTATACGGAAGGGGCCGACGTAAAAGGTAAATCGGTTCGTTTATTTTCGAAACGAAAAAAGGAAGATCCTATGGCGGAGCGAACCTACACCCCGAAATATCCAGCTGTGATGGATGGAGGATTTGATTATTTTGTAAGAAATAATTGGGAGACTTTAGCAAAGGGAGAAAGGATGTCCTTTCATTTCCTTGCACCCATCCAGCTGGATGATTATAAGTTTGCTGCGGAAAAAATTCGAGACGGCGAATGGAAGGGAAGGCCTGCGTTATATTTACGACTGGAAGTGGACAATTTTATTTTGAAACAGGTTGTGAAACCATTTCTTTTGGTTTATGATGTTCAAACCAGGAGAATTTTACAATTCGAAGGGCTTTCTAATATCAATGATGAAAATGGGAAAAGTTTGAAAGTAAAAATCGTTTACGATTATCCAAAGGAAGTATTGGAGCCTTGACTCAAAGAAGTTTAGACCAATTTTTTAAAAACCCACGGACTTGGAAGGAAGATCTTGTCGCCGTGGGTGGAGATTTTTCCGTAGAGCGTTTGTTATATGCTTACAAACGAGGAATTTTTCCTTGGTCTGAAGATCCGATTCGGTGGTATTGTCTCGACCCTCGTGCCATCTTTGATTTACAAAGGATTCATTTTTCTAAAACAGTACTTCGTAAAGTGAGACAAGGTAAGTTTCGTATCACTTTCAATGAAGCCTTTCCGATCGTAATGCAAGGTTGTTCTTATAGAGAAAAAGATAATACATGGATTACTCCTGGTTTTATCGAAGGGTATTTGGAATTACACCGATTGGGATGGGCGCATTCTGTAGAAGTATGGAATCCAGAAAATATTTTGGTAGGTGGGGTGTATGGAGTGGCAATTGGAAAGTTCTTTGCCGGGGAAAGTATGTTTTCCTTTGAATCGGATGCAGGTAAGGTTGGTTTATACCATCTATTTCATGTTTTACGGAAATCAGGCTTTGCCCTTTTTGATACCCAACAACTCAATCATGTGACCTGGCAATTGGGTGCCTACGAAATTCCCAAACATTCCTATTTGGATCGTTTAGAACGTGCCTTAGGTGATCAAACCCCCTGGGTCATTCCAACTTCACTCGACTAAATTCATCTAATTCTACTTTCCACAATTTCTGAATTTCACCTGTAACAGCTTCCCATTCTTTGTCACCTAACTTCGGTGCTTTGTAAGGATCAAAATTAGGATGGTTTTCCCAAAAAACATCCAATTCCGGTTTGGAAATGGTGGTTCTAAAAATTTCTGCTTCTTGGATCTCGGCATCAGGATTCTTTTCTCCCTGGATGAAAAAAGGTTTGGAAAGGCTTAGGGATAACCTATGGAACTGATGGAGAGCCAGGGCATAACCCACTCGAAGTAGGACCAAACTATGGTATTCTGTGCCAGTCTTTCGGTAATCGGATGCATCATTGAAAGTGAGTGCCGAATTACTACCATAGGTGATGTGAACTTCATTTTTTTTGTCTACATCGACTTCTGATTCGAACCGTTTCAATTCTTGTCCGAGGATTTTCGGCAAAACTAAATCTGAAAAACCGAAAAGGTTTTCGTGATTTCCATCTCGCAAGGAAGTGATCTCCTGTTTGGTAACTTCTTTCGGATGGCAACCAAGGAATAAAACAGCAGTTACAAGTAAGTTGAGAACAAGTTTCATCTTAACCTTTATTTGACTTAATTTTGGCAAATTCTACATCAATACGTCCCGTTAACATTTTGAAATACATGATCCAATCAGATACAAAGGAATAGATGGGATAGGTAAAAGTTGCTGGACGGTTTCTTTCGACGAAAAAATGTCCAATCCATGCAAAGAAATACCCACTAACAAGGGCGTACGCTAAGATATAGAATTTACCAGTGGATATAAATCCAAGGATACAGCCTAATGCTAGACTCGATCCAATGAAGTGAAGAGCTCGATTGAAGGGATGGCTATGTTCCTCTAAATAAAAAGGGAAAAAATCTTTGAGTGTTTTGTATTTCTTTTCCATACATGGCTCCTTGTCTTTGATCTTAGTAGATATTTCAACTTTGCCAAGACAAAAATGATTCTAAATATTAGAGTTTATCCCTAGTTTTTTTGTCTATATTCCATAAATAGGATATGATTCCAAAATTGTGTTGCGCGTTAGGGGGTACTAACTAATGTGCATTAACATTTAGAATCTAACAGAGAGTTAAATTTAGCAAAAAAAGCAGGAGAATGTATGAAACCTAAATCGATAAAACCGGATGAGCTGAGTAAGATTTTTTCCGAATTAAAAAAAGGGGAAGAGTCTGCAATCGGTAGCTATTTGGTAAAAGGGGTTCGCCTTCAAATCAGTAAATACAATCTTTCTGGAGCAGAAAGAGTTCAGTTGTTGTATAAACGAAGAAGAGCTCAAGGGATGTGTATTGTATGCGGAAAAAAAGTCACAAAGAAAAATCCATCTACAGATCAACTCTATAGATTGTGCGAAGAACACCGCAATAAGATTGATAAAGGTTCTAAATAACCATTTTATTTGAGAGAGCCTCCCGCCTTTCTTTGCGGGAGCTCACTCCAAACTTTTTCTCTCTCTTCCTCGGTCATCACAGACCAATTCCCAATCTCTTCTATGGTGCGAAAACAGCCCGCACAGAGTCCTGAATTCGGATCCATCATACAGACTTTGGTACAAGGCGATTTTAGTGACATAGGCCTGAAAATAGTAAATTTTTATAAATTTTCCTAAGCTAGTTTGGGAATCCGTCGATCCTTCCCATAAGGGAAAAGGAATTCGCATGTTGGATTGGGTAGAATCACTTAGAAGTTTATTTACTAATGAAATAGACTGTTACAAGCGCCTCCTGGAATTGGAAGGCAAAAAAAGAGCTGCGATCCATTCTGCGGACGGAAAATCCTTGGAATCTTGCGTTAAAGAAAGTTATCACATTATGGTAGAAGCATCCGAATTGGAAAGAATTCGAATGAAGGCCATCGAAGATGTCTATGAAAAGGAAAAATTCCAGAAAGACGAATCTTCCATTACTCTTACAAATTTTTTAAACCAACTGGATCGTGATTCCAATTTCAAATTAAAAACCTTTGCTTTAGAATTGAAGAAGGTTGTGGCCGATCTAAAAGACGCCATCATTACCAATGACAAACTCTTAAAAACTAGAAAAGAGTTTTTGCAGACTACTGTTGACTCTTTACAAGAGTTATCGAAAGAAAAAGTTTATACCTCACACAAACAACCGACAAGGCGTGGGCAGAGCCAAAAAGGCGCGATCATTTTGAACGCGACTGCCTAGGAGAATCGTATGGGATCAACATTCCAGGGAATTGAAATAGGGAAACGAGGACTTTCGGTCCACCAACAAGCGATCCAAACCACAGGTCATAACATATCCAATGCGGATAACAAACATTATGCGCGTCAACGAGTGGTCATGAATAGTATGGATCCGATTTATGATCCTGCGTTCAACCGAGCAGAGGTTCCAGGACAAATTGGACAAGGCGTAAAAATTTCCGAAATCGAAAGAGTTCGTGATAATTTCATTGATGATCGTATCATTGATTCATCCTCTCTCAAAGAATATTGGGGTAAAAAAAACGACTACCTTTACCAAGTAGAAACTGTTTTTAACGAACCGACGGGTACAACACTTCGTTCCATGATGGACCAGTTTTGGTCTTCTTGGGAAGATCTTTCCAATTATCCGGAAGAAACGGCACATAGAGCAGTCGTACAAGAAAAAGCCGAAGCTCTTGGATCTCGAATGGAAGATGTGTATCGCAAACTCTCCCTATTAAGAGACCAATCCAATCGTGAAATTGAATCGAAGGTGAATCATTTAAATACGGTTGCTGAGAATATCAAATCACTGAACGAAAAAATCACAAAATCACAAGCGTTAGGTGATAATCCGAATGACCTTTTGGATAGAAGGGACGAACTTTTACAAGAACTGGCGGGAATGGCGGACATTACCATTGGTCGCAGCGATGAAGATGAACTTATGGTTTTTATTGGCCAACAAATCCTTGTTCAAGGGCAAAAGGTTCATAAAATCGATCTCGTCGGAAATTCCAATAACGATGGCCTTCTGGACTTAAAATGGTCAGAGACGGGAGACACCGTTCTACTGCGCCAAGGGAGTATCCAAGCTCTCTATGAAATTCGCGACCGGATTTTGGTAGAAAAAATCAATGCGGTCGATGCCCTCGCGATCAACGCCATGGATGTCATCAATGAAATCCACAAAGATGGATTTGGTTTGAATGGAAAAACAAATTTAAACTTTTTTGAAAGCCGAGCTCTTGCCACGAACACCTTTGGGGAAATTGATACCGACGGAGATGGACTAAACGACAAAACCGCTGTGTTCCGTGTGACGGGCCGTACATCCATTGATGCGGATCGTCCCATTGGAATTTCAGGAACCATGCGTTTTTTGAAAGCAAGTCCTGGTGGCGAAACAGAAGTCCTTGTTCCTTACTCCAAAGATGATACTTTGAATGCTGTCATCAAACGAATCAATCGTTCGGAAACAGGTGTCGTGGCTTACATGTCGCATGACAACCAGTTGGCGCTAAAAGCAACGACAAACCCTCTGGATAAAAAAGAAAACTTTATGATCCGTCACTTAGAAGACTCGGGCGAACTTCTTGTAGGTCTTACGGGAATTCTAACGGCAACAGGAGTGGCAGGGTCTTTTGACTATCGAAAAATTGGTGAGATCAATAAATTCCAAGCGAATGCGCAGGACATCACTCTCACTCCGATGTATCATCCTTCTTCTTTCTTTAAAATGTCGGAAGATGTAAGAAACAATCCGGCAAACATTGCCGCAGCACGTGGTAAGGATGTGAATGGATCTGGTGACTACAATTCACCTAACGGCCAAAAAGATGGATCCAATGCCCTTCTCATTGCGGCGGCTCTCCGAGAAAAACCGGTGATGTTTGATTATTCCAAAACTACGGATGATTTTTACAACTCACTGATTTCTAGACTCGGAACAGAAGCTCGCGAAGCAAAACAAGAGTATACAACACAAAATGAACTGATGGTAGAACTTGAGAATATGCGTCAGTCCGTGATGGGTGTGAATTTGGATGAAGAGATGGCCAATATGGTGCAGTTCCAACAGTCCTATAACGCCTCTGCAAGAATGATCTCCACACTCAATGAGATGCTTGATACCATCATCAATAGGTTAGGTGTATAAAAATGATTCGAATCACTAACATGATGCAAAACAATTCCTTGGTGCGTAACTTAAACCGCCACCAAGTGGCTATGGACGAAACCCAAACCCAACTAGGAACAGGATTAAAAATTCGTAAACCTTCGGATGATCCGGGGGCAGCCACAAACCAAATGTACTTTCGCTCACGCCTGAATGAACTTTCTCAATATGAGGAAAACATTGGGGATGGATACCAAAGGTTACAACAAATCGATGGTGTCCTAGACAAAATGGGAGAAATTTTCCAAAGAGCTCGTGTTCTTACGGTTCAGGCCGGGAATGGAATTTACCAAGGGGACAAGGGATTTGAATTGGAAGTGGCTATCGGGAAAGAGATAGACCAACACTTACGTGCGATTGTCGATCTTGCCAATGCTCGCGATGCCACCGGACAACCGTTGTTTGGTGGTCATGTGATTGAACGGCCTCCTTTTGAACCCATTGAATCTAAAATCAAAGGTTTACAAGGCCTGGAACTCAAAAACCAATATGTGGGAGTTGAGTATCGGGGTGATATCGGCGAACAACTTCGCGAAATTGAAAAGGGTGAATACATCCCGATCACCATTCCTGGAAACAAAGTATTTTGGGGAACAAATGTTAGTGTCACTTCCAAAGTCGACAACTCTGCCTACCAAGCAACTTCGGACCAAAAGTTCAAAATTGATGGAGTAGAAATTCATATTTCTGTGGGTGATACTATCGATGATGTGATTGATAAAATCAATAATTCGCCACTGGAAGTAAAAGCAAGTAAACTGGCACAAGATAACATTTCTATTTCCTCTACAGCACCTCACCAAATTTGGTTGGAAGATGTGGATGGCGGAACAGTGCTTCGCGACATTGGACTTGTAGAACCGAGCGCCAGTGAACCACCGAATAACTTTTCTAAGTCGGCAACAGTGACTGGACTTTCTGTATTTGATGTTCTTATCCAACTTCGAAATGACCTCATCCAAAAAGACCAAGAACGAATTGGTGGAAGGGATTTGGGGGATTTGGACTTAGCATTGGAAAATATCCTTCGTCATCGGGCAACGATAGGGGCTCGAATGAATCGTTTGGAACAACATGAAGACCGAGTTTCGTATGACAAAATGTATATGACAGAACTTCTTGCAAAAAATGAAGGAATCGATTTTCCAGAAACCATTATGAATATGAAATGGTTAGAAACAATTCATAGTTATGCGCTCAATGTCGGTTCTAAAATTATCAAACCAACTTTGATGGATTTCCTTCGGTAAACGAAATTAAATGACGGAAATATTAGAAAGAATAGAAACTACAGGAACTAGAATGTCGGTAACGATTCACACAAAACCTTTCGGAACCATCCAAGTGGACGCAAAACAAATCTTAAAATTCCCACAAGGATTGTTAGGATTTGAAGAATTTGACGAGTATGCACTGATAGAAGAAAGTCCAGAAAGTCCTTTTAAGTGGTTACAATCCACAAAAGAATCGGGACTGGCATTTATCGTAATCCAACCTGAACTTTTTATGAACGATTACAAACCTGCGGTTTCCGATGAAGAACTTCATGATATTGGACTCTCTGGTTGGAAAGAGGGATTGATTTTCCTCATTGTGACGATACCTCATGACAATCCCAAGGGAATGACTGCAAATCTCCAAGGGCCTATCATTTTGAATGGAAAAGAAGGTAAGGGAAAACAATGTATTTCTCGAGATGAAAATCATCCGATTCGTAAAAACATTATTGAATCAATGGAAGAGATGTCTTCCGAAAAGGTATAATCCGTGTTAGTTCTTGCAAGGAGGAGTAACCAATCGATTATGATCGGTGACGATATCGAAATTGTCATTGTAGATATTAAAGGGGATCAAGTAAAGATTGGCGTCAAAGCTCCGAAAAATGTTTCTGTTCATCGGGCGGAAGTATACAAAGAAATCCAAGAAGAAAACAAAAAAGCTGCCGGTACAAACATCAAACCGGAAGATTTGGGTAAGTTAGGAGACTTGTTCAAAAAGAAAACTTAACTTGATCTTTCGCTAGATTAGAGTTTCCCTGGAATTTAACTCTGGGGAGTATCCTTACCTTTGAAACGTAAAATTTTAGTTTGGCTGTTGCCTCTCATCGTCGTTTGGTTCCAACGATTGATTGTTCTTACTTCAAGGTTTCGTTTTCTCACAAACGAACCATACGAAGAATTATTCAAAAACAAAAAACCTTTTATCTATTCTATTTGGCATACGAACGTTTTGTACTCTCCTTATTTACATCGAGGTAAAAACGTTGCGGTTTTGATTTCTGAATCGAAAGATGGGGACTACATCAACCAAGTGGTCCATCGGTTTGGAAACACTAGCATTCGTGGCAGTAGTTCGAAGGGTGGATCCAAAGCTTTAAAGGCAGTGATCCAACATTTAAAAAAAGGTTTACCTGCCGCCTTTACACCCGATGGCCCAAGAGGCCCTGCATTCATTCTCCAACCAGGTATCATTGCGGCAGCCCAAGTGACACAAGCTCCCATTGTTCCTTTCCATTATGAATGTAGCAGACAGTGGATTTTAGAACGAGCTTGGGACAAACATAGAGTTCCCAAACCCTTTACCACTTTTGTTGTCTCCTATGGAGAGCCCATATCAGTTCCTCGTGATTTGAATGAAGAGGAATTTGAAAAGATGCGTCTAAAAGTGGAAGTGGCTATGTTAGAAAACCGTGATCGTGCGATTACAGAAGCAGACCGAATTTATAAAGGAGAATCCAAATGACAGCAGTATTCGAAGACAAGGTGGTAGTCTCTACCGCAAAAACTAAATATGAAACCAAAATCAGTGCGGGAAAACATAGTTGGATTGCCGATGAGCCTGCTGATAAAGAAGGAACGGATTTAGGACCTATGCCTACCGAGTTACTGGCTTCGTCTTTGGGTGCATGTACCTCCATTACTCTCAGAATGTATGCCGATAAAAAAGGATATCCTTTGGATTCTGTGGAAGTTCATGTAACCATTGATAAACGATCTCCAGAGGATCATCAATTTACAAGACTAGTATTTCTTTCAGGAAATTTAACCCCGGAGCAAAGAGAAAGATTACTTGCCGTTGCGAATGCTTGTCCGGTGCATAAAATCCTTTCTGGCAAAATAGAAATTGAAACCAAACTAGGTTAGGATTCATTCACCTAACTTAGTCCACCCACAATGGAATCACAGTAGCGGACCCTCCATCCCATTCGATTTTTGTATGGAAATGTTTTCCTTCTTGGATCCTTGGGACTTTGGCACCGTTTACATAAAAGGTGCCGCCTGTGTATTCATGAGTTTCTCTTTCCCTTTTTTTACTAATGGAATGGTGCATATGACCTGAGAGCACCAAGGGAACTTTTTTCCCGATGGATTTGGCGTAACTGATAGCTTCGGTCAGATCAATATCTCCCCAGTCTCCACCTTCTTTTTTGAATTCCGCTCCATACATAGAATTTTTTGCCGCACCCAAACCAAAAGGACCGTTATGCGAGAGAAAGAAGATATTTTTTTCCTTAGTTCCATCGATGAGGCGTTTGTATTTTTCAATCGATGCTTCCATATGGGAAACCAAATAGATTTTTTTCATATTGGGTGCAAAACTAAGTCCTCCACCCATAGCGTGAGGCCGACCTACAATCAAACTTAAGTCTAACTCCTGTGATAAAACTAAAGAACTGTAACCAAGTAAACTAATTGGTTTTACTAGTTCCGAAAGATTACGCATCCTTCTGTTTTGGCCAAATTGCCCTGATTGGATGAGGATTTTGGATTGGATCACTTCTCCAATGATGGATGTGAGACTGGTTCCATCCCAATTTCCTGGAATCATATAAGCTCGTTTGGTGAGACCTTGGAAAGAAAGTTTCCCAAGTTTTGGATTGCCCCGAAGGTCTCCCGTAAAAAACAAACAATCGTAATCCGAAGCATTGAAATACTCGATATCATTTTGGTTCCAATATCCGTGAATGTCTCCAATCAATGCAAATTTCATAAGAGTGGTGTCCTTAGTCTTTATTCCGAATGCTACTAATAGAAGAACGAATGAGAGCTTCCGATTTTCCACCAATCCGAAGGAAGGCTGGTGGTTTTCCTATGGGTGCAGGTACTTGTACTTTTCTGTAACCATCATAAGTTGTTCCTGTCCAAAGGTGTTGCCATCTACCTCGAGGAAGGTAAACTTCCTGAACAATCTCGCCACTTTCCACAACGGGAGCTACGAGCAGATCATCTCCTAGAAAAAACTGGTATTTGTATTTGAAGAAATTTTTGTCTTCAGATTCTACAATGGAATTGTGTCGCACTACAGGAATTCCTGTTTGGGATGCCTCTTCCACCAAACTTTGGATATATGGTTTTAGAGCAAAATGGATTCTTGCTATTTTTGCAAAAAGAGCCACTGTATCTTCATCGCCGAGGGATTTGGTTCCGTCCGGTTTTGTGTAAGTATAAACTTGCCAGTTCTTTAGAGGTCGATTCCCTTCGTGGGTACGAAAGACCGGAGTAAAGGCAGAGGCCTCTGCCCAACGCAAGAGGAGTTCCTTGGATCTATGGTAGTTTCGGAGTGGATTGGAAATGGTTGTGTACCCGCCAATGTCACTGTGATTTAACGCATAACCGCTGATACCCGATGCGGTTAGACCAATGATAGAAGAAGGAAGGCCGTCATTGGTTCCAAAACTCACCATTTGGTCTCCTTCCCAAAAAAGTGTGGAATAGGCATTGGAATAACTATAACCGGCACGAGTGAAAAATACAATTTTACCTTCCATACCGGCTTCTTTAATCGCTTCTCTGTTGATCCTTGCCCAATCGACAGGATAACGATTGTGATAGATTTTGGCATCAACACCTGACGCAAGTTTGGCGTCGTAGGGCAACCATTCTCCAAAATCGGCCATCCAACCAGAAAGACCCATTCCAATTAAGTTCTTTTTGATTAAGTCCTTGGTCCAACGCACTGCCAAAGGATTGGTGAGATCAATTAAGTAAGCAGGAAATCCAACGGTTTGGATGAGATAATCCTCTCCATTTTGGTTTTTGACAAGATACCCTTTTGTCTTTGCTTCCGTTAAGAGAGGGTTTGTAAAATCATCGCCTGGTTTTTTTGGATCAGTGTCGGCCAGGAAGGAATTGATATAACCTAAGACCTGTACATTTTGATCGTTCATCGATTTTACAAATTTCTTAAAATCGGGGTAGAGGGTTTCGTCCGCATACCAACGCCATTTGAGTTGGTCTCCAAAATTGGTCACACGGCGCCCACACCAGTCTTGGATCCAAAGAGCAGTTACGGGGTTTCCAGCACCTTTTGCTTGTTTAACGATAGTAGAAACTTTTTCGGTCCCTCCTTGGACACCGAGCCAAGTTCCATAAGCCCAATCAGGAAGTTCCGGAAACCTGCCAGTTTTTTTGGTATAAGCTTCAATCAGGGCTTTGGAAGAAGTTCCGATCCAAATGGTTCCGGTAAGTGATTTTTCTGATTGGAAATCCCAAAATTCCACCTTTGTTTTATTCGAATCACTAAAATCAAATTTCGCATAACCACTGTTTTCAAAAAAAACAGAACGATTTTCGGAAGTGATGTAGTGGGGAATGGGTGCATAAGTCGTATAAGCATTTCCACCAGCACCAGCGAGTAAGTTTGCTCCTGTTGTGATGGGTTGGTCTCCGCGTCCTACTCCTTGTTCTTCCGTAAAGAGAAAGGGCGTTTTTCCTTTGAGTTCATCATAGGTGAACTGTTCGCCGAGTCCATAGATCCGTTCCTCAGGATGGGAACTGTATTGGAATTGGATTCTGTTGAGAGTAGGATCAGAAAGAGTAATCTTGAATTCGATTTCGGTTTCTGATTTGGCTAAAAATACAATTTGGTAATCACTAGAACAATCACTACCGGATAACTTTCCTTTGATGGTGATTTTGCTGGCTTCTTTTTTGATTTCGTCTATGGATTGTTTTGTGCAGGATTTTTGTAGATTTTCTTTGAACTGAAAGGATGCCATTCGATATTTGGCAGTGGTCTCTTTGGTGAAGGATTGCAGGAAGGGTTCCGCAAGAAAAAGTTTGATAAAGACTTTATCCAGCGATTGGTTTCTTAAGGTGAGCTCATTTGTCGATTGGATCCATTGAACTTGTTTGCTCAGGGGAAATGATTCTTCCGTGATCGGAATCTGGGAAATGATGCGAGACGCACATTCCAAGAAAAATAGAGAGTATGAAAATATAAATAATCGAAATGCCATCGACCCCTCCGGGAGCAGGAGTAAGTGGATCGATGGTTTAGGGTTTCGTAAATCCTTTTTTAAACTTTCTTGCGATCGACTCCGCCAACCCGAGGGGGAGCTGCAGCGGCCCCTTGTTTGGCACCAAAAACCGCAACTGCTTGTTTGGGTAGGCTCGACTTTCTCCACTCAAACCAAGAACCTTGGTAAGTAGTTACGTCAATGTACCCTGCCTCTCTAAGCATCAGCGCTAATAAACAAGAACGAGCCCCATTGTAATCGTAAATCACAGTCGGTCTTTCTGGCATAAAAGGAAAACCATTTAGACGTTTTTTGAAGAGAGAGCGTTCGATGAGGTTGGCATCGCCGTCATACAAGTTTCTCCAATCCCAAAGGAAGGCTCCAGGCAAACGCCCGCAAAGAGTTCCTTCTTCTGGGGCAGTGAGCCTTGGCAACCGACCTTCGTATTCGTCCATGGTTCTTGCATCGAAGATTTGAAGTTTGGTAAGATTTCTTTCCATAAAGGCTTTGTCTACAACGCCTTCAATGGGTTTTACTTTGTCAGCGATTGGTGGTTCTATTTTCAACTCACCTTTGGATTTATTTCCATCGACAGGCCATTTTTGACCAAGGACATAGGCCTCTTTGATTCCCATACCGCGAAGTAAATACACCATACGAGTGGAGAACATTCCCATTCCCTCATCGAATACAATGATTCGAGTTTTTTTGGATTTTTGAAATTCTTGTACGACAGCGACCATTGGTCCGTACAATTTCTTTTGGGATTCTGGATCAGATCCGAATGCTTTTTTGATAAATGGATAGTAGTAAGCACCTTCTAACGTTTCTTCTTCATATGCTGATTGGGAACGACAATCGATGAGGAAGTCACCAGGTTCTATTTCGGTTTTAAGAAAGTTCCAGTTCAAAAAAGTATTCTCCTATTTCTTACATTACTTTTCCCCCCCATGAATTTTTGAAAGTCTGAAAACCAAAAAAAAAGTTCATCTATGGTTTGAGACATAATGAGAAAAGAAATCAATTGGATGCCAGTTGATTCTTCGGGGTAGAGAAGCCGATAATCACCATAATCGGTAATCCATGATTAGGCAGTTATACATATACTTCGCATTGATTTTGTTTCTTTTTCTGTCTGGCCTTGTTTTTGCGGACCGCACAAAGACAAACTTGTCGTTACAAACGCTTGCGGCAGAAATGGAGGCTTGGAAAGAGAGAAAACCATCCCAACTGATCCGAAAACAGATCCAAAACAATCAAAGTTTGCCTATGGATGATGGCAATTGCCATTTAGAGCCTGCTTCTCGCATTTCCTCTGTCACATACTTTCGGTTCAGTTGCCAAAAAGATTCGGAGCCGATGTTGATTCAATTTCAATCTCATCAGAAAAGGAAATTAGATCCAGGGATGTTCCGATTAAGGGCCGTTCATCGGATTGGAAAAAAACAATACTTAGAAATTGAAACAAGTCTTGGTATGACTGAAACAAAAATGGTTTCGAAAATGATTACGGATGATACGGACTTAGATTATCCAACAAAAAAACAGATCCCCAGCTTTCCTGAAGGAAAAACCGTAGCTAAAAACTATAAACCAATTCAAAATCCGAACCTATTCTATTTTAAATCTATTACCGAAAACCCACACCGAAGAAAAGAAGTTCCAAGTAATATTGAGGTGTTTTTTGATTCTTCTTGTCCTTTGGAACTGATTGAAAAAGACGAGAGTTTTTATTGGGACCAAACAGTATCCTACGTTTTCCGTATCACATGTATTCGTGATTCTGCTTATAGTTTGATCAGAGTGCCTTCTTCCGCTTCTGGTGATTTGGTATCTTCCAATACAATATGGAAAAATCCAAAACCTGGTGACCGGGTTTTAGGAAATGCCGTCCTAAAAAAAATCACAGAAACTCAAACCTACTGGGAGAAAATCGTTTTGTATTATGAATAAAATATTTAAAACCTGCATTCTGTTTTTTGTATTGAGTAGGTCAATACTGGCTCAAGTAGATCCTGAGCCGGCTGTAGATTCTATTTTTCGTTCTGTGGTTCTCATTCGTAATGAAGGATTCAATACCGAAAACAAAACGCAACCGTGGATGAAAAAGAATCTATATACTGGATTTGGATCCGGCCTTGTTTTGCCAAACCAAACCATATTAACGAACGCTCATGTGGTGCGCGATGCCAAAAGAATTTTGGTTAAAAGTAGTTTTACTAAAAAAGAATATTTAGCAGATGTTAAATTCATCGGGTATGATTGTGATTTGGCTTTATTGCAAGTGACGGATCCTGATTTTTCGGAACAAACTACATCTTTGTCTTTTTTGGAAGGAATTCCGAATTTAGGTTCTGATTTATTACTTCTTGGATTCCCGAATGGAAATGATAGTTTATCTGTGGAAAAGGGATCGGTCCTTCGGTTTGAAAAAAACCGCTACACCTATTCTGGGTTAGATTATCGAAACGTATTAAAAATCACAGCCAATATCCAACCTGGAAATTCCGGTGGCCCTGCCGTACAAAATGGAAAAGTGGTGGGTCTTGTTTTTCAAATTAGTACTTTGGAACAGGGGATTGCTTATTTGATATCGAATGACATCATCCGTCATTTTTTAGAAGATATAGCTGACGGAAAGTATGACGGGTTTCCTAATATCGGATTTACTTTCCAAAATGGAAATCCAAAAAGTTTAAAAC
>NZ_JAFFPR010000017.1 GCF_016918735.1 Leptospira abararensis
CTTGCGGAGATGTACGAAATTTGGTGGTTGGCGGAATCATTTTATTATAATTTACACCTTGGTATTGGATTTGCAAGAGGATGGGTGCACCTTCAGGCAAATCTGTTTCAGGAAAACGAAATTTACCCGATTGCGGACCAATTTCTGCTAAAGGAACCATGGCCCCTTGCAAAGCCAACATTCGAATTGAATCTGCCTTACCGAGTCCACCGGTTGTACCATTTTGGATCGTTCCATAAATGGAAAGTTTTTCCGCATAACTTGCGCTTGAGAGAAATAGGAAAATCAATATTGAGAAAAGATGGCTTCGAAACATTTTGATACTTTTTCTCTTTCTTTCGATTCCAATCCAAGTGAAAAAACGGCAGTTTTTAAAAATTTAGAGGCGACAATAGAGGATACTGGACATAATGTTTTAGATAGGAAAGGAAAGCCCGGCTACATGAAGCAACTGAGCGAAATCGTTCACAATTCCTCAAAAGATGAGAGGGATATACTACTAGAATACCAAAATATCGATGTTTCCAAGCTGGAAACCCTCAATGTTTTAGGAATTCCCATCGACAACGTGACTACCGACGAAGCCATCGCTAAACTCTTTCGCGTGCTTGAGAAAAAAGAAGGCATGCACCACGTTTTATTTTTAGATCCCATCAAACTCATGAGGATGCGTCCCAAAAAATCACTCCACCGGATTGCAGAAAAAGCCGGAACCATTCTCGTGGAAGGTGCTGGAATTGGTTGGATGACATCCGGAAGGCTCAAAGAAAGAGTCACTCCTATTGCTGTGATGATGGATCTCATCCGACTAGCAGAACTCAAAGAGTTCACAGCTTTTATCTTTGGGGCAAAAGACGAAATTGTAGAACGAATTTATTTTAACCTAACAAGGCACTTTCCTAAAGTTCGGATCGTAGGAAGACATGCGGGTCATCTGGACAGGCAACGAGAGATGCGAGTCAAAGAAGCCATCCGAAAAACAGGACCCGATATCATCTTCCTTGCCATGGATTTTCCTGACCAAGAAATTTGGATCGAAAACAATACCGGATATTTTGGCAAAGCAGTTGTCATCGGTGTGGGTGGCGCCTTAGATATGCTATCTGGTGCTGACAAAAAAGCCCCAGAATGGTTTAAAGAAAGAGGACTCATTTGGTTTTGGAGGATCATCGCAAGACCTTACCGAATCCAAAGGATGTGGGAAACTTTCTATTTCTTTCTTTTGGGAATCCGCGAACGCTTTCGCAAACATTAATTCGATCTACTTTTTAATTTGAGTCAATCGGTCCAGTGTCGGTGCGAGCCAATCTTCTAACAATGGTTCGCGGTCGAGTTTGGCCCGGGCAAACACCAAATCTTTGTTAGAGTTCGCAATTTCGCTTACCGAACCAATTTTACGCGCTGTTTCCATCGCTTTCCAATAGTATTTGAGGGCATTGATCGTATCTTGTTTTTTCTCATACACAGCTCCAATATTATTGTAGAGGGCAGTTAGAGTTTCATACACTTCTCTATGATCCGAGTTTTCTGTATCGATCCTTCCCAAACTTTGTTCTTTCAGTTCAAAATCATCTTTTAATTTCAGATAGTTGCCAAGGGCAGCATTGTACTGTCTTGTATAGTAAAAGGAATTTCCTTTTCCAAAAAGTAAGGTTGCGTTATTATAAATATCTTCTTCCGGAAGTTCGGCCCAAAAATCCAAACTTTGCGCAAAGTCTCCATGATTATAATCAATCCAACCTAAGTAATAATAACATTCTCTGACAATCTTTGGATCTTTAGAAATATCACGTTCCAGAGCCGCCAAAAATGATTCGCGAGCCATAAAAAGACCATTACGTCTCTCTTTTTCTTCATAAGAAAGAGTTCCAATACTACGTTCTGGATAGATTTTTTTACCAGGGAATTCTCGTATATTGTCTGTTATATTGATTCCAGCTGCTTCCAAAAATTGGATTTTACCTAAGTTAAAAGAAATCCTTCCCGGACTTCCTTCGAGTAAGGTTTCATCCTCATCTCTTTCCCCAAGCCTGTCTCTGTAATTTTGATAACGATCATCCGCTTCCCGAAGGAGTTTTACGGCTTCATCATAGTTTTCTGTTTGGATATAATACTCAGCCATGAGTAAAACCGCTAAGTAGTGGCGGATATCGTAAGTGGACGCCAATTCCAATTGTTTAAGGGCACGCGCCGCTTCTTCTTTTTTGAAATAAAACCGAGCTCTTTGGTAATATCCTTCGGCAAATTTGGAACCACCCTCTTTTCCATAGGCAATGTTTAAAAGGTATTCCACATTATCATCAATCTCCATTCCAGTGACTTGGTCTTCTGGGTTGATGTTGTATTTGATTCTTACTTCTTCAGAATCTAAATCAATATAAAAGGATGCCAATTTTGCCAAAACAAAAAGAGAGAGTTCGTCCTCGATGTTAAGAGCATTCCGAACTTGTCTGTGGTGGTTTAAAACATACTGAGGATTGTTATCTCGTTTCCACATTTCGATATATGTTGACAAAATCCCACCATGACCGATGGCATTTTTTGGATACTTTTCAATGATATCGTTATAGTATTTAACAGCCGTTCCAAACTCTTGTTTGTTATAAAAAATCTTAGCAATGCCTGCGATGGCATCTACATTGTCAGGATCTCCACCATCGGTAAACACTCGTTTGAAGTATTCAATGGCAAGGTGATCGTTTTTATATTTTTTGCGATTACTCCCTGGAGGAACTTCGATGAAGTCCTTTCGGTGAAAGGAGTGAAAAGTTCCAAGCGCAATGTAGGTATCAATGTCATGGACATTGTATTTTAAACGGGATGCAATGTAAGCACCCGCTTTTAATACCCTTCTTGGAACTTTATCCTGAGAAGTAAGATAAAATGCAAGTTCTGAAAGTGGTCGTCGGCCTGCGGTTTCGACTCCCGCATCATTCCATTCTGTTTTTTTCGCAAAACTAATGTTTGGTACTTCTTTTCTATTTTCCCAGGCACGTTTGTGTTCTTTGTCTTCTGGTTCATAACCAAAATCAGGTTCCACTTTCCCAAAACATTTTTCAAAGGCTCTTTCATACTGCCCAGCTTTCGTATAGGCAGTACAATATTTGTTCAAAAACTCTAAGTTATGTGGGAAAATCTCTTCCCCTTTGATAAAATAATTTTCGGCATCAGCGAGGAGTTTTTTCTTCTCGAGAGCATCTGTTTCATAACTAAACTCTTCGATTTTTTCAAGTCCGAGTGCATACTGCGCTTTGGCGCGATAAGGAACAATGACATATTTCCAAAGAGTTACGATTCCAAATACAAGAAATACAGCTGCAGCCGAGGACAAAATTGTTCGACGAACTAACTCTCGTTTGCGGGCGGCACCTTCTTTGGTATACGCATCCCGACTTGCAATGATTGGCACACCATCGGCTGCAAACTTACCAGTGGAGTCACTAAGCTCCACTCTTTCCCCAAGAAGGCCACTTAAATAACTTGCGATGTCTTCTGGTTTTTGTTGTGCCTTAATGAGTTCAATGATTTCTTTTTGATTGCGAACCGGAATCCTTTGGTTCACAATCGTATCAATGATGGTACGACGAAGTTTTGGCGGGTAACGAAGTAATTCAGACTGGATGACAGCCAACTCTTCATCTGTTAGGTTAGCCTCGAGTGACTCTTCTGGTTCGTCTTCTTTGCCAAGAGACATGAGGTCTTCTTCAAAGCCCCCAGGCCCATCAGAACCAAAGTCGTCCATAGTGGAGACTGGCATATCATCAATGGATGGTGCTAAATCGTCAAAAGAAGGAGCTCCTAAGTCATCATCGAGACTTGGTGGTTCCATTCCCACACCCAAGTCACCAAACGGATCATCAAATCCACCACCTACATCCGCGGGTTCATTGTCCCGAGACGGAGCGGACGGACTGTCCATATTTCCGAAAGGATCATCGCCAAAACTTTCTGTGGGCGTTGGGGTAGATCCCATATCGGCAAAAGGATCATCGCCAAAAGATGACTCTCCACTAGATGCAGGTGTGGAAAGATCACCAAACGGATCATCGGCGGTGTCTGCATCGGATGTCGGTGTATCAAATCCACCAAAGGGGTCATCACCAAAACTTTCTGTCGGCGTTGGGGTGGAACCCATATCCGCAAAAGGATCATCACCAGTCGGAGTAGTGTCACCACCTCCCCCAAAATCAAAATCATCCTCAGAAGCAGCAGGAGTTTCTTCTCCCGAATCAAAACCAGCGAACAGGTCTTCGTCGGTTGTGGGAGGAGTATCATCGTCTCCACCCAAATTAGCAAAGGGATCATCACCAATGACAGGGGCTGGTTTTTCCTCTAAAGGAGCTTCATCGACCGCATCTAAATTAGCAAAAGGATCATCTTCATCAGAAGTTTCTCCTGGAGTGTCCATACTTGCGAAGGGGTCTGGTTCGTCAGTTGCGCCTGAATCGGAAGCAAATGGGTCGGTATCTTCTGTATCAGTGGAGGGGGCATCAAAATCAAAATCGTCGGTCGCAGCTGGTGTGGGACTTGGTTTTGGTGAGTCTTCACCAAGTAATTCATCTAAATCAATTCCGTCGTCTTCTTCGGCTTCTCGGTTGGGAAGTTTGGGAGGACCAAAATCATCGTCCTCATCATCAAGAGCTGCAAAAGGATCTCCACCTTCGGCATCACCCGTCCCTTCATTATCAAAATCGTCAAAGGCAGAGCCGGAATCTTCCTCTGTGTCGGCTTCCGGTTCAGAAGGCGTAATGGGGCTTGTATATCCCAGTTTCTCACGTAAAACCTTCGCCATCGGATTCAGTTCTTCCGATGAGAGCGGATTTTTATTGAGAGCCGAAAACATCGTCTCGATTTGTGTGATTTCTTCCGGACTCAATTTGTCTATCGGCTCAGCCATTACGGGTCTATTCCTAATGAATTATCGGCCCCTTCTTAAAATGACAGAATATTTTTTTTATTATGTCAGATGGTTCCGTCGGAAAAAAACCTTTCACTCTCTTTTTTCATTTCTGCCGAAAATTATCTAGAAGGACGCCTTAACGACCACGACTATGATGAAATTCAAATCCATCCGTATCGCCCTATTTTTACTCTTTTTCACAGGAATCGGAATCTTTGCCGAGGAGGGAATGGATTGGATTGGAAGTTTTTCCTCCAAAGAACTAGAGATGTCGGATGAAACCGAAGACCAAGATACGGTCTATTACCTTTGGCAACTAGAAAGTCTCAAAAAAAATATCGCTCCACGTTACATTCGTTATCTTGACGTAGAATCTTACGTATCCTCTGGCAAACTCATTCATAGAGGGATTCTCTTTACCTACAATGGACTCCGAGATGAATCAGTAGAAATCTGTGGAAGTTTTAACAATTGGGATTGTTCCGATATGAAACGAAACCAATACGGAATCTATTATACAGTCGTAGAACCTACACAAATCACAGATACTTACGAAGACGATCCAGTTTATGAATACAAGTTTCGAGTGAACGGTCTCCTTACCTATGATCCCGAAAACTTTGATAAGTTGGAAGATGGATCTGGATCTTACTACTCCCGTTTTATTTTAGAAGGAAAAGATACGGACCGGCAAACAAAAACGATGGTCCTCGAAGATTCCGCAAACGAAGAAAGAGACTTACGAACCGTAAAATTCCAAATCTATTTACCAAATGCCGAAGTAGTTCGAGTGGTGGGGAGTTTTAATGATTGGAATCCAGAACATGATTTTTTGAAAAAAGATAGAAAGGGAGTTTTTACTCTCGAAAAGAAATTACTTCCGGGTGAATACCATTACCAATTCATTGTGGATGGGGACTATATGTTGGATACTTACAATCCAACCACTCATATCAAAGTGGATACTAATGAATCGGTTTCTTCTCTGTTAGTGCCAGAAAGAAATTATGCTTTAGAACGTAAGATGTAAATTGTTAGCTTTGATAACAAAGCAGTTTGATTTTTAATTGAATGGATGGATTCTGATTCTATCATTCAATGCATGAAATACGATTGTGATTCTTAACTTACCTTTCGAGTGTGGCGGTCATCGATCCTTTCGAATTACTCATCCGTGGATCGGGGCCATAGTTTAAAATCCGTTCGTGGACGAATTCAGCGTGTTCCAATTCCCCAGAAAAGACAATGGTTTTTTTGCGAGTGTCCACTTCGACAGCATGTTGGAAGGCTTTTTCCCAAGGCATTTGGCAGACGTCCATTAACATCTCAATCACATATTCGTATGTGTGAAAGTCATCATCCCAAAGTACAACCTTCCAAGGCCCATCATTACGACGGGGCCTCACTTCGGTTTCTTCTAAAATGGATGGTTGGGGAGCTCCGGCACCGGTCATAACCGAAACCAAAACCTTATTTTTTCTTTTTGGAAATAGCGATTTCTGCGTGGGAAACTACATCTTTGGCGCGGAGACCGAAGTAATCAAGTAGACCACTCCAAGTACCCGATTTTCCAAATGTATCTTTCATTCCTACTTTGATGACAGGAACTGGATACTCTTCAGAAAGAAGTTCAGACACAGCAGAACCAAGTCCACCAATAACATTATGTTCTTCACAAGTCACAATCGCCCCGCATTCTTTTGCTTTGGCGATGATGGCTTCTCGATCCAAAGGTTTGATGGTCGCCATATTGAGAAGGCTTGCACTAATTCCTTTTTCTTTGAGAAGACCTACAGCTATCATGGCTTCGTTTACCATAACACCGTTGGCAATGATACAAACATCTTTTCCTTCGGAGATCACTTCCGCTTTTCCAATTTGGAATTTGTAGTTTTCTCTTTCAATCAAAGGAATGGCAGGTCGACCGACCCTAACGTAAACAGGCCCTTTATAGTCCGCAATGGCATGAATGACTTGTTTGGTTTCGTTAAAATCAGAAGGACAAATCACAGTCATTTCTGGAATGACACGCATAATTGCAAAGTCTTCAATACATTGGTGAGACGCACCGTCTTCTCCCACAGTGATTCCACCGTGAGAAGCAACGAGTTTTACGTTTAACTTTGGATATACGACGCTATTACGCACCACTTCCCAAGCTCTACCAGATAAAAACATAGCAAAACTAGAAGCAAAAGGCACAAACCCAGAAAGGGCAAGGCCTGCCGCATGACCAACTAAGTTTTGTTCAGCGACACCAACATTAAAAAATCGTTCCGGGAAATTTTTCTTAAAATCCGCAGTTTTAGTGGAACCAGAAAGATCCGCATCTAAAACTACGATATCTTGCCTGGATGCACCTAACTCAACTAAGGCTTCGCCGTATGCATCTCTTGTTGCTTTTTTGTCCGCAGTGGATTGGCTAGGTGCTCCCATACTTATCCTTTTTTTAAAGCTTCCGCTTTATCAGTTTTTTCCCAAGTAAACGTGTTACCTGTTCTACCAAAGTGGCCATAAGCCGCAGTTTCTTGGTATTTTCTTCCTTTTCCAAGAAGATCCAAACCATCTACAATTCCTTTTGGAGTGAGTTTGAAATTTGCCAATACACGTTTTGAGATTTCTTCGTCAGAAATAGTTCCTGTTCCAAATGTATCGACAAGAACCGATACAGGTTCAGCAACACCGATTGCATAAGCAAGTTGCACTTCACATTTGTGAGCAAGACCAGCTGCCACAACGTTTTTCGCAATATAACGTCCGATATATGCAGCAGAACGATCTACTTTAGATGGATCTTTTCCAGAAAAAGCACCACCACCATGACGACCCATTCCACCGTAAGTATCTACGATGATCTTACGTCCCGTAAGACCTGTGTCACCATGTGGTCCACCGATTTCAAATTTACCTGTAGGGTTGATAAAATAACGAGTGTTCACAAGAAGTTCTTTTGGTATCATTTTTTTGATACATTCTTCGATCACTGCTTCTTCGATTTGTTTGTGAGTCACACCTGGTTTGTGTTGTGTGGAAATAACCACAGTGTCCACTTTCTTTGGTTTTCCATCTTCGTATTGGATGGTTACTTGTGATTTAGCATCAGGACGAAGCCAATCGATTTTGCCAGTATGACGAAGTTCAGATAAATGTTCTAAAAGTTTATGAGAGTAATAAAGTGGAGCAGGCATTAGTTCTGGAGTTTCTGCAATCGCAAAACCAAACATAAGACCTTGGTCTCCTGCTCCTTGTTCTGTATGAAGTCCTTCGCCTTCATTTACCCCTTGGGCAATGTCAGGTGACTGTGCGTGCACGTGAGAGGCAACGACAGCAAAATCAGCATCGAAGTACATATTGATATCGTTATAACCGATTTTACGGATCACGTCACGAGCCACTTCTTGTGTGTCTACTTTTCCTTTACTTGTGATCTCACCGGCAATGACTACGAGATTTGTTGTAACAAGAGTTTCACAAGCCACACGAGATTTTGGATCTTGGGCTAAATAGGCATCGAGAATGGCATCAGAAATTTGGTCGCAGACTTTGTCTGGGTGTCCTTCAGATACGGACTCGGATGTGAAGATATAGTTTTTAAGAGAGGACATATTTTTTACCTTACTTGGTTAAACTTTAGATTTTAGGCGGTACGTCAATAGAATTGTCGGGGTATTGTCCACGCACATAGGATTCCAGGATTTCCGCATTTTTCCCCATGGCAATTTCCAATTTTTTGGCATATTCATCCATTTGGCTCTCCGAAAGGCCTTTGGGAACAAAGAACGGTTCCCCGTATTGGATGAAAAGTTTTGCCCCAAATTTGGGGAAAAAATGCCTGTCCCAACTTTTGAAAGTGTAAGCCCTATCATAACAAGAATGCAAATATAGAATGGGAAATCCTGTGAGAGAGGCCGTCACAATCACACCAGGTTTCACTTCCCGTCTTGGGCCCTTGGGACCATCAACGGTAAAGATAGGAACAGCACCTTGCTTCATCTCTTTTAAGATATTCCGAAAGGCTCCTGTTCCCCCTCTTGTGGAAGATCCGCGAACCGAACGCAAGCTTGAGCGAGCAAAGGTTTGGTGGATGATCTCTCCATCTTTGGATTGGGAAACAAGGGCTACCATATCCGCTTTTTTCTTTCGTTTCAAATACTGGGTGGCATGTCTGTAGAGGGAGAGTGTGGTTTCATGAAAAACCGCGATGATATAACCAGAACCTTTTTCAATTACCTTGGCACTTTCAGCAGGAATGATGAATTTTTGGTTTCGCACAAATAAGTACCAAACTCGGACAATAAAGTGAACCACCCAACTGAGGATGATGTATTTGGTTTTGGAATAGGGTTTTTGTTTGTTATCTGGAATCAAAAAGAATGGTCCTTACCGATTTCCCAAAGGACATCGTTTTCGTAGACTTTCACTGTAGGTGTGGCACCTGGCTCTGGTTTGTTATGTAACAAAGAATGAATCATAGATTTAGCAACATACTCACCAGGAATTGGTTTGTATTTTTTGAGTCCAAGAAGGCCAAAAGGAATGAGATTGCCAAGAAACTCTCCCACCTTCTCCCCGACTCGCACTTCTTCTCTTTCTCCGATCAGTAGAGATGGCCTGAAAATTCCTAAAAAAGGAAATTCTAACTTACGAAGTTCCGTTTCAAGTTCCCCTTTCACTCGATTATAAAAAATAGAAGAGTTTTGATCTGATCCCATCGCCGTAATGATATAAAAACCAGGAACATTTTTTTCCTTTGCTTGTTTTGCAGCGAGTAAGGGATATTCGTAATCAATTTCTTTGAATTTTTCCTGACTTCCTGCTTTGTTAATGGTTGTACCCAAACAACAAAAAACAGCATCGATCCCTTCGGGAATGGAAACCTTTCCTGATTGAAAGTCCTCCCACTTTACTTGTACCACTTCAATAGGGACATTGGGATTGGAGGTAGATGGGGAATTTCTTGCCCAAACAATCACCTTTTTAATTTGTGGATAAAAAACAAGAGAGAGTAACACTTGTTTACCGATAAGTCCGGTTCCACCAAGGAGTAATATTTTCATTTGATCTCCAAACTACGTGCTAGCATTGAATCTGTAAGATTAAGTCTTTCCTGAAATTGGATTCCCGCAATATAATAAATCACATTTTTAAGTTTAGACGTTTGGGTCCACATTACGGTTCCTTCAAAGAACATTCGTTTGGTGCCTTTTGCCCAAACGATACTTCCCAAAACTTGGGACTCAATTTCATCGCTGAGTAAGTCATCCTCACCCAAAAAACAAAGGCCTTCTTCCGAAATATTCCCTAACTTTCCAAATAGAGTAATCCCTTCCAAATCCAATTGGACCTCAAATTCAGAAAAGTCACCGGGGGATATTCTTGGAAGCCTTCGCTCACTTTCCATAGCAACAACGTACAAGGATTCCTATTATTGGAAACGAAAAAAGCAAATTAGAACTGAAAGTAAATGAACGGAACGGAATTTTCTGGTGTAGCTAAATTTAAGACAAGAAATAGAATCGGATAGAGGGCAAACTCCAAACTAGCCGGGATTTTTTTACCTTTCCCCTTCTCAAAGATAAAATAACCGATGATATGGCCTAAATAAAGGAAGATTAGGATCCAAAGGAAGTCCTTCCACATATAGGGCCGGATTTGTCCCGCCTGGAAGGTAAAGATCCCTCGGATGTGAATCCAAGCATTTTCCCAAGTAAGGGAACGAAAAAAAACTGCCCCTAAAAAGAAAATGGAGCTATTGAGAATATTCTGAAAGAGCCAAAGAGGAACCTGATACCAATGTTCTGTTTCCATATTGTCTTTTTTGTCCGGAAACCACTCCTTCCAAACCTCTTCCAAAACATAAAAAATACCATTAAGGGATCCCCAAAAAACAAAAGTCCATTGGGCCCCGTGCCAAACCCCACTCACAAACATGGTAAACCAAAGATTAAACTTTCGCCTTACTGATGTTACTCTACTTCCCCCCATAGGAATATAAATATAATCACGTAACCAGGAATTGAGTGTCATATGCCACCGGCGCCAAAAACCGGAAACGGAGGTGGCAAGGAAAGGTAAGTTAAAGTTCGTTGGCAGTTTGTAACCAAGTAACATGGCACTTCCAATGGCCATATCCGAATAACCGCTAAAATCTAAATATACCTGGATTCCACCAAGAGCTGCTGCAATTAACAAAGCATAGGCGTGGTGACCAGCAGGGTCAGCATAAATGGCATCAATCGTTGGCGCCACCATATCAGATAAGACTGCTTTTTTGAAATAACCCAACATAAAAAATCGAATCGCAACTCGAAACTCAATATCTTCCAATTTCTTGGGACTGTACAACTGCGGCATAAAGGTCCTTGCTGTCACAATGGGGCCTGCAACCAGTTGGGGAAAAAAACTCACAAATAAGGCAAACCGAATGAAGTCTTTTTCAGCTGGGATTTCTTTTCTATAAACATCGATGGTATAGGACAAAGATTGGAATGTAAAAAAGGAAATTCCTGCGGGAAGAATGATTTTGAGAACAGGAAGTGCATCTGCACCAAACATTGGATTGGTGACTGTATTGATAGAAGTCACAAGAAAATTATAGTATTTAAAAAAGCCCAATATAAAAACTAGATTGGTAACCAAACTAAAAAGTAGGAGATAGTATCTGACTTTGTCTCTGGTTTCTGTGCTAAGTTTAAGTCCTACATAATAGTCAATAGCAGTGGAGAGTAGGATGAGCGCGCCAAAACGATAATCCCAAGACATGTAAAAGAAATAACTACTAATCAGTAGGAAAACATGTAAGATTCGTGTTTCTCTAGATTGATTCGAGAAAATGGATGGGAATACGTACCAAACCGTAAAAAAAACAAATAGAAAGAAGACAAAATATTCAAAATCGGAAAAGATCAATGGGGTTTGCCTTCTATTCAGACCAGGCTCTTTGAAAAAATATGTCTGTCAATCATTTCGGCTTGCAGATAGTCGCGGAATCGCCTATGATATAGCTCTAGTTTTTTAGCTAAGAACTAAGAGGTAAAAATGAAAAAAATATTAAAAACAGCTCTCGTGGGACTTTTATCCTTCGGCTTATTGTCAAATTGTTTTGGAAAATTTGGTGCGGTCAAAGCAGTATACTCCTTTAACGGAAATATCCAAATTGGTTCTGGCAAACTCGCAGGTTTCTTTCGTTCCCTTTTGATGATCTTCCCACTATACATTGCTTATGGAATTGGAAGTTTTTTAGACATCTTTGTCTTCAACCTAATTGAGTTCTGGACTGATAGAAATCCAATTGCATTGTCTGAATATGACTTTGATGGAAAGTTAGTTAAAGAATACAAACAAGATGGACAAACCATCACTCTTACTTATTCAGATTGGGGTAAAGTGTTAAAACTAGAATCACCAACTCAAAAAGGAATAGAGCCTATTTACTTCCTAAAAGAAAAACCAGAAAAAGCATTCCGTATGATCAATGGAAAGTATGTGGAAATCCTCCAAACTAGTGGACCAATCCTCCCACCAGCTGACATAAAACATATCTAACTCCTACATTGCCCCTAATTTTAGGGGCAATCTCTGGCCGATACTTAAAACATATGAACCGCTTGTACGTAATTCCCTTCCTGTTACTCCTCTCATTCGGATGCGAAACTCCGCAACAGGTAATCACCCCTACGTTTCCCACACATTCAGAACAAATCAATCTCAACCGTATCAAAATGATTACAAAATCGGAAGCAGTCCATACTGAATCCAAGGACGGTAAAAAACCTTTGGCACAAGAACCTGGTGTCAGCGTAGAGTATTCGGAAAATAAAATTCCATTCATCCAATTGGATCTTTTTTTTGAAGATGCTGGAATTAGCATTATAGAAGAAATCATTGCAGGAACTATTTTAGATCATCATATCATTGTATTAAATCAAAAGGGTGAAATCATCGCCAAACAACCTGTAAACTTCCAAGCCTATGAAATTTTAGAAACTAAAACAGAAGTCATGCGAAACAAAGTCATTGTTGGTGAATCCAAAAAACCGGTAAAAGTAAATAGCACCTCCCCAGAAACAAAAATCTCACGTGAAGCCATTGAAAGACAATACACCGACAGAGACACAGTCCCACAAGTATTGGAGATTCAAGATGGAAAAGTACCAAACCCAGGTGAATATATAAACATCTACTTAGAACTCAGCTTCGTAAACCCTCATTTAGAACCCAATTGCGAATCTTATGGAGGAAATTGCAACGCCGCCAAACAAAGATTTTTCGAAGATGTCACTGCACGAAACCGCAGAGAACTAGATATTTTACGCAATCGTTATGTGGATGGGGAAGTCGCCCAATTTCCTAACCTAACACAAGCGGAACAATTGGACTACAAAACAAACATCAAATCCAAAATTGAAACCACGAACGGAGTGTTTGGACCAAAACATGGATTTACAAAGTTTATGTTTAGAGAATGGAACTTGGTTTCTTCTCCTAGATACTTTCGCATTTTGTCTGTAAATAAAAATGGAAAACAATCATTACAGGAAGATCGTAATGATGAGAAAAAACTAACGGACGAATCACAGGAAAAGTCGAAAGCAGATGACAATGATTCGCATTCTATATTTGATTCCCCAACCCATTCGAAACACAAAAAAAGAAGTATTCCCACCCCTTAACCACAAATAGCGGGTGCAGAAAATCAAAACACCCGCCATGGAATTCTTAAGCGACCTTTTCCTCTTTCTTGCGAATACTATCAAAACGAACGGTAGAAGCGATCACTCGGAATTTGGATTTGTTTTCTCCCTCCGAAGTTTTCCAACGGTTCTGTTTTAAGTTTCCCATCACAGTGACTTTGCTACCTTTCCTTAAGTATTCTACACAGTTTTCACCCAGTTTTTCCCAAGCTTCTACCTCGAAGAAAGAAACTTCTTCCTTGTCTTTCCCTTCTTGGTTGTTGGACGTGTGGTTGACAGCAACTGTGAAATTGGCCAAAGTTTTACCTCCAGCAATTGTTTTTTCCTCTGGATCAGCGGTTAGATTCCCGTCCAGAATGATGTACGATAGATTTTTCATTTGAGTATCCTTTTATCAATTTTGATGGCCTTCAAAAAAACTGGTTCGTTTTTGATGTGATTGGTTCTAAAAAAAAAAGGTTCCAACTAATTTTATAAAATCCAGATTCCCACTTACATTTCGGATAGACAATCCTATAGAAGCAGTGGAAAATTTCCTGGTGGGACTTCCCGATTCCGAGATACTTCATTTAGTAACATCCATTAGTCGAGAGTTGGTATGTTTGCATGAAGCTGACGGTACCTATATTTATGTGAGCCCCAACTCGGAAAAAATCATTGGGTATAAATCCGAGGAACTGGTTGGCAAAAATCCTTACGATTTTTTTCACCCGGATGAACGAAGGTTGATCCAAGAAAGGTCTCACCAACCCCTTCTCCGTGGAGAAGAAAATATCCATTCCACTTTTCGTTTTTTGCACAAAAACGGAACCTATATATGGCTGCAGTCTGACAATCGTTTGACGATACATCCAACCACTGGACAAAAATATTTACATACATCCTCTCGAGATATCTCAGAAAAAATAGATACTGAGGCAAATCTAGCACTAGCAGAACGCAGGTTCAAAACACTATTCCATGATTCACCGATTGGCCTAGTACTCACAGGAAAACAAGGTTACATAGATGAAACAAATGATGCCTTTGCCAATTTTTTGGGTTATAAAAGTTACGAAATAGTAGGAAAACATTTTTCCGAAATCAGTGCTGGGGAAGAACTCGAAGAAAATTTTAAATATAGAGACGAAGTTCAAAAAGGAATCATCGATAACTATTCAATCGAAAAACAATACCTTCACAAATCGGGAAAAAAAGTTTGGGCCTATATCACTGTCACTGTTCTTCGCGATGAATTAGGTCATCCCATTCACTACCTTGCACAAATCATCGACATTAATGAAAGAAAAAAATCAGAAACTCTTCTTCTGGAAAATAATGATCGTTTAAGAGCCACAACCAATTCCCTTTTAACCCAAAACAAACAGCTGCAAGCCTACAACCAAATCATCTCCCATCATTTGCGGGCACCTGTGAGCAATCTAAGAAGTCTTCTGGATTTGATGAAAGAGACAAAAAAACTAGTAGATATTAGAGAAATCGAAGGTCATTTAGAAGAGGTTACAGAAACTCTCGAAACTGTTTTATCGGAACTCATTAGCACATTAAAAATTCAAAATTCCGACCATTACAAACCGGAGTCGGTGGCGATTGATCAATCATTTTCGAATGTGATCGAGCTTATGGAAGGGGAATTGGAAGAAAAAAAGGTGGAAATCCAATCTGATTTTTCTGGAGGGAAAACCATTTTCTTTTCCAAAGAATTCCTAGAGACCATTTTCCTACATTTACTAAACAATTCCCTTCGTTATGCCCAGCCGGACCGAAAACTGCGAATTTCCGTCGAATCCTTTCAAATCGGCTCACAAACCACGATTTCCTTTTCTGACAATGGAATGGGAATCGATTTGGAACGATACGGTGATCAAATTTTTCAGCTTAGGAAGACTTTTCATCGTCACATCAGTGGTAAGGGACTCGGATTGTTTTTGATTAAATACAAAATGGAATCAATTGGTGGAAGGATTGAAGTGCGCTCCAAACCAGGAGAGGGTGCCACTTTCCTTTTATACTTTCCAGAAGGGAGTGAAACCAAATGACTCTAAAGATCTGCGTCATCGACGATGACAAAATTTACCAATTCACTACCAAAAAAATCATCTCCAATGCAGGAATCAAAGGGGAGGTACTCGTGTTTTCCGATGCGGAAAACGCACTCGAGTTCTTTCATCAGGAATTTCAAAACAAAGAGCTACTTCCCGATATCATCTTTCTCGATATCAATATGCCTTTTATGGACGGCTGGCAATTTTTAGATGCCTTTGGAAAGATCTTTCCTAATTTTCCCAAAAGTATCAAAGTCTTTCTTGTTAGTTCTTCTGTGGATGAAGCAGATACAGACCGTGCTGCAAAAATTCCGCTCATCTCTGGATATATTTTCAAACCATTCACAAAAGAAAAACTTTTGGAATCTTTGTCTCACATCCAATCTTAGCTTGTCATCTTATTGCTTTGGATATAGAAATGGACGCACCCCATATGGATCAGCTACTTACTTGGATTGAAACCTATCCCTTAACTTCCTCTCTGATTGGATTGTTGTTGTTTCTTGTCTTAGTTTTCCTAAGAGACATCACTCAAAAAACGCACACGATTCAGAGAAACTTTCCCATCGTCGGACGGCTCCGCTATTTTTTGGAAATGATTGGACCGGAACTCAGGCAATATTGGGTTGCCCATGATAAGGAAGAACGTCCCTTTGATCGAACCGAAAGAAGTTGGATTTATGCAACTGCCAAAGGACAAAACAGTAATTTTGGATTTGGAACAACAGAAATCCAATACGAACCTGGATATCCCATTATCAAACACAAAGCTTTTCCTTATCCAGAAGCAAAAGCATACATCCATAACAAAGATGTTAGTTGTATCCCTTGTTTAAAAGTCATTGGGACAAAACGAAAATTTCCTTATAGGCCCTATTCCATTGTGAATATCTCTGCGATGTCCTTTGGGTCTCTTGGAAAAAATGCAATCATGGCACTCAACAGAGGTGCTAGAGATTCCGGCGCCTATCACAATACAGGCGAAGGTGGTCTTAGCAATTACCATAAGGAAGGAGCTGACATGGTTTGGCAAATTGGCACTGGGTACTTTGGTGCCAGAGACCATTCTGGAAAATTTAGTTTGGATGTCTTAAAAGAGAAAGTGGGAAATAATCCATGTATCAAGATGATTGAAATTAAATTATCACAGGGCGCCAAACCGGGAAAAGGTGGGATTCTTCCTGCAAAAAAAGTAAATGCTGAAATTGCGTCCATCCGCCATGTCGAAGAAGGAAAAGATTGTATTTCTCCTAACTCCCACAGTGAGTTTACGAACGTAAAAGAACTCATCCAATTCATAGAAAAAATTGCGAACGGTACTGGACTTCCAGTGGGAATCAAAAGTGCTGTTGGTGAAATTGAATTTTGGGAAGAACTCGCACGTGAGATGAAACAAAGTTCAGAAGGACCCGACTTCATCACGATTGATGGAGGGGAAGGGGGAACGGGGGCAGCCCCGCTTACCTATGCCGACCATGTTTCCTTACCTTTCAAAATTGGATTCCAAAGAGTCTACACTCTCTTTCAGAGTCAGGGTTTGTCCGAACAAATTGTATGGATTGGTTCCGGAAAATTAGGATTTCCTGATCGAGCCGTGGTTGCGATTGCCATGGGTTGTGATCTCATCAATGTGGCTAGAGAAGCCATGTTATCCATTGGTTGCATCCAAGCACAAAAATGCCATACGGACCATTGTCCGGCCGGTGTTGCCACTCAGAATTGGTGGTTACAACGCGGTGTGGATCCAGAGATCAAAGGAAAACGTGCAGCCAAGTACATCCAAGGGTTTCGAAAAGAACTTCTGAGTTTAGCACATTCTTGTGGATACGAACACCCAGGACAATTCACAGGCCAAGACATAGAAATCAGCATGGGGATGAACCGCTACCAGACCTTAGAAGGACTACTCGGTTACAAACGAGACGAAGTCAAATTTACAAAACTTCAGGACTATACGGTATTTCCGAAAAGACAAGCCTAAATGAAAAAACTCTTTCTTATCTTCCTATTATTCCACCTCAGTTGTCTCTCTGAGGATAGGAATGTAAAAGCAGAAATAAAGAAAGGGTATTTAGATCTTAGCCAACATTCTTTTACAGACCAACCGTTTGTGGCATTGAATGGGGAATGGAAATTTTTCTGGAATACAGCTCCTTTCCAAATACAAGAAACAGATTCTGATTTGTTTCTGAATCTTCCTAAACATTGGAACGGATATAAAATGGATTATGGTTCTCTTGGTGGCTTTGGACATGCCAGTTTCAGAATCAAATTAAAACTTGCGGAAAATCTTCAAGAAACCATGGCACTCACAGTGTTAGAACAGGACACTTCGTATGCTATTTATGTTAATGGAAAGTATTTAGGTGGATCAGGAAAACCAGGAACCAATCCAAACGAATACACTCCGCAAGTGAAATCCACTCTTGTTGTTTTACCGCAAACACCTGAAATCACCATTGATCTCTATGTTGCCAATTACGTACATAGGAAGGGTGGAATTTGGAATGATATTGTACTTTCCACGCACACAAAAGCTGAAAGCCGACTCACCAAACGAAAGATCAACGAAACCATGTTGTCCTCGGTCCTAAGTTTTGTGGGATTTTTCTTTTTTGTGATGTATTTTTATAATCGGGACGGTAAACACACAATCGGAATCTTTTTATTTTCCTTAGCTGTCTTACTTAGAACTATTTCTACGGGAGAACGAATTTTAATAGAATTTATTGATGTTCCTTACTGGTTTCTATTACGTTTGGAATACCTCTCTTGGTACTGGTCGGCACCACTACTCTATCATTATTTTTATACAATTTTTCCTGAAGACTTCTCCAAACGAATGGGAACTTTCTTTTATACTCTTTCGTCGGTATTAACCGTTGGTCTTTTATTACCCCCCGTTTATTTTACAGAGACTGCATCAATCTACCCGATCGCCTTTGTTGCCAATGGAATTATAATATTTATTTATTTGTACCGTGCTTACCAAAAGAAACGTATGGAGTCCAAACCATTATTATTGGGAATGCTTTTGGTCCTTGCTGCAGCCACCAATGATGTCTTACATGCAGAATCTTACATCCATACAACCTATATAGCTCCTGCAAGCGTTGTAATCTTTGTTTTTTTACAAGTTATGACCTTTGGACGGATTGTTCGCCAAACCATGACAAAAACTCTGGAGTTTGCACAGGAACAAAAACAACTCAGTAATTCCTTCAGTCGTTTTGTTCCCACAGAATTTTTATACCACTTAGGCAAAACCGATATCCGTTCCGTGGATCTAGGGGATCAGGTTCAAAAAAGAATGACCATACTCTTTGCTGACATCAGATCCTTTACTGAATTTTCAGAAACCCTCACTCCTAAAGAAAACTTCGATTTTTTGAACAGTTACCTACAAAGAGTAGGCCCTATCATTAGGCATAACAATGGATTCATCGATAAATTCATTGGTGATGCTGTGATGGCCTTATTTCCTTACGATATCAATGATGCTGTCAAAGCAGCAGTCGAAATGCAAGATGCCATTCGGATTTATAATGGTCATAGAGCCAATTGCGGTTATATTCCCATCGAAGTGGGAATTGGAATTCATACAGGAAATCTCACCTTAGGAATCTTAGGTGAACACAAACGAATGGAAGGAACCGTCATCTCAGATGCCGTCAACTTAGCCTCTCGAATTGAAGGGATCACTAAACTCTTCTCTTCTCGTATTGTAATCAGTGCGGATACTTTTATTGAAGCTTCTGAAGGATTAGGATACCACTACCGACTTCTCGACCGAGTGGCAATCAAAGGCAAAACAGAATCTGTATTTGTTGTGGAAGTTTTAGATGGATACGAACCAGAAAAAGCATCTAGACTGATTTCTACTAAAGATGATTATACTTTAGCATTGGATGCATTTCGACGAGACGATTTTGAAGAAGCTATAGATGGATTCTCTAAGTTATTGGACAAAAACCCCGATGATTCTGTCTCGAGGTTGTTTTTAGATCGCTGTAGAGAAGCAAAAGAAAGATCAAAAATGGAATTTGGGAGTTAACTCAATTTACTAAAATTGGTTCCGTTTTTGTTTTAAGTGGTAACCAATTCCCAAAACAAATCCAAATCCTAAAACCCCGAGCGCCAAATAAGGCTCGGAAAAACAAACAGAACCACAAGCAACAATCCCAAGAACAAGAGCCACTGTTGGTAACACGGGATACAGCGGAGCTTTGTAAGGTCTTGGCATTTCTGGTTCTTTTTTCCGCAAAACAAAATAAGAAACAAGACTTAAAAGATACATCCCACAGGCACCTAATGCGGATATGGTGATAAGTTCTGCTGTGTCCAAAAAACACATACAGAAAATACCCAAAACGCCGCCACTAATCACCGCATTTTGCGGAACCAAAGAACCATAACTCAGTTTAGAAAGATAGGTTGGTAAATATCCTTCTTTCGACATGGCGTAAAT
>NZ_JAFFPR010000032.1 GCF_016918735.1 Leptospira abararensis
CGCATTGGTTCGTTTGAAAGAAGAAGAAATCCAATATCTTAATGACTGGGTTTCTAAAAATTCGGGATCTCCAATCATGAAATAAATGTTTTCCAAAACCCTTTTTATCGATTAATTTCATAAATTGTTTAGGAAGTATTTGGTCCGTATCAATATCTTCTCTCGGGATAGTGACTGCCACTCCCGTATGGATTGTCCAATTTACTACGCTCATACCAATTTCCTCACATCTGTAAATTTTCCGGTCACTGCCGCAGCCGCTGCCATAGAAGGACTGACTAAATGAGTTCTCCCACCCCTGCCTTGTCTACCTTCGAAGTTACGGTTAGAAGTAGACGCACATCTTTCTCCTGGTTTTAATACGTCATCGTTCATCGCAAGACAAAGCGAACAACCTGGCTCTCTCCATTCAAATCCAGCTTCCATAAAAATCTGATCCAAACCTTCTCGTTCTGCCTGACGTTTCACAGAGCCTGAACCCGGAACGACCAAAGCTTGCACATTCGGATGGACTTTTTTTCCTTTGGCAACTTCTGCTGCGGATCTCAAGTCTTCTATCCTTGCATTCGTACACGAGCCGATGAATACTTTATCAATTCTAATTTCTGAAATGGGTGTTCCTGGTTTTAAACCCATATATGCAAGTGCATTCTCTGCAGTTTCTTTTGCTCTGGCGTCTAAGATTTCTTTTGGATTCGGAACAATACCGTCGATAGGCAAAGACTGAGAAGGATTGGTTCCCCAGGTCACTTGGGGTTCTATATTAGAAATATCTAATTCAATCATCTCATCAAAAACTGCATCGTCATCAGTGAAGAATGTTTTCCAATATTCTATTGCTTTCCGAAAACTTTCTCCTTTTGGGACAAGCTTTCTATCTTTCAAATAATCAAATGTGATCTGGTCCGGTGCTATGAGACTTGCCCTAGCTCCCGCTTCGATACTCATATTACAAAGAGTCATTCGACCTTCCATAGAAAGAGAACTAATCCATTCACCTGAATATTCCATAGTGAATCCCCTGCCCCCAGAGGTTCCAATCTTTCTTATGAGTTCTAAGACTATATCTTTTGCAGTGATACCAAATCCAGGTTTACCTACAAATCGGACAAGCATCGATTTTGTTTTTGCCTGCTTCAGAGTTTGTGTCGCTAACACATGTTCGACTTCACTAGTCCCTATCCCGAAAGCTAATGCACCAAATGCTCCATGTGTTGCAGTATGAGAATCTCCGCATACGATTACAGATCCAGGGATAGTAAAACCTAATTCAGGACCTAAAACATGGACAATCCCTTGTTCGGGATCGTCCGGTCCGAATAAACGGATTCCAAAATCTTTACAATTTTTCTCCATGGTATCGATCTGCAATCGGGAGATCGGTCCTGCTGCGTCTCGGTTGTTACGATCCTTTGTGGAAACATTATGATCCACAACTCCAAAGGTGAGATCTGTCCTTCTTACCTTTCTATTTTTCGCTCTTAATCCTTCGAAAGCTTGAGCAGAAGTCACTTCATGAAGGATATGCCTGTCTACATATAGAATTGTTTCAGAGTCGGAATTTTCTAAGATCCGATGACTTTCCCAAATTTTGTCGTAAAGAGTTTGTCCCATATTTCCCTCTTGATAAATAATATATCAAATTAATCGATATAATGCAAATAAATTGGTTTTATAAAATATATAACTAAAAGTTATATATATAAATGGAATTCAGACAGATCATTTATTTTCTAGAAATCTCAGAATCAGGTACTTTTCAAAAGGCAGCAACTCGACTGGGATTGACACAACCCGCGCTCTCAAGACAGATCTTTCTTTTGGAAAAGGAATTGGGAGTCACCGTCTTAGAAAGAGGAGGAAGGTCGGTTCGACTCACTCATGAAGGGGAAAGGTTTTATCAGTATTCGATTAGAATGAAAGAATTATGGGAAGAAATACAAAACGGCTTTTCTAAAGATAATGAACTAAAAGGTAACTTTTCTATTTCTGCGGGAGGGACGGTCTCCGCCTGGATCTTACCTCAAATCTTAAAAGACATTCTGAATAAAAGACCAGGACTTTCACTTTCGGTAAGAGAAGGAGATGCTAAGGAGACTAAGGACGCAGTGTTAAAAGGAGAAGTGGATCTTGGGATTTTGACTGGTCCTATTTCTGAGCCTAGTCTAAATGTTTTAGAATTTCTATCCGACAGGATCTTTCCTGTCGCAGCCAAAGCTCATCCCATTTTTCTTAAAAAGAAAATTAGAATAGAGGATCTAAAAAAACAATCCTTTGTGTTCTTCCATCCAGGTTCGGCTCTTAGAAAAGCTGTGGAAAAGAAAATAAAAAAATTTTCAAAAGAATTTGGATCTAAAATCGCGATGGAACTGAGAAGCGTTGAATCTGTAATCAAATCATTGGAAGCGGGGCTTGGAATCGGTTTTTTATCAGAATATTCGATAAGTTCAAAATTGGGAAAAATTAAATTCGAAGATTGGAACGTGGAACGGAAATTTTACCTCTGTTATCGCAAGAAATCTGGACCTGCACTGGCACTACTCGCAGAAGATATTTTAAGATCCGCTGAGAAATGGAGGTTAGAAAAAGAAACCTCTCACCCTTCATAAAAATCAGAATCAGGCAATCATTCGATACAAATTCGATTTTATATAAGAAGGCAAAACTATGTTTTAGTTCGATCTACAAAATAATATTACAATGGCGCAACTGGAGGAATTTGCTCCAACTCAAAAATTAAAACGATAGTTGGCACCGACTTGAACGGATGTCAATACCGTCTTCGAATCATATAAGATCGGGATTAAGATTTGTGGCCCATAAAAGCTTAGTAAGATTTGGGACGGATCTGTATTTCCCCCGTCTTCGTTTTCCGTTATATATCCTGATTTTAATTTGTTATTTAAGGTCATGTTGCTTGTTTCCAAGAATAAACTTAAGTCACCTGAGATCTGTGTTGTGAATTTCACATTCACTTCGGTTCCAGTAGATTTCCATTGATAATCCAGGCCATATTGATTGTATCTAAAAGAAGAGGCATCCAATCGAAATTCGTTGCTTCGAAACGAGGAAGGGCCTTGCATATCCAAGTGCAAAATCTGTCCTTGTAGAGTAAATCTTTCCCAAAATTTCCATTCAAACCCAATACCAAAACTGTAACCTTTGAGCGCACTGTTTGTTTCCCGATAACTCACTCGGTTGGGATTAATTCCAGTTGCGGTAATCCCTCCGAGACTATCGACTTCTTGAGCGGTCTTTGTCCAAATTCTTTCCACCCCTCCCAAAATTTGAAGATCTAAAACCGGATGCGGATAAGGAGAAAAACCAATCCTGGAAGAAAGTTTTTGAAACTTTGTTTCCCCGTTGCCTAGCAGAACATTTGCAGTTTTTTCAGAACTGGAGGAAGAAGACCCACCCCCTCCTCCGAAAGATAACGTCTGGAAGCCACCTATGTCTAAATTTCCTTTCGCTTCCGTTCCGCGAATCTCCAAGCTGAACCGATTCCAAGTGTAAAACAAACGCGTTGTTGCACTGTGATTTTTACTTTTATAAGGAGTGGATTGCAGTTCGGCCTGACCACCACTGCTAAAAAGAAGTCCAGCATACTGAATTGTCTGAAAGAAAGGGCGAAGCTCCGATTGACTCTCACCACTTCCAACCCCGAAGGAACCTTCTAGATAATGACGTTTTGATTTTGAAAGTTGTTCTTGCTTGGTTTTAAGCTTCTCTTCTTCTAGCTTTTGCTTTTCTGCGAGTTCTTTTTCCTCTTTGATTTTCTTATCTTTCTCTAAAATCAAAGCTTCTTTTTTTAGCGTAGCGGAATCCGTCCCCTTCCCATAAGAAACTTTCTGAACCGCAGACTTAGGAAACACTTTCGTATTCCCGTTTGCAAGTTTGATGGTCACAGAATCCTTATCTTGGGCTAAAACCGAACCTTCTAATTTTTCTCCGGACTTGAGGAGAATTGTTTCACTACGAAGAGATAAGTTTGCAAAAAGCAGTGCTGCGAACCATAAGGGAATAATTTTTTTCATAATTTGAACCAATTCAAAACAGGTATCGGAGGATCTTAACATATTGGCATCTATATGCAAATCGATTAAACAATTTAATGTTCGATTAGAATGAAAAAAACTAAGCTTTTGGAATTACTATTAAAAATTAATAACCCGAGTCACAGGATGGCCTACTTTCATTATTATTACTTTTCAATCCAACAAAGTTACAAGATGAAACAAACATTCAATCAGAAAAGTTCTTGCGATACTTTTTGATCATCATCGGAGGAAGATTTAATTGAAAAAATAAAGTCTGTTGTTAGTGAAATTCAATTTTTCTCGTCTCATATCATTAGATAATCATACCAGAACCGGACTGCAAATTTTGAGCGATATTCCCTTAATTCCCACTGACCAACTTGCTAAATTTGAATTTAATGATGACCTGCTCAGTAGTTATCGTAAGAGCAAACAAATCCCGCTCGATCTTTATGATCGAGATGGCAAACTCATCATGGCAAAAAAAAAGAACGCAACGGAAGAGGATTTTGGTAAACTTTTAAAGATTGAGTTACAAGGAGCCTATTGCCTTACATCTGAAACTAAAAAAATTCGTGTAATTTCCGGAGATACGGCAGACCCTCGTCAAACAAAACTTTTTGACCCAGACAAAACTACGGAATTTGCCAAACAAACTGAAGCGCTGATTCTTGAGTTAAAAAAAGAAGCATTCAATTCGGATCATGCACTACGAGTTCACAAATCAATCGGAAAAGTTTTAGATGATTTCACTAGCAATCCAGATTTTGAATCTGGATTATTTAATATATTAGAAATTTTGAATTATGCTGGCGTTCCAGTGGAATCGGAACTCATGACCAAACGAACAATTGTCGCGATGGGTATGAAAGTCCGTACCAAAAAGATAGGTATGGGCGAAGATAAAAAACCCAATAAAAAAGACCATCTTTCGGTAATGACGGCAAGTTTTCTTGCGGATATTGGTTATTCAAAGTTAGTTCTTCCAGACAAACCAAACTTGACTAAAGAAGAATACAATTCAATCCAACAACATCCGATTATAAGTTACTTAATGACTCTTGCAGCACCAGAAATTACGCAAGAAATTCGTACTCTTGTTTTGAACCACCATAGACCATTTCGAGGTAACTCAATAAATAATAACTTCCCTGACAATAATACAGTATTTAGAAAGTTGATGGTAATTAGGGATAAGTTTATAAAAGATCCAAGTAAAAAAATGATTGTTGCTGATATAGATGCACAACTTCGAATCCAAGAATCGAATGTAAACTCAGTCAATTTTGAAGAAGATATAGCAATTTTGTCTCTTGCTAGTGAATATGCAAGTTTAACAACAAATCAACCGTGGCGCCCAGCCTTCAATTCAGCAACAGCATTAAAAATGATTGTAAATGATTCGTTTTTTTCCTATAGCAATAGAAACATTCGTCACTTATTGGACTATGTCGGTGCCAGTTTAACCAATAATCAAAATATAATTAACGTAGGTGATTATGTAATCACCGCTTCTATTGATTCTGAAAAACAGGCACATTTTGATATCTGTAAAATTTTAGAAATCGATCGCTTCCAGACCCGCCCAATGATCCAAAGAATATGCACCATCAAACCTTTGTTTAAAAAAGGGATTAAGTATCGAATTGCCGATTTTGATATTAACGAAATTCGTATGGACAAACGAAGAGCAGTGATTGACCTTGCAGGCCAGACATCCAGTACCCAAAGGATCATTTACATTATAGATCCAGAAATGAACGCACCTCTTTATGATGCAGCCAGAAAGATGGACATTTCTTAACGGAACTCATTGTCTTTTACTTTCAAAACAAAGCGACCGCTAACGCACCCTTACGATCTCTCTCGCATGTTCACTGAGTAAGAACGAAATGCTTGCGTAAAACCATCCTGACCATGAAATCAGCGAATGCGCCGAAAACTCTGGATATTTGTATTTATTTTCAGCATTCTTTTTTCGTTGGGAGCAGAAGTCATCGCAGGGCTTGGTGGGTTTGCCAGTGCCTTTTCTTCTATAGAACTGGGATCGGGCACACTGCCAGGGGCTCGAGTGGGCGGACCATTCATACTAACGATCGTTCTAGTATTCTTGTTTCTCATCGTGTTATCATTTATTTCGTTACTCACTACCTCTGGAATACTGGGACTAATCAAAGGTATACTCCTGGGAGTGACCTTATGTCTGTTAGTTGACTACCTAGTTGTCAGAGGAAAAATCGAACCAGGCGATCCTGCAATCATACGCCGCTTTGCAGGTCGTGGCGCGGCATTTATGTTCGTGTTTGTGCTCTGGGTTGGGATCCTGAATCCGTTACTATCGCAACTGGGAACTCAGCCAATCGAAGTTTTCAGTGCAAAAGATATAGTTGGAATTTTTTCTACCACAGGAATTTTTGTTTGCGGTTTCTTTGCCTGCATCGGTGTAATGAGGTATTACTGGACGCGGGGAAAGAATTACAAAGTATGAAAAATCTGCATTCTTGGTAGTTTCAAAGTCGAAGGACAACCTTAAGTTGTGAGCCTTAGGAAATCGTTTACCAAATTCTTCCTGAATGTATCCCCAAAAAAATATATGTTCACAACGAAGAATTGTCTCCACACATTATCCATCTAAGGAATGATTCAAACCAGAGAGTTTTCCTTATGAATGTCGAATTGAGCATGGATCTAACATTATTCCTTTGGAACAGCACGATTGCCATTATCGCGGTAGCTCTTGTGACCTACCTGGCAAGCTTCCGCCAAACCATCCTTCTCATACTCGTTTTAGCCTTTGTTCTGTTAGCTGGTATTCAATTTATCAGCGACCCACACCATGATTCGATTGAAATCATGGGCTTTATCAAGCTGATGCTGCTTCTACCTTTTGGCTTGGGAGCCGTTCTGGCCTTCGCTAGTTTTTCCGAAGATAAACAACAAAGGTTCCTGCTTCGCTTTTCCCGTTATATCAACTTTGCTGTGGTGGCAAATATCTTCGTTATGGTGTTCACTCCCGATGGCGGCACCTATCGCGGGTTCTTGAGCCGGTTTGTTTGTCTTGCGCTCCTCGTATGGTTAATTCAGGAAATGGCAAAAGAACGTTTCCAGACAACTCAGTTTGATCGCGGATTTTTCATCTTTCGATCCTCGCCTTTGCAATGGATTTATTCTCATGCAGCTTACCGAATCGCACTCCTTTCCTTGCCAACCTTTGATAGCATTCAATACCTACTCCTGGAACCCTTGAGCCTTGTCGTCATGGCTGTCCTCTATCACTTTCACAAAAAACGTTTTGCTCTCTGCTATTATTTTGGTTTTGCGGACACGATTGTCGTCACTACACTAACGGTCGTTGGGCGGTTTCCGATTCGGTCCCCGTTCGAACTAAAGGGTCCTTATTTCAAAATTCTAACAGAAAATCAATGGGACATGGTATTTGTACCCATTCAGCTTGCAGTCATCATTCTTACTTTACGGGCTATATACAAAAATTCCCCCCACTCAAAGAGGACATAAAAAAACCCCACAAGTAATTGCGAGGTTTACAAGGCTTCGGTCGCTTTCCCGACCGCTAACGCGCCCTTACGATCACATTTTTTTTTCAGCAAGTCGATCTAACTTTCGACCACTATGATTCTAAAAAAGCATTTAACTTTTTCCATGAAACATATTGCGTATACTTTCTTCATGGATTTTATTCCCCTTTTTAAAAAAAGTTTACATTTCTAGAAATTCATCCTATATCTTTCAAAAATATGGCTATCAATGATAAATTATTGGAACGTGTTCGGAAGTCTATCGAAGGACAGACGAATGTGGAAGAGAAGAAAATGTTTGGCGGTTTATGTTTCATGGTAAACGGCAAAATGTGCATTTGTGTTAGAAATGATGAAATCATGTGCAGAATCGATCCAGAAACTTTTGAATCCATTCTATCGAAGAAAAAGGCTCGCCCAATGATCCATAACGGACACCTGATGAAAGGATTTGTTTTTGTTAAGGAAGAAAATATAAAAACAAAAAAAGAAATTGAATACTGGATTCAATTATCTCTCGAATACAATAAAAAATCTCCACCAGCCAAGAAAACGAATCAAATAAAACCTTCCCCTAAAAAAAATAAGAAAGGTATTCTGGAATAGTAAGACTCCATTTGGTTTCTTGCGGATCAATTTTTTATGAACCACATTGAATCAAGAAAGCACTGATTCGCATCTGATTATTTTTATTTGGTTCTGGAAAAACTCTTATGTAAATTTATATATGCTAATAGATATTCATGAGCTGATTATTTCACCTAATGAACGCCATCATTGGGTTATCTATATTCAGCCGTAAAGTTCATGTTGTCGATGAACGAAAACATCGATATTTTCTATCGGTATCACTAACTTCAAAGCCAGAATAAACATCAGGCACCATGGTAGGAGAAAGAGCTTAAGAAGAAATACAACTTGATCGTTGTATATTTTTTCTAAAACGATCCAGAGATCCTCCGAAACATTTTAAAGAAGACTAATTTTCGATCTAATACCCACATCTATCCTCAAAAAAAACCAAATTAAATGGCCGAGGTTCGCTATTTCTCATAGAAAATTATGTCTCATTTTTTTTGAGTTTCCCCCGAAAATATAGTCGCCTTGAAGCCGATTGGCTTCCTAAAATGGTCAATCTGTGACGAGTATAAGAGGGTCCCTTCTGGGATTGGCGACTGGATCTTCGAAAAACCCTTAGCACTTTGCTACGTGATTAAAGACCTTGTGACAAAAATCCACAGGTATCTGTGACTAATTTTTATGTAATGAGTGACTTAAAACGATGTTGGTAATGTTGGCCTTTGCCATGCCATATTCATTTTTCTAATGGTAAAATAGAGGTCAATTACGGGGAATACTTTTGATTTAGCCAGGATTGATCTTTATGGAAATCAATGAGATATCGGAACTTGGCATTCAATTGGCATGGTCTAAAATTTAATAATGGGAAGACACAAGCAGTTTGATCGAACAGAAGTTATAGAAAAGGCAATGCATGTCTTTTGGGAAAAAGGCTTTGCAAGCTCAAGTCTCAAAGACATTGAAAAAGCGACTGGTGTTTTTAAGTCCGGCCTATATTCTGAATTCGAAGACAAAGACGATCTTTTTATTCAGACCATCATACACTACAAACAAACTCATCCTTCGAGAACGGTTTTGAGGGAGGAGCCATTTGGCTGGGGAAATATCAGAGAATTCTTTCGGTTGGTGATTCTTTCTGAGAATCAGCTTGGCGACTATCTAGCACGTATAATTCCCGAGATCGGCATCCTTCCCAAGAAAGTCCGGTCAATTGTTGAAGAGAGCGCGACCGCCTGTGGGGATGATTTTGTTAAAAATCTGAAGGCTGACGGGGTTAAAAAAGATATTCAACTAGCCCTGGATTTCATCACAACTTTTTATTACGGCATGACGGTTAAGGTGAAAATGGAGCCCGCTGAAAAGATCGAAAGAGAGATTGACCGATTCATCAAGCTTCTTCAATCCTCCTTGAAGTAAGAGAAATTACGACCTCTTCGATTTCTTGAGGTCGCAATTTTTACGTCTTGGTTAGCAGCTGTAAGCTTATGAATTATGACCTGTCCAATATTGCCGGTACCAATCACTCCAATTTTCATAAAATCTCCGTTCTTAAAATCGTCTCCACTGCTTATCGCATGGAGACTATCTGATTCGTCAAAGTTATCGAGCGCCACCGCTAACCATCATGATTTCTCCGGTGATCCATTCCGCTTCGTCAGACGCTAAAAAAGCCGTTATGTTTGCGATGTCTTCTGGGAATCCAATTCGTCCCATAGGAATTGTTTTGACCATGAATTCTTCAGCTTCAGGAGACATACCGGCCTTTTGTGCGCCTTCTGTTCTGATGGAACCAGGATTGACTTGATTCACTCTGATTTTTCGTGGAGCCAACTCCTTAGAGAGAACTAATGTAATGCCGTTTATTGCGGCTTTACTCGATGAATAGATTACAGAGTTAGGTGGAGCCATGGTTGCAACGATAGATCCGATATTGATGATGCTGCCGCCATCATTAAAGTGTTTAAGTGCGGCCTTGATCGCAAGGATCGGTGCAATAACATTTATGCCGAACTGGCGATTGACTTCTTCAAGAGTGGATGCCTCAATCGGAAGGAACTGAAATACGCCAGCATTGTTAACCAAGATATCGATTTTTCCAAACTGTTTAGAGGCAGTATCAAAAAGAGATTCTAACTCCAGTTCCTTCGTAACGTCGACTTTAACAGCGACTACTTTTGATACCGACGCCTCAATCTCTTTTATGAGCCTTTCGGCGGCCTCTTTGTTGGAGTTGTAAGTGAAGATAACGTTAGCACCTTGTTTAGCTAGCTTTCTAACAATACCCGCGCCGATTCCTTGAGAGCCACCAGTAACGACGGCAGTTTTTCCTTGTAATGACAACATAAAATCTCCTTTTCTTAACGATTAATTTTGAACTGCATTTGTTTATAATTTACTGTGAACAGATAAAAACATCTAACCTAAGTTAGCGCATGCCTCCACTTACCATAATGACTTCTCCGGTAATCCATCTTGCATCATCAGAAACGAGAAATGCGGTAAGATTAGCAATGTCATCTGGAAATCCAATTCGTCCCAATGGGATTCTTTCAATTAGTTCGGCTTCCATTTTAAGATCCATCCCGGCTTTTTTATTTCCCTCTGTTCTGACTGAACCTGGGTTAATTTGATTCACAGTGATTTTTCTCGGAGCAAGCTCCTTAGAAAGAACTTTTGTTATCCCATCAATGGCCGCTTTGGTTGATGCGTAAGCCATGAAATTAGGTGGTGCCCAAGTTGCGGCAATCGATCCCATATTGATAATGCTACCGCCGTCGTTAAAGTGCTTGAGTGCGTATTTAACTGCAAACATTGGAGCAAAAACATTGGTATTGAAGAGGCGCTGTACTTCTTCGAGAACGATATCTTCGGCTGGGCTGAACGTAAAAACACCAGCATTGTTGACCAAGATGTCAAGCTTCCCAAAATGTTGGGCGGCTTTTTCAAATAAGTTTTCTAGATCTTGAACCTTTGTAACGTCTGCATGGATGGCGGCGACTTTAGAACCAGAGACTTCAAGCTCTTTAGCAAGTTTATCGGCGGCCTCTTTGTTGGAATTATAGTTGAAGAAAACATTGGCGCCTTGGCTTGCCAATTTTTTAACGATCCCTGCACCGATACCTTGAGAGCCACCTGTAACGACGGCTGTTTTCCCTTTTAAAGACATAAATTAAACTCCTCTTCTTAAATATTTTCTATTTTCAGAACCGATCGGTACAGTATATTGGGATGACAAAACTAGTCAATATTATTTTGTACCGATCGGTACAAAATAAGGTAAGCCGTTGTAACGGGTAGACGAAAGCGCTTTGGTCACACAGAGGTCAAAGATGACTCAGTTTATTAAGCACCTTCAATCTTCAATGGCAGGCTATGTGAGCGGAAAACCGAGAGAGAGACAAAGATAAAGTTTTAGGGAACACCAGAGATCAAGTTGGATCACCCGGCTACATATACCCTATGCTTCTACACATTTTTGAAGATTTCCCTATTGATCCTCAAAATCTTCACAAAATAAAAAATCCTCACCTTTAAGCCGAATGGCTTCTTATAGCGTAATCTGTATTAAAGATCGGACATTGACTTTTTCATGCGGTTGGATCATGAAAAACTCGTTGAATCTCCCATGCACTTAAAAATAATCCAGGATTTGCCCCCATATTATGACACATCCCCTTTATTCCTGCAGACATAAAAAAAACCCGCAAGTAATTGCGAGGTTTATAATCGATGCTTCGACAAGCTCAGCATCCCATCCTATGTCTGTTTCTCAAACCGAACCCTGAGTAGCGAAGCGTACCGAAGGGCGAGGTGAGAGATTACTTTTACAAAATACAACTTAGCGTGACAACAATCTCAAGCGAAAGGTAATTGGTTTCCTTTATAAAAGGAGGATAACGCTTGTTTCACTAAAAACTGCTAGAATATTTTCTTACGGAAAATATTCTGTGGCTACCTTGTTACGACTTCACCCTCTTCACGAGTTTCACTTTAGAAGTGACTCCTCTAGCGGTTAAGAAAAACCTCTTCGGGGCGAGTCCCTTAAAATTCGATTCTCTTCTTTGAATTTATTCGAATTTACAAAACAATAGATTAAAAATTAAGGGTCGGGCTATTCAGGGCTTCGGTCGCTTTCGCGACCGCTAACGCGCCCTTACTATCCCTCTCGCAGTCCTTCGATACACTTGGTTACTCAGGGCACGTATAGATCTTAGCATTATTATATAATTTATAACGGAATGGATATGAGCATGTGATATTGCAAAAACTCTTTCATGGTCTTTAAGTAATAAAATATTATTTGGCCTGAATGTATTAGTTCATTTCAATCGACCATTTTTTGTATTCCAATTATTAAGCCTAATTAAACTTTGTTGACTAAAATTTCTGTTTTTTTGTTATAATTGGACAAAGATTTATAATGGTTGCATAATTAAAATTTTCGATTCTGAGAAAACTAATTTAAAGATAACAATGGAAATACGAATGTAGCAACATACGGGCCTCAAAAAGTAAAAAGTATAGAACGAGAAGATTTCAAAATGACTAACCTTAATCTCTTTAATTTTTTTACTTTGACCTGCTCCCCAAAAATTGGACCACTTGATAAGTTAGTTTTCCTCCGAAATTAAGGAGCAAAGCATGGCAAAGAAAAGAATCTAAAATATTCCAAATATTGAAGGAAGCAGAATCGGATATCCCGATCAAAGAATTATCTAGAAAGCATGGAATCACTGAACAAACCTTTTATAGATGGCGTAACAAATAGAGTGGACTTGAGCTAAGTGACATCAAACAAATGAATGAACTCGAGCGAGAGAATTCTGAATTAAAGAAGATCGTTGCAAACATGGCTCTGGAAATCCAGGCGATAAAAAATGTACTCGGAAAAAAGTTTTAGACAGACCGAGTAAATTAAGAGCGATCGATCTGTTAAACAAGGAAGGTATTTCAAAAAGGCGAAGCCTGAAGCTCTTAGATTTTCTTCATGAACGAACTATAGATGGTAGGAAGGCACGAATTCTATCTAGGGTCGATCTTTGCACAAGAGAAAATGTTGTTTTATCAGCAGACTATTCGATTTCTTCTGTAAGATTAATTCGGTTCTTGGAATCATTGCCTGAACTTCCAAAATCGTTCATCACTGACAATGGTCCTGAATTCACTTCAAGAGTCTTTATTAATTGGTTATCCAAGAATAATATCGGTATATACTATATTTACCCAGGTAAACCAACACAAAATGCATTCGTTGAAAGCTTCAATGGTAAGCTAAGATCTGAATGTTTGCAATTGAGCTTCTGTCGGGATTTGAATGAACTAAGAAATGAGCTTTCTAAATTTCAAAAGGACTACAATGAAGAACGTCTCCATTCTTCTTTAAATTATTTGACCCCCTTAGAGTTCAAAGCGAAGTATGGAAATTAAATTATGAGGATTGAACTAACTTAATAGTTGGTCTAACAATCGGGGGCAGGTCATTAAAACCAGGAGGATTGATCAAGTATTTATTCTATATTTTTCGCTTTTTAAGTTATACCTACTTATTTTATCAGTTTTTTGTTTTTCAAATATCGGACGAGATTGTTGATCTTAAACACGGATACTTTGGTTTTGATTTTGATTTTGTTACAAGTTTTACTATTTTCTTTGCCGGAAAGCGGAGAAACGATGAGATTTACAATAGGAATTTTACCGTTAATTGCTCTTTTACCAAAATTCATATTCAAAATTCCTGGAATCGTTTAGAAAACTTGGCAGAGCAAAGTTAGTCGAAAAAAACAAAAGGATACTAGTCCAGAAACAAATTTCTTCAAATTTGAACTAACAAAAACCTTATTTATATTCCACTCAAAATACCTAACTTCCATTAGCACCAAAGAAAAGGATTAGGATAACTTTCCTACAAATACATTCTTTTTCTGCCTCAGCTCCTTTCATGATTAGTTACTACTCAAAATGTGAACTTTTTATAAATAAAATTCTGAATATTAGAAAGTATCTTTCTCTGAAAGAGAATTTGTGTTAGGGGAAATAATCAAGCAACCCACGAGCCACTCCCCTCCTCCCTAACTCGGGAGGGGGTTTTTTGATTCGTACAAGAATTATGTCTCATTCTTTCAAATACCTATCACAGCACATCCACCTAATCAAAGTAGAGATTTCTCGTTTCTCTTTTTAGCCATCACTTTTTATCATTCAACTTGGTGCGAGACAATGTCATCAGAAAACATCATGGACCAAAGGAGCCGATCAAAAAAGCAACAAGCAAAACTGACTGCAAATCAAGATTCCTTTCACAATTGAAACAAAAAATATTACTAGAAAGAATAAGAAAATTTTCTTTCTATGCTAGAGAAATTAAGAAAAAGCCTACTAACCTTGATTAGATTAATTAAATTCCCTAACGAATGTTAGCAATCTTTTATCCTGAAAAAGCTGTCTTTGGAAACTAATAGGGAAAAGATAACTTTAAATTCGTTCATTTTTGATCGAAATGTGCGCAGTTATTTTCCTACTCTTCAGTTATCAAAGTTGTAAACAATTAGCAATGAATAGCTCTTGTAATCCAAAATCATAAAGTTATGTAGAGACTTTGTTATTTGAATCCTCATCGGAAAATCCAATTCCCTTCTGCGGGTTCTGTGTCAGGAATGCACCAAAACTCTCGAAAATCCAAGCTTATCTGAAAGCGTCAAATGTAGAAGCAGGAGATCTTTTTGGGAACTCAGTCGTCATTTCAAGAGATACCATCGTTGTCGGTTCTACTGGAGAAGTGAGTAACCAAACTTCAATTACTACTGGACCAAGTGCAAACAACTCTGCCGTTAATTCTGGTGCTGGTTGTGTTTTTATTAGAAAATAAATGAAACAACTGATTCCCTATCAAAAGAAAACCTAATTGTCGAGATCTCAACATTTGTGTTAAGCATTGTGTATCCTCCTATCCTTCGTTCCATCTCAGACGGAAACCAATCCGCACAAACTTCAAACGAAGTTGATAAAAGAGGACTCTCTCCTTACCACAAACGAGAAGTGAACATAACCATCACAAAATACAAACGTAAAATTCAAATCTGCTACAATTTATACCTAGATACAAAACCAAAGCTTAAAGAATAGGGAGTGAAAGCCGGTCAAGCGGGAAAGTAAAACTTACTTTCGCTGGTTAGGTTTACGTTTCCATTTTGCATCTTCGTATTTCTTCTCTTAGAAGCATTAAGGGAAAAATACCTACATGGTGGAATATAGACACCAAGTGAAGACATTCGGTAACCGCAGGAATTTTGAAGAGAGTTTTGTAAGTTTGGGATTTGAAAAACAATTTTCAATCGGCTCTTCCAATGAAGAATCAAATGTAACTTCGGTTGCACAAACCTCGATAATACGGAAACCATAGAAGCAACACCTCAGATCAAAACGTTTTCATCTCTCGCAAGTGAAATTTTTGAACCTAAGACAACCAGGACTCATGTGGAAGGCCGAGCAAAATCGGATGCTCTTGCATTTTGCAATTGAATACCCGGTCTCATCTGTGTTCAGGATTTAAAAAACGTCATTTGTAATGAGCAAATCGTCTAATCCTCCTTTTTAAATGGATTTGTTTTTTGTATCGTTTCCTCGATTAATAGCCGTTTGGAGAGGGAGCTAAAATGAAGATTCGAGAGAATTGTAAATTAGGGTACGGACCTTGGAAATTTTTGGTCATAACGACAATCTTTCCGTGAATTCTAGTAGGTCTGAATCCCATATTCTCTATGCATTTTAATTGAGAATGAGAGGATGAGTTTTCGAAGGCGCAGAAAATTTCTCCTCTAAACCCGTTGTGAAAAGTTATTAGGGCTTAAAACCGCAGTCTAGCTTCGAATTCACTAAATCTTCTGGAGGCTGACCGCTAGTTTGTGTTATTTCAGTGTCGTTACTTTCATTGATTTTCAATTTAAGAGCCAAGGCTTCTTCTGATTTTAATTCAAATGTAAAATTTGAATTTTTTTTAACGTTCTGAGAGCGATTCATAATAATGAACTGGTGCTTTCCTGGAGGTAACGATACCGGGCAAAAGGCTCCCATTTTTAGATCGGCGACAAGATCACCCGGTGTTAAAAATGAATATTCCTTTTTTGGGTCTTTGTAGAATATTTTTATATCCAACCCTCTTGCCCATTCATCGTAAACTCGATAAAAGTAGATTTTACCCTCCCCTTTTTTCAATTTAACAGGCTGGAAAGGAATTGTACTCTCCGTTAGAGAGATGCATGTAGCGGAAAACCCAAGGACCAAAGAGATGATCATAAGTTTTGGAATCTGAAGGAGAAAAAATCTCATATTTTAATTAACCTTAGTTAGATAATTGATTCTAATGATAGATATATTAATAATTGTCAATATGCAATTTAAAATTTATAGTCGCTTTTATGCCGACTGGCTTCCTATAATGGACAATCTGTCACAAATACTAGGATTCCCTTCTGAATACGGAGACTGGACTTATTAAAAGGAGAAGGAATTTCATAAGTGGTGATGCGGATATTTCATAGGTGGGTGGATCGTAGTCTTGAATAGTGTTATTCTCCTTTCGAAGAAGAAAAGTTTGGGGACCAGAAATGCTTAGACCATTGGGCTACCGAATTCAATCGACCCACGTATTAAAACACCTTGGAGCTGGGGTTGCTTCTTGGAATATTCAGCAATATGAATTTGTTTCTGATAACCATGAAATCATATTGAAAGAGAAAAAATCAAATCTGCAATTTTCGGTAATATTTTACCATTTTCATGACGTGAGAATTATTGAGAAATTGCTTATAAGTCTGAAGGCAATGATTGATATAAAATTTAATGGCCGTTGGAGTCTAATAAGTCAGATCGAATCAGCTATCGAAATTTCGAAGTTAAGTTTTTCAGAGCGTATTCTAAAGAGATTCGGATTGTAGGTTTTTATGATTCTATTTGATTTTCAAACTTTTTTAAATCAAAAATATGGTGGGATTTCTCGTTTGTTTGTCGAAGTAATGAATTATCTCAGCAAACATGATAGTGCGTTTGAAATACCACTTGTATCCTCGGAAAATGTAAATTTAATTGGAAAGGAATTCTACAAGCCAACTTCTAAAATTAAGTATGCTTTGGAAGTTCCTGAAATCGAAACTTGGCTTTCAGGCAAAAGTTTTTCAGGAAAGTCATTTCTTTATTCATTATATAAGTCATATAAAAATCTCAAAAATAAGTTTGTTTTCAGGTTTTTATATAGAAGAAATCAGAAACTAATTACTAACAAACTGTTGGATCAAAAAATAAAAGTTTTTCATCCAACGTATTTTGATGATTACTATTTGGACCAAATTTCTAAGAGTCCAACTAAGTTTGTCATCACAATTTTTGATCTGATACACGAACGTTTTCCCGGGTATTATAAGCCGGATGATATAGCTTTACGGAACCGAAAATCGCTTTGTTATGCGGCTGATAGAATCATTGCAATTTCGAAATCAACCAAAAATGATTTAATAGAGTTTTATGGGATTCCAAAGGATAAAATCGATGTCATTCATTTGGCTTCTAATTTGCATTTGACTTCTAATTTAGAATCTAATTTGATTTGGAAAAATTATATTCTATTTGTTGGAGGAAGGGGCGGGTATAAAAATTTCAATAACTTTGTGATTGGAATTTCTCCTATAATACAAAAATATAAGGTTAATCTAATTTTTGCTGGTGGTGGTAAATTTACTCACGAAGAAAAAGAAACTCTTAAAAAAGCCAATATCTTAGGAAAATCACTCCAGGTTCCTTTTCGGTCTGATTCAGAGATAAAACAACTTTACCAAAATGCTTTGGTATTTGTATTTCCTTCTCTGTATGAAGGATTTGGAATTCCGCTCCTAGAGGCAATGTCTTTGGGTTGTCCAGTCGCTTGTAGTAATACTAGTTCATTTCCCGAGGTTGTTGGTGACGCTGCAGTAACCTTTGATCCTTGGTATCCAGAATCGATTAGAGATTCCGTCGATCGATTATTCAATTCCGAATTTTTGAGACGAAAAATGATTGCTAAAGGGAAAGAGCGATCGAAACAATTTTCTTGGGAAAAAACTGGTGAAGAACATCTGAAAATCTATAAACAATTATTGGCATCTTCTTTTGAATCCAAATAACATACCTATTATAACAATTGTTACTCCATCTTTCAATCAAGGAGCTTTTATTTCCGAAACACTAAGTTCTGTAATAGAACAAGAAGGTCCGTTTTACATTGATTTTATCGTTATGGATGGTCTTTCCACTGATAACACGGTAGAAATTCTTGAAAAATTTGAAAAAAAAATAAAAGGATACCCCTCGGCGATTCAAATTTCCGGCAAAACATTTCACTCGATTGGAGCAAACCAAGGTGTTTCTTTTTCCTGGAAATCGGAAAGAGATTTCGGTCAGACCGATGCTTTAAACAAAGCTATCCGTTTGATCTTAAAAGAAAGCCATTACTTTAATTGGTTATGCAGTGATGATAAGTATAGAACAAAGAATGCTTTAGCTTCTTTATTAATGAAATCAATACCAAAGAGTGTTGTGTATGGAAAATCTATTTATGTAGATGAATTTGGTAAAGATTTAAAAGAATATGCAACGGCTCAAGTAACAGAGGTAAATATATTCGAAAACTTTGGAATGGCTCAACCTTCTGCATTGGTTTGTTTTGATTCTACTGAGGACCTTGTTTTGGATCTTAAGTATTCATCTATTATGGATCTTTTTCTTTGGGTTAGTTTATTTCATTTAGGTTATCAGTTTTTGTATGTTGATGATTTAATTGTTTCTGAATATAGAATCCATACAAATAGTAAAACATCTTCTTGGCGATTGCGAACATATTCTGAAATTATGTCGTTGATGCAGTTCACCGGAAAACAGATATCACAAAAGTTGCTTGGTTCAATGTACCATGAGTGTATTCGAGGTGGCAACGGTAAATTAGGAATAACTTTACGATTCCTAAACTCTCGTTACTTAGATGCAATATTGATTAGAGTTTTAAAAATATGTTTCAACCGCTTTAAGTTAAATCTTAGTTTTTTGCTCTCGACTCCAAAAACAAATTGGAATCCATAAGTTTTTTATCATCACAAATTATTTTCTTCTACTTAGATTGAACACATAGCTATGAAACAGCAGAAAAAGCAAAGGAAGCAGATATCGATCGTAATACCTTCTTTTAATGAAGAGGGAAATATTCAAAAAATTTATAAATGCTTTTAAGCCGACTGGCTTGCTATAATGGAAATTGTGTATCGACGTTTGGGAATCATTTCTGGATTTGGGGTTTGATCGTGGTAAAACACTTATCATTTAACTAGTAGTAAGTTAAATTGATAAATGTAATATTTCAGATAAGCTAAAGAGGTATGTTTTCATTTGTTGAAGTCACTTTTCCGTATATAAAAAAACCCCGCTAGTATTAGCGAGGTTTATAATCGATGCTTCGATACACTTCGTTACTCAGCATCCTATCCTATGTCTGTTTTCCGAACCGAACCCTGAGTAGCGAAGCGTACCGAAGGGCGAGGTGAGAGATTACTTTTACAAAATACAACGTAGCGTGACA
>NZ_JAFFPR010000056.1 GCF_016918735.1 Leptospira abararensis
AAAAACTGTAATGAAAAGAAATAATAATCTTGTGGTCTGCATATTTAAACCTATTTTTTAAATAATATTTTCGGATGACTTTTGTTTTACGGAAGAATACTGATTCCTTAAAACTAGTCTACATAAAATTTCACTTTTAATGAAAACCATTTCGAATCTGACTTTACATCCGAAAGATATTTTCTGAACCTTAGTTGTTTCTTCAGGCTGCAAGCAGCTGTTTTTCGAATTGAGAGAACTTTGCGGGGAAAATAAGGAAATTCGAATACTGCTATGATTAAAAAATCAATCCCACAACTCCCATCTTTGAATCTTTTGCGATCTAAGGAATTCTATGAAAAGAATCTGGGATTCCAAACTCTAAAACAATATGAGGATATACTATTATTGGGAAAGGATGGATTTGAGCTTCATTTATGGTTATGCGATGATCCGTCCATTCCTCAAAACTCCAGTGTCTATTACCATGTCGATAGTATTGATTCCATGTATTTGGATTACAAAAACAAAGGAATTGTCCATAAAAATGCAGATTTGATGGATAAACCCTGGGGCATGAGGGAATTCTATGTTGTGGATTTGGATGGAAATTTATTGAAGTTTGGGCAGGTTATAGAAAAATAACTAGATAGATTTTTAAAAATCGAATGTCTAATTCGAGTAATGGAAACTTATTTGTGTTAAATGCAAATTTGTTTTTGTAATACAATGAATGCTTCATTCTATCCGAATTGGATGTTTTACTAAATAAGAGAATGAAACTTAAGTGAATATAAATCGAATCCTATTTTTCCATTCCATCCGAGCGGCTGCTTTGGCTTTTTTGGTTTTTCATCTCTCCTGCAAAACTCCCATGCCCGAGTTAAGTTCAGAAGCAAAATTATCCAAAGGGAAAATGATTTCCATTCGATGGACCACTACCGATCCAGTTTTGGCAAAAGTATTTAATGAAGTGTTTCCGGTCCCGCCCGCCATCCTTTTGGATGAAAAAACTAATGTGGCTGATCTGACAACAATTCCTCTTCCAGATCCGAATCCCGCCCATGCTCCGAAACCAAAAATAGAAAAACCGATTAATCCTAATGAACTGCCTAGATGGGATCGCGGATTCGAATTATCAAATATAGATAATCTAACGCTAATCATTCGAAAAGAAAGCCAAAGACCATTTTATAGTATTGGTATGAGTCTTCTTGCATTGACTATGTTATACTATGGAACGATGGAAACAGAAGCGGAGTTAGTTTGGACTTCGGGAGAAACCAATCTCCATAGAATTTCATTTTTGTCCACTTACGAAACCATCTGGGCACCAATGCCATTTTATATTGGAACCGGTTCTACAATTGTGGCACCAGCTTTCAATTCGAATCGTTATCCATCTAGTTTGCAAAAATACTGTACACAAGAAAAACCAAGTAAACTACGTGAGTCCTTAGAACAATCTCATACAGAAAATTGCAAAGAATATGAAACATTCTTGAGGCGTTTGTTCTTACAAAATTATGATACCATCCATTCCCAACTGAAGGAATGGGAAAAACGAAACCAAGATTGGTTTCAGCCATAACAAAGGAAATAATCGATTTGATTCAGAATCAAAAAATCTTTCATGGATTCTCTCATAAACTCGTTGTTATTGTTTCTTTTGTATTTTTTTCGACGATAATTCCACTAAAGGATCTAAATTCGATTTCTATCCCAAAAGAAAATTGGACTCTCGTGCTATATGGAGGTATCTTTACCACTACCGATCTGATTCCCATCGTGTTTCGCCAGAAAACAGATTATAAAGAATCTTATATCGGAAGTTTTGGTATTTCAAGACCTCTTGATTATCGGATTCGATGGTTTGATTTTTTATGGGAAGGAAATGTAACCAAACATTTCGGTGAAATGAATCATTGGGAAATGAACGGTTTTTACATAGTCAAAATAGATAGAATGTACGGTTCTCCTTTTAGTTTATCGTTAGGTGAAGGTTTATCGCTCGCATCGGAAAATCCAAAATTAGAAAACAAAGCTAAAGGATATTATTTAGATGGATTACAAAAAGACGCAATTGAATCCAGGGCACTACTTAACTATATGATGGTGGAGATTAGTTCTTATTTGCCATTCGAAAGAAAAACAGAACTGTTTTTACGAGTCCATCATAGATCCGGTATTTTTGGATTGTATTGTCCACCCGACCCGAACTGTGGATCCAATTTTGTGAGTTATGGATTTCGAACTTCTTTTTGATTCCGCAGTACAAGGGACAAATGTTGCACTGCAGAACCAGTTCATTGGTTTAACCAAGAATGATTAATTAGGATTAGATTTTGTTGGTTCTTTAATCCAATCGAATTTTGTATCTTTATGTTTTCCTTCTTCTACCAACGTTTTCAAATTGAGAAGTGATTCATAAGGTGTGTCAGTTAACACTAAATTGATGACCGATTGCGGTACTGATCCACCTGGTTCAAAATGAGCTTGGTATTCAATTTTTAGTTTTCCATTTGCCAGAGGAATGATTCGCCAAACACCTTCAAAGTTTTCCATACGAGTGACACCAGAAGGAACAGGACGAGCATTAGAATCTAACCGTTTGATTTTCATCACTGTTGCCAAAGTTTTTTCATTTTGTTCAAAACCTCGGTCCATAATCAAATCACGATCATTGACTGGCCAAGGGGCACCATTTCTGAGATACACGATAGACTTTTTCTCTGTTCCTGAAAGGACAGTTAGTTCCTTACATTGGTGGTAAAGATTTTTGCAGGAAGCTGGATCCGTTAGAAGTGCAACGACCTGCGAGATGGAGGCATCTACTTCCGTTCGGCCCAAAAATTCATCAAGGTTAGATCCGGCAAAAGGGCGGGTCAAAACTTGAATTCCTTTTTTTCGTTTGGATTCTGACCATTCGGGTGATTGGGCTACAAGAGACGATACAGTTGATAGCAGGGATACTCCTATCAACGTCAGTATAAGGATTTGTTTTTTGATCATGGGTTACCTGCCTATTTGTAAGTGAATGAGTGGTCTCACTGTTTCTGCAAAGAATAATGAGGTTGATGATGCTGGTAACAAACTCAATCCATTTTTTCTTCCTATATTATTGACTGCAAGGATCGCCATATAATTTCGATTTTTATCTACCCAGGGATAGAATCCATTGATTCCTATGCTATGGGAGATAAGATCCCGATCACATTCTGCGGGAACATCTGTAGTCGTACAAAATCTCCAATTCCCTAGGCCATATTGCCATCGGTAACCGAAAGCCGAGAATTGTGAGTATCCAATCTTTGCCCCATTGTATTGGTCCGCTAAAATTTCTGTTACCGATGTTGTGGAAAGGAAATTGGCTATATTGGCTCCTGCTGCATTTTTCGCAGTTCCATTGGTGAGTAGGGCATTTAACATTCGTGCATAATGTTCTGGGGAAATGGAGAGACCAAAGGCCCCGGACAAACTTCCATCCGTTACTTCTGAAGTTCTAGAATTACCTTTCCAAACAGCTTGGCTCGCGTCCCAACCGAGAGGAGTCACAATGAGTTGAGTGAATAATGTATCCCAAGTTTTAGCACAGGAAACCTCTAACATCCGTTGTGCGACTGCCATGTGATTAGAATTGTATTGGAAGAGGGCACCTGGTGTTCCTGTAGATTGGTCGCGGATTTCATTAACACAAGTATCCTTTTGTGTTCCGGTGGCACCCACTGGTAATGTGGAAATACAAGTGGCTTGCCCCGATCCATTCCCACTACCAGCGTTCAGTCCTGAAGTAAAGGATAATAATTGGCGAAGAGTGATCGTGCCTTTTGTTCCTGTCCAACCGAGGATGTCTCCCGTGGTCCTGCTAAGTGAAAGTGCCCCGCCAGTAACACAAGATCCTGTAGTCACTGTTCCACAACCAGCAAAAGTTCCACTGTTGGTATTACAATCGATGGCTCGCATTGCTGTGATGGCAGTTACCCATTTCGATCCAGAAGCAATTGGCCTATAGGTATTATAATCTAATATGGATTGTCTCGCATAAATTCTGTTACCTGATTGGTCATAAACTTGAAAGCTGGCACCTTCATCTGTAGTTTTGGCATATTGATCAAAACAAGAATCGATAGTAAAACATGAACCCGCGATACCTGCCAAAAGTAGGGATCTGGAATCCTTGTCCGTTTCAACAGATTTTTGGCAATCTATGAATAAACAGAATGATAATAGAGATAGAAATATTGTGTAGTAGTTAGATTTCATAAGACTCCTCTTTTAAAAACGAATTGGTTCTATGGTAATGATCTTTCCTGTTTTTTCTAAGTCGCAGGAGGCAAACTCTGGTAAGAGGATCGCATCGCGAGTTACTCCCCCAACAGTGGTTAAACCATCATATACACTTCCCAAAACCAAAGCTCCTTTGGTACGGATATCGGATTCACACTGCAAAACAGAGGATTCCATAAATGATTCGTTATCTTCAATTTCCGTAACATAGGAATAGAGGATTCTGGCTAAAAAACCGTTGATGATCAGAAGAGGGGAGATGGGACCCTGTCCTCCTTTCATTCCTGATTGGGCCAACCAAAAAGAGGATGCAGTCGATTCGGCTTCGAATATCGCATCGGAGATTCTTTTTTTTGCCTCTGAACCTTTAATTGCCCCATAGGTAGGAATTCCTATTCCTTCTGTGAGCATACAATTTGTCAGAAAGACAAAGAAAAGAATAGATAGAAAAATTTGCTTCATGTGATTTTTATCCTTAATAGAGAATGAAACGATCTGTAAACTTTTCCTTTCACCACATGATTCGGATTCCTGAACCGGAACTTATGGAAGATCTTACCCAAGTAGAATCTTATGCCAAAGCCGATTTTGAATCGGCTCATTCCTTTCTCATACGTAAATTTCAAGATAGAATTCCTTTGCGTTTTACACCTGAGTCAGTTTTGGACCTAGGTTGCGGACCTGGGGATATGTCTTTTCGACTATATTCACAATTTCCTACCGCGAATTTTACTTTTTTAGATGGTTCCGAATTCATGTTAGATTTTTGTAAGAAGCGTATCGACACACTTGTGTCAAAAAAAAGAAACAATAAAATTAATTTTAAAAAAGAACTCATTCAGGATTTCGTTCCTGAATCGCCTTATGATTTAATCTTTTCGAATTCACTATTACACCATTTACATGATCCATTCGAATTCTGGGCAGCCGTGCAAAGGTCGATTCACCCCGATAGTTTTATATTTATTTCAGATTTAATGCGTCCTGATTCTCTGACTTGCACAAATCAACTAACGGAACGTTATGCGAATGGAGAATCTGAAGTTTTGAAAAAAGATTTTTATAATAGTTTACTTGCGGCTTATCGAATCGAAGAAGTGAAAGAAATGTTAGAGGTCATTCGTTTGGACTCAAAATTAAATTTAGAGCCAGTCACAGACAGGCATTGGATTTGTTATTCCAAACCAAGGCATTAATTTGCTAGTAGAGAACGACAAAATTAGGTGATTGAAAACCATACCTTGGGTTGGGTGGGAGATAGGAATACAGCGAAAAGGAAACCTTTAGGCCAAGTACTTCTGTTCGACTCTAACTTTATCCATATGGCTTATTCTTAGCTCTGTTGCTAAGTCTTCCAGAAAATGTATTTCCTTCTCGTTAAGAGCCCCATCGGAAGCAACAATACAAACTGCATCTTCAAAAAAGTTTAATGCGTATTCATCATTATCGGAAACTACTTTGGTGATCGTTTTCATTGGGAGGGGATTTTCAAAAGTCTTTGAAAGAATTTCTAAAACTGGTTTTTTCTGGGATTGGAATCCACTAAGGAGGCAGTCTGGTTCAAACAGTACATTCACCAATTCCCCTACGATATCCCCTTCCTTTTTTTTGAACTGCCCATCTGCATTGCAAGCATAGGACCACAAACTCAGGAGGACTTTGGCATATTCAATGTGAAGGTCACTCTCTATGTCCAGAGTCGACTGGATCGATTCCGGATGTTTGTTTTTGTTTCCCTTGACTTGTTTCAAATTTTGAACGATTTTCTTTGCCATAACAAACAGGAATTTTATTGCCTCGGATTCTCCGTTCAACTTCATTTTTTTACTCTTTTCTTGATTTTTCCTAAAAATGGGCTGAATTGGAACTTCGAATCAGGAAACTGGAATTAATCTATGTCGAAAAACATACTCGTTACAAGTGCTCTTCCCTATGCCAACGGTTCCATCCACTTAGGCCATGTTTTGGAAGCTGTCCAAACAGATATCTGGGTACGTTTCCAAAAGTTAGTTGGGAACAATTGTTATTTTTTCTGTGCCGATGACACACATGGAACTCCGATCATGATTGCTGCAAAAAAAGCAGGCAAAACTCCCGAGTCCATGATCGAAGAGGTACAGAAGGAACATTACAAAGATTTAACTTCATTTGGTGTCTCGTATGATAACTATTATACGACAAATTCAGAAGAGAACAAAAAATACTCAGAATCCATTTACCTTACTTTAAAGAAAAATGGTCATATTGTGGCTCGCAATATTGAACAGTCATATTGCGAACATGATCAAATGTTCCTTCCCGATAGATTCATCAAAGGAACTTGTCCTAAATGCGGTGCCAAAGACCAATATGGTGATTCTTGTGAAGTTTGTGGGACCAGCTACTCTCCCAAAGATCTAAAAGATTCCTATTGTTCTATTTGTGGCACGACACCGGTTCTAAAAGAATCTAAACATTTATTTTTCAAACTCCAAGATTTCCAATCTCAATTACAAACTTGGATGGAAGAAGGGAATCGATTGAATGAAGGTGCACAGAAAAAACTAAAAGAATGGTTTACCTCTGGCTTACAAGAATGGGATATCAGCCGCGATGGCCCGTACTTTGGTTTTGCAATTCCTGAAGAAGAAAACAAATATTTTTATGTTTGGCTCGATGCCCCCGTTGGATACATGGCATCTTCATTTAACTTTTTCAAAGAAGAAAAGAAGTTTAATGAATTTTGGAAGGATGGAAGAGGAGAAATTGTTCACTTCATAGGGAAGGACATTTTGTACTTTCATGGACTGTTTTGGCCAGCAATGCTTATGGGTTCTGGATACCAAACACCAGCACAGCTCAATGTTCATGGATTTTTAACTGTTAACGGGGAGAAGATGTCCAAATCAAGAGGGACATTTATCAATGCCTCTACCTTTGCCAAGTATTTGGATGTAGAACATTTCCGCTTCTACCTTGCTTGTCGATTGGGTCCCGGAATGGAAGATGTTGATATTTCCTTCGATGATTTTGTCTCTAGAGTCAATTCCGATTTAATTGGAAATTTAGTGAATTTGGTGTCTCGCGTTTCTACCTCTATCTTAGATAAAATGGAGAGAAAGTTAGGCGTTCTATCGCCAGAAGGAAAATCACTGGTTTCGGATCTTCTTTCCAAAGAATCAGAAATTCGAGAAGCCTACGAAACACGTAACTATTCCAAGGTAATGCGAGAAATTACAGGGCTTGGGGATAAAGTGAACAAATATGTAAACGATTACACTCCTTGGAACCTAATCAAAACCGATGTCGAAAAAGCAAGGGAAGTTGTGACTACTTCTCTAAACTGTGCCAAAATTTTATTTACTTATTTAGCACCGGTGACACCGAACATAACGAGTTCTTTAGCATCTCTATTCCAAGTGCCGACTTTAAGTTTTTTAAATCTTACAGAAACTTTAGAAAACAAAGTTCTTGGTCCATACCAAATGTTATCCAAACGAGTTGAGGAAAAAAATATATCCCTTATGATAGAAGAAACAAAAGAAGCCTTTGAAAAAGCCAATCCAGAGAAGTCTAAAGAACCAGGTAAAACTTCGGCTCCTGATACTAATGTCGCAACGGTCTCGGAAGATGGGTTTATCACGATTGATGAACTTTCCAAAGTAGAACTTCGGGTGGGTCTCATTTTAGAAGCAGGGCCGGTGGAAGGGGCCGACAAACTCTTGTTTGTGAAAGTAAACTTGGGCGAAAAAGGAATCAAAAATGTTTTTGCTGGAATTAAAGCCAGTTATACGGCCGAAGAGTTGGTTGGAAAAAAAGTGGTCGTAGTGGCAAACTTAAAACCACGCCAAATGAAATTTGGCCTTTCGGAAGCGATGTTACTTGCCTCAGGAAAAGAAAAAACATTATCTTTGTTCGTTCCTGATCGAGATGCAAATCCTGGTGATCTTTTAAAATAAACTAATGGCAACTAAGTCGGAACAAATCTTACGAGAAAAAGAAATTGAAGGCATTAAATTTAGCCTTTATGGAAAAATTCTTATTTTTTCTTTGATTACAATTGGAACTTTCTTTGTTGCCCAAACTTTATTTGAAATTCTAACCATCACCTCGATTGCATTATCCTTAAATGTAGTTCTTTATATTTTATCCAAATTTTTAAAACGAGGAAAATTTGTTTCTTTTGTGGGACTATTTTGTGTGGTGATTGATTTATTTATCATCACCATCCTTCCATTCATTTGGTACAATGCGGTGGGGGGAGAATCCCAAGTTCCTAGAACTTATTTAATCAAAACTTACCTACATTTTATCATCGCTGGAACTCTGGTAATGAATGCGTTTAGCATCCAACCTATCTATCCAATGATTTATGCTTTGGGTGTTGTGATTAGCCAAGCTGGAATTTTGGTATATGCCCAACAAGATCCAAGATTTGTAAGCACAGAAAGTTTTAAAGAGGCCTTTCTTGGTCCTGCGGCCCATGTTAACAATTACATCATGTCCATGGGGATCATCGGTGTTCTCGGATTCTTTTTAGCGTTTTTGACTTATCGTGTTAGGCGAACGATTCTATCAGCCGTGAACAATGAAGTAAAAATGACACAACTTTCGAGGTATTTTTCACCAAATGTTGTGGAAGAAATGAATCATGCGGAAGAAGATTTTTTCAAACCTGGTGGCAAAGAATCTACAATAGCCGTTCTATTTTGTGATATTGTTGGATTCACTCAAATTTCAGAAACCTTAGGCCCGGAAAAAACCATGGCCTTACTTTCCGAATACCATAGTTTTATGTTAGAAGTAGTATTTGAACATAAAGGTACCCTCGATAAATTCATTGGCGATGGAATGATGGTTACTTTTGGAACCCCTCTTCCCACGAAAGAAGATGCTACGAATGCGACTAGGGCTGGGGTCGCAATGTTACAAGCCTTATCCCTTTGGAACGAGAACCGGAAAAAAACGGGGGAACAGCCGATTTCCATTCGGATTGGAATTCATTATGGGCCCGTCATTGTGGGCAATGTAGGTGTGGAGAAACGATTGGAATATACGGTGATTGGGGATACAGTCAATGCGGCTAGTCGGCTGGAATCCTTAGGAAAGGATTTAAAAAGGAGCTTCCTTATCTCCAAAGAATTGTATGACCAAATTTCTCTTGAATATCGCCAACACTTAAAGACAAAATCCATGGGCATTCTTTCCCTTCGTGGAAAAACAAAATCGACAGAAATTCTATCTGTGGAGACAAGTTTATGATCCAACTTCCCACAGGAAAAGAAATTACAATTATCACCAAACCTTCTTTGGATTCGAAGGATGTCAGTTTACGAGTGGTCGAATCCAAATTAGCACAAGAATATGTTGATCATTTTGACTTCGGCAAAAAACAATTGTTTGTTGACTGCGATGAAGATGCCTTGTTGGAAATAGATCCAAAACTGGAAATAGGTACCAAACGTCTGTTATGGGAATCTGGAAAATTAAAATTTTCGGAAGAAGAATGGAAGTCATTTTTAGAAACCATTCCTCCCCTTTCTCCGTTTCTGGCCCAAGATCTATCCGGAAAGGATTTGATGTTGGCTTGGGGAAAAAAGGAAAGTCTGATTGCTGCAGTGGAATCAGGGCTTGGTACATATTATAGTCGGTCTCGGAATGGGAAGTGGGTCAAAGGCGAAGAGTCGGGTCACTTACAAAATTTAACTACCATCTATGTTCATGCGAATCCATTTTTTATCCAATATGTAACCAATCAAATCGGGGCAGCCTGCCACACAGGATACTATTCCTGTTTTTTTCGTGAGCTTGGTCCGAATGATTCTATTTCATTCGTCTATTCTAATAAAGTAGGAGTTTAGTTTTGAATCGAATTGTTCTAATCGTTTTGGTTGTCGTTTGCGTAATCTTTATTGTTTATAAATTGAAATCTTCATTAGGTGCAAACCAATCCCAATTAAAAGAAAAAATTGATGGTGGGGCACTTGTTGTGGATGTTCGAACTACCGCTGAATTTCAATCAGGGCATTTTCCTGGAGCCATCAATATTCCTGTAGACCAAGTCTCCAAACGTTTGGATGCATTTGGTGATAAAAACCGTTCGGTTGTTGTCTATTGTGCTTCTGGTGGTCGCAGTGGAAGTGCCAAATCTTTTTTGGAATCTGTTGGATTTACCGACGTAACCAATGCTGGTGGACTTTCCAATATGCCAAACCCTTAAATAAACTCTTTAACAAGTCCTCTACTATAGGAAAGAAACGAAAGGTATATAGGGAAGAGAATCTCCCTTCCCTAAAAAAACAAAACTACATTCGTTTTCGTTTCATATACAATTGTAATCCCGTTAATGCTTCTTTTTTGACTTTGTTACCGAGTGCTGGCCACCAACCGAGAAGAGTTCCAACAGGACCCATTGCCATCCCTAACCACTTCCACATCGAAAAATGATCTTTGTGTGTTAGGATCTTTCCGTCTTTAAAAGTAAAGTTCGCTTGTATTTTATTTTGCACCATTCGCCCTGTTTTACTAAAACTATAATCTGCTTCCCAATCCGCAGATCCTTTCGTGTCATCTGCTTTGACATTAGAAAAACGAATGGTTAAATTTTGACTTCTTTCGATTAACATCAGCCACATGGCCCCAACTTCTTTTCCTTTCAGGAAACCAAAAGCCGGATCTTGGAATTCGATATCAGGGTGGTAACATCCCACCATGGTTTGCCCGTCTTTGTTTTGGAAGGCCGTGTAAAACTTTTGGATCAACTCTTCATTTGCATGCATTGTGGGAAAGATTATGATTGATTAAACTCAGTCTTAGCAAGAAAAAAAGTTATGAAACGAATTCTTCTCTTCTCTTTTGGAACCAGTTTTTTACTCATCGGGCTTGTGGTTCTTTTTTTGGCTGTCGGTTATTTCCAGGAACCCAAATTTCACTCGGAAACCAGCGAATGGCTGAAAGCGGAACCAGAAGACATTTGGAACTATATCATAGATATCCGAGACCTTCCGAATCGCCGTAAGGAAGTAGTGGCCATCAAAATTTTAGAAACCAAACCTGATGGAACGGTGACCAAGTGGGAAGAAACACCGGATATGGGTGGGTATATGATTTTTGAACTCCGCGAATCCATTCCCAACAAACTTTGGAAAATTGAACTCACCGATGCGAGTTTTAAAATGCGTGGGTCTTGGACGTACACACTAGAACCAAAAATCCCCGGAACTGTTGTGACCATCACGGAAGATTCTGAGATCACAAGTATTCCTGTCAGAGGCGCCTATTTCCTAGCCGGTCGTGATGCCACCCTCCAAAAAGAGATGGAACTCATCCACAACCGATTTAGCGGGCGTTAGGGGAATAACGAAACTATTTTAATTCTTGGATCCATTCATCGATCCCTTTACAAATCTTACGAACTGTTTCCCCGTGAAAAATAATCCCCAGGTGGCCTTGTTCATAATAAGTGATCACCTTGTTTTCTGATTTGAGGTCTTTCAGTTCCGTTAAACTTTCTTCGGGCACAATTTTATCTACCGTTCCCACTACACTATAAATCGGCATTTTGAAATTGTTTAAGAAATTTTCTGTATAATTGATGCGACCATCGTTTGACCAGAAACTCCGTTCATTGGAGATTTGGCTTTGGAAAAATTGCATAATCACCGAAACCGATTCTTCGCAAAACACATCTTCCATAAGAAAATACCATTCTGGTGGAGTGATTTCTTTATAACCCACAAAGTCTTTGATCGTTAAAACTTTGGTTCCAATATTATAACTAAAACTTCGTAAACTGGAATGAAGGTTCAAAATCAATTTGAAAAACTTCTTTAAGTCAATCGTTTGGATTGTGGCTTGCATCGAAAAACTTGCCATACTCAAAACCATATCGGAAATCATTTTATGAGGAAGCAAACTGAATCCCCGTTTTAATGTATCAAGTCCAATGAAGTTGGATTTCAGGCTAATGTAGTTTGGCGAAGTGATAGAAACAATTCCTGCGATGTATTCTTCCGGTTGTGGTAAATTGAATTCTTCTTTTAGTTCTTTGATTTTTTCATAAGAAGATACATAGAACCTAGGAATCATTCCCCCCATACTGTGACCGAGTACGACGGTTCTTTCGCTGGGATAATGCCAACGAATCCAACGCAAAATTTCAGGAAAATCATCTTGGATGTAATTATCAACGGTCCATCCTTCTTTTTTGCCATGTTTCGGCATGGTTTGTCTAGACCTACCGCGCATATCCATTAGGAAAACTCGGTATCCATATTTAAGGGCAAGTTCTTTTGCCAGTTTGTCCATCACAGAACGGCGGCAGAAAAATCCAGGAATCAGTAAAAGATTTTTACCTGTATTGTTTAGTTTCTCTGGAGTAAAACTTTTTAGGGAAACCGCATAACCATCAGTTGTTGGAATGATAAAGGATGCATCCATTCTATATTCAATGTTATACTGGTGGGATTTGAAGATTATGGATGTGACCGGTTCTTTTTGGTCTTTGGTAGTGGTATAAAATAAGTTTCTCGAATTGGAAACTGTATCGGCCTTTTCGATATTTTTTTGGGCAATGTAGTGGTCGTTTCCCGATTCCATTTCTTTTGCGACAACAAACTCAATCACATCAAACAAAGAATAAAGTTGGAGAGTGAGTGGTCGGATTTTATCCTCAGGAATGGGATCTTTTGTTATTCCCCACAATATCCCAATGGGATTTTCATTCACAAAGAGTGGAATTCCAATCGCATGGTTCATGGTTTCTGAGAGTAAAACTTTTTTCTCAGGATGAACTTCTTCCTGTTTCAAATTCACAAAAATGACTTCCGGCCTTAGGCCTTTGTTAAAATCAATGATGGACTTTCGAATGAAACCCGCTGACTCGTTACGAGGATCTCCCAAGTGGATGGGGCGAGATTTTTTGATGTATTCTTCAATTCCCGGAATTCTACGACGTTCGGCAATTTCCTTCAGTTTGAAGTGAGTGGCCGTGGCCACAATTTTCATTTCATCTTGGTCGATGACTTCAAAAATCGAAAAATTAAAAATGGGATCATCGTTAAAATCCACGAGAGAAACCATTTTATTTGTGAAAGACTGCCAAATATTTTCCAAAAATTGGAACGTTGTTTTTGGAACCGGAAAAATATAGATTTTGTCCGGGTTCACCATGAGACTTTTATTGCTGTCTCGGGAGGAAATTTTGATCAAACGATCTTCCAACGAATTTTCTTCAAGTGCCATTTAGCATCCTTTCTATTTATAAGGCGATACGGTACGCTATAACTCTATTTTCGACTTTTCATATGCCTGTGAACTAAAAAATAAAGCTAATATGCAACAATCTGATTTCGAATCCATTTCAAGAGTTTCCGTTCCCGAATTAGACTCCATTTTAGGAAAACCATTCCCTGTTTTGGACGATGGGTTTGTCAGACTCGTTGATTATATGGGATCTGATGAATCAATCGTTCAAGCCGCACGCGTTTCGTACGGAAAAGGCACAAAAAAGGTAAGTGAAGACCGAGGTCTCATTCGTTATTTGATGCGCCACCGCCACAGCACGCCTTTTGAAATGTGCGAACTAAAGCTACATGTTCGTGTTCCTATGGACACATGGCGTCAGTGGATCCGCCACCGTATGGCAAATGTCAATGAATACTCTACGCGTTACTCCGTAGCCATCGACTCTGCTCAAACCACACTTCCAGGAGAATGGCGAGTTCAATCGATTGGGAACAAACAAGGAAGTGATGGATACTTAGATTTATCTAAAGGTGACCACCTAACAAAAAGAGAAACCGAATACCAAAAATTTGCTTCTGAAATTTATAATGAAAGATTAGAGATGGGAGTCGCTCGGGAACAAGCTAGGAAAGATTTACCGCTTGCCACTTATACAGAAGCGTATTGGAAAATAGACCTTCATAACTTACTCCATTTTTTGGCACTCCGAATGGATGATCATGCCCAATTAGAAGTTCGTTTGTTTGCGAAAACAATTGGGGAACAAATCGTGCAGAAGTGGGTTCCGAATGCTTGGGAAGCATTTGTCGATTATCGTTTGAATGCTGTGAACTTAACCAAATATGATGCAGAAATCATCCAAGCTCTGAATACCTCTGGAAAAGAAGGAGCCGTAAAAAAAGCGATCGAATTTGGATTGTTAGATGAGAATGGAACCACCGCTAAAAAAAGCCGCGAACGGGAAGAATTAGAAATCAAACTAAAAGGTATGGGATTTGCGATTCCCTGGTAATTTAAGCTACAACCGAATTCGCTAATTTGGTTGATAATTTTTTTCCATTTGTTTGTTAGAGAGATTATGAGCCTCAGAATCTTTTTAACCCTAACTTCTTTAATCCTGATCAGTGTTTCCCTTTCTGCGGAAGAGTTTGCGGTGGCAACTTTTACCCGTGGAAAGGTAAGCTTTCTATCTTCCACAGATTCTTCCAAACTATGGAAGACACTCAAAATAAACGATATCCTAAAACCCGGCGATAGAATCAAAACAGGAAATGGATCCAAAGTTGATTTCCTCTACAAAGAAACGGAAATCCGAATCCAGCCTAACACAGATTTTACTTTAAAAGAATGGAATTTTGAAAATAAAGTCGCTAAGGCTTATGTAGACAAAGGCGCAGCATGGTTTCGCGTGAGCAATTTCAAAAAAGGAAGTTTTGAAGTTTCGACTCCAACGACAACTGCCGGTGTTCGCGGAACAGCCTTTGGCGTGTTTTACGAAGAGAAGGAAAAAAAGGGGTACACTTGCGTTTGCGAAGGTCTTGTTAATATCAATGGATCTGAATTTGCCAAAGGAAGTGGTGGGGCATTAAAAATGGGTGCCACAGAAATTGAAAAAAATGATTACAAAGATATAATCACTAAGGAAGGTGCTACCATCAAGTTTAGAGAAAAACGAAAAGAGATGCCTATGTTGTCTCGTTGTCTTCCTTGTCACAAACCAGTCGGTTGGGAAGATTCTAGTTTTACTCCGGACGAAACTTACGGTAAAAAGTGAAATTTTATTTCTATCTTTCTCTCATTTTATTATTTCTCACCTATCCAATTTTAGGTGAGGAAGTTGTTACCACCAAAAAAGACGAACCAGATGGCTACTATGGACTTAAACTTGGAGCCATCTTAACTCCCACTCTTTCTTATCGTGTTCGAGACAAAGCTTCTGGAACCACAGATTTATCCCCTTCTGACAAAGCCGGTTTTTCGCTTCCTTGGACTATGGTTACCATTTCCAAAGAATGGGAAGACACAGGGATCACGGCGGAATTCTGGGGAGAAATCCTTCGTAACGATTCTCTTACCAATGACACCTTAGCCGGTACTGGTAATAAATCCAATCCCTATGTATTTCTTGTTAGGCGAGCAAATCTTGGTAAAACTTTTGAAATAGGAAATACAAAACACCAAATTCAATTCGGTATGTTTGAATTGCCACATATGTTTTCCGTTTGGTCAGGAAACTATGATTGGCGTTATTTTGATAAATCTCCATTAGAGTCTATGGGTTTTGCAAGAGATCCAGTGGATCTCGGAATCAATTATATCCTTCGATGGAAATCTTTTTCTGTCCAGACCGCTGTTGTTAATGGGGAAGGTTACCGCAATACACAAAATACTACAAACACCGGATATGATGTCATTGGAAAACTAGGATGGGAACCCACTTGGTCCGAAAATTTAAAAACGGGACTTCATGTTTTGGGTAGAGCTTCGAATGCTTTTGGTTACGCGAGTGATGAATGTAGGGAAGGGAAAACAAGTTGTCTTGCTAGTGATGGAAATGCCGCTACAAAAAAACAGGGAAGTGTTTCTCTTAACCAAGAACAGGTCATTGCCGTAGAATCTCATCTAGTCTGGAGAGAAATACTCAATTTAGGATTGGGGGGAATGGTGAAAAAACAACTCGGTGGTCGGATCGTGGATCGTTTGGCACCGTACCAACCATCCGTCATGGTTCCGGAATCTATCGGACGAGGAGCCTATGTTTGGGCTGGTCTTGGGAATGGAACATTGCGGCTTGTGGCACGCGGAGAAATTGCCACTGGTGGGCCAACACCCGGCCTGCAAGCCACAGAAACAGTAGAGAAAGAACCCTGGTTGCGATTCAAACCGGGAACCGTAGATCCTCTCTATTCTAGCCAGGCCTATTACATTACCCGTCAAATTTTTGGAGAATGGTTTTTAACACCATCTGCACGGCTAGCCCTAGGATACACTGAGGTTCGCTCCTATGATACAAGGGGAGAACCAAATAAATGGTATGTAGACAGTACCGGCGAGGCATCGAATCGTGTCGAATATACAGAACAGTTTTCAAAACCTGTGGCGCATCCTATCTCCGAATATGGAAGATTGGATCGAACTATTGTTTTGAAAGCCACAGCTACGTTCTAAGACAGAGAGTATGGTATCTGAAATCCAAGCCTTTATTGAAACCCAGTTGTCATCTGGCTCCTTTTCTATTTTAAGTTTTTTCCTTTTAGCATTAGGTGGTTTACTCGCAGGACTTTTGCCCTGTGTGTATCCATTATACCCGATTACCGCAGGTATCCTCAAGTCCCGAGTTTCCAAACACAAATGGTCTCACCCGCTGGTGTATTATATTGGTCTTGCTACTATGTATGCCGTGTTTGGGCTAATTGCGGGCTTTAGTGGCGGGGCCTTTAATTCTTTTTTACGTTATCCTGAAACGCAAGTTGTCCTTTCCATTTTACTTTTCATATTGGGACTGAGTGTAGCTGAATTTTTGTACTTTCCGTTTTTCTCTGGAGATTTAAGAAATTCGGTAAATGTCAGTTATGCGAATACATTTTTTCTAGGTGTTGGTGCGGGCCTACTTTCTTCGCCTTGTGTAGGCCCTGTGGTAGTTTCCATCCTTGTCCAACTCATTACCTACCAAACCGAAGGGATTCGTATACTTCCGATTGTTTTCACCGCTTTAAAAATGTTTGTTTTTGGTTTGGGACTTGGAATTCCCTTTTTACTGATTGGAGTTTTTGGATTTGCTCTCCCTAAGTCTGGAAAGTGGATGAAGTCGGTGCAGTGGATTCTTGCCTTGCTCATTCTATATTTTTCATATTCTTATTTAGAAAAGGCTTTTGGACTTTGGGGTTTGAATGCGGACTTGTCTGCAAAGGTATTTTTTATTTGGACATTAGCACTGACCTTCCTCTACTTACAAAAGAAAGAAGGCCTACCTTGTGAAAGGATGAAATTCTCACTTTTACAAATGGGTGCCTATACCGCGCTTGTTGTTCTGATTTTACTTTTACAATCTGCTGTTTTTAAATTTCAACCAAACCAAATGGAATCAGATATAGGAACAAACTCAGAGTCCGTGGAAGTTCATGGGAATTTAGAATGGTACCGGTCGAAAGCGGAAGTGTATCGGATCGCTAAAGAAACGGGCAAACCGATATTCATTGATTTTTATGCGGACTGGTGTACCAACTGCAAAGAGTTTCAAAAACTTACTTTAACTCACAAAGAATGGAATGAAACTTTTAAAAATAAAGCCATTCTTTGGAAGGTTTATGATACGGATCCCATCTTCGAAGAATTTGCGAATGATCCAAACTATCCTGAGCTCAAAATCGGTTTGCCATTTTTTCTGATTCTCAATCCAGAGGGAAAGATGATTTATAAATCGAATGATTATTTAGATACAAAAGGTATGATCGAAGCGATAAATCGATAGTTAAGTTTGCATTGAGTCCAGACTAGGTTTTCGATTTTTCCAAAAGAGGAATTCGAATTCCGACTACATTTGATTGATTGCTAAAAAAGGCGATTCGGGAATCGATTGTGCAAGTAAAATTATAAAAAAAACAAACCGATCGAATCGACCGGTTCGCATCATCTTTGTTTAGCGAGGAAGGTGATTGACAGTTTCCAAATATTCGGTGGCGATTTCTTTAACGATATCTCCAGCTGGTTTTACTTCATGGATTTGGGCCACACCTTGGCCAGCCGACCAAATGTCTCTCCACCTTTTGTATTCTTGTTCGATTGCCTTTTCTCCGCCGGCATGACCAGCCGCAATTTTTTTTGGGCCGTCTTCTAAAATTTCCGGAGATCGTTCCACTGATTTTGCTAACCAATTGGCGGGAATTCCTGAAATTTTTTCTGTATAAACGATTTCATCAGGACTTGAATCAATTAACATTTGTTTGTATTCGTTTTGCGCTTTGGATTCAGGTGTTGCAATAAAACGAGTTCCGATATAAACGGCATCGGCTCCTAAAGCCAATGCTGCGGCCATTTGTGATCCAGTAGAGATCGCACCGGCGGCAATGACTGGCAATCCAACTTCTTTTTTTAGATAAGGAATGAGTGCAAAAGGAGTGATGGCCCCAGCATGTCCACCAGCACCTTGGGAAACGGCGATGAGTTGCATTCCTCGCACAGGAAGATATCCCGCTGAATTACCTAATCTGATCCCAAAACCGACCCAACCATA
>NZ_JAFFPR010000031.1 GCF_016918735.1 Leptospira abararensis
GAGAATTAACACAGGAAAAAAATCAATAATCTAAATTAAATTAGAGGATTGTGTAAGGCGAATACTGTATCTGTACAGATTAGGGATAAACTTTTACCTTTTTTGAAATTGGGTGAGATCTTTTCTCGAACGCTTTCTCTATATATTTTTCAGGATCCTCTTTGAAATCTTCCCATTTGACTAAGACGCAATATCTGTCATCTTCTGCGTGTGAACATTTTTCATTCGGAATATAATAATTATAAGAAAATTCTTTAATGACTATAGAATCGTTTATTGCTATCAGATTATGTTCTTTATCGCAGAAAGAACAGATATTAGATCCTCGGTAAATTTTTGAATACATATTCGGAAGAACTACCCCGAGTAAGCCATTTCTTGTATTTCCTTTTCCATTATATAAGGAGGCTTGTAATTCTCGTTTTATAAACTTTTGTTCTTCTTTTCCCAGGTTTTCAGCACTTTTTTCGCCGATTAAAAAAATAATTACACTTGAATCAGCCAAATAATCACTTCTTATCTTTTGAAGTATATAGTCCTCATCGTCTGATTTTATCGGTTCATTTAATGATTTATCGATGAAGTCAATATCAAGATTGTCTGTAATTTCCTTTTTATATTTAGAATCTTCAGTTTTGAATGATATAAAACATTTATGGCCCATTATTATTCTCTCTATTTCTTGTTTAAGAATATTTTTAATTTTTCAATTTGATGATTTGTTGAATCAAGTTGCCATTCTCCTTCTACAAATTCCAGAGCATGTTGCTTGTAAATTTCGGATTGAGGTAGGTTTCCTATAGCAAAGTAACCTTCTTGTAGTGTTGCGTAAATCCAGTATTTATCATTTCTATTTTCGAAATTAGTATTCATAAGATCAAGGCAAAGTTTTATTACTTTGAGCCTAATTCTTTCAGCTATGGTATTATCTGTTGTAGTTTCATTTTTGTTTGTGCTTAGATAGGCACGTTGATTATATAAGAAGGCAAGATTTATACCGTTATAATAATCATTCTTTAAATAAAATCCTTTTTCATAGTACATTAAAGATTTGTTAAGCATTTCTATATCATTTGATAAGGTAAATTTCCTTTTCCAAATCGCTCCCATTAGTCCAATTGTTTCTGGGTCTGTTGTAGTCGAGGGATTTAATTTTTCTATTATATCTAAAGCATTATCAAGTGAATCTGCTTCTGTAGGTATTTTTGATTTATAGGTTGATAATGTAAGTTTCTGGATGAGATACGAATTGTTATTATCGATTTCTAGAGCTTTTGCAAATTGCTCTTTCGCTTTTATAAAATCTTTCTTTTCGTTTAACAAAAACAATCCATTGTCAATAATTTCTCTTAACGTTTCTCCCTTTTTCTCATTTTCTACGATTAAAGTTTCCATTAGCTCTGGTGGCTTAAGAGACTGGAGGAAAGTATAAACGGGACTATCAACATTGTTTTTTTCGGAAATTTCTAATATGGTTTGCTTTAATTCGTCTTTAAAACGCAGTACTTCGTCGTAGCCAATGTCTTTTCCTAAATGTTCGTATTGCCTTATAACTGTATGATTTAAGTCGAATGGATATTTAAGATCCTTTTCCGCAATCGCAATAGTTGTATACGGTTTTAATCCATGCCGAACTCCCAATTCATACATTGCATTAGGATTTGATGTCGATAAGTCAGCTATCACGATATCAGCTTCAAAAAGGAGTTTATACATATGTAAATCTATGGTTCCTGAATGTCTAATTTCGTCTGCCCTTATGCACTCGAAACCAGATTCTTCTACAACGGGCTTAATGATATTTTTGTAAGTTTTGTCTAGGTCTAATTCTCGACCTGTTGAATAGTCTGTTTTGATTCCATATCCCATTATTACAAAACAAGTTTTCATTTAAAAATCTCCTTATATAAAGTTCTATAAATTAACTAAATTGGTTCAGGCGAGGCCTCGTGCCGAAGCGCAGCGTTTCCATGCTGTTATACGACGTAGTCTATTGTTAGATATTAAGTTTAGCTAGAGATTCTAATATTTTCTTAATCTCTTCTAACTTGTATTGTCCTTCTGCGACTCCAATTACGAAGTTATATAAGATTTCATTTGGATCAAGTATTTCGTATCCGTTAATATCGAGAAAGACTAATGAAGAAGCCAATGCAACTCGTTTATTCCCATCCAAAAAAGGATGATTTTTGCATAAGTAATATAAATAGGCAGCTGCTTTATCAAATAGAGAAGGGTGTAAACTGATACCATCAAAAGTGGCCATTGGTTGGTTAATGGCCGATTCTAAAAGTCCGTGATCACGAATGTCATTTGCTCCGCCATAGAGTTCGATTTGATTTTTATGTATAAGAATTACATCCTCAATGGAGAGGAATATAGTTTCATCCAGCATTATTGGGCAAGTTTTTTGAGTGTTTTGCCGTGAGCTTTATTAATTTTTTCAAGAGATTTTGTAATACTCTTTTCTATTGGTTTGATAATCAAAGATTTGCCATCAGTAGTAACTTCGAGAGTCGAGTTTTGATCAATTTTTAAAAGTTCAAGAATCGGTTTCTCAATAACTAAAGCGGAGCTGTTCCCGTGTTGTACTAATTTTTTTAACATATTTAGCCTGTAATAACAATGTTGTAACATTGTGTAATCACTTTCAATCAGAAATTTCTGAATTTTTTCCGGAAAGTTAAAGGAAATTGTAACTTGAATATGGGTTGATTACGCAATTATTGTTTTTTTCCCTTCCTATTTCGCAAATTTTAATGTTACAGCTTATTTTTTAGGCTATGTCGTATAACGAACTAGGGGAGACGACGTTCCTCGTAGCTGAGCCTCGCAGAGGCGTTAGCGTCGGCGCGCCTTCTTGCAGAGCAAGAAGCGTGACGGAGAGGAATGTGGCATAGCCCAAGCGAGGCCTTGTGCCGAAGCGAAGCGTTTCCCCGCTGTTATACGAAGGGCGTAATTAATAAGAGCAATGCAATTAATATAGATTTTTTTATTGAGCAATATCATCATACTATTTTTTTTATATGTTACTCAAGTTTTTGTGAACAATTCGGATTTTACTATTCGTAATTTGTATTATCCCAGATTAAAAGTCCGCCAATATTTTCAATATTTAGGTTTTCTCTTTTATTAATTATATTAATCTTTTGTTCAAAAAGAGAAAGTTCTCTCTTTACAATTTCGATTGCTTTTTTTAAAGAAAGAATATCAAATTGAATTATATTCTCTTCTGGTGTTGGTGAAAAACATTCGCCAAACTCATCGACCGTGAAATCAAAAGTAATTATCTTTTCTTTTATCTTTACCTTCGGTTCTGGGTGTCCCGAATAGAAGCCACATTCTTTTTTATTTACTAAATTTTCCCAATACTTTATGTCAGATAAATCGCCACAACATTGAGGGTAATATTTATCCTGTCCGTCAATACGTAGAACATAACCACCAAAGAACGCATTGGCTTGTTCCCTCTCAAATTTGCGTTCTCTTAAATCTTTTGTGTGGTCAATAATGAGTTTAGTTAAATTGATATCCGTAATTTCTGATAAGCGATAGAACGAAGAGCCAGCCAAATATGGGTTGAAACTGTTAACGAAGCCTGCCTGAGTATGGCAATCAGAATGATATTTATCCCACAGCGCAGAATAAGCCCAATAGGGATATTTGTTAGGGACCTCTACTCCCTGGTTGTTGTATCCAATCTCAATTACTGGTATTAACTCTAGCATCGATCTAATCTTTAATTACGTAGGTTTTAAACTATTAAGTAAATTGCATTTTTACGCCTTTCGTATAACGAACTAGGCTAACCGACGTAGGCTGGCCCTGAGTCCCGGAACGGGACGTTTGGGACTGGTCACGACACTTGCGCAGGCAAGGGGAGTGCCAGAAGCCTATGTGTCGCAGACCGAGCGAGGGCTTGACCCGAAGCGAAGCGTTAAGGCGCTGTTATTTGCAGTGGCGGTATTATCAACCAATGTTATTGTAAGCTTCTTTTATTAATTTCTTTGCTTCTTCGAGTTGTTTTTCATTTGAAATATTTAGTTCAAAATCTCCAGTTCCTTGGTGTCCAAGAGAAGTAACATCTCGTCCATTTTCAGGGATAGAAATATTTTTAGGATTGAGCTTAAGATATAAAGTTACTTTATTTTTTTTAATTTCAATACAGACAAAATTTTGAGTAATTTTATATGCTATGTAATATTTTTTAGGACTTTCTTCTATAGACTCATCTATATTGAGAATGAATTCCCGCAATTCTAGAATCCAAGTCTTAAGATTATTATCAATTCCTTCTAAATGTTCATCGAATGTATATTGACCCGTTAGTCTAGTTAACGCAGCTTTTTTTCCTGCTTCAACCATTATCGGATTTTTATTTTGTTCAATAGCTGTTAAGTTTGATAAAACGGTTCTTCTTTTGAATACTTCTTCTAAATAAATATTGCTATTATCGTAAAGTCGATATTGCCAAAGTTCAATATTTGCACCCATCATTTGGACTGCATGAAGATCATATTTTTTATACCCTGGAGCAATACAAATAACCCTGATATCATTCCAATCTATTTCAGTTTCATTTCCCAATGTTTTATTTACTGCGATCTGAAAATCACCTTTGTGATCTCTAATCCAGGAAAGATAATATAAGCTTTGATTAATCAATTCGGAAGATTCAACTTTTTTATATTCGATAATAACAGGGTTATTATCTTCTGATAATGCAAGAGTATCGATTCTTCCTGCATGTTCAGCACCAGTAGAAAATTCAGAAGCTATAAATTTCGAATTAAAAACAATTTCTAGATTTTGTTCGATTATTGACTGAAGTTCCTTTTCCAGAGCAAAATTTATTGATTTAGCTTGCGTCAATTTTTGGTTGTGTATTTCAAATAGTGGCATATTTTCCTTATATAATTTTCCGCCATTGCAAATAACGAACTAGACTAACCGACGTATGCTGGCCCTGAGTCCCGGTTACGGGACGTTAGGGACTGGAACGACGCTTGCGTAAGCAAGAGGAGTGCCAGAAGCCTATGTGGCGCAGCCCAAGCGAGGGCTCGTCCCGAAGCGCAGCGGTTAGTTGCTGTTATACGAAGGGCCAGAAGTTAAGTTATAAGTGAATATCTCTAATTCGAACCTTGCTCTTTGAAAGCACGATAAACTTTCCATATATTTCATCTGAATTTTTTTGAAGAAGAAAGTTTAAGGCTTTAAAGATTTCATTATATTCATTTGGGCTATATCTTAGGAAAATAATTCCATTTGAATATTCTTTATGTGAAAAGACCCATTCTCCAAAATCTTTGTCTAAAGTTAGAATGACTGCTTTTAGTGAGATTGCTAAGTTAATAACTTGAATATCAGAAATACCTTTATGTTCTTCTAGAACAGAGAAAACTGTGGGTCCAGAATTTCTTAAAAATTTTATTAAACGAAAATCGACATTTTCGTCAGCAAGTATTTTAACTTGCAAGCAAGCTTTCTCTGCTAATTACATCGCTAGAATAAGAGATACATGCAAGAATATCTTCTTTCTCGATTGAAGGGTAAGCTTCTAGAATATGTTCAATTGACATTCCATCCCCGAGCCTTTCCAGAATGAAATCAACTGCGATTCTAGTATTTTTAATCACAGGCTTCCCAAGTAAAACTTCCGGTGATGATGTTAATCTAGATTTGTAATCCATAGGCCCATGTTATCATGAATTTGCTTATAAAGTCAAGTTGAGTTGTGCTGGAAAATTGAGCTTTCTAGAATACTTTCCTCTCTTTTTTGCTTAAACTTATTAAATTTCGGTTTTAAATCGGTTTTTCGGGCATTTCGTATAACGAACTAGACTAACTGACGTAGGCTGGCCCTGAGTCCCGAACGGGACGTTAGGGACTGGAACGACACTTGCGAATGCAAGGGGAGTGCCAGAAGCCTATGTGGCGTAGCCCAAGCGAGGGCTCGTCCCGAAGCGAAGCGGTTAGTCGCTGTTAAGCGAAGTCGCCGACAACATTACTTAGAAATTTTGTCTTGGATTCTTTTTGAATTACTTAGAATTTCCATGAAAACTTTCTTGAGCTCATTTCTTTTAATGGGAAGTTTAAGCGCCTTTAGTTTCCTTTCAATAATAATAATAATCGAGTCGAAATTCGGTTCATTTTCAATTATATTCTTTAGGCCTCGCAAGTTAATAGAGCCATTTTTCTTTAGGTTTAATTCTTTAAGCAGAACATTTTCCGATTTTCTAAGATCTTCAATTTTAACTTGCTCGATAGCCTTTGATGCGAGCGAGAAAGGTGAAATTTCCTGAATAAACCTCTTGGTTTCTATTATATGGGAGCGAACTAGTTTTTTCTTCTGATCATAACTTAACATAGTTGAAATTAATAATTTTTGAATTGGTTTTGGAAAATCCTCTGCGTTTACTTGAATTAGCATTTTCTCAGTGCTAAAAGGAATGAGCTGATAATTCATCACTAATTCTTTTTTTGGTAAGGTTTTGACTTTATATTCTTTTTTAATGAAGTCGGCTAAATCGCTGTGTGTTTTCTTTGCTATCGGTTTTAATTTGTTTTGTATATATTTATTTGGATTACTGCTAAATTCTGGTGGTAAATCTCTAGTATCAAAGTAGAAGACAGGTGACTGATTGAGAAATTCTAAAAAATTATTTATAATAGGAGATTTTTTTATAGCCGAAAAGAAAGGTTGAGTGAGAATCTTTTTATTTTTCTTCTCAATATCTTTTCTAGTTTCAAAATCAGTATATTCTTCAGCAGTTATTTTATTTTGTTTTAATAATTTGGGTTTAACTATTTCGTCAATTTTTTTCCACCAAGAGGAGTATTTTTCTTCGTTCTTTATAAGTAATACTGGTCCCTTATGTTTCTTTATTTCATTTATTGGATTGTATTCTGAATTGATATACGTTTTACTTAGTATATGATTAAATAGTTCCTTATCACTTAACGTTGTTTCAGCATCGATTATTTTTTCAAAAATAGATTCACTGGAGTGGATTGATTCATGCAAATATTCCATTACCTTTGTTTCCTTTTGATCAACTGGAATATTTTCTTTAAATGAAATGAATCTCCAAATACTTTCTTTGACTGAATTTGGATTCTTTGTATATTCAAACTTAACTGTATTGACAAAATCATCCCAATGCCAGGAATATTCTGAGTAAAATCTCAATTTTAGGTAAAGAAATTCTACCGGATCTATGTTTTCAGAATACTTGATTTCTTGGAGAAGTCTTTGAGATCCTTGAAAATCGAAGCGAAATTCATCTCTTGTCTCAAAAAGCTGGTTATAATATGAATTTAGAATCCGAATCGATGATGCTTTATATTTTTCATTATTAATATAATTTGATATTTTTTGGTCTGAGGAAATAGAAGATTGGGAAATTAATTCGCAAATTTTTTGTTCTAGGATAGTTCGTAAAATTTTGTCGGTTGCGGCCGTAGTTATGAAATTGCTAACAGCGGAGAGAGACCCTAAGACAGTAAATAATGATCCGAAGAAATTTAATATATCGTTTTTTAATATTTTTCCTATTTCCCATTTAAAGCTTTGCGCGATAATCGAGAGACCGAAGTAAAATCCAATAATAGAAAATAAAACGATATTTATTAATATCCTATAGGTTTTATAAATTTCCAAGATTGAAATTAAAAAGAGTTTTAGTTTAAACATATTTGTAAATTTGTAATATTTGTTTCGGCGATTTCGCTTAACGAACTAGCCTTAACGACGTAGGCTGGCCCTGAGTCCCAACGGGACGTTAGGGACTGGAACGACACTTGCGAAGGCAAGGGGAGTGCCAGAAGCCTATGTGTCGCAGACCGAGCGAGGGCGAAGACCCGAAGCGAAGCGTTAAGGCGCTGTTATACGACGTTTTTTTTAAACATTTAGACCAGTTGTGTTTAAATTTCCTAACGTTGAAGTTATATCTTGCGATTCAGTTTTTTGTTCGTTGTGTATTGAATATAAAAAATTAATTTGTAAATTATATATAGAGATAAATTTATTTTTTGATTTTATTAAACCTATTTTTTGTGAGTATACATTTTGTATTCCATAAGTTTGAATGCCATTTGACCCTTGCTTGGATAATGCTGATAATTCGATTTTCGAAAGATTTTCAAAATTGTAATCTTTGAAGACAGCGACTTTCCTTAAATCTTTATCTGAAATATAGGCCAGTTGATCAATACCGTTAAAGTATTTTAAAAACCAGTCGTGTGTATTTTGGTCATAGAGGCATCTGTTTAATTTATCCTTCGATAGAATTCGGGAATTATTTATTATTGATGCTCCATAAAAATTGTTATCTAACTGAAAAAGGGTATCATGTGTTATTGAAAATCTCAAATATATTTCGCCTATATTGATGCGAAGTTTCCTATATAGATGGTAAGTGTTGTAGTTTGTTAAGGCCTCTTGAAAGTGGATAGCAAATGCTAATGATAATAAGGGATTGTCAAATACGAAAAAGCCTCCATCTCCCGTATCAATGAAATGTATCTTCAATTTTGAATCTATAATATGTTTTTGGAAGAGTAGAGAATCGTATTTTGTGATACTTGCGATTGTTACATTCATCAATATTTTAAAAATTATAGGGATATAATGCTGAAATGGCTCTTCGAACTGTGAATACTGGTAGATATCAATTCCTAGAATAGATTTTTTTTCTGTTTCAATTAAACTGGTAAGGTAATTTAAATCAAATCCATTGTCATCTTCTGAAAAAGATGAATAATTTCGTTTAATGTCATACTTAGCTAATTCTATTTCTATTTCATTTAAAGTAAGTTTTTTAATTTCCATTTCGCTTAGTTTTAATCCTTCTTTTTTTTACGTTTTAATTAATAATGAAAAAATGTCGTATAACGAACTAGCCTTAACGACGTAGGCTGACCCTGAGTCCCGGTAACGGGACGTTAGGGACTGGAACGATACTTGCGTAAGCAAGGGGAGTGCCAGAAGCCTATGTGTCGCAGACCGAGCGAGGCCTTGTGCCGAAGCGAAGCGTTAAGGCGCTGTTATGCGACGGTTTTGTTTTTGAATAGACTTTTAGTTTTTTTAGAGATATATAAAGAATTGCTAAAAATTGCTAATTCATTACCGCTCTTTATTAAATTGGATGCACTATAATTAATAGAGTATTCGATTTGCCGAAAGGGTTTGTATAGTTTTTTAATAGGTTGAACGGAATCATAGGTTACTAGCCATTTGAATTTTTCAATCTGTTTTATTTTCGATGAAACATTCTTATGATCATCTTCTGAGTAATGATTAATGTATAAGTCTTTTCCTTTATTGTAATAAGGTGGGTCAAAGTAAATAAGGGACTTACTAGAATATTTTTTAGGCAAATTCTGTATCAGTTTTAATGCATCCAGATTTTTTAGGTCTATGCGATTTCTGTAAAGTGCTATTTTCTCAATTCTACTAATCAGATCTTTTTTATTAAATCTTGCGTCTATTTTCCAATCACCGTTTTGTTGCCGTCCACCAATCATACCGGCGGAAATTATTCCCGATCTATTACTTCGGTTTAGATAGAAAGTTGAAAACCCTAATGTGAGTAGATCTTCCTTTTTTTTATTTATTTGAATTTGTTTTAGTTTGTCCCAATTTTTTAAATTTACTTTTGTGTCAGTAATTAATTTAATTAAGTCTTCCGTATGATTTAGAACTGAATACCAGAATGCGTATATCGAACGATCGAAATCATTAATTAATATCCTTCCGCTATATTCTTGAAACAATAAGTATAAGGCAACAGATGCGCCACCCGCATAAGGTTCAATGTAATAGCCATCATTTAATAGATTTTCTTCAAATATATTGGCTATATGGCTAGATAATTTGCCTTTGCCACCTGGATATCGTAATGGTGAATAAAAATGCATTTATAGATTTTCCCAAAGTTTTTGAATGAATAATTGTAGATTGTCCCACGCAACATTAATGTCTCGAGGCGAGGGGATAAAATGTCTATTATGAACATATGAATGAAATGTATTTACAGATAAAATACTATTTTGACTACTAGCTGCTATTCGAATTGCCTTCAGTTCATGTTTATTCATAAATTGATTGTCTTCCAGGAATTGCGCAACTTTGTCCGCTTTTTTATGCAGTTCATCATTTTTAGAGATACCTGAAAGTTTTTTGTTTTCTATGAATGCATCCAAACTTAATTCTATGAAAACTCTTAAAAGAACAGCAGAGCTATTGACGAAATCTGCAGTTACTAAATTTCTTAATTCTAGATAAATTTGGTGAATTCGTTTTTCTTTGTTACCTATTGTTATTATACAATCTTTTGGTATCACATTCTTTCTGTCGTATGAGGTTTTCGTTACCTTCTTAAATGCTTTAGAAATTACTGTGCCAGTGCTGGTTGTAGAATTAGATACTAATTCCCACGGTTTAGTTGATATGTTCTTTTTATCTGGTATATGTGTTTTTTTAAAGTGTTCTAATAGATATTTTTCTCTATCCTTTTTTTCATAAATGTCTTTTACTTTAATTTTCTTATCGGCTAAATCTGAGACTATCTTCTGAAGTCCTTTTATAACTTCCTCTTCTTTTAGTTCGGTTTGGATATTTCCGTTAGAAATTTTAATGCCGACTACGTCTTGAACTGATGGATCTCTTAATAAGCGATCTAAGCTCGAAGATGGAACTGACTTTAGCTTTCCTTTTAGTTCTTTTTCAACTAAATTGCTTTTTTTAAGAAAGTCAATAGCTTGGAGAGATATACTCGATTTTCCTTCTATCCGCTCATCAAATCTGGCAACTTGTTGGGCATCCCATCGGACTGTCCCTACGCCCTCGTTTTCACCAGTATGCTTAAGTTTAATCCATTCGATAGCATCTTTTGGATCTTTAAATACTATGCAAGATATTGATAGGATAGGATTTTTTTTGAATAATTCATGAAGTTTTTTCATTTTATTCAGAAAAGATTTTTTTTCGATATTAATGTCCAATGGATTTGACAATAACTTCAACGTTGCTACTCTTCTATTTCCTTCTAAAACATTGTATTTTCCTTTTTCAGTCTCATGAGGGGTGACAATACAAAGGTCGGAAGGATTTAATCCTTTGATTATAATATGGTTTGCAAGAGCTAGAATTTTATCTTCCTGTTCATCTATCATTACCTGCATTGCTTCTCTCTGATTGCCAACTAATTCATATCTAGGATTTTCGATATTTACTGTTAAATTTGTAAGTGCAATGTCTTTTGGTTCGTGTGTTTTATTCATTAAGTTTTCCTTTTATATTTATATGATTTCAAAACTGTCGCATAACGAACTAGTGGAGACGACGTTTCCCGACCCTGAGTCCCGTTAACGGGACGTTAGGGACTGGCACGGAGTTTGCGGATGCAAACGAGTGACAGAAGGGAAATGTGGCGCAGCCCAAGCGAGGCCTCGTGCCGAAGCGCAGCGTTTCCATGCTGTTATACGCTGGCGGTCTAGTAATCTTCATGTTTCGCCCAATCAATTATTCCTTTATCTTGAAAAATGCGTTCAGCTGCCTCTTCTAATAAATCTTCATTCATATCAGGAAATTTTTCAAATAATTCTTCACTAGCATCATATGGTCCACCATTATGGAATTGATATCCGCCTTCTTCGCTATCATATGGTACTCCATCGGCAGGATCTGAGTATACCGAGTAAAACCATTCAATCATGTGGTTTATTTTTCTTTCTTCTGATATTGAATATTTTCTAGAGATTATAGGTTTTATTAAAGGATATATTATTTTTGGTTCAGTAATGAACTTATTAATTGTATTAATTTCATCATCAGATATCGCTGTATTTAGATAATGTTTGCATAGTTCAATAAATTCCTTTGAACTATAAATTAATATATTATTTTCGGTAAGATCTTTAAATTCGTTTATTAGTTCTGGATGTGGTATTTTTTTTGAGATTTTCCACCAATCCTCTTTTTTATCATCAGTGACAAATATTATATCGGATTTTATTTTTTTCGAATATGTAATTACTGATTTCCAAATCAGATAGTCATTATATTTATCTGGTTCGCTTTTTAAATCTGCATAACCTGGGGGTATTTTATTCAAATATCTTTTCTTAGCTTCTTCTCTAAGTAGTTCTGTTTCACTTTCAGACATTTTTTCGCCGATACAACCCTCAAATAAATTTGATATTTTTTCAAGAATTAAGTTTGAGTCGTAGTGCTTCTTTTTAGATTCAGAAAGGTATTCTTTTATTTTTGTTTCAGTATCGTTTAGTAAAGTAGACAGGTCTTCTATTTTTATCGTTGGATGTCTGTTTTGATATAGTTCTGAAAGCTTGGAGACTGTTTTCGATAAGCCAATTTCATCCAATATTTGTTTGTATGAGTCTATTGAATCTTTTATTACTTTATCTCGGTTTTTATTGTATTCATGAGCAACTATAAAAGGTATCCAAATTTTTTTCTCAAAAGCTTTGATAATCTTTTCTAACGAGGAGAAGTATGCATCTGGAAATCTGTACACATTTAGTAAAATATTGGTATCAAATACAAGATGTGCTTTTTTCCAGATTTTCTTGATTTCTTCCTCTGTTTGTTTGTAATATCCAGGAAATTGTTTTTTCATATTTTTTTTAGACCGCTTGCGTATAACGAACTAGTGGAGACGACGTTTCCCGACCCTGAGTCCCGAACGGGACGTTAGGGACTGGCACGGAGTTTGCGGATGCAAACGAGTGACAGAAGGGAAATGTGGCGCAGCCCAAGCGAGGCCTCGTGCCGAAGCGCAGCGTTTCCATGCTGTTAGTCGCAGTAGGTTATTTTATAATTATATTTATTATTTCTACTAAGTTTTTTTATAGTTAAATAATTGTAGAAGAGAGTCGGATTTAAAAAATTTGATCAGCTAATATTGAAAATCAGAGAATCCAGTTTCATCTTGATAAATACTAGATAAATGAAGCGAACTTGAAATTAGAAACTAACAGTTATGCAGAAAGTTCTTTTTGTAGTTCAACTTCCTTTTTTAATACTTTATTTATAATTGAATTTATATCTTTACCTTTCGAAATAGCTATTTTCGAAAAATATTCTTCAATATCGTTATCTAGATAAATTGGTAGGTGGATATCCTTTTTATCTTTAATGTAAAAAATTCCTTTTTTGCCTTTTGAAAAGTCGTAATTTTTTTTCATAACTATTCTTTACCTAGTCTTTGGAGATATTCATTCTCCTCAGTTCTATTCGCCTGTCTTGCAGAAATTATTCTTAATTTTTCCTCTGATTTATTAGATTTGTCTACAAAAACAACAACTACAACGGTAAAATTTTCAACTTTTCCGATGACTAGCCACCTATCTTCATTTACAGAATGTTTTTCATCTTGTATGTATATAGCATCTTTATCTAGAAATACTTCAGAGGCTTGATTGAATGAAATATTATGTTTTCTTAGATTTGAGGCGTTTTTCTTATGATCCCATTCAAATAGCATATATTTATTAAATAGAAGCTTTTTAAGTAGGTAAATTGCAATTTCTTTTCCTTTTTCTTAAATCTATTATTTAGAATTAATTTTTAACCTATTGCGACTAACGAACTAGCCTTAACGACGTAGGCTGGCCCTGAGTCCCGAACGGGACGTTAGGGACTGGAACGACGCTTGCGCAAGCAAGAGGAGTGCCAGAAGCCTATGTGTCGCAGACCGAGCGAGGCCTTGTGCCGAAGCGAAGCGTTAAGTCGCTGTTATGCGCAGTAGTATATTGGCCTATTTACCTTTTGCTTTTGCTGCATCAATAATAGCCTGTAATTGTTCTTTTCTATTAAATCGATTAATATACCACTCTTTAAAAAGAGTTTCCAATAGATTAATTAGTAGTTCTGCTTCATTGGGATCAACATCCACAATGATATTTATATCCTTTTCTAAATGTGCTCCAATATTTCCAATTTTACGAAGTCCATCAATTGCTTCCCATACTAGAGGGTCAATTTTTCCTTGTAGGTCGTTTATTTCGTCAACTAATCGTGATTTTCTGATTCCCCAAAAATCGCGTATCATTCCTTGTAAGCATCGGCGAGAGAGCGTTGCCGAAGCTTTAGGACTTAATACAAGAATTTTTGAAGCCTCCTCATAATCTTGTTTTAAGACATCAGGAATATAATCGGGGAGAGGAATATACTTTGATTCTGGTTTTAATTTCCAAGAAGAAATAGGCTCCCCAATAATTTCATCTTGGAAAGATTGAGTACTATATTGGGCTTTATATAGACGTGCTTCAATTGAAGTTTCACAACAATTTTCATTTGGGCAAACTATAACAATTGAAATCAAGCACTGACTTTTATATTTACTGTTATTGTCGAAATAATGATACTTTGTTGAATATTGTGGATTAGTAATGGTTGTGTATCGTTGACAATACGGGCAAGTCCATGCGAAGGATTCATTCATTTTTTTGTCTCTTTATGATTATTTTTATACTATTGCGCATAACGAACTAGTGGAGACGACGTTTCCCGACCCTGAGTCCCGAACGGGACGTTAGGGACTGGTCACGTAGCTTGCGTATGCAAGCGAGTGCCAGAAGGGGAATGTGGCGCAGCCCAAGCGAGGCCTCGTGCCGAAGCGAAGCGTTTCCACGCTGTTATGCGTAGTGCCTTTTGTTGAGTGGTAGTTTTTAGTCTTTGTAAATAATTTTAATTTGATTTGAACTAAATTCACTATTATCTAATGAATAGTTTCTAATTTGATTATTGCATCTATTCCTATTAGATTTACATGTGATAATACCCGAGACTAATCTGTTTCCTCGAAATTTACCTTCACTTAGATAATCTGGATTATATTGAATTCCTTCCGTAATTTGTTTGTTTACAAAAGTTCCTTTTGTATACCACTCACCGAAATCAGCTGTTTCTGTTCCGGTACCATTAGTGCAGTTTCCAATACAAATATAGCCGTTTGAATTCCAAATTCCAGATATAACAGTACCGTCTGGAAATTTCTTTTTTCCGAAGGCTCCAGTCAAAGGGCTACTGTCTTTCCATTCAGTTTCTATAACTGTACCAGATTTATAAGTATAAGTTCCTTTTCCGGAATACTTAGGAAAATTGAATTTATCCCAATCCCAATAACCTTCATATACATCACCTTCGCTATAACTTCTCTCTGTTCCAGGAATTTGCGGTCCGTATGTAATCTTACCGAATCCATGCGGCAAAAGCGGATCGATTTGTAAATTAAAACCCGGAGGAACTCCTAGTTGCCCTTCGTAAATATCTTTGTGTTGATTGTTTGATACAAATTTACCATTATTATTTGGACACTCATTATCACTAAAACATTTATAAGCCATAGATCTACATGACATAGAGAAATTTATTATCAAGATAAAGAGAAAAAATAGAGACTTCATTTGCTTCCTTTTGTGGACTAACTTACGTTTTTTTTTGTTTGTGTCTAGTAAAAATTATTTCGGCATTACGTATAACGAACTAGACTAACCGACGTAGGCTGGCCCTGAGTCCCGAACGGGACGTTAGGGACTGGAACGACACTTGCGGATGCAAGGGGAGTGCCAGAAGCCTATGTGGCGCAGCCCAAGCGAGGGCTCGTCCCGAAGCGCAGCGGTTAGTTGCTGTTATGCGCTGGATTGCAAGTCTAGTTTTTTAGCATTTAGTCTTAGAAAATTTTATTTTTAAACTAAGAAACTTTAATGTTTCATTTAATCATTGTTATTGCAAATTTTACTATGCTAAATTTTTTGAAGTCACTTTAATTTGAACAAATCAAACAAAATCGATTAGTATTCTAATTATTTCTTATATTCAGTTGTTGTTGAAGTATTTAATTTAATTATTTTCTTTGGAGCTGGTGGATCATCAATATAGAAGCTGATAATTTTGCCTGGAACTCCTTCTGGAAAATTTAAATAGAGATATGCTTTGCTTTTATTGAAATGAACTATTTTAATAGATTGAATTATTTTAACTTCGTCTTCGATTTTTTTTGTGAAACTCCATTGTTTCTTTTTGTAAGATGTGAATTTCCCATAATTGTTAGAAATGGTTTGTTCGACTTTAATAAAGTTTTTTATAAAGTCCTCCTTTCCTTCGAATGGTGGAAAATAATCAATAACTATAGATTTGAAATTATTTTCGGCAACTAGATCAACAATCTTGTTTGAAGTATCTAGGTAAGGCTGAAATTCGGCTAAATCAGATGATAAATTGCTTTCCATGTCTGGATTTTCAATAGTACCGGATGATACTGAATCCTTTAGTTTACATGCACCTAAAGTTACTAGAATACTAATCAAAACTAGAATTTTTTTCATATGTTTTCCTTTTCTTTCTTTTTTAGTAATTTTTTTGCAATCTTGCGCATAACGAACTAGTGGAGACGACGTTTCCCGACCCTGAGTCCCGGACGGGACGTTAGGGACTGGCACGTAGTTTGCGGATGCAAACGAGTGACAGAAGGGAAATGTGGCGCAGCCCAAGCGAGGCCTTGTGCCGAAGCGCAGCGTTTCCACGCTGTTATACGCTGGGTCGCATTTAGACCTTAAAGAGGTTTTGTAAATACTTTCCCTTTAAGTTTTTATAAATAGAAAAATCTGAATCAATGCTTATAATCCGTTCGATTCCTTTTTTTTCTGAAATGCACATTAAAGAAGCATCTGCTAAATCCATTGGTAAATCCGAATATTTTCTCATTCGATTTTTGATATATTTAAGATCTTCTATACCTAAATCGATTATGTGTATACTCCCTCTTTCAATCCATTCTAGAAAATCAGATTGAGCTTCAACGGAGAAAGATAGTAGGTAGACAACTTCAGTAACTACAGGCCATGAGGAGATTAATTCACCTGAATATGATTTTAGAAATTTTAAAGTTGGATTGTGAAATTTATCTTTTGAATTGAATAGGGCAATGATCGGACCAGAATCAATGAGAGCGACGTTTTTCATTTTTCTTTCCAATTGCTTTGTGTAGGTATTCTTTTCTATTTTGAGCTAAATCGATAATATCGGAATTATGTTTACCAAATAAATCTAAGCCAAGTTCAAAGGGAGATTTATTAGTGCCTCGATTTTTAATGTATTCTAGAATAGAATCTTTTACAATTTCTGTACGACTTTTTCCTTCAGATTTGGCAAATGAATCTAATTTTCTTTCTAGTTCTGGTGGTAGACGTAAACTGATCATATTTTATGATGTATCACGTATTTGTATTACGGTCAAGTTGTATTTTTTATTATTTCTGATTATCGAATGAAATTTTGCGACCTTGCGTATAACGAACAAGCTAACCGACGTAGGCTGGCCCTGAGTCCCTGTAGGGGACGTTAGGGACTGGAACGACACTTGCGCAGGCAAGGGGAGTGCCAGAAGCCTATGTGTCGCAGACCGAGCGAGGGCGGAGACCCGAAGCGAAGTGGTTAGCGTCAGTTATGCGCAGCGATTCAGTTTTTATATAGTTTATATTTGGTAAATATATGATTAAGGCTCTAATCGTTAACTAAATTTTATTTAGCCAATAAGTACAGGAAAAAAGCGGCATCCTTTGATTTTATTCTTTATTATGACTTGATACAAATATTTTGAAATCATAGGTAATCTGTATGTGTAATCATTGAAACCAAATAGTTCTTCGGTTTCAAAATAATGAAAATCAATATTCTTTGAGTAACCTTGAAAAGGAATATGATAATCAAAAATATATCTTTTATTTTTACCAATTATCTCGTATTCATAATTACTTTTTAATTTTTCTGAAGCAATGCCCTGTGGTTTAAGCTGAACTATCTGTTCAATTAATTGTTTTCTTGTTCCATTGTAAACTTGTCGAAATTCTATTCCTAGTGGTTTTAAATATTTCTCATAAGTAATTTTATCAGCAAAAACTTCAGAAAAAAGCCAGTGAATACCAAAAAGACCTTTTATCGATTTTGAAATCTGGCCTGCAGAAATATCTTCTTTCTGTATAAGCAAATAAGTTTCGTCTTTAGTCCTGAATTGAGAATCATAGAAAATTTCTAAGTATTTACTTTCAGGCTTCGGATAGCCTTGCTGTTGTGAAAGTTCAATATGGAAAAAATTAGCGGTATTTATTTCTTCATTTGAGTATTCTGCAACATTGTCTGGAGTCGCAGAAATTTTTGCTAATTCTGTAGATTTTATTAAAAAATTTGAATCATCATCAAATAAAATATAAGAGTTTATTCCTACATTTATATCAACACCTATATTTTCTAAATATTCCTTCTGCTCTAAAGTGGCATTCATAAAAAAGCGGTACCCTTTTCTCATTTTCAGATAACTCCTGATTTTTTTTAAGATAGTGAAATTTGTAATTTTTCTAGTATTATTTTTGAATATATTACTCTTGGATACTCTATGAATTAAACATTGAGTCGGGTATGACTTCAAGACATGGGTAACGGTTATGCTGCAGGAGAAGGGTAACGCTTTTTGGAAACCTTTCTTGGTTTAT
>NZ_JAFFPR010000015.1 GCF_016918735.1 Leptospira abararensis
CAGCGGTTGGAAAATTTTCTAAACGAGAGAACGCTTTCTCCGAAGAATCCTCTACCTTAGGATTATTTGCAGCATTGTTGATGAGAGCATGTATACACTTGTATTTTTTTTTGATTATAGAAAGGTTATCGATGATTTCTTCTTCTTTCGTAATATCAACTTTATACCCAATGGCATCAACAGAATATTTTTGTTTTAACTTATCGGCTAATTGATTGCACCGATCTTGATCTAAATCCAATAGAACAGGAATGCCACCGGCTTCGGCAACAACTTCTGCATGTTGGCTTCCGAGTAACCCCGTAGCACCGGTAATAATAATAACTTTGTCTTTTAAAGAAAATAAATCTATCATAGAAATCTCTTAATGAAACCCGACGGTTTGACCCCCATCAATGACTACACAAGAACCAGTAATAAACGAAGCTCTTTCTGAAGATAAAAACAGTACTAAATCTGCGATCTCCTCAGGGGATCCAAATCGCTTCATTGGGACTGTCGATTCAATGAGCTTTTGAATTCGGTCCGGATCTTTCTGTATCTTCTCATCCCAACTACCACCAGGAAAGTATACATTCCCAGGAGCCACACAATTGACTCGAATGTTAGGGGCTAATTTTCGAGCTAAGTTTTTAGAAAGAGCGATGAGAGCCGCTTTTGCAACAGAATAATCAGTAGGTGCCCCAAAGGCCTCTAAACCTGCAATAGAAGAGATAAAAATAAGAGTACCTTGTTCTTGGTGACTCATCTGCAGAAATTCTCTAGCAACATTTTCTGCTGAGGCAAAGTTCATCTGCCATGTTTTATTAAATTGACTCTCTAGTTGGAGAGGATCTGGGGTACTCCTCCCATCACCAACATTGGAAACAACAATATCCAAAGTATTCCATCTATCAGAAATAGCAGAAAAAACGCCCTTTATACTTACAGGATCAGTTGCATCTGAGGCAAATGCTAAAATAGTGCTGCTCGGGTATTGCCGTTTTAGCTCTTTCAGCACGGAATCAACCGTTTCTTGATTTCGAGAGCAGAAGGCAACATGTGCACCTTCAACCAAAAAACTGCGAACAAGTGCTAAGCCAATTCCACGACTTCCACCCGAAATAAAGACTTTTTTATCTTTTAGATTTAAATTCACTTAAGTCCCTAAATCAGTTTATTAGGATTTTTTATAAGCTGAGCCAACTAACATCAGCTCTCGAGACCAACGTAAAAATTTATTCTGCGTTCTAACAGGTATAAACGGACTTAGCAATGCACATAAATAATTCAGTACCGGATATTTCCAAACCACTGGAAGTTGTCGAAAGATATAGACATTGATATTTGAATAATCACATATTTTAAAAATATCCAAAAGTGAGATTTTGGTAAATGGAGTTCTATGGGTAAAGTCATCAAAATAAATTTTATAATTCGATTCCCAATCGGGAACTAAGCAGATAATTATTCCACCTGGTTTTAAAACTCGATAAGCTTCTTTAAGAAAAAAGTCGGGGTTACGCAAATGCTCAAGAAAACTCTTATTATAAATGACATCGAATGTATTGTCCTTAAATGGCAACTTATCTTTATCTGCGTTACAAAGGTGGACAGGAATTTGATGAGTTGCCAAGTAAGTTTTGGCCTCTTTAGAAAGATCAACTCCAGTGCAGTCCAAACCCAGTTTTTTAAAATTAAGCAAAAACTCTCCTCTACCGCATCCCGGTTCGAGGATTTTTAATCCAGGTTTTAAACCAAAAGACTGATAGAGATAAGAAACTAATTTGCCTGGGTAATCGGTATACGGATGTGAGCCTTCATCATATACCACTTTTAAATAATCTGTCACGATGCGACCTCCTCTACCAATTCCAACAAAATACCATCAATGTCATGACAGTAAGCAACTTTAACCATTCCAGACGGCGACAACGCTGGATCGTTAACAATGTTTCCACCTAAAGTTTTGATTAATTCACAAGTACGTTCAATATCATCTACAGTAAAAGCAATATGAGAACAACCCAATGTATTCGATGGAGAGTTTACTTTCTCCTTCTTTAGAGGATGCGAATGATATTCAAGTAATTCAATCATTGATCCATCGCTTGCATGCATTTTAGCTGTTTCTAATTTCACAGATCCAATACCGACAACTGTCTCGATGAACCTACCTTCTTCGATTTCTCGTTTCCAAAGAACAAAACCTAATGCTTCGTAAAATTTCAGCGATTCCGATAGTTTTCTTACTACTAACCCAGTATGTCGCGTTTTTATAATCATACAGATTTCTTTATTGCGTCAGCTATTGCTCCAGAAAAAACGCTTAACCCTTCTAATAAGCCTTCTTCATGGATACAAAGTGGAGGTGCAAGTTTTATGGATTCACGCCCAGTATGAACAACGATTAGACCTCTCTGCAAACAATACTCTGAAATCAGATCACACAAGGATGAAAGTGGTTTGCCTTGTTTATCATTGAAGATGACTGCAGCCAATAAGCCAATTCCTTGAACAGAACTTATGTAGTCAGAATATTTCGATTGGATCTTCTTTAACTCTGCGTGAAATTTTTTACCTAATTCTTCCGAATTTTTTATATAACCGTCTTCAAGAAGTGATTCTAAATTCGCCTTCCCTGCTGCACAAATCATTGGATTGGCAGAATGAGTTGAACTCATAGAACCTATGTCAGGTAAATCCATTACCTCAGAAGAACCTAACACTAAAGATAAAGGCAAACTAGATGCTGCACCTTTCCCACAGCACAGGATATCAGGTTCCACACCGTAATGCATATAACCAAATAATTTTCCTGTTCGTCCAAAACCTGCCTGCATTTCATCGAAAGAAACAAGAATATCATTCTGATGGGCAAACTCTACAACTGCTTGCACAAATTCCTTTGGATAAAAAATGGCACCCCAACCTTGAAAGGTTTCCAACATAAAGCCAGAAATATCAGTAAGTGGATTGATATTTTTTTCCTTACACAATGCCTCTAATCCTTTTTTAAAAAAATCGACAGGATTCTTTACTGCCTCTTCTCTCCATGGATAGGGGAAAGGAAGGTGGTGAATATTTGGGTCAAGGTAACCAATCCATTCTTTTTGGGCTGGATTCCATCCCATCATCTGTGCACCTAAAGTGCGACCATGCCAATTCCCTTCGAAACAGATAATACCACCTTTCGTTTTCCCTTTTTTCTGACCGTAAAGTCTCATCAGTTTTAAAGCACACTCGGTGGCTTCTGTTCCTGCAGATAATAAAAAAGCTTTCTCGAATTGTTTAGGCGTATTTGTAATCAAGTAGTCAATATATTCAATTCTTTCTAAGTTCCCATAGGTATAGGTATGTAGTAACGGCTTATCAAGGACTCGCCTTAAAGCTTCAATGATTCGCTTGTTGCCATGACCGGAATTTGTTACAAAAATTGTACTACTAAAATCTATCCAAGTATTCCCCCACGGGTCAGAAACTTGGAATCCTTCGGCCGTATCCCAAATAATTGGCATCTGCCCATGCATAGATCTTGATTCTCTTTCATACATCTTCTCTAACAAAGGAATACTTTCGGGAACAGGAATCTGAGTTTGTATTTTTCTATATTTAGAACTAACCAACTCAACATTCTGCGGAATATGACTGAATCCGTGTCCTGCCATTTATTTATTCTCCATTTTATTCAAGTAATCTAATAACGGTGAACCATACTTCTTAATTTGAAATTCAAGTAAATCTAACTCTTCTGGTGAATCAACTTCTGTACACACTGGAGAAATATAGCCGATCACCTTATTTCCATGAAACAATTCTGTATTTAAAACAAAAGAGCTTCTTACTACATCAACGTAACCATCGGGTATATAAACATCGGGGTAGGATTGTCTAGGGAGATTGAATCTATCCAAAGAAGTTTCCTCCGAAGTAAGAGCTGTCAGATAACCGGTATCATTCTTACGAAACCACTTAAAAGGAGATTCTGAACATGGATGAGCTGAACGTAACGCGGTTGCCTTACTATCAGCTTCCAATACCCGCACAGCTTCATCTATATGTTTTGGATCTCTTAGAGGTGTGGTCGGTCGTAAATGAACCCAAAACTCAGGTAGATTAGATTCGTTTTCTTTCACCCATTGCATTGCATGCAACATAAAATCTCTGTCTGTTGAAGTGTCAGTAGAAAATTCAAGAGGACGAAGAAACGGGACTTCTGCACCATACCGCTTCGCAATTTCTGCATACTCTTTTGAATCAGTAGAAACGATAGTACGGCCCACAGTCTCTGCTAATACTCCCGCTGCAATACTATAAGCAATCAAAGGATGCCCACTAACTACAGCGAGGTTCTTATCTTTTATACTTTTTGACCCACTGCGTGCAGGTATAATAGCAACTGTATTTTTCAAACTAACCCACCTACTCTAAATACATTACGAACCCAGCTTAACTGCCGCTTAAATATATCAAGGCCTTCATCATCCCGATATGCCTGCATAATGAAAGGACCTGCGTAATTTATCTTTTGAATCAAAGATAAAACTTTATTGAATTCAGCATTACCTGTGCCTAATTCAACAGAACCCGCATTGAGTTTCCTATCTTTTATATGAATATCTGTGATATAATTTCCATAGGCTTCAAATTCTTCACTAGGATCAAATCCGAGTGAAGCGCTGTTGCCAATATCATAATTTACCGTTACCGCTTTTGAAGCAAACATTCTGACTACTTGTAAAAAATCCTTAGGGCCCAAATCTGTTTCTAAAGACAAGTGAATGTCCGATACCTCAGCTTCCTTAACCAAAGGCAAAAGGTTCTCGTAAAAAGATTTTTTATCCGATTCAGATCGTAAAGAAGATTGGTCCACACAAGGAATTACTATATCATTGACTCCGATTTCTTTGGCATGTTTCAAAAGCAAAGAAAGGACTTTTTGGCTATTTTCAACGACTGCAGAATCACTAGAATGAAGTGGAGCTTCCATAAAATAATCGGCACAGATTGAAACCACTTTGAGTCCAGTTTCCCTTATAGATTTTTTTATCTCTTCAATTCCGACTTCTGATGTGAGCGGGTTTTTATCAAAATCGTTATAATCAAGAATAAATTCTATACAGTCCAAACCAAGCGATTGCGCAATGGGAAACTCGTCTTGCCAATAACCAACAGGATGTGCTTGGTAGCGACCATTGAATTTTGGGAGTAACCTACCTTGCATAACTCCGAGTAAATTTTTCATACTATGCATTTTCCTTTTTCAATGAAACAGAAGCGATGATCGTGTCGGTAAGACCATTGGCTGCTAAAACAGCTTCATAAGTTTTTTCTAAGGCTTCCGAATTTAGATGATTCCAAATTTTATGCCCTCCTGGTTTTCCCTTTGCTAACCAGAATAAGTGATTGGATAAAGGATATCTCTGAATATGTTTGATCCAATTTAGTTTTAAGTTTGCCTTTTGAATCAAAATTTCAAATGTCTTTGCATCAAACAAAAATAAATGTTGGCTCCAATATGTAAATTCACTGAATTCTTTATTTTCGTAAAGTGTAAGTAGAGCATCATTCGAACTTGGTACTTCAATAATTAGTTCCCCATTTTTTACCAATAGTTTGGATAAGGTTTCTAAAATAGAAATGGGATCAGCGATATGTTCGAGTACATGAAAGGCTGTAATTAAATCATAGTTTTTTTGTTTTGTAGTAAGCTCTTCCAAATTCGCATAAACAGAGACTTGATTTTTGTTAAAATGAGGCTGTAAACGAGTTTCTAATTCCACACCTTCTGCGGTATGGGCAACATTTTTTGCCTTTAGCAAAAACCCTCCAACACCACAACCGAAGTCCAAAATCTGTCGATTCACCATTTTTTCTTTCAGAAACTGGAATCTTCTTTCATCATCCTTCTCCGTTTCCTTTAGCCATTCGCGAATCTCCGGTAAGGCTTCGCCATGCATTCCCGACTCTTGATAATGAGTTTCCTTAATGTGATCAAAGGAAGATAAAAAAACTAAACCACAATTGGTACACTCATTTATTTTGAGTGCATCATTATCTCTAACTTTACCCGGTCTTGTTTGAAAAGAATGCGATCCGCAAAGATAACAAGAATGTGCCTTCATTTTAAAAAGTAACCATCCTCTACTAAGCCACAGACAATATGTCCAATCATAATATGAGATTCCTGAATTCGTTCCGTTCTTTTTGATGGAACACAAATACATTCAACTAACTCTTTTAACTTTCCGCCAGACTCGCCAGTAAGACCGACGACTTTTAAATTTTTTGATTTTGCGGTTTCGATGGTTGCTAAAATGTTTGCACTGTTTCCGCTAGTAGTGATTGGAATATAGACATCATTAGGTTGTGCTATTGCTTTAAGCTCTCTGACAAAAACTTGATCATAACCGTAATCATTCCCAATTGCAGTCGTAGAAGAACTGTTAGTTCCTAACGCCACTGCAGATAACGGATCCCGATCGAATTGAAGCCGGGAAATAAATTCCGCCGCTAAATGCTGTGAATCGGCAAAACTTCCGCCGTTTCCAGCAAATATAACTTTCCCTCCAGACTTAAGCGATTGTAAACATAGGTCAGCAAGTGCGGCGATTTGCTTCAAAATACTATCCGATTGGTAGATAGCTTTTTTAACATCTATTGAGGATTGAACCACAGCCTTAATCTTATCAATTGACATTAGAGAATTCCTTCCAACCGCTCCAGTGCAATCCAGAATCCCTCACCACCATTTTTATGCCCTTGCCAAATTTCGGGAATGAACCAAGCTTTAGGAGCATGTTCTGCAAATATTTTTCCAAGCCTTGGAAAGTCGATTTCTCCATCACCTACCTGAAGGCCCTCTCCATTAAGACCTTTGGCATCACCCATATGGATATGAGCTGTAAAAGGAGCGATCCTCGTAGAAAAATCATAAAAATCATATCCGAAGTGATTACACGTTAACATTGTATGAGATACATCATAACACATTCTCAGGTTAAATTTTTTACACCATTCTTCAATCTCTGCAATATGAACAAAAATATTCTGGTATCGTTGCCCGCCAAAATGCCAAGGGAAAGGTGCCATCGTTTGCGGAATCAATTCTACTCCCTCTTGATTTAACAACTGCAAACTTTCACCAAACCTTTTGTAATATGAAGGTAGAACTTCTTTAGGAAGGTTTCCGTCCATTGAAATTCCACCTATATTCGCAACAATAAACGGTTTCTTGGTTTTCGGAAAAAATTGTTTTAATGAACGAGTAATATCAATGACTCGCTGTGTTTCTTTTAGCGAGATTTTGCGATAGGCATCATCAGGAGTTGCTAAATCCATCAAATGGCTACCTTCAAATAACTCAGGTGCATGCACAACAAATTCACAATCATACGTTCCACTCAGGTATTTTCCCGGATCCAATTCCATATCGGAGTAAGACAAATGGAATTCAAATAGATCTGGTTTCACGCGATGATAATATTCTTGAAAGTCGTGGTAGCGAACAGGAACTCCCCATGGCCGGCTGAATTTATATTGCTTTGGCTCAATTCTCTTTTCGCTGAGATCCGATGGGAAAAAATAATCCTCTTCTAACATATCACGTTGAATCTTTTTTCCGATCAGTTCATTCATTTTCTGCGGAGAGAGACCTTGCCCAGGGCTTAATACCTTGATCATCTCTTTTGTAATTATGGTTCCCCGTGAGATTGGAATTGCCGCAACACAACTTTTAGAAAGATTCTCCCGATTGATCATTTCACCTTGGCTAAGCTTACGTTCATATTGAGTAGATCCAAGAGCTTCTTCAATTTCACGAATCCCTTGCACCAACTTAGCAAATTCGCTAGATTCCAAACTCGCTGCATGATCGGGCCCTTCCATATTTCGATCCAATGTTAAATGACGCTCTACAACCATGGCACCCATTGCAACAGAAGCTAAGGTCACGTTGATCCCTCTTTCATGGCCAGAATAACCAACATAACTGTGGAATTCTCTTAACTGTTGTATCCATTTTAGATTAATATCGTGCAAAGGCGCGGGATAGGTACTGTTGCAATGTAAAAAAACAAACGGTACATTGGATTTATTCAAATAATCTCGAGTGAAGAGTATTTCTTCCGTATTACTCATTCCAGTGGATAATATCAATGGTTTCTTGGTTTCGATCAATCGATCCAAGAGTGTAACATTTGTTAAATCAGCAGAAGCCACTTTATAAGCTGGCACAGGAAAACTTTCGAGGATATCAACACTCTTATAATCCCATGGCGTACACAAGTAAAGGATTCCTTTCTCTATACAGTATGAATTCAGTTTTCGGTGGAATTCTTTATCGAGTTCAAATTTTTCAAGCAGGTCTAGTATGTATTCTGTTCCTAAATCTTCTCCAGATTTTTTGAGACTTTTTTGACGATAAACTTCATCTAAATGCCTCATTTGGAATTTCGCACAATCTGCCCCAACGGAAACTGCGACATCTACAAGTTCGTATGCCTTCTGCAGATTTCCGTTGTGATTGTTACCAATCTCAGCAATGATAAAAGTCCGTCCCGATCCAATTTCAAAATTACCAATTTTCATTAAAATACCGCTCAATCCTCTTTAATTAATTCTTCTCGAACCGTCCAGGCCTGTAGGCCTTCCGAATCAAATCGAAAGGGCCGATAATTCAAACCAACGGAATCCATCCAATTCAAAATCTTATGCCTAACAAAAGGGGGAACATAAAATAGAAAAAAACCGCCACCCCCAGCTCCTAACAATTTCCCACCAATGGCCCCATTTGCAATCGCATCATTATAAATTTTATCTAGGAATTGATTAGAAATTTTTGAACTCAAACCCCGTTTAATCTCCCAAGCTTTGTGCAAACAGAGACCAAACTGCAAAAGGCGCCCCCTTAAAAGATGATTCCTCATTTCATAAGTAAGCTCTACATTAGATTGGACTTTTTGTTTAATATCAGATTGTTTCATAGATTCACGCTGATCATCATGTATATTACCTGAATCATGCGTTGTGGCAGTGTCACATAAAATCAAACTTTCTTCCAACTCGATCATAGTGTCTTTAGAAAGTCTCAATGGATGAACAATATTTTGATCCATTGCAAACTCCATAAAGTTGAAGCCTCCAAAAACAGTGGCATATTGATCCTGCCACCCACCAGCAATTCCCATATCTAAACGTTCCGCTTGAAATGCCAATTCAGCAATCTCATGATTGTCCCATTTATCTTTTCGGAATTGATTAAAACAGCCAAGAATGGCAGAGGATACAACAGCTGATCCACCAAGGCCCGAGTTCATAGGATAATCTGAATGTACAAATAATTCGAATCCGAAATTTGGACGTGCTACCTTGATAATTGATTGGAATAACTTAAACTTTGACTCACGGTTTATCAAATCATCAAAATCGGTAAATTCAATTGATTCTTTTAAGTCTCTTGAATTTAGAATTATTTTATAATCTTCCCTAATCCTTAAAGTTGCATGAGTATATAAGGAAACCGTTGAGTTGATCACAGCACCTTTTTCACTACTAAAAAAATGAGTGAGATCCGAACCACCACCGCCAAAACTAATCCGAACTGGTGATCGTGCCCTTGCATACACTTTACGTTCTTCTAAAATGGGGATTTCATCTTTAGTTACGATTCCAACCAATCGTTTATTTTCGTCCAAAATTGGTATAAAGCGAATCCTGGAATCCAACATCTTTAATAATTGTTCTCGAGGAGATTGATTCGAAGACCAGGTGAATTCGCGATTCATTCCATCGGAGATAGGAGAACTTAGACTTTTACCGTTCAGTAAATTCCGTCTAATATCGCCATCGGTAACAAGTCCAATGATTTGTTTGGTTTCGTTCTGAACTAAAATAAAGCCGAGATGATTTCCCTCAATTTTAACTAATGCCTGTTCAATGGAACTATCGAGTGTCACTAAAAATAAATCAAAATTCAAAGTCCGGTCTCCTTTCCTGATGTAATCCATTTCTGGAACCGTTCATAATCCTCAGGAATTCCAATGTCTATAAATTCCGTCTCCAAAGGAACAGCCCTTAGTCTTCCCTGTTTGACCAAGTTCGGGAATATGTCTTTTTCCATGGAAAACTCCCCGGTCTTTCCAATAAAATCATCAGAATGCAACTTATAGATTCCAGCATTGATCCATCCCTGACCTGCATTTTCCTTTTTCTCATCAAATGCCATAATCAAATCCCCACTGGTCGTTACCTTACCGTATCGAGAAACATCAGAAATATGAATCACTCCAATGGATGGTGCTATCGAACTCGCAATACGATTCATTGATTTTGCATCCACCCATGTATCTGCATTAACGATAACGAATTCTCCTGAATAATTTAGGGATTGTAAAGTATAGGCAACTGACCCTCCCGTTCCTAATAAAGACGGTTCAACAGAATAATGGATCTTACACTTTTCCAAAATGCTTTCTTTTAGATTTTCAACACAGCTTATAATTAAATCAGATTTATGATGAAGTAAAAAATAAAAATTCTTAAACCCCTGGTTCACGTAATTTTCTAATAGATACTGAAGGAAAGGTTTTCCATTCACAGGAGCTAACGGTTTTGGTACATCGCTCACAACAGAAGCCAAACGTGTTCCCTTACCGCCGGCTAAAATGAAAATAGGCAAATCCATAAAATCATTCATAATTAAAGGACCTCGTAACTAAGTCAGAAATGAGCTTGCCTCATTTAAAGAAGTAATAAGAAAACTTCCCTCCGGTAGGGAATTTCTTTTTTTATTCGGATTCAAAAGGAGCAAATTTTTTCCAATTCCAGCATTCAATCCAGCTTCCAAATCAGTCGTTTGATCTCCGATTAAAACGGAGCCAGGTAAATCAACATGAAAGCGTTTTCCCGCTTTTAATATCATCCCAGGACCTGGCTTTCGAAAACTAGAGATACGTTTGTATTTTGAATTTCCAAAATCAGGATGGAAAGGGCAAAAATACACTTTTGAAATTACACATTTATGTTTTTGGAATTCGCCAAGCATCCATTGAGTCAGTTTCCAAAACTCTCGTTCCGAATAGTAACCTCTAGCAATTCCCGCCTGGTTGGTTATAACAAAAATCAAATATCCTTTGGAGTTTGCATATTGACAGAGTTCAAAGATACCCGGCTTAAACTGAAAATTTTGAATTTGATAAACGTAATCATAATCTTCATTAATGACCCCGTCTCGATCCAAAAACAATGCTTTGTTTAACTTTGTTTCCATCAAACCTTGTTTGGTGCAAAAACAACAGACTGTTCTCTATTGAGGGATTCAATTTCTTTTTTAATTAAAGATTTCATATATTCATGCGGAAATTTTTTATGATTTCCTTGAATAAAAGCTTTAGAGAACTCTTTATATTTTTTCCTATCTACCTGGACTTGATTAAAATCTATTGAGTCAAAGCCGAATTCGTCAAAATAGATTAATTGAGTATTTAACAATTTACTTAAACCTAAAATTGAATCAATCATAGGCTTATCATTCAATTCTCTGTAGATTAAATTCACAATAGGTTTATTCGCCAAAACACCAAAATAAGACGCCGTGCTGTCATGAACTAAAACTAGATCAATATTAATGGTAGCGTTCTCGGAAGTTACATCCAGAATAGAAACATTGCACTTAATGTATTCTTTAAGTAGAATATCTTTATCTTCCTTTCTTGTGTCTGGATGCAAAGTTAGAAAAACATCATAACCTAACCCTATCAAATGTTCGAAGATTTTACTTAATGAACGGTAATACTTTTCTGGATCTAATTTAATCTTATACCCAAATTGATCCACATTCGGTAAATTTTGATCAAGCCATAGAACTGATTTTCTTTTTTTATTATAATCTGGAATTTGTTTAGATTTTTTTGCTATTAGAAACCTTTCTTGAAAGTGATTTCCGGTAACAAGTAACTTCGTACGAAAACCAAATGGGCCTAAATACGGATACTGCGCACTGATCCGCATCTTTGTAGAATCAAGCCAGAATCTTGGCCCACGAAATCGACGTTTCATTCCAATAATAAAACGTATCCTCTTATAGTAGGCAAGTAAACCCTCAAAAAATCCCATACCAAATTTGTGATCGGATGCATTATCACCTACCCCATGCATTAAATAATAATAATATTCAAAATTTTTATCTACAAATGAAAATACATTCATAAAAGCATTTGGTGGTGCCCAGGTATAAAAAAATACTAGCGATTGTCTTATGGCCTTATTTTCAAGAAATTCAATTACCGATTTTTCATCAAAAAACTTCGAAAATTGAATATTCTTACTATTATCAGGAGAAGTCTCCTTCGCATCTTTTAAAAAATCATGAGCGTATGTTAGTTGTAATACTTCAAAATCACAACGAACTTCCTTCAGAAGATCAAATATCCAATAGGACCAAAAACGTTGATCCAACGGCCTATCGGCTATCAAATATATTTTAACTGGGTTATGACTCTGTGTAGGTTCCATTATTTATTTTATATAATGTTTTGAGATTAGAAATTCAGCAAATTGAAAATCTATTAAAGTATCGATATCCACACATTCCAATTCATTGTCAATAATGAGTGGGGTGGTTACGGATCCAAAGAAAGACTGATTAGAAATTAAATCAGCTGGGCTTGTTAGGTAAAACGAACCATTTACAACAAAAGCAGACTCTAAATCTTGAGATCTTTGATTGAGTCCGTTAACATCCAAAAAAGGAATAAGATTTTGATTTTCAATTCTAAAAGTCCAGTTCGGATGATTATGAGTTTTTGAGACCGCAACCACTGGGTTTCTTTTGGTTTCGAAAAGTTTGATTCCCTGCCCCATCATCGCCAAACTTCGAAATGGAGAAGTTGGTTGTAATAACAACAATCCATCCACCTTGCCATGTTCCGTTTGGTACCAATCTAAAGCATGAATTGCCATGTCAACTGATGAGGAAGTATCAGTTGACAAATGATCCGGGCGAAGCCAAGGAACATAACCTCCAAAATTCTTAGCAGTCAGAGCTATTTCCTCTGAATCTGTTGAGATCAGTACATCACAGATTTCTGAAATCTTTTTTGCTAGATCAATACTCCAAACAATTAATGGTTTCCCACCAAGTAGTTTAATGTTTTTACCAGGTAACCTTTTCGATCCTGCTCTGGCAGGAATCAGAGCAAGAATTCTCATAGTTTTATAAATTGACTCAGTATCCGAAGTCCTACATCCCCACTTTTTTCTGGATGAAATTGGCAACCGAATACGTTGTCTCTGCCAATAACAGCAGCAATACGATTTCCACCGTAATTTGTATCGGCAAGTCGGTGTTTATCATTCTCTGGTAATGCCATAAAGGAATGTACAAAATAAACAGACTCACCATCTTGAATTTTTTCTAAAATAGATGACTTCCAATTTTGATTCGATGTCGCGGGGTGCAACTCACTCCATCCAATATGCGGAATTTTTTGCGGTTGTCCTTGGGTTGTTAAAGATGGGATTGGAACCACACGCCCGGGAATTAAACCCAAACCTCGCGTGATTCCAAACTCTTCGCTTTCATCTAGTAACATTTGCATCCCTAAACAGATCGCTAACAAAGGTGTTCCCTTCGTGACCACTCGATGGATCACTTCCACCAAACCTCGCTGATTTAGTGCATCCATTGCATTCGCAAAAGCTCCAACACCCGGTAGTATAATATGAGAGGCTTTTTGAATCTTTTCTGGATCTGACGAAATATCGACTTTTGCTCCGCAATATTCGAATCCTCTTTGTACACTCAAAAGATTACCAACACCATAATCTATAATCAAAACTTCAGGTAGTGACAAATTTTCTCACCTCTATACCTGCATTAAGAGCCGTTTCACGCAAAGTTTCGATTGTAGACCGACCATAATGCAATATATCAGCCATTGCAACAGCATCGGCTTCACCTTCGCGGACTATATCAATTAAGTGTTCTGGAATTCCCATACCGCCACTTGCGATGACGGGAACGGAAACTTGTTTTGTTACGGCTTTTACAAGTTCTACATCAAATCCTTTGCGAGTTCCCTCTCGATCAATTGATGTGAGAAGGATTTCTCCTGCGCCGAGACCTACTGCCTTTTTTACCCAATCCACAACATCTAAACCGGTTTTTTCCCGACCATTATCTGTCAAAACTTCCCATTTTTTCTCATCTATTTGTTTGGCTTGAACAGACAAAACCATACATTGGCTTCCGAATCTTCTTGATATTTCAGAAATTAAATTTGGGTTTGCAACAGCAGCAGTGTTAATGGCAACTTTGTCAGCACCACTTCTAAGCAACCTCGTTGCATCTTCAACGGAACGTATTCCCCCACCGACGGTGAGTGGAACAAAAATATCTTTCACCGAGTCTTCAACGATTTCGCTCAAATTGTTTCGACCGTATAAACTTGCCACACAATCGATATAAATTAATTCATCAACACCTTGGTGATAGTATTTATGTGCATACTCTGCAGGAGAACCAATCACTCTTAAACCTTCGAGATGTACACCTTTAATTAAATTTGTACCTTTGATGTCTAGTCTTGCGATGAGACGAATTTTTCTCATAGTGATTTAGGATTAATTCTCCCACACTTTATATTTCAAATCCCACTCATCACCTTTTTTAATCCATAGGTGATCGGATCTCCAACTATCAATCACTGAAATAAATTCTTCATCTGTAATTGAACAATACTCCAAAAATTCCTGGTAATGTTTTTTTGGAAACTCTCCATCATATCGCTTAACAAGAGCAGCACCTTCTTCTCTCGTAATTTTGTGATCACGGATCTCATGGGCTGTATCAGAAGTGGTTCTTCCAATTCCAAACTTTATGTAAGCTAAATAATAATGAAAGCCGTCAATTCTATCATCTAAACTTGCATATTTTGAATACGTTCCTTCCGAACGTTCTGAGTTTGGTGTGAACCCGGTGTGTTCTTGACAGTAATAAAAATTTTCTTGCGGATCCCAAAATTTATAATACCCAAGAAAGTGTATTTCTGTTTTGTTTTTAACAATTTCTTCATATTTTGGAGCCATAAACGGCTTCAAATCACTTGCACTTAACCCATGTTCGGTCCAAAATTCTGGCGGTAAACCGGAAAAATAATGTTTATCATGGTCTTGAATGTCCCTGTTTGGTCTAAAGGCGTTTTTCATGTCTCCACCATATTCAACCTCTCCGTTTTCTCCATACATGATTAAGGAAACATTGTATTTGAGGGCCATATGCATGGGGAAATTTGTCTGCCCATAAATAAACGGTTGGAAAGGATCTCCAAGAAACTTAAACGACAGATGCGTTAGTCTACGAGTTACACTACCATTCGGAGTGCCTAAAATATTATCAAACCCAGAACCAATAAACGCATCCAAATTTTTTCTTCCGATTTCGGTAGCCTTTAAGGGTGCCCAAGTCACGGTCAGAGGATTCATCCCGTATTTATACTTTAACTGATGGGCAACGAAACCACCATCTTTTCCACCGCTGCAAGGAACGATGACATCGTATTCACCGTTATTCTTCCTGAATTTATCACAAAGTTCAACTAACTCTTGCTCTCTCTTCTTCCAGTCGATTTGGGTTCTTTTAAATTCAGCGAAATTACAAGCAGAACAAACTCCATGTTCATCAAAAGTAATTCGTGGTCTCTGGTTTGAAACGGTGCATTTTTTACAAAACTTAACGGTTTCAGGAAGATTATATAACTTTATTAAATTTCGTTTTTCCATTTTTGGTCCTAAATATTTCCTTCTTGTAAATTCACTTTATGTAAATCGTCTGGTCTACCTACATCTATCCATGGTTCATGCATAGGATAAACAATTGTTCTCAAACCTTCATCCGCTAATCTTGAAAACAAAGTTGGCATATCACAATGTGCCTTCGGGAGTAACCGAGTTAATGCTTCTGGATTTAATGTATAAATTCCAGCATTCACATGACTACGATACACAGGTTTCTCTTCAAATCCAACAATTTCAACACCCTTTGTTCTAACGACTCCAAATGGATGTTGCCATTCATGCAAACGAACTGCCATAGTCGCTGTTGCTCCATGTCGCATGTGAAAGTCTAAAAACTCAGCATAATGTATGTCGGTGAGCACATCACCATTAGTAACAATAAATGGCATTGCAGGAATCTTTTGAATCAAACTCAAAGCTCCAGCAGTTCCTAGAGGCTCTTCTTCTCGAACGTATTCAATATTCACCCCAAATTTGGAGCCATTCCCAAAGTATTCTTCGATCATATGACCGAGATAATGAATCGCGATTAAAAAATTCTGAAAACCTTCCCTTTTGGCTCTATCGATAATATGCTCTAACATCGGTTTGCCTGCAACTGCAAGCATAGGTTTCGGACAATTTTCTGTATGTGGCATAAGCCGCTGACCCCGCCCACCAGCCATGATCAGAAAAATATTATCTCTGACAGAAGGAGCCAAGATTTCATCTAAAAGATATAGACCAACGACTTTCCTCTTCTCATCAACGATTGGTAACTGATGAATTCGGTTAGTTTGCATCAGTTGAAGCACCATATCCCGACTCATTTCTGGTGTAACCACTAAAGAATCACGAAACATAATCGATTCGATAGGACTAGCAAGAGTTAATCCTCTAAGTAACCCACGTCGAATATCTCCATCGGTAATCGTACCCAAAAATCTTCCCTCTGCAGAAACGATGAGTGCAATCTGCAAAGTACTATCATCTAAGTTTTTAATCACATCTTGAATTGTTGAATGCAGGGAAATTACAGCAGTTTGCCAATGATTTGTCATAGAGTTCCTGCCATAGGAAGATCAAAAAATTTCTTTTCGCGCAAAGAATCGAAGTCAAAATGCATTAGTTTATCTAAAATTTTGGCAGTTGCTTTGCCTTCTCCATAAGGATTTACAACAGAATTTAATCTGCTTTGATATTCAGATGAATAGAGTTTGTTAATCCCAGTCATAATAGACTCTTTCGTTGTTGATGTATCAATTACACTCTCCGCTCGCAATCGACCACTTTGTCTATTTCCGATATTGATAGTCCCTTTTTTAAAGGTTGGTACTTCAAGTAAACCACTGGAAGAGTTTCCAATAACACCATCAACATAACGAATACAAGAAAAGTAGCGCAATTGGCCTAAAGATGTATAAGATTTTGCATTATCATGAGTATTTACATAACTTTCAATCAATGAAATAATTTCCCTTCCGCCATTGTCCGAATTTGGATGTGTAAAAATTAAGTTTGTTTCTTCCAATGTATCCAGAGCAGCCAATAGTTGATTAAATTGCCAAGTAGAACTCTCATTTGCCAACGTTTCTGGATGAAAGGTAACTAAGAGATTTTTTTTACCAAAAGTAAATCCGATTTCTTCTTCTAATTTTTCTTTCGGAATCACAGGAAGTCGAAGAATGGCATCCACACCGAGTCCCCCTACATCAAAAACAAACCGAGGATCTTCGCCGAGTTGAATCACTCGTTGTCGGTATTCTTTCGCAGCAGTAAAATGTAATTTTGACATTTTCGTTATTGAATGTCTTATAGAGTCATCATAGGCTCCATAAGTAACCTCTCCACCGTGGATATGGCAAATAGGGATATTAAAAATAAGAGCACTTGTAGCGGCTGCAAGGATTTCATAACGATCGCCAAGAACGATCAATAGATCTGGCTTCAATTGCTCAAAGGCTTCGGAAAACCCAAGTAAACCTAACCCAATGGACTTAGTTACAGCCGATGCAGTATCAGCACTAAGCAATATTTCAATCTTTCTATCAATTTCAAAACCATCAGCTATGATTTGTTTGTATGTCAGTCCAAACTCGTGGGACAAATGCATTCCTGTTACCAATATTTGTAACTGGAATTTATCGAGAGCTTTAATCTCTTTCATCAAATGAGATAAAAGACCGTATTCAGCCCGGGTTCCAGTCACTATACAGATTTTCTTTATCATAGTTCAATCAACTCATCATTTTGAAAATCACGACTGGCTTTTTTACCAATTAGTTCATTCAAACGCATTGGAGAAATGCCACTTCCTGGTCTTTTTGCGGTTAAGTTTTCTTTTGAAAAAACATCACCTTTCTTAATCAAACTATTAGCTATTATTGATTTTCTTGCTATAGGGATATTCTTAATTTCACTCTTGATAAAAATCTTCCCGGTCCTGATCACAAGGCAAGTTTAGATCCAACGGAATTGAAACAGTTAGTT
>NZ_JAFFPR010000034.1 GCF_016918735.1 Leptospira abararensis
CCTAGAAAAACTTTGAATTGGAATACACCTGAAAATGAAATACGGGCGCTTGTGCGCTAGATTCTTGAACCTACCATGAATAATAAAATAGAAAGCTATGAAAATCATACATGATTTATATAACGCATCTGCTTCTCCACTACAACTAGAAGGAAATTACAAAATAAAGAGTATTCTGCTTGAGGGAGATTGGAATGAAGAAATTCAAAGATTTATTCAGAAAAATCAAATACTAGGTTTATATTATAATTATATGAAAGGCTCTAAAGCCTTAAATTTTAATTTTCTAGAGAGACTAAAAAATTTCGAATTATTGAATATTATTTCAACACCTATCGATGATCTAAGCCAAATTAAAGAATTTTCTGAATTGAAAGTTTTATCATTACAATGTCATATCAAAAAACCAGTAAATTTTTCTTTTCTCCAAAATTTAGAGAAATGTTATATACCTTGGTTAAAAGGTGGAGAATCTATATTTCAGTGTGAAAATATCAGATTTTTATCATTAGATTCTTTTCAATCCAAAATTCTGCCTAATACTTGGGAATTCGAAAAATTGGAACAATTAACAATGTATCGATCTGACTTTTCAAACTTATCTGCATTTAAAAATCTTCGTAAAATAAAAAAACTATCACTTTTTGATTGCAAAAAACTTAGAGACATTAACGATTTACGATTCTTGGAAAACATAGAATGGTTAGTCATAAATGGAAGTAAACAAATTGAAGATTTTGATTCAATTTCTAATCTTAAAAAATTAAAAGTCTTAGATCTTTCGAATACTGGCAAAATACCTTCCCTTGCATTTATTAACTCACTTTCAAATTTACAAGCATTCGCTTTCCCAGGTTCATCAACTTATATTGAAGATGGAAATCTTCAGCCCTTAACAAAATTAGCGAAACTATCAATGTTGATGTTTGCACAGAATAAAAATTACTCGCACAAGCTAATAAAGACTTGGAACTGGAATAATTTCAATTTACCTGATACATTGCTTAAGGAACAAACTAAAAAGCCACACTCCGCATAACTGCGGCTGACACGCATCGCTGCGGGATTCGCAAGCTCACCCTTGCTCGGTCTGCGACACATTGTCCTCCGTCACGCTTCTTGCTCCGCAAGAAGACGCGCCGACGCTAACGCCTCGGAGAGGCTCAGCTACGGACAACGTCGTGTAGCCTAGTTCGTTAATTGCAATTAGTTGATCAAAAGAAGAAAACGCGCAAATTTTTTTAAGAAGCTGTTGTCGATTTAAGCTTTGGAAGAGAACAATTTAAGCCTTTCTCTCCATTTAAGTGCAGTTTGTTATTTATGCTTTCTAAGAATTAAGAGAAAATTTGCGCTCACTTTTGTTGACCTTTCGACTAAACTCTTTTACTATAATAACTAACTGCAATTAACAGCGGCTTACCGCTCGCTCAGGACCTTTTCCACTTCGCCTCAGATTTCTGAAAAAATCTGGATCTCGTGGGGCCTTCGCTCGGCCTAAAGGCACATTTCGTGTCACGCTAACGCCTCTCTTCAAGAGGCTCAGCTACACGAAACGTCGGTAAGCCTAGTTCGTTATGCGAAATTTTCTTAAACTTATTGCCAAAGGTTAAAAAATGAAAATCTTCAAATTAATTATTTTATTTACCCTTACTCTATCTAATTGTTTCTACGGGATTATGAGGTTTGCTCCGACTGAGCATATAGAAGAAAACTTAGAAATCAATGATAAGAAGTATTCATTTATTAGTCCAAAAGATTATAAAAATCCGCCTTCATACTCTAAAAATGATATTATAGATAAATGGGGAAAACCGGATTATTCTGGTTTTCATGAAAATTGTAATTACATTACCTATCGGGATGGATTTAAATGGAATTTCATTACCATTGTCATACTTATTATTCCCATACCTATACTCATATTTCCTACTGGTTTTGATGAAAAAAAAATATACTTTCTAGATGACAAAAGTATGGCTTATAGCGAAAACTATAGAATAGATTCGCATTTCTTTGGATATTTATGCGATGATAGAAGCTGTCGATTACAGTTTGGCAAAACTTATCACTATAATGAAAATGAAGCTAAGTTAGCAAAATGCAAAACTTCTAAAAAAATTGATTCTCTCTAGGAAGTTTATTAGTTTATCAAAAAAATATCATTGGTCATTATTCAGAAAACTTCGCATAACAGCGACTTAACGCTACGCTTCGGGACAAGCCCTCGCTCGGGCTACGCCACATTCCTCTTCTGTCACTCGCTTGCATACGCAAGCTACGTGCCAGTCCCTAACGTCCCGTTCGGGACTCAGGGTCGAGGAACGTCGTTAAGTCTAGTTCGTTAGGCGAAATTGGATTAAATGATAACTAAAAATACAAGAAAAGGTACTACATTAATCTACTCACCAAGATTTCTCAATCAAGAGGTGATAAAAGTATATTTTTTTAGTATTACCGAAGACTTCGAAAAAGAACAAATCGGACTTCAGGACTATTTTAAGAAAATAAGTTCTGGCGAATTTGAATCTATGCAGGTAGATTATCATCGCATCATTCTTTGCTCAAATGAAAAGGATATTGATCTCTTCAGTGATTTGAATGAGTTCAAAAAGTATACGCTCAAAAATAAATTACCGCAGTCATTTATTTTTGAATCAAATCTTGAATCCATACGTGCATACAATAAGATTTCATTTATACTTCAGCGATGGGTATATCATTTTTTGGAAAAAAGGCAAAACAGCTATTATACTTGGTATAATAAAAGTAAAATATTCGATTACAGCGAAGATAAACTGGAAGATAGCAAAATATTCGAATATGCAAAAAAATATTCTCCTGCTAAGGCAATACTTTCGTTTTACGCACTTAGGTTATTTTGTTACTTTAAGGCTTGGATTCTAAGATTTCCAATTGCCATATCAGTATTTATTAAAGATTCCTTTCTTTTGTCTTTGGAATCATACAAAGTCTTCAAAGAAAAAGAATCCAAATATAACTGGCACAAAATGATTTCATTGGAAACTATATTTACAAAAAATAAACATGAAATTGAAAGAGAACGTAAGGTATTAGAAACAGAATATCAAAATAGTAAAAAAATATATTTAGAGTCCAATAAAACATTACTTACCTTAATTGTCTCTGCTTTGGCGGTGGTAGTTTCATTTATAATTTTCAAAATTGACAATCAATCTGACCGAAGTAATGCGCACGATTATAATCAGAAAATAGAAAATTACTTAAAACTAATTGGGGAAAAAGATGAAAAAATATATGAATTAATTCTGAAGAATGAGCAGCATCTAATGAAAGTTCACGATTTGGAAGTTGAGATAATTATTCTTAAGAAAAAGCTAACGAAATAACCCAACTTCGCCTAACAACGCCTTAACGCTTCGCTTCGGCACAAGGCCTCGCTCGGTCTGCGACACATAGGCTTCTGGCACTCCCCTTGCTTACGCAAGTGTCGTTCCAGTCCCTAACGTCCCGTTGGGACTCAGGGTCAGCCTACGTCGTTAAGGCTAGTTCGTTAGCCGAAATTCACAAATTGAAACAATAAAAAAGAATTTAAAACAATATGCCAAATTATCAATATACGGAAAATCAAAGGAGATTTTTTATGAAACTATTACTGCCACTTATTCTTTTCTTTATTGGTTGCGCAAGTATCCAAAAACAGCAAAATCCAATCATTGATATCAATCTAAAACTTCCTATTTCTATAGAGTGGAAACTCATTACGGATAAAAACGAACAAAACGAATCTTTAAAAGAATGGATTCCTAGCGATAAAGATATCCAAAACGTTGAATGGATCATCGTTAAGCAATCATTCAGAAATACAAGCTCCGCTTACGCTTTTCTAAATTCTGTTCTAAATCTTGCAAAATCAAAATGTACTGACATTTTAACAAATCCGCCGCAACAGATTGATTTAAACGATTACGAAAGTTATACCGCTAGATTTATGTGTTCTCAACAAATTGATAAAGACTATGGAACTATCACTGAAATGAGAGTTATTTCTGATAACTCAAAAATCTTTGTTGTTACTAGCGAACGAAGACTTCCTCCTACTACAAAAGCTGGGCAATACCAATTCAAAAATCCTATGGAAATCGTTGATTTTTCTAAAAAAAATAAAGAATCTACGGATTTTATTAGAAATTCGATCGAATTATGTAGTTCCAATTGCAATTAATTTATCATTTTTAATCTTAAATTCGAAAACTAAAAATGAGTCAAAAGTGAACTTCGGCTAACAGCAACTAACCGCTTCGCTTCGGGACGAGCCCTCGCTTGGGCTGCGCCACATAGGCTTCTGGCACTCCCCTTGCATCCGCAAGTGTCGTTCCAGTCCCTAACGTCCCGGCGGGACTCAGGGTCAGCCTACGTCGGTTAGTCTAGTTCGTTATGCGCAATATTTTAAAATTTAGTCGAAAATGAAAATAAAAGAAACCGATTTTACTCATAGGCAAGCAGTTCAATTTTTCAAACAGTTTGCAGAATCATTATTAGGAACTGGGCACCTCGAAACAAATGACTTTTATGATAAGGAAGTTTTAAATAAGAAAATATTAAAAATAGTTAGAAAATCAAATCTAAATCTAGTTATTGATCATAGAAACGAAATAAAAAAATTAGCAGAGCAATTTTCTGCTGATAATTATCTTGAAGTAAGTGTAATTTTTTATGCTTTATATTTCGAACATACATTGAATTATATTATCTTCCTCCAGCTTACTAAAGTAAAAAAAAGCAACGAAGTAATAAAAAATATTATTAAAAAAAGTAACATAGAAGAAAAATTAGGTTGGGTATTAGAACTAATTGGATTACCAAAAATTAACAGTAAATATAAAAAAGTAATAATATCGGTATCCAAAGAAAGAAATATTTTCATTCATTATAAGTGGCTTGAAGATACAATGGATTATAGGATAAATTTAAAAAATTTAACTAAATCAACCGAGATAAATAAAGCCATAACTTACTTAAAAAAATACGAATCTAAATTAAAGTTCAATGGAAATAAGAATATCTGGAAAAAAAGCCGAAAAAAAAGAATTAAAGGAAACTTGATTTAGATAATAAACATCTTGTATAAATCACAAAATAAACCTCTATCATAATAAGATTTTATAAGAAAATCTACAGTCAAAAAGAAATTTGAAGTCAAAAATGAGTAAAGATATTAGTCAGAATGAAATTGACAAAGTAATAAAACTTGAACCAACCAAAAGGTTAAAATATTCTATTTCAAAAATTATCGATCAGGCCGAATTATGGAGTTTAAAAAACAAAGATGGTTTTGTCGGCATGGGAGATGAATATGGAAATAATGGAATTCCATTCTGGCCTCATATTGTATATGCGAATAAATTTATCACCGACGATTGGTCAGATTGTAAACCAGAGAAAGTAAATTTATATGATTTTATTGAAAATTGGATTCCCGAGATGATAAAGGAGAATACTCAAGTGATAGTCTTTCCAACTTTGGAAATGAAAGGAATCCCATTACATCCGGAAACAATATTAAAAGCATTGTTGGCAGAAAAAAACAGGGTTGAATAACCCTAAAATACTGCGCATAACAGCGTGGAAACGCTGCGCTTCGGCACGAGGCCTCGCTTGGGCTGCGCCACATTTCCCTTCTGTCACTCGTTTGCATTCGCAAACTCCGTGCCAGTCCCTAACGTCCCGTCGGGACTCAGGGTCGGGAAACGTCGTCTCCACTAGTTCGTTATACGAAAGGCAGCAAAATCAATGCTAAATTTGAATAGGATATTTTATCAATATCTCCCGGAAAATAACATAAATATTGGTGAAACATATTCCGTAACTTTTGAAATTCTTTCGGATACACATTTTACAGATAATTTAGAGACAATCTTCAAAAAATTAAATGAAGTAAAATTTCCATTAATTTCATTCATTAACATTGAAGACAAAGTATTAATAGAACTTAAAAGGCCCAAACTAAATTTTTTTTCTCCATCAGAAGATCCGCTGATTTTTAAATTTAAATTTGAAGAAATTATAAAGGATTATGTAATCGGACTTTCTATTATTTCTAGAGGCATTTTTTTCCCATTCAGATTGGGTGGTTTGAAATTTGATTACGAACTTAAAGATTCAGAATTAGGAAAAATTGATATTAAAATTTTAGTAGATGGAATCAGACCCACTAAATACAAAAAAGCAGAAGGCAAAACAAAAAAAAAGATGCATTTGTATCATTTTATTTTTCCATTACTTTGGAGCTATTACAGGGAAAAATTAAAATGGGAGCAGATTCATTATTTCTATGGGAAAGCTCTTATATTGTTAAGTCAATATGACATTGTTGATAGATTTTTTGATGAAATTTTTATGTTGTTCTATAAAATCTTCGAGAACATATCTACTTTTGATATATTAAAGAAATCAAAACTTAGTAACGAATTAAAGGAATTGCAATCAGTTGTAGACATTTATATATCCGAAGATTATCTCAAATCAAATTTTAAAAATTTATATATCCTACGTTGTAAAGTGCTAGCGCACTCACAAAATGCAAAGCACGAACTTGCAACCTTTAACAATGTTCTTGAAATGAAAAAAATAGTAGATATTACGATTTCAAGATATTTTTTAACTGTCTTTTTAAATGATGAATCATTTAAAGGAATTAACCCGTCATCAGCAAGAATATAAAATTCCTGCTGCCCTTCGTATAACAGCGGGGAAACGCTTCGCTTCGGCACGAGGCCTCGCTTGGGCTACGCCACATTCCTCTCCGTCACGCTTCTCGCTCCGCAAGAAGTCGCGCCGACGCTAACGCCTACTACGTAGGCTCAGCTACGAGGAACGTCGTCTCCCCTAGTTCGTTATGCGAAAGTCACTAAATAAATATGAATAATAATAAAAAGTCTTTATTGAAAGCGATGATCGAAAAAGAAAACAAAGCTGAAAAGCCCTCAGACAAAATGAAATATCTAATTTCTGCAATTATCATTCCAATTTTTGTAATGTTATTTTCTTTAGGTTATTCAATATACCAAAATCAAAGAACAATCGAGCTTGAATCTATTTCCCAAATTTCTTTGCTTGATTCATCGACTGATCCCTTTTTTAAAGAAATAAAAATCTATAGAAATGATGAAGAACTTAGTAACATTTCAAGGATTGATTTTAGCATAACCAATATTGGACGCCTAGATATTACAAAAGAGGACATTGTTCGTCCGATCAGAATCATTTTCACTGACAATCCAAAAATATTTAGTGTCGTCATCAACTCGAAACAACCGAAAGATATGGAAATTTCACTTACTAAATCAGATTCGAGTATTGATTTTAACTTTGATCTAATGAATCCTAACGATAAATTTATATTTTCCGTTTATACCGATAAGCTAGTTTCAAATTTCTCAGCAACTGCCGGAATAAAAAATTTATCAGAACTTCGGATTAAAAAATTTGAGGAAAAAAATGATACAGAAAAAAAAACACAGCCATGGTATATTTGGCTTGGTTGGATTTTTGATTTCTTTTGGTTCCTATGTGTATTAATTTTCTTTAGAATAAGAAAACAGCTAATCAGATTTGAAAAGGAAAATAAAACAGTAGCAACGCTTGTCTCTCGACATCCGACATTTCAAAATTTAAAAGACTATCTTACAAGTAACCTCGATGCTATTTTTGTAGATAAAGATATCAAAAAACTAGAAAAAATTCTAAGTGAAAATGAAGGAAACTATGAACAGTCCAAGAAAGAATTAATTCTGTTCATAGAATCAGAAATAAGTGGTCAATTATACGGAAAGACTGCGTATTTCATTTTTCTAGTTTTATCAATTGGATTTGCAGTTTTCCTATATAAGTCAACATTATAATATAGTGACCTTCGCATAACAGCATGGAAACGCTGCGCTTCGGCACAAGGCCTCGCTTGGGCTACGCCACATTTCCCTTCTGTCACTCGTTTGCATTCGCAAACTCCGTGCCAGTCCCTAACGTCCCGTTAACGGGACTCAGGGTCGGGAAACGTCGTCTCCACTAGTTCGTTAATTGCAATTAGTTGATCAAAAGATTATAACGCGCAAATTTTTTTATGATTTTTGTGGTGCTTAAAGCTTTTAAAAAGACTCGGCGTGCAATATTAATTTGCATGTGTTATTAAGGATTTTAGCTTTTTAAGATTTAAGAGAAAAATTTGCGCTGGCTTGGATGAACCTTTCGACTAAACTTCATTACTATACGAACTAACTGCAATTAACAGCGGCTTACCGCTCGCTCAGGACCTTTTCCACTTCGCCTCAGATTTCTGAAAAAATCTGGATCTCGTGGGGCCTTCGCTCGGCCTAAAGGCACATTCCGTGTCACGCTAACGCCTCTAAAGAGGCTCAGCTACACGAAACGTCGGTAAGCCTAATTCGTTATACGCCATAATTTACAAATATAATATGAAAAAGGAACCAAAAAAATGGGGAAACCATTAACATTTTTTTCTAATTACAATTCATCTGAAAACAGGACAACTAATTATACACTTCTGCTTTTGAAACTTATTTATGAAGATAGTCCGACAAACTTTGGATATCTATTAAGCACGCTGACTAACGAAGAAACAGGATCTATGGTTGGTGTGAAATTCTTTCAACAGGAAAAAAAGAATAAGAGCATACCAGATGGAATTATACTACAAAAATCTTTTTCTATCTTTATAGAAACAAAAAACTTTGATTGGTTTTATGACGAGCAGATAGAAAACCACTTACAGGCTCTAAATGATGAATCTGCGAACGCAAAAATTTTGATTGCTTTAAGTAACTTTGAGTCAACGGATCTTTCAAAATTTGATAATATAAAAAATATAATCTCAACTAAATACAAAAATCAGCTGATCTTCCAAGCTCTCAATTTTGAGGATTTCATAATTGCCTTAGAATCCGACTTCATCCCCTCGAAATTCAAGGAACAAATAAGTGAATATAGGGATTACTTAAATGAAAACAATCTATTACCCACTTGGAAAAAGAAATTGGACGTAATTAATTGCTCAGGAATTCCTGAAGAAATTCTCGAAGGTAATGTTTACTTATGTCCTGCAATTGGAGGTTCATACTCTCATCAAAGATGTAAATATTTCGGAATGTACATTGAAAAAACAGTTAAAATAATTTCCGAAATCAAAGCAGTAATTGATGTAAATAGTGCGGATTCTATTAACATCAAATGGATAAATAACGACGAAAAGGTAGAAAATTTAAAAGATTTAGCTTTAGCGAAAGCAAACTATTATCGTCAATCGGAATTACCAGTTAGAGTTTTTCTACTAGATAGATTATTTGAATGTAATTTCGCGAAGGACAGTCCAGGAGGTATACAATATAGTAAAACTTACTTTGATATTTCTAAACTAAATTTCAGTAATACCGAAGAATTAGCTAAGGAACTCAGTTCTAAAAAATGGTCAGATTTCAATCACTAAATTACGGCGTATAACAGCGTGTAAACGCTGCGCTTCGGCACTTGCGGCCTCGCTTGGGCTGTGCCACATTCCCCTTCTGTCACTCGTTTGCATTCGCAAACTCCGTGCCAGTCCCTAACGTCCCGCTGGGACTCAGGGTCGGGGAACGTTGTTTACACTAGTTCGTTATGCGCAAGTTTGGAAATTTAATATTTAGGAATGATAAACTAAAAAAAATGAAAGTATACGAAAATATCCAACTGTTTAATTACAAAAATTAAAAAACAATAAATTCATGAATCAATTATTACCTAATGAAATTGGAATTCTAAATCAAATAAGCAGTAGATTTAGACCCAAAACCGATATAATTTATGATGATTTATACAATTTAACAACAGCCTACAAGAATTTAAATATCGAAAACAGAAAAATATTTAGAGAAAGCTTACCAACAAATATTAAAAAAAAGCTTCTTGGCTTCAGCGGATTTTTAGCAGAATATGCAATATTCAAAACAGAAAGTAAGTATATTTCCGCTGCGCTACTTTTTCACTGTATAGAAGATTTTTCTATCGATCCAAGAGAAAATATAAGATACCTAATCTTAATAAATCATTCTTCTAACCTTCTAGGGTATGAATTTAAAAAATTCATACTTGCCGAAATTAATAATTGTTCAGACGAAGCAAAAAAATATTTTATAGAATTTATGAAGCGAGACAAATCGCTAAATTCACTTGATAAATTTGAAATGCAACTAATGGAAATTGATAATTTTCCAATTTACACAATGAAAAAGTAATCTAGTATTTCTCAAATTGTAATGAATTTCTTTAATTATTTAAATTTCTGAAAATGGAAAGAAATTAATTATCTTAAAAATGTAGAAATGATTAAAACTCCAAACCAGCGCATAACAGCGCCTTAACGCTTCGCTTCGGCACAAGGCCTCGCTCGGTCTGCGACACATAGGCTTCTGGCACTCCCCTTGCTTACGCAAGTGTCGTTCCAGTCCCTAACGTCCCGTTCGGGACTCAGGGTCAGCCTACGTCGTTAAGGCTAGTTCGTTAGCCGAAATCGCAAAATTTTAATTTAAAAAGGAAATAAAATGGAAACACTCTCATTAATTGCTGATATCTTAGGAATAGCAGGTTTTTTTATGTCTGCAGGCACCATCTATCACCTAAAAAAAAATAATACGAACAATGTAAAAGCTAAACAAACTGTATTAGGAAAAAACAATCAACAAACAATAAAGGTTAGTAACAATGACTAATCAGCGTCAATTTGCATTCGGTACAAAAATAAATCAGTATATTTTAAACTTGCATGAAGACATACTTTTAATATCAGCAGAAGAGCTAGAAATAATGCTCGGATTTATAGTTTCTAGCGATAATTCTGAAGAAGCTGAATTAGCTACTTACATCCCCAATTTAGAAGAAAAAAATATTTTAAACGGAGTTTCAAAAGTTACTTATCAGGAAATAAAAGAGAGTACTAAATACTTCGACCTAATAGATGATTATTTTAGATCAGATACCTCCGGAAAATTATTAAAGCTATATAAAGCTGCTAAAAAAATTCTACAAACTTCATATGGTTCAAAATTTAACAGAAATTTACCCGGTTTTTTAGAAGCATTTGTAACCAAATACAAGACAAATGATCCTTCTATATCAATCGAATACATTGAAAAAATGCTTATTTTTTTACACTATATGTACTCATCTTGTGATCTTGGTGAAAAGCCATGATTAAAATCGAAAGATACTTTAATTTTAAAGAAAATCCTATAACTTTGGCCGGAGAAATTGGTTTGTCTCTAAAATTTAATTCTCAAATTAATATGAACGAACTAATTCTAGACTTTAGTAAAAGATATCCAACAAGTTTTGAAAGCCTTTTTAATGAAGCAATAATTCTTCTATATTCGCTTGGTAAAATTGAATACGATGCCCAAAGTGATACTCTAAAATATATATCATGAAAATACTAAAAATTGAATCCACTTTCAAAACTTTTAGAACTATACCTTTTGACGATCACTTTACAGTAATTGCAGGTGATTCTAAAAAAAATAAAAAATCGAGATCTCATAATCTAGGAAAATCTACTATAATTGGAATAATTGATTTCGTTCTATTTAATGGCAGTGGAAGATTATTAACTAAAATAAAAAAAATAGATAAGGACTGCATTTTTAAATTAAGTTTAAAAACCGAAAATGGATCCACAATTTATCAAAGAGGCTTTTCAAGACGAAAACCAGGTGAAGCAAAATCCATCAATACGACCGTATCATATGAATTTTTCATTAGAAAGCAAGGTGAATTTACAGAAGAATTCAGAAAGCCAACATATTTAGGAAAAGATTATACCTGGAAACCATTAATATTTGGCTTGCTAGGCTTTGATCAAAATCTTTTAGATCAAAAATTACGCTTATCTTCAGAAATCGATGATTATGATAAATTAATTAAAATTCATAAAAAAACATCAATATCGGATCAAAACAAAAATCAATATTTAGAAAGTCTAATCAAAGAAAAAGATCAACTGAATTTAAATTTAAATAAAATTGATCTTCTAAAATCTGATCTTAACGATATAAAGAAAATAGTAACAGATTTAGATAAAAAAATTGGAATTTTAAAAAATGAAATTTATTTTCATTCAAAAGAAAAGCAAAGAATTGAAGATTCATTACATAGATCTAAGTCTTTAATTACAAACACTATAGATATTGCAAAAATATTCGAGGAAATAAACATTTACTTTGGAAATGAAATAAAGAAAGATATTTCCGAAATAAAGGAATTTCAATCAAAACTAATCATCAATAGAACAAAAGTATTAAATGAATTACTTAAAAATTGCACTAATATAATAAATGAAAAAAACAAAGAAATCGAAAACCTGAATAGTCACAGAAATTTAAGTTTTAAGAATTTACTGGAAGATGAATCGGAAAAAAAATATAAAGATATCTTTTCAAAAATACTACTAATTGAAAAAGAAATTTCCTCAATTGAACAAAGTACGACTAAAATGAGTATTCAGGAATTGGAATCAACTAGAGCATTATTAGTCACAGAACATTTGGCACTATCAGCAAAACTCTCTAAAACCATTGATGATATAAACAATACATTCAATTCCATTAATTCAATATATAAAAAAATTATGAAAGATACTATGAATATAAATGCTGAAATAAAGATTATAAAAAATTCAACAGGCAATGTTGAATTCAGAACCAAATCCTACAAAAATAACAAGGAGACTCAAGAATTAGAAGGATCTACCGCAAAAAAAATATCATGTGCAGCAGTAGATTTAGCTATACGTTCATTTTATAAAGAGGATTCAGGTTTTATAATACATGATGGAATTATCGACGATATAGATAAGAATGCAGCTACCGAATATATTAAAGTTGTAAAAAAACTTTCCATACAATATAACTTTCAATATATTCTTTTGGCAATCAAGGACAAATTACCCAGTAATATAAATGCATCCGATATTAAAATAGAGCTAAACGATTATACACCAGCAGGCCTCCTTTTTGGTAGAAAATATTAAGATAGAATAAGAGCGACTTCGGCTAACAGCGACTAACCGCTTCACTTCGGGACTTGCGCCCTCGTTCGGTCTTCGACACATAGGCTTTTGTCACTCCTCTTGCTTACGCAAGCGTCGCGCCACTCCCTAACGTCCCTTCCAGGGACTCAGGGTCAGCCTACGTCGGTTAGTCTAGTTCGTTAATTGCAATTAGTTGATCAAAAGAAGAAAGCGCGCAAATTTTTTTAGGAAGCTGTTGTCGATTTAAGCTTTGGAAGAGAACAATTTAAGCTTTTCTCTCCACGCAAGTGCAGTTTGTTATTTATGCTTTATAAGAATTAAGAGAAAATTTGCGCTGACTTGGATGAACCTTTCGACTTAAATATTTTACTATACTAACTAACTGCAATTAACAGCGGCTTACCGCTCGCTCAGGGCCTTATCCACTTCGCCTCAGATTTCTGAAAAAATCTGGATCTCGTGGGGCCTTCGCTCGGCCTAAAGGCACATTTCGTGTTACGCTAACGCCTCTAAAGAGGCTCAGCTACACGAAACGTCGGTAAGCCTAATTCGTTAGCCGAAATGCTAAATTGAAATTTAATATTAATTGGAGATAATGATCATGAAATCGACTTTTATTGAGAAATTGATAGATTGGAAAGAATTTGAACTTTTTATAAAAAAACTTTATGAACAGGACGAAAGTTTAGAAGCTGAGCACGATGTAATGCTTATAGGAAAGTCTGGAGCAAGAAGACAGATTGATGTTTTAATTACTCAAAAGACAAAACTTCATGAATATAAAACCATTATCGAATGCAAACGCTGGAAGGAAAAAGTAGATCGAAGTAGAGTAGATATTCTTTATGCATCAATTGAAGATTTAAACGCATCAAAAGGAGTTATATTTACGACTACTGGTTTCGAAGAAGGAGCAGAATTATATGCACAATCAAAGAATATTGACCTATTTATAGTAAGAGATCTAACACCAGAAGAATGGGGGCTACCAGGAAGGGAAATTCATTTTTATCTTCAAACTTTTTGCGCTAAACTTATAAACTTACAATTCCCTAATGCACAAATGATTCCAATAGTCGAAAATTATCCCAAAAATCTCGATATTAAAATTATCGTAGAAAAAGAGCAAAAATATGATGATTCACAATTGCTATACTCTAAAGCAGACGGAAAAAAAGGGCTAAATCTAGTTTCGTTACTTATTGATAAACAAAACGAAATAGTTGGAAAAATCTCAAACGGAATAGGTTTAATAGGCGAAGGAAAAATTGATGAAGAATTAGTTATTACCAGTGAAATAGAAATAAGTTTTGAGAATTATGAATTTAATCAATTAAGATACCCCTATGGAATAGTAACGCTAAATAAAATGAAGGCAACGCTGATAACACATGTCTCACAAAAAACATTTCACTTTGATAGAGGAGAAAAAATAGATATTGCTCTAACAATAGAAAATTATATCAGAAAACAAAAATATGTAGCCTTTCAAAGAAACGAAGATACTAATATAGAAATTACTGAAAATCTCATGGACAAACTAACGAAAGAAAAAATCGCTCATGGAGAAGTGCTTCAGAATAATTCAATATTAAAAGTATTCCTTGCGCCATATGTTGATTTCACGATTACAGGAAAAGAAAAAAGCGCAACTACGGAAACTATAAAAGTAGAACTTTATAATTCGAAATAGCACTTCGGCTAACAGCGACTTACCGCTACGCTTCGGCACAAGGCCTCGCTCGGCCTTCGGCAAATTCCCCTTCTGGCATTCGCCTTGCTTACGCAAGCTACATGCCAGTCCCTAACGTCCCGTTCCGGGACTCAGGGTCGGGGAACTTCGGTAAGTCTAATTCGTTATGCGAAATTGGCTTCAAATCTTTACCATAACATTTTTAAAATATAGGATAACAAAACAATGACAGAGTTTAATATATTGCAACCAAACCATCTATCTCTTGCCAATCGAATCAAAAACGGAGATATTATCTTATTTACTGGCGCTGGTTTCAGTCTAGGTGCAACAAATTACCAAGGAAATAGCATACCAAGCGTTACTGAATTTAAAAAACATTTAATTAAAGACGTGTTAGCAATACAAGATGAAACCTCCTCTCAATTTTCCGAATTATTTTCGCTAGATTTATCTTCTCTATCAGATTATTGCGAGGAAGAAAACAGAACTAGATATCTAGCTTGCGTAACAAACCATTTTGATACTAAATTTGCAGCAGATTTTCATCTTAAACTACTAAATTTACCGTGGAAAAAAATCTATACCTTAAATGTTGACAATTTAATTGAAGTTTCATTACGAAAAAACAGAAAACAATTTACAGTAATCGATGATACAGAAAGCAAATTTATTGCTAGAGACAACATTGAGTTAATCAAACTACATGGTAATGTACAGAATCAAACTAGCAGACTGATATTCTCAAAACTTTCATACAAGAAATCATCGGCGGGATTAATAAAAGACTATAGAATCAATAGCCTCATGGAAGATTTCAAAAGAGACAATATTCTAATTATTGGAGCATCTCTTACAGATGAACTTGATATCGACCTCGAACTCCTTAAACATGGAAATTTTTTAATGTCAAAAATTTATTACTTAGCACCAACAATTTCTGAATTACAAAGAAAAATGCTAATAAAAAAATACAACAATATCGAATTTATAACCGAAACCTCAGAAACCTTTTGCAAAAAACTTAACGCTTATTACGAAAATTTTAACGAAAAATTAGCTAAATCATCTATACAACTAGATTCTGTTTTAAACAACAAAAACTTTATATTAATAGACGAAACTATAAAAAAAGAAAATTATCTAAACCCAAACCTATATATAGGAGGGCATCCTAGATGGGTTGATGTATTTACTGATCATGACGTAATTACTAAATTGATTAAAACTAATTTAACTGAAATTGAGGAGAATATAGAAAGCTTTCAATGTTATATAATTTCGGGAAAGTCATTATCGGGAAAAAGTTTATTTTTAAAACAAATCGGAAAATACTTCCATAAAAATTACTATGTTATAGATTATCGAGGAACTGACATATTAACCGATTTGGAGATCTTGATAAAAAAATATAACCAAACCAACAAAGACAAAAAAATAATTATACTAATTGATAATGCTGCTTGGGTGCTTAACATATTAAAAAATTTAATTAAAAGCAAAAACCAAGAGAATATCAAAATTATCTTTTGCGTAAGATCAAGTATCTTGCACAGAAAATCATACTTATTTGATAATATTCAAGATTTTAAAAAATCAGTAAAGATCATAGAAATTTCTGGCAAATTTGACCTTGATGACTCAACTCAATTTATAAAAAAATTGAAGGAAAAATCCTACTTAGGAAAATACGCTAATATATCTCTCGAAGAAGCTGCAAAACATTTTTTAAATACATACAATAGGCACGACATATTAATATGTCTATATGAATTTAGTCAGGGAGAAAAATTTAAAGAAAGAATCGATAAATTTCTAACATGGGTTGCAAAATGCGAATCAAGAACTCTATACAAAATAATCTTACTATTATACATACTTGAAGAATTTGGCGACCTTTCTTTAAAAACAAATTTCTTTGCTACAATGATCAGCAACTCAATCGATTTTACATCATATGAAGCGGAACTTCACGAGATAACAAATTTTTCACTCATGCAAGGAAACGATTTTGATGATAATCTAAGTGAAATCAAAAGTAGATCGCCAGAATTATTAAATAGCATTGTAAATAAAATCAGTCATGAGACAAGACAAGAATTGATCATTGAATTATTAAAGGATATCGCAACAAACTACTACAACAACTTAAAAAATTCCAAAACATATGAAGCTCAAGTATTCTATCATCTGATAAGATCACAGAATTTGAGAGTTATATTTCGTAAAAAAAATTCCTCGGAAATAGATTGGAAATCTTTGTTTACTATATATAAAGAAACACATAAATATTTCGAAGATATTCACCTGTATTGGCTTCATAGAGCAATATCAGAGATAAAGCATAACCTATTTAAAGATGCAGAAATTCACCTAGACCAGGCGAAAAAATTAAGAGGAAATCAATCATTTGAAATTGAACACACAGAAGCAATCCTCTTCCTTGAAAGATCTATCAACGAAGAAGGGATATCAAAAACAACTAGAAACGAATATTTCAAAAAAGCTGAACATATTTTACTGAATCAGATCAAAAAGATTGATATACACAATGACGCATATGCGATTCATTCTTACGTAATTAAATCTTGTACCTACTTCACAAAGCACAAAACAGAAATTTCAAATTCTAGTTGCAAAGAAATGATTCAACTTTATAAAAAGTCAAAAAATGCATATGGATTTCAATCAGTTCTCGTAAGAAACATGTTAAAAACGATTCATCATTTCCTAAACACAAAAAATTTGTCAAATTTACTTACCCTCGATCAAGAGGAATTCAAAATTTTGAATAATAAATCCAATAATGAAGAAATTATTGAAAGTATAGATTTATTATAAAACAGCCAACTTCGCATAACAGCGCCTTAACGCTTCGCTTCGGGACTAGCCCTCGCTCGGTCTTCGACACATAGGCTTCTGGCACTCCCCTTGCTTACGCAAGTGTCGTTCCAGTCCCTAACGTCCCGTTGGGACTCAGGG
>NZ_JAFFPR010000061.1 GCF_016918735.1 Leptospira abararensis
GTTCGTGATGCTGTTTATTCCAAAAATGCAAACCTAGAATATGAGTTCCTTGGTGGATTTGATAACGCAAGAAAAGTGGTAGATAATTATGTAAAAAATAATCTACCAGGTCGGTCTGCCAACGAAGACCCATATGCATTAGTCAACCAATCCAAGGGAAGTGTGAGTTCCAATGCATCAAGCATTGTCACCGCAGGGGAAGAAATTGGTGTTATCTTCAACATCAAACAACAAGCAAACGGCAACTACCTTGCTGAATTACAAAAATACAAAGACATCTATGCAGAAAGACTCGCTGACTTTGACACCGCAGAGTTGGGATTCAAAAACCAACAAACGATAGTTACCGCTAAACAAAACGAATACAATAACAAACAAGAAGAAGTCAAAACTGCTTATGACTTACTAGAGCAGTCATCACGTGAGATGAGTTTACTTTCTTCTGTTTATGACTATGTAACCATTAAAGAATATTCCACACACGATGGTATTTCTGGAGAAAGCCAAGCTGCGATCACATCTCCAGTTGATTTAGTACGCAAACGATACCAAGATGCGGAAAAAGCTGTCACAGACAAACTTGCAGAAATCACTCTACTTCAAAAACGCGCTGACGATAGAATGAAGTTGAATGAGTTGCAAGCGGACACAGCTGTTGCCGGAAACAAAGCCGAAGCAGAAGAGTGGGCAGAACGTGCCATGCGTTTTAGCATCGCAGAAACAATCGTTAAAAACAAGATGCAAGATCTCCAAAGGCAAATCAACGATGCACGTAATGCCCTAGATGCCACTATGGAAGGGTTGGTTGGACCTGGTCTAAACCCTGCCATCATCGATGGTCGTTTGGATTTTAACAGTTATGACTACAAATACCAAGAAACACGACTAAGAGAATTCTATAAAATTGCAGATGGGATGGTAGCCGGTAAAATTGGCGCTTGGGATTTTATCCATGGCTCTCGGGGAAGTGTCGAACCGGCAACGTACTCTGGAGGACTGGCCCACATCCACCCAACCATCAATATCAACGGATACATGCATAACTACAATGCAGGTGTCGGTGGTGCTGATACAGTTGCCGCCCAACGAGGATTTGATGGTGTTTGGGTACTCAATGCCGGGGCCCCTTGGGAGAGTGCCTTTCTCCGCAGAACTTCTTATTCCTATGGGGAATTTGAGGCAAAAATGAACTATAGTCTCGGTAACGTAATGGGTTCGGCGATGCTTGTCTTTGCATTTCTGTCGCTCGGAAACCCTATGACAGGTATGGAGGCAATCAATCGTAACAAAGCTTGGATCGATAGTAAAATCGCAATTGATAATACAGTCAATACAGCTAGATCTCAAGCAGCTACATTAAAAAGCCTACAAGAAGAGCTCAACCGCTATACAGACATTTCTACCGGTGAACAACTCATCGATATGCTAAAGGGAGGACCAGCCAAAGGTTATGTTGCAACCGGATTAGAGGATAGTGATGTTGCTTTCCTCACAGGTGCTAGCGGGCAGTTGAAAAATGGAACCATCAACTGGACAGGTGGGAAAGAACCATTGTCTGTGGATCGCCTTGTGGGTAAAAATGGAGACCCCATCATCCAAAAAAGAGCTATCAAAGATTCTTATGGTCTATTTATCAGAGACGGGGTTGCTGTAGCCGGTTCCCCTTCCACGAACTCAAATGTTGGTTATGCGAATGATGGTCGTATGGTCAATATTATGACCTCAGCTGACGAATTTGTTGGCTCTCTTGCTTCCATTTCCAAAACACAATATACAATAGAAAAAGAAGAGTATTATGCCTCTCAAGAGGCAGCCATTGTCCGTGGTGTCAAAGCAGACAAACGAGAAATTTTGGATGATCGAGATCGTTTTTACTCTGGTCTCCTAGCAAAAGTTACCGATGCCACTGGTAAAAACATAGAATACGATATGTATAAGACACTCGTGGAAGACTACTATGGACAAGGAAACGTAGCCGACCAACTCTATGCATTGAACGAAGGACAACAACGCGAATACCAAATCAAAGTTTGGGACAATAAAGAAAAAGATTTCCAATCCAAAAAAGCCGACTGGATCGAAAACGTAAATTATTTGATGGAAACTGGTTCTGCTCGTTTTAACGATATGCTCACATCGTTTAACCAGTCTTGGGACCAGTGGAGACGTGACTTCAAAGAAGAAACCGACAAAGGCAAAGCCGAACATATGGCTCGCATTGAAGAAGCTTTGAAGAAAAAAACAGATTGGGAAGTGAGCCTACTGAACCAAGCAAGAAAAGGCGACCAGTTTGAAATTGATCAGGTGTATGCTGAGATCCAAAAAACGATCGCCAATATGGGAAGTGCTCCGAACGCAGTTCTTCTCCAAAACAATGCGAACAAAATTCTAAACACCATCATGAATAGCAAACCCCAAGTTCTGGACAATCGGATGTTAGAACAAGGGATGTATACGGATGTTCAATTCTTTGTGGATGAACTACAAAAATCCAAATACGACGAATCCAATGTAGATAAAATGAAATCTCTTACTAAGGAGATGGAAGATCGCAGTAAACAAATGGCAGTCTTACAGACTCTAGATTCCCTTTGGTCCTTGCCACTCACCTTTGAAGCAACAATCGCAGAACAAAACAAAGCTCTAGATGAACAACTATCTATGCAACTATTGCAGGATAACTTTATCAAGATGGGACCTGGGTATGTGAGATCAGCTGTAGACAAAATGGGGAATCCATCTTACCAAGTATTACCTATCTTTTCTCCTTATCTCTATATCAAACCGGATAAACTGCCTACAGTCAAAGATTCCAATGGAAAAGAATGGGATCTTACCGATTACCAAGCTCTCCAAGGGAAAGGTGGTCCTGCCAGTGCAGAACTTACCATGATGGTAAGACTTGCACGTAACCAAATGCAGACGGACTTCAAACTGACATACGACCCAGAGAAGTCAGAGAACCGAGAAGTCGGATATACAATGCTTGACCCTAAAGCAATGGCGAAAGTGGCACGTGCCGCACAGTCTGCGTTAGGACAACTTGCATCAGACCCTCAAAAGATGTTCGAGTTCAACTCTGCTGATGCCAAAGGTAGAGAAGCGATGATCGAATCGGCGAAGAACTCTGGTTATTTGGTTGGACCTACTGTGGGTGGAGCCTTCGGGACTCACCACTTCAACCAGTACTATCCTATCCTTAAGATGAAGGAAAAATACAACGAGATCAAGGCTGAAGGAGAAGCTCTAAAAGGTGATGGATTTGCCAATGCAGCAGGGGGAGTACTTTCTATTGCAACCGGTGGTCTCATCAATCCAAAACAAGCTGCCAAGTTTCTCCATGAAAATAGTGATGTAATCGATACCATCACCACTGTGGCTGCTGTTGTTGCTGCTCCGTTTACTGGTGGAGCTTCCCTTCTTGCACTCGCTGCTTATAAAACTGTGAAAGGAGCCTTTGAAGGTGGGGTCCTTGGTGCAGCCGCTGGCTTTGCTACAATTGGAAATGCAGCGTTATTTGTAGCAACTGCAGGCACTGTAAGTTATGATTTAAGTTATTCTTATGCAGAAGGCTTTGGTGCTAGTATTGGTGGTGGTTATAATTTTGTTCCTGGTTTATCATTAGGAGGAACTCTATCTTATAATGAATACCAAGGTTTTGACGGAAGTGTTGGTGTTCAAGCTCGGATGACTAATGATAGCAGTGTCACTCTCAACGCAGGAGTCAGCTTTAAAGCGGATACGAAAGGTAGAGTAACCGGTTCTCGAGTTGATGTCGGTGTGGGACTTGGACTTGGAAAGAACCAATCAGGTGGACATAACGCATCTTTGAACTTAGGTCTTAGTTATGATAGAAAAGAGGGGTTTGGACAATCTGCTGGGATTTCCGAGAATACGAACAAATTTGTTCCTCAGTCTAGTTTGGATGTGAGTAGGGCAGCGTTTAAAGATGGAACGGATTTCTCAATCACTAGTCCTGATGTTGCCGGAATCAATGCTGGTGTTACATACAATGATAAGGTAAAAAACTATACAGGGACAATCAATGCTAATGGAGCTAGTGCTTTCACATATGATGAAGAGTCTGGAAAGTTAAGCGGAAACAAAAATTTTCTAACCGATGCGGCAAAAACAAAGGCACTTTCTCTTGGTGGGATGACTGATGAAGAGTTATCTAACTTTGAAAGACAAAGAGCTTCTGGCTGGAATAGTATTAAACAGATGGGAAGTGATGCGATTGATGGAATCAGAAATTTTGTTAGTGATGGTTCCAGCTCCAATTTAGAACTTTCTCTATTTGACACTAATACTGATTTGGGAAGTGCAAACCGCAATTTAGGTAAAGACTTACTATTGGGGGTTGCTTCTTTTGGGCTTAATCTTTTCGAAGGTGGTTCTTTCAACGCAGAAGCTCCTTCTGGCCCAGGAATCGGGGGACGTGGTGGATTGGGGAATTTTATGAATGGGCTTAAAGGTTTCTTTGGTTTCGGGAATAACAGTGGGGAAAGTAATGGTGGAAGCCTTCCCAAAATCAATGATTCAAATCAGAGTAGTAATAACAAACCGTCGTCTTCGCCTGATGTCGATTCTGAGCAAGTGAGAGATTTAATGTCTAAAGAGGATTTACAGCCAGGTGGCAAAGTAGATAAACTAATAGAAGAAAAGGTCAATTTCAATAAAATTGGGAATGAATCGGACGGAGAACAGAGAAATAGAATCGTCCAAGAACTAAGAAGTGTTTCTGAAACTTTATCGTTTGATGGGCAAGACTCATTTAATGATTACGTTGCAAAAATGGGAAATCATATGGGAAAAGCATTAGATAAAATGGGTTATGGATATATTGGCTACCCAGGAAATATCAATTCTAAGGGGGATGCAAGTTTTATGACTAATATCGACTGCTCTAGCTTTGTGAGCGCTGTTGCCTATGTATCTGGTGTGACCTATGAATTTGAGAAAGGACATGGGTTTGGACTCAATGGGAAAGATACCATGTCTGCAGATGACATTGCCAGAAGAAATCAAACAGAGACAGGTAAAGAAAAAGACGGAAGTTATGGGGGGGTTCAAAATATGAGATATAACAGTCGATTATTTATTCCTACAACCGATAATAAACCAATCCCAGGAGCAATCGGTATGATGAAGAAATATGATGAAAAACTTGGTTTTTACTCAGATCATACTTATGTTGTCCAATCGGCGGATGACAAAAAAATCAATATAGTAGAAAGCGCAGGAGGTGGCATAGGTGTACAATTTTCTGATCACAATCAAGGAGTTCGTTATTGGAATAAGAAAACTACATTCTGGCAGTTAAATGGAAACTACAGACCAGGATTAATAAGGAATACACCAAATGGAAATTAACAAATTAACAAAAATATTTTTTTTATTAACTTTCAGCCTATGCCTGGCTTTCTGCGGTAAGCCATATTCAAAACCGAGAGGAAGTTCTCAAGATCTGGTCGTTTGTAGTAAAATGAGTGATCACCCCAGATATAAAAAAGGCTGCATTCCATTTGGAGAACGTCACTTTTGTTCCTTATTAGCGGAATCTATTAAAAGCAAAACATTTTTGAATTTTATGACCGGTGTATGGCTTGATGATAATGACCCACAAAGTGGTTTTATTTACAAGATTGATTCCAGTGGCACAATTATTCAGTACGATGATTCTACTGTTTCAGGGACATGGAAAGAGATAAGTCAGCCAAACTATAAATTTGCTAAGGCAAAAATTTCCAGAAAGGGTAGTATCATTCTCCTAGAAGATAAAATGAAATTGGAAGGGATATGGGTCTACGGAGAGGATATCGGAAAATTTATAGCTAACAAAACAAAAATTAAAATCGAATGTTTTGTTGGAATGCCTGATCAAATAGCAGTGCGGATTATTCCTGAAATTGGATTTCGACCGTACACAGAAATCTATTACGAGCCAATCAATGTTGAAATCGAATACCCTTCTGGAAAAATGCGCGTGATAGAGTGATTTTATTGGTGAGCCTCGCCAAAACTATAATCTTGAACAAAATGTTCGCTAAGTTAGACGTTGGTTGCAGATTGGATTGATTTTGGAGACAAAAAGCAAACGGAAGCAAAGAATGAAGATAGAGTGATTATGTCCCTAGAGTTAATTGCAAAATCTTGATCAAGAATCAGTAACGAGATAAATTTTTTTAGGATCATCTCTTTTTCTTGACAAGATTACTTTGCGATCAACTCTTCAAACATTGAAGAGTTGCTAATCACTCTTCGGACCTTCGTTTATTTTTTTTCTAACAAACTAATTTTATAAAAACCAAACCCCCGCGCCAGCGATAGTAGCGGAAATCCTTTCCCTAGGAAAGATTGGAGCGAATAGCGCGGTCGTTATTCAATGGAACTCTAATCGTCTAACGGATTCGAGGCGCCCAAACAATCATCAATCAATTCTTTTCTTAACCAAGTGAAGAGGTCGTCACGGAGGCGTGGCCATGGATGGCCTAAGCTCGCCAGTCGGACCCGGACGGGACGCTGGCAGGAGTGAGGACTTCTGAACTCGTTGGTTATGAGTTTGGTGGAAAAACGGACATGCTCAAAGGCCTTGGCTTGAACCTGAACTATAGCCAAAGCGGTGGTTTTGGTGGTGGTATAAATTATAGCAAGACAACGGGTGGAGGAACCAAGGTAACCGGTGGACTCAACTACAGTAAGGATGCTGGGGTAGGAGCTAGCCTCAACGCACAGAGAGAAGTAGCGAAAACAGATACGTATGCTACTACTGTGACCGGAGGACTATCCTATAGCCAGAAACAAGGGTTTGGTGCGAGTGTTGATGCTTCTATAGAGAAGGTGGCTCAAGCGGCAACTCCAGGACAAGAACCTCCTAAACCACAATTCAAACCCATCTCTCAAATGGATATGGGACTTTCTTTTAACCAGAAAGAAGGATTCTCTGCAAGTCTTGGTTTTGACGGGGTCAACGCACTCAGTTACAACCAGAACACTGGACTTTCTGGAAATACCAACTTCGGTTTGGATCTTCGCAAGAAATACATCCAAGATGAAATTGATGAAGAAGTAAAACTGAACAAAGAAGCCGCAGATAAGAAATTAGAAGACGCAAAAGAAGAATGGTTAAAAGAGAAGAGAAAAGATCCGAAATACGCTGATATTAAAGATGATGATGAGCTACTTAGACAGTATAAGAAAGAGCAAGAGACAAAAGCTGCCCAAGACGGATCTAGAGACAGTCTTCTAGCAAAGATAGGCGGCGATATTTACGATGATGTTGCTGGTGCTTTGGGTATCTCCACATCTGATGCCGGTAGACTAGACAAAGACGGCAAATTTGTTCCAAGAACTTGTTTTACCGCAGGAACTAAGGTTCACACGAACGATGGCCTTAAGAACATCGAAGACATTCAAGTTGGGGATATGGTTCTCTCTTGGAATGAAAAAACTGGGGAGAGGGAATACAAAGTTGTTACTGAACTCTTCTTACATGAAATCAACCAACTCTATGAGGTGAAAACTACCAAGGGAACTACTTTAGAAACTACTTGGAACCATCCATTCTGGGTTGTAGACAAAAAAGCATGGGTAGAAGTTAAGGACTTACAAGTAGGGGATGTTCTTTCTCTAGCCGATGGCGCACTTGTTGAAATCAGCAATATCCGAAGCTATAACGTGGAACCTACAAAGGTTTATAACTTTGAAGTGGAAGACAACCACAGTTACTTCGTCGGGGAAGACGGGGTGCTGGTGCATAATTATTTCGATCTAGCTGTAGAAGTTGTAAGTATTTCATTGGATATTGCTGATTTTGCAGAAGCCTACAAAAAAGGCGACACTACCGGAATGCTTCTTTCTGGCGGAAGTCTTGTTGTAGATGGAGTCCTTGCTGTCGTTCCTGGTGTGCCTGGCGGGGTGGGTATTGCAAGAAAAGTTGCTAAAGAAACTGCCGAGAAAGTCGCTAAAGAAACCGCCGAAAAAGGAGTTAAGAAGACTGTTAAGGAGACAGAAAAAAAAGCTGCCAAAAAGAGTGAGAAGACTTTTCAGACATATACAAAAAAGAATGAGACTACCGGCGAAGTCTACTCTGGAAGGACGAGTGGAAAAGGAACCCCTGAAGAAAATATTGCAAAACGTGATAAAAATCATCATAAGAATGACAAGGGGTTTGGTCCTGCTAAATTAGACAAATCGTCAAAAAATTCTGATGCGATCCGAGGTCGAGAACAACAATTGATTGATGGAAATGGTGGCGCAAAATCGCAGAAGGGAACTTCTGGTAATGATATAAACGGAGTTAGGGATAAGAATCCGAAAAAGGGTCAATATCAAGAAGCTAATTGTAAGGAATTTAAAGACTGCTAATGACTGGAACTTTAAAAAAACAAAAAAGAACACTGGGTCATATTGTGCGAATAGATTTAGGTAGAGGAGATTACTGCTTTGCTCAAATTTTAAAAGTAGCAAGCTATGCCTTTTATGATATTAAAACGAAAGACAAAGATATACCTGTGGCAGAAATACAAAAAAGGCCGGTTTTATTTGTCTGTGCAGTTTATGACTATGCAGTCACCGAAGGCCACTGGGAGAAAATTGGTAAAGTTGACAAGGGATTTGAAATAACAGAATTTCCGATGAAGTTTATTCAAGACGAATTAAACCCAAAAAAATTTGAATTGTATAATCCCGTAACTGGTGAAATAACGCCTGCAAGTCGGAAAGAATGTGAAGGTTTGGAAAGGGCTGCAGTATGGAAACCGGAGCATGTTGAAGATAGACTTCGGGATCATTTTAATGGTATTCCCAATCAGTGGGTCAAATCTTTGAAAATACAATAATATAAAACTGAGCCATCGCCAAAACTATAATAGTGAACAAAATGTTCACCAAGTTAGACGCTGGATGCAAACTAAATCGATTTTAAAAGCAAAAAGCAAACTAGAGTCATCGGTTTCTTATTCAAAACAAAGACGTTACTCTAAAAATCATTGATTCATCAATCGCGAAGATATAAGGAATCCTTCTGAGCCTCGCCAAAACTATAATAGCGAACAAAATGTTCGCTAAGTTGGACGCTAGTTGCAAACTAAATCGATTTTAAAAGCAAAAGCCAAACGGAACTCATTGAATTCTTGTTCCAAACAAAGGATTTACTCTAAAAATCATTGATTCATCAATCACGAAGATATAAGGAATCCTTCTCTTATATAGAAGAGATTCTCATGGGAAGGTTGCTAACCAAAGCAAGTAAAGCGTAAAAGAGAGTCTATCTCTTAAGCGCTTTTCTTCCAGGAGTAGGTGTGGTAGAGTCCACCTAACACAGGAGTGGAATGCACATCGCAGTTTCCATCTCTTGGTTTGTGAAGGATTGGTGAGGGGGTTTTTTTTGATAAGACATTCTACTGCAATAAATATGAATAAAAGTAAAGAATGAAGATAGAACCATTATGTCCCTAGAGTTCATTGCAAAATCTTGATCAGGAATCAGTAGCGAGATAAATTTTTTTAGAATCTTTCCTTTTTCTTGACAAGATCGGTTTGCGATCCAACTCTTCAAGCATTGAAGAGTTGGTAATCACTCTTCGAACCCTCTTTTATTTTTTTTCTAACAAACTAATTTTAATAAAACCAACTCCCTGCGCCAGCGATAGTAGCGGAAATCCTTTCCAAAGGAAAGATTGGAGCGAATAGCGCGGTCGTAATTCAATTGAACTCTAATCGTCTAACGGATTCGAGGCGCCCAAACAATCATTAATCAATTCTTTTCTTAACCAAGTGAAGAGGTCGTCACGGAGGCGTGGCCATGGATGGCCTAAGCTCGCCAGTCGGAACAGGAAGTTCCGCTGGCAGGAGTGAGGACTTCTGAACTTTGCCGAACATATGGCTCGCATTGAAGAGGCTTTGAAGAAAAAAGCCGATTGGGAAGTGAGCCTACTGAACCAAGCAAGAAAAGGCGACCAGTTTGAAATTGATCAGGTATATGCCGAGATCCAAAAAACCATCGCGAATATGGGAAGTGCTCCAAACGCAGTTCTTCTCCAAAACAATGCGAACAAAATTCTAAACACCATCATGAATAGCAAACCCCAAGTTCTAGACAATCGTATGTTAGAACAAGGGATGTATACAGATGTTCAATTCTTTGTGGATGAACTTCAGAAATCAAAATATGACGAATCCAATATAGAAAAAATGAAATCTCTTACTAAGGAGATGGAGGATCGCAGTAAACAAATGGCAGTCTTACAGACTCTAGATTCCCTTTGGTCCTTGCCATTGACCTTTGAAGCAACGATCGCAGAACAAAACAAAGCCCTTGATGAACAACTATCTATGCAATTATTGCAGGATAACTTTATCAAGATGGGACCTGGGTATGTGAGATCAGCTGTAGACAAAATGGGGAATCCATCTTACCAAGTATTACCTATTTTTTCTCCTTATCTCTATATCAAACCGGATAAACTGCCTACAGTCAAAGATTCCAATGGAAAAGAATGGGATCTTACTGATTACCAAGCTCTCCAAGGGAAAGGTGGTCCTGCGAGTGCAGAACTTACCATGATGGTAAGACTTGCACGTAACCAAATGCAGACGGACTTCAAACTGACATACGACCCAGAGAAGTCAGAGAACCGAGAAGTCGGATATACAATGCTTGATCCAAAAGCCATGGCGAAAGTGGCACGTGCCGCACAGTCTGCCTTAGGACAACTTGCATCAGACCCTCAAAAGATGTTCGAGTTCAACTCTGCTGATGCCAAAGGTAGAGAGGCCATGATTGAATCGGCGAAGAACTCTGGTTATTTGGTTGGACCTACTGTGGGTGGAGCTTTCGGAACTCACCACTTCAACCAGTACTATCCTATCCTTAAAATGAAGGAGAAATACAACGAGATCAAAGCTGAGGGTGAAGCTCTGAACGGTAATGGTTTTGCCAATGCTGTGGGAGGAGTGGTCTCTGTTGCGACTGGTGGGCTTATAAACGCGAAGCAAGCAGCAAAGTTTATGAACGATAATGGTGATGTGATTGATACAATTGTATCTGTGGCAGCCGTCATTGCTGCTCCATTTACTGGTGGTGCCTCGCTTCTTGCACTTGCCGCTTACAAAGCCGTCCAAGGTGCGTATAGTGGAGGAGTCGTAGGTGCACTCACCGGGGGATTAAGTGGTGTTGCTAATGGCTTTACTCAAATGGTTGGTGTCACTGTTGATGCTACTTATTCATACGATGAAGGTTTTGGGGCCAGTGTTGGCGTTGGTGTAGGTGGTGTTGCAACAGTCGGTATCTCTTATTCCGATCAAGGTGGTTTTGGGGCAAGCGTTAGTGCCGGCATTGGTCCTCTTCAAGTGGGACTTAGTTATTCCCAACAAGGTGGTTTTGGCGCTAATATAGGTTTCAAATCAAACAATTTGCAACTTGGTCTTTCTTATTCTGAAAAAGATGGATTTGGAGGTCAAGTCGGTGCTGCTGGTGCAGGTATGAGAGGTGGCCTGAACTATACCCAAGCAGATGGAATAGGAGTTTATGCCGGAAAAATGTTAGGTGAGGGAGCATTAGCGAACACAACGAGTGCCGAAATAGGCTGGAACCGCGATAAGGGATTCCAAGCATCTTACGGCTCGGATGATGCGCGTGCCACTTTTAGCCAAAAAGATGGATTTGGTGTGAAGCTTAGTGGCGAATTTGAAGGTATTGGCGGAAGCTTAGAATTCACGCAACGAGGAGGGTTCACAGCATCCTTGAGTGGTGAACTCATGAAGGGAGTGAATGGCTCACTCAGCTACAATTCGAAAACGGGATTTGAAGCATCTGTATCTGGCCAGATTGGAGGGAAGAATCTAAATCTAGGTATAGGGGAAGGGGGAAGACTAAGCTTCAATCATAGCAATGTGGGTGCCGAAGAATCTCTCTTCATCAATAGCATGGATGAACTCCAATCGAAGAATGATTCGGATATTCAAAAGGCAAAAGCAGAGATCGTTGCAAAATCGTTCGATGAATACAAAAAGAAGATGATCGAACTGAACCCAGATCTTGCAGAGTATGCTAACGATCCAAAAAAACTCCAAGATAAAATCAAAGAACTAGACGAGGGCGGGAAACTGAACCGTCCAGGTGATAAGGATAAAGCTGCTGTTGATTCTGGGGATTCACAAGATTCCATATTAAGCAAGGTTGGAGGAGCTATTGCTGACTTAGGCTATTCTTTTCTAGGAACAAGAGTATCATCTGGTATGGGTTATGTGGATGAAAAAGGTGTCTTCCACCAAAGAACTTGTTTTACCGCAGGAACCAAGATTCATACGAAAGAGGGACTCAAGAACATTGAAGATATCCAAATTGGAGATATGGTTCTTTCCAAGTCCGATGAAACAGGAGAATTGTCTTACCGCAAGGTAGTTGAGACTTTTATCCGCCAAACAGAAGCGATCTATACTGTCTCCTTTACTGACGGAACAACACTAGAGACTACTTGGAATCACCCGTTCCGTGTGAAAAAACAAGGCCATGCTTTAGAGAAGTTCTCTATAGAAAACACTGATTGGGTGCAGGCAAAAGACTTACATCCTGGGGATGTGGCTCTACGTGCCGATGGGCAGGAATTAGTTGTGACCGACATCACCATTGATGAGCGGGCTGAGACGGTTTATAACTTTGAGGTGGAAGAGTATCATACCTACTTCGTGGGGGAATCTGGGGTTTGGGTGCATAATGCGGATAGGTCTATGAAGGGTTATTCAAATCCAAGAGGGGAGAAGATTATAAACAAAAAAGAACACAATAGGGCACAACAAAAACTTGACCAGAATGTAGATAAATCAAAGGAAGCTATAAAAGATTTTGCAAAGAATGCAAAGAATGAAGATGGCACCCCTCCAGATAATTCTGTAGATGCAATGAAAGAATCATTACAAGATAATCTAAAGCCATCCGGTGAAAAAAATAAAACGGAAAATCTGGATCCAAATAGACAAAAATATAGGGGAATGTCTGAAACTGAACTAGACAATCAACTAAAAGTTGAAAAAGGAAACCAATGGGCTGAATTACAGTGGAGTTATGGTACTGACGATATGGTTAGTCCAGTAATTGAACAACGAACTAGGCAATCGACTCTGGATAGATATACAGACACTATTGATAAGATGAGGCGAAAAGGTCAAGGCGAAGCTAAGGTAGATGACTATATTTCAAACTTAAAGAAAAATGGAGAAATCCCCGAAAAAAATCGACCACAGGACAACAGGTGGGTGCAAAATTACAATCTTACGGATACAGAAGAACGAATAATAAGAATACAGTCCGAAATTAAAAGAAAGCAGGAGCCTTATCAGGGATGGAACAAGAAAGAAGCATTACCATATTATATACAATAGTTATTTTATTATTAGGCTGTAATGAAGTTGAAAATTCGAAAATATATAGTTCGCTGTATGTTCATCAATCGTCGATCAACCAACTTATAGCCTTTGATAACGGGATCATATCTGCAGGTAATGACGGCAAGATTTTTTACTCTAATGCTGCTTTAACTGAATCAAATCTCTTGTATGATTCAGGATATGATACTATTGAGGATGTTTTACTTATAAGAACAAAGACGGTTATTATTTCATCCTTTAACCAAGGCTTTAAAATTGTCCATTTAGAAGAAATGAATAGTGATCAGATAGATTTCTTCTCAAAGATTGACTCTGTCATATTTTCGCAAAATACCAACTCCGTAATATTTAGTTCATCAGGAAAATTGTATTCTTTCGAGGTTTCGCAGAAAAAAATCCGGAATTTATCAGATGAGCTAGCTGTCGCAATTCAGGCGATGCATTTTCTTGAGAAGGACTTATTGGCCCTAGGGACTTTTTCAGGTCAATTATTAATATATGATTTAAGTAAGAATAAAGTTGTAAAAAAAATTGATTTAGGAAATGGCCTTTCTGTAATGTCCATTGTTCACAATAAAGAAAAGATTTTCGCAGTTGGGCAAGCGAATGGTCGCATTGAAAATTTTGTAGTAGAAGTATCTCAGAATTCGAGTCAAATCCGAAATATATCTATATGCCAAGAAGCGGCCTATGACATAGAACTTGTCCTTAATAAACTATATGTTGCATGTGGGGATGTATACATATACCATCTGGATTCGATATTTGGTAAAACAGAAAGAATTAGTATACCTGAAAAATCTGCAACAGATATTCTTTTTATTGATCCATATCTCTATGTAAATGGAGGTAGTTCGGGTGAATATATAGGTGGCAATATATATAAAATAAGTGAGTGAGCCTCGCCAAAACTATAATAGCGAACAAAATGTTCGTTAAGTTAGACGCTGGTAGCAAATTGGAATGACTTTGGAGACAAAAACCAAACGGAACTCATTGAATTCTTGTTCCAAACAAAGGGTTTACTCTAAAAATCATTGATTCATCAATCACGAAGATATAAGGAATCCTTCTGAGTCTCGCCAAAACTATAATATCGAACAAAATGTTCGTTAAGTTAGACGTTGGTTACAAATAAGATCGATTTCGAAGACAAAACACAAACGGAAGTCGTCGAACTCTTATTCAAAACGAAGGATTTTCTCTAAAAATCAGTGATTCATCAATCACGAAGATATAAGGAATCCTTCTCTTAGATAGAAGAGATTCTTATGCGAAGAGTATCAACAATGTGTACAGATACAGTATTCGCCTTACACAATCCTCTAATTTAATTTAGATTATTGATTTTTTTCCTGTGTTAATT
>NZ_JAFFPR010000025.1 GCF_016918735.1 Leptospira abararensis
TTGCCTCATAATTAATAGTATTCCAAATCAAAATAATGCTTCAAAAGTAAAAGTATTCGAAGTAACATTCTACCTCTTCTTTAAGTAAAGCAAACAAACACTCAAAGGGAGGTTCAAAATGGAGCTTACTTTGGACGAAAGACATGCAATCATTAAGATACTCTCGAGGAAGTACAGCCTTAGCTCGAAAAAACAAAAATCATATCTAGTCGATGAACTTGTTTATTTGTCTGGTTTTAATCGGACATATGCCACAAGAGTTCTCAGGCAATATGCAATCAACCCACAGAGACCGAAGTCCGTAAAGCGATCTGGACGAACCACTATTTATGGTGAAGACGTTAAAAAGGCTCTCGAGAAGATTTGGGTCATCATGGATTACATTTGTGGGAAAAGACTGGCACCTTTCCTTCCTGAGATCATCTCCAAATTGGAATCATTTAAAGAGATTGAATTTCCACTTTCCGTGAAAGAGAAACTCATGAGAATCAGCGCCTCAAGTATTGATCGGCTCTTGAAGGATGCAAAACGAAAACTCGGCAGGAAAGGATCCTCAACAACAAGGCATGGAAAATACTATCTAATCGATCAGATACCAATTAAAACATTCGCAGAATGGGATCATACGGTTCCAGGCTTTGTTCAGGTGGATTTGGTTGCTCATAATGGTGGTAATACCTATGGAGGGTTTTTATCGACTTTAAATGCAACAGATGTTTCTACTGGATGGACAACATGCACTCTCGTTAGAGATAAAACACAATTTCAAATGCTAAAAGCGTTTATTAAAATGAAATCCTCGTTTCCTTTCCCATTGAAAGGATTCCATTCGGATAATGGCGCTGAGTTCATAAATGAAACGATTGTTGCGTTTAAAGAAAAGTATCAACTTGAATTCACAAGAGGAAGAGCTTACAAGAAAAATGACAATCCACACATTGAACAAAAGAATTACACAATTGTAAGAAGGAACACAGGTTACTTGCGATATGACAAACCCGAACATGCTGAAATTCTAAGGGAACTTTATCATAATCTCAATTTGTATGTGAATTACTTCCAACCCATTATGATTTTGTTGGAAAAACATAGAAAAGGGGCAAAGGCAATCAGGAAATATGATTATCCGAAAACTCCTTATCAAAGATTGATAGAATCAAAAGATATAGATAAGAAAACCAAACAAAAAGAAAAAGCTATCTATGGGACTTTAAATCCTGCAGATCTCAAAAGAAAAATCAATGAGTGTCAAAATCGATTGATTCACTTGGCTGCCCCACTCCGTGCTCCCAATGAAATTGTAAAAGTCCGTAGAAAGAAAATGATTACTCACACAATGAGTCCAAAAGAAAGAAATCATAATCTTAAAAATCCAAATCCATTTCTCGAAAAACAAAAATTCGAAGAATTAAGAAGAGCTGCAAAATTAATTTGGGAGCAACGAAAATAAACTTGATACAAAACTCAAATGATAGGATAATCTTCGTTAACTTTGAATACCAAGGTTTTGAAGAAACAATCTTATGTTTGAATGCTATTTTTTTGGATCAAGTCGAGTAACTCGCTGCATCATCTTAAAATCAATACGTGACTATATTTGCTTTGTTTCTTGAGTCGATCGACTTATTCACTAATATGTTATTTGATCTATTTAGTAAGGTTGCATTTTCACCTTGTCCACCGGCACAATCAGCTGGTAAAAAATTAAGTTGGGAAATGTAGGGAATATAAACTGGAGGTTGGAAATCTATTTGATTTTTGTATTCTCTTGCTTCTGCAACTACTGTAAACCCATCCGAATTTTCAGTAGTTAGAACCTGGAAGCAGATGCAAACTCTTTGTCCTTCCCTTAAGTCAACTTCCAAAATTGCGTTTTCCTTCGAATTGTAAGTATCGATAACTCTGTTTTTTGCATAGTTATGAACTCTTACTGCAAAGTATGTCAAACGGAATGTGTGTTTTCCTGGAGCCATATAGAATTGAGACCTTCCATCTACTTTTCCAATGCCTATGATCCCTAAAGAATGTCCGTAGTCCTGGAGATTTTCTTGAAAATCCTTCCCATCAATACTTAAAATTAGAAAGTTCGAAATCCTCAATTCAGCTAATTTCGATTTGTTGGTAGGTTCCGGATCTGAAGGGTGATTTGGATAAACGTAATATTTGGAGCAATGAACAATAAATAATAAGGTTAATAAAACAGCAAATAGGCGGGTATACAGATGGTGTGATTTATTGGATTTGGCTGAACTGAGCATTTTGAAAAGAATGTCGGACTTATATTACTTAGTCAACTAGATCTTATGTTGGGTATTCGATAGTTATATATGAAATGCTTTGCACTTCTTGAGGAAAAGTATTCACCCCTAAAACAAGATATACCCGCTAAGCTCATATGTCCCATCTGGACATCCCTCTGGTTATTTCACTTTTACGACCTCTTCTCCTGATTAAGCAAAGAATTGATTGATGATTGTTTGGGCGCCTCGAATCCGTTAGACGATTAGAGTTCCATTGAATAACGACCGCGCTATTCGCTCCAATCTTTCCTTTGGAAAGGATTTCCGCTACTATCGCTGGCGCAGGGAGTTTTTGGTAAACCCCTACCTATATTCCTCGCCAATTTTTGATTTTAAAGGGCTTTCAAGGATTGAAATGGCTTGACGAATCAAGAATTTATAAAAGAATTTAGGAGTGCTAGATTATAGAAAATATATTTCATTTGATAAGGAAGTTCGAGGTGGCAAACCTTGTATCCGTGGAATGAGAATTACCGTCTATGACATTCTTGAATATCTCGCTTCTGGAATGGAGTATGATGAAATTTTGAGAGAGTTTCCATACCTTACTAGAGAAGATATTTTAGCGAGTTTAGCTTTTGCTGCTGATCAAAACAAATCAATTCTTGTTGCATAATGCTTTTGTATGATGCAAACCTATCACCAAATTTAGTTGAGCATTTATCCGATATTTTTCCAAATTCGGAACATGTTTTTTCACTTGGTATTGAGTCCTCGGATGAACTCATCTGGGAAAAAGCATCGGAAAAAAATCTAATTATCGTCACTAAGGATAATGATTTTAATAAGATTTTGGAAAAAAAGGGTTTTCCACCCAAGATAATTCAAATCAAACGCGGAAATTGTAATACATCTTCCATTGTTAATTTGCTGAAAGAAAATAGCGAGACGATCATCACATTTTCAAAAAACCCAGAAGCAGGGATTCTATTTCTAGTTTAACAGAATCGAATCTTGCTTCTGCACCTAACAAACCAATTTATTCTTAGACAAAGAAATAAACGAGTTCAGAAGTCCTCACTCCTGCCAGCGGAACATCCTGTTCCGACTGGCGAGCTTAGGCCATCCATGGCCACGCCACCGTGACGACCTCTTCCCTTAGTTAAGAAAAGAATTGATTGATGATTGTTTGTGCGCCTCGAATCCGTTAGACGATTAGAGTTCCATTGAATAACGACCGCGCTATTCGCTCCAATCTTTCCTTTGGAAAGGATTTCCGCTACTATCGCTGGCGCGGGGAGTTGGGTTTTATAAAATTAGTTTGTTAGAAAAAAAATAAAAGAGGGTTTGAAGAGTGATAACCAACTCTTCAATGCTTGAAGAGTTGGATCGCAAACCGGTCTTGTCAAGAAAAAGGAAAGATCCTAAAAAAATTTATCTCACTACTAATTCCTATATCAAGATTTTGCAATTAACTCTAGGGACATAATGACTCTATCTTCATTCTTTACTTTTATTCATATTTATTGCAATTAAACGCCATCTAACAACCCCGTCCCCTCACCGATCCTTCACAAACCAAGAGATGGAAGCTGCGATGTGCATTCCACTCCTGTGTTAGGTGGACTCTACCACACCTACTCCTGGAAGAAGAGCGCTTAAGAGATAGACTCTCTTTTACGCTTTACTTGCTTTGGTTAGCAACCTTCCCATGAGAATCTCTTCTATAGATGAGAAGGATTCCTTATATCTTCGTGATTGATGAATCAATGATTTTTAGAGTAAATCCTTTGTTTTGAATAAGAAATCAACGGTTTCCTTTTGTCTTTTGTCTCCAAAATCGATCTAGTTTGCATCCAGCGTCTAACTTAACGAACATTTTGTTCACTATTATAGTTTTGGCGAGACTCAATCATCTTTTATTTCACCAAATGCATTTTCGAAGAAACCTTCCCTTGATTTGTTTTTAATATTATTTTTTTCTTGCTGTTTTTTGTATAAATCTGCGATTTCAGAAGGACTTTTATCAGCCCACTCTGGGTGTAGTTTCTTTTGTTCATCCGCAAATTTAGCTAAGAATTCAGCTTCTTTTTCTGCAGCAGCTTCTTTGTTCGCTTTTACTTCTTCATCAATTTCATCTTGGATGTATTTCTTGCGAAGATCCACACCGAAGTTGGTATTTCCAGAAAATCCAGTGTTCTGGTTGTAACTAAGTGCGTTGACTCCGTCAAAACCAAGACTTGCAGAGAATCCTTCTTTCTGGTTAAAAGATAGTCCCATATCCATTTGAGAGAAGGATTGGAATTGTGGTTTAGGAGGAGGTTCTTGTCCTGGAGTTGTCGCTTGAGCCACCTTCTCTATAGAAGCATCAACACTCGCACCAAACCCTTGTTTCTGGCTAAAGGATACACCTCCGGTCATAGTAGTAGCATACGTATCTGTTTTCGCAACTTCTCTCTGTGCGTTGAGGCTAGCTCCTACCCCAGCATCCTTACTGTAGTTAAGTCCACCGGTTACCTTGGTTCCTCCACCCGTTGTCTTGCTATAACTAATACCACCACCAAAACCTCCGCTTTGGCTATAGTTTAAGTTCATGCCAAGGCCTTTGAGCATGTCCGTTTTTCCACCAAACTCATAACCAACGAGTTCAGAAGTCCTCACTCCTGCCAGCGTCCCGTCCGGGTCCGACTGGCGAGCTTAGGCCATCCCTGGCCACGCCTCCGTGACGACCTCTTCACTTGGTTAAGAAAAGAATTGATTGATGTTTGTTTGGGCGCCTCGAATCCGTTAGTTGATAAATGTTTTTATCTAGAAACGACCGCGCTATTCGCTCCAATCTTTCCTTTGGAAAGGATTTCCGCTACTATCGCTGGCGCGGGGGTTTGGCGAAAATAAAAGAATGGTTTAGAATCAAGATTTATCTCGACAAAATTAGTTTTTTAATCATAGTTTGTTTATGCACTCTGATTTAATAAATCGAATTACTATCAATCCCGATATCTGTCACGGAAAACCTAGTATTAGAAACCAGAGGTATACGGTTGAACTGGTTTTAGATCTATTATCTTCTGGGATGACTCAAGCTGAAATTATAAATGACTACCCAAATATCGAAAGGGAGGACATTCTTGCATGTTTAGAATTTGCATCTCAACTTATAAAAGTGAAGTCAATCTATAAAGTCTCTGCATGAAGTTTTTCATAGATGCTCAACTACCAAGATCTTTAGTTGAACTTTTTAAAAACAAAAAAATTGAAGCTCTTCATGTTGAAGATCTTCCTAATGGAAATAAGACTAGCGATTCTGAAATTGTTAAGTACTGTGACTCAAATCAATATATTCTCGTCACAAAAGATTTTGATTTTTTAGATTCGTTTCTATTAAGAAAAAAACCAGCGAAATTACTAATTATCACTACCGGGAACATCAAAAATAGGGAACTACTTAACTTATTTGATCAATTTCTTACACTCATCATTGAAGAGTTTAATCATGAAAATTGGATCGAAATCTCAAATGAAGGTTTGATCATACACTCAGATTAGTAACTAAAATACTTCACATCCACCGCCAACCATCCGATTTCCAAAAGGATGGCCACTCTTCTTCTCTGTATCTCCTTCCTCTTCAACACCTATTCCTTGCTAATTTCTAAGTCTCTTCTTTTAGAAAATACCTTCCTTAAATCCCAACTCACTGCTTACAAAAGAAAAGAAAAAGTCTTCCACACGAAACCAAAGGAAAGAATTCTGCTGGTTCTGATTTCCTATCTTTTACCCAACTGGGAATCTTCACTCATTCTAGTATCACCAAACACCTTACTCAAATGGAGAAAAAAGAAATTCCAACTCTTCTGGAAACTTCTCTCGCAAAGGAAAAAATCTGGTAGACCCAACATCCCTTGGGATCTCATCAAACTCATCAGGAGACTCGCCAAAGAAAACAGAATTTGGGGAGCCACCAAACTCCACGGTATTCTTATCAAACTAGGATTAATAGTATCGGAAAGAACCGTTTCTCGTTATATTCCCAAACGACCAATCGATCCTAGAAAAAGACTTTCTTGGAATCAGTTCTACAACCTTCACTCCGATTCTCTCATTGTATCTGATTTGTTTAGCGTCATCTCATATAATTTCAAAGAAATTTACAAAGTGATTTTCTTTATGGACATACAGACAAGACAAATCCTTCACTTCGACATCCATAAAAAACCCACAACCAATTGGGTAAGGCGAGTCATCAAATTTGCTTTTAGAAAAAAAGGATTAGAGAATACATCGCATCTGATTACAGATAACGATGTTTTATTTGGAAAACGATTCACTCGGTATTTGGAAAGGCTTGGAATCAAACACAAAAAGACATCGGTTCGTTCTCCTTGGCAAAATGGATATGCAGAACGGTTTGTCAAAACCTGCAGAAATGAATTTCTGGATTACTTTATCCCCATAAACGAATACCACTTGCAAGTGAAGTTAGAAGAGTTCATTCACTTCTACAACAACAACCGAACTCATCTTGCACTAGGCAAAGAAACTCCAGTCCCCTCACCGATCCTTCACAAACGAAGAGATGGAAACTGCCATGTGCATTCCACTCCTGTGTTAGGTGGACTCTACCACACCTATTCCTGGAAGAAGAGCGCTTAAGAGAGATAAACTCTCTCTTAAGCTTTACTTAGTTCGGCCAGCAACCTTTGCCTAAGAATCTCTTCTATCTAAGAGAAGGATTCCTTATATCTTCGTGATTGATGAATCAATGATTTTTAGAATAATATCTTTGTTCTGAGCAAGAAATCGATAACTTTAGCTTGTTTTTTGTCTCCAAAATCGCTTCTATTAGGAGTCAACGTCTAACTTAGCGAACATTTTGTTCACTATTATAGTTTTGGCGAGGCTCAGCTAAATTTTATAGTAGGAAAAACTATGCCCAGCTTGAAGTAATGTCTTTTCTATAGCGGTATAATATTTCTTGGCAACAAAATCAGGTACATCATGTTGGATTAGTAATTCAATCTTTATTGCTTTACCTAATGCATCTGGTCTTTCTTCTATTAATTGGCCATTCTCAATAAATTCAAGATAGGCATTGATTTTAGCTTCTAATATTCTAAGATGAGACCCTACATCATTCCAATCTAAATGATCAGATATGCCTAAGCAGACTAGATTATTTTCAATGTCGTCCCCAATTAAATCGACTTTGTTACTTTCAACTATTGACATAAATTAATTGCCCCTTATAATTTCGATTTTTGTTGGAGGTATTTCTGTTCCTCCCTCAATACCAGGTTTTCCCTTTCCACAAACGACGCCACCGCACTTTTCTATTTCTGGGTATGCTTTTTTTTGGTTTTTAGTCAGTGGGGCGGTTTTTGATGATTTCACTTCTCCTAGTTTTATTTGTCCAGTTTTTGTATCAATACTTCCCAGATCTACTTTTACCGTCGTTCCACTACTATTGGATTTTATAGTAATTTGCTCTTGAACATTTCCATATTTTTGTTTATATGCAGTGGCAGCCTGTTGTTCTGCAAGCTTCCCTGCGCGCTTATTTTTTTCCAGTGTTGTAAGTGATGTTGCTGTATTAACTTTTGGTTTTATAAGAGTAGCAATACCAAAGAATCCTACTGCAGTAACAATGCTGTTATGGAACGTACTGAAGATTCCTACGGTTTTTCCCTCACTATAATAATCCTGATATATTTCCGATTCTTGTTTAACTCTATGATATTCTTCCTCGGCTTCTTTTATTTTCTTAAAATCAGCCATATCGGAGCCATACGGATCTCCATCCGCAGTTTTTCTGCCATATTTAACCCCATCCATTCTGCCTTGATGGGCCTCATTTGCAGCCCATTCAATCTCCTTTGGATCCGAAAGATTGTATTTATTTTTTACTGCATTCTTATAACGATCAGGCCCGACTTTAAAAAAGTCGGTTATTGAATCCAAATAGTTATCATTATGCACCCAAACCCCAACTTCTCCCACGAAGTAGGTATGAAACTCTTCCACCTCAAAGTTATAAACTGTCTCTACCCGCTCATCAATGGTGATGTCGGTAACGACAAGTTCTTGTCCATCGGCACCAAGAGCCAAATCCCCAGGATGTAAGTCTTTTGCCTCTACCCAATCAGTGTTTTCTATAAAGAACTTCTCTAATGCATGGCCTTGTTTTTTCACACGGAACGGGTGGTTCCAAGTGGTTTCAAGTGTTGTTCCATCGGCAAAAGAAACTGAGTAGATAGCATCTGTTTGGCGGATAAAAGTGTTCACTACCTTGCGGTAAGAGATCTCTCCTGTTTCATCGGATTTGGAAAGAACTACATCTCCAATTTGGATGTCTTCAATGTTCTTAAGTCCGTCTTTGGTATGGATCTTAGTTCCAGCGGTAAAACATGTTCGAACTGTGAACTTTCCAGAGGAATCAACATATCCCATGTCGGTTACAGTTTGACCTACAAAAGATCGTCCTATGTCTTCTACTTCTCCCCATGCCTTGGATAACAAGGAATCTCGAGAACCACCCCGATCGATTTCATATTTTTTGCCTTGGGAATCTAGTAGTTTGCCCGCTTCACTTAATTCCTTTAACTTCGCATTGAAAGCTTCTGGATTATTTTTTAATTTTGCAAGCTCTGGGTTGTTTTTACTGAGTCCATCAGCTAGTTCTTTAAAGCTATCAGCCTCTATTTTTGCTTTATTTACTCCAATGGTTTGGTCATTCATGCCCTGCAATTCGTCCAAGCTATCGATAAACAAATCATTTGTATTGTTTTGTTGCACCGAACCAGAAACTCCATCTCGACCAATACTTAAACTTCTCGAGATATTATTTGCATCTTTATGATTTACGTTTGCAGAGAATCCATCTTTTTGACTGTAGCTGACAGAACCTGTGAATCCGTTTCCTAATGATTTAGAATAAGATGCTTCAAATCCACCACGAGCTGTGTAAGCAAACTCTGCTTCACCACCTAGCACATCTTTTGTGAACTTAAATCCCAGCCCATCCTTTTCACTGTATGTTGCCCGCGCATTATCAGAGCCAACAGATGCTTGGAACCCTTTGTTTCGATTCCAACCAACTTCGGCACTGGTGGTATCGCTGAGCATTTTACCAGCATAAACACCAACTCCGTCGGCTTTGCTATAATTGATTCCTCCGGTGTATCCCTTATATGCAACACCCGCTTTTGCAGAAAAACCGTCTTTCTCATTATAGTTCAGACCAAGTTGCAAACCTTTTGATTTATCGCCTAGCATCACAGAGGCACTGGCACTAAAACCGCTATTCTGCGTATAAGCGATTCCCGCACTGAAGCCTGCTGTCTTAACGCTGGCTGTTGCCCCAAATCCTTCCTTATCGCTGTAGGTTAGTGCTGCACCGGCCTCGAACCCTGTCCCTTTACCAATTGTGGCTCCGATACTTGCGGCAAATCCACCATGTTCAGAATAGGATGCATTGATAACACTGACCCTAGCTGCCCCCAAACCAATACCAATATCGACGCTTGCACCAAACCCATTATCATAAGAATAGTCAACACTCACTTTAGCAGCCGAAAGGGTAAAGACCTGACTTACCGTTTCTGTGATTACAGAAGCAACATTTGTGACCACACCCAAAATCCCGCCATTCGCAAAGGATTTGATCATCGCAAGGGGGTTCATACGATCTACAATCGGGATAGAAGATAAGACAGAATCTACAGCCTTAAGGGTATCTAAGTTTTTGGCAACATAGGTGGCTGCCATTGGGCCACCTAACGATTTAGCTGATTTCACAAACGGATCACCCTGAACTGCCTCTCCTTCAGCCTTGATCTCGTTATACATCTCCTTCATCTTAAGGATAGGATAGTACTGATTGAAGTGGTGAGTTCCGAAGGCTCCACCCACAGTAGGTCCAACCAAATAACCAGAGTTCTTCGCCGATTCGATCATGGCTTCTTTGCCTTTGGCATCGGCAGAGTTGAATTCAATCATCTTCTGAGGATCGGTTGCAAACTGACCTAAAGCAGACTGTGCCGCTTGGGCCACGCGAGCCATTGCCTTTGGATCAAGAAGTGTAACACCAATTTCACGGTTCTCTGACTTCTCTGGATCAAATGTAAGTTTGAAGTCCGTCTGCATTTGGTTACGAGCCAGTCTCACCATCATGCCAAGTTCCGCACTGGCAGGAGCATCTTTGCCTTGGAGAGCTTGGTAGTCGGTAAGATCCCATTCTTTTCCATTGGAATCTTTGACTGTTGGTAGTTTATCCGGTTTGATATACAAGAAAGAAGCATAAGTAGGGAGTACTTGGTAAGTAGGATTTCCTAATTTGTCTACAGAGGATCTCACATACCCAGGTCCCATCTTGATAAAGTTGTCTTGCAATAATTGCGAAGATAGTTGTTCATCAAGAGCTTCGTTTTGTTCTTTGATCGTTGCTTCAAAGGTGAGAGGTAATGACCAAAGGGAATCCAGAGTCTGTAGGACAGCCATTTGTTTACTGCGATCTTCCATCTCCTTAGTAAGAGATTTCATCTTTTCTACATTGGATTCGTCGTATTTGGATTTCTGAAGTTCATCCACAAAGAATTGAACATCTGTATACATCCCTTGTTCTAACATACGATTGTCTAGAACTTGGGGTTTGCTATTCATGATGGTGTTTAGAATTTTGTTCGCATTGTTTTGGAGAAGGACTGCGTTAGGAACAGTCCCCATATTGGAGATGGTTTTTTGGATCTCGGCATATACCTGATCAATTTCAAACTGGTCGCCTTTTCTTGCTTGGTTCAGTAGGCTCACTTCCCAATCGGCTTTTTTCTTCAAAGCCTCTTCAATGCGAGCCATATGTTCGGCTTTGCCTTTGTCGGTTTCTTCTTTGAAGTCACGTCTCCACTGGTCCCAAGACTGGTTAAACGATGTGAGCATATCGTTAAAACGAGCAGAACCAGTTTCCATCAAATAATTTACGTTTTCGATCCAGTCGGCTTTTTTGGATTGGAAATCTTTTTCTTTATTGTCCCAAACTTTGATTTGGTATTCGCGCTGTTGTCCTTCGTTCAATGCATAGAGTTGGTCGGCTACGTTTCCTTGTCCGTAGTAGTCTTCCACGAGTGTCTTATACATATCGTATTCTATGTTTTTACCAGTGGCATCGGTAACTTTTGCTAGGAGACCGGAGTAAAAACGATCTCGATCATCCAAAATTTCTCGTTTGTCTGCTTTGACACCACGGACAATGGCTGCCTCTTGAGAGGCATAATACTCTTCTTTTTCTATTGTATATTGTGTTTTGGAAATGGAAGCAAGAGAACCAACAAATTCGTCAGCTGAGGTCATGATATTTACCATACGACCATCATTCGCATAACCAACATTTGAGTTTGTGGAAGGGGAACCGGCTACAGCAACCCCGTCTCTGATAAATAGACCATAAGAATCTTTAACTGCTCTTTTTTGGATGATGGGGTCTCCATTTTTACCCACAAGGCGATCCACAGACAATGGTTCTTTCCCACCTGTCCAGTTGATGGTTCCATTTTTCAACTGCCCGCTAGCACCTGTGAGGAAAGCAACATCACTATCCTCTAATTGGGTGTCAACGTAACCTTTGGCTGGTCCTCCCTTTAGCATATCGATGAGTTGTTCACCGGTAGAAATGTCTGTATAGCGGTTGAGCTCTTCTTGTAGGCTTTTTAATGTAGCTGCTTGAGATCTAGCTGTATTGACTGTATTATCTATAGCAGCTTTTTTCTCTACCCATGTTTTATTACGATTGAATGCTTCGATTCCTACGAATGGATTTCCCCATTGCATAAATGCAATAATCAGAGCCGCTCCACCCATTACATTTCCAAGACTTTGGTTCATTTTACTTTCAAATTCCCCATAGGAATAGGAAGTCAGACGATTGTAAGCACTGTCTCCGCCAGCGTTGCCGTTAAATAACCAAACACCATCAAACGCTTGTTGCGCTTCAGCAGAAGCACTGCCAGCAGTTCCCGCATTGTAACTTTGTAAGTATCCATTGATATTGATGGTCGGATGGATATGGGCCAGTCCTCCTGAAAAGGTTGGTGGATTGACACTTCCCCGTCCTCCATGGATAAAATCCCATCCACCGATTTTGTTGGTAACAATCCCGTCAGTAATTTTATAGAATTCTCTTAGTCGTGTTTCTTGGTATTTGTAGTCATAACTGTTAAAATCCAAACGACCATCAATGATGGAAGGGTTGAGGCCAGAACCCACTAAACTTCTCATCGTACCTTCTAAATCAGCACGTGCACCGTTGATTTGCCTTTGGAGATCTTGCATCTTGTTTTTAACGATTGTTTCTGCGATGCTAAAACGCATGGCACGTTCT
>NZ_JAFFPR010000051.1 GCF_016918735.1 Leptospira abararensis
AAAGCATAAATAACAAACTGCACTTAAATGGAGAGAAAGGCTTAAATTGTTCTCTTCCAAAGCTTAAATCGACAACACCTTCCTAAAAAAATTTGCGCGTTTTCTTCTTTTGATCAACTAATTGCAATTAACGAACTAGACTTACCGAAGTTCCCCGACCCTGAGTCCCAACGGGACGTTAGGGACTGGCATGTAGCTTGCGAATGCAAGGCGAATGCCAGAAGGGGAATTTGGCGTAGCCCGAGCGAGGCCTTGTGCCGAAGCGTAGCGGTAAGTCGCTGTTATGCGACGTCACTTTAATCAGTATCAATTCTGTTGTTATTAAAAGCAATGAATTCCATTAACATTCCATTGTGGCTTTTTGCCTTAAGATCTTTTTCTGATAAATCAGATTCTATTTTAGTAAAAATATTTTCCATTTTCTGGTTTGAATTTTCGATTTTAAGAGGTATACATCTTCGATCTCGAGGATTCTTTACTAATGCAGTATGGTTTATTTCAATGTTTGTTTGATCAACAATTCGACAAAGTTGTCCTTTGTAAATTAATCCTTCAATATGATTGCAGTTTTCATAATTTGTGAGGCAAATATTACATTTTCCTCCTTTGACTATTGCTCCGATGCTGCTATATATTGGAATTTTAGGAAACATAGTTTTTTCAAGCATTTCTCTATGTTTTGATATGTGATTTAGAAATTCTGGATCAGATGTTAATCGTAGACCAAGGGCAATATATTCTTCAGCATCAATTATATCCATCCAAGCTTTTTCGAAATCATTTTTTTTAATATTAAGTAGGCATTTCAAAATTGAAATTAGTGAGTAAATGGATGATTGTAGATATAGGAATTCATTTGCTTTTTCTCCATCACCGATTTGAGCTAAACTAAGTTTAGCACTTTTTATCCAAGGAATTAACTGATTTAATTCTACAAGTATATTTTCTTGTAAAGTAGTATCCGTTGAAAATGGAAGATAATCTAAGGATTTATCTGCAGATTTAATGGTTTCATTAAAGATTTCTGGAATTGTTTTAGTAGAATCCTTCATTTGATTTTAGAAAACTCTTCAATGCTTTGTTTGAATTTGTGTAATCCGGAAGTAGGGCCACTATAACTAGCTTCTTTTATTTCACCTTTTGAATTTTCGAAATATAGGCTAATTTTGACATTTGGACTATTATTATTTCCTCTAAATAGATCAGTTAAATAATTAGCTAGAATACTTATCGCAAGTGAAGATATTTCTGGATTATTGCTAATTAATGCCGCTGAAAGAAAAATAATAGGAGAAACCCATTCAATATTCCTGTTGTTGGTAATTTTTGAATCTTCTTTGAATCCATATATTGAGACAGGTATGTTATTAATCTTAAATAATTTACTAATTGTTACAGTGTTTTCTGAATATATGTGATCTACTTCGTTTTCTACACTCCAGTTATGTGGAAGCAAAACAGTTTCTGATCTTGAAATATAGTTTTGAAATTGTAAATCAATAGGTTTGTATTTTATCTCTGGTTCCATTTATTTAAATATCCATTGAGTGATGTTGCATAACGAACTAGTGGAGACGACGTTCCTCGTAGCTGAGCCTCGCAGAGGCGTTAGCGTCGGCGCGCTTTTTGCGGGAGCAACAAAGCGTGACGGAGAGGAATGTGCCGCAGGCCAAGCGAGGCCGTAAGTGCCGAAGCGCAGCGTTTCCACGCTGTTATGCGACGTGCGGTCTTAGCCCGAATTTTCCAGCAACTTCATTAACTCTATTATCAAAACTATAGAAAGCAAAATTTGAGGAATGCATAGAGTCTTTTAGAAAAATTGCAGTTGCAACGTGAATCCCATCTAAAGATCTACAATCAGCAATTTCTTTCTTTAATTCAATAATTGATTGAATACTTTCATCTATTTTCATTAAATTACATTCCGAAAGAAGTTCTTTAAGTTGTTTTTCGTGTTTAGAAAGCCATTGAGATGAAAGAGACTTCTTTTGATTCTTGTAAAATCGTCTGATTACTATAGTAGCCTCAATTAAAGTTAAAATTGAGCTTACTTTTTCACTAGGAGTATTCCATATTTTTATTGCTTTATTGTGGAAATGATCACCTAAAATAAGAGAGAGAATAATACTGGTTTCGATATAATAAACCATTTGAGATTAAAATTTATCTTCCTTCGATTCTTGGTAAATTGCCCACCAATCTATTTGTTTTTTTCCGTTTGTTTGGGTTTTAATTAATTTATTGATAATTGTGGATTTACGTTTAGCTGGAATTAGCTTTCCTTCAGAAGTAAGCTTATCTAATATCATTTGTATTTTATTATTACTATTTTCTTTTTCAGGGAATTTTAATTCGGCAACAACTCTGTTATGTTCTGTAATAAGAACATTTTCTCCATTTTTAACTAATTCAATATATTGGCTAAGGTGTGATTTCAGTTCTCTAATGCCGACGGATATCATGAACTAATTGTGACTACATTGACTACTTTTGTCAAGTATAAATTAATCAGAATAAAATGACATTTTCCATTTTTTTTATGGCGGTTTTCTGTTTTAGATAATTTTGACCGCATGTTCGCATAACGAACTAGTGGAGACGACGTTTCCCGACCCTGAGTCCCGGTAACGGGACGTTAGGGACTGGCACGGAGTTTGCGGATGCAAACGAGTGACAGAAGGGAAATGTGGCGCAGCCCAAGCGAGGCCTTGTGCCGAAGCGCAGCGTTTCCATGCTGTTATACGCTGGTTGCTATTTTAGAATTATAGTTTATCCCAACTTGGGATTTTATCTTTCTTTCCGACTTTTCCCAAAACTTTCTTAAATCCGTTTTCAATTGAGTCTTTATTTTTTCCTTGAATTCGTTTTTTGAAAAAGTTAGCAGTATCAATATCACTGATACCTCTAGTAAAAGCATATAAAGCAAATTGATTAAGAGAAACACCTTGCGTAGCAGCAGTTTTCTCAATTCTTTCTTTAAGATCTTCAGGGATACGAATAGTGAGAACATTTTTTTTATTCATAATTTAATCTCCAAAATTTAGCAAAATCGGTAGGAGTGATAACTTTAAAAGAATCAAACTTAAGATTTTTATTTTCGTTAAAATCTTTAATATTTGAAGTAATTAGATATCGACTGTTACTTGCAAAAGCAAGTTCAACAAAAAGATTATCGTTTTCGTCCCCAAGATTTGGTCTTAGTAAATAGTTAATTGAAAAAGGCGTAGCCACCAAAGCAAGGAAGTCCAAAACAAGATTGATTTCCTTCTTTGAAAAACCCAAATCCGACAAAGATTTATCTCTAAGTAAAACATCAGAGTATTCTACAAAAACTGGAGTTGATAGAGCTAACTCAATTTGTCTATTTTCAACTAAAGTTAATATAAAATGCGAAGCACCTCTACTGTCTCTGAGAGCTTGATATAAAACATTTGTATCAATGGTTACCCGCACAGACTAATGATATCAAATATGCTATCATAAATCTACTAAATTTTATTAAACTTTTGGTTTAATTTCTTAATTTTTATTATTTTGAGGAATAGTTTGATTTTTAGCAACTTGCGTATAACGAATTAGGCTTACCGACGTTTCGTGTAGCTGAGCCTCTGAAAGAGGCGTTAGCGTAACACGGAATGTGCCTTTAGGCCGAGCGAAGGCCCCACGAGATCCAGATTTTTTCAGAAATCTGAGGCGAAGTGGATAAGGCCCTGAGCGAGCGGTAAGCCGCTGTTAATTGCAGTTAGTTCGTATAGTAAAATATTTAAGTCGAAAGGTCAACAAAAGTGAGCGCAAATTTTCTCTTAATTCTTAAAAGCAAAAAATGCAAACTGCACTTAAATGGAGAGAAAAGATTTAATTGTTCTCTTCCAAAGCTTAAATCGACAACACCTTCCTAAAAAAATTTGCGCGTTTTCTTCTTTTGATCAACTAATTGCAATTAACGAACGAGGCTAAACGACGTTCCTCGGAGCTGAGCCTGCAGGGCAGGCGTTAGCGTCGGCACATCTCCTTGCTTTGCAAGGAGTGTGACGGAGAGGAATGTGCCGAAGGCCAAGCGAGGGCTTGACCCGAAGCGCAGTGTTTAGCCGCTGTTAGGCGCAGTTGTCGTTTTCTGTCTAGGAAAATGCCTCTTCCCACTCAGGCTTAATATATTCCGTTTCCCAATCTAATGGTTCAGATAAGGCCGCAATCTGACCGAATTCTTCAAAATAGCGATCTGCAACTTTTTTATCATTTATATAAATTGCATTTTCGAACGAAAATATGGCATTTTTGGTAAAGTTGAAAGACCCGGTCCATACAGCATATGGCTCCACAAAATTATAATCATCGTTTTTACAAAAAATAATGAATTTATTATGCATTCTTGGTATACTTTTATTTAACTTACTTGTCATACCTACGCATCTTATTGGTTCAACAAAATCAAAACCGTAACTTCCTCCAATGATTTGTAATGCTTTATTTTGCATTAAGTGTGAATTCAGATTACAGCTTAGGGAATTGTAAGAAGATCTTAATTTTTCTTTATATACTTTTTTGCTTTTAATGCCTGCATCTGGGCGCAAAAAATCTTCTTTTTGAACAATAATAAAAGTTTCGCAGTTGGATAATGCTTTTAAAATTTTAAAGTTAGTTAGCCATGCGACACAGCCGAAAATGTAATCTGCTTCATTAATTTTAGATATAATTGCATTTTCTAATTCTCTAAAATATACTTCGACGTTTATATTTTGAAAGATACCATTGTGATTATTCAAAGAAAAATCACTGCCATGAGATCCTTTTATTTTAAGGTTGTTTAAGTTGAATTTGGTCATATATGCTCTCTAAAATATATTAAAATTAAACTCTTTTTTAAGGATATGCTTAGACAATTGCGCCTAACGAACTAGGCTACACGACGTTGTCCGTAGCTGAGCCTGCTGCGCAGGCGTTAGCGTCGGCGCGTCTTCTTGCGGAGCAAGAAGCGTGACGGAGGACAATGTGCCGTAGGCCGAGCGAGGGCGCAAGTCCCGAGCGTAGCGTGTCAGCCGTTGTTAGTCGCAGTTTTCGTTCATTGTAAAGGCTTAAAATCAAGATTTTTATATATATTTAAATTACCTTTCAATGGAGTAGGTAAATTGTTATCGCAAAATTCGTTGAAATTTATTTTATTTTCGCTTATCTCTAAAACTAGGAAGCTATTAGTACTAAAAGAGGTAGGTATTGTAGAAATTGAGGTATCTGGATTAAGGTTTTCAGGAGGATTTTCGAAATCGCAATTTGGGTAAGATACATGACTTATAATAGTATTTTCTAAGTATTTATTTATTACTCTTGGAATAGCGTAGCTTGCTACAACTGAATAAATACAATTGGCAATCTGATTTTTTGGATGAAAATTAATATAATGAATTGGATTAGTATTAGTAAAATATAGATTATATCCAGTGTCCGCAAAGTCTCCCGTAGTCTCATCCCATTGAGATATGAACAAAGTCTTAAACTCTTTGTAGTTGCCGTAAAAGTTTTCATTTGTATAGGAAGATGAAAAAAAGTGTTTCCGATTCTCTATTAGAATTTTTTTGTTAGAGTTTAGTTTTGAATACTCAAGGAAGTTTATTCCGTTTACTATTTGTTTTGAGATAAGTTTATCTTGGATTTGAATAGATGTTTTTTCTACTTTTTTTATTCTATATTCAGAATTAATGCAGAATTGATTTTTTAATTCTGAAATTTCAGAATCGAATACTAAATAATAATCAAAGACATATCCAATTGAATCTTTAAATTGAACTTTAATCCATTTACCATTTATACCATCAACTTGATCCGAAATTGTTAATTCAGAAATTATTTTTACTTTAGTCTTATCAGGTAATAAAACAATTTTATTACTATTCTTAGTAGGTTTTTCTCTTAAAATTAAACCAGAATTAGTATTCACAATTGCTATTTTCTTTTCTTCCGAATTACAAAATAGCATCGAGAGTGTGATTGAAATTAAGAATATTTTTTTCATATGAGTAGATATTTGTTTAAAAAATTCGAAAATTTCGCATAACGAACTAGTGGAGACGACGTTTCCCGACCCTGAGTCCCGAACGGGACGTTAGGGACTGGCACGGAGTTTGCGAATGCAAACGAGTGACAGAAGGGAAATGTGGCGCAGCCCAAGCGAGGCCTTGTGCCGAAGCGCAGCGTTTCCATGCTGTTATACGCCGTATCAAAGAATTGAATTTTTCCTTTTTTATTATACATTTTAAGTAAATTTATTTGTCAAAATATTATTTTAAACCTTAAAAATGGGTTGAGTTAATTTTTGTTCTTTAACTTTAAATTTTTATTATTTTCAAGAATTATATTACAGATTTCTTTTCCTAAAAAAGTACCTGAATCGACTCCAGGATCTCGATAATAATACGTTTTATAAATTGGAGCAAGGGATCTAATCATATTAAATCTAATGCGAAATAATAGATCATTTCTATGCTCTGAATATGCTACCAATTCCGCTTCCGTAATTTCATCAGATATGTCCTCAAATGAATTGATGGTCAAATTCATATCTACTTTTCTTTCGTTTAAAGGAAGTCTATCTTCTGAACGGTAATGGAGGAATTTATATTCGAATGTTTTTACACTTATTTTATGGTAAGCAGTATTGCATTTAACCAATTCTTTTGAAATACCATTCATGGCCCTATTATAACCGTTTCTTATCAAAAATTCATCACCAAAAATTACATTGATATTTGAATTTTCCTGTAAGATTTTATCAATTTTTACTTTGATAATAGAATTAAATTTATATTCATAACAAAATTCTAGGCTAGTGAAGATCACAGCCCATAAAGCTAGATGGAAGTATTTGTTCATAATTTTTATTTCATTAGGATTGATAATTCAAAATTTCTGAAGAGTAATTTAACTAGTTATCTTCATGGAAATAATGTATTAAATGCAGATTAAGAGCACGTAATTATTAACAGTATTTCATTAATATTCTTTATTTTTTTTTAGATTTCTGAATTGAAATGTTTTTTTTGATATGGCGTATAACGAACTAGTGGAGACGACGTTCCCCGACCCTGAGTCCCGAACGGGACGTTAGGGACTGGTCACGTAGCTTGCGTATGCAAGCGAGTGCCAGAAGGGGAATGTGGCGCAGCCCGAGCGAGGCCGTGAGTGCCGAAGCGAAGCGTTTCCACGCTGTTATGCGTAGTGGGTTATTGCTTAAACTATTTAGGAAATATTTTAAATTCGAATTTCTTAGATACTTTCCTTAATTTATCATCTAATGTACAAATGATTAAATCATCCGATATCATTCTTCTAAAATGAATTGCAGTGGCTAAATGAGTGGCATCTAGAGATTTTAATTCTAAAATATTCCTATTCTTTCTTATTTCGGATTGAATGTCAAAATCTAAGTTTTTTAAACTAATTTGCGAAAGTAATTCATTTAGAATATTTTCTGATTCAGTCAACCATGCTTTATCTAAAGACTTTTTATTTAAATTATAAAAGAGATTCAACGATCTAAATGATTCGATTTCCAATAATATTGAACTAAATTTCTTATCATTTGAATTGAAGATTTCTAAATATTTTTGAAAATTATCTTCCGAGTAAAAGATGTTTAATAAGAAACTGCTATCGATATATAATGCCAAAATTAACTTCTCTCTTCATTATATATTGATTTCCAAGTTTTAGATATATCTTCTTTTGATAGACCTTTGAAAGTTCTAGATTTAGGTATTTTTACAGTTTTGAATTTTTTAGCTGGTATGATTGAATTATTTTCAGTTGATTCCTTAATGTATAATTCAGTTTTGTTTTCAATGGTAGAAAATTTTTTAATTTCGGCAATAGGATTGTTCCTATCTAAAATAAGAATAGTTTCGCCTTTTTTTACGAATTCGAGGTAACTGCTTAAGTTATTCTTTAAATCTTTTATTCCTATTGATTTCATAAGGAAATAGTAGTCACCGGGACTACTTAGTCAAGTCTTTAGTTTCCCTATTTTTTTACTGATTTTAGGCAAATTTTAACCCATTACGCATAACGAACTAGACTAACCGACGTAGGCTGGCCCTGAGTCCCAACGGGACGTTAGGGACTGGAACGACACTTGCGCAGGCAAGGGGAGTGCCAGAAGCCTATGTGGCGTAGCCCAAGCGAGGGCTCGTCCCGAAGCGAAGCGGTTAGTTGCTGTTATGCGACGTGAGCTTTTTCTTCCTTTATTTCTTTTTCTATTGCTTTTTGAACAAATTGATTTAAGGAAATTCCTTCTATCAATGATTTTCGATAGGCTCTTCTATGAAGTTCAGTAGGAATTCTGACATTGAATGAACCTTTAAAAGACTTTTCTGGATCTTTCTTTGCTTTTAAACATAATTCAAGATAGTCATTAACAGATTCGATGAATGCCTTTTTAATTTCATTAACAGATTTACCTTCAAAAGAAATTAAATCTTCAATTCCTTCAATTTTTCCATAGAAAATTTCATCTTCGGAATCAAAATGCACTGACCCAAGATATCCTTTATATTCCATTAGATCTTTCATTCTATATACCCTTCAGATTTTAATTCGTCTAAAATTTGATTGATTTGGTAGGATTTTAAAATATTACCAGGATGAGGTTTGTGAAGACGAATCACATGTTTTCCCTTTTCATGTATCCATGCAACCCTTGAACCAGAAGATTTTCCTGAATTATCTTGAATGTAATCAAACCCATTTAAAAGTTTTCTGAGTTCATCGTAAGTAAAATCCTTTGGTTTAGTTAAAATTCTAGTTAAAAGTTTATCTTTTTTGGACACTTACGGCTAGCCTAAATAAAGGCATCAAAAAAGCAACTAGAAATCAGTTGCATTTTTTTAGTTTCTTATTTTTTACGTTTTCTAAATAGCTTTTTGTAATAGAATAAAGTTTTAGCTCATGTCGCATAACGAACACAGCTATCCGACGTTCCTCGGAGCTGAGCCTCCGTGCGGAGGCGGTAGCGTCGGCACATCTCCTTGCTCTGCAAGGAGTGTGACGGAGAGGAATGTGCCGAAGGCCAAGCGAGGGCGATAGTCCCGAAGCGCAGTGGATAGCGGAAGTTAATTGCAGTTGGTTTTGTGTAGTATTTGCTACTAATACGAAGTGTGTGAATTCCCAGCGCGCAAATTTTCTTTTTTTTTCTTTGTCTTCAAAGCCCGGCAATCATTTTTGCAACATGGAAACCGTGATCAAAACTTAATAGGAAGTTGAGCGAAATAAACCTCTTGCTTCTTATTCTTTTCTTTAAAGTGCTTGAATCATTAACAAAGTAATAAAATCGATTATCGAATTGATCAAAGTTGAACTATAGCTTTTTAAGAAAAATTGCGCGCTGGTTTTTTTGAGTAGAATTAACCAATTGCAATTAACGAACTAGACTAACCGACGTAGGCTGGCCCTGAGTCCCGGTAACGGGACGTTAGGGACTGGAACGACACTTGCGACTGCAAGGGGAGTGCCAGAAGCCTATGTGGCGCAGCCCAAGCGAGGCCTCGTGCCGAAGCGAAGCGGTTAGTTGCTGTTATACGAAGGTGCTTATTATAAATAGAATTGACTAACTAATTCAGGGAATCTCGTCGTTAGTTCTTGAATATAGTTTACATGAGAGATATTCAAAACTAGTTTCGATTTTTTTAATTTTTCTCTAGAAAATTCCGGATGAGGAAATACTGTTGCTGCAAAGAATATGACATTCATTTTAGATTTTGTAAGTTGAGATCTGATTGTTGAAAAATAGAAATCAAGTTCATCCTGGTTAAAAATATTTTTAGTTTTTAAGTTTAGGACAAAATCGACTGTAAACATGAGCGAACGGAAAAATGGATCAAAAATTTCACTATTGCCGTCAAAATAGTCCTGAATTTTTTGAATAAATTCTTTGTTTTGTTTAATCCAATTTTCTTCGATTATTCTTGTTATATCTTGCTCAATGATTGGAAAAGCGAGAGTACCTGCATAACCTTTATAAAATAATTTGTCTTCTGATCGACTATGTATTTCTATCAATTGAAAGAATCTTTTTTCAAACTTATCCTTAATGATTTCTATATTTTGATTTGAGAAAATGACAGATTGTTCCGAATGAATTCTTTTTGTTTCTTCAAGTTCGTGAATTGATGCTCTATGTTCTTTTATTTGAATATTTATAGTAAGTAATAAAGCGATAAAACTAAGAAATGCTAAGATAGGATTTAATATTCCGCCAAAAAAATCACCAGATTCGGCCCAAAGTCGGTGATCATGACTTATATTAAGTCCGAAGAAAATAATATATAGAAATATGGGAATAATTACTATTAGTATTCCCATAATTCCTATGAAGATTAAGAATTTTTCTAGTTTAGTCATTATTTTTAAGCACTTTCGTATAACGAACTAGTGGAGACGACGTTCCTCGTAGCTGAGCCTCGCAGAGGCGTTAGCGTCGGCGCGCTTTTTGCGGGAGCAACAAAGCGTGACGGAGAGGAATGTGCCGCAGGCCAAGCGAGGCCGTAAGTGCCGAAGCGCAGCATTTCCACGCTGTTATGCGCTGGACCGTTATTTATGAGAAACTTTTTGGTTTTTCAATGGCAATCTTATATCTCCAACGAATACATACCTGATTTTTCCAATGTTCATCATTTTATGGATAGATTGGCGAGATAGTTTTAACTTCTTTGCCATTTCATCAACACTTATTAGATCCGCAGCTACAGTGACTTCAGCATCTTTTTTAGCTTTAAATTCAGCAATTGTTGCATTAATGTGATTTTGAGATTTTCTATTAAGAATCCCGTCTCTGCAATTTCTGCAAAAGTAACCTTCTAAGTTATTTATTTTAATGTTCCCATAATCTTTAATATTGAAATTTTCAGAGACATCGGATTTAAAAACCATAGAATTTGTTTCACCACAGACAGGACAATCGATCCATTTTTTATCTTTCATATGCTTTCATCTCCTTTAAAAGAAATAACTAAGGTATTACTGTTCGAAATTTGGATTTTAATATAAAGTTTATAATGATTGCTTTCCTTTTTGTAAACATCGTGCCAGAGCAAATGATTATTATGTGAAGTCATTGATTTAAAGAAATCAGAATTATGTAAATTTAGAACTTCATTAATAATTTCAGTCTCACCATATCCAAATTGTTCAATCGCAGTTTTTTGAGCATTTTTTGTAATTGAAAACTTTCCTTCCATTATCAGTTCTTTGATCCTTTTTAAAGGATAATGACAGACACGTTTTTCCACAGTTTCTATTTTAATTAAAAGGTAGACATTGTCAATTACTTAAAATAATTATATTTTAATCGAATTTTGGTATGACTTCAAGACATGGGTAACGGTTATGCTGCAGGAGAAGGGTAACGCTTTTTGGAAACCTTTCTTGGTTTAT
>NZ_JAFFPR010000040.1 GCF_016918735.1 Leptospira abararensis
CAAACGAGTGACAGAAGGGAAATGTGGCGTAGCCCAAGCGAGGCCTTGTGCCGAAGCGCAGCGTTTCCATGCTGTTAGGCGCAGTTAGTTAATTTTTTTAATTTAATTGAAAATTGAAATGATTTTTGATCGTGCTTTCTTAGAAAATCGAGCATTTTATTATCAAAAGTTAATAATCGATAGTTTTTAATTGATGAGATAATCATTGCGTCTAAAATATCGTTCATTCTAATTTGCCTGTTATTAGTTATATATTCTAGAATTATATCTGTAATATAATTTAATGAGATGTCTGCAATGGAATTTTTCTGAGAATACATATCTTTGATATTTTTTTGATTTTCTTTAGTATATTTTTTAATCTTCTTTGAAAATATATATTCTTTATTTAAATTTATAATATCCGGATTTGCTTTTAAATATTCTAGGTAATCTATTTGATTTTTATTGCAAAATAATAAAATGTCTAGGTAAATCGAAAAAGCCAAAGTAATAGAGTTTAATGATGAATTTAACGATTTACTTTTTTCTAACCGTGTATTCAGAAAAAAATTTTCAATGAATGGTTTAATTAAATTAGGAATGTTATCTTTGATAAATATGTTTATGTGTTCATAATTTTTTACATCAATTAAAGTTGGATTGTTTATATGAGAAAACACAGCAGAATAACTAAATACAGAAAGCATGATTTGAGTAAAAATTTGGTATGATTTCTGGAATTGTTCGTCAAGTTTTTCTTTTAAAGCTTTCTGAAATTCAAATAGACTATCTTCAGAACTTGCAATTTTCCTGAAATATTCATTAGATTTTTTATCTAAATCTGATGATTCTGGAAACGGAGTAACTACAGAAATATCATGATCAATTATTATTTTTCTCGATTCAATTGGTGAAAATTCTAAAGTCAATTCTAAGAAAGAGATCAAGTTTGTAAATTTATTCTCTGTTCGCAAGTAATTTGTAATAATTCTTTGTTTATCTATTGAACCTTTGTAAGATAATTCATAGAGGATATTTGTGTCTAATATAATCATTTAACTAATTGCGCCTAACGAACTAGGCTAACCGACGTAGGCTGACCCTGAGTCCCAACGGGACGTTAGGGACTGGAACGACACTTGCGAATGCAAGGGGAGTGCCAGAAGCCTATGTGTCGTAGACCGAGCGAGGGCTCGTCCCGAAGCGAAGCGGTTAGGCGCTGTTATATGCAGTTGCCAAGAGATCTAAAGATTCAGTAGAATGGTTGTTCATTTAAATTAGATTTTTTTATATTAGCGCTTAATGCATATTTAGAGCTGATATCTTTGACTAATTCAATAAACCAATCTTCCGCGCTTGGTGATAGAATTACCTCATGAATCAAAATATTAAGGTTACAAGATATATTTTGTCCATTTTCTGAGCAATTTGAATCATGTATCAGAGCTCTGACCTCTTTTTCATGTTCAAAAGACTTCCGTTTACGCCAAAATGAATCGTTAACACCGGTAAAATCGTTTGTGTAATCTATATATTTAATTCTTCCAATTTTGATAGTATGCTTTTTACCTAGAGATTCATATAAAGATTGAAAGTTAGTTTTGATTGCGATAGCGTTGCTTAGATAGCTAGAATAAAGTCTCCACATTGCTTCTGATTCATGTTGATTTTCGTGCCAGCAGCTTACAAATTTTTGTTTCCTATCTCGTTCACCCGATTTATTTAAATCATTTAATAATCGAATAGCTTCTTTTTCAATTTGTTCGGGAGTTTGATTTAAATTATTCTCAATTGAATTTTGTGTTATAACTCTAGTAAAAAATGTATAATAATGGTTATCCCATTTTTCTTTATTTGCTATAATTCCTTTTGCACCTTCGAATTTATCAGTTAGTGCTTCCGCATTTGAAAAGTACAAAGCTGATTTAGACAACATGCTTAAATATGCTGGGAAGTCCATGTAACGCCAAAGAACGCATGTGGATTCAGGTGTCTCAAATGGATTTGGAATGTAAAGAAATCTGACTGCAGTTTCGACTAGTTGATTGGAGCATGTTGTACATACATAAAGAAGTTCATTTTTGTCATTATAACCTAAATGAGTGCCATCCCCATCTTTAAAATGATAATTACAGGAAATACAATGATCGTGATTTTCATGTGCAAGTCGTAATAGATCATCAGATAGCCTAAAAGTCATTTTTTGCATATCTTCATCCTTATGGCATTATTAATAATTAATTTTGGCAATTGCATATAACGAATTAGGCTTACCGACGTTTCGTGTAGCTGAGCCTCATTAGAGGCGTTAGCGTAACACGGAATGTGCCTTTAGGCCGAGCGAAGGCCCCACGAGATCCAGATTTCCTCAGAAATCTGAGGCGAAGTGGACAAGGCCTTGAGCGAGCGGTAAGCCGCTGTTAATTGCAGTTAGTTATTATAGTAAAAGAGTAGAGTCGAAAGGTCAACAAAAGTGAGCGCAAATTTTCTCTTAATTCTTAGAAAGCATAAATAACAAACTGCACTTAAATGGAGAGAAAGGCTTAAATTGTTCTCTTCCAAAGCTTAAATCGACAACAGCTTCCTAAAAAAATTTGCGCGTATTCTTCTTTGGATCAACTAATTGCAATTAACGAACTAGCTAACCGACGTAGGCTGGCCCTGAGCCTCGGAGAGGCGTTAGGGATTGGCACGAGGCTTGCGTAAGCAAGAGGAGTGACAAAAGCCTATGTGCCGAAGGCCGAGCGAGGGCGAAGTCCCGAAGCGAAGTGGTTAGCGGCAGTTAGCCGAAGGTTCGGGATTTGCGACAAGGATGTCGCACTATTAATTAGCCGTATTTAACACCTAAGACGTCTAGTGCATTTGAATTATTTTTAAGAACGAAAAGCATTCTTTGAGCAGGACCTTGTGGAATATTTCTTCCGGATTCCCAGGCTTCGATAGTTTTCTCGGAAACACCAAGTGTTTGAGCAAATACATTCTGAGTTAAATGTAATTTATTTCTTATGCTTTTGATTTCTTTCCCTTTAAAAGTAGGTAGTTTAGGAATGGAAACAATTCTAGCTTGAACGCCCTTTATATTTTTTCCACTAGAGTAATCAATGGCATCATTTAATCCTTTAACAAGGCTATTGAATAATTTATCTTTATTTTGTTTTTCCATTTTTGATTCTCCCTTTTTTCATATTATCTTTTAAATTTTGAACTAATTCAGAAAGTATCTTCAATTGAGCTTTCGATAGGTTTTCCTGTTCATTTTTTTCAATTAAGGAAATTAGGAAAGTAGTACCAAATTCTTCTAAGTCTAAATAAAAAACTCGTATGCCCGAACTCTTTCCGGTGTGTTTCTTTTTCCATCTAACTTTTCTTAATCCATTAGAGCCTGAAATGACCACCCCAGATTTTGGATTTTCGAGAAGGTAAGATTGAAACTCAAGAAGATCTTCATCTCCAAGCTTTGCATTTCTCCAAAATTGATCAAAATCCTGAAAATGGATGAATAATCGTTTCAATAGAACAACTATCCCTACTGAGTAGGGTATTGTCAATTTGAATTTTTATCTACTATTAATGCAATTTAATTAACGAAATATGATATGTTAAAATTATTTTCTTTTAACCGCCGCACGGATGCGGCGTCTTCCCCGAACTTTCGGCTAACGAAGAAGCCTTACCGACGTTCCTCGTAGCTGAGCCTGCCAAGGCAGGCGTTAGCGTCGGCACTGGATCTTGCGGATGCAAGAGACGTGCCGGAGAGGAATGTGGCAGAGCCCGAGCGAGGGCTTGTCCCGAAGCGTAGCGGTAAGGCGCTGTTATGCGACGTTTTTATTCAAAAATTAATTTTGAGTGAAAGCCGCCTGGAATTGAATTTTTGCAATTTGTTACTTCTACCTTGCATTTTACTTTTCCCGAAATTTTTGCGTTCTTTTCGAAAATTCCTGTAAAAATATATTCATTTGTTTCTTCAGTTCCGTATCCATTGAGACTTCCATTAGTGAATGTTCCTGTTTGAATCCAACCTCCTAAAGAACTAGACCAACTTCCTGATCCATTTAAACAATTTCCTGAGCAGAGAAAATATTTACCCCAAATGCCAGAGATTATTCTCCCATCCTTAAAAGTTATTTTACCTTTTGAGCCAATTTTATGATCACCATAATTCCACTCAGTATCAATGACAGTTCCATCTTTCATCGTCTTTATTCCTTTTCCATGATATACACTTTTGTAATCTATGTTTGGGTTTGGCTGAATCCAATCCCATTCTCCTTCATAAGAATGGATAAGTGATTCGTATCGTACGTATCCTGGCTTTTCTTGAATATATAACATTTTGCCATAACCATAGGGTAAAATACGATCGAACCAAAAATTAAAAAAAGGACTTATTTTAGTGGTCCCTTCATAAACATCTTTGAATTCTCCCTTTGCGACATATCTGCCTTTATTGTTTTGACATGCGTTTTCTTCAGCACACCTTAGCATTGAAGAACTACACGAAATAAAAAAAGTTAATAATAGCATTGAGATTAAAATTGTCTTCATACTTTGCACCATGGTCAAATATTTGAAAAAAGAATTATCTTGTCTATGAGAAATTAATTTACGACTGAAATCAAAAATGTCGCATAACGAACTAGGGGAGACGACGTTCCTCGTAGCTGAGCCTACGGAGTAGGCGTTAGCGTCGGCGCGCCTTCTTGCGGAGCGAGAAGCGTGAGGGAGAGGAATGTGGCGCAGCCCAAGCGAGGCCGTAGTGCCGAAGCGAAGCGTTTCCCCGCTGTTATGCGTAGTGACCTAATTATAAAGATCAAGCTTATGGACTTTACTCATTAGTTTGAAATGTTTATCCAAAGTGAATAAAGTGCATTGATTTTGAATAGTATTTTGAAGAATCAGTAAATCCGGAATGCCAATTTTATTGATTCCATTTTTAAGGTTTGTTATCTGAAATTCGATAATTTGTTTCCAATCTATAAACATTTCAAAAGTTTCAATTGATTCCATTATTTGAATTAATTGATTTTGTTTTTTGGCTTTAAGATATGGGATTATTTCAGTCAATATTAATTGATTTGTAAAAATATTTCCTATATCGATCAATTTATCAACCTCTGAAGAGACTTTGGAATTAGAATTTCTAAAATATTCGATCCAAACGGAAGAATCTAATAAAACCTGATTCATCTTTTTCTTAATTCATTAAGATTTATATCAAGATCGATGGTTCCTTTGAAATTTTTCAGGTTTTTCAACTTTTCTTTTCTAATTAATGTATTTAAACCTTCTTTAATTACGTCTGTTTTAGTTTTGATGTGAGTAAGTTTCATCGCTTCTAAAACTAACTCTTCTGGTATATCTATTGTTGTTCTCATCTTATGCATAATTCTATTATTTTCTATGCATAAGTCAAGTTCTGTTTTTTTGGCCCAATGGTAAAAGTTAAGAAATTCTAATTATTTCTTTTTCTTTAATATTTCTGTTACCCATGTCCTGAGGCATACATTCGGTCATTACGCATAACGAACAAGCTAACCGACGTAGGCTGGCCCTGAGTCCCGGAACGGGACGTTAGGGACTGGAACGACACTTGCGCAGGCAAGGGGAGTGCCAGAAGCCTATGTGTCGCAGACCGAGCGAGGGCTCGTCCCGAAGCGAAGTGGTTAGCGGCAGTTATACGCTGTCAAGGATTATCAGCCTTCTTGGTGTCTTTACTTACTGGGTTTGGTGTGTTAGGTAAAAATTCTTTATCAATACTCTCCACTTTAACTTTGGTACCGAATAATCCACCGATACTGATATTTATTTTTCTACCATGCATTATACTTTTAAGAATATCAGTGGGTAAATCTCCATCTATTTTATCAAGGTACTTACTTGGATTATCTTCTGCTGCTTGCAAATTTTGTCTTAATAGCTGAGTTGCGAATTCTGCGCTTAGTTTACTATCCTCAAAAGTGGTTATTTCTCGTTTAAGTGCTTCGTAAGTTAGAGATGTGCTTTCTTTATAAAGGTACTCTTCAAACATTCTACGGTAACCATTCATGTTTTTCGTTGCAATGTATGCAAGGAAGACCATAGGAGATATAAAGGGTAGGTAAGAAAAAACTCTTTTTATTATTCCTACTACAGATTCTATCTTTACTAGTTTCTCTGTGAATACCCATATTTCCATTGAAATCGGGACGGCAAGCATTCCTAAAACACTTACAACGAGAATTGCAGTCCAAAGATTTAACGAGAACCGATGAGATGCTTTTGCTTTATTATATGCACCTGCAAGTCCAACTCCAATAGCATCTTGATAAAGGGCCGAGATTTTCTTAAGCAAATCCTCATATTTAAGATTATTTTTTTCAAGAAGTGTATTAAATTGATTCTGATTCTGGACATTTATGCCATCGAGTTTTTCTCCTGCAAATTTAATAAAGTTTTGAAATTCAATTTCTCTATTTTTTAATTGGTCGAGAACGCCAGCGTTTGTCTTTTCTATCATGAAAAATTTCTTAATACTTCCATCCTTAAATTTTGCAGTTTTTAGTTCTTTTTCATTAAAAAATTCTTTTTCATCATTGGTCGTTATATTCTTCTCTTCTTCTTCAGTTAAATATTTACGTTCAAGTGATACATATCCGAAAATGGAATTGTAGTTTTTTGTAATTTCTTCGTGAAAATTTCGGGATGTTTGATATATTTCTTCACTACTAGCAGACAAATCTTTTACATTCTTTAATTGTTTTTGAAATTCTTCAAAACTCTTATTTAAGGATTCATTTGTTTTTGCTATTTCTGCTTCTAATGTCGTATTTAAATTTGGAATTTCTTCTGTTAGTTTTTGAATTAAAGTTTCGAGTGTGGCAGTTTTTTTGATTTGCTCATTTAACTTATTTTCAAGTTCGAAAAGTGAAGGTTTAATGTTTTCGGTACCTTCTGTTCCATTTTCAGTTGAATGATTGTTTTGTTCTTCTGTCATATTTATATTTCCTTGATAGCGTATAACGAAATAGCCTTAACGACGTAGGCTGGCCCTGAGTCCCGGAACGGGACGTTAGGGACTGGAACGACACTTGCGTAAGCAAGGGGAGTGCCAGAAGCCTATGTGCCAAAGGCCAAGCGAGGGCGAAGACCCGAAGCGAAGCGTTAAGGCGCTGTTATGCGATGCGGATTTTAAAACACTTCGGTTTTCATTGTTTAGAAAGTAATAAATCCGCTACATTTTTGATGCTAGGTTGAATTGTATCTATTGACTCTCTATAAAGACCTTGGAGTGCGTTTCCGTCTATATATGATTGGTCAATTTGATTGAGAATATTTAATATAAAAAAGTAATCGCTATAACTAGTATCTATTATTTTCTTAATTGAATTATGAAATGGATCACTTTCGATAAATTCTTCTATTTTGGGCATATATCCCTGAGACCAATAGTTCGTCTGTCCAGAATAGAATAGAAGTCCTATATAACATGATACCAAATTACTTATTTGATCGTTGTCTAAACTATTGTAATCTCTTGGTAAATCATTGGAGATAGTGTTTGATAATGTAATTTGTCGCGTAGTAATTATTTCAATTAGTTTAGAAAAATGTGTATCAACTGGATTAGGGCGATCAGTAGTCACATAGTTTGTTAATTTATCCATCCACTTACTGTTAAGTTTTTGAAGAGAATCAGCTTGAGTTTCAATTTTGCTTAAAGATATTGAGGTCTCTTTCTCAGTTTTTTTAGAAAGTATAAAAAACCAGATTGAAATGGTTATACTTAATAACGCTAAAATTATAGAAGAAATCGCCGCTGCTAAATTGATTATTTCGTTCATTTTTTACCTTTTTTTATTAATTTTTTCAAAATATATTTAATCCGTTTCGCATAACGAATTAGGCTTACCGACGTTTCGTGTAGCTGAGCCTCTGAAAGAGGCGTTAGCGTAACACGGAATGTGCCTTTAGGCCGAGCGAAGGCCCCACGAGATCCAGATTTTTTCAGAAATCTGAGGCGAAGTGGATAAGGCCCTGAGCGAGCGGTAAGGCGCTGTTAATTGCAGTTAGTTATTATAGTAAAAGAGTAGAGTCGAAAGGTCAACAAAAGTGAGCGCAAATTTTCTCTTAATTCTTAGAAAGCATAAATAACAAACTGCACTTAAATGGAGAGAAAGGCTTAAATTGTTCTCTTCCAAAGCTTAAATCGACAACATCTTCCTAAAAAAATTTGCGCGTTTTCTTCTTTTGATCAACTAATTGCAATTAACGAAATAGCCTTAACGACGTAGGCTGGCCCTGAGTCCCGAACGGGACGTTAGGGACTGGAACGACACTTGCGTAAGCAAGGGGAGTGCCAGAAGCCTATGTGTCGCAGACCGAGCGAGGGCGTAGACCCGAAGCGAAGCGTTAAGGTGCTGTTATACGACGTGCATTTATTCTAGTTTTTTTAATTTTAGGTTTTTCAGATTCAGCTGAAAATCTTTTCCATCCACATAAACGATGATATTTGGAAAGTCAGGTCTTGTTCCAATTGTTTGATTAGAATGATAGGGTTCATTTGTCACAGGGATTTTGAATAAATTTTTCGAAATATTTTTCTTTAGTATAGGAAATTTTTTGCCTTCATGAAAGAAAAATTCAAAGGAAGATTTCTTGGGAGTTGATTTATTAGATTTTAAGCTTTTTTCTCCATCTACAGTTTTGGTTAATTCGTTGTAATAGAATGTATAATTATTATTTCCTACTTTTAAAAAAGTAATAAATTGACAGTAATCGGGGCAGTGAGACTCAGAATATTTCCATAGGCTTTTTGTTTCACAGGTCTTCCAATCGAATTCGAAATACTCAATAGCTGGATCGTCTATAGCATACCATTCATAGTTAACAAAGAAGATTAATTTGTCATTTTTTAGCGACTGAAATCCGTATGCTAGAGATAATGGGAATTGTATATTTGGACATGCTTTATAATTTTGTTGTTTTTCATCTTCTGCAACAATACGATATTCAACATTATTTGTGATGTTATTGTAGATACGTAATTGACATATTTCTGAATTTCTGTCTAAAGAAACCGGAAAATCATCAAGGCAGCGAGAATCATAGAAATTATGTTTTAAGAGTTCTACTCGTTTTTTTTTGTCAGAACTATAAAATGTCTTTATTGCTGTTACATCTTCAATATCCGAAGATTGTGAAAATAACGAAGACTGAAGTATAAGTATTAAAGCAAGCTGTAGGAGTATTGTTTTTTTAATGTTTTTCATTTTGATCCTTAAATTTTAAATGCATGTCGTATAACGAACTAGCTAACCAACGTAGGCTGACCCTGAGCCTCCGTACGGAGGCGTTAGGGATTGGCACGAGGCTTGCGTAAGCAAGAGGAGTGACAAAAGCCTATGTGCCGAAGGCCGAGCGAGGGCGAAGTCCCGAAGCGAAGTGGTTAGCGGTAGTTAATTGCAGTTGGTTTTGTGTTGTATTTGCTAATAATACGAAGTGTTTGAAATCCCAGCGCGCAAATTTTCTTTCTTATTCTTGGTCTTCAAAGCCCGACAATCATTTTTGAATCATGCAAACCGTGACGAAAAAATAATAGGAAATGTAGCGAAATAAATCTCTTAATTCTTATTCTTTTCTTTAAAACGCCTGAATCATTAACGAAGTAATAAAACCGATATAAAGATCTATTATTGAATTGAGCAAAGTTGGACTTTCACCTTTTAAGAAAAATTGCGCGCTGGTTTTTTTGAATAGAATTAACTAATTGCAATTAACGAACTAGACTTACCGAAGTTGTCCGACCCTGAGTCCCGGACGGGACGTTAGGGACTGGCACGTAGCTTGCGTAAGCAAGGCGAGTGACAGGAGGACAATTTGCCGGAGGCCGAGCGAGGCCTTGTGCCGAAGCGTAGCGGTAAGTCGCTGTTAAGCGATGTGCCCTATAAATTTAAATACCTAATTGTAAAAATTTTGATTGCTTTCATAATGTGATATTCAAGTTCTTCTCTCGCTTTTTCATTTTTTTCTAATGATAAACCTTCGATATTATTAACTTTATCAATAGTGTCTTTTAGCAGATCTTGATAAGTTTTTACTTCAATATCGCAAAATTCATCATCGTAAAAATTATCAAATTCGATTTGCTCATTTTCCGAAAATCTTCTGCTATTCAATTTTTCAGTTTTGACTGGAACCAAATTGAATGTATCTCTAGTGAAAAATTTTCCAGAAGAAATACCGACAATTTCAAAAAAATTATTATCTTTTACTATTTCGGTATATAATTTCTCGAATACCTCGACGTCTTTAGCTTGAGGTATAAAAATAAAATCCTTAAATCCATTTTTCCTAACTCTTATTGAGTGTATTGGTATGGGTTTTCCTATTAAGTTTGCTATTGAATAAAGTTTGTCGTCATATTTCTCGGAAGGTGATCTATCTCTAAAATTTATTAAGATTATTGATTTCCCTTTATTATATATTTCGAGAATTTCATTGTCCAAAACGTGTTTTTGTGAGGGTTTATTTCTGCGATCATCGATTTTAAAACCATTGTCTGGATCCAGAAAAATAAAGTTATGTGAATCAATTTTATTTAGAAATTCATGAAACCACTTACGTCTTAGTTCGCGGTCAGTTTTACCGTCTTTATAAGATAAAGGAATCTCTTCGCCATAGAATAAAGTATCAGAATTTAGTATTTTTGAATTTTCAAAACTTTCTAGATTTCTATTTGGAGAATTAGCAATTTTACTCAATTCTGAAAATAAATGAGTATCTAGAACTTCCATCGATTTATCGTCAATCCAAGATAGTTTCTTCCCATCTGTTCCTTTTTCCTTCGAAACTATCTGTTGATGTGGGACATACCAGTTAATAGCCAAAGCAGAGATAGAAATTTCCGTCAACTTCCTTAGAATTAGAAATTTAAAAAAATCGGTTACATCACCGACATATGAATTTTGCATGCAATTCCTCTATTTAATTTATCATAAATGATTGGTAGGACAAAAAATCTGTTAATTCAAAATTATTTTAGGGCATGTCGCTTAACGAACTAGACTTACCGAAGTTCCCCGACCCTGAGTCCCGGTAACGGGACGTTAGGGACTGGCATGTAGCTTGCGAATGCAAGGCGAATGCCAGAAGGGGAATTTGCCGTAGGCCGAGCGAGGCCTAGTGCCGAAGCGTAGCGGTAAGTCGCTGTTAGTTGCAGTTGCGTGTTTTATTTTTTGATGTAATATTGTTCAAAGTTTAAGGTTCTTAGCTTTGAATTTTTAGCAATTTTTTCGAAATCAGAATCATAAGAAGCTAGTATTAAATTGTTTGAAATAGCTATTTGAGCAATTAAGATATCGATCGAAGCAACGGTAATACCTTTTTTTGCTAAATCATTTCTTAATTGTGCAGCTAGAATATGATCCTTGTTTG
>NZ_JAFFPR010000038.1 GCF_016918735.1 Leptospira abararensis
CCTAGAAAAACTTTGAATTGGAATACACCTGAAAATGAAATACGGGCGCTTGTGCGCTAGATTCTTGAACCTACCATATTAAAGGAAAAAATGAAAAAAATTATTACATTGTTGATAGCTTCAATCTATTCCTGTTCAGCATTGACGTTGATTTCACCTGGATTAACTTCCGATAATAGAATTGGTAAAAGTTCCAGTATTAAATTTGAAGAATCTTCTTTTTATGGAACTAAAATTTACCAAGTAAATATTTTCTACATTGAAAAAGAGAATACTAAGTATATTTTTGAAGATCCGAATAATATAATAGATCAAAAAATTATGGAAAATTTCCTTCAAAATCTTAAAGAGACAGACTTAATAATCCTTTCCGAAGTTTGTTTTGATAAGGAGAAATTCAGGAACAAACAGCTAGATTTTTTCCTTTACAAGTTTTCTTTAAATGGTAACCGATATTTAGAAAAAATTGAATACATTTATCCTTATTCATTTAGTGAAAAAGGAGACGGACTCTCTTTAGAACGACCTTTACTGATAAATGATAATTATCCAAATCAAACGAATATTGTTAAAACATCAGATAATTTCGTTACCTGTTCTCGATCAATTGTGAAATTTGAAAAAGAATTTCAAAATGAAGGGAAAAATATATTAAACATTACTACTCCAAGAAACTCCTTAACTTCCTATGAATTCTTTATTAAAAACGGTAAATTTGAAATACAAAATAATGAAGATATCGAATTAAATATAAAACTTAAAAGTAGAATGTGAAAAACTGCGCATAACAGCATGGAAACGCTGCGCTTCGGCACGAGGCCTCGCTTGGGCTACGCCACATTTCCCTTCTGTCACTCGTTTGCATCCGCAAACTCCGTGCCAGTCCCTAACGTCCCGTTCGGGACTCAGGGTCGGGAAACGTCGTCTCCACTAGTTCGTTATGCGAATATTTCCGAAAGTCCAAATAAAAACGGGCGTCCGTGCCCGTAAGAAAGATCAAATGGCATCAAGAATTAGATAGAATTTTCTTGACAGATATAACGCATATGTTATATTACCTTCAGTGTATGAGATAAAAAGAACTGAAGAACTAATTCTTTGGATCAAGGCTCTAGATAATGAAGCGAAAAAGGACATTTTAGTCTCTATCGAAATTCTTAAAGAATTTGGACCTAGACTTGGACGGCCACATGTGGATACTATAACCGGATCTAAAATTAAAAATCTTAAAGAACTTAGAATTAATAGTAAAAATAGACCTTTCCGAATTTTCTTCGTTTTTGATCCAAAGAGAAACGCTATTTTACTCATTGGCGGAAACAAAGCGACTTCAAAAAAATTCTATCCTGTGATGATCAAAAAAGCAGAAGAATTATATTCTGAATACTTGGGAGATTTGTAATATGGTTAAGAAAAAAATAAAAAAAATATTAAAAAACTTCGACGCTGACCTAGAAAAATTTGTTCCACAAGATATCATTAATCAAGCTAAAGCTGAAGCCCAAAAACAAATTTTCAAATTAAAACTTGCTGAGTTAAGACAAAATCAAGGAATCAAACAAACTGATGTTGATGGATTTTCACAAGTAAGTGTATCAAGAATTGAATCAAGAGCTGATATTAAAATCTCAACTCTGGTCGATTATGTTCATGCCTGCGGTTTCGATGTTGAAATTAAAGCTGTTCCAAGAAGAAATAAAAAGAAAGAAGAGTTTCTTCTCTTAAAAGCCTAGCTAAAACGCCATCCGTGGCTTAACTCAATTATATATCTCGGAAACGTCGCATAACAGCGGGGAAACGCTTCGCTTCGGCACTTACGGCCTCGCTTGGGCTGCGCCACATTCCTCTCCGTCACGCTTCTCGCTCCGCAAGAAGACGCGCCGACGCTAACGCCTCTGCGAGGCTCAGCTACGAGGAACGTCGTCTCCCCTAGTTCGTTAATTGCAATTAGTTGATCCAAAGAAGAAAACGCGCAAATTTTTTAGGAAGGTGTTGTCGATTTAAGCTTTGGAAGAGAACAATTTAAGCCTTTCTCTCCATTTAAGTGCAGTTTGCAATTTTTGCTTTTAAGAATTAAGAGAAAATTTGCGCTCACTTTTGTTGACCTTTCGACTAAACTTCTTTACTATACGAACTAACTGCAATTAACAGCGGCTTACCGCTCGCTCAGGGCCTTTTCCACTTCGCCTCAGATTTCTGAAAAAATCTGCTTCTCGTGGGGCCTTCGCTCGGCCTAAAGGCACATTCCGTGTCACGCTAACGCCTCTAAAGAGGCTCAGCTACACGAAACGTCGGTAAGCCTAATTCGTTAAGCGAAATGCCTTAAAATAAATTGTATGATCGTAAAGTTGCCAAGAAATTTAAATTTAGAAAACGTAATACAGGTTGTTAATGAAACAATTTCTTTAGAACGCCTCCCTAAAGATATTACGATTGAATTTGATTTTACAAATTTAAATTTTATTGAACCAGCAGGCTTGACTGCATTAAGCAACATTATAGAATTTCTTGCAAAAAACAAAGTTAGAATAGGCTTTAATGTTGATCGTTCACGCGCATATTATACTCAATCCGTTATTCGATATCTGGATGACGCAAATTTTTTTCAAAAATATACTGGATCGAAGCTTAACCAAGCATCTTCGTTAAGAAAAACTACGCTCGCATTGGAGACTATCAAAATAGAGGATAGCTTTCAATGGATTGAGCAAAATCTATTGCCTTGGATAAGAATACAAATTGGTTTAGGTGCATACGCAAACCTAGAAACAATGAAATTGTGCATGATGGAAATATTTAATAACATTTCAGACCACTCATTTGAAAATATTGCCTGTCTTTATGCGCAACATTTCCCTAGATGGAACCAGATCAAAATAGCAATATCTGACTTCGGAATTGGAATTCCTACTAATATTAGAAAAGAAATCCATTGTGATTTAGATTCTTTCGCTCTTCGAAAATCAGTCGAAGAAGGTTTTTCTACTAAATCTATACCTACAAATCGAGGGGCTGGTTTAGATATTTTAAGGAAAAATGTAGTTGTTAATAATGAAGGATCTATGACGATTCTATCCAATAAAGGGAAACTTGAAATTTCAAAGGATATTTCCCTGCATAATTCCTCTAAATTTATAGAAAGTAACAATTTTTTGTCCGAGTATCCTGGTACACTTATTCATCTTATCATAAACACCGACAGATATTTAGGAGATGAGGAGGAGGAAGATTTCACATGGTAATTCAATTAAAAGACTACATTGTTAACGGATATTCAAATAATGAAGGAGAAATCATTCACTCCCTGATCCTTAAAAATTTCGACAAAACAGAAAGAATTGAAATATCTTTTATTGGAATGGGTGCAGTCTCGTCTTCATTTGTAAATTGTGCCTTTATTAATCTTCTTGAATACTATACCTTCTCTGAAATAAAATCAAAAATTTATTTTACCAACACTTTAAAAATTCATAATGATTTAATCAAGGATCGTTTCAGCTTTGAAACGGCACTTCGCTTAACAGCGCCTTAACGCTTCGCTTCGGGTCAAGCCCTCGCTCGGTCTGCGACACATTCCTCTCCGTCACGATTCTTGCTACGCAAGAATACGTGCCGACGCTAACGCCTACTCCGTAGGCTCAGCTCCGAGGAACGTCGTTAAGGCTATTTCGTTATGCGTCATTAGTGAAAACATATGAAAGATTATATAGAAATCCTAGAATACTTTATCCCAAGAAGAAAAACTAAATATGGCCTACTAGCCATGCTATTAGTAGCTACAATTACCTTCTTTACTATTTTCAATACTATCGATTGGATTTCAAAAGTTATGTCGCTCTTCTCTATTTATTCTTCAATAATATTATTTTGGTATTTAGATTCATACAGACTCATTCTCCCTCATAAAAAAATAATAATTGGGATAACTCTAAGGTCACTTGATGCTAAATCTCAATCAATTATAAATAAAACTATAGTAAAAATAAGAGAACATATCCAGACAATAAACCTTGATAATACATTAAAAATCATTGAAATTGGAAGTGACGTTTTCTCTTCAAATGAAGAAGCAGAAAAATATGCTAGGAAGAAAAATATATCCGCAATTCTGCACGGAAATATAATGCAAGGCAAAATAAATGGAAATATTAAATATGATTTTCGTAATTTCTTTTGGTCTTGTTATTTTGGAAAAGAAGTTCAAAACGATAAAAACTCAATCCAAAGAATTTATTCGGATATCATTCTATTTCTTGAAACAGAGATCAGAGATTTTCTTATTGATGAGAGCAATAATCTAGAGGATTTAAACAGGGTATCTCAAGCACTTGCTAATATCTTAATATCATTAACAGGCATATTACTTAGCTTATCAAATGAAAAAATTGAAATATCTGCTAAAATAATTGAATCAATTTTGCCATTATTCGAATCAAAACTTACTATGGAACAAAGAAAAATCCTATACTTCCCCGACCAGAAAAAAGTTAACATTTCAATAAATTTATTGAAATCGGGAAGATTAAGAACTATTCTTATAAGTTGTTATCTAATTGTCGCTAATAGATATTTATTTCAAAACAAACATGATTTATCCAGAAATTATTTTAATAAAGCTATAAATAGCAATATCTATCCCACTGAAGCTCACATAGGCTTGGCTCTACTTTATTATAAAGAAGGAAACTTAAAAGAATCAAAGAAACATACACTTGAAATAAATAGAATCGATCCAGAAAATTATGCATTTTATATAAATATGGCCTTTTTTTCAGTACTCGAAAAAAAGTATAGAGATGCCATTTCCTATTACCACAAACTAAAATTAAATATTAAAGAACCGCAAACTTATCAGCTTAATTTTGTAATAAACTTTCTTAAAACAAAATTTGAAGAAAATAGTAATGAGTTCGCTTTTCTTTATTTAATTGGCTTTTTAAATTGGTTTTTTGCAAACCGATTTGAAGGCGGAAGATATTTAGAAGAGTTTATTAAATCTGCAGAAGGAATCAAGATTTACAAAGAAATGAAGGCTGATGCAAAGGATATCCTAAAACATCACTAACGACGCATAACAGCGACTTACCGCTACGCTTCGGCACAAGGCCTCGCTCGGGCTACGCCAAATTCCCCTTCTGGCATTCGCCTTGCTTTCGCAAGCTACATGCCAGTCCCTAACGTCCCGTTCCGGGACTCAGGGTCGGGGAACTTCGGTAAGTCTAGTTCGTTATGCGAAAATTTTCGGGCGCTTCTCCTTTAATAATTTGCGAGCGTCCGTGCTCGTTAAAATAGTAAAAAAAATAGTTGTTACCAATTCGGGAACATGTGCCTATTGATTTGTGAGGGTTATTTCTAGAAAAATACTGAGAGATTTCTACTCTATTCCCAAATACTCGGACTCTAAAATTCCGATCGAAGTTTGGTTTAAAGAGACTTCAAAAGCTTTCTGGAAATCTCCTTCTGATATTAAGGAAAAATACAGAAATGCTAGTTTCCTTAAGGATAATAGAATCGTTTTCAATATACATGGAAACAAATACAGATTAATTGTGAAGGTTCATTATAATTTACAAACTATATTTATACGATTTATCGGAACTCATGAACAATATGACAAAATCAATGCTGAGGTGATTTAAATGAACATTAAACCTATTAAAAATCAAAAAGATCATTTAGATGCTCTCTCAGAGATTGAAAAACTCTGGGATGCAAAGAAAAATACACCAGAATACGACAAATTAGATATTTTAATTACATTAGTTGATGCTTACGAGACTAAACACTACCCTATTGATGATCCAGATCCAATTGAAGCTTTGAAATCCGTTATGGATGACATGAACATGAAAAGTGTTGATTTAGGAAATCTCATCGGCGGGCGAAGTCGTGCCACTGAAATCTTAAATCGGAAAAGAAAGCTTACTTTAGAAATGATTAGAAAGATTAATCAAAATCTAGGAATTCCTACAGACATTCTTGTAAAAGAATATAAAGTCAAAACTTCTAAAACAGGAAGAAAAAGAACGCCGTCCGTGGCTTAATTATTTTTCTAAACCCGAAAACTTCGCATAACAGCGGGGAAACGCTTCACTTCGGCACTGACGGCCTCGTTCGGGCTGCGCCACATTCCTCTCCGTCACGTCTCTTGCGTCCGCAAGATTCGCGCCGACGCTAACGCCTTCTACGAAGGCTCAGCTACGAGGAACGTCGTCTCCCCTAGTTCGTTAATTGCAATTGGTTGAACCATCGAAGATAACGCGCAAATTTTCTTTGTAAGAGGGTGATGTCGATTCAAGCTTTTGGGAAGACCAATGGCGTACCTCTCCAAGTAAGTCCTGTTAAAGATTTTTGCTTTTTAAGATGTAAGAGAAAAATTTGCGCTGCTTTGAAAATCTTTCGATTCAACTTTATTTATTTATGTAACCAACTGCAATTAACATCCGCTAACCACTTCGCTTCGGGACGAGCCCTCGCTCGGTCTGCGACACATAGGCTTTTGTCACTCCTCTTGCATTCGCAAGAGTCGTGCCAATCCCTAACGCCTCTCCGAGGCTCAGGGCCAGCCTACGTCGGTTAGCTTGTTCGTTAATTGCAATTGGTTGAACCATCGAAGATAACGCGCAAATTTTCTTTGTAAGAGGGTGATGTCGATTCAAGCTTTTTTGAAAATCAATGGCGCCTCTCTCCAAGTAAGTCCTGTTAAAGATTTTTGCTTTTTAAGATGTAAGAGAAAAATTTGCGCTGCTTTGAAAATCTTTCGATTGATCTTTATTTATCTATGTAACCAACTGCAATTAACATCCGCTAACCGCTACGCTTCGGGACAAGCCCTCGCTCGGGCTAAAGCCACATTCCTCTCCGTCACGGTCTTTTGCTTACGCAAAAACCGCGCCGACGCTAACGCCTTCTACGAAGGCTCAGCTACGAGGAACGTCGGTAAGCTTGTTCGTTATACGCCATAAGGAAAATTTATGAAAAAAATAACTAAAGAAGGTAATTTCAATAATATGAAAATGATTCTTTGCAGGTTTACAGCATTATTTATAATAATCTCCGTCTTAGATTTTCTAATCAATACAACTTCACTTACTGAAACAGAATTGTATTATTACAAAATATGTTCAAAATTTTTTATACTAACCTCAGCAATTTACCTGATTAATCAATTATTCAAAATATTCGAAATAGTCGAAAACAAAAGGACATTTAGATTTTTCATTATCGACTTGTTTCTATTATATTTATTGGCAAGAATATTTATTGCTATTATAATGTTTCTACTATATCGTTTCGTCTTAGCTAAATTTCAATATCCAAGTGAATTATTTATAGAAAACTTTGTAAGAATTTTCTTGGAATATACTTCTTTTATTTTCATATTAATATACTTATTAAAAAACCAAAAAACTTTAAATTTCTTCACTAACCTAAAACAGTTAATTTTAGACAAAAAATTTAGACATTATATAGCAATTTTGACAATTTCAAATCTATTATATATTTTTATTGTTCAAGAAATTAAAGAGCAACCAAATCAACTTTTTTATCTTGTAAATTATGTACATATTTTTATTCAAATTAATTTGATTTTCAAAGCAACGCTATATTTATTTAAAAGCGAAAGCGATTACATTCCTTACGGCGTATAACAGCAACTAACCGCTGCGCTTCGGGACAAGCCCTCGCTTGGTCTGCGACACATAGGCTTCTGGCACTCCCCTTGCAGTCGCAAGTGTCGTTCCAGTCCCTAACGTCCCTTCGGGACTCAGGGTCAGCCTACGTCGGTTAGTCTAGTTCGTTATGCGAAATTGCTTGAATACAAATACAAACGGAATAAAACACATGAAAAAATACTTAAGTATCATAATTATCTTCTTAATTCCTACAATATTAAGTTCTAAAACTACATATTCCCAAGAAATTAAATTACCTCCCTTGAGAGTTTCTTACACTGATCTACAAAATCTGCTCAATATAATAGATAGCTTAAAAGAGAAAAGCGAAATAGAAAATGATATTATATATGAAAGAATAGTTCTAAGAGACAATAATAGAATAATACAAATTGATGATTCAAAAAATATTCCATTAGAATCAAATATTCCCGAATCTATAAATGATTTTTCTTATAACTATTTTGTTAAAGGGGAAAAATCGATAACCAGAATAGAATTGAATTTCTATGATTATGAACGAACATTGAGAATATCAGGAAACTCACCAATCAAAGTCGATGCAGCTTTATATCTATTACAAAATGAATTGGAAAAACTTTCATCAAGCATTGGAGGAGACTTTTTTATCTTTATAATAAAATCAATAAGTATCATGATAATTGTAATTATCCTATTTTTCACAATTGCTTTATATAAAAAACTATCCATATACTCAATTTTTTGGATGTGCACTACCATTTTCACAATAGCATATGTAATATTTTTCTCTTCCTTCGAATTATTATTCTCAGGATTCTCAGCTATTAGGGGCGATGCAAATTTTTTAGTAAAAAATGGCCCAATGATTTCATTTTTGAGCCTTGTATCTAGCGCATTACAAATTATCCATCCATTTAAACAAATTGTCCAATTGTTTAAAGAAGGAAAAATAATCATTGACTTCAAATAGTCTATTCAACAAATCGCAACTTCGCATAACAGCGCCTTAACGCTTCGCTTCGGCCCGAGGCCTCGCTCGGTCTGCGACACATAGGCTTCTGGCACTCCCCTTGCATTCGCAAGTGTCGTTCCAGTCCCTAACGTCCCGTTGGGACTCAGGG
>NZ_JAFFPR010000057.1 GCF_016918735.1 Leptospira abararensis
CAAGTGTCGTTCCAGTCCCTAACGTCCCGTTCGGGACTCAGGGCCAGCCTACGTCGGTTAGTCTAGTTCGTTATACGCCATTTTGAAAAACAATTTTACAAGAGAGATACATGGAAATTGAATACTCATTAACAGAAGAAGATATTTTAAACTTCAATCTTTTCCACTCAGACCATTCACCAACTACAAAAAAAAATATGTTGATTGGACGATTGTTATTACCTATTATACTAATTACCTTTATTTTTCTTTTAGGATTTCCCAGAAATTTAGATTTTAATATTGGTATAGGTGTTATTTTTTTTCCAATTATTTTAATTTGGTTTTTATTCTATCCTAAATATTTTCATTACTGTATCAAAAAGAATGTAAAAAAACTTCTCGCGGAAGATTTAAACACCGGAATGATAGGATTTCAAAAACTTCTCATAAACGAAAATGAATTTATACAAATTACAGATTTTAGCAAAATTCAGAGATTTGAAAGATTCATTACAAAAGTGGAGGAAAATGATAAATATATTTTTTTATACTTATCTTCGATAACTGCTATGATTATACCTAAATCAGTAATCTGGAATAATAATATTAAAAAAGATGACCTATACTATTTGTTAGAAAACAAAATAATTAAAAAAACAAATTAAGGTAGATTATTTTTTATTTTATAAATCTAATCAATTTGATTCTAAGGATCCAAATAGTTTAAAACCATAGACAAAACATCTGTCCCCAAAATTTAACTGTCTACAAAAATCAAATCTAGTCTAGTCAAAACGGCGTATAACAGCGCCTTAACGCTACGCTTCGGGACAAGCCCTCGCTCGGGCTTCGCCACATAGGCTTCTGGCACTCCCCTTGCATGCGCAAGTGTCGTTCCAGTCCCTAACGTCCCGTTCCGGGACTCAGGGTCAGCCTACGTCGTTAAGGCTAGTTCGTTATGCGAAATACTCCAAAAATAAGAGTTCTAATGTAAATAAAGATGAAATATTTTGAAGACGCTAAATTAATTTGGAAAGAATTTGTTCCAAAGAACGGACAAGCGAATACTGTTCAAGGAGAACTTTTAAGAGCAGTCGAAAAACTCCGTGATGAATCTCAAAGAAACGGAAATGGAAATGGAAATGGAAATTGGGACGATGGGTTTGAAATATTGATAAGGTATTTAAATGATCATCTAATTGACACTAAAATCTATTCAAAAGAGATTCTTGATAAGACAAAAAAACACTTTTACGATTAAAAAAATACAAAGACCCATACCTAGAAGACGATTTATTCGACGAACTAGGAGACAGAGTTGTAGAATACTTTAAATTTCATGGGTCTGTAGAAAATAAAATTAACCCAAAATTGCAAAGATAATTCAATTAATACCTATATCAATATGCAATTTTTGAAATCTTTAATTCAAACCCTACAATCCGTTAGAAGCTATAATTATTTAATCGAAAATTATTTTGGAAAATACCTTGAAGATAGAGGATACAAGAAATTCTACGAAGCAAAAAAAAACGAATATGTTTTTGAAAATGATTTTCGAATCGTTAAAATCAACAATGACACTCATCCTAGCGATTACGGGTTCTCCGTCTTTCTTTATAACAAATTAAAAAAAGAACAATTTACAATCTTAATTCATATTCCAAATTCAACAATCGATTTAGATTTAAAATTAAAAAGAAATTCTTTCTACGCTCTATTATCAAATAAGAAAGCAATAGAATCTATTGAAACCAAAAAATGGCATAACAATTTAAAAGTTTTTTGGATAAAAGAAACTGCTTTAGATGATAGGAGAATCATTCGGACTGCCTAGTGACAAATGGAGTACTTCGCATAACAGCACCTTAACGCTTCGCTTCGGCACAAGGCCTCGCTCGGTCTACGACACATAGGCTTCTGGCACTCCCCTTGCCTTCGCAAGTGTCGTTCCAGTCCCTAACGTCCCGTTGGGACTCAGGGTCAGCCTACGTCGTTAAGGCTAGTTCGTTAATTGCAATTGGTTAATTCTACTCAAAAAAACCAGCGCGCAATTTTTCTTAAAATGCTATAGTTCAACTTTGATCAATTCGATATTCGATTTTATTACATCGTTAATGATTCAAGCGCTTTAAAGAAAATAATAAGAAGCAAGAGGTTTATTTCGCTCAACTTCCTATTAAGTTTTGATCACGGTTTCCATGTTGCAAAAATGATTGTCGGGCTTTGAAGACAAAGAAAAAGAAAGAAAATTTGCGCGCTGGGAATTTACACACTTCGTATTAGTAACAAATACTACACAAAACCAACTGCAATTAACAACGGCTTACCGCTCGCTCAGGGCCTTTTCCACTTCGCCTCAGATTTCTGAAAAAATCTGGATCTCGTGGGGCCTTCGCTCGGCCTAAAGGCACATTCCGTGTTACGCTAACGCCTCTTCTAGAGGCTCAGCTACACGAAACGTCGGTAAGCCTAATTCGTTATACGACATTCGTCGGAATAAATTTTAAAAACAGAGGAAAATATGAAAGAAGATATAAAGAAAATCTTATTTGCCGTTCTACTGGTTATCTATTGCAACATAACTAGCTTAACTGCACAAAACTTAAAGCCTATTCTAATTCGTCCATTCGGTGATTCTATCACTTATGGTGTTGGCTTTTCTGATTGGGGAACTTGTTACATTTCACAAATTAACCAGCAACTTTGTATGCCACCTGCAATGGCTGGAGGTGGATACAGAGGATGGTTGACTTTACTTGCTACTCAAGGTTTAGGGTTATATTTTACTACAGAAGGTTACCAAAGCGGCGGATCGTATTATTTACAATGGCTTACTAATACTCAAACTCATGATGGTTATCCTGGATATCGTACTGACCAGCTAATTCAATTCTCTACCTTCGCAAGTTTTTCTAACTTTACTTTAATACATGCTGGTACAAATGACATTCTACAGAACAAGTCTTACGAAACCGCTGCTAATAACCTATTTAGTATTATTAATAACGTTCTAACGGCTAATACAAATACTACCGTCGTTGTTGCTAAAATAATTCAAATTTCCTCTATCAATCAAGTGTATTCAAACCTAAATTCGCAAATACAATTATACAATGCTCTAATTGATAGCAAATTTAACGCTTTACCACCAAATTTAAAAGCTAGAGTCAGGGTCGTAAATATGTATAATCTCTTAAATGATCAAAACGATTACTCACCTGATGGTATTCATCCAAATGCTAGCGGCTATTTTAAAATGGCTTGTAATTGGATGGCGGGAATTAACAATTCAAACCCTTCTGGACCTTGTAGTGGATTAAACTTCGAAAAGTTAAAACTGGATATGAATTCAAAAGGTTTTGACGACAATGCTTATAAATCACCAAATGTTAAAATTGAAAAACTAATAAAAGGAGAACTGTAGCTCCTCACTCTAACTCCGAACGTCGCATAACAGCAACTAACCGCTTCGCTTCGGGACAAGCCCTCGCTTGGGCTGCGCCACATAGGCTTCTGGCACTCCCCTTGCATCCGCAAGTGTCGTGGCCAGTCCCTAACGTCCCGTTCCGGGACTCAGGGCCAGCCTACGTCGGTTAGTCTAGTTCGTTAGGCGAAATCAGCCCAAACAATAATAACAAAAAAAATGAAATATATACTTGTTCATTCACTTAAAGAAAAAGTCGGCGACACAATTAGATTATTACATTCTGTAAAACAACTTTATAACAACTCACAGAATAAAACTAGAATTTCAATTTATATGAAAAAGTCTGAAGCAATTAAAATTCAAGGACTTTCAATTGATGAAAAAAAGATTTCAGGCAATCTATTTGGAATTATAAGAATTGAGTATTCCTATGCAATCATATATGGAATTCCTGACTTTATCGTAGAATCAGAAACTAATAATTTAGTTCGATTTGCCTGGATAGCAATAGTATTTGAGAAATTTTTTCCTCAGGAAATTAATCACGTTTTCTCTCCTGAAAACAGTTCATTCGACTCAAAAAAAATATGCATTTTTAACTTTAAGAGAATTGATAAAAGCTCCCTCACCTCAAAAACATACTGGGATCAATCTGAAAGTAACATTAGACCAAAAATCCGGAATTTATTTAGAATTATATATTTTGTGAGGCATCATAAAAGCGATCCCTGGAGAAATTCGAATCTATTTATATTCCAAGATTTAAAAGAAATATTAAAATCGTTTCCCAATTTTCACCTCACAATAGCTGGTTTAGCCAATCGATCAGAATATATTGAAAATGGATATCCCGATAATGAAAATTATATCGAATATAAAATGTACGATCTATACAATGATCAGAAAGAAACTTATAAAACATATGATCTTGCTATTGGAGTAAACTCTGCTAGTTTAGATATTGCGAGTATTGCAGGAACCCCAGTCTTAAGACTATGTGAATTTCAAGGACTTAATGGAAGCTGGGGAGGAAAATATAATTCCTTCTTATCTGTAAGAACTCATATCGGCATGATTCCTAATTCGGATAAGAACGAAGATTGGTACGACCAAATAACTCGAATGGCATTTCAAAAAATAGCCACTTTAATGATGCGTTCTTTAATTATCGAACCAGTATGCTTGGACAGTTCAAGACATATACTGCTGAAAAACGAAGATATATTAAAAATTAATGATTTAAATAATTTAAATCATTTCAAAGTGGGCTGACTACGCCTAACAGCGTGGAAACACTGCGCCTCGGCACGAGGCCTCGCTTGGGCTACGCCACATTTCCCTTCTGTCACTCGTTTGCATCCGCAAACTCCGTGCCAGTCCCTAACGTCCCGTTGGGACTCAGGGTCGGGAAACGTCGTCTCCACTAGTTCGTTAACCGCCATTTCGCAAAAATCTATCTAAAATATGAAAAAATCTCACTGATTTAATAAAAGAAACGGAAATCATAAAGAAAATCGAAATTCCTATTATTGACTTTTCAGAGCGAATTATGATAATTAAACCATGAAGATAAGTTCTAAGCAAGAATTGATTAAGGAACTTTCTAAAATCAAACCTATCCTTAATCATGATTTTGGTGTTCTTCAAATTGGTATTTTCGGTTCTTTTGCAAAAGATAAAATTAACTCAGAAAGTGACGTTGACTTACTTGTAGAAATGAAAAATCCAGATTTCGATTCTTTGGCTGGATTACAAATTTTCCTAGAAAAACTTTTAGAAAGAAACGTTGATTTGGTTAGAAAAAGAAATCAAATTAAACCCTCTTTCCTTAATAGAATTCAAAAAGATATTATCAATGTATGAAGAAATAAAGGAACGATTTGAGTTTATTCTCGAATCTATTCTGCTAATAGAAAATCGATTCCTTAAAATCAAATTTCCAGATGACCTAATAAACTCTCAAGATGGAATTACGATATTAGATTCTATAGCTATGCGATTACAAGCAATCGGAGACAATGTAAAGTCTGTAGTAAAATTAGATAGTTTATTTCTGAATAATTTCCCTGAAATTGAATGGGAAAAAATTATGAAGATGAGGGATGTTATTTCTCATCATTACGAAGGTCTAGATCACGAAATTATTTTTAATATTTGTATAAACAAAATACCGGAATTAAAAATTTCAATTCAATCAATTCTAAAACAACTCAACGGCGGTTAACAGCGCCTTAACGCTTCGCTTCGGGACTAGCCCTCGCTCGGTCTGCGACACATAGGCTTCTGGCACTCCCCTTGCTTACGCAAGTGTCGTTCCAGTCCCTAACGTCCCGTTGGGACTCAGGGTCAGCCTACGTCGTTAAGGCTAGTTCGTTATTCGCAATCTTTTAAAATCTATGAGAAAAATTAGACCGGAATTAACAAAAGAATTAATAAAACATTTTAAAAATCCTTTTAATGTCGGGAAATTCGAACCATATTCGATTGAATCTTTCAGAGAGTTAGTCGAAATAATTTCGAATCTCTCATATAAGAATAAGGATTATTTTATTTTATTCAGAGGTCAAACACAAGACTACCAAAATAAAGGAAAGAACTCTACCTTTTATCCAACAATATACAGGGGTGATTATTTACAAAGATCAGAACTACTCTATAAATTTGATTTATTACACTCAGCTTCCAATCTGCTAAAAAAACATTTCAAAGAGAACAAAATAGAAGGCTTCAAGGAAGTCTTAACAAAAAAATATATTCAATGGAGTATACTACAACATTACGAAGTATGCGACACTCCACTCCTCGACTTTACTCAATCATTAAGAGTAGCTTGCTCTTTTGCTTTACATGATAATAACCTTGATTATGGTTATGTCTTTGCTTTTGGCTTTCCCTACCTAACAAATAGAATTTCTATTAACTCTGAACATGATTTAGCAAATATCAGACTTCTTAGTATTGCTCCACCAGATGCCTTAAGACCATATTTCCAAGAAGGTTATCTAGCAGGTACTGCAGATGTTGAAGAGGATTACGAAAATAAATTGGAATTAGACTTCAACAATAGACTAATAGCTAAATTCAAAATTCCAAATGATAAAAAATTCTGGAATAAAGGTTTTAATGTGATACCAAAAGATGCGTTATATCCGGACGAAGACAAAATTCAAAGTCTCTGCATCGATATCAAAAATGAAGCAGTGGTAAGTATAAATCCAGAAAATTTAGGAGAGTTTTTGATTATTTGGAGAAAATTAGAAGAAATTATCATGAAAATTTCTGGAAAATTCGAAAACAGAAGTCCGTCTATATTATCTGCACTTCGCAATCCAATACTATTGGATTATTTGGAACCAAAGCTCCTTGATGAAATAAATTCACTTCGTCAATTTAGAAACTACTTATTCCATATAAACCAAAACCCTGACAGAAAAACGCTAGATTATAATATAACCTTAGCTAATAAAATATATGAATTGCTTTCACGAAATTTAAGAAAAATTAAATGAATATGACATAAAACAGCAAAAAGACTGCGAATAACAGCGACTAACCGCTTCGCTTCGGGACGAGCCCTCGCTCGGGCTACGCCAAATTCCCCTTCTGGCATTCGCCTTGCGTTCGCAAGCTACATGCCAGTCCCTAACGTCCCGTTAACGGGACTCAGGGTCGGGGAACTTCGGTAAGTCTAGTTCGTTATCTGAAATGCGACAAACTAAATATTAGAATATAAAAACAAATAGGACGGACAAAATGAAACTCAAGAAAACTACTCAATCAATCAAATTTGTACTTTTAGCAATTACTCTGCTATTTACATTTAATTTCGAAACTCAAGCTAAAGATAAATCAATTGACCTAACAAAACCAGTTCTTATTCGACCCTTCGGAGACTCTATCACTTATGGATTCGGTTTTACGGACTGGGGATACTGTCCAGTCTATTCGATCGGCCAGTTTATATGTATGCCACCAAATCAAGCTGTTGGAGGCTATAGAGTTTGGATGACTGAATTTGCTATTACAAACAAAGCATTCATATTTGCTACTGAAGGGTATCAAAGTGGAGGTTCTAATCCTCAACAGTGGATCACTAATACGCAAACTCATGATGGTTATCCCGGATGGAGAAATGATCAACTTATTAAAATTGCTAATTACCCAAGCTTCGCTGATATTACACTCCTACATGCGGGTACAAACGACCTTTTACAAGGTAAATCTCCAAATGATGCGGTTATAGATCTATTTAAGGTTGTCAATTCCATACTTGCAAGTAATACAAAAACACAAATTTTTCTCGCTAAAATAATTCGAATTTCACCGGCTGTTGCTAATACACT
>NZ_JAFFPR010000058.1 GCF_016918735.1 Leptospira abararensis
TGACGGCACCAACTATGTAATTACTGTGTCAACAAAACCATCGACTCAGACCTGTACGATGAGTAATGGCTTTGGTCGAATCAGTGGGGGAGATGTAACAGACATTATAGTGAATTGTATTACGAATTAGTTATGTCGCATTAGTGAAATCTCATATGCTTTTGTGAAAATCTAGTAGACGGTTAGGGGGTAGAGGTTAGGTTAAAGCACAATTCTGACAGAACGGTTGTTAGGAAGCGGATTTACATGACAAAGACCCAAAAACGCCAGTTAAAAAACACAAAACAAGCCCTTGTTAAAGGGCTAAAGTCTGCAATTTTATCAATTATCATATTTGAAATGACCTTTGGCTCACTTGTGCTGGGTCTCATTGGCCAAGAGAACCGATTCCGGGACTTATGGAGAAAGGGAACCGATGGCCAAATGGATCGCCAATTTGAGCAGGCGAACCAAGCAAGTACAGAAGAAGAATTTAATAAGTTAGTGGGTCGAGGTCTTGGTGTTGTGCGAGGAGACTGGGAAGCCCGCGCGGAAGTAGAATTAGAAAAAGAACTACGGGCGTTTGCCGATCCAGAAGAGAAAAAAAGAGAACGGGAACAATTAGAAATAGAGAAGGGCCTTGCAAAAGAGGAATGGGAAGAAGAAGTCCAACGTGAGATAGACGAAAGGAAGGGATTTTGGAAGGTTTACTTACAAAGTCCGGTATTGGATCGCGTATGGGATTTGGTGGATCGTGCGGGCCTTGTTCTTGGAATGGCACAAGCGGATGCCGCCGCAAAATCTGGTGCCACTGCAGTAGATAAGGTAAGAATTTGGGATGAGACAGTCAGTATGGTCTCGACAAATATCCAAACCAATTGGGAACAATCTCTCGAAGAGGTATTTCTTGAGGTCCAAGGTGGCTTAACTTTTTCTTCGGAAGTAGAAAGGTTAGCGTTTGAAAGCGAATTAGCCAGATTAAAAGAACAGTATCGAGCAGATTACGAATATGAAGAATCTTCTTTGCTTTCCTCCAAGAGAATGTATTTTGTTTCGCAACAAAATCAAAATGAAGATATGGCCAATCGTTTGGCCCAAGAAACCAATCCTTCCGAGTTAGCAAAACTTCTTGTTGAGAGAACCAAACAACAGATAGCTCAGAACGGTGGAGTTTTTGTTTATGGTGAGAACACACTTCCCAACCAAGTGGCATTAAATTTCCAAAGTGGAGATGATGCTTACCAAGAAAAAGTATTAAAAGCCCTAGAAGATGGCCAAGGACTTTGGCAGAAAGCAATTGATGAGATGATTCTTGGCAAACTTCGTTATGACCGAGATGTGGAGATGCAGTGGCGAGCTGGGGAAGCAGATTGGACAGATGCTTATGGCCAACTTGTTAAAGCAAGAGAAGACTGGGTCGCGACAGTCCAAAAACAAATCCAAGAGGGTTTGAAACAATGGGACGCAAGCGAAGCGACAATGGTGCAGAACAAGGCGAAGGCGATTGAAGAATTGGATCGCA
>NZ_JAFFPR010000028.1 GCF_016918735.1 Leptospira abararensis
CCAAATTGCAGCTGAGTTGGACACAATCAGACAAAACTTCAAAGCAAAAGAAACAGCTTATTTATCACTTTTATCTGAGTTAAATGGTAGTGGGAGTAGTGTATTTGGAACACCGGGTATGGATCCAAATTCAAGTGTAGAAACAGCACCTACGGTCACAAACCCAGATACCATCTTAAATCAACTTGCAGAACAAAATAAAATTTTAGAAGAGAAAAGAAAAGCTTTAGAGCTCGCAAGAGCCAGCATGGGGGATGCTTCGGTAGCTTATGAAGCTGCCTTAAAGATCCAGGTATTAATTCGTAACCCAGGAATGCTTGGTCAAATCGGAGATTTGACTTCTGATTCTAGTGCCATCCAAGGGAATTCTGGGCTTAGGGGAGAAATTGTCCAAGCCCAAGAGGAACTCGATCGCCAAAGAGAAGTTCTGCGCCAACAAGAGAAGAAGATGTATGAACTCCAATACGAGAGAGAAAACGCCTTCCGTTCCCAATCTTTTTATGCAGAGATCAACCAAAGAGTTTTAGAGTTTGAAAAACTAAAAGAAAACAGAGCACTTCTCGTTGAGGTTCTGGATGGAGAAGGAACCTTAGAAGAAAAAATTGATTCGTTGTTAGCCGGGGATAAACTGGTTCAGTTGTATGGAAACCAAGTTTCTGTGCAGGTAAGACAAAGTTTAGAAACATGGAAAACAAGTTTGACAGGGCTTGATGGTTCTATTGTCAGTTCCGTGGATGCTCATGACAGTAGCATCGCTAATTTAATCGCTAAGGTTAACTTATTGGATGTGACTCAACTAGAAACAACTTCGAATCAAATTCCAACTTATGTAAACCAATATGAAACTATTTTATCAAGGTTATATCAAGATTCTCGTTTAGATGCGGGATATCTGAATGCAGAGTCCATCCTTCCCGCTTATGAGTATTTACAAAGCCTTGCCTCTTCTTCTGGGGACGCGTTATCACTCGGTAAGGAAGGGATTGCAGAACTCAAAACAGCAATTGCAAGTTATCAGTCATATATATCTGCCAATGCCGGAAACCAAGGAAGTCTTGCCTATTCTGCTAAAATTGTGGAACTAGAACAAGCCATCGGAGTGGCAGTAACAAAAATTGACCAATACAACCAATACATCGCTGAAGTGGGCAAAACAGTTCAGTATTTGAATGTAAATGTATTGGATGCTTTGTCAAAAACAGATGCTGTTGTCGATGCTACCTTAACTGGTTCTGAGAGGACTGCAACCAAAGATGCCTTCCGTGCGCTTCGTGGCGACGAGTCGGGTTTGTCTGGAAGTATGCTCACGTCTTTAAATGAAGTGGGTACTTTGTTTTCCGATTCCATTGAGGCAATGAAACATTACGGACAAATGAATCTTGTTTTCCGCAATGCACTGGAAGATCGAAATACTAAAACAAAACAAGTTTCTGATGGTCTTGTATCTTTCTTTGATGGATTTGAATTAGAGTATAGAACCAAAGAAGCAGAACTAACCTTTTTGTTAGATGAAAATGGTGATGAGGCTAAGTTAGCTGCGATCCAAAAACAAGCAGAACAAAAGAAGAAAGTAGCTGGTGCAGAAGTAAATGCAAGAGCTATGGAAATGCTTTTGGATTATTTGGGTAATTTAGGTACAGGAGAAAGAAACGTTGAGTCCATTTACCTTCGTATGTTGAAGGACTCAGAAGTCATCAGCCAAGATACCAAAACAGATGCTAATTCCATAGTGGAAAGAAGAGCGATGGCAACACTTCTAGATTTTTTTAGAAGTAGTCGTGGGGCTTTTGCCAATTACATCGCGGGACCTGGATACACTGATTTTATTGCTGACTTAGGACGCCAAAAAGACTATGCAGATGCTTTGTTGTCTTTTTATGAAAGTGGTAAAGAATACACTGCCAGTGAGAGAGAAGATATCCGATGGAATGGATCTGCTAACGAAAAGAAATTTTTAAAAGAAAGTTTTTCTTATGGGGAATCCTTTTTCTTCCAAGCTGCCACAGGACAGGTGGCTCGTGAAGTTGCGGTCTCTCAAAAAATAGATGATTTTGCATCCCGGGTTCGATCGGGAGAAGTATTGAGTATTCTAAAAGAAGAATACTTCAAAAGACAAGAAAACAAAGCCACAGGTTTATTAAAAGAATTACATGATGCTGTATCTGGACTCGATGATATCACAGCTTCCCGATTACTCAGTGATTCCTTCCGCATTGGAACATCGACAGACAGAGATTCTAGTGAAGAGACTCGTCGCGCCAATTTATTATCAGGGCATTTAACAAACAATCCAGGAACACCTCGTGCGCAGCTGAGTTCCTTACTCGATGTTGGAAAACTGATAGAGATCTTCGGAGAAAAAGAAGGACTTGTTATCTACTCTGAGATTACCAATAAAATTTTAAACATAGACAACAGTGCGACTGCGATCATTGAACAGTCACAACTTTTGAACCCAAGACATGTTGCTGTGGAAGAAGGATACCCAAGTTATTTGAGTTTCTTTGATGATACAAAAAAGTCAGGTTACACTGCAGAGGTTCAAAAATTAGAGCAGTATTTAACGCTAAAAGATTTTGAAGATACATCCAAACCTATTTTGGATGCAAATTTTCAAATCACTGGATATGAAAAACCATTTAGTGGATTGGATTATTCAGAACTGGAATCACTCAAGGCATCCCTTGATGGAATGATTGCCAATTGGGGTACGATAAAATCAGAGTTGGAATCGGCACATGCTGACTACATCCAAATGTTAGCAACTTGGAGAGTTGCAACTCCCGGTACAGAGGAATTTGCAGAACTTGCAGAAGACGTATCCGAAAAGTTAAAAGACTTTTCTGCAAAACAAATGCAAGCCACAGACTATATGCGTGAGCTCACCCTTCAGTTGGAAGAGTCAACAGAAAAGTCACAAAGTATACTCACAGAATATAAAACTTCTGTTGGAATTGCTGACAAAACTCTTGTTACTATTGTAAGTTTAGGCAAAATCAATTCCGCATTACCAGGGTTTAGCGATTATTTTAATTCAGCAGAAGGTAGACCTAAATTCCATTTTACTTTTGTAGACGGAGAGTTGGGACTAACTTCCAATGTTCAGGAAAAATTGGCAGATATGGAAGCCGAGTCACTGGCTCTGAAAACTTCTGTGACCACACGTTCGGAACAACTCGCATCATTGAATTCATTTTCCGAAACCATGTATACAGGGATTAGTTTATCCGAACAATACCTAGCACTTTATGCAAGACGTAAAGAGTCGGAAGAAAATGGGGAAGAGTATTTAGAGAATTTGGATGAAAGGATTGTGGTCTATGCCTCAGCAGCAAACCAGAATACTATCAGCCAAGAAAACTTGATTAGTTATACCAAAGGAATTCGTGAATTTTTAACAGCCAAAGCAGCTCGTGGGGAAGAAGTGAACGCATCTCTTTGGGAATCACTTGCCAATGCGGAAGTATTCACGAAAGAAATGGCAGGGCTTAAATACTACCAAAACCTATCGACAACAGAGAAGGCTGACACAGCAAAACTCAAAACCGATTACGAAGAATCCAAATTGGCGCGAGAAGCGGCAGAAGAAGCAACCAAACTATTTGCAGAGCTAAGGTCTATGATTGATGGATTGGAGGCACAAGGATTGCCACTGGATCAGTCCATGGATCAAATCGGTGCCTCTCTCAATCAATTCGAAACACTCAAAACGAAGTTAGACCAATCGGGATATAGTTTGGACTCTTCCATCATTTCTGGAATGGACAACTTGAAGGCTTTTGCTTGGGAAAACCAAAAAGTAATTTTGGCCAAAGCATATTTGGGAACCATCTCAAACAATGGAACGATAGATAAATTTTTATCCGATGTGAAGAGTGGAAAATTTGTTCTACCGGGACCGAGTGGCAAACTTGAAAGAACAGCAAATTTCCTCGGAGCCGCATTAACAGAAGCACAAATCACAGAAATAGAAGAACTCATCACACCATACGATCTACAAGCTAGATTATTAAGAACATCCAACTTAGCACAAGTAGACAGCTTATTACTGACATACGACGAAGACCTAAGAGATGCAGGCAAAGAACTTGCTTTACGACAATCTTTGAGTCGCATCCAAACATCCTTGGCTCAAGGAACCATTCCGAATCTCACACAGTACCCAGCAGAACTAAAAAACTACATCCTGACTGCCACATTCGAAGACTATGCATCTCGTAATGTGGATATGGGTGTACAAACATTAGCAAACGAGTTTGCAAGTTTTATGCGACTCGGTGATTCTGATAGAGATACTGTAATGACATATGCAGGAGAAAGAGGATCTAAAAATCCATCCACTTATCTTCCTGACTCTCTCAAAGAATATCATTTATTAAATACATACTACCAAAACTGGACAGGTGATTTGTCCCCTGAAGATACGGTAGGCCTAACCAACTGGTTAAACACCAATGGTTATGAGTCGAACCTGATCGGCGCACTTACTAAAGCATCAAGGATGGATTATCTCCTCAGATCTTACTCCGGTGAAAACATTGAAGAATACATAACCTCTGCAGGTAACAAACTCGGAAGTCCAGTCACTGAAGAAGAAAAACAATCCATCTTACTCAGCCAAGCCGGTCTTTATGATCCAACCCATGCCAATGGAATTGATCCATTCTTTACCATCCAACAAGGAGTGTTTCTAAATTCCTATTCTTACAAAACAGGTTTCTCTGAACTAGCACTCTCTTTAAAAGAAGAGAGTGTGAAAATCGCAGTGGCTAACATTGGCTACAAAGAAGAGGAAGATAAGAAAAAATTAGCTTGGGACATTTCCAACAAGGTTGTGAAAGTAGAGTCTTACTTGAGTTATACGCAAATTACCCAAGCAGGACAGGCAACTCCGACAGAAAATGTGCAAGTCACAAACCGCCTAAGAGAGTTAGAATTCCAGGCTGAACACCGTTTAGGAAATTTCTTGTCTATCGTAGAAGAGTATAATAGTTATTCATACGATACTACCAAAGAAGACCAAAACCCATCTCTCAAAGTATTATTAAAAGAAATCAAAAACTCAGGTTACAGTGTTCGTGATGCTGTTTATTCCAAAAATGCAAACCTAGAATATGAGTTCCTTGGTGGATTTGATAACGCAAGAAAAGT
>NZ_JAFFPR010000065.1 GCF_016918735.1 Leptospira abararensis
AAAATCATTTTTCTAATTAGAGGATGTGTGACCACTGCTTCTTTACGAAACTGTCAGGTGAATACTATACTAGCACACCTAATCTAATAAACTTGAATGTTTAATTAACTTATTCAAAATTATGGAAGGCACTGCACATAACAGCGACTAACCGCTTCGCTTCGGGACGAGCCCTCGCTTGGTCTGCGACACATAGGCTTCTGGCACTCCCCTTGCATTCGCAAGTGTCGTTCCAGTCCCTAACGTCCCAGTCGGGACTCAGGGCCAGCCTACGTCGGTTAGTCTAGTTCGTTATGCGAAAGTAGCAAAAATCAACCGCAAAATTTCAAAATTGTTCTAACAAGAGGAATTAGAAGTTAAATTTTCTGCAAATAAGACTTGAAAACAGCTATTCATAGATAAAATTCTAGATATCATGCCAGCTGCTGTGCAAAATATCTCAGACTTCCAAATTTTCCTAAGTAAGTCAAAAATACTTTCAAAATACAATTTGGAAAGACTTGGAGTTTTTGGATCTTTCGTCCGGAAAGATTCGAATTTCCATGACATTGACATATTAGTTGAAAAAGACTTTGATTTTCGGGAAGCTTTATCCTTTAAAGAGGAACTTGAAAAAGGTTTAAATCTTAAGGTCGACTTAGTGTTAAAAAAATATGCAAACCCAATAATTCTACATAGGGCAAATAAAGAAATGATCTATGTTAAAGAATAGAAATAATGATCTTCTATACCTACTCAATATAATTGAATATATCGAGAAAATTAATCTATATTCAAATAATTTTGAAAATCCCGAAATTCTTTATGAAACAAACGATCAAATGAATTATAACGCTATTTTGAGCCTCCTTACTCAGATAGGCGAAAATAGCACTAAATTAAGCGAAGAAACAAAAAATGAATATACTTATCCTTGGAAAGATGTTGTTGGGCTTCGAAATCGAATTGCACACGACTATACAGGAATTAATATTTTCGTAGTTTTTCAAACAATTAAGTATTCCTTACCTGGCTTAAAAGAGAAAGCCATTCAGATTATACGAGAAGGTATAAAAGAAACAGTTTTCGATATGTCTGAATTACTTTCTGCCAAAGAAAGTAATTATTATTCGCATATTGATTTCAAAAAACTAGAATAATAACAGTAGCTACCTTCGCATAACAGCGCCTTAACGCTTCGCTTCGGGACGAGCCCTCGCTCGGTCTGCGACACATAGGCTTCTGGCACTCCCCTTGCATCCGCAAGTGTCGTGACCAGTCCCTAACGTCCCGTTGGGACTCAGGGTCAGCCTACGTCGTTAAGGCTAATTCGTTATGCGTAATCGTAGAAATGTATGCCTCAGGACATGGGTAATAGCTGTAAAAATTAAAGAATTAGAACTTGACATGAGGCACACATTGTCATCAAATATTTCTAGGTGAAAAACTATCGTTGGGATATTGAGAAAGACGAAATTTTGAGGAAAGAACGTGGAATTTCTTTTGAACTTGTTCTTTTTCAAATCGAAAACGGTTTTCTCTTAGATATAATAAAACATCCAAATGATGTAAAATACCCAAACCAATCTATGTTTATAATTGAAATAGATGAATATGTGTATTTAGTTCCATTTATAGAGAATAAAGAAGAAATATTTTTAAAAACAATTATTCCAAGCAGAAAAGCCACGCGAAATTATCTTAAAAAGGACGGAAGAGATGATTAAAACAAAATTAACAAATAAACCTAAAAAAAATTCCTCTCTTTCAAAAGAAGAAAATGACATTCTTGATTCATATGAAGCAGGTGAATGGAAATCTATTGGTTTAAATAGTAAGTTAATAAGCAACTATCAGAAAGCTGCCTCCGCTACTCTAGCTAAAAATAAAAGAATTAATATAAGATTAAATCAATTAGACTTGCAATCAATTCAGAAAAAAGCTTTTGAAGAAGGTTTACCTTACCAAACTTTTATTTCGAGTTTGATTCACAAATTTGTTACAGGCAAATTAGTTGAAAAATAATTTTAAAATCTACGACTTCGCCTAACAGCGCCTTAACGCTTCGCTTCGGGTCAAGCCCTCGCTCGGTCTGCGACACATAGGCTTCTGGCACTCCCCTTGCTTACGCAAGTGTCGTTCCAGTCCCTAACGTCCCGTTGGGACTCAGGGTCAGCCTACGTCGTTAAGGCTAGTTCGTTATGCGTAAGAAGCTAAATGTATGCCTCAGGACATGGGTAACACTTTTGTAGCAAGACATAGGTAACACTTTCAGGTTTCTATTCCCTTTAGATCACCTTTTTAGGAGGGCTAGAGGGATGCCTTGGAAGGAGAATAATGTCGTGGAATTAAGATATCAGTTCGTTCTGGAGAGCCTCCAGATGGGTGTCAATTTTACTCAGCTCTGTGCTCAGTATGGGATCTCCACCAAGTGTGGATACAAATGGAAGGAAAGATTCATTTTACAAGGTCGGGACGGTCTTCGAGATAAAAAGAAAACTCCAAAAAACTCTCCGGCTAAAATTGCGGAAGAAACCATTCTCGATATCGTTAAGATCAAAAATAATAAGAAGTTTTGGGGGGCTAAAAAAATCCTAGAACTCTACAAGACTAAATTCCCAGATAGAAAACCTCCTAACAGATCCACTGTTGAACGTATTCTTAAGAAAGCCGGGCTACTAGATAAAAAAAAGAAAAGAAGACCCATTAACTCAGGACAACGAATCTCTATGCCTGAGAAAGCAACTCATCCCAATCATATTTGGACCGTTGACTTCAAAGGATGGTGGTATACTCCAGAAAGAGAAAAAGTAAATCCTCTCACTGTTCGCGATGACTTCTCTAAATATATTCTCGCTATCAAAACTCTAAAGAAAGGAGACATTCCTTCCGTTAAAGCCGAATTTACTAGGTTATTTAAGATATACGGTATTCCTGATATCATTCGTTCTGACAATGGACCGCCTTTCGCTTCCATGCAGTCTTTATGGGGACTCACCAAACTTTCCGTTTGGTGGCTCTCTCTAGGAATCAAACTCGATCGTATTCAACCGGGGAAACCTTACCAAAATGGAGCTCATGAAAGAATGCATAGAGACATGGCAAGAGAACTACAACATGAAATCGTTGGGAACATTACCCTCTTCCAAAATCTTTTCGATAAATGGAGAATTGAATTCAATAGAGAAAGACCTCATGAAGCTCTTAATATGAAAACTCCTGAACAAATATATGTTAAATCCAAAAAACTTTTCGATCCGAATGCCGATCTTCTTATGACATACCCTTTTGGTTTCAAACAAAGGCATGTCAATGACAGAGGATACATCAATTACAATGGTAACCTAATCATGGTTGGAAATCCTTTTAATGGATTTAACGTCGGAATCAAAAAGGAATCAGATTCCATCTCTATCTGGTTCGGTATTAATATGTTAGGTGTAATTGATCAAAATTTATTCTTGATTAATTCTGATCCCGATTCATACAAAGTTCATAAACCAAGAAAGGTTACCAAAAAGTGTTACCCTTCTCCTGACGCATAAACGTTACCTATGTCTTGAAGTCATACCGAAAAATGAACACTATTCATTAATATTCAGAACAATATTGCACTGCCGATAGTCAAATTAACAGGTATAATAAATTTCTTTTCAAACAAAAGATAAGTAGGAAAGTAACTCAGATGGCTATTCAAATCAAAGACACACCTACTTTAAAAGGCCATGATGCCGCTTTCTTTTTTGAGTCCCTAGATAAAAATGAGACTAAGAAAATTGAAGAGAAGGAAATTGTCAAAATTCAAGAAAGCTACAAAAGAATCTCCGATCTACTAGATAAGTAGTAATTGATGGATTGGAAAAATATCCGTCTCTATAGACTAGATAGTAATAAAACCATTTTACCTTTCGATTGTGGAGATTCAGATCTAAACGAATTTCTACTAAATGACGCTTTAATATACACTGAAAGTTTAATTGCTGTTACATACATTTTTGAAAATATCAAAAATCAGAATACAGTAGCATTTTTCAGCGTTATAAACGATAAAATCTCTGCCGAACAAACAAATAATTCTGGATGGAAAAAATTTAGAAAATCAATTCCTGAAAAGAAAAGATTTAAAAGTTATCCTGCAGTTAAAATCGGTAGATTAGGCGTTGCCATTCAATACCAAAATCAAGGTTTAGGATCAGATATTCTAAACTATATAAAAGGATTATTTCTAGATTCTAATAAAACTGGATGTCGATTTGTTACTGTTGATGCATATAATAACAAAGAGACTCTCAGCTTCTATGAAAAAAATGGATTTGTTTACCTTACCCAATCAGATACAAATGAAGACACAAGATTAATGTATTTTGATTTAATTACTATCGTATAATGCGTTTCTGCGCATAACAGCGTAGAAACGCTGCGCTTCGGCACAAGGCCTCGCTTGGGCTGCGCCACATTTCCCTTCTGTCACTCGTTTGCATCCGCAAA
>NZ_JAFFPR010000012.1 GCF_016918735.1 Leptospira abararensis
AGATTTCTGAAAAAATCTGGATCTCGTGGGGCCTTCGCTCGGCCTAAAGGCACATTCCGTGTTACGCTAACGCCTCTAAAGAGGCTCAGCTACACGAAACGTCGGTAAGCCTAATTCGTTATGCGCAAGTTTTTAAAAATCTAAACTAATAAAATTAAAAGTTATTAATAATTTTAAAGGATAAATCAAATGAAATGTGAATTCGAAGAAAAAGTATTTGAACATGAAATTAATTCGATATTGGCGGGAAAATTCAACTCATTTGCACCGGGACAAGTCTTAGAGAATATACTTGGTTTTGATGTGGCTTTAAAAATTAATAAACCTTATAAATTTAGCGAATTAGAGCGATCAATCTTTATAATAAAACAGCCATTTTATGCCAATTTCCTACAGCAGTATCATGCCCCTGTGGGTGAAGATTTAAACCTTATCCGAAATAAAATTGGTCAATTAAAAACAAATATTACATTTCCAAAAATAAAATTTAATCTTTTTTTACAGTATAAAAGACCATATTCTGTAATTGGCTCTAAAGATGAACTATGGGATCATTGGAATACACCATATTATAAATATTCAATTACTACTCATCAGCAGAGGGCTCTCGAAGGATTAGCTAAAAATTTAGCAGATAAAGCTATAGTCGCATATGCATCCCCAATTTTTCATACCTACAATGAACTATGGGATTGCAAAGAAAATAATGATTTATTAACAAAGACTAATTTTGTTAAGGCAGAACATTTAAACAATCATCATATTTATACTTATAACAATAACGAATTTGGTCAGGCTTTCTCTGAAAAAGAAAAAATTGATTCTTTTAGTCTGGAAGAAGAAATTAAATCTCTTATTGAAAAAAATGGACTTTTGGAATATGAAGATAATATCAAAATAATAAGTGAAATTTGTCAAAAAATAATGAACGACGACACATACTATAAAAATATCCTAAATAGATTCAAAGAATCTTTTAAGTCGCAACTACCTGATCCGATTGCTTTCATTTCGTTATTTACTCACTTAACAGCAACGAATTGGCTAGTATTTCAAGTACAATAAAAACCAGCGCATAACAGCGTCTTCCCGCTACGTTTCGGGACTAGCCCTCACTCGGCCTGCGGCAAATTTTCCGCTCCCCTAACGCCTTCTACGAAGGCTCAGGGCGGAAAACTTCGGGAAGACTAATTCGTTATACGCCATTAAATAAAATAAATATTATGAAAACAAAATACCTAATCGGATTAATCAGTCTAGTTATAACAGTTTCAATACTTGCTGAAGAACCAATTAAAATAAGCTCGAATCGCTTGAATGAAAGAATTCAAAATATTGAAAATAAATTAGAAAATTTACAAACAAAAAATGCTAAGGAAAGTTTAGAAAACAGACTTCAATATTCCATTGAAATTATTCAAAGCCAAGACGCTCGATTCTCATCAATTTCCTCACTTTTCGGAATAATATCCATTGTATTAGGAATTTACACCTTAGCTATACCATTTTTAACATATGTCATTGCTATACGACCTGCAAGAAATGTCATAGGAAAGTTAAAATCGGATCTGAGTTCTTTCATTCAAGATTACGAAAATAATCAAATTGAAAAATCGATTGAAAATTTACAGAGTGATGATGTTCAAATAATGAAAAATTCTGAATTATATCTTTCTTTGAATCAACATTACAAATTCAATGAAAAGCAATTATTTTCTTTATTTGATCTACTTGACAGAGGAATTGAAGACTCAGCGCAAAATATAATAAAAATTATTATATTGGGAAACAAATGTAAATATGCTGATAGAATATACCTATCTCTAATAAATAATGAGTATAATGCAACTAACGATTACTATATCGCTAGATATTTGGCTATCAATGGAATTAAAAATCACAAAGGCGAAATCAGCTCTTATTTAAATAAGAGTAAAATTAAGCAAAATGCTTACGTTAACCTTGCAAATTACATCCTTTTATTCTCATCAAAGGAATTAATAAACCTCCTAAATGAAGACGAGATAATAAATATTTTTAGTAAAGTAGAACACGAAAGTTTAATAAAATCATTGAATTCTATTTTCAGAAGCAAACCTGTTTTTTCTCTTTTTATTAAAACTAAATTATATAATCTATTTAACGGCGTATAACAGCGTGGAAACGCTTCGCTTCGGCACGAGGCCTCGCTTGGGCTGCGCCACATTTCCCTTCTGTCACTCGTTTGCATCCGCAAACTACGTGCCAGTCCCTAACGTCCCGTTCGGGACTCAGGGTCGGGAAACGTCGTCTCCACTAGTTCGTTAATTGCAATTAGTTGATCAAAAGAAGAAAACGCGCAAATTTTTTTAAGAAGGTGTTGTCGATTAAAGCTTTGGAAGAGAGCAATTAAAGCCTTTCTCTCCACGCAAGTGCAGTTTGTTATTTATGCTTTCTAAGAATTAAGAGAAAATTTGCGCTCACTTTTGTTGACCTTTCGACTCTACTCTTTTACTATAATAACTAACTGCAATTAACAGCGCCTTACCGCTCGCTCAGGACCTTGTCCACTTCGCCTCAGATTTCTGAAAAAATCTGGATCTCGTGGGGCCTTCGCTCGGCCTAAAGGCACATTCCGTGTTACGCTAACGCCTCTTCTAGAGGCTCAGCTACACGAAACGTCGGTAAGCCTAGTTCGTTAGGCGCAATTAGTTAAATTTCAACAAGGAACAAAATGGTAAGTCAGGATCTTGAAAACATTGGTACACAAAAAAAATGGGAATACTCTCCCAATGGTATAGCAGGAATTGAGCACGGTTATATTATTAATATTTGGGAAGGCCTATATCAACAAAAATACCTATTGATAAGCGATCTTGATATTGATGAGAAAAAAATTTATCGATTAAAGACTGAATTTAGTGAAGTTAAAAAAAAATATAAAATAGGAGAGATAAATCTTGAAAAAGAATATATATTAATTAATATTCATGATACAACTTTTGACTCACCGAAAGAAAGAATTCTTAATTTAATTGAATTTATCACAAGAAGAATTAAATATTACAATATCAATGAAAATAATTTTTGTTGCAAATGCAAAAATCCTGAATACAAACTATATTATTTCACAAACGAAACAACAAGTAATCCTTATTGCGATAAATGTTTTTTAGAAATTAAGTATGAATTAGAAAATGGAAAAGAAGAATTTGATAAGGAAGATAAAAAATACTTTAGAGGTTTTTTGGGTTCAGTTTGTATAAATATTCCAGTAATTATCTTATGGTCGTTTCTAGCTTCAAACACTAGTATTGCACTGATATCTACTATTGTTATATTTTACGTAACAAATTTTGGATACAAATTGTTTGGTGGAAAAGTAGGACGCTTCTCTATAACAACTAGATTAATCGCTTACATTTTCACGTATACATTGTGGAGTCTTTTGACAGAAATTGTTTTACTTTATAATCATGCAAATTTTAGCATTGAATTTTTCTTGAAATTAATTTCAGGAATTAGTAAAAATGAAGTAACTCAAAGAATATTAAAGGGGACTTCAATTATAGGCACACTACTATGGGCCTTTGAGTTTTTGAATAAATACAAATTTCCAGAAATTAAGAAAAGTCTTAATTTTTCTGAATAAAAACTAACTGCGCCTAACAACGGGGAAACGCTTCGCTTCGGCACTAACGGCCTCGCTCGGTCTGCGACACATTCCTCTCCGTCACGTCTCTTGCATTCGCAAGATTCGCGCCGACGCTAACGCCTTCTACGAAGGCTCAGCTACGAGGAACGTCGTCTCCCCTAGTTCGTTAGTTGCAATTGCGCGAACCCAAAGCTTAAGAATAATAATTTGCGTAATCAAAGGCAATTATATGATTGACTCACACATATACTTGTGTAAGAATTGAATTACTTATGGCCACTAATCTAAACATTGACTCCAAATTACTTGATGAAGCTTATTCAATAAGT
>NZ_JAFFPR010000049.1 GCF_016918735.1 Leptospira abararensis
TTTCCTCTCTTTTTTGCTTAAACTTATTAAATTTCGGTTTTAAATCGGTTTTTCGGGCATTTCGTATAACGAACTAGCTAACCGACGTAGGCTGGCCCTGAGCCTCCGTGCGGAGGCGTTAGGGATTGGCACGAGGCTTGCGCAAGCAAGAAGAGTGACAAAAGCCTATGTGCCGAAGGCCGAGCGAGGGCGCAAGTCCCGAAGCGAAGTGGTTAGCGGCAGTTAATTGCAGTTGGTTTTGTTTAGTATTTGCTACTAATACGAAGTGTTTGAAATCCCAGCGCGCAAATTTTCTTTCTTATTCTTTGTCTTTAAAGCCCGACAATCATTTTTGCAACATGGAAACCGTGCTCAAAACTTAATAGGAAGTGGAGCGAAATAAACCTCTTGTTTCTTATTCTTTTCTTTAAAGCGCTTGAATCATTAACGAAGTAATAAAATCGATTATCGAATTAATCAAAGTTGAACTGTAGCTTTTTAAGAAAAATTGCGCGCTGGTTTTTTTGAAGAGAATTAACCAATTGCAATTAACGAACTAGACTAACCGACGTAGGCTGGCCCTGAGTCCCAACGGGACGTTAGGGACTGGAACGACACTTGCGAATGCAAAGGGAGTGCCAGAAGCCTATGTGGCGCAGCCCAAGCGAGGGCGAAGACCCGAAGCGAAGCGGTTAGTCGCTGTTATGCGTAGTTTTCTTTCTAATATTGTCTTTGAGTCTTATTTTCTTCTAAAGAATAGCCTGTAACATCAGTAGAAAATCAAATTATTTAGGACTTCTGCATTTTATTAGTTTTGCTTCATTTTCGCTATAGTGGTAAGTTTTTCCGAATTGAAATTTACAGTCTCTATCACCGCAAAAATAGCCAAAAAAATGGGTCTCCTCATTAAAATTTTGACTATAAGCAAGAGCTTTGTCATCAATAAAGTATACTTTTTTTTCATCAAACCCTGTAGGGAATATTAGAATTGGTATCGGTAGAAGGAATATCCCGATGCCAATAAAATTCCAAGTAAAGCCATCACGATAGGCTATGTAATTACAGTTATTGTAGACGCCTGTTTTTGATGGTTCACCCCATTTGTCGATAATATCCTGTTTTGAGTATGAAGGAGGATTCAGAAAGTCTTTCGGATTTTCGAATGAATATTTTTTATCCGTAATCTCAAAATTATGTTCAACATACTCTCTAGGAGCAATCCTTCCAATTCCGTAGAAACAATTTGAAGTATTTAAGGCCAAGATAAATATTAGAAGAACTTTATATATTTTCATTTCTTTTGTTTATAATTTAGAAAATTACGCATAACGAACTAGGGGAGACGACGTTCCTCGTAGCTGAGCCTACGAAGTAGGCGTTAGCGTCGGCGCGCTTTTTGCGAGTGCAATAAAGCGTGACGGAGAGGAATGTGTCGCAGACCGAGCGAGGCCGTAAGTGCCGAAGCGAAGCGTTTCCCCGCTGTTATGCGAAGTTTGTTACTTACATTAAAAATTTCTGTGAAAAAAAGAATTCGTTAAGTTCATTTAGGTTGACAAATTTTTTCTTATAGATCAATTCGATTGTTCTTTCCAATATCGATAGAACTAGAGAATAATCCTGACCTAAATTGTAGGTATTTTTAAGAGAGCCGGAATGTACTACTTTGCTTCTTAGTTGATAGATTGATTTAACTCTATCTAAGATATTTTTTCTGTCTCCCTTTTCAAATAGAAATGCGGATTTTTCCGATATGGATGCTGTTATGCTTGAATAGTTTTCTGACTGAGGTGAGAATAGTGATTCCAAAGAAACTATTAGATTTAAATAGCGAGATTTAGCATCGTGTTCTGAATAGAATTTGCCTAACCATTCAGCAGAAGTGTTTATCGCGTCGTTTAGTTCCCCAGGCTTTTTTGATATCGCCATGGCTTTAGATAGAACCCTTTGTTTTTTTATATTTGTAATATCAAACGGATGCGTCGTTTTCAGTTTTTTGAAGCTGTAATCGTAGGAGTTATTGAGTTTAAAAAATATAGTTCTATCTTCAATTCTATTATTAGAAACACTTATGCTTGGGAAATGTCTGGAATATTTAAAAGCAATGGCCCGTAGCCAATTCAATCTACGATTCAGTAATTCAGTATATTTTTCTTCCAGATAATTGGAATCACCTAAATCTGTTATTTTCGCAATGGTTTCTGGTAATAAATTATATTCTTCTTTATTTTTGGATATTTTTGTGATTAATTTTTTGTTTAAAAGTTCAAATTCAAAGAAATTGTATTTGTTATTTATTCTGATTCCATTTACTGGAATGAAAAGAGTATAAGTTTTTTCAGTTACATTTTCTATGTTTAAACTAAATTCTTTAAACGACTTTTCGATAGAAATTTTCCCATTGTTTATATTATTTACGATTGATTCTAGGAATATCTGCTGAAAGGTTTTGTAGGAAATTTTTCTTTTGGTGTAAAAATTTTTATAAAGTAAGTATGTTAACTCTATAGCTTTTTTATTGAATATATACCCAAGTTCATTTTTTCCAGCGATATAGAGTCCGTTTATAATTCCAGTTTCGGAAAAGCCATCAGCTTCAATTTTATTGATAGTTTGACTGAAATGTAATATTTCTTTATTCATTATATTTTACAAATTTCGCATAACGAATTAGCCTTAACGACGTAGGCTGGCCCTGAGTCCCAACGGGACGTTAGGGACTGGAACGACACTTGCGGATGCAAGGGGAGTGCCAGAAGCCTATGTGTCGCAGACCGAGCGAGGGCTTGTCCCGAAGCGTAGCGTTAAGGCGCTGTTATGCGATGTGTTTGATTGTTAGAGTGCAAATGGAGATTTTGAAAAGTATATTTTATCTCTTATTGATACTCTATGTTTATTAAGAAATAGACTTAAAATATTTTCTTTAGTTCTATTTTCAGGTCCAAGCCAAATGCTTTCTAATTCATAGTTTGTGTCTTCTGTTGATTTGAATTGATGCGTTCTATATGGTATTAATTCCCTATTATTCTTGACTCTATAACTTAAATGTTCTCCAACGTATCTAGTTCGTAATCCTATAGCATCTGGATTTAAATTTGTTCTTGTATCGAGTATTTCAACAATTCGTATTTCCTCTTCTTGTAAAAAACTTCTATGTTTCTTTTGAAGAACTAATTTTTCGATATTAGGTGGAAAGTTTTTGAAGAATCCTTTTAGAACTAAAGAAATTAATTCATCCGCTAGATTATCTTGAGATTCTGAAATGTACTCGATTGGAAATATTCCTTTAAGATTTTTTGGAATTAGTATATTATAGTTAGGGATTTTTGGTTCAATATTTAGATTTTTAGTAAGGAATCCAATTGCCACTCCTCGACCTTTGTCTCCATACATATTCCATTGACTAAGGACATCTGGCTCTTTTGAGAAGCATGCAATAAAATAATCGCGAAGATTGATTTCAAATAAATGGAGGAAATCTCCTAAAATTTTTTTATTAGATTCATCAGCAATACTTTGAGCTCTTTGAATCAATACATGGAAAAATAAACGTGTATCAGATAAATCATTCATTGCAGTATGATGACTTAAATATAATTTACCTGATTCAATTATTTTTGTAAAAGATTCCAATGAACAATAATGGTAAACAACATCTGGAACAATTATTTCCTTTGTGGACGTTAGGAAATTTACCAAATCTGTTTCGGGATTCTCTTTTCTTTCTTCTTCTTTATTCATTTTTTCAAACATATCGCATAACGAATTAGGCTTACCGACGTTTCGTGTAGCTGAGCCTCTTTAGAGGCGTTAGCGTAACACGAAATGTGCCTTTA
>NZ_JAFFPR010000020.1 GCF_016918735.1 Leptospira abararensis
GGCACGGAGTTTGCGGATGCAAACGAGTGACAGAAGGGAAATGTGGCGCAGCCCAAGCGAGGCCTTGTGCCGAAGCGAAGCGTTTCCATGCTGTTATGCGAAGTTTCCGAGCTTACAGAATTGATTACGCCACGGACGGCGTTTTCTTTCTTCCTGTCTTGGATGTTTTCATTTTATATTCTTTTACAAGAATATCAGTTGGAATTCCTAGATTTTGATTAATCTTTCTAATCATTTCTAACGTAAGCTTTCTTTTCCGATTTAAGATTTCAGTGGCACGACTTCGCCCACCGATTAGATTTCCTAAATCAACACTTTTCATGTTCATGTCATCCATAACAGATTTTAAAGCTTCGATTGGATCCGGATCATCGATAGGGTAGTGTTTAGTTTCGTAAGCGTCAACTAAAGTAATAAGAATATCTAGTTTATCGTATTCTGGTGTATTTTTCTTAGAATCCCAAAGTTTTTCAATCTCAGAAAGAGCCTCTAAGTGATCTTTTTGATTTTTAATAGGTTTAATATTCATTTAAATCACCTCAGCATTGATTTTGTCATATTGTTCGTGAGTTCCGATAAACCTAATAAATACAGTTTGTAGATTATAATGAATCTTCACAATTAATCTGTATTTGTTACCATGTATATTGAAAACGATTCTATTCTCCTTAAGGAAACTAGCATTTCTGTATTTATCTTTAATATCAGAAGGAGACTTCCATAAAGCTTTCGAAGTTTCTTTAAACCAAACTTCGATCGGAATTTTAGAGTCAGAGTATTTAGGAATAGAGTAGAAATCTCTCAATATTTTTCTTGAAATAACCCTCACAAGTCAATGAGAACTTGTTCCCGAATTGGTAACAACTACTTTTTCTCTTTTTAGCGAGCATGGACGCTCGCATTTTATTAAAAAACAAGTGCCCGGAAATTTTCGCATAACGAACTAGGGGAGACGACGTTCCTCGTAGCTGAGCCTTCGTAGAAGGCGTTAGCGTCGGCGCGACTTCTTGCGGAGCGAGAAGCGTGACGGAGAGGAATGTGGCGCAGCCCAAGCGAGGCCTCGTGCCGAAGCGCAGCGTTTCCCCGATGTTATACGCCGTATTAAACTAGTCTATTTTTTTTATTCTAATTATATTGAAACATTTGCTCGCTTCAAGGTAAGTTAAGTTTTGATAATTACCGTTTTGTGTTACCGCATTCCTCACAAGTTCTCTGGTTGATTCTGGACAACTCTTTCCAAAGATTATATATTTTAACTTTTCTGGATGAAATTCTATTTTCTGAATCGGTTGATTGTTTGTGTAGTTATCAATTAAAAGAATTCTAAACTCCTCTTCGCTAGACCATTTTTCTTTTTTATAATAATATGAGTTAGTTAAATCATCTTTGTTTGATTTAAATGGGTTATATGGTATTGTTTCATCCTTTCCGTAAAACACTTGAACTGCTAAAAAAAAATCTAATGTTTGGTTCCCAACGTATATTTGACCTTTTTTTAGTGGAACTCTATATTTTTTGTGTTTGTTTATTATTTTTATATCTTCTCCTTTGATACTCTCATATCCAATACAAAAACCGTCCAGAGGGATATTTCTTTTTGCATAATTTTCCCACATATGTTTTGATTTAAAATTTGCAGTTAAACAGAGTATCTTGAATGTTTTTATAAATCTAGAATCATCTGACTCATTTATTTTCTGATAATTTTTAACATAATCATTTCTCAGTTTTACGTCATAATATATTATCTTGGCAGTCTGTCTCATTTCATTATATTGGCTGGGATGTGACTTACGCAAAAAGAATGCTTCAACTTCTTGGTAAGTCGTATCCGAAATATCCAGAAGCGGATTTATCTTACAATCTTCTGGATCATTTACTTCACTTATTCTGGAAAAGTAAAAGTAATTTTTAAGTATTGAATCTATATGATAATCCTCTCCAGAAACATATTTAAATAGTATTGTTTCAGAAATTTTATAATCGAATATTTCGAAAAATCTTTTTATTAAACGGTGAATTAATTCTTTCATTTTAATACCTAATTATTTTTAATATGGCGTATAACGAAATAGCCTTAACGACGTTCCTCGGAGCTGAGCCTACGTAGTAGGCGTTAGCGTCGGCACGTATTCTTGCGTAGCAAGAATCGTGACGGAGAGGAATGTGTCGCAGACCGAGCGAGGGCTTGACCCGAAGCGAAGCGTTAAGTCGCTGTTATACGACGTTTTTAAATTTCCAAATCAGATAATAAGTTATCTAAAAGATTTTTAATTAAAATTTCTCTGTTTTTCGATGAATCTGAAAAAATTCTGGAAAACAATGGAAAAATACCTACATATGTTCTCATTTTTCCATTAGTGATCGCTTTTTTCGACTTTTTACCAGAAATTCGATTATAAAGAATACCTTGAATTTCTAAATCGGTATCATAATAAGAAGGTATCAAAGTTAAAGTTAGTCCACTTAAAATTCCTTGAAGAAAATTCATTTTATTTTTGAAAATTACATTTATTTCTAGTTCATATTGAGATTTAGGTGAGTCAATTTCTACGAATGAGAGTTTATTGTTATACTTAAGATTTTGCATAATAAGTTGAAAGTCATTTCGGACATCAATAATTCCGTCAGAAATTTGTATAGGATGGTCAAATAATTCTCCATCCATATAATACAAATATCCTATATGAATCGAAACTGTAGATTTATTGGAATTGTTTGATAATTTTGGTTTTTTTTCATAGCTGATAGTTGAACAATTTGTTATGAAAAACAATAAGGCGATGATTAATTTAAAATTCATGGATTAGTGACCTGAATTACTGAATTCAAAATGAATTTCGTTTTTTTCTCTGGAATTATACGTCTAGATCGCCATGGATCGTATATAAATTCTCTGATGAAATTTTCCTCTTCAAATACTTGGGATTTAATTAAATTCCTATTGTTATCAAAAGAATTAACTTCTAACTGTATTTTTGAATCGAAATTTACTATAGTACCTCCAAGCCAGATATATAAAGTTAAAGTGGCAATTGAAAGTGGAATATATAGTGGGTCTAGTTTTAATGTATTTTCATATTTTAGAAATTTAAAATCTAAGAGGATCGAATTGCTAGGAACTGGAAATTCAGAATAATAATGAACAGATTTAAAGATTTTTGTATTTTCAAGGAGAATTTTAATATTTGTTTTTAATGTTTCTTCCTGGATTTTTTTCAAATCCCCAATTTCATTAACTATCTCGACTTTTCTTATATAGATATTTACATCCTTCTGTTCTACATCAGACGGTTTCAAATTCTGATTTAAAAGCGATGATTTTTGGCTTAGACACGATTGAATCATCAATCCAGCGAATATTATAGTTATTTTCTTAATCATATTTTCTTAGGTAGGTTCAAGAATCTAGCGCACAAGCGCCCGTATTTCATTTTCAGGTGTATTCCAATTCAAAGTTTTTCTAGGTC
>NZ_JAFFPR010000021.1 GCF_016918735.1 Leptospira abararensis
CGAGTGACAGAAGGGAAATGTGGCGCAGCCCAAGCGAGGCCTTGTGCCGAAGCGCAGCGTTTCCATGCTGTTATGCGTAGTTGACCACTTATAAAATTTATTTTTTTATTAAATTACTAGCCCAACTAAAAACAAGTTCAGCTAATTCAATTGCCTTTTCATATTCAGTATTAAGAATTTCTTCATAATCACCCGGATATCTAGTAGAGACGGCATAATCTGTTAAAATTGCAAGTTCATCAAAGAAACTAGGTTTTTCAATTCGATCTGGTAATGAAAGCATTAGAGTCTTAATATTGTGAGTAAATAGAAATTCTACATTCTCTTTTATCAAGACAGCTTTTAAAGATTTTTCAGCAGTTTGTTGAGCATGAAAACAAAGTTGATTTAGTAAAATATCATTTTTATCCCCAAGTTTTGCCAGAAGTAAGTCGCTTTTTGCATGAATAAGCCAAGCTACTGGAGAACCTGGGTCATCATGCAGCATAGAGTTCTAAACCATCTTTAAGGGCATGAAAATAAATTAAATGTCGGATATTAGAATATTTTTCGAGAGTTTCGGGAGTAGCCACAACAATATCAAATGAGATTTTGATATTATCTACATTTTTATAAAGATACTGTGCAATTTCCCTTTTATTAGTGCCGTTAGGCATAATGATTAGAAGATCATAATCACTATTCTTTCCTGCAGTTCTAGTTGCTCTTGATCCAAAAAGGATAATTTTTAATGGATTTACGAGAGAAATGATTTGGGTTTTTAAAATTTCTAACTCTTTTTCCATAGGCAAAAGATATGGCAATTTATGAAAAAATCAAGCAAGAATAACTGATTAAAATAGCCTTATTTCACTAAATAAATTCAAAGTGTTACCCATGTCCTGAGGCATACATTGGTCAATTACGCATAACGAAGTAGGGGAGACGACGTTCCTCGTAGCTGAGCCTACGTAGTAGGCGTTAGCGTCGGCGCGCCTTCTTGCGGAGCGAGAAGCGTGACGGAGAGGAATGTGGCGTAGCCCAAGCGAGGCCTTGTGCCGAAGCGAAGCGTTTCCCCGATGTTATACGCTGTCACTTGGTAAGTATTTTATTAATTTTTCTAATTGTTCTTTATTGGTTCCGTATATTATTTCACTTGCATTTCTTGCTATATTTTGATTTATTTTCCGAATTGATGTTCTGTCTTTAACTCTTCGGAAATACATTTTAGAGTTATTTCCAATAAAAGTTATTAATATTTTAGAAGTAAGTGGCATACTAAGTTCTGTAGTATGGTAAATGATGCCGTTTGGTCCGAATTCATTTGCCCTTATAAGAGGGTTATCTGAATTTATAAAATTAGTTTTATCATTTTCAATGATAGTGAAGTAAATATCTTTCTTTATTATATAATCTATAAAGCTTTTGTTATCAAATTTATTTCCTATTCCAATTAACATAGTAATTAATTCGTTTTGAAGAAACTTTGAATTCATAAATTCACTTACCTTAGATCTTGAATTTTCCTTTAATAACTCCTTTTCAAATGAATTTTTTAATTCTGATATGAAACTTTTTGTCCTTTTCCAATGCCAAAAAGTAAATGCTGACAAAAAAAGCCTTTCCGATTCAATACCATTGGATACTAATTTTTTTATATCTATTTTTAAAAGATCGGTTTCATACTTTTTTTTAAATTGTTTTAATGGATTTTCTAAAAACTTAGAAAAGAAAGTTTCTAACTCATTATTTTCTTGAGATTCAATGTCATATTGAGTATAGAAATTCCGTTCCCATAGTATATTTACTGGTGACTTCTTTTTCACTCCATTGCCTTTCTTATAATACCAAAGATAAGGTTCAATTTTATCTAATTTGAGTGAAATTGGATCTAAGAATCCATTTAATAGAGAAACTGGTATATAATGCTGTTTTTGAGACATTTAGTGATAGCGTATAACGAACTAGGGGAGACGACGTTTCTCGTAGCTGAGCCTCCGGAGGAGGCGTTAGCGTCGGCGCGAATCTTGCGGATGCAAGAGGCGTGACGGAGAGGAATGTGGCGTAGCCCGAACGAGGCCGTGAGTGCCGAAGTGAAGCGTTTCCCCGCTGTTATACGAAGTTTGTGCTTTAATTAGTTTTTTATCATGCTTTCGTTGATGATTTTTAAAGATTTTCCTTTTCTTGATTTATAAAACCGAAAATCGCTATCTAAAGTGAAAATATTCTGAATTTCATAAGTTTCGGAAATAGTCATAAGTGAGGCATCAGCAAAATCCATTGGTCGATCAGCATATTTGTCCATAAAAAACAGAATCGAACTAAATTGCTCATTATCCTGATTTAATATTGAAATTGCATTGTTATCAATCCATTCAATAAAGGCTTTTTGTATTCTTTTGTTATCAGATAATAAATAAGATACTTCAGTAACTACTGCAAGTGATGTATATAATCTGCCTTTAAAGTTTTTAAGAAAAGACCTGCATTGTAAGCAATAATTATCAGATTCGTCGAAGAATGCAACAATAGGCCCAGTATCAATAATTGCTTTAATCATTTATGTTTTTTGTTTAAAGCATCTTTTATGTACTTCTGATGGTTTATAGATTTATCGGAGATCCCACTTTTATATAAACCAAAATATTTTTCACCTAATTCATAGGCGGAAGGTTGCTTAGCAAAATTATCAATGTAGTAAACTAAAGATTCTTTAATTACTTCTGATTTGCTTTTGTTCTCAATTTTAGCAACTTCTGAAAGTTTTTTTTCTAGTTCTTCTGGTAATCTTAAACTAATCATATTGACTCTGTAATACAAGCGTATTACATTTTCTTTGGCTTGTCAATTGTTTCTTTCCTGGTTTTCTAATTTAGCACAACAAATTTGCACAAATTTCGTATAACGAATTAGGCTTACCGACGTTTCGTGTAGCTGAGCCTCTAGAAGAGGCGTTAGCGTGACACGAAATGTGCCTT
>NZ_JAFFPR010000026.1 GCF_016918735.1 Leptospira abararensis
GAACCTCCACTTTGATACCCTTCAGTAGCAAATATGAATGCTTTGTTTGTAATAGCAAATTCAGTCATCCAAACTCTGTAGCCTCCAACAGCTTGATTTGGTGGCATACATATAAACTGGCCGATCGAATAGACTGGACAGTATCCCCAGTCTGTAAAACCGAATCCATAAGTGATAGAGTCTCCGAAGGGTCGAATAAGAACTGGTTTTGTTAGGTCAATAGATCTATCTTTAGCTTGAGTTTCGAAATTAAACGTATATAGCATAGTAATTGCTAAAAGTACAAATTTGATTGTTTGAGTAGTTTTCTTGAGTTTCATTTTATCCGTCCTATTTGTTTTTAAATTCAATATTAAGTTTGTCGCATTTCAGATAACGAACTAGACTTACCGAAGTTGTCCGACCCTGAGTCCCGGAACGGGACGTTAGGGACTGGCATGTAGCTTGCGGAAGCAAGGCGAATGCCAGGAGGACAATTTGGCGTAGCCCGAGCGAGGCCTTGTGCCGAAGCGTAGCGGTAAGTCGCTGTTATGCGAAGGAATGGACTATGCACAGATTATTCTGGTATTATACTTTCTTATTTTGATAGCGTGCGTTTTTTATTTTCAAGAATTAAGAGATATAATGGATATGATAAAAAGATTATAGCTGTTAAGAAAGCAAGTCCAAATGCAGATCCATATTTGCTTATTTCCGCCAGTATCCCATAAACTACTTCACCTCTCTTTGGTATAATAAATCCATTTTCATGTGTTATTATAATTGCGTCTTCCTGGTACTTATTAAAATTTTCAGCCCATATTAGCATGTTTTTATTTGTTGATGGACGTAATTCTTCGATTTTAATAATTTTTTTATAAGTATTTGGTATATGCTCCTCATCTTCAAATTGGAAATAGCCATTGTCTTTAAGTTCAATATTTAAATTCTTTATTGTTTTGTTTCCATTGTTTTTAATTTTTAATTCTAAAACACTCCATGTGTATGGATTGCGGTTTTTTAAAAAGTATTCTATATCTGAATTGATTGTTATATTTTTGCCACTATCAAATCGCAATTTTCTTAAGCTATTGATATATTCCGAAGCTTCAGCTGGAATAATAAATTTATTTATAGTTACACTAGAATCAATATCAATATCCTTTGAAAAGACTGTAATAAAAATTTGGTAAATTGTACCTAATGCAATAATTATTGTCGAAAGCTTACCAGCTAAAATCCATAATCTGTTTCTATTTGATGTTTTTATCATATTTATCCTTATAATTTCAATTTGTCCATCTTTCGCATAACGAATTAGGCTTACCGACGTTTCGTGTAGCTGAGCCTCTTTAGAGGCGTTAGCGTGACACGGAATGTGCCTTTAGGCCGAGCGAAGGCCCCACGAGATCCAGATTTTTTCAGAAATCTGAGGCGAAGTGGATAAGGCCTTGAGCGAGCGGTAAGCCGCTGTTAATTGCAGTTAGTTCGTATAGTAAAAGAGTAGAGTCGAAAGGTCAACAAAAGTGAGCGCAAATTTTCTCTTAATTCTTAAAAGCAAAAAATGCAAACTGCACTTAAATGGAGAGAAAGGCTTAAATTGTTCTCTTCCAAAGCTTAAATCGACAACAGCTTCCTAAAAAAATTTGCGCGTTTTCTTCTTTTGATCAACTAATTGCAATTAACGAACTAGGCTAACCGACGTAGGCTGGCCCTGAGTCCCAACGGGACGTTAGGGACTGGCACGTAGTTTGCGGATGCAAACGAGTGCCAGAAGCCTATGTGTCGCAGACCGAGCGAGGCCTTGTGCCGAAGCGAAGCGGTTAGTCGCTGTTATGCGACGGTCGTGTTATACACTGATTAGATTTTCGTGAAAAACTTCTTCTAATCTTATTATAGTTTTTAGAGTAGGGTTTGATTTATGTGGATTCTCAAACTTTTGGTAAGTTTGGTAAGCAATATTAAGTTTTTGAGCAATTTGTTTTTGACTTAAACCTTGTTTTTCTCTACTTTTCTTAAGCCAGATGGCGAAAGAGACATTTTTTTCTGGAGTAATGAATTTAATATCTTTTCCTTTTAATTTTGAGGGTTCGGGAATGTTTAATTTTCTAGAATCAATAGATTCTAAATAACCAGTTAATGCTTCTTGAGCATTTAATATTGCATCGTTTTCATTGTCGCCAAAAGTGAAACATCCTGGTAAATCAGGAAATTCAACATTAAAAACTTTATCTTTTGAACTGTATTTAATAATAGCTGGATAAGATATTTTCATTTGAGTCCTGCCTGTTTAAGTATTGCGTTCATAGTTCCATTTGGGATATCTCGATTACTATGAACAGGAACCGAGAGAGTTTTGTCTTTTTTCTTAAGTATGTGGTGTGATCCAGTGATTCTATCTAATTCCCAACCATCTTTTTTTAGAATTAATTCTTTTCCCGTCACAAGCAAAAATACAGCATTTGGGCTGTATTTGTCAATTGGTTTTTTCTACTTTTTTTGGTTAGGTAAGATTTTCACGACTGTTCGCATAACGACCTAGGCTTACCGACGTTTCGTGTAGCTGAGCCTCTTGAAGAGAGGCGTTAGCGTGACACGGAATGTGCCTTTAGGCCGAGCGAAGGCCCCACGAGATCCAGATTTCCTCAGAAATCTGAGGCGAAGTGGACA
>NZ_JAFFPR010000011.1 GCF_016918735.1 Leptospira abararensis
AATTCTTGAGTATTTTGTCATCTTTTCTCCGATTTATATTATCGGGATTTGTTGCATTAGATTCTTGAATCTACCTTTTGATCAATAGCTACCTTCGCATAACAGCGCCTAAACACTGCGCTTCGGGTCTTACGCCCTCGCTTGGCCTTCGGCACATTCCTCTCCGTCACACTCCTTGCAAAGCAAGGAGATGTGCCGACGCTAACGCCTACTACGTAGGCTCAGCTCCGAGGAACGTCGTTTAGCCTGGTTCGTTAATCGCAATGCAATAAAATTCATATGAACATAGAAAATATTTTTAATATAAACTGGTCAAAAAAAGAAATCCTGGGTGATACCTTAACAACGTTAAATTCTTTTACTGATGAAAAACTTGGAACGATATTTATTACATATGAAGCATTCAGTAATGAATATGGAAGAATTGAAACTTCTGTCTATTATAAATTCATTTCGGTTCTTCGGATGTTTTATTTGAATGGGAAAAAAATTCTTATCTGTGAAGAAAAACAGAAAAAAAACCAATCAACATATACGAATAAGGAAATAACATTTATTACATTCGATGAAATATTGAATTACTATCCGGAGAACCTAGCAGAAAAGCAAAAACTCTCCCTACTAAATCTTTCAAAAATTGAAGTAAATTATGGTAGCTACATCTCCGAAATAGAACCAAACGATGTATTTGCAAAAGATAATAAAGAATTAATTTTCTATTTAAATATCCTACTGGAAAAGAATTTAATTTTGCACGACATGTCCCTTACTGGAAACGGACAACTAACGGTAAAAAAAGGTATTTTAATAAAGGAATCAGGCTGGATAGAGATTGAAAAAAATATAAAATCTGAGAATTCTAAGCAAGTTTTCGTCGCAATGTGGTTTGATCCGTCAATGGATAAGGCTTATAACGAAATCGAAAAAGCATGCAAAGATAATAATTTCAGGGCATTTAAAATTAATAGTAAAGAGCATAATAATGAAATTTCAGGAGAAATTCTTTATGAAATTCGAAAAAGTAAATTTCTAATTGCAGAAGTTACTGGACAACGCCCTGGCGTTTACTTTGAAGCTGGTTATGCTATGGGTTTAAATATACCTGTAATTTTTTGTGTTAAAAAGAATGAAATCGATGAAGTACATTTTGATACCCGGCAGTATAACCATGTAGTTTGGGAATCTGAAAGCGAACTATATGAAAAATTACACAATAGAATTAAAGGGTCTATATTATAATTGCACTGCGATTAACAGCGACTAACCGCTTCGCTTCGGCACGAGGCCTCGCTCGGTCTGCGACACATAGGCTTCTGGCACTCCCCTTGCTTACGCAAGTGTCGTTCCAGTCCCTAACGTCCCGTTTCCGGGACTCAGGGTCAGCCTACGTCGGTTAGTCTAGTTCGTTATACGCAATTTCGCAAAAAAAAAAATGAAAAGAATTAAATTTAAAATTTTCACCTTCTGTATTCTTATTCTTCTAATAAGATGCTCTGAGATATTAAATAAATCAGTATGCGATCCTGAGATTAATACTGATTCTTATTGTTTCAAAAAAGACAAAATGGATTCAGATAAAATCGATGAGAATATTTCTTCAAATATTTTTATCGGGGAAAGTTTTGAAAATAATCTCATATTTATTGAACCGTTTGAATTTGATAATCATGACCATTCGAAAGATTTTAAATTTTTAAATATTAGAAGGAAAATGACTGCTTTCGCCTTCTCAGAATCAATTGCTTATAAAATAAATGGAAAATTCATTGAACATTCGAAATTACATTTACCTAACATTTATAAGAAACCTAAATATTTTTCAATGACTACCTCGGAACCTATTTTTGAACTTTTAAAATACAAAATTGATGAAAATATAAAAAATAATTCAATTGTATTTGGTCTTTTTGATATTGATTTTGATAAGGCGGATTGTTCAATCTATGGGAAAAAAAGACCTTACTCAAAGGAAGAGTATAACAATGTTTTAGAAGAGCTTAAAGAAGATCAGGAAATAGTAGAAAGAACCTTGGATTTTAAATCTTATGACGAAACTATCTTAAATGCTAAATATATTTGCAAAATCCAAGACTCAAAATCTAAAATTGAAATATCTCTCTCATTTTTTGATACGAAGGGTATGGAATACGCTGGAACCGTTTATATAGTAGATTTATCTAAAGATAAAAAAATTATAAGAACTATTGAGAAATATAATTACGACGGTCCTTATTAGTAAAAGCGAAACTGCGTATAACAGCGTGGAAACGCTGCGCTTCGGCACAAGGCCTCGCTTGGGCTGCGCCACATTCCCCTTCTGGCACTCGCTTGCATACGCAAGCTACGTGACCAGTCCCTAACG
>NZ_JAFFPR010000062.1 GCF_016918735.1 Leptospira abararensis
CCAAGAAAGGTTTCCAAAAAGCGTTACCCTTCTCCTGCAGCATAACCGTTACCCATGTCTTGAAGTCATACCAAAATCTTTTCGAAAATAAGAAAAAAAGATTAAAAATGGATTATTTGGAGAAAAGTAAAGATTGACATCTACGTAACAAGAATTCATCATTATACGTATAGGTGTTTCTGTATGAATACTAAACTTACACTATCTCTTGATGACAAAATAATAAAACAAGCAAAGGAATTTGCTAAGCAGAGAAATAAAAGTTTATCTAAACTGATAGAAGACTATCTAGGAGGAATTTCTTCTAAAATCCCATCTAATGAAGAGAATCTTCCACCTGTGACAAAAAAATTAGCAGGAATACTAAAAGGTAAAAAAGAAATTGATATTAAAAGTGATATAGCTCATTTTCTTGAAAAGAAATACAAATGATTCAGAATGTTTACCTAGATTCTGATGTTATTATCGACTATCTATATGCAAGAGAACCTTTCTTTCAGGAATCTGTAGAACTGATTTCACTAATAGAAAATAAAAAAATTAAGGGCTATATTTCTTCACTAATTATTTGGAATATTTTCTATATTCTAGCAAAGTATACAAATGAGAAATCTGCTAGAGCATTAATTAAAGAATTCAAAACTATTATAGAAATAATTCCAATTGATGAAAAAATAATCGATCTTGGATTAAATTCTTCAATAAAAGATTTTGAAGATTCAATTCAATACTTTGCAGCAAAATCAAAAAAAATTAAATATATTCTAACTAGAAATAAAAAAGATTATCCCAATGGAGAAATTAAGCCTTTAAGTCCGAAAGAATTTCTTACAATTTTTAAAGAATAAGATTGGAAATACCTTTTAGAATTGTCTCCAGCGCATAACAGCGTGGAAACGCTTCGCTTCGGCACTGCCGGCCTCGCTCGGGCTTTGCCACATTCCTCTCCGTCACGCTTCTTGCTCTGCAAGAAGACGCGCCGACGCTAACGCCTCTACGAGGCTCAGCTACGAGGAACGTCGTCTCCCCTAGTTCGTTATGCGTAATTTTTCAAAAAATTTTAAAGGAAACTATGAAAAATAATTACATACTAATGGTTCTACTATTTTGGTCTTGCTCTTCGTTGAATTTGATTTCACCAGGTTTGACTTCCGAAAATAGAATTGGAAAAACATCAAATGCCAAATTTGAAGAATCCTCCTTTTACGGTACAAAAAATTACCAAATAAATTTGTTTTTTATTGAAAAACTTAATTTCAACGCCATTTTTGATGATCCGAATAATATCATTCATCAATCAAATAAACACAATTTTTTTAAAAACATTAAGGAATCTGATATATTATTCCTTTCCGAAATATGTTTTGATAAGGAGAAATTCAGAAATAGAGAATTAGATCTATACCTTTACGATTATTCTTTAAATGGCCATCAATACTTAAATAAAATTGAATATATTTACCCTTATTCCTTTACTGAAAAAGGAACAAAAATTCAATTAGAACGTCCTTTGATCGTAAATGATAACTATCCTAATCAACTTAATATTATAAAAACATCAGAAGATTTCGTTACTTGTTCAAGATCAATAATTAAATTCGATAAGCTATTTTACAATGAAGGAAAAAATACTTTAATTATTAAAACTCCGAGAAAGTCTCAATTCTCTTTTGATTTTGTAATGAAAAATGGTTTATTTGAAAAACAAAATAATGATGATATAGATTTAAATATTAAACTCAAAAGTAGACTATGAAAAACTACGCATAACAGCGACTTACCGCTACGCTTCGGGACAAGCCCTCGCTCGGCCTACGGCAAATTCCCTTTCTGTCACTCGTTTGCATCCGCAAACTCCGTGCCAGTCCCTAACGTCCCGTTCGGGACTCAGGGTCAGGGAACTTCGGTAAGTCTAGTTCGTTAGTTGCAATTGCGCGAACCCAAAGCTTAAGAATAACAATTTGTGTAATCAAAGGCAATTATATGATTGACTCACACATATAATCGTGTAAGAATTGAATTACTTATGGCCACTAATCTAAACATTGACTCCAAATTACTTGATGAAGCTTATTCAATAAGT
>NZ_JAFFPR010000063.1 GCF_016918735.1 Leptospira abararensis
ACCTAGAAAAACTTTGAATTGGAATACACCTGAAAATGAAATACGGGCGCTTGTGCGCTAGATTCTTGAACCTACCAAATTTAATTTATTGAAATCTATATGTGTATAATAATTACTTTCTTTTGCTGAAAGTAATTCGGATTTATCAAAAATGTTTTCTAAAATTCCTTCCTGGATAATCTGGTAAGCTTTTTCTTTTAGACCAGGTAAAGAATATTTTATCGTTTGAAAAACTACGAAAATGTTAATACCAGTGTAATCGTGAGCAATTCGATTTCGTAGACCAACTACATCCTTCCAAGGATAAGAGTATTCTTTTTTTGTATCATCACTGAGTTTAGTGCTATTCTCTCCAATTTGAGTAAGAAGACTCAGAATTGCATTATAATTCATTTGATCATTTGTTTCGTAGAGAATTTCTGGATTTTCAAAATTATTTGAATAAAGATTAATTTTTTCGATGTATTCGATTATATTAAGTAGGTAAAGAAGATCATTTTTTCTATTCTTTAACATAGATCATTTCTTTATTTGCCCTATGTAAAATTATAGGGTTCGCATATTTCTTCAAAACTAAGTCTACTTTAAGATTTAAGTTCCTTTCAAGCTCCTCTTTAAAGGATATTGCAGATTGAAAATCAATATCTTTTTCAACCAAAATGTCAATGTCATGGAAATTAGAATCTTTTCTTGCAAAAGAGCCGAAAACTCCCAGTCTGTCTAATTTATACTTTGAAAGTAATTTTGAATTTTTGAGGAAATCCTGGAATTCAGAGATATTCTTCACTGCCACTGACATGATGTTCATATTTTATTAGAAAAAGTAAGTTTTCAAGCTTATTTTTTACGCAATAATTCTACTAATTTCCCCATCCAAAATTATTTTTTAGGTGTTCATTTGGTTTTAGCTACTTTCGCATAACGAACTAGACTTAACGACGTTCCTCGACCCTGAGTCCTGAACGGGACGTTAGGGACTGGCACGTAGCTTGCGTATGCAAGCGAGTGACAGAAGAGGAATGTGGCGTAGCCCGAGCGAGGGCTTGTCCCGAAGCGTAGCGTTAAGTCGCTGTTATGCGCTGGCGGAAATAATAAACTCAAATCCAATTTTCTAAATTTAAGTTTGGAACTCTTATAAATTCTTTTGTATTATTCGAAACCAGGATTAAGTTTCTAGAAATTGCTTGAGCAGCAATTTGAAGGTCGTATGGTCCGATAATCTTTCCAGTTTTTTCTAATGTGGCTCTAATGTATCCATAAATTTCTGCATCAGAATCTGTAAACGGTATAATGTCAAAGGCAGAAAGAAATTTAATTAGTGTAGTTTTGTTTTTCTCATAATCTTTACTCTTAGCTGCACCGAATTCTAATTCAGCTACAGTAATAGAGGAGATTTTAATTTGATATGGATCTATTGATTTTATTTTTTGAACAACGGTTTCGGGATTATTTTTAATTGAGTAAATGCAAATGTTAGTATCAATCAGATACATTAAAAATCTTCTCTGATTTGATCTTCGGGTTGAGATCTTCCTTCCGACATGAAGTCATCAGTAAACTCACTCAGACTTTCTTCAAAAGCTTTCCAAGGGTCATTTTTCGGAAATAGAAAAAGTGTATTTCCGACTTTCTGTATATATAACTCTTTCTCTGATATTTGAAATTCCTTTGGAATACGAACTGCCTGGCTATTTCCACTTATGAAGACTTTTGAAGCATGTGCCATGTTGTATATACTCGGGTATATACAAAAAATGTCAATTTATATTTTCTTTATGAAAATCTCTTTCCGCTTGCGCATAACGAACTAGACTAACCGACGTAGGCTGGCCCTGAGTCCCGGAAACGGGACGTTAGGGACTGGAACGACACT
>NZ_JAFFPR010000053.1 GCF_016918735.1 Leptospira abararensis
GGGAGTGCCAGAAGCCTATGTGTCGCAGACCGAGCGAGGCCTTGTGCCGAAGCGAAGCGTTAAGGCGCTGTTATGCGGCGTGCTTTTTCATCCCATTGCTCTAAAAAATATTCCCATCAAGCTTTTGTTTTGTTTTTTAATCAAACTGATTTCTTCCAATTTATCATTTGCGTATTTTATTGCGGTAGCTACTGGTGGAATTAAGCCTGTATATGGTTGTAAAATTGGCAATAGATGTGCTACGGAAGAAACAATGCTAGCGGATAATAGTTGCTTATATTTTAATTGGTATTTATCTTTTATATCCTCTATTTCTTGATTATAGTTACTCAATAATCCAGATATGACTCTTGAAACTTCGTTAGTTACTTTGTCAATATTTTCTTTTGATAGATCATCTAAAGTTTCTATTTGCTTTAATAAATCTTTTCGAAATTTTTCATTTTCATTATTTTTCCGGAGTAATATTAAGTCTTCTTCAGTTATATTGTTAAACCAACTCATTCGGAAGCTATTTATGCTCTGAGTTAGAATAAGAGTTTCTTGACTCACATTCATTATTTTATTGTTAGCATTGGATAACAGATTATGATAATGCCAATGTGCTGCATTAGAAAAAGTTGGGTTAGCACCGAATTCAGTAGAATTTTCCCATACATGAAAATGAGGCACTATTCTTTCAAAGATTCCTTGCCAAACCAACTCTGCTGGTGAAATAGTGTCAGCTATATACTTTTCTTCTTTACTTCGATTATTTTGAATGAATTCTTTATATTGACTTAATCCATCTCTGATTGACGTTATTTCTTTTGCTTGTGGTGCCCAAAATAATTTATTGGTTTCCACCTTTTCCAAGAACACATCGCTTTTCATTCTAGCATAGTATAATGTTTCCTCTGAACTTCCAAATGTTTCTCCTAAATAAAAGGAGAAGAAGCTTGTTAATAAGCGATGAATGTTCTCTCGAGTTTCTTTATCATTTTCTTCTAGTGTTTTTTCAAAACTCGGAAAAATAATAACCGCTGGGTAAGGTAAATCTGCATCGATTATTTCCTTTAAGCGTAAAACGAAATACATATTTTTAAGAAGGTGAACAACTCTGAAATGTTCCTCTTTACGTGCGATTTCAATCCACGGTAATACTGGATCTGCTAGATAAATGGTATCTGAAAAGAGTAAGTCGTTTTTTACGTTTTGTAGAAATGCCTCTGAAAACCGAGAGATACCTCCGAATACCAACTTTAAGCCTCCAAGGTTTTTTGCTAATCCAAACCATTTAGCTGCATACGAACCATAAAATTCATGTAATTCTGAATAAATTAGCGGAATGTTTTTATTAAATTGTTTAGAAAATTTATTGTTAGTTGACTGTTTTTGAATATATTCAATCAACTCATGTGAAGTTGAGAATTGTTTGTAATGTTTCCCCACCACTTTAAGTAATAATTCTTCAGTCTTTGCTAAGAAAGATCTCTGAATCGTCATTAATTCTATGTAATCTTTGTTCATCTTTTTAATTCAATGTAAGCATGTCGCATAACGAACTAGACTAACCGACGTAGGCTGGCCCTGAGTCCCGGAACGGGACGTTAGGGACTGGAACGACACTTGCGTAAGCAAGGGGAGTGCCA
>NZ_JAFFPR010000036.1 GCF_016918735.1 Leptospira abararensis
CTCACTGCATCACGTAAGAATCTACTCGAAACCCTAGCCGTTGCATCATCTAAAAATCTACTCCAAATTAGATAAGGAAACGATTCACTCATGTACAGGTGATGTCCATGAAGCAATCGATGATGGTGCGTTCTATGTTGGTTCAAGTCTTCAAAGAGAAGTACTTTTGGGCTTCGAAAAAAGAAAAAAGTCTCATACTCGACCAGTTCGTCGAAGCTACTGGATTCAATCGATCTTATGCCAGAACCGTTCTTAGAAAGAAAAAAGACAATCTCATCAAACTGAGACCGAGAAAGAAGCGTCTATCCAACTATGATGATGACGTCAGATTCTATTTAGAGAAGATCTGGGAGATCCTGGATAGAATTTGTGCCAAACGACTTGTCATGGCTATGCCAGATGTTTTGGCAAAGCTTGAGCAGTTTAAAGTATTTAAAATCGATAAAAATACCAAAGAAAAACTTCTCTCAATTAGTTCCGCTACTGCAGATCGGTTATTGAAACCAGCACGGAAAAAACTTGGTCGCAAAGGCACTTCTACAACGAAGCAACCAAAATACCTAATTGATCGGATCCCAATCAAAACGTTCGGTGAATGGAAAAGTTCTCTACCTGGCTTTGTTCAAATCGATCTAGTAGCCCATAATGGTGGAAATGTATTTGGAGGATTTTATTCAACGCTTGCAGCAACAGATGTTTGTACGGGATGGACAGTTTGTATACTGGTGAAAGATAAAACTCAATTCCAGATGCTAAAAGCATTAATAAAACTGAAAAAAATATTACCCTTCCCACTTTTGGGAATCCATTCCGATAACGGTGCAGAATTTATTAATCAAACAATCTTAACGTATGCAGAAAGAAACGACATCCAATTCACTCGTGGAAGACCATATAAAAAGAATGATAACCCACATATTGAACAGAAGAATTACAGTGTTGTAAGAAGGAATACTGGATATTTGCGTATTGAAAATCAAAGCCAAGCAGATATTGTCAGATCTCTTTACCAAGATTTAAATACTTACAATAATTACTTTTTACCAGTGATGATTCTAAAGGAGAAACATAGGATTGGTTCAAAAGCAATACGAAGGTATGACGAAGCAAAATCACCTTACCGAAGGATATTGGCTAGAAAAGATATTTCGAAAACGATAAAAGCTTCTATGAAAAAGATTTATGAGAAGTTGAATATTTTTGAATTAAAGAATCAGGTCAATCATTGGCAAAATGAAATTGTGAAGATTGCTGCCCCTATTCGTAATCCAATAGACAAAGTGAAAGTTAGAAGGAAGAAAGGAATCGTTCATACAATTCCGAAATGGAGACGAGAAGTAAATTCAGATACAAAAAATCCATTCCTCGAAAGACAACGTGTTGAAGAAATGAGGAGAGCTGCAGAACAAGTTTGGGTAAAAAGAAAATAGCTTGGAATCTTTTTTACAAATGTTATCTTTGGAGTAGATTTTTACCTGATTCTCAACTTAACATTTCGAGTAGATAAAACAAGATTCAATACGAGTGCCATATTGCCTCATAATTAATAGTATTCCAAATCAAAATAATGCTTCAAAAGTAAAAGTATTCG
>NZ_JAFFPR010000002.1 GCF_016918735.1 Leptospira abararensis
GGTATGACTTCAAGACATGGGTAACGGTTATGCTGCAGGAGAAGGGTAACGCTTTTTGGAAACCTTTCTTGGTTTATGAACTTTGTATGAATCGGGATCAGAAATAATCAAGCCTAAATTTTGATCGATAACACCTAACTTATTAATTCCGAACCAAATGGAGAAAGAATCATTTTCCTTTTTGATTCCGATGTTAAATCCATTAAAAGGATTCCCGACCATAATGAGATTTCCATTATAATTGATGTAACCTCTGTCATTGACATGCCTTTGTTTAAATCCAAAAGGGTATGCTATAAGAAGATCGGCATTAGGATCAAATTTTCTATCAGATTTAAGATATATTTGTTCCGGTGTTTTCATGTTAAGAGCTTCGTGTGGTCTTTCTCTATTGAATTCGATTCTCCATTTATCGAATAGATTTTGGAAGAGAGTGATGTTCCCGACGATTTCATATTGTAGTTCCCGAGCCATGTCTCGATGCATTCTTTCATGAGCTCCATTCTGGTAAGGTTTACCAGGTTGTATACGATCGAGTTTGATCCCTAGAGAGAGCCACCAAACGGAAAGTTTGGTGAGTCCCCAGAGAGACTGCATGGAGGCGAAAGGAGGGCCATTGTCGGATCGAATGATATCTGGAATTCCGTAGATCTTGAATAACCTTGTAAATTCGGCCTTAACCGAAGGTATGTCTCCTTTCTTTAGAGTTTTGATAGCGAGAATGTATTTAGAGAAATCATCTCTGACAGTAAGAGGATTTACTTTCTCACGTTCAGGAGTATACCACCATCCTTTGAAGTCAACGGTCCAAATATGATTTGGATGCGTTGCTTTCTCGGGCATTGAGATGCGTTGACCTGAGTTAATAGATCTTTTTTTCTTTTTCTTATCTAGTAGGCCGGCTTTTTTAAGAATACGTTCAACGGTGGATCTGTTAGGAGGTTTTCTATGAGGGAATTTATTTTTATAGAGTTGTAGAATTTTTTTAGCCCCCCAAAACTTCTTGTTATTTTTGATCTTAACGATTTCGAGAATGGTTTCTTCAGCAATTTTAGCCGGCGAGTTTTTTGGAGTTTTCTTTTTATCCCGAAGACCGTCCCGACCTTCTAAAATGAAGCGTTCTTTCCACTTGTATCCAGACTTAGTAGAGATCCCATACTGAGCACAGAGCTGAGTAAAATTGACTCCCTTCTGGAGGCTCTCCAGAACGAACTGATATCTTAATTCCACGACATTATTCTCCTTCCAAGGCATCCCTCTAGCCCTC
>NZ_JAFFPR010000001.1 GCF_016918735.1 Leptospira abararensis
AGGCCCATGTTATCATGAATTTGCTTATAAAGTCAAGTTGAGTTGTGCTGGAAAATTGAGCTTTCTAGAATACTTTCTTCTCTTTTTTGCTTAAACTTATTAAATTTCGGTTTTAAATCGGTTTTTCGGGCATTTCGTATAACGAACTAGTGGAGACGACGTTTCCCGACCCTGAGTCCCGGCGGGACGTTAGGGACTGGCACGTAGTTTGCGAATGCAAACGAGTGCCAGAAGGGAAATGTGGCGTAGCCCAAGCGAGGCCTCGTGCCGAAGCGCAGCGTTTCCACGCTGTTATGCGTAGTCGCGCATATTAATCGAAGAGCGTTTTTTCTTTTTGTAAAATTTCTTTAATTTGAATTTCAAGAACAGGGATTTTGTTTTTAACAAGATCCCAGACAATATCATAATCAACAATAAAGTATCCATGAATTAAGTGGTTTCTAGTTGCGGAGAATTTTCTCCATTCAGGTTCATTATATTTTTTCTTAAACGAATCGGAAAGTTTGTTCGATGCTTCGCCGATTATTTCGATACTTCGAACAAAGGCTCGTTTTAAAACATTATCATTAAGAAATAGAGCTTCATTAGTTTTAGCTAATTCATCTTTAATAAACAAAATTTCGTTGTAGATATGTTTAATATAATCAATATCAGACTTCAATTAATACTGACTCACTATCTACAGAATTTTTAAGTGAGCCTGAAATTGAATCAGTAGTAAGTAGATCGACTTTTACATTAAAAAGATCTTCGAGTAGAAATGTTAGATTAATATAATTATCAAAATTTTTCATTCCAGGCTTAAATTTGACCAAGAAATCGATATCACTATTATGTTTGGCTTCATTTCTAGCGACGGATCCAAAAAGGTGAATAGTTTCAACGCCTAGGGAATTAAGCTCCTGTTTGTATTTTTTTAAGGAGTTTTGAATAGAGTTTGAATCTAAGATTTCAACCGTCGCCATATTTCAAATTTGGTTGATTTTGTGTAAAAGTCAAGCGATTGATTGTGACTCTTTTGGCTCTTTATTTGATATTTTCATAGTATTGAAAGTGTTACCCATGTCCCGAGGCATACATTAAGCGATTACGCATAACGAACTAGGGGAGACGACGTTCCTCGTAGCTGAGCCTACGTAGTAGGCGTTAGCGTCGGCGCGTCTTCTTGCGGAGCGAGAAGCGTGACGGAGAGGAATGTGGCGTAGCCCAAGCGAGGCCTCGTGCCGAAGCGAAGCGTT
>NZ_JAFFPR010000013.1 GCF_016918735.1 Leptospira abararensis
TGTACAGATACAGTATTCGCCTTACACAATCCTCTAATTTAATTTAGATTATTGATTTTTTTCCTGTGTTAATTCTCGGATACCATCAAGGAAAACTTGATAGGGCGTTCTCCCATTCATATTTCTGCCTTGGTGAGATCTTTCGTTGTTATAGAACTTGAGATATACCTGGAAATCTTTTTCCATTTCATCGACTGTTTCATAAAAATTTGTTCTGCCAGCGACTCTGAAGTGTTCGTCGAGTAAAGTTCGATGAAGCCTTTCCACATATCCGTTGCTTTGTGGTCTTCTGACTTTCGTGGTTCTGTGTTCGATGTCCTCTAGTTGAAGGAATAGTTCAAATGGATGCTGATCTTCTCTCCCGCAGTATTCTCGTCCGTTATCTGTCAGAATTGTTTTGATAGGAATGTTGTGTTCTTCAAAGAAAGGAAGAACTTCATTGTTTAAAGTCTGGACAGCCGTAATTGGCATTTTCGATGTATGAAGAGTTCCCCAAGCATATCTTGAGTGACAATCGATAACTGTCTGTAGGTAGACTCTTCCTATCCCTTTTAATGTTCCTACCATAAATGTATCCATAGCGACCAAATCCCCTGTAAAATCAGCCTGAATGTGCCTATCTCGGTATTCAGGATTGAATTTCTCGAGCAGCTTTATTTGATTTTCATTGAGCTCTATGGGATGCTCTTTAAGATGTTGATCGAGTCTTAACAGTCTTTGGTGTTTAGTAAGAAGTTTCGTTCTTGTCCAAACTCCTCTCACTCCTCCTGAACTTACACTGTGACCTTTTAAATTCAATTGTTGGGCTACACGAATGGAACCATGAGTTGGATTGATGAGGCTATAATCCAGAATCACTTTTTCGAGTTCTTCCGACAATCGGTTTGGATGGGGGTTGGTCGCTCCAGATACTCTGTCGATTAAACCTTCTGAACCAAACGTTTGGTAGTTTCTTCTGATCTCATAGAATTGTTGTCTGGAGTAGCCCATGATCTTACAGGCTCTGCTGACATTGCTTAGTTCATTTGCTAATTCTAACAAATTTAGCTTTCTTCTCGCTGCTTTGGTGCTTACGTTGGTATTGGTGGTGGTCATACGTCTTCCCTCCTAGGAAATGACTTTGTGGTAAAAATCATTTTTCTAATTAGAGGATGTGTGACCACTGCTTCTTTACGAAACTGTCAGGTGAATACTATACTAGCACA
>NZ_JAFFPR010000045.1 GCF_016918735.1 Leptospira abararensis
AATAAGATTTTCTTTATATCTTCTTTCATATTTTCCTCTGTTTTTAAAATTTATTCCGACGAATGTCGTATAACGAACTAGACTTACCGAAGTTCCCCGACCCTGAGTCCCGATCACGGGACGTTAGGGACTGGCATGTAGCTTGCGTAAGCAAGGCGAATGCCAGAAGGGGAATTTGCCGGAGGCCGAGCGAGGCCTTGTGCCGAAGCGTAGCGGTAAGGCGCTGTTATGCGCTGGACCGTTATTTATGAGAGACTTTTTGGTTTTTCAATGGTAATCTTATATCTCCAACAAATACATATCTGATTTTTCCAATGTTCATCATTTTATGAATAGATTGGCGGGATAATTTTAACTTCTTCGCCATTTCATCAACACTAATAAGATCCGCAGCAACTGTAACTTCAGCATCCTTTTTTGCTTTAAATTCAGCAATTGTAGCATTTATGTGATTTTGAGATTTTCTAGTAAGAATTCCGTCTTTGCAATTTTTGCAATAGTAACCTTCAATATTATTGATTTTAAGGTTTCCATAATCTTTAATATTGAAATTTTCAGAGACATCGGTTTTGAAAATCATAGAATTTGTTTCACCACAGACAGGACAATCGATCCTTTTTTTATCTTTCATAAGCTTTCATCTCCTTTAAAAGAAATAACTAATGTATTGCTGTTCGAAATTTGAATTTTAATATAAAGTTTATAATTATTACTTTCCTTTTTGTAAACATCGTGCCAGAGCAAATGATTGTTATGGGAAGTCATTGATTTGAAAAAGTCAGAATTATGTAAATTTAGCACTTCATTAATAATTTCAGTTTCACTATATCCAAATTGTTCAATGGCAGTTTTTTGAGCATTTTTTGTGATAGAAAACTTTCCCTCGGTAATCAGTTCTTTTATCTTTTTTAACGGATAATGGCAGACACGTTTTTCCACTATTCCAAGTTTATTTAATGGGTGGACAATGTCAACTACTTAAAATTCTATATTTTGACTAAAATTTTACGGTCTTGCGCATAACGAATTAGGCTTACCGACGTTTCGTGTAGCTGAGCCTCTAGAAGAGGCGTTAGCGTGACACGAAATGTGCCTTTAGGCCGAGCGAAGGCCCCACGAGATCCAGATTTTTTCAGAAATCT
>NZ_JAFFPR010000030.1 GCF_016918735.1 Leptospira abararensis
AAACGAGTGACAGAAGGGAAATGTGGCGCAGCCCAAGCGAGGCCTTGTGCCGAAGCGCAGCGTTTCCATGCTGTTATGCGCTGGAAATGCATTTTTAGATCTAATTTAGAATTGTAACATTTATTTCTCACTAATTTTGAATTTGACAATTTCAATTACATGTTATTGCTACCAGTACAAATATTATTCCTTTGAATATAGCAACTTCCTTTTGACGATTCACAATTTTGAATATAATTTGGAGTATTAATACAATGAGATTCACAAATAAAAAAGGTTAAAACAGGATCACATTCTCTTTCTTTTTTCCTAGTTTCTTTCGATTTCCCAAAAAGTTGTTCTTTTTCACTTTGACAGAATGAAAAGTTAATAATTAAAAAAAGAAGTATAATTAATTTAAGTTTATTTATCATAGTTCGAAGCCTGCGTTATTGATTATATATATTCGCATTAGGATATAGATTAAAATGTTAATCTATAATAGAATAAAGTATGTCTTTTGTTCTATTTGAAATATTTGTTATTAGTGGTAAATCGAAATTTCCAAATTGCGTAGTAAGTGGTTTATTTTAATTTAAGTGATGAAAAAAGAATGCAATTCTAAAAGATTCTGTAAGTTTTTCTTCTTGGATATTACCCCTTTGATTTGCTAAAATATTTTCTCCTTCTAGATCTAATAAATAGTCTTTATACGGTCCTTGCTAGTCTGATTTGTCTAAATTTTTTATAGGTTGTGATACGTAATAAATCCTGAGAAATACAATTATTAATAATTTGAATTTCGATTAAATGGCAATTTAATACATTTTCAATTTTAAAAAATTCTTTAATTTTAATTTCATAAGTTTTTCTAAAAATGAATTTGCATTTCTTGCGCATAACGAACTAGTGGAGACGACGTTTCCCGACCCTGAGTCCCGAACGGGACGTTAGGGACTGGCACGGAGTTTG
>NZ_JAFFPR010000039.1 GCF_016918735.1 Leptospira abararensis
AGCCCAAGCGAGGCCTCGTGCCGAAGCGCAGCGTTTCCATGCTGTTATACGCCGTTGGATAGTATTTTTATTTCGTTGTTGATATAAAAAAATAGTTCTTCATCTCTATTTCTTTTTCTAGGGATAGTGATATTTATTGATTCTCCTGATTTTAGGAATATATTTAATCGTGAGATATCTTCAGAAATTATTTCTTTTTCAATATTGTGAATATCTGAGAAATATATTTTATTTATATCTGAAAGTTTATCATGGGTTACAATTTTATTATTTGAAACTAATACGAATCCATTGTTTTTTCCTAAATTGTTAAAGTGAAAGAGGTATTGCATCTTTTCGTTTTGTTCTAGGATATTTAAGCTATTTATAAACTTATAGTCTGCCTTGTCAAAATCATCTTTATTGTGAATGTAGGTAATTGTGAAGAAATAGTGAAAGATTAGGTTTATAATTAGATATAATATGTAGAGACTGGAAATTCCAAGGAATAATTTGTCACGAGAATTATTAATTAATTTTAGATGGTTCAGTTTTAAGAATTGAAGATGTTTTTCAATTCCGTTGAAGAGAATAGCCAACGCTAGAACTAATTTTCCTATTAGAACAAAATTTATTCCTGAATTAAGATATTCGGTTGCAAAAGTAAATAAGACGAAAGCAGCAAATGAAATTGATGAATAGATTATATTCATATATATTCCAAACGAAAGAATAAAGAGAACTATAATGGTGAGAAATTGTATGTCCTCGATATTAATTTTTCCAATGTTTACTTCGATAAGATTAATTAT
>NZ_JAFFPR010000052.1 GCF_016918735.1 Leptospira abararensis
GGTAGATTCAAGAATCTAATGCAACAAATCCCGATAATATAAATCGGAGAAAAGATGACAAAATACTCAAGAATTAGTCCGAAGGAAAGGGAAACCTTGTCCATGTTGATTCATCAAGGATACTCAAAAGGTGCGATTGCAGAAATAATGGGTCGTCACCGATCTACCATTGGCAGGGAATTAGAAAAGGGAAAAATTGCAGATAGATATTATCAATACTCCGCAATAATTTCTGGATATAAATCAAGAATGGCTGCCTCTTCAAGAAAGCTTGGAAAAAGTAAATTATTAACTAACAACAAGTTGTATAGAGAGTTTAAAAATCGCCTTGAACTCAAATGGTCACCAGCACAAATATCAAAAAATCTAGCTCGTTCGTTTCCAAATGAAAAATATATGAATATTTCTCACCAATCAATATATACCTTTATTTATTTGCTTCCGAGAGGAGAGCTTAAAAAAGAAATCAATACTTACCTAAGAAGGAAAGGCAAAAAACCAAAACCTGCAGGGAACATCGCTAATATAGGTAAAATTCCAGATATGATTAGTATTGAAGAACGTCCTAAAGAAGTTGAAGATAGATCCGTGCCAGGTCACTGGGAAGGTGATTTACTAATTGGTAAAAATCATTCCAGTGCGCTAGGCACGATTGTTGAAAGAGTTACAAGAACTGTCATACTAGTACCTTTGAAAGCAATGGATGCTGAATCTGTCAGAAAAGCTTTTGAACAAGAGTTAAA
>NZ_JAFFPR010000066.1 GCF_016918735.1 Leptospira abararensis
GAGGGTTTGAAACAATGGGACGCAAGCGAAGCGACAATGGTGCAGAACAAGGCGAAGGCGATTGAAGAATTGGATCGCACCCTTGCTACGAATAGAACCAATTGGGATGCCCATGTTAGAGGAATCACAGATGTAATCACTGTGGGTGCAGACACTTTATCTACAATTGCCTCCAATTTGGATTGGTTTGAAGATGCACTCGCTCGTGCAGAGGCTCCTGGAAGTGGATACAATCCAAGTGTTACTGCAGAATACCGCCAACAAAGAGATTATTGGGGTGGCTTACAAACTAGATATAGAAACTTAGTTGCTGCTACACAAAACCAAATCCATGACCAAGACATTCGTGGAACAGGTGTTGGTCAAGGACTACTCGTAAATGCTGGGGGAAGTGACCCTTACATACTCAGCGTACAAGAGTTTGAACTCAAACTTGCTCGTGAAGAGTTGAAGTTATTAGAAGCAAAACGAGATCGAGCCAAAGCAGTATATGATTATGCGGTTGGAAATGTAGGCCAAAAAACGGCAGCCCAAATTGCAGCTGAGTTGGACACAATCAGACAAAACTTCAAAGCAAAAGAAACAGCTTATTTATCACTTTTATCTGA
>NZ_JAFFPR010000033.1 GCF_016918735.1 Leptospira abararensis
ATCGATCGAAGCAACGGTAATACCTTTTTTTGCTAAATCATTTCTTAATTGTGCAGCTAGAATATGATCCTTGTTTGTAGGATTAACATAATTAAAGAATCGGAGATGATTATTAATGTCATCGAAGAGTTTTTGATTTTTAATACCGGTTAAAATTTCTTGTAAAATAATTCCGGTTAGAAATATTTCTTCTTCATTTTTAATAATTTGAAAAAGGAAAGTATCTTCAGAATTAACTGAATTATTCTTCCGTCTAAATGCTTCTGACCAAACCGAAGTATCAATGAGTAAGTTCATTCTAAAAAAATCGAGTGGAACTTAAGCTCTGATTTTTTTATAGTCAACTTTTGAATCGTATTCAATGGTATTAAAAAACTTAATAATTTCTTTCTGTTTGTGCTTTTTAATAAATTCAATGAGTGCAGTGTTTACAGTTTCTCTTTTGGTTTTCAATCCACTTATTGAATAAGCTTCATCAAGTAATTTGGAGTCAATGTTTAGATTAGTGGCCATAAGTAATTCAATTCTTACAC
>NZ_JAFFPR010000043.1 GCF_016918735.1 Leptospira abararensis
AGAACTGTCATACTAGTACCTTTGAAAGCAATGGATGCTGAATCTGTCAGAAAAGCTTTTGAACAAGAGTTAAAACAATTTCCAAAACAATTAAAACTTTCTATGACTTATGACCAAGGAAAAGAAATGTCAGAACATAGATTGTTTACTAAAAATACAAAAATGAAAGTTTACTTCTGTCATCCAGCTTCGCCATGGGAAAGAGGTACATGTGAAAATACTAATATGCTCATCAGAGATTTCTTTCCTAAAGGAACTGACTTCTCAAAAATCAAAAAAAGCCAAATTAAAAAGGTTCAAACATTACTCAATCAAAGACCTAGAAAAACTTTGAATTGGAATACACCTGAAAATGAAATACGGGCGCTTGTGCGCTAGAT
>NZ_JAFFPR010000041.1 GCF_016918735.1 Leptospira abararensis
TTGCAGTTAGTTATTATAGTAAAAGAGTAGAGTCGAAAGGTCAACAAAAGTGAGCGCAAATTTTCTCTTAATTCTTATAAAGCACAAATAACAAACTGCACTTGCGTGGAGAGAAAGGCATAAATTGTTATCTTCCAAAGCTTAAATCGACAACACCTTCTTAAAAAAATTTGCGCGTAATCTTCTTTTGATCAACTAATTGCAATTAACGAACTAGTGGAGACGACGTTTCCCGACCCTGAGTCCCGACGGGACGTTAGGGACTGGCACGGAGTTTGCGGAT
>NZ_JAFFPR010000046.1 GCF_016918735.1 Leptospira abararensis
ATACTTGCAAGTAATACAAAAACACAAATTTTTCTCGCTAAAATAATTCGAATTTCACCGGCTGTTGCTAATACACTACCTAACTATGAGACTATAAGCGCTAATATAAGAGATTATAATCAGCTAATTGATAAATATTGGATTAATACAGTACCTTCTCTAAGATCTAGAATTACATTAGTTGATATGCACCCTATCCTTTTTCTTCCACAAGATTATTTTGACTACGTTCATCCTAGTGCCTTAGGGTATATGAAAATCTCTTGTA